>NZ_UTKY01000067.1 GCF_900583165.1 Pseudomonas viridiflava | reverse complement strand
CCTCGGCCCGCTTGCCAGCCAGATCGTCAACAAGCACGTGGCGTTGCAGATCCTGCCCGAGCATTACCCTATCGTCGGAACGTGCCTGCTGCAGGCGATCCGCGAAGTGTTGGGTGCCGAAACGGCGACTGACGAGGTGATTGCTGCCTGGGGCGAGGCGTATCAGCAACTGGCTGACATCCTCATCGCCGCCAAACATGAGGTGTACGAAAACATCACCGCCGCTCCAGGCGTCTTCCGCGACTGGCGTATGTTCAAGTTTAAAGCCAAGACACCGGAAAGCGACGAGATCACGTCGTTCTATCT
>NZ_UTKY01000101.1 GCF_900583165.1 Pseudomonas viridiflava | reverse complement strand
GCCACCGACCGCGGCATTTTCTACAAGATGCAGCAGGTGTGCCCGGACAAGATCTTCATCGAAGCGCCAACGGCCGGTAATGGCGCGGCGTGCCGCAGTTGCGCGCACTGTCCGTGGATGGCGATGAACACCCTTGAACGCACGTTGCAGTGCCTGAGAGAGGGCTCCAACGAGATATTCGTCGATCCTGCAGTCATTCCCAATGCAGTGCGTCCTTTGCAGCGCATGCTGGATCTCACTCACGCAGCGCGCATGAGACAGGCGGGCAATGCCTGACAGGGCTGACAAACGCAAACAAAAAGCCCGACTCGACTGTTGGGCTTTTCGTTTTCGGGACTGATGTTACGGCGCAGTCAGTTCATCATTTCCTTGACCATGCGTTCCTGCTCGATCAGGTCCTTCTGCCGCGCATCGATGCGTGAAGCCAGCTGAAAGTTGTTGGCCGAGCGA
>NZ_UTKY01000111.1 GCF_900583165.1 Pseudomonas viridiflava | reverse complement strand
GGGACTCTTGATTCCAGGGCATGATCAGCTACCTCCTGATCATGCGTATTAACCTGTAAACCATGTCCCCGGTTAGAAATGTAAACGATGTCCCCGGTTTGTACCGGGGCAAGCCCCCTCCCACATTAAAAAGGCTCCCATTTGGGAGCCTTTTTTTGGCTTACATATTCGGGTAAGTCGGCCCACCCGCGCCTTCCGGCGTGACCCACGTGATGTTCTGCGAAGGGTCCTTGATGTCGCAGGTCTTGCAGTGCACGCAGTTCTGGGCGTTGATCTGGAAGCGCTTCTCGCCGTCCTCCTTGGTGATCACTTCATACACACCCGCCGGGCAGTAGCGCTGCGCGGGTTCATCGTAGAGCGGCAGGTTAGTGCCGATCGGGATGCTTGGGTCTTTCAACTTCAAGTGACACGGCTGTTCTTCTTCATGGTTGGTACCGGAGATGAACACCGAGCTCAGTTTGTCGAAGCTCAGCTTGCCGTCGGGTTTTGGGTAATCGATCTTCTTGCTGTCCTTGGCGAGCTTCAGGCAGGCGTAGTCCGGCTTGGTGTCGTGCAAGGTGAACGGCATCTTGCCGCCGAGGATGTTCTGGTCGAACCAGTTGAAGCCTGCACCGATGATCGGGCCGAACTTGTGCATCGCCGGGCCGAAGTTACGGGTGGCGAACAGTTCTTCGTAGAGCCAGCTGGACTTGAAGCTGTCGACGTAAGCAGTCAGTTCATCACCGCCTTCGGAGTCGGCAAACAAACGGTCGGCCACGGCGTCGGCGGCGAGCATGCCGGACTTCATCGCAGTGTGGCTGCCCTTGATCTTGGCGAAGTTCAAGGTACCGAGGTCGCAACCGATCAGCGCGCCGCCGTTGAAGACCATCTTCGGCAGCGAGTTCAGGCCGCCTTTGCAGATGGCGCGGGCGCCGTAGCTGATGCGCTTGCCGCCTTCGAGGTACTGGGCCAGCACCGGGTGATGCTTGAGGCGCTGGAACTCATCGAAGGGCGACAGGAAGGTGTTGCTGTAGGACAGGTCGACGATCAAACCCACCACCACCTGGTTGTTTTCCAGGTGATAGAGGAACGAGCCGCCGGTGTTCTCGGCGCTCATGATATCCAGCGGCCAACCGGCGGTGTGCACCACCAGGCCTGGTTGGTGCTTGGCTGGGTCGATTTCCCAGATTTCCTTGAGGCCGATGCCGTAGTGCTGGGCGTCGGCGTCGCTGTCCAGGTTAAAGCGCTGGATCAACTGCTTGCCGATATGGCCACGGCAACCTTCGGCGAACAGCGTGTACTTGCCACGCAGTTCCATGCCAGGGGTGTAGACGCCTTCTTTCGGGTTGCCTTCGCGGTCGACGCCGAGGTCGCCGGTGATGATCCCGCGTACAACGCCGTTTTCGTCGAACAGCGCTTCCTGGGCGGCGAAGCCTGGGTAGACTTCCACGCCGAGGTTCTCGGCCTGTTGGGCGAGCCAGCGGCACAGGTTGCCCAGGGAGATAATGTAGTTGCCTTCGTTGTGCATGGTCTTGGGCACAAAGAAGTCTGGAACCTTGGTGGCGGCTTCGGGGCTGCGCAGCACATAGATGTCATCACGCACTACGGGGGTGTTGAGCGGGGCGCCGAGTTCTTTCCAGTCCGGGAACAGTTCGTTCAGGGCGCGGGGTTCAAACACCGCACCGGAGAGGATGTGCGCACCGACTTCGGAGCCTTTCTCGACCACGCAGACGCTGATTTCCTTACCGGCTTCGGCGGCCTTCTGCTTCAGTCGGCAGGCGGCAGACAGGCCCGCCGGGCCAGCGCCGACGATGACCACGTCGAATTCCATGTATTCGCGTTCCACAGGCTATCTCCTACTCAAGGCTCAACAGGCTTTTTTACTAATGGGTGGAGGTTTGGTGTCATCTGGCGCGAAGGCCCGACCCACCTTTCTCTCTAGGTGGCGCATTATATATAGACCACTGCCAGCGTCCAATACAAACGTTTGTTTGAATTGCCCGCAGGCTAGGTAAATCAAAGCAACGCGGCTTATGACTGGCTATTTTGCCGTATTGACCAGAATAGGCGTTCCGGTCAATATACGGTCGGTTTTGCGCTTACCGTAGGCAGACAGCAGGTTTCAAGAGCACGTCCAAAAGCAAGACAGGTGACGCGCGCCACAACCCGGGCGCGCAGTTTACACGCTGCGATAAAGAATGACTTCTCAGTCACCACTGACGAACGGTCATCATTTCCCGTGAGCAAGGTCATCCGCCTGCGTTTTTGGAGGTGCCCTTGTGTGCCGATGAGCATCAACCGCCAGGTTCGCCTAGGCGACTTTCTTTTCACCGGAGAGTAACGAGGAATCCATGAAGGTTCTTGTAGCTGTCAAACGCGTTGTCGATTACAACGTGAAAGTTCGCGTCAAGGCGGACAATTCCGGCGTCGACCTTGCTAACGTCAAGATGTCGATGAACCCTTTCTGCGAAATCGCTGTGGAAGAAGCCGTACGCCTGAAAGAGAAAGGCGTGGCGACTGAAATCGTCGTGGTTTCCATCGGCCCGACCACTGCCCAAGAGCAGCTGCGTACTGCCCTGGCACTGGGCGCCGACCGCGCGATCCTGGTCGAATCCGCCGAAGACCTGACCTCGCTGGCCGTGGCCAAGCTGCTCAAAGCCGTTGTCGACAAGGAACAGCCTCAGCTGGTGATCCTCGGCAAACAAGCCATCGACAGCGACAACAACCAAACTGGCCAGATGCTGGCTGCACTGACCGGTTATGGCCAGGGCACCTTCGCTTCCAAGGTTGAAGTGAGCGGCGACAGCGTGGCTGTCACCCGTGAAATCGACGGCGGCGCACAAACTGTTTCGCTGAAACTGCCGGCCATCGTCACCACCGACCTGCGTTTGAACGAGCCGCGCTACGCGTCCCTGCCAAACATCATGAAAGCCAAGAAGAAGCCGCTTGAGTCGCTGACTCCGGAAGCTTTGGGCGTTTCCACGGCCTCCACCAACAAGACCGTCAAGGTTGAAGCACCGGCTGCACGCAGCGCGGGCATCAAGGTCAAGTCGGTTGCAGAACTGGTCGAGAAACTGAAAAAC
>NZ_UTKY01000113.1 GCF_900583165.1 Pseudomonas viridiflava | reverse complement strand
CACAGTTTTGATCTCTGTACATACCTTCAGGCGCTGGTGTGGCCCAAGGCTGTGGATGCCAGTGATGCAGGCCCTCAAGGCTGGCACAGTCTAAATGTGGGAGGGGGCTTGCCCCCGATGGCGGTGGGTCAGCTAAAAATAGGCTAACTGGCACTCCCTCATCGGGGGCAAGCCCCCTCCCACAGTTTTGATCTCTGTACATACCTTCAGGCGCTGGTGTGGCCCAAGGCTGTGGATGCCAGTGATGCAGGCCCTCAAGGCTGGCACCGTCTAAATGTGGGAGGGGGCTTGCCCCCGATGGCGGTGGCTCAGCTAAAAATAGGCTAACTGGTACTCCCTCATCGGGGGCAAGCCCCCTCCCACAGTTTGGTCTGCGCACGACGTTAGAGCAGCGTACGGGCCAGGGCCTTTTTCCACTCTGTGTAACGCCCAGCCATCGCCGGATCATCCTGCGGCTCAAACCGCTCCCGCTGTCGTTCCAACGCGCCCAACGCTTCATCACTGGCCCATATCCCCAACGCGCGCCCAGCCAGGTGCGCCGCACCCAGCGCCGAGACTTCCGGAGACAAGCTGCGCACCACCGGGCGTTGCAGCAGGTTGGCCAAAAACTGCATCAACCAGCGGTTGCGCGTGGCGCCGCCATCCACCCACAGTTCTTTCAACGGGCTGCCTATGTCTTGCTGCATCGCCTCAAACACATCACGAATCTGATAGCCGATGGACTCCAGCGCAGCGCGCAAAATATGCGCGCCGGAGGTGGCTTCGGTGAGCCCACAGATCAAGCCACGCGCATCGGCTTTCCAGTGCGGTGCACCCAGCCCCGAAAGTGCCGGCACAAAGTACACCCCCGCGTTATCCGGCAATTGCGCAGCCTGTTCGGTCAACGCATCCAGCGACTCCCCCGCCCCCAAGCGCGCAGCCCACTGCACGGCCGCGCCGGTGTGGACGATATTGCCTTCCATGCCAAAAGTGGGTTGACCGCCGTCATGCCAGGCCAAGGTGATAGACAACCCATGAGTCGAGGCAATCGGCCCGCTCATGGGTGTCATCAATGATGAGCCGGTGCCAAGGGTGGCCTTGACCAGTCCAGGGGCAAAACCGCCCTGGCCGTAGAGTGCGGCGTGAGAATCGCCGATCATCGACATCACCGGGATACCAGCAGGCAACGTACCCGCCGCGACAGTTTCAGCGAAAAAACCGGCGCTCGGCTGGATCGGTGCCAAAGCGGCCAGGGGAATACCGAACAGATCCAGCAGCTCAGCGTCCCACGCGCAGGTATGCAAGTCGAACAACTGCGTGCGCGCTGCGTTGGAATAGTCGGTGGCAAACACCTGACCGCCGCTTAGTTTCCACAACAGCCAGCTGTCGACGGTGCCCAGGCAGATTTCACCGGCTGCCGCACGTGCATGGCCTTTTTCGAGGTTATCGAGAATCCAGCGGAATTTGCCGGCGGAAAACATCGGGTCCAGCGCCAGGCCGGTTTTTTCCAGGATGAGCGCTTCATGCCCTTGCTCATGCAGTTGGCTGCACAACGCCGTTGAACGGCGGCATTGCCAACTGATGCACGGCGACAACGGCTCGCCGCTGCGCCGGTCCCAGGCCACCACCGATTCACGTTGGTTGCTGATGGCCAATGCCGTGATCGGCCGGTCGACCTGGGCCAGGCACTCTTCGATGGCCGCCAGGGTGCTTTGCCAGATGAGTAACGGGTCCTGCTCGGAAAACCCAGGCTGCGGATGGCTGATGCTCAACGGCCGCGAACCCCGGGCGATCACCTGCCCAAGTTCGTTCACCAGCACCGCCTTGGCGTTGCTGGTGCCTTCGTCTAGCGCCAGGATCAGCGGAGTGTCGTTAGTCATTGAATTCACCGCAACCGAGTGGCAGCCGCCACAATCCCAGCCGCGTCGATGTTATGCAAGGCGCGCGTCGGCTCACGGGCGCCGGCCGCAGCGTATTCACCGTCGCCGATGCCCAGACGCACCAACGCAATCCCCAAACCGGCTTCGGCCAGCACTTCAGCCACCAGGCTGCCGACGCCGCCGTTGATGTTGTGCTCTTCCACGGTGATCACCGCACGCGTGCCGCTCAATGCGTCACGCAACACGTCACGCTGCAACGGACGGATCGACGACAGGTTGATGACCTGCGCCTGAATGCCCTGCTCCGCCAGCAACGCCGCCGCATCTACTGCTTCATGCACCACCGAGCCGAGGGCAACGATGCTCACATCGGCGCCCTGGCGCAGGATATCCACCTGGCCGGGGGTGAACTGATAGTCGACGCCATGCACATCGGGCAAGGCCTTACCGTCGAGGCGGATATACACCGGGCCCTCATGGCGCAGGGCATAGTGGACGATCTGCCGACACTCGAGCGCATCGGCCGGGGCAAAAATCTGCACATTGCCAAAACCGCGCATCACCGAAATATCGTCGAGGCTGTGGTGGGTACTCGCCAACGGGCCGTAGCTGGCACCGGCATTGAGGCCAAACATTTTGACATTGGCCTGGTTGTAGCAGACGTCCACCTTGATCTGCTCATTGGCCCGCGAAATCAAAAACGGCGCGGCGTTGCAGGTCACGGCGATCTTGCCGCCCAGCGCCAAACCAGCCGCCACGCTGACCAGGGACTGCTCGGCAATCCCCACGTTGATCAACCGCTCTGGAAAGCGCTGGGCAAACGGGCCGATTTTGGCCGTGGACGTGGAGTCGCTGACCACTGGCACCACGTCGAGCCCGGCGTCGACGGCTGCGATAAAGCCTTCCACCATCACGCTCGCCAAATGTTCACTCGCCATGACTCAACTCCTCCAGTGCTGCGTTGATTTCATCACCCTTGGGCACGCGGTGGTGCCACTCGGGGCGGGCTTCGATAAACGACACGCCCTTGCCTTTGATGGTGTGGGCGATCAGCACCTGGGGTTTGCCCTTGCGGGTCTGCATGGTTTCCAGGCTTTCGATCAACTGGCCCACATCGTTGCCGTCGCACTCGCTGACGGTGAAGCCAAAGGCGGCCCATTTCACGTCCAGCGGGTCGAGCGGCATGATCTCAGCGGTCAAGCCCGCCAGTTGCAACTTGTTCTTGTCGACGATCACAAACAGGTTATCCAGGCCGTATTTGGCGGCGGCCATCGCCGCCTCCCAGTTGGAGCCCTCGGCCAGCTCGCCGTCGCCGGTCAGCACATAGATGCGCTTTTTGCTGCCGGACATCTTCGCCGCCAATGCTAGCCCTACCGCCACCGGCAAACCGTGGCCGAGGGCGCCGGTGTTGAGTTCGATACCGGGGGTTTTCTGGCGCACGGGGTGGCCGGGCAAGTGGGAATTGAAGTGCTGGTAAGTCGGCAACCAGTCCACCGGGATATAGCCCGCCTGCGCCAGGCAGCAGTACAAACCGCCAACGCCGTGACCCTTGCTCTGGATGTAGATATCGCGCTCAGGGTCTTGGGTGCGTTCCGGACCGGTGTTGAGGATGCGGAAATAAAGGGTGGCAAGGATGTCGGTTTCGGACAGATCTGCCCCGGTATGGCCGCCCGCCGGTGAGTCGGCATTCAGGCGGATGACATGGCGCCGTATAAGCCGGGCCTGTTCTTTGATCTGGTGGGCGTCGTACTGGAAGGCATTCATGCAGCGGCTCCTTTGAGGCTGACCACGCGGGGTGAAAGTGTCGAAAGCTGTTTTGAATATTTATTCAGCAGTGACAATATATTTCTATTTAGGCGCCGAACGATCAGCACGTCAAGTGAGCGAACGGCATAAATATGAAAAATATCCCTCGGACAAACGGCGAAAATCCTACGCCGAGCACTCTATTCCGTGGCTTGGCGTGGTATGAAAGCACCGGTCTAGAGGCATGCCTAAAAAATTAAGCGCTTGACTTTGCCACGGTGTCACTGGAATCTGAATTAACAGTCAGGCACGCATAAATATTCAAGCGCCCTGAAAGCACTCCAAAAAAAATAAATCAGGAGAACACTGTGGACGCCAAAGCTATTGTCCAGCACCCGGCCGAACTCAAGCCGCCCCACCGCCCACGGCTGGTGAAACTGCTCCCCAGCAATATCGGCGGCCCGCTGATCGGCCTTGTGTTGCTGGTGCTGGTTTTCTCCTTCAGTTCCGAATTCTTCTTCTCATTGCGCAATGGCCTGAACATTCTTGATCAGGTCACGGTGCTGGGCATCCTCGCCATTGGCATGACGGCGGTGATCGTCATCGGCGGTATCGACCTCTCTGTGGGCTCGGTGCTGGCGTTCTCGATGATGATGCTCGGCTGGCTCTACCAGGATCAGGCCGTGCCGCTGGGCTTTGCGATCCCGATCTCGATCGCCACCGGCATGCTCGCCGGGCTGGTGTCTGGCGCGTTGATCACCTACGCCAAGTTGCCGCCGTTTATTGCCACGCTGACCATGATGTCGGTGGCCCGCGGCCTGGCGAATATCCTCACCGAAGGCCGGCAGATCGTCGGCTACCCAGACTGGTTCACCAGCTTGGCGACGGTGCGTCACTTCGGTTTCCTCTCGGCCACCGTCGGGCTGTTCTTGGTGATGTTGCTGGTGGCCTGGGTGTTCCTGCGCTTTCGTGCCGGTGGCCGTAACCTGTATGCCATGGGCGGCAGCCCGGAAGTGGCGCGCCTGTCGGGCATCAAGGTGCGGGCGATCACCCTGTGGGTCTACGCCATTAGCGGCGCCCTCGCCGGCATCGCTGCCGTGACATTGGCCGCGCGCCTCGACTCGTCCCAACCCAGTGCCGGCCTGAGCCTGGAGCTGGACGCGATCGCCGCCGTGGTGATCGGTGGCGCCAGCCTCAATGGGGGCGTCGGCAGCATCGGCGGCACCCTGGTGGGTGTGCTGATCATTGGCGTGTTGCGCAATGGCCTAAACCTGCTGGGCGTCTCGCCCTTTATCCAACAAGTGGTGATCGGCGTGGTCATCGCCCTTGCGGTGACCATCGATACCCTGCGTCGCCGTTCCAGTACTGCCCGTTAAACCTGTTCGACCGTTGACACCCTCCAACAATAAAACTAGGAGTCACCCGACATGTTCAGCCCCAAGAAACTGCTGTTGGCCACCGCACTCGCTGCCGCCGCCCTCACCACTGCCGGCACCACCTGGGCCAAGGACCTGACCATCGGCCTGGCCGTGGCCAACCTGCAGGCCGACTTCTTCAACCAGATCAAGCAATCGGTGGAAGCCGAAGGCAAGGCCAAGGGGATCAAGGTGATCACCGTGGACGCCCAGGGCAACTCGTCCACCCAGGTCAGCCAGATTGAAGACCTGATCACCCGGCAGATCGACGTACTCATCTACATCCCCGCCGGTGCCACCGCAGCCGGTGTACCGGTAAAAGCTGCCAAGGCCGCCGGTATCCCGGTGATCGCCGTCGACCGCAACGCCCCCGACGCGCCAGGCGACACCTTTATCGCCAGCGACAGCGTGGCCGGCGCCAAGACCCTGGCCGAGTACGTGGGCAAGGTCACCGAGGGCAAGGGCCGCATCGCGATCCTGCAGGGCCAGCTCGGCACCACGCCGGAAAACGACCGCGCCAAGGGCTTTGAAGAAGGCCTCAAAGCCTTCCCTGACCTGAAAGTGGTCGCCCAGCAACCCGCCGAATGGGCTCAGGACAAAGGCTTCGCCGTCGCCCAGGACTTGCTCCAGCGTGACCCCAACATCACCGTGTTCTTCGGCCGTGCCGATGCCATGGCCCTCGGCGCCGCCCAGGCGGTGAAAGTTGGTAACCTCGATCACAAGGTCGTGGTGGTCGGTTTTGACGGTGACGTCGCCGGGCTCAAGGCCGTGCAAAGCGGCGTGTTGAACGCCACCATGACCCAGCAGACCCAACAAATGGGCCGCCTGGCCGTGGCCTCGGCCATCGACCTGAAAGCCGGTAAAGCCGTGCCCAAGGAGCAACTGCTGCCCACCGTGCTGACCACCAAAGAAAACGTCGCGCCGTTCCTGCAACAGCACCCGTAAGCCTTGGAGGTCGTCATGCACGCAGCAGCTTTGGATAACACCGTGGATGCGGTGTTGTGCCTGCGCAATATCAGCAAGGCCTATGGGCCGGTGCAGGTGTTGTCCCAGGTGAATGTGGATATTCGCCCCGGCGAAGTGCTGGCCCTGCTGGGCGAGAACGGCGCGGGTAAATCCACCCTGTCGTCGATCATCGCCGGTCTTGTGCAACCCGAAGCCGGGGGCAGCATGACCTGGCTTGGCCAGCCCTACGCACCCGGTTCGCCGGGGGCGGCGCTGAGCGCGGGTATCGGCCTGATCCACCAGGAAATCCGCCTGCTGCCGCAATTGTCGATCGCCGAGAACATCTTCGTCGGTCGCCTGCCCATGCGTTACGGGAAGGTGGACCGCGAGTACATGGAGGCCCAGGCGCAGATCCAACTGGAACGCCTGGGGCTCAAGGTGCCCGCCTCGCGCAAGGTCGAAGGCCTGAGCGTGGCGGCCCAGCAACTGGTGGAAATCGCCAAGGCCCTGACCCTCAAGGCCAGCCTGTTGATTCTCGATGAACCCACCGCTGCGTTGGGTGGCGAAGAAACCGAGTTGTTGTTCAAGCAGGTGGAACGGCTCAAGGCCGAGGGCGTGTCGTTTATCTATATCAGCCATCGCCTGGAAGAAATTGCACGGATTGCCGACCGGGTGTTGGTGCTGCGCGACGGCCAACAGGTGGCACTGCACGCCACGGCCCAGGTGCCAGTGCGTGAGCTGGTGGAACAGATGGTTGGGCGCAGCCTGGAGCGGATTTTCCCAACGCTGCAGCCGCCCCAGGATCAGGTGATGTTGCAAGTCAAAGACCTGAGCTGCCGCGAGTTCGCCTTGCATGGCATCGATTTCAGCGTGCGTGCCGGTGAAGTATTCGGCATTGCCGGAGTAGTCGGCGCCGGGCGTACCGAACTGGTACGCACCATCGCCGGTGCCGCCCAGAACATCCAGGGGCACATGCTGCTGGACGGCCAAGTGCGCCAGTTGCGCTCGCCGTTCGACGCGATCCAGGCCGGTGTGGTGCTGGTACCCGAAGACCGCAAGCAGCAAGGCGTGGTGGTAGAGCATCGTATCGAAGACAACCTGGTCTACGGCAACACCGACCTGCTGAATAAACGTGGCTGGGTGCTGCCTGCCGCCCTGCATGAGTTCGCGCGTACGGCGGTGGCACGCCTGGGCGTGAAAGGTGCGCCACAGTCACGGATTTCCAGCTTGTCTGGCGGTAACCAACAGAAAGTGATCATTGCCAAATGGCTGGCGCGCAACCCCAAGGTGTTCATCCTCGATGAGCCGACACGGGGCATCGACGTGGGCGCACGGGCCGCCATCTATGAAGTGATCGCAGATCTGGCGGCCAAGGGCATGGCGGTGATTGTGGTGAGTTCGGACCTGGATGAAGTGCTCGGGTTGTCACATCGGGTGATGGTGATGAGCCGGGGGCGGCAGATGGGCATTCTCGAGCGCGGTGAGGCCACGCCGGTGTCGGTGATGGAGATGGCCACCGCATAACCCAAGACCACCGCTGTTCCCTGTGGGAGGGGGCTTGCCCCCGATAGCGGTGTATCAGTCACACACTTTTCAACTGGACCACTGCAATCGGGGGCAAGCCCCCTCCCACAAGGGTTCAGTGTGTTTTCAGACAACGGAGTTATTCATGCAGCTTTTTAGTCTTCAAGGTCAGGTAGCCTTTGTCACCGGCGCCGGCAGCGGCATCGGTCAAGCCATCGCCGTGGGCCTGGCCGAAGCGGGTGCCGATGTAGCGTGCTTTGATTTACCCGGTAGCCCAGGCATCAGCAGCACCGTCGAACGCATCCAGGCCCTCGGCCGTCGCGCCCTCGCCCTCAGCGGCACGGTCACTGAACGCACCGCCTTGGATGCCGCCATAGCACGCACCGAGCAAGAACTCGGCGAGCTCAGCGTGGCCGTCAACTGCGCCGGCATTGCCAATGCCCAGGCCGCCGAAGACCTGGAGCTGCAACGCTGGCAAACCACCCTGGACATCAACCTCACCGGCATCTTCCTCAGCTGCCAGGCCCAGGCCGCCGTGATGCTGCCCCGTGGCAAAGGCGCCATCGTCAATATCGCCTCCATGTCGGGCAGTATCGTCAACCGTGGCCTGCTGCAAGCGCACTACAACGCGTCCAAGGCCGGGGTGATCCACTTGAGTAAAAGCCTGGCGATGGAATGGGCCGACAAGGGCCTGCGGGTCAACTGCATCAGCCCCGGCTATACCGCGACGCCGATGAACTCGCGCCCGGAAGTCGCCGACCAGGTGAAGATCTTTGAACAGACCACCCCCATGGGCCGCATGGCCAGCGTGGAAGAAATGGTCGGCCCGGCGATCTTCCTGGTGAGCCAGGCGTCGTCGTTCTGCACCGGTGTCGACCTGTTGGTCGATGGCGGTTTCGTTTGCTGGTAAGCCTTGGAGCCCACTCTCATGTCGCAACGTTTCAGCAGTAAAACCATCGTCATCACCGGCGCCTGCCGTGGCATCGGCGCCGGCATTGCCGAGCGCTTCGCCCAAGAAGGTGCGAACCTGGTATTGGCCTCCAACGATTTAGAGCGAGTGACTTTCACCGCCGACCAACTCGCCAAGGAATACAGCGTCGACACCCTGGCCCTGGGCATCGACGTCACCAACGAAGACGACATCGCCAAGCTTTATCGCGAAGGCCATGCGCGCTTTGGCAGCATCGACGTATCGGTGCAGAACGCGGGCATCATCACCATCGACCATTACGACAAAATGCCCCGCGCCGACTTCGACAAGGTGCTGCAAGTGAACACCACCGGCGTGTGGCTGGGTTGCCGGGAAGCGGCCAAGTACATGGTCAAGCAAGGCAGTGGCCGGCTGATCAATACCTCGTCCGGCCAGGGTCGCCAAGGCTTTATCTACACCCCCCACTACGCCGCCAGCAAGATGGGCGTGATCGGCATCACCCAAAGCCTGGCGCTGGAACTGGCGCGGCATAACATCACAGTCAACGCGTTCTGCCCCGGCATCATTGAAAGCGAGATGTGGGACTACAACGACCGCGTCTGGGGCGAGATCCTCAGCACCGATGAAAAACGCTACGGCAAGGGTGAGTTGATGGCCGAATGGGTCAAGAACATCCCCCTGCGCCGCGCCGGCAAACCCTCGGATGTGGCGGGTTTGGTGGCATTTTTGGCTTCCGACGATGCGGCCTACCTCACCGGGCAAGCGATCAATATCGACGGCGGCCTGATCATGTCGTAAGGGTTTGGTATCCTCATCGACATTGAGACATCTACTGAGGCCTTCATGAGCCAGATCGAAGAACAGCGCCTGATCACCAAGATCGCGAGCCTCTATTACGAAGAAGGGCTCAAGCAGTCCGAGATTTCCACGCAACTGGACCTCTCCCAGTCGTTTATCAGCCGCGCCCTGCGCCGGGCGCTGCAGGACGGCGTGGTGAAGATCAGCGTGATGCGCCTGCAAGGCCTGCACCTGGAGCTGGAAAGCCAATTGCAACGCCGTTACGGCGTGCGCCGGGTCATCGTGGTAGAAGCCACCGAGCCCGGCAACGACGAGAGCATCAAGCAAGCCATCGGCTCGGCGGCCGCCCATTACCTGGAAACCAGCCTGTCACCCCAGGACCATATCGGCATTTCATCGTGGAGCAGCACCATTCGCGCCATGGTCGGCCATCTGCATGTGCAGCCCGGCAAACAGGGTGCCGAAGAAGTGGTGCAACTGCTCGGCGGCGTCGGCAACAAAGGCGCGTTCGAAGCCACCCTGCTCACCCAGCGCCTGGCCACCCTGCTTAACTGCCCGGCGTACCTGCTGCCGTCGCAAAGTATCGAGCAATCGGTAGAGAGCAAACAGCGCATCGTGCAGATGGAAGAGGTCAAGGAGGTGCTGCAACGCTTTGACAGCATCACCCTGGCGATTGTCGGCATCGGCGACCTGGAGCCCTCGCAACTGCTGCGCAACAGCGGCAACTACTACACCGAAGACATGCTGCGCCTGCTGGCCGAGCGTGGCGCCGTGGGTGATATCTGCCTGCGTTACTTCGATGCCCAGGGCAAACCGGTGCTCGAAGAAGATGAAGAATTCGTGGTGTCGGTGGCGCTGCCCAAGCTGCGCGCCATCCACCGTGTGCTCGGCCTGGCCGGCGGGCTGAACAAGGTCCAGGCGATTCGCGGCGCGCTCAAGGGCGGCTACCTGGACATCCTGATCACCGACCTGGACACCGCGCAGGCCCTGAACCAATAACCCCTTTTTGGAGACCACCGCTCATGACGTCCAAGCTCGAACAACTCAAGCAATTCACCACCGTGGTTTGCGACACCGGCGACCTGGAAGCCATCAGCCGCCTGCGCCCGGTGGACGCCACCACCAACCCGTCGCTGCTGCTCAAGGCCGCCGCCATCCCCGAATACGCCGAGCTGTTGCGCAGCGCCGTGGCCCATGCCAAGGGCGATGTAGACCTGGCCTGCGATCACTTCGCGGTGTCGGTGGGTGCGGGGATTCTCAAGGTGATCCCGGGGCGTATCTCCACCGAGGTCGACGCGCGCTTGTCGTTTGATGAAGAGGCGCTATGGGCCAAGGCCAACCAGTTGATCGCCCTGTACGACCAGGCTGGCGTGAGCCGCGACCGCGTGCTGATCAAGCTGGCCTCGACCTGGGAAGGCATCCGCACCGCCGAGCGCCTGGAAAAAGCCGGTATCCAGACCAACCTCACCCTGCTGTTCTCCTTCGCCCAAGCCGTGGCCTGCGCCGATGCCGGGGTGTTCCTGATCTCGCCTTTCGTAGGCCGCATCTATGACTGGTACCGCAAGAGCACCGGCCAGGACTACACCGGCGTAGAAGACCCGGGCGTGCAGTCGGTGACACGCATCTACAACTACTACAAGGCCAACAACATCCCGACCGTGGTGATGGGCGCCAGCTTCCGCACCCTCAGCCAGATCGAACAACTGGCCGGCTGCGATCGCCTGACCATCAGCCCGGACCTGCTGCAAAAGCTCGCCGAAGACAACGGCGCTCTTGAACGCAAATTGCGTCCGAGTACGGCAGGTGAACCCCGCCAGTCGTTGACCGAAGCGCAGTTTCGTTGGGCCTCCAACGAAGATGCCATGGCCACCGAGAAACTCGCCGAAGGCATTCGCCAGTTCGCGCGGGACCAAGAGAAGCTCGAAAAACTGCTGGCCAGCGCATGACGCCGGTCGCGGCACTGGGTCAGCCGCGCACGTTGGTATTCCTGGCCTATCCGCAGATGGGCTTGCTCGACCTGACCGGCGCCCAGACGGTGTTCTGGGCCGCCACCAAAGCCATGACCGAGCGCGGCTTGCCCGGCTACGTGATGCACACGGCGAGCCTGGCCGGTGGGTTGATGCAGACCGCCGAAGGCTTGAGCGTGCACACGGTGGAGTTGGCGCAGTTCAGCGACAGCGCCATCGACACCTTGATCGTGCCCGGCGCACCGGCGATTCAGCAGGCCATGGCGGCCAACACCGAGCTAGTGGAATGGCTGCGCATGGCCTCGACTGCGGCCGGGCGTACGGCGTCGGTGTGCAGCGGTACCTTCCTGCTGGCCATGGCCGGCTTGCTCGACGGGCGCCGCGCTGCCACCCACTGGGCCATGTGCGACATGCTCAAGGCCGGCTTCCCGGCGATCCTGGTGGATATGGACGCGATTTTTATCCAGCAGGGCAATGTGTGGACCTCGGCGGGTGTGACTGCCGGGATCGACCTGGCTTTGGCCTTGGTGGAAATCGACTGTGGCCGCGATGTGGCCTTGCAAGTGGCCCGCGAACTGGTGGTGTTCCTCAAGCGGCCAGGTGGGCAGGCGCAGTTCAGCCAGCTATTGCAGGCACAGACCGACGACAGCGCAGGGTTTGATGAGCTGCACCTGTGGCTTGCCGACAACCTGCAGGAAGCCGACCTGTCGGTAGAACGCCTGGCGCAACAGGCGCAGATGAGCCCGCGCAACTTTGCGCGGGTCTACAAGCAACGCACGGGGCGCACGCCGGCCAAGGCCGTCGAGTTATTCAGAATGGAAGCGGCGCGACGCTTGCTGGAAGACTCCGAACGCAATATCGACCAGATCGCGCGGCTGTGCGGTTTTGGGGATGAGGAGCGGATGCGGTATACCTTTCACCGGCACCTGACGATTTCGCCCCGGGAATACCGCGAGCGATTCTCCCGCTGATACGGTACCGGTAAGCAATGAAGACCAATGTGGGAGGGGGCTTGCCCCCGATGAGGGCGTGTCAGTTGATACATAGGTGACTGACCCACCGCCATCGGGGGCAAGCCCCCTCCCACATGGGTTGCATTCCAATGCAGGGGCCAGCGGTGGTTATTTGTTTTGCAGCCAACGCAGGAATCCGGTTTTCTTGATCGGCTGCGGTTTCTTGAGTACCACGGCCTCCCGAATACCTTCACGCTGATGCTGCAATTTATCCAACGCCATCAACAGATCACTGCTGTGCTGCAACTGCGCGCCCAACAGGGCTTTTTCGATGCGATACAGCCGTCCGCTGGTGAGGCTGCGAAATTGCCCGCGGGAACGGCCATCCGTGAGGATGCCCTCCTCGCCCATCACTTCGCCGGGGCCCATGCGCACGGCTTCGACCATGCGCTCGCCATCATGCACGGCCACCGAGACCACGCCAGCGGCGATGATCAGCAGGCCATCGGCGATTTCATCGAAGGCCAGCAGCACCTGATTGGCCTGGAAGTCCACCGCCGTCATGGCGTCGGCCAGGCGGTCGCGCTCCTCGACGCTGAGGGCGCGCATCACCCGCGCTTCCTCCAGCAATTGGCGCTGGCGGCTCCAGGGCTGCACGGTGGTGCCCCAGGTCACGCCTGCCGCTTCAAGGTGCCGATGGGCCAGGTCGAACATCAGGTTACGCACGCCGCTGCGGGCTGAACGCGACGCCACAAAGCCCCTGAGCTCGTATTCGTTGAAGTCTAGCTGCGAGCTTTTGATCGAGACTTTGGCGGCCTGCCCCGGCAGCAAGGCTTGGGTGCCCTGCAAGGCTTTTTCCAATGCGTCCAGCACCTGACGTGGCGCCGCCGCGCTGGGCACCGCCAGCGTGACACTCACCCCATGCAGCGCCCCCGGCCGGCTGTGGTTGAGGATCTTGGCCTTGGCGGCCAGCGAGTTGGGCACTACCGCGACACTGCCTGCCTGCGTCTGCAAGTGAGTGGATCGCCAATCAATCTCCAGCACTTGGCCTTCAATCCCGTCGATGCTGACCCAGTCGTCGATTTGGTAGGGTTTGGTGGTGTTGATCACGATGCCAGAAAACACATCGCTCAAAGTGCTTTGCACCGCCAGGCCGAGGATGATCGCCATGGCGCCCGAAGTCGCCAGCAAGCCCTTGACCGGTAATTGCAGCACATAGGCCGCCGCGCCGACGATGGCGGCCAGAAAGATCACGGCACCCACCACGTCGTGCAACAGACGCGCGCTCTGACCGACACGGGCCGTGAGGCCATGGCCGAGGATGACCGTTACGGTACGGGCGGCAAACAACCACCAACCGATCCCCAGCACCGTCGCCATCAGGTTCAGCACTGGGTCATCGGGCCACGGCGGCGGCTGCAACGGGCTGATACCGGCGGTTACCATCACCCAGCAGAACAGCGCGAACACCAACACCCGCAGCACCGCGCGCAAGGTGCGTTTGGGCGGGCCGAGGCACTGCCAGAGTGTCAGGTCGAGCAGAATCAATGCGCCGCCGAGCAACAAGGGATGGGTATACATGGCAAGTGTTCCTCAGCGGGTGTGGCGAGCGAGCTTGCTCACCCCAGAGAACTCGGTCGCAGGTTCGCCCAGAAACACACTGCACCGCGCCCGCAACCAGCGCTCTCCCGGATCGTTGTGGGTCGTTCCGCGCCACACCAACGCAAGCTCCTGCTCGGGCAATGCCAGCGGCGCGCACTGCGCGCGCAACCCACCGACACCGTCCATGGCGTGGGCCACGTAATCCGGCACGATGGCGAGCATGTCGCTGTCGGCCAGCAGCACCGGCAAGGCGCTGAACTGCGGCACCGTGAGCACCACTTTGCGCTGGCGACCGAGCACACCGAGGGCGCGGTCGCAGTCGTCGAGCACGTTGCCCATCGACGACACGACAGCATGGGGTCGCTGGCAGAAGTCCTCCAGGCTTAGCTCCCCCGGCCGGTTGTCGGCGCGCAGCAGCATCGGGCGCATCGGCCGCAGGCTTTTGCGCCGCGCGTTGGCCGGCAGCTCCTGGGTGTGGCTGATGCCCAGGGATATTTCGCCGCTGGTCAGCAGTTGCGACATCTGCCAGTGATCAGCACGGCGCACCACCAGCGTCATGTTGGGCGCTTCGATGCGCAGGCGCCGCAGCAGGCTCGGCAACAAGGCGTACTCCACGTCATCCGACAGACCGATATGAAACGTCGCCTCGCTGGTGCCCGGGTTGAATGCCTGGCAACGGCTCAGCGCCGCCGCGATGCTGTCCAACGCGGGGCCCAGGTTGCTGAAAATCTCTTCGGCACGGGAGGTAGGCTGCATCAAGCGCCCGGCGCGGATAAACAGCGGGTCATCAAACATCAGCCGCAAACGGCCGAGGGCACTGCTGATGGTCGGTTGGCCGAGGAACAATTTTTCGCCGACACGGCTGACGTTGCGCTCGTGCATCATCGACTCGAACACCACCAGCAGATTGATGTCAGCACGACGCAGGTCATTTCTGTTCATCATGTTAGCCACCCGGCCGCAGGGCCTTGGAAATTCGTAAGAGGCCTCAGGTTAGGCGCGGCCCCGCCTGGCGTCTGTCCTACCTGGGGTCAGTCCAGTCATACCTGGGTATAGGGCTTGGCAGGATTTCAGGGTTTTGTGTCCTACTCGGTGCGAACGGATGCTTTTAAAGTAAGCGTCCGATGCTCCACTCTCTACAACAACAATGGAGTGCCCGAAGGCCATGAAAATCACCGTTCCCGCGAGTGCGCGCCGCGAACAATCATGGCTGACCGGTCTCTGGGACAGGCTGCTGTTCACCCCGCGCCAGGCCCAGGCGCGCGCCGCATTCGGCATCAGCCCGACACCGGCGATCAACGCGCTCGGCTGGGTGGTGGGGTTGGTGGTGGCGTGCGGCATCGTGGTGATCAACTCTGAAACCCACACCGACTGGGCGCCGACCCTGCTTTACATCACGCTGTTGTTGATGGCGGCCAATCTGTTTTCGATCAATGTGGTGATTGGTGTCGCGCTGTTTTCGATCGCGCTGCTGACCGCGCTTTTTCTCTGTAACGGCAACTATGAGCGCTGGGAGGCGGTGACCGGTTTCTTCCGCTGCCTCACCGCCCTGTCGGCCATCACGTTTCTGGCGCTGCGCAGTAAATATGCGGCGGACAGCCTGCGCCACAACGAGGCCTACCTGATCGGCGCCCAGCGTCTGAGCCAGACCGGCAGCGTGAGTTTTCGCGGCGACAGCGAGACGATGTCCTGGTCGCAGGAACTGGCCCGCATCTTTGAATTCCCCCACCACCAAATACCCACCGTGACCCTGGTGCTGGAACGCACCCACCCTGACGACCTGCACCTAGCCCATGACGTGTTTGCAAAGGCGCAGAACCGTGCGCCGCTGATCGAGGTCAAGCATCGTCTGTTGATGCCCGACGGGCGCATCAAGCATATCCATATGATCGCCAGCCCCGTCGAGGCTCGTGGGCGATTCGAGTACCTGGGCGCAGTCATGGACGTCACCGCCAGCAAGCGTGCTGAAGAAGCCTTGTTCCATGCCCAAAGCCAGCTGGCCCACGTCACACGCATCACGTCCCTGGGCGAATTGGCCGCCTCGATTGCCCATGAGGTCAACCAACCACTGACCGCCATCACCAGCAGCGGCGAAGCCTGCCGACGCTGGCTCGACCGCCCGGTACCGGACCTCAACGAAGCACGCCAGTCCCTGGACCGCATCGTTTCCAGCGCCTGCCGGGCCAGTGAGGTGATCAGCCGTATCCGCGCGCTGTCACGCAAGTGCGACCCACTGCGCAAGCCCGAGTCCCTGGACGCCATCGTCAATGAAACCCTGGGCCTGGTGCAGCATGAGCTGTCGCGCCACAAGGTGCGCAGCCGCGTGGAGTTGAACGTGCTCGACGCACAGATCAACGCCGACCGCATCCAACTGCAACAGGTGATCATCAACCTGATCATCAACGCCTGCCACGCCATGGAAACCATCGCGCCGCGCCAGCGCCTGCTGCAAGTGCGCACCTGGGTCGAAGGCAATGACGTGCTGCTGGAGGTGGCCGACCACGGCATCGGCATCGACGACGCCTCGATGCTCACGCTGTTCCAACCGTTCTTCACCACCAAGCCCGATGGCCTGGGCATGGGCCTGTCGATCTGCCGCTCGATCATCGACTTTCATGGCGGCCGACTCTGGGCCACCAGCACGCCAGGCCACGGCACGGCCTTCACTTGTTCACTGCCGTTATTGGCCAAGGACCCCCCATGAACGACCTGCACCCGATGAACCGCGTTATCAGCCATGAACCCTGGGTGTATATCGTCGATGATGACCGCCCGTTGCGCGAATCCCTCGGCAGCCTGTTGCGCTCGGTGGGGTTGCAAGTGCAGCTGTTTGGCTCGGCGGCCGAGTTCATGAGCTTCCCCCGCCCCGACTTGCCCAGTTGCCTGGTGCTGGATGTGCGGCTGCAAGGCAGCAGTGGCCTGGATTTTCAGAATGAGCTGGTGGCGGCGCGGATCAATCTGCCCATTGTGTTTATGACCGGCCACGGTGATATCGCCATGACTGTGCGCGCAATGAAAGCCGGCGCGGTGGATTTTTTGGCCAAGCCGTTTCGTGAGCAGGATTTGATCGACGCGGTGTGCGCGGCCCACACGAAAGACAAGACGCGGCGCGAGTCAGAGCGCGGCAATGATGAATTGCGTACGCGCTACGCGACCCTTACGCCGCGCGAGCAGACGGTGATGGCGCTGGCGGTGTCGGGGCTGATGAACAAGCAGATTGCCGGTGAGATTGGTTTGAGTGAGATTACGGTGAAGATTCATCGTGGGCAGGCGATGCGCAAGATGGTTGCGCGGTCGTTTGCTGACCTGGTGCGGATGGCGCAGGCGCTCGATATTTCGGTCAAGCCATAGGCCTGACCGGCGACGGCTTTATATCAGGTGCACATCGATCAAAATGTGGGAGGGGGCTTGCCCCCGATGGCGGCCTGACCTGCGACTACGTTTTCTTGTATGTACACCGTTTTACTGTGTGGCTTGCCTGCGATGGCTATGCGTCAGGCGCTAAGGTTTTTTTTCGGAGTACATATCCGTTATCTGGGTGAGGGCTTATATGGATTCCGCCCTTACGGCGGCCACGGCGTCACCCGCTATACGCACGTATAGTATTTTGCCGGTAGGGACGGCGTATCTTGAGGTAATGGCGGGTTGCTTCCATGTGCAGCCCGATTGCCTTCAGGTATTGAAATGTCTGACACCAAGATAATTGCCATCGTCGATGATGATGAGTCCGTTCGTATGGCATTGGATGGGCTGCTGCGCTCCAACGGCTATAGTGTTCGGTTGTATGCCAATGCCGAGGCGTTCCTGGGTTCGGAGGGGCCGCGCACCACTGCCTGTTTGATCAGCGATATCCAGATGCCCGGCCTTTCCGGCATTCAGCTTTACGAAACCCTGCATGCCCAAGGCATCGACATTCCGGTGATTTTCATCACGGGTTATTCCGGCCCCTCGCCCACCCTCGACCCCACGCTGCCGGCGCCGATTGCGTTCTTTCCCAAGCCGTTTTCCTGCGCCCAATTGATGGCCTGCCTCGAAGGCCTGATGGGCCGTTAATACCTTCGTATAGCCGCCTCACACTTACGCATGCCCGCGCTGACCCTAGGTAGAAGTGTTCGAGGCAAGCGGCCTGGTTAGTCTTTCTACACGCAGTCCCAATCACGTAACGAAGATCTCCAGGAGCAAACCATGAAACAGCACATTCTTATTATTGGCGCAGGGTTTGGTGGTGTGTGGAGCGCATTGAGCGCGGCCCGGCTGCTGGATAAACACGACCGCAACGACGTGCAGATCAGCCTGCTCGCCCCGCAACCCGAGCTGCGTATTCGCCCGCGTTTCTACGAGGCCGATGTGCACACCATGATGGCGCCGCTGGGTCCGTTGTTTGAGGCCGTCGGCGTGAATTTTATCGAAGGCGCGGCCGACAGCATTGATGAAAACGGCAAGCAGGTGACCTACCGTAACGTCGCGGGCATCTCTACCACGATCAAGTACGACCGCCTGGTGCTGGCCGCCGGCAGCCGTTTGAATCGCCCGCAGATGCAAGGGATCGAGCACGTGTTCGATGTGGATCAGATTGAAGATGCCACGCGTCTGGAAGCCCATATCAAGGCCTTGAAGAACCAACCTGAGAGCGCTGCACGCAATACGGTAGTAGTCGCCGGTGGTGGTTTCACCGGTATCGAAACCGCCACCGAAATGCCGGCGCGGCTGCGTGAAGCCCTCGGTCATAGCGCGGATATTCGCGTGATCGTGGTCGACCGTGGCCCGCAGATCGCGGCGTCCATGGGCGATGGCATTCGCCCGTCGATCATCGAAGCAAGTACGGAGTTGGGGCTCGATTGGGTGCTCAACACCTCAGTGGCGTCGGTAGACGCAGGCGGCGTGACACTCGCGAACGGTCAGCGGATTGAATCAAGCACCGTGATCTGGACCATCGGTTTTCGCGCCAACCCACTGACCGAGCAAGTCAGCGGCACCCGCGACCCACAAGGCCGCCTGCATGTGGACGGCAACCTGAAAGTCAAAGGCCAGGCCGACGTGTTCGCCGCCGGTGATGTGGCCTACGCCGCCACGGATGAGTTGGGCAACTTTGCCGGCATGTCCTGCCAGCATGCCATCGCCCTGGGTCGCTACGCCGGCAACAACGTCGCCGCCGACCTGATCGGCGTGGCCCCGATGACTTACAGCCAACCCAAGTACGTGACCTGCCTCGACCTCGGCGCCTGGGGCGCAGTGTTCACCGAAGGCTGGGACCGCCAACTGAAACTGGTGGGCCAGGAAGCCAAGGAACTCAAACACCAGATCAACACCGTGTGGATCTACCCGCCGGCGGCTGATCGCGCAGTCGCGCTGGCAGCGGCAGACCCGTTGATTCCAGTGGCCTGATTCAAGCAATCCCTACACCGGGCAGCCCCCTCCTTGTTGCCCCGGTCACTCCCGAGCGCCCGCCGATGATGTTTAGGCGGGCGTTTTTTTATCGGTAAACTCGCGTCACTAACTCGCCTAAAACCCGCTTACAACTGAGCAGATGATCCAGATTGCTGACTGCACTAGGATTGCCACCGGCTAAGTCAATGGCGTACATTTGCTATGATTTTTATTGAAACTCCAGTTTTCACGCGACGTGTAACTGAGCTTTTGAATCATGATGCCTACCTGGCGCTACAGGTGGCGTTGATACTGAAGCCGAGCGCTGGAGATTTGATTGAAGGCACGGGCGGTATTCGAAAATTACGCGTCGCTTCAAAGGGTCATGGAAAACGTGGTGGTGCCCGAGTGATCTATTACCACTTCGTGACAACTTCAAAAATCGCGTTATTGATGATCTATCCAAAAAACGAACAGCAAGACCTGACACACGATGAGCGCAAAGCGCTCAAAAGCGTCATCGAACACTGGAGATAACCATGAGCAAATTCTTTGATGAGCTGATGGAAAGCGTGCAACAGATGGACGAAATCGTCCGAGGCGAGCGTCAGCCCTCTCGCGAATTCACTGTCAACGCGCTTCAAGTCAAGGAAATCCGCAAGGCGACGGGTCTGACTCAGGCCAAGTTCGCCGCGATGATTGATGTTCATCTCGGCACGCTGCGCAATTGGGAACAAGGTCGAAGGGAGCCGACCGGGCCAGCCAAAGCGCTGCTAAGAGCCATTCATAATGACCCGGTACATGTGTTGAACGCGCTGGCTCTTTAATCTCAACGTGTCGGGCGGGAGCTTGATTCAAGCCCCCGCCACACCCTGCCCAAACTTCTTGATCGCCAAGCAATACATAATCAACGCCAGCACCGCCAACAACCCACCCGCCGCGCCGATCCAGGCGAAGCCAAACTGGCTACCCACCCAACTGCCCATCAGGGCGCCACCGCCGATGCCGATGTTGTAGATGCCGGAAAACATCGCCATGGCCACATCCGTAGCGTCCGGTGCCAGCACCAACACCTTGGACTGCATCGCCAGGCCAAAGCCCATGATTGCCATGCCCCAGAAGATGCTCAGCACCACCAGGTAGGATTCGGCGCCGCTCAACGGCAGCATCAGCGCCAGGCATGCGGCCAGGATAAACACCGCGCCGACCACAAACAGGTGCGGATTGAAGCGGTGTACCAGGCTAAACAACAACGAGCCGATAATGCCCGCGCCGCCGAATACCAGCAGGATCAGGGTCACGGCACTGCCACTCATGCCGGCTACGCCTTCGACGAAGGGTTCGATGTAGCTGTAGGCGGTGAATTGCGCGGTGACGGTCATGGCGGTCAGTACGTAGAGCGCCACCAATGCCGGGCGTTTGAACAGTAACGGCAGGCTGCGCAGCGAGCCGGAGTTCTGGCTCGGCAGCGGCGGCAAGGTGCGCGCCAGCCAGAACACCAGGGCCGCGGCAAACGCGCCGATCACCAGGAACGTGGTACGCCAGCCCATGGCTTCACCCAGCAGGCGGCCCAGCGGAATGCCCAATACCATCGCCAGGGACGTACCGGTGGCCAGCAAGCCTAGCGCTTGCACCTGCTTGCCTTCCGGCGCCAGGCGTACCGCAAGCGACGCGGTGATCGACCAGAACAGCGCATGGGACAAGGCAATGCCGACCCGGCTGACCATCAGCAGGCCAAAGCTGTTGGCGACGCTGGAGAGCACATGGCTGACGATAAACATGCAGAACAACACGATCAGCAGCTTGCGTCGCTCGACGTTACGGGTCAGCAGCATCACCGGCAGCGAGGTCAAGGACACGATCCACGCGTAAATGGTCAGCATCAGGCCGACGCTGGACACCGGCATATCGAAGCTGGCGCCAATGGCACTGAGCAGCCCGACGGGTACAAATTCGGTGGTGTTGAACACAAAGGCGGCCAGCGCGAGGGCGATGACCGGTTGCCAATTGGCTTGGGGGGTTGCGGCTGAAATGCTCATTGAAAGGCGTGGTACTCGGACGATGATCAAGCGGCCACCCAGGACAAGCGCCGCCGCCGAGCATTCTATAGGTTTCTCGGCGGTGTGTTGACGCTGATCCTGATCAAAAAGCCATCAGTTTCGTCACGGCGCGGTCATGGTGATGACGTAGGCCCCCGACTGAATGGGCTTTCCGCCGGCATCCACGAGCATGTACCGCTGGTCGTAATACCGCCCTTCGCCGCTGTCGGTTATTAACCTGACGTTGGCCGACGCATTGCCCACCGCCTGCACGCTGCGGACCGCCTGCACATCGAATTGATTGCCGCGAAAGGCCTGCGGGCAGCCTTTCAACTCCAGGGTCGAGCCGCTTGAGACGCTGGCATCACAGCCCGGCGCTAAAATAAGCCCTTGAAACCGGATCACCCCGCTGGCCATGCAGCTACCTGCCCATAACGCAAGACAGCCCGAAACCACCAACAAACCTTTAACGTTCATAGCGACACTCCTTCTTGAGCTCTCAAGAAGTAAGTCGTCCCGTCAGACGTTAACTTAAGGCCATTCGTCAGCAGCTGAAGGAAAAGTTACGGGTCCACCTGCCCCATCAACTCCGGCACGCTCTCCGGGCGGTTGGCATAACGCTGCGCCAGCGCCGCACAGACCATCAACTGAATCTGGTGAAACAGCATCAACGGCAGGATCAGCACGCCCATGCTTGCCCCAGCGAACAACACCTGGGCCATCGGCACCCCGGTAGCCAGGCTCTTTTTCGAACCGCAGAACAAGATAGTGATGCGGTCTTCCTGGTTAAACCCGAACGCCTTGGCCAGTACCGTCGACGCCACCAGCACCAAGGCCAGCAACACGCAGCACGCCACGACCAGGCCACCCAGCTCCCACAGCGGGATCTGATGCCAGATGCCTTCGTTGACCGCTTCGCTAAACGCGCCGTACACCACCAGCAGGATCGAGCCCTGGTCGACGAATTTCAGCCAGGCCTTATTGCGCCCCACCCACGCGCCGATCCAGCGACGGGCGATCTGCCCGGCAATAAACGGCAGCAGCAGTTGCACGCTGATTTTCACAATGGCATCGACGGTGGAGCTGCCCTCCCCGTGTACGTTGAGCAACAGCGTTACCAACAGCGGCGTAAGGAAGATCCCAAACAGGCTAGACGCCGCCGCGCTGCAAATGGCCGCCGGGATATTGCCCCGCGCCAGCGAAGTAAAGGCAATCGCCGACTGTACCGTGGCCGGCAGCGCGCACAGATACAGCATGCCCATATACAGGTCTTTGCCGATCAAGGGCGACAACACCGGCTTGAGCGCCAGCCCCAGCAGCGGAAACAGCACGAAGGTCAGGCTGAACACCAGCAAATGCAGGCGCCAATGCCCGGCCCCGGCGATGATGGCCTGGTTGGACAGCTTGGCGCCGTGCAGGAAAAACAACAACGCGATGGCCAGGTTGGTCACCCACCCAAACGCTACGGCGGTTTGGCCGCTGGCGGGCAGCAAAGAAGCGAGGATCACCGTGGCGATCAGCGTGAGGGTGAAGTTGTCGGGCAGAAAGCGGGGCCGAGTCATGGGAGAGTTCTTCCGGGGTTGCCAAGAGCGTGCTGGCGACTCTAACGTAACGCTTTATTACCGACTAACGCCAATGAGCCAGTAAATGCCGCCTAAAGGACATGCCAAAACCGTGCGCCGTACGGTGCCCGGGCTTTCGAGCCTGCCTCGGCCGGTGTATGGGCGCACCGAATCGTTGCCCAATCGGGCGCTGACCCGTCGGCACAGTCACCCGTGGGTGCAATTGTCTTACGCGATCTCCGGGGTGCTGGAGATCCAGACAAGCCTCGGCCGCTTCGTCGCCCCGCCCCAGCGTGCGGTGTGGATTCCGGCGGGCGAGCCGCACCGGGTGTTCAGCTCACCCCATACGGAAATGCGCAGCCTGTACCTCGATTGCAGCGTCACCGCCTGGGCCAGCGAGCGCTGCCATGTGCTGGAGGTGAGCAGCCTGCTGCGCGAACTTATCCGCAGCTTCAGCGAACTGCCCGTGGACTATGTGGAGGACGGACCGGATGGGCGCCTGGCCCAGGTGCTGCTGGACCAATTGGCAGCGGCGCCGCAGGTGGATTTGATGTTGCCGCTGCCACTGGACCCGCGCTTGCGTCAGATCTATCGCAGCCTGGATGCACACCCGGAGCAGCAGACCACGCTGGGCCAGTGGAGCCAGAAGCTGGGCGTGAGTGAGAAGACATTGAGCCGATTGTTCCTGAGTGAAACCGGGCTGACCTTTCGCGCCTGGCGCCAGCGGTTACGGCTGTTGAGCGCCCTGCCCGCGCTGGAGCAAGGCGAGCGGGTGACGGATGTGGCGCTGGGGTGTGGGTATGAGTCGACGTCGGCGTTTATCAATGCGTTTAAGCAGCAGTTTGAGGCGACGCCCGGGGAGTTTTTTCGCTGATCACCCAGATGCATCAGATGTAGGAGATCCAAATGTGGGAGGGGGCTTGCCCCCGATTGCAGTGTGTCAGCCAACAGAAATATTGACTGACACACCGCTATCGGGGGCAAGCCCCCTCCCACACTGACCGAGTCGCGCCAGTGAGTCAGCTGCCGTTACCGCCATGAGCCTCTTCAAAGAAGTAGTCCTTCCAGCTCGCCGCCTTGTTTTTCAGCACGCCCAATTCCTGCAACTTCTCGGCATAGATGTACGTACGCTGCGGCACGATGGTGAAGTCGATCTCCGGGTCTTGCACGATCTTCTCCACCAGGTCCAACGGCAGCTTCGACTGCTCTACGCGGATATACGCCTTGGCCGCTGCGGGTTTATCCGCCTTGATGATCTTCTCGGCCTCGGCCAACGCGTCATAAAACGCCTTGTAGGTCTTGGGGTTTGCGTCGTGGAATTTCTGCGTGGTGTACAGCACGTTGAACGTCGCCTGCCCACCGAGGATGTCGTAGGAACTGAGCACCTTGTGCACGTTGGGATTCAACAGTTCCTGATACTGGAACGGCGGGCTGGAAAAGTGCGCGTTGATTTCCGAACCACCCGCGATCAACGCGGCGGTGGCGTCGGGGTGGGCTAGGCTGATGGAGATGTCGTCGAACTTCTTGTAGTTGGCATCGCCGAACTGCTTGGCGGTCTCGATTTGCAAGGTGCGCGACTGGAAGCCTACGCCCGCGGCGGGCACGGCGATGCGGTCTTTCTCGGTGAAGTCCTTGAGGGTCTTGACGTTGGGGTTGTTGGTCAGCAGGTAGTTGGGCATCGAGCCCAGGGAGGCGATGGCCTTGACGTTTTGCTTGCCCTTGGTGCGGTCCCACAGAGTGAGCATGGGCGGGACACCGGCCGAGACTACGTCCAGCGCGCCGGCCAGCAGCGACTCGTTCATTGCGGTGGCGCCGGAAATGCTGTTCCACTCCACCTTGATATCCAGGCCCTGTTCTTTGCCATGTTTTTCGATCAGGTTCTGGTCGCGCACCACGTCGAGGATCAGGTAGCCAATGCCGAATTGCTGGGCAATGCTGATCTTGCCTTCGGCCTGGGCGCCGGGGCTGAGCAAGGCCGTCGCGGCTGCCAAGGAGGCCGCCAGCAGGGTCAGGGAGGAGCGCTTGAAGGTCATGGGGTTCTGCCGCACGTTTGAGGAGGTGTGCGAGGGTAGCCACGATTTTTAAGACGGGAAAAGAATATCGGGATCTATTGTTATGCAAATAGCCCACAAACACGCGCCCGGCTGGTATTGTGCCGCGCTTTGAAATACTGCCGAAGCTGCGAGGAAATGGACGTTGAACACTGACGAAAAAATGACCGGGGACCTGTTCGAGGTGGAAAAGCGCCTGTCACTCAAACCCGTGGTGGACTTCAACGCCTACCTGCGCAGCGCTTTTGGCGACGGCCCGTGCACCTGCATCCGCTGCACCGCCAGCGGTGGTGATGAAACCGGCTACGCGTATCAGCACACCTTCACCTTCGACGGCAAACCCACCCACCGCCGCTTCGCCACCACGGCGGGCAGCGATGTGTTGCAGATGTTGAAGAAGGCGTGGCTGTCGTACACCAAGGCGGAGTTGCCGCTGAGTGGCGTGCTGGGGCTGGAGACGGTGAAGGAGTTTGTCGAGCCGCAACTGCACAAGCGACTGGCACCGCTGTTTTTGGCCAGTGGGTTGGTCAAGGACGTAGACGGCGGACTACAGCTTCAACCGCAGGACTAGCAGGGAATACAGGTCTAAATGTGGGAGGGGGCTTGCTCCCGATTGCGGTGTGTCAGTCAGCTTATCTTTAAATGACCCACTGCCATCGGGGGCAAGCCCCCTCCCACATTTGGCTCTGCGCCGAGTCTAATTTCTGAGTACACCCCCTTCCACATTGGACTTATGTGATCAGATGTCAGCTGTTCTGGCCGCCATCAACGTTCAATGTGGCACCGGTGATATAGGCCGCATCCGCCCCCACCAGAAACGCCACCACCCCGGCGATTTCTTCTGGCTGGCCGTAACGCCCCAGCGCCGTCATCTGCTTGACCAGCGGTGCCATATCGCCAGTCTCTGGATTCATCTCGGTATTGATCGGCCCCGGTTGCACGGTGTTGACCGTTATCCCACGCGGCCCCAGATCCCGTGCCCAGGCGCGGCTGTAAGCGGCCACGGCGGCCTTGCTGGCCGCGTAGTCGCCAACACCGGGGAACGGCGCACGGCTGGCAAACATGGTGCCGATCGACACAATGCGCCCGCCATCGGCCATCAGCGGCACCGCAGCACGCACAGCGGCCACCACGCCGTTGAGGTTGATCGCCTGTTGGCGGTCCAGCGCAGCGATATCGGCGTCGGGGTCACCGACCACGCCCATCGTGAACACGCCGGCGCTGTTGACCAGGATATCCAGGCGCCCGAAGTGTTCATGCACCGTCTTGACCAGCGCCGCCACGGCCGCGCCATCGGCTTGGTCCGCGGCCACGGCGAGCCCGTTGACCCCGCTGGCCTTGATGCTGCGCAGTACCGCCTGGGCACGCTCGGCCGACTGGGAATAGCTGAACGCAACATCAGCGCCTTCGGCCGCGAGGCGCTTGGCGATGGCGGCGCCGATACCGCGTGAACCGCCGGTGACCAATGCGACTTTGCCTTTGAGAGAGTGAGTCATGATGATTCCTTGAAAGCCTGTCGATTCGCGGGTTGCGAGGCGTAAATCAAGGTAATCTCTCCAGCTTTGGTGATAAACAGCACATTGCTGTATCCCGTACCACGTAATTCGTGACAATCCGCGAGGCACCATGGACTACTTCCACGCCGTACAAGCGTTTTTGCGCATTGTCGAGACCGGCAGCTTTGTGAAGGCCGCTGTGCAATTGCAGGTACACCCCAACGCAGTGACCAAGCTGGTACAGGGACTGGAGGCTCACCTGCGGGTCAAGCTGCTCAACCGCACCACGCGCACGGTGACGCTGACCCCGGAAGGCAGCGCCTACCACGCACGCATGAGTTTGGTGCTGGACCAGTGGCTGGAGGCCGAATCGGACATGGCGGTGTCCCGCAACCGCCCCAGCGGCCGCATTCGGGTCGACATGGGCACCACCATCGCCACGCTGCTGGTGATCCCGGCCTTGCGCGACTTTCATCAACGCTATCCGGATATCCAGATCGATATCGGCGCCACTGACCGTACCGCCGACCTCGCCAGTGAAAGCATCGACTGTGTGATACGTGGCGGGCACCTTCCGGACTCGGGCTTGATTGCACGAAGCCTGGGCAGCCTGGAGTTTGTCACCTGCGCCACACCCGCGTATCTGGCAGCCCACGGCACGCCCGACCACCCTGTTGAACTCGAAAAAGGGCACACGCTGGTGCGCTATTTTTTCCCCGGCAGTGGTAAGCAGAACACGCTGGAGCTATTACAAGGGGATGAACGGGTGTTGGTGCAAAGTCGCCATATCGTGGCGGTGAATGACAGCAATGCCTACCTCGCGGCAGGCCTCGCCGGGTTGGGCGTGATCCATACTTTGCGCTTCATGGTTCAGCCGCACATCGATGCGGGCGCCTTGGTGCCGGTGCTCACGCGATGGTCGGCACCGCCCAACCCGCTGTCGGTGGTGTATATGCCCAACCGCCACTTGAGTGCGCGGGTGCGAGTGTTTGTGGACTGGCTGGTGGAGCTGTTTGCCGCACATCCCCATGTGCGGCAGTGATCAGCGCGGTCAGTAACCGACACCCCGCACACCACCGGAAGCCCGGATCGACTCGCCGGTGACCCAGTGGGCATCTTCGCTCGCGAGGAATACCGCCAGAGGTGCAATGTCTTCCGGCTCGCCAAAACGCCCCAGCGGTGTGCCGGCAATCAGCGACTGGCCAAACTCACCGGCAAAGTTGCCATCGGTGGCCGGTGTATTGGTGTGTCCCGGCAAGATCGAATTGACCCGGATACCCTTGGGCCCCAGCTCACGGGCCAGGGCGAAGGTCAGCGTATCCACCGCGCCCTTGGTGGCCGAGTAAACGCTGGAAGCCAGGTACGGGTCGGTACTGAGGATCGAGCTGATATTGATGATGCTGCCGCCCTGCCCCAACAATTTCACCGCCTCCCGCGCTGCCAGCAGGTAGCCCAACACATTGAGGTTGAACTGTTTGTGGAAGGCCTCTTCGGTCAGGTCCTCGATCATCTGGAACACCGCGACACCGGCGTTGTTGACCAGGATATCCAGGCGCCCGAAGGTCTCGCGCACGGTGTCGAACAAACGCATCACGTCGGCGCCTGAGCTCATATCCGCCTGCACGCTGATCGCGTTGCCGCCCTGCGCCTGAATATGGGCGACCACGGCGTCTGCGTCGGTTTGACTGGTGGCGTAGTTGACCACCACGGTCGCGCCTGCCGCTGCCAAGCCCTTGGCAATGCCTGCGCCGATGCCTTTGGATGCGCCGGTGACGATTGCGATTTTGCCATCGAGTTTCATAAGCCTGATGTTCCTTGAGGTGGAGTGATACTGCGTGCTGTCAGTATTGGGCGGGTGACTGCGTGGGCGGTTGCCGGTTCTTATCCCATGCTTGCCTATTCTTCTCAGTTGCCTTGCTTTGCCAGTCGCCGTAGCCCATGGTCGCTCCATGAACAACGACCTGGATGAACTGCGCCGCCTCGTGATGCGCGCAGAAAACAAATGGACCGATACCGGCCTGCCCCGCGTCGCCATGGTGTGCGCCGAAGCCTGCGCCGATCAGGTGTATCAACCGATGCTGCACCTGGTGCTGCAAGGTTCGAAGACCTTGTCTATCGGTGATCAGGTCTCGACCTACGGGCCGGCCAGCTACTTCGTGGTGCCGGTGGAGGTGCCGGCGACCGGGCAGGTGCATCCTTGCGCGCCGCAGCTGCCCTACCTGGCACTGAGCCTGACCCTGGACCCCAGCGTGATCGCTGCGGTGCTGGCGGATGAAATCCCACCGCTTGAACGCGTGCGCACCCAACGCTTTACAGCCGTGCCCGCTCCTGAGCAGATGATTGATGCGTGGCTGCGCATGCTGCGGCTGATGGATCGCCCCCACGAAGCCGCCGTGTTGGCACCGATGATTGAGCGCGAACTGGTGTTTAGGGTGCTGCAAGGCCCATTGCGCGACACCCTGGTGGACATGGCACGCCCCGATGGCCGCCTGGCGCAGATCCGCCGGGCCACCGAGTGGATTCGCCAGCACTATGCCGAACCCTTTCGCGTGGAGCCGCTGGCGGCCATGACTGACATGAGCGTGGCGGCGTTCTATCGGCATTTCAAAGCCATCACTGCGATGACGCCGATCCAGTACCAGAAACGTCTGCGCCTGTTGCGGGCGCGCTGGTTGCTGCTGTTCGACACCCTGGATGCCGCGTCCATTGCCTTCGCAGTCGGGTATGAAAGCGCCTCGCAGTTCAGCCGCGAATATGCGCGGCTGTTCGGGTTGCCGCCGGTGAAGGATGCGGCGCGGTTCAAATCTCCAGCCTAGATAGCAGTCATGCGCGTTGTTCCTGAGGTGAATAATCGGTGATCTGTGTGCCGGCAATGGTCTGGGCAAAGCCTACCCCGAACAGCTTTGCAGGGGTCTGGAAGCCGGCTTGACGCTCGCCGCCAAGCACTCGGCGCGCCGCTTCTACAGCGGCCAACGGGGTGTAGCTGTAGCCGTTGACGGTCTCGATTACAGAACGCGCAACTGTGCCGTCGGCACCGGTGACTTCAGCCACGGCACGGGCGCGATGGGCGTCGCGCTGGGCTTGAGTTGGGCCGTCGGGCAGCAGCGACAAGTCGCCCTCCGGGAACGCTTCGCCGGTGATGTGCACAAACATGGCGATATTCGGAATGGCGCTGGAGTGCCAGGCAGTGACCAGGTCGCCAAACGACAGCGGTGCGCACAGCGCCGGGCCGTCGCCAAAGTCCAGATGCTGGGGTTGGGCATCCGGGGTGGCGACCAACTGGCCGTCGATACGCGCCATGACGCCGGCGCCGATGATCTCGCCCACGCTCATCGCCGAGCCACGGGACATTGAGCCCGGCACCTGCAAGGCGATCTTCAATGATTGTGGCTGCTGCACACGGCTGGCAACGTGCATGGTCAGGCAGTCGGTGGGCACCACGTCCCAGCCCACGCCGGGCAGCAGCATCACGTCGGTGTCTGCGCCGAGTTGCTCGGCCAAACGGTACACCTTGATTTCGGCAGTGATGTCCAAGTAGTCGGTGCCATTGGCGATGCAAGCGCGCATCAAGGCTCCGGCGGTCTGGGCGAAGGGGCCGGCGAAGTTGAGCAGCACGTCGATGCCCTCCAACTGGCTGGCGTCTGCGGTAAACACCCGGTAAGACGCGCCCAGTTCCGCCGCCAGGCTGGCCAAATGCCCGGCGTTGCGGCCGGCGATCACCAGGTTCAGCCCGAGTTGTTTCGCGTGTATTGCCGCCATGCGCCCGGTGTAGCCGGTGGCGCCGTAGATCATCAATGTTTTCATGAGGTGTGCTGCCAGTTTTTGTAAACGAATTCGAGGCTGTAGCCGTCCGGGTCAAGCACGTTGGCGGCGTAATAGTTGGGGTCGTAATGCAGGCGTGCGCCGGGTGCGCCGTTGTCGGTGGCACCATTGGCCAGCGCAGCGGCGTAGGCCGTTTCGACCTCGGCGCGGTTGTTGGCGACAAAGCCCACATGAACCGCGCGCCCCTCCACTACGCCTTCGCGCAGCCAGAAAAACATCCGCCCGTGGGCGCCAAAGCCCTTCAGGTCTGGGTGGCCGGGCGGGCCGTCCTTGCCGTCGTAATCATGGCGTGCGGTGATGCCTAGGGGGGCAAGGGTGCTTTCGTAGAAGCGGATGGAGCGATCGATATCGCTGACCGAGATAAAGAGATGATCAAGCATGGTGTGGCCTCCAGGTTCAGATGATGTAGCCGCCAGCGACTTCTAAGGTTTGCGCATTGATCCAACTGCCCTCTTGCGACAACAGCATCGCGATGACCCGTGCCACGTCTTCGGGTTCGCCGACACGCCCAAGGGCAGTCTGCCCGGCCAACAGCGCTTCGAATTCATCGTTCAAGCCGCCACCCAGTTCAGTACGGATCGCACCGGGGGATACGGCATTGGCGCGGATACGGCGCTCGCCGAACTCCTTGGCCATGTAGCGGGTGAGCACATCCAGGCCGCCCTTGAACGCGGCGTAGGGTGCGACGCCTGCGGTGGCAACGCGGGTGGTGGCGCTGGTGAGGTTGACGATGCTGGCGTTTGCTTGCAGCAACGGCAGTAAGGTTTGGGTGAGGAAGAACGGGCCTTTGAGGTGCACGTTGAACAGGCCATCAAACTGCGCCTCAGTCACTGACTCAAGGGGGTTGAACAGGCCGTAGCCGGCGTTGTTCACCAGGCCGCTCAGGGTGCTTACTCCCCAGGTCGAATGCAGGACGTTGGTGACCACGTCGCGGAATGCGGCGAACGAGCCTACGTTGGCAACATCCAGTTCCAGCGCCACGGCCTTACCACCTTCGGCCTCGATACGCTGCACCACCGCCTGCGCCGCGTCGGGGTTGCGGTTGTAGGTGAGGATCACACCATGGCCCTGGCGGGCACACAGTTCGGCAGTACTGGCACCGATCCCACGGCTGCCTCCCGTAATCACAATAACGCCCATGGCCTGCTCCACTGCTTAAAGGTTGAGTGACTACAGTAGCCATTGCCCTGCTTGCAGACGCAGCCGTTCCTACTCCAATCCTGCCTGTTTCTGCTTTTTGCTTGCGCATCCGTGTTGGGAAGGAACAGCATGCGCTCCATGAATACTCAATTGATCGAACTGCGCGCCTTGGCCGCCCATGCCGAAAACCGCCGCACCGAGACCGGTATCCCCCGCGTGGCGATGGTGCAGGGCGCGATTCCGGAGCATATGCTCGCGGCGGTGTACGACCCGATGATCAACCTGATCCTGCAGGGCAGTAAGTGCATGACCGTGGGCGACCGTACCCTGCATTACGACCCGGCGACGTATTTTGTGATGTCCATCGAGTTGCCCGCCGTGGGCGTGGTGAACCCTGCGGTTACGGGTGAGCCGTACCTGGCAGTGAGCCTGACCCTGGACCCGACCGTGCTCACCACCCTGCTCAATGACTTGCCCGCGCCCAGTGGCCGTTGCGAGCAGGAAGCCGGGTTTTCAGTGGCGGCCGTGACACCCGCGTTGATGGACGCCTGGGTGCGCATGCTGCGCCTGATGGGCGACCCGGTGGCGATTGCTGCGTTGGCGCCTGCGTACGAGCGGGAGATCCTCTACCACGTGCTGCAAGGCCCCCACGGCTGGATGTTGCGGGAGATAGCCGCACCCGATACGGCCATGGCGCGGGTCAGCCGGGCGATCCAGTGGATACGCCGCGACTTTGCCGAACCGATTCGCGTGGAAGCGCTGGCCCAGAAGGCGGCGATGAGTGTTTCGGCGTTTCATCGGCACTTCAAGGCCGTGACCAATTTGAGCCCGTTGCAGTATCAAAAGCGTGTGAGGCTATTACAGGCGCGCACCATGATGGTGGCCAGCGCGAGCAGCGTGACCAGTGCAGCGTTTGAGGTAGGGTATGAAAGCGCGACCCAGTTCAGCCGCGATTATGCGCGGGTGTTTGGGCTGCCGCCGGCGAAGGATACGGCGCGAATTTTGGCCGCAACGCGAGGTTAATGTGGGAGGGGGCTTGCTCCCGATAGCGGTATACCAGTCAATTAATCTGTCGACTGATACACCGCTATCGGGAGCAAGCCCCCTCCCACATTTGACCTGATTTACAAAGCGCGATTATTTGCGCGCCGCCTCCCACTGCTTGAGCAGGTCACCGTATGCCACGGTCTCGCCTTTGGGTTTCTCGTTAGCCAGTTTCGGCTTCGGAGCGCCCGGCTGGTCGAACCAGTATTGCGCGTCACGCTCTGGGTTCATTTTCGGGCCGCAGACCGGTTGCACTTTGGAGCGTTCCAGGCGCGTCATGATCGCGTCCTGCTCCTTGGCCAAGTTGTCCAGCGCTTGCTGCGGGGTTTTCTCGCCGCTGGCGGCCGAGGCGATGTTGCTCCACCACAGTTGTGCCAGACGTGGGTAGTCCGGCACGTTGGTGCCGGTCGGCGACCATTCGGTGCGCGCCGGGCTGCGGTAGAACTCCACCAGGCCACCCAGTTTCGGTGCCATGTCGGTCATGGCCTGGGAGTTGATGTCAGACTCACGAATCGGCGTGAGGCCAACGATGGTTTTCTTCAACGACACGGTTTTCGAGGTCACAAACTGCGCGTAGAGCCAGGCCGCGAGTTTCTGTTTCTCTGGCGTTGACTTGAGGAAGGTCCAGGAGCCTACGTCCTGGTAGCCCTTTTTCATGCCCTTTTCCCAGTAAGGTCCGACAGGCGACGGCGCCATGCGCCATTTCGGCGTGCCGTCGGCGTTCACCACCGGCAGGCCCGGCTTGACCATGTCAGCGGTAAACGCGGTGTACCAGAAGATCTGCTGGGCGATGTTGCCTTGGGACGGCACCGGGCCGGATTCGGAGAAGGTCATGCCCGCCGCTTCCGGTGGCGCATAAGCTTTCATCCAGTCCACGTATTTCTGCGTGGCGTACACGGCGGCAGGGCCGTTGGTGTCGCCGCCGCGGGTGACGCTGGAGCCCACCGGGTGGCAGTCCTCCACGCGAATACCCCACTCGTCCACCGGCAGGCCGTTGGGCAAGCCTTTGTCGCCGCCACCGGCCATGGAGAACCAGGCATCGGTGAAGCGCCAGCCCAGGGACGGGTCTTTTTTGCCGTAGTCCATATGCCCGTAAACGCGCTTGCCGTCGATCTCCTTGACGTCTTCGCTAAAGAACTTGGCGATGTCTTCATAGGCCGACCAGTTCACTGGCACGCCGAGGTCATAGCCGTACTTTTCCTTGAACTTGGCTTTGAGGTCGGCACGTTCGAACCAGTCGGCGCGGAACCAGTAGAGGTTGGCGAACTGCTGGTCGGGCAGTTGATAGACCTTGCCGTCGGGCGCGGTGGTGAATGAGAGGCCGATAAAGTCCTTGAGGTCCAGGGTTGGCGAGGTGAAGTCCTTGCCTTCGTTGGCCATCAGGTCGGTGATGGATTCGGTCTTGCCGTAGCGAAAGTGCGTACCGATCAAGTCGGAATCGTTGACCCAGCCGTCGTAGATATTCTTGTCGGACTGCATCTGGGTTTGCAGTTTCTCCACCACGTCGCCTTCTTGCAGCAGATCGTGGGTCAGCTTGATCCCGGTGATTTCGCTGAAGGCCTTGGCCAGCACCTTGGATTCATACTCGTGGGTGGTGAGGGTTTCCGACACCACGTTGATCTTCATCCCACGAAAGGGTTCGGCGGCCTTGATATACCACTTGAGTTCCTCAAGCTGCTGCTCGGCCGTCAGGGTGGACGGTTTGAATTCGCTGCCGATCCATTTTTTCGCGGCGTCTTCGTACGCATCGGCCCAGGCCGAGGCGCTCAAACCGCTGAGGGCCAATACGGCGGCCAATGAAATGCTATGTCGCAGCTTATTGTTCTTATTCAACATAGAGACCTCCTGGTTAATTTCAAAAAGAGCCACAGCCGCCACGCCCTGTAGGAGCGAGCTTGCTCGCGAAGCACGCAAGGACAACGCGTTGAATCAGGGTGCACGCGTTATCGTTGGCGGTTTTCGCGAGCAAGCTCGCTCCTACAGGGGAACAGCGTTAGCCCCAACGCATCACACTCAACAGCCATACCAGGGACAGCGCAGTGGCCACCCAGATGCTCCAGTCGGTAACGCCGATAACCAGCAAATGCAGGTAGGCGCTGCCGAGAAGACCGATAAACAAACGATCACCACGGGTGGTGCTGATCGGCAGAAGACCCCGCCGAGGGATACTCGGCGAGCGCAATTCCCAGGTGGTCATGCCCGCCAGAATCAGCGCGATGCCAGCAAAGAACAGTGCAGTGGGGGTGGTCCAGGCCATCCATTCCATCATCGACTCCTCAGACCCGGCCGAGGGCAAAGCCCTTGGCCACGTGATTGCGAACAAACCAGATCACCAGCATGCCGGGAAGGATAGTCAACACCCCCGCCGCCGCCAGCACGCCCCAATCGATACCCGAGGCCGAGACCGTGCGGGTCATCACCGCCGCGATGGGCTTGGCGTTGACCGAGGTCAGGGTGCGCGCCAGCAGTAGCTCGACCCAGGAAAACATAAAGCAGAAAAACGCGGTCACGCCGATGCCGGAGCCGATCAACGGGATAAAGATCTTCACGAAGAACTTGGGAAACGAGTAGCCGTCAATGTAGGCCGTTTCGTCGATTTCCTTGGGCACCCCCGACATGAAGCCTTCCAGGATCCATACCGCCAATGGCACGTTGAACAAGCAGTGAGCCAGGGCCACGGCGATATGGGTGTCGAACAGACCAATCGATGAATACAGCTGGAAAAACGGCAGCAAAAACACCGCTGGTGGCGCCATGCGGTTGGTCAGCAGCCAGAAAAACAGGTGCTTGTCGCCCAGGAAGCGGTAGCGTGAAAACGCATAGGCCGCCGGCAGCGCCACGCTCAGGGAGATCACCGTGTTCAGGCTTACGTAGTACAGCGAGTTGAGGTAGCCGGTGTACCAACTCGGGTCGGTGAAGATCACCTTGTAGTTGGCCAGGGTGAAATCCTGCGGAAACAACGTCAGCCCGCCGAGGATTTCGGTGTTGCTCTTGAAGGACATGTTCAGCAGCCAGTAGATCGGCACCAGCAGGAACAGGATGTAGATCAGCAGCGGAATCAGCTTGCGCTTGCTCATGTTGGCGGCCTCAGCGGTTGGCGTCGGAGTGGGTCATGGCGGTGTAGAACAGCCAGGACACCAACAGGATGATCAGGAAGTACACCAGCGAAAACGCCGCCGCCGGGCCCAGGTCGAATTGGCCTACGGCCATCTGGGTAAGCGTCTGACTGAGGAACGTGGTGGCATTCCCCGGCCCGCCGCCGGTGAGCACGAAGGGCTCGGTGTAGATCATGAAGCTGTCCATAAAACGCAGCATCACTGCGATCAACAGCACGCTTTTCATCTTCGGCAACTGGATATGTCGGAATACTGCCCAAGCCGATGCACGATCGATCCGTGCAGCCTGGTAGTACACATCCGGGATCGCCCGTAGGCCGGAGTAGCAGAGCAGCGCCACCAGTGAGGTCCAGTGCCACACGTCCATCACCAGCACGGTGACCCAGGCGTCTGCGGTGTTGGCCGCATAGTTGTAGCTGATGCCCATGGCGTTAAGGCTGTAGCCCAACAGGCCAATGTCGGCGCGGCCGAAGATCTGCCAGATGGTGCCCACCACGTTCCACGGGATCAGCAGCGGAATCGCCAGGATAATCAGCACCAGCGATGACCAGCGGCCTTTGGTGGGCATGGTCAGGGCGATGGCGATGCCCAGGGGGATTTCGATCAACAACACGCACGCCGAGTAGATGAACTGGCGCAGCAACGAGTCATGCAAACGGGGGTCGAGCAGCACCTGTTTGTACCAGTCGGCGCCGACGAAGTAGCGGCTGGACTGGTCGAAAATATCCTGCACCGAGTAGTTGACCACGGTCATCATCGGGATCACCGCGCTGAACGCCACCAGCAAAAACACCGGCAATACCAGCCACCAGGCCTTGTTGTTCTGCACCTTGTTCATGGCTGCACCTCCAGCAGGTAGTCATCGGCGTAGAGCATCAGCCATTGCGCGGGGAAGCTGATGCAGGCGCGGCCCTCGGGCACCGGCTTGTCTTCGGCCAGGCGCACTTTCAGTACGGCACCGTCGAGGTTGAGGGTGATGATCTTGTAGGTGCCAAGGTCTTCCAGGTGTGTGACGTCGGCTTGCAGGGCGTCGGGGTTGTATTCGTCCCAGACGTGGATAAATTCCGGGCGGATACCTACCTGCAGTTTGGTGTATTCGGTACTCGCGATGCGCTGCTGCAAGGCCTCGGACAGCGGCAAATGAGTGTCGGCAAAACGCACCCCGCCCGCCTCGGCCTGCACCTCAATCAGATTCATCCCAGGGCTGCCGATGAAATAACCGACAAAGGTATGGCTCGGCCGTTCGAACAGCTCGCGGGGCGTGCCGAACTGCACGATCTGCCCGCCGTACATCACGGCGATCTTGTCGGCGAAGGTCGAAGCCTCCAGTTGATCGTGGGTGACGTAGACCATGGTGATATTGAACTGCTCGTGAATCTGCTTGAGCTTGCGTCGCAGTTTCCACTTCAGGTGCGGGTCGATCACCGTCAGCGGTTCATCAAACAGGATCGCCGACACGTCGTCACGCACCAGGCCACGGCCCATGGAGACTTTCTGTTTTTCGTCGGCGGTGAGGTTGCGGGCCTTTTTGCTGAGCAGGCTTTGCAGGTCGAGGACTTCGGCAATTTCCTGCACCTTGCTGTGAATTTTCGCCTCGGCCATGCCCTGGTTTCTGAGGGGGAATGCCAGGTTATCGAACACGGTCATGGTGTCGTACACCACCGGGAACTGGAACACCTGGGCGATGTTGCGCCGTTCCGGGGTCAGTTCGTTCACTACCTTGTGGTCGAACAGTACTTGGCCTTCGGACGGGCTGAGCAGGCCGGAAATGATATTGAGCAAGGTCGACTTGCCGCAGCCCGAAGGCCCCAGCAACGCGTAGGCGCCACCCTGCTCCCACACGTGGTTCATGGCCCGAATCGCGTAGTCCTCTGGGCCGCTCGGCGTAGGGCTGTAGCTATGCGCCAGGTTCTGCAAATGGATCTCGGCCATCAGGCAACCCTCGCGACACGGCGCCCGGGGGCTTGGACCAAACGGCCCTGGCCATCGAACACAAACAGTTTATGGGTGGGGATATACACGCGGATCGGCGCATCGACGTCGTACTCGTGCACCCCTGGCAGGTGCAGCACCAGCAGGAAGTGTTCGCTGCGCACATGTAGGAAGGTTTCGGAGCCGCTGATCTCGGCGACCTCCACGGTAACGGCCAGCTCCAGGTCGTCATCGTTACTCGGCACGAGGCTGATATGGCTGGGGCGCACGCCAAAGCGGAATTCGCCTTCGCCAATGGGGCGCAGATCGACGTTGAGGGGGAAGTGCACGAAGTTGGCAAAGCTGACTTCGTTGCCACTGATGCGCCCCGGCATCAGGTTGATCGGTGGCTCGGAGAACAGCTCGGCGGCCAGCACGGTCTGGGGCTGGTGGTAGACCTCCGCGGCCTTGCCGCTCTGGATCACCCGGCCTTCGTGCAGGATGGTGGTGGTGCCACCCAGGGCCAGGGCTTCGTTGGGTTCGGTGGTGGCGTAGATGGCAATGGTATGGCGCGCCTTGAACAGTTCGCGCATTTCCTGACGCAGCTCTTCGCGCAGTTTGTAGTCCAGGTTCACCAGTGGCTCATCGAACAGGATCAGCTCGGCGTCCTTGACCAGGGCGCGGGCCATGGCCGTGCGTTGCTGCTGGCCGCCGGACAATTCCAGCGGGTGACGCTGCAGGAATTTCTCGATGCGCAGCATCCTGGCGGTTTCCAGCACCTTGCTTTGGATAACCTCATTGGACACACCGGCCTGACGCAGCGGCGAGGCGATGTTCTCGAACACCGTCATGGTGGGGTAGTTGATGAACTGCTGGTAGACCATCGACACGTTGCGCAGGCGCACCGGTTTTTGCGTGACGTCGACGCCGTTCATCAGGATGCGGCCGCTGTCGGGCTTGTCCAGGCCGGCCATCAGGCGCATCAGGCTGGTCTTGCCCGACAGCGTACGGCCGAGCAATACGTTGAAGGACCCGGCTTCGAAACGCAGGGTGGCGTCGTCGATCCAGGTTTGCCCTTCTACGACGCGGGAGACATTTTCCAGGGTCAATGACATGACACGACCTTTTTTATTATTGGAATGAATCTGGCCATTCGTCAGAGCGAGTTTCGTGCCAAAACGGCAAGGGCTTGATGTGTAAGGAAATGAGTTAAACAGCATGTTCGGGAGTGAACACTCCAGGTGAACAACTGAACAGTTCGGGGGTTGACAATGAACAGTTCTGAACAACACTCTTCTGACTCGGTTGTCCAGACAACAGAGGGCAAATGTGGGAGGGGGCTTGCTCCCGATGAGGCCGTGTCAGTTGATACATCTGTGACTGACCCACCGCTATCGGGAGCAAGCCCCCTCCCACATTGACCTGTATCCGACCACTAGATCGTGCAGTACCTAAAACAATAAAAAGAAGGTCACACCATGGCCGAACCACTGTCTCACGACACCCTTATCCAGGAATCCTGGCGCCGCTGCCGCGCCTTTGGCCTGGACCACCAGAGCACGCCTAGCTTCGACCAACTCCCCGCCGAAGGCATCAGCCAATTGCTGGAAAGCCAGCATTCACTGGTGCAGACCACCCACCAGGAAGTGTTGCCCTACTACGAAAATATCCTGAGCAATTCCAACTGCCTGATCATGCTGGCCGACAACCAAGGCCAGGTACTGACTTCGTGGGGCACCCAGCGCTTTATCGAGCCGAAGCTGGCTCGCGGCTTCAACCCAGGGGCCAGTTGGCAAGAGCGCTCCAGCGGCACCAATGCCATCGGCACGGCGCTGGCCTGTGCCCAGGCGGTGCATATCGAACACGATGAACACTTCCTCAAGGCCAACCGCTTTATGACCGGCTCGGCGGCGCCGATCTTTGATGCGCAGCGCGAGATCATTGCGGTGCTGGATGTGTCCAGCGACAGCTACCTGCCGCCCTCCCACACCCTGGGCATGGTCAAGATGATGAGCCAGACGGTTGAGAATCGGCTGATCCTCAATCTGTTTCGCGGCGAACACTTCCAACTGACCTTCAACACCGGTTTGAGCAACCTCGACAGCCAATGGGCCGGGCTGCTGATTTTTGATGAGAGCGGCCAGGTGCTCTCGGCCAATCGCCGTGCCGACAATTTGCTGGGCATCAGCTTGTCGCGGGTGATGATCGACAGTTTGTTCAAGGTGTCTCTGTTGGAGTTGCTCAACCAACCCGAGGGCTTGCCGTTTTCGTTGCAGGCCGCGGGCCGTAACCGGTTCCAGTGTCTATTGCGGCGACCCAAGCAGATGCCGGTGCAGGCGCGTGTGTTCAAGGAGCCGCCAAAACCGGCGTCGATTGGCCTCCAGACCCTGCACTTTGGCGATGTGCGCGTAGAGAAAGCGGTGCGCCAGGCCGAGCGCCTGCTGGAAAAGGACATTCCCTTGTTGATCCACGGCGAAACCGGGGTCGGCAAAGAAGTGTTCGTCAAAGCCCTGCACCAGGCCAGTTCCCGCAGCCAGCAGGCGTTTATCGCGGTGAACTGTGCGGCGATTCCGGCAGAGTTGGTGGAATCGGAGCTGTTCGGCTACGAAAAAGGCGCGTTCACGGGTGCCAATCAGAAAGGCAGCATCGGCCTGATCCGCAAGGCCGACAAGGGCACGCTGTTTCTTGACGAGATAGGCGATATGCCGCTGCCGACCCAGGCCCGGTTGTTGCGGGTGTTGCAAGAGCGCTGCGTTCAACCGGTGGGCAGTAGCGAGTTGTTCCCGGTGGATCTGCGCATCATCTCGGCCACCAACCGTGCGCTGCGCGAATGGGTGCAGGCCGGGCGATTTCGTGAGGACTTGTACTACCGCATTGGCGGCCTGACCCTGGAGCTGCCGCCCTTGCGCGAGCGCACCGACAAGCGGGCGTTGTTTCAGCAACTGTGGCAGCAACATCGCGAACCGACACAATGGGCAGGCCTGAGCGCCGAAGTGCTGGCGTTGTTCGAGCAGCACCCGTGGCCGGGGAATTTGCGTCAAGTCAGCAGTGTGTTGCAGGTGGCACTGGCGATGGCCGAGGAACAACCGATTCGCCCGGAACACCTGCCGGATGATTTCTTTGTGGATTTGAACGTAGCGGCGCGGCAGCCCGTTACTGAGTACCTGGATGAAAGCATCGACCTGAACCAGCGCCTGAAGGCCGCCGGCGGCAATATCTCGCACCTAGCGCGGGAGTTGGGGGTGAGCCGCAATACGTTGTACAAGCGCCTGCGCCAACCCTAACGCGGCTCGACCACTACCAGTAGATCGGTGAAGTACTCCACTTGGATTGGCAGGTTATCGGCCAGTGCCGCGAATGCTGCCGTCGTGTCGTCGAGCTTGAACACGCCGGACACCCGCAGGTTTTGCAGGGCCGGGGCGTCGAAGCGCACCAGGCCGTGGCGGTAGCTGGCGAGGGTTTGCAGTACTTCGGTGAGAGGTTGGTCATTGACCTTGAGCAGGCCACGGGTCCAGGCGTCGGGGTCGCTACTGCCGCTGGCTTGCGGTGCCTGGGCACGGCCTTGGTCGAGGATCGTACGCTGGCCGGCCGTCACCTTGACGCCTTCGCTGGCGTCGCCTTTGACCGCCACGGTGGACTCGATCACCGTCACCACGGTAGTGCCATCCTCAGCGCGCTTGACCAGGTAACGCGTACCCAGGGCAGTCGCCGTGCCTTGGTTGGTGCGTACCACGAACGGCCGTTGCGCATCCTTGGCCACGTCGACCCAGAGCTCGCCTTGCAGCAGTTCAATAACGCGTTGGTGACCATCGAACTTCACGTCCACGGCCGAGTTGCTGTTGAGCTGCAACTGGCTGCCGTCTTCAAGGGCGATTTGCCGGCGTTCGCCAACACCGGTGCGTTGGTCGGCCATCCACACCGGCAGGTGATCGAGGCCGAACCACCCACACAGCAGCACGCCTACCAGCCCGGCCACTTGTGCTCCACGCGGGCGGCGTGGGGCGAATGCCCGATTGAGGGCGATGCGTGCAGGTTTGGCCGGCAAGGTATCGAGGCTACCCCACAGGCCGCGCATACGCTCGATGGCGAGGGCATGGCGTGGGTCGGCCTGGCACCAGGTGTCAAAGGCGCGACGGTCGGCGTCGGTGACGTCTTCGTCGTGCAGGCGTGTCAGCCAATTCGCAGCTTGCTGGATGATGTGTTCTGAGCTCATGCCAGCGGGTCCGCACCGTGCAGGCTGTGATAGCAGTGCACCAGGGCGCTGGAGATGTAGTTTTTGACGGTGCTGGAAGAAACGTCCAGGCGCGTGGCGATTTCGCTGTAGGTGAGCCCATCAAGGCGGCTCAGCAGAAAGGCTTCCCGAGTCTTGGCAGGCAAGCCCGCAAGCATCTCGGCGATGCGTTCCAGGGCTTGCAAGGCCACGTGGATCGCGGCCGGGTCGGGCATGCCGGCGTCTTCGCACTGGATCACCAAGGCTTCCATATAGGCTTTTTCGATGCGGCGGCGACGGGCGCCGTCGATCAACAGGCGCCCTGCCGTAGTCGCCAGGAAGGCGCGCGGTTCCTTGATGTTTTGCGGTTCGGCCAGCATGAGTACGCGGATAAAAGCATCGTGAGCCAGGTCGGCGGCATGCTGGGAGCAGCCGAGTTTTTTGCGCAGCCAGCCGTGCAACCAGCCGTGGTGCTCGCTGTACATTGCCGTGAGGGTCTGCTGGCGAATGGAGTCGCCCAGCGCGGCCGGAATGTTGTGCATGCGCAAAAAGGTCTCAAATGGGAAATATTACCAATTGCGCAAACAATGCCAGTAAAACGGAGCAGGAGCAAGGATCTCTGAGACGACATAGATTCAAATGTGGGAGGGGGCTTGCTCCCGATAGCGGTGGGTCAGGACCAGATGTACCGACTGACACACCGCTATCGGGAGCACGCCCCCTCCCACATCTAGACCACCTGTGTTTGACAGTTAGTGGCTGTATCAGCGCCAGGCCCAGGACACGCCGGTGTAGATGCCACGACCGTCGCCTGGGGTGGAGCGCGCCATGTCCACGCCTTTATCGTCATACCCCGGCGTGACGGTATTGGCGTAGCGCTTGTTGGTCAAATTGCGCAGGTCGACCCACGCCTGCCAATCCTGCTTCGGCGCGTCGTAGCCAAACGTGGCGCCCAGTAGCGTGTAGGACGCCGCGTAGTACGAATTGGCGTAGTCCACCGCCACCCTGGAAGCGTGTTCGGTATTGAGGCTGGTGTAGAAACCGGTCGGGTGGCTGTAGCGTACTTGCGCCTGGTAGTAGTGCTTGGGGATGCCCGGCAGGGTGTTGCCGCCGAAGCGGTCGTCGTCGCGGTAGTGGAAGTCGCTGTAGGTGTAGGCCTGGCGCAGGGCCAGACGACCGTTGCTACCGCCCTCCCACAACGGGCTGAGCAGGCTCAGTTCCACGCCTTGGTGCACGGTGGGGCTGGCGTTGTTTTCAGCGATGACGGCGTCGGTGGTGGAGGTTTGCGCCTGGGTTTCCACGGTGAGCAGTTCGTGGCGCACTTCGGAGCGGTACAGCGCCAGATCCCATTGGCCGAACCATTGCTCGCCACGGCCGCCGAGTTCCAGGGTGGTGGCGGTCTGGTTTTTCAGTTTGATGCCTTCGCGGGCATAGCCAGCGGCTGGACCGCTGGTGAATTTGTTTCCAGACCCCCAGATCATCGACCACGCATGTGGCGGCTCGACCGAACGGCTGAGGTTGCCGTACACCTGCAATTGCGGGGTGAAGTCATAACGCAAGCCGATGCGCGGCGCGTAGTCCCAGTCGTGCTGGCTTACCTTTGCACCCGTCTCGGGGTAGCTCACCTCGGTTTCACGGCGGGTGTAGATCGCGGCCAGGCCGGTGGTCAGCCACAGGTCGGGCACCAACTCCAGGTCGTTGCCGATATGCAGCACGGTGTCGGAGCCCAGGTAGCTGTAGTCGCGGGTCTTGGTGCCTGGGGCATAGGCGCCCGGGATGCGCACGTATTCCGAACCGCCGTTATTGGGCATTGCCTGGGTCGTGCGCAGGCCAAGGGTGGTCTTGCTGTCATGCCCGAACAGCGTGTCCTGGCGGATGTAGTTGAGGGTGCTGCTGATGTCGGTGTAGGCGACTTTGAGGCGGATGGTGCCTTCGCGCAAGTCCATCGGGTAGTCGTGGTACGCCAGGCCGAATTCCAGGCGCGAGTTATCGTCGAGCTGCAAGGTGGTCTTGTTGGCGATCCAGGTGGAGCCTGGCTCCAGGCGCTTGGAATCGCGGGCGGCATTGAGGCTGTTGGCAGCGCGAGGATCGTGGCTGATCTGGTCGCGGGTGAGCTTGCCGGGGGTGTCGTTGGTGGTTTCGCGGTAGCGGATATAGAAACGGGTTTCCAGTTCCGGGCTGAAGCGGTAGCCAAAGTTAGCGGCGAACCCCTTGCCGGTGGCCGCGCTTTGGCGCTGATAGCCATCGGATTCGGAGTCGGTGAGGCTGATGTAGTAATCGGCATCCCCCAGCACCTGGCCCGAGCTGATCTCGCGCTGGGCATAGCCTTTGCTGCCCACCTCATAACGCAGTTGCAGCTTGGGTGCGTCGTAGCCGGTGTGGGTCACGTAGTTGACTGCGCCGCCCAGGGCCAAGGCCCCCTGATCAAAACCATTGGCGCCGCGCAGCACTTCGACGCGGCTTTGCCACAACGGCACTTTCAACTCGTAAGGCGTACCGCCGGGGCCGGTCAACGGCAGGCCGTCGAACATCTCGTACAGGCCGGAACCGTGGGCGCCGGGGCTGCGGTTCAGGCCCGAGCCGCGAATGGAGAGTTTCACTCCTTCGTTATTCGCGGCCTTGGCGTACACCCCGGCCTGGTACTTGAACACGTCCTCGTTCGTGCTCACCCGCCCCTGTGCCACGCTATTCATGTCGATGTAGTTGGTGGCGCCAGGCACGCTCTTGAGCTGGGCCTGGGCGATTTCGCCGGCGCTGGCTTCGCGGGTGGTGACTTCTACCGGAGCCAATTGCAGGTCTTCGGCGTGTACCAGCGAGCTTAACGTCAGGGCGGCAAACAAGAGCGGAGATTGGCGCAGCAGCATCTGGCAGGTCCTTGGGAGTCGGGGGCATGGGATGGGAAGACAAGGGCGAGCACCAAGTCACGCTTAATTAACGAGGCAGACCTTTCCCACAACAGCTTCGGACCAAGATTCTTTTCTAAGTCCAAAATCGAATTACCACATGCAAACTCAGTATTTAAAGAAATAACCTTCAAGGATTACTGTGGAGCCACTGAGTTCACCAAGCCCCACGAGACCGCCCCCATGCAAATATCCGCCACCGTCATCGACTTCACGCTCCACCGTAAACGCCGCCAAGCGCGCAGCGGGCGAGTTGATGTGGGCGATGTACGCGGCGCGTGCCGGGCTTGCGGTGTTTACCGCACAGGCTGCGCCCTCCAGCGATACTCGCCGGGCGTAAGGCCGATGAATTTCCTGCATGTGCTACCCGAACCACCCAAACCTTTGCCCAAACCCAACACCGACGACGATGTGATCAGCCTGTGCGTCGCCCACAACCTGCAACGCCTGCGCAGCAAGCGCCACTTGTCACTGGACGGCTTAGCACGCGCCTGCGGCGTAAGCCGGGCGATGTTGGCGCAGATCGAGTCCGGGCGCAGCGTGCCGTCGATCAAGGTACTGTGCAAGATTGCCAAGGGGTTGAAGGTGTCGGTGGCGGCGTTTCTGGAGGACCGCGCCTTTGAGGGTGTTGAAGTGTTGCCCGCGCAACAGAGCAAGCGCCTGGTGAGTGCCGATGGCGCGTTTATCAGCCGGGCGCTGTTCCCCTATGACACGGCGCGCCAATCCGAATTTTATGAGATTCGCCTGCGGGCGCTGGGCGAGGAAGTCTCCGAAGGCCACGGCCCTGGCATCCAGGAAAACCTGGTAGTGGCCCAAGGTGTGTTGGAGGTGAGCGTCAATGACGAGCGCTACCTGCTCTCCACCGGCGATTCGATCCTGTTCTACGCCGACCAGCCCCACCGCTACCGCAACCCCGCAGACAGTGAGGCCGTGGCGTTTTTGGTGATCACCTACCCCGAACGTCTGGACTGAAACGCAAAACGCCCCGACAAGTCGGGGCGTTTTTCATGGTGTGCGACCTATCAGCAGGTGCAACACATCATCGGCATGCCATTGCAGCTCATCATCATCGGCATGGCGCAGTCGTTCATCAGTTTGTTCATGAGCATGCAGCAGTTTTCCATCATGGCCATGCTCATGCCGGGCATTGGCATCATTTTGCACTGCATGCTGTCGCCCATCAGGGTGCATTCCATCATGCACATCATCGGCATGCCCATCGCCATTTTTGGCATGGTCATGTCGGTCATCATCTTCATAGCATCGGCCGACAGGCACATCATGGACATGTTGGCGCACTGCATCATCATCGGCATGCCGCAGTTCATCATCATCGCCATCATGTCGGCGTTGGTCTTGAACTGAGCCATGTCCATGCCGGCGGCAGGTTTCATGGTGCACATCATGGCGTCGCCAGCCATTTCGCATTTCATGGTGGCCATCATCATTGGCATGCCCATCATTGGCATCATGGGCATGGCGGTGTTCATCGGCATCTGCATTGCATTCATCATGTTCGAAACTCCGTAATCGACAGGAAATGGCTAAGTTCTGGCGCCGATTCTAGAGACGCCGGGCAGTGGCGCAAGACGGCGACAGAGCAGCAGGATTGGATGCTCGGGGGAGAGCTTAGTCGAACAAAACAGCGCAAACGGATGCGATAACAGGCCTTTCGTCGCGATAACGCCCTCCCCGTCCATTCAAAGGAGAAAACCGGCGTTATGGATATTCGAAAGCATTATGCCGACCAATCAGAAGGAAATAATCGATCTAACCATCGGCAAAAAACCGCGGCTCAACCCGTGGCCGCTTGCGGCCCGTGGCCTTTGCCCTGGGCCGACAGCACAATCGCCAACACAATCAACGCGGCACCCGCCAACATCCGGTAGGACGGCGCTTCGTGGAACAACCACCAGGCGCAGGCAATGGCGTACACCGGCTCCAGCGAAATGATCATCCCCGCGCTGCGCGCATTGAGGCCCTTGAGGCTTTTGACGAACAGCGCCTGGGATACCGCCGTGCAGAGCACACCGAGAATCGCCAGGTTAAGCCAGTCGACGGGCCCCAGTTGCACCAGGTCTAGCACGGCGAACGGCGCCATGACCACGGCCACGGTCGCGTTCTGCCAGAACACCACCTGCACACCATTGCGACCATCGGTGGCGCGGCGGTTGGTCATCGCCAGCAAGGCGAACGACAAACCGGACGCAATCCCCCACAGCAACCCGACAGTGCCCTGGTTAGCCAACTCAAAGGATGGCGTGACCAGAACCAGGCCAAGGGTCACCAGCAGCAATAACAGCGATTCGGCCAGGTGCGGCCTGTCACGGAACACCGCCAAGTCGAGCAAGGTGATAAACGCCGGGAAACTGGCGAACCCCAGGGTCGCCACCGCCACCCCGCCCACTTTGATCGCGATAAAAAACGTGACCCAGTGCGCGGCCAGCATCAGCCCCGAGATGAAGTAGACAAACAGTTTCTTGCGGTTAAGGCCACGCAGCAACGCGCGCCCCTGTAGAAGCGCGAACACCGCCAAAGCCAGCATGGCAAACGCCGCTCGGCCGAAGGTGATCACACTGGCGCTGGCGTGAATCAGCGCACCAAAAATTCCGGTCAAGCCAAACAGTATTGCGGTGACATGGGCAGACGTAAGGGCAGTGCGATAGGCAGTCATGAAAAGGGCTTCGAGAAAACGAGCTGGGCCGTGGCGTTCTTATTGTTGACCCGGTTGAAAGGAAGGCGCCCCAATCGCCGCTTGCGTGGAGCTTTGTAGAGGGGCGCCTGGTTTTTTAGCCTTCGGAAGTGTCGATCCAAATGGTCTTGATTTCGGTGTACTGGTCGTGGGCCCAGATAGACTTGTCACGCCCGCCGAAACCGGAGTGCTTATAGCCGCCGAACGGGGTCGAGGCGTCGCCTTCGCCGAAGCAGTTGACGGTGACGATACCGGCGCGGATCTCGCGAGACAGCTTGATCGCGTTGCGCAGGTTGTCGGTGTAGACCGAAGCGGCCAGGCCGTAGATGGTGTCGTTGGCGAGGGTGACGGCTTCTTGCAGGGTGTTGAAGGTGGTGACGGTCAGCACCGGGCCAAAGATCTCTTCCTTGAACAGCAGGCTGTCGGCGCTCACGCCGTCGACCACGGTCGGCTGCACGTAGATGCCGTCTTCGGTCTTGCCGCCGAACACCACGCGCTGGTTGCCTTCGCTGGCGTTTACCAAGTACGAGCTGACCTTGTCGAAGTGCGCCTTGCTGACCATCGAACCCAGGCGGTTGTCCGGGTCCAGCGGGCTGCCCATCTTCCAGTCTTGCAGCTGCACGCCGATGCGTTTGAGCAGCTCATCCTTGATATCGGCGTGCACGATCAGGCGCGACGACGCCGAGCAGTTTTCGCCCATGTTCCAGAATGAGCCGTTGACGATATGCCCCGCCACCAGGTCCAGGTCGGCGACATCGTTCATGACCACGGCCGGGTTCTTGCCGCCCAGTTCGAGCACGATGCGCTTGAGGTTGGACTCGGCCGCGTATTGCAGGAACAGGCGACCGGTGTCGGTGGAGCCGGTGAAGCTGACCATGGTGACGTCCATATGACGCCCCAACGGCTCGCCCACTTCGCGACCGCCACCGGAGACCACGTTGAACACGCCGTCCGGAATGCCAGCCTGGGACGCCAGCTCGGCCACGCGCAGCGCGGTCAGGGTGGTTTCCTTGGCGGGCTTGACCACGATGGAGCAACCGGCCGCCAGAGAGGGGGCGATTTTCCAGGCCAGCATCAGCAGCGGGAAGTTCCACGGCAGCACCAGGCCGACCACGCCGATGGCTTCACGCACCACCAGAGTCAGCGCGTCGTGACCTACCGGTGCGGTGTTGTCGTAGATCTTGTCGATCAGCTCGGCGTGCCAGCGGATCATATGGATGGTTTCAGGCACGTCGGTCAGCTGGCACTCGCGCACGGGCTTGCCGCTGTCCAGGCTTTCGAGCACGGACAGTTCGTGGGAGTGCTGCTCGAGCAGGTCGGCAAAGCGCAGTAGGACTTTCTTGCGCGTACCCGGGCTGAGTTTGTGCCAGCGACCATCCTCGAAAGCTTGCTTGGCCGAGGCCACGGCGTAGTCCACATCGACGCTGTTGCACGCGGTGATTTCAGCCAGCAATTCGCCGGTGGCCGGGTTGGTGGTGGCAAAAGTCTTGCCCGAAGCCGAGGTGTGCAACGCGCCATTGATGAAGGACTGGGTTGGGAACTGGATGTCCTTGGCAATGCCCGAGTATTCGGCAGCGCTCAACAGGTGAGTCATCATGCACCCCCTTGGATGCGCGCAACGTCGCGCTTGAGGTTAGTGATCACAGTTTGCAGCGCCTGGTCTTCGCTCTCGGACAGCGGTTGCAGCGGCGCACGAACGCTGCCGGTGCGCAGGCCGTTGAAGGCGCAACCGGCCTTGATCGCCTGCACGAACTTGCCGCCTTCGAGGAAGTCCATCAGCGGCATGAACGCGGCCATGATCTTGCGGCCTTTGTCGAAGTCTTTTTCGATCACGCAAGCCTCGTACAGCGCGACGTGTTCACGGGGTACGAAGTTGGAACCGGCACACACCCAGCTGCGGGCGCCCCAGGCGAAGAATTCCAGGGCCTGGTCGTCCCAGCCGCAAGACAGCGCGATGTTAGGGAATTGGGTGGCCAGGCGGTGCACTTGGGCCATGTCGCCGGAGCTTTCCTTGATGGCCACGACGTTTTTCGAAGCCGATACGGCCTTGAAGTATTCGTTGCCCATGCTCACGCTCATGCGACCCGGATAGTTGTAGAGCATGATCGGCAGGTCGGCGGCCTTGTCCACGGCCAGGGCGTGGATGGCGTTTTCTTCTTCGGTCGGCAGTGCGTACGGCGGCGAACCCACCAGGATCGCATCGGCCTTGATGGCGCGAGCAGCCTTGGCGTATTCCACCGAGTCTTCGGTGCGGATGGCGCCGGTGCCGACGATCAGCGCTACGCGGTTGCCGATGACTTCCTTAGCGTGGGCCGCCAGGTCGATGCGCTCTTGGGACGTGTGCGCGTAGTACTCGCCGGTGGAGCCGCCGATGATGATGCCGTGCACCTTGGATTCGATCAGGTACTCCAGCACTTCGGCGAAGGCTGCATTGTCGATCTGGCCGGTGGCGGTCAGCGGGGTGATTGCCGGGGTGTAGATGCCTTCGAATTTCATGGTGTCTCTCCAACTGTGAAAGTGATGTTTTATTCGTTCAGTTGCTCAATGCCGCTGCGTCCCGCAAGTTCAGTGAGCGTGTTTCAGGCGCCATGGCCCAGGCGGCTGCCAGGCCGACAAAGGTCACGCCCGCCGCGACGTACATGGTGTTGCCGATACCGATGGAGGTCAGCGACAACGGCACCAGGTAGGTGCCCACAGCGGCGCCGACCCGCGACAAGGAGGTGCCAATGCCGACGGCAAAGGCGCGGATTTCGGTGGGGAACAATTCGTTGGGGTAGACCAGTTGCAGCACTTGGGCGCCGCCGATAAACACCGCGTAGGCGCCGAACAGGCACAGCACCAGCAGCTCATGGCTGTTGGAGAACGCCGCCAGCAACAGCAGCGCAAGGCCCGACCACAGGAAGCTGTGGATCAGCATGCTGCGACGGCCAATGGTGTTGATCAGCCGTGTGGCAAGTACGCAGCCGACCACAAACAACAGGGTGATGAACATCGAGCCGTAGGAGGCCCACTCCCCTTTCAGGTTCAGGGCTTGCAGCACTTTGGGCGCGAAGGCATATACGGCGAACACAGGGATGATCGAGCAGGACCAGAACACCGAGACAAAGAACAGGCGCTTGCCGTACCCCGAGCGCAGCAGGTCGCGGAAGGTCATCTTGCGCTCGTCCGGTTGCTCCGGCAGGTCGCGCAGCGAGTAGTGCGGGCCGTAGACGCGCTTGATCACTTGTTCGGCTTCGGCATCGCGGCCTTTGCTGAGCAACCAGCGTGCCGATTCCGGCGTGCCCAGGCGCAGCACGAACAACACCAACCCGATCACCGAAGCACTGGCCAAGGCATAGCGCCAGGCATCATCGGCGCCGGTGTTGATAATGGCGTTACCCACCACATAGGCGAATGCCGCACCGGCAAACCACAGGATGGTCAGTGCGGCGAGCCGTGGCCCGCGTTGTTTCTTCGGCAGGAACTCCACCAACAATGAAGTGGCCACCGGGTATTCAATCCCCACCGCCAAGCCAATGATGAAGCGCAGGGCAAATAACACCCACGCCGATTCAACCCAGAACTGCGCCAGGGAACACACGATAAATAACGATGGGCCCATGAAATAGACTTTCTTGCGGCCTAACTTATCGGTCAACCAACCGCCGATAAACCCGCCAAAGAACACGCCGATCAAGGCCGACGCAGCAATAAGGCCTTGCCAGAACTCAGTCAGTTCCAGGGCGCCGGTGACTTGCAGCATCGCGATGCCAATAATGCTTAAAACATAACCATCCACGAATGAACCACCGCCCGAACGGGCCGTGAGTAAACGGTGAAAGTTATTGAGCGGTACATCCTCAACTGAGGCATTCGGACTTGTCATTATTATCTCCTACTTCGCTTCGTTCATTCGCCGGGGTACAACGCACACTTGAAATCCAGGCGAATGAAAGCCGTCTCAATCAGAAACCGCAGTCGCTAATACGCCTGCTGTTTTCCAATCGATAGATTAAGTTCGGTATTGCGTACTAAGCGTGTTGCGAATCAGCTTTCCTGGCCGGCGCGGCTTTGCCCCCATAGCAAGTTCATGTTTACACCCGCTGATAACAGTGGCTCGGGTGGGTTTCTGCTTGGGCCCGGGGACGTCAACAGGAAGTCCACCAGGTGATTGCTTTTGCCCGCTAGCCACTCGGCCAGCAAGGTGCCAGTGACGGTGCCGCGGGTGACGCCCAGGCCGTTGCAGCACAGGGCGCCGTAGACGTTTTTGGCCAGCTCGCCGAAGTGCGCCATGTGGTTGCGCGACAGGCTCAGGGAACCGCCCCAGGTGTAGTCGAAACTCACCTCGCGGTGCAGCGGGAAGCGCCGGTCGAAGGACTCTTTGTGGCGCTTCACAAACCGTTGCAGGTATTTGGGATTGCTGCGGCCATCGGCGTTGAAGCTGAAGCTGTTGCGCACCAGTAAACGGTTGTCGACAGTACGGCGCAAGGTGGTGCCAAACGGATCGGCAGGGATCACGCCCCAGAACGGGTCGCCACCCAGGCGCGCTTGCTCTTCTTCGTCCAGCGGGCGAGTGAGGCTGGCGTAAGTGAAGATCGGCAACATGCGGCTCTTGAGGAAGCCGAAGCTCATGGCGAACGCGTTGTTGGTCAGCACCAGCTTGTCGGCGACGATGCGCCCGTGTTTGTGGATCAGCACGGTTTTGTCGCCGTACTCCACTTCGGTAATCGGGGTGTTTTCGTAGAGGGTTACATTGGACGGCAAGGTGTCTGCCAGGCCTTTGACCAGCGCCGCCGGCTGCACCAGCGCAGTGCCGGGGGTAAACAGGGCCTTGCGATAGAAGCGCGTGCCGATACGGCTGGGCAGTTCGTCGCCTTCGATCACCTGGTAGGGCTGGCCGAGTTTGTCGAGGCCACGACGATAAGCATCCAGCACGGCGATGCCACGGTCTTCGATGGCAGCCTGGTACTTGCCGCAATCACGCCATTGGCAATTGATACCGTGTTGATCCACCAGCGCCCGCAGCATGGATTGCCCGGCGAGGTTGAGTTCCATGCTGATTTTAGCGGTGGCGATGTCGCCGATATAGTCTTCGGCGCCGATGTCGTGGGGCAAGTCGATGGCAAAGCCGGCGTTGCGCCCGGAGGCGCCGTAGCCGACTTCCTGCGCCTCGATCAGTACGATCTCGTCATCGGGAAAATTCAGCGCCAGCTGGCGCGCCGCCGCGAGGCCGGTGAACCCCGCCCCTACCACGGCCCAGCGCGCTGTTCGCGTACCGCTAAGCGGTGGGCGTGCCACGCGCGGTGGGCTGAGGTGAAACCAGCCGCAGGTTGAATCGTCTGCCGGGGTGTTTCTGATGAGTGCCATGTTCGCGACCTGGGTTCTTTTATAGTTGTTAGTGCTAACAGCTACCCGGTTGCATCGCGTCACACTGGCCGGCCTCAACAGGTCAGAGCGTGAGCGCTACATCCAGGCCTTCGGGCGCCGCGTACTCGGACATCCGCCGACGGGACAGTTCGAGGTGGGCCCGCACGATTTCCCCGGCCAAGACCGGATCGTGGTGTTCAATTGCGCTGATCATGTCGTCGTGCTGCTGGGCGGCCACTTCGAGGTCTTCCTGCATGTCCACCGTGGTGGGGTGGCGGTAGAAGATCTTGCCCAGACGGGCATGGTCGATCAGCAAGCGCTGCAAGCTCGGCATCAGGTAGGCGTTGTGGGCCATCTTGCCGATCTGCAGGTGAAACTCGTCGTTGTACAACACACGGTTCTCGACATCTTTTTCTTCGATGGCCGTGCGAAACAAAGCTTGTATCCGCTTCAACTCCACAACCTCAGCCGGCGTTGCGTGAGAGCAGGCCAGTTGGGTGGTGGCGATGTAAATCAACGGCGCCGCCAGGAAAAAACTGCGCAGCGATTGGTAACTCATCGCCGACACCCGGGCGGCGCGGTTGGCTTCGAGATCGATGTACCCCTCTGCCGCCATTTGCCGCATCAATTCACGCACCGGCGGGCGCGACAAACCGAACTCATCACACAGCGCCAACTCGTCCACCACGGCACCCGGTGCCAGCTCCATGCTGAGGATGCGGCGCCGTAGCGCTTCACCCAATACCGCCTTGCGGTCAAGGGTTGGCTCTACAGGAGCCGGGGTGATGAGTTGTTTGGTCGCCATGGTGAAACCTTCCTAGTAGTAAGTGCACACGGTCTACTACCTGTATTCGCACTATAAAACAACAAAATACTTTGTGTCTACAATTAAAATACACACTGCAAGCATCGGTCATAGCCCTTTGCCCACGGGGCTTGCGGGTTATTTGACTAGGCGAATTTCCTTCGATGGGCGATGCCCGAAATAGGCGCTGTAGCACTTGCTGAAATGACTCGGCGAGACAAACCCACAGGCCACCGACACCTCGACGATGGTCAGCGAGGTGTGCTGCAACAGTCGTCGCGCTTCGGTAATGCGTAGGTCCATGTAATAGCGCTGCGGCGAGGTACCGAGTTGGTCCTTGAACAGGCGTTCGATCTGGCGCCGTGAACGGCCTGCGTACAGGCACAGGTCATGCATCTGCAGCGGCTCTTCGAGGTTCACGTCCATCAGGTTGATCACCTCCCGCAGCGGCCCGCTTACCGACAGGTTCAGCATCGGTTTGACGCGCCGAAAGCGTGAGGCTTCGAAGGCGAGGATGTCTTCGATGCCGTCGGTGAGGCTTTTGCCGTGCAGGCTGCGAATCCACTCAAGCGCCATATAGAAGGCCCCGGTGGGGCTTGATGCCGTCAGACGATTGCGGTCCACCACGTAGGCTTCGCTGGTGACATGGGTAAGCCGGGCGATTTCGGCCAATGCCGGGCGATGCTCAGGATGAACGGCGCAGCGATAACCCTCCAACTGCCCTGCCCGCCCCAGGAACCACGCACCGTTCCATATCCCCGCCAATGCCACCCCCTGCTCCGCCGCCGCCTCCAGCAGCAGGCTCAACTCATCGTTGTGGCGAAGCGGCGTGCGATATCCGCCGCAGATCACCAGCAGGTCGAGTTCACACACCGCGTTGAGCGTCAGGCGCTCATCCGGGCGGATCACCAGGCCCAGGTCGCTGACGATTTCGTCAGCCGTCAAACCAAAGGTCTGCGTGGCGAATAGCTCGGGCCGCAGCAGGTTGGCGGTGACGATGGTGTCCAGCGCCTGAGTAAAGGCCGGCAGCGAAAAATGCTCCAGCAGAACAAAACCCGCCCGCGCCTTGCGCACCTGTTGGCCGTGATGATCATTGAGGTAGCGCAGGTTCTTGCACTGCATGCCATCGCTGAATTGACGTCGTGCTACCACGTTATGTTCGCCGCGCCTGGCGCTGCAAGGCGCCGCGTGACAAGCGATCGAGCAACAGCGCCACTGCGACAATCGCCAGCCCGGCGCGCAGGCCCAGGCCCATTTCCATACGGGTCAAACCGCGCGTCACTTCTGCGCCTAAGCCGCCTGCCCCGACCAACCCGGCCAACACCACCATCGCCAGAGACAGCAGGATGCATTGGTTCAACCCCACCAGCAGCGTCGGCGCCGCCGTGGGCAATTCAATCTTGAACAGGATGTGCCGGGGGGATGCGCCCATGGCCTGGCCCAGTTCCAGCAAGTCCTTGGGCAGTTGCTTGAAGGCCAACGTAGTCAGGCGCAGCATCGGCGGAATGCCATACACGATGGTGGCAATGATCGCCGGCACTCGGCCGAGGCTGAACAACATCACGGCGGGGATCAGGTACACCCACGGCGGCACGGTTTGCATGATATTGAGGATCGGCAGCAGCGCCGCGTCCACCCGCTTGACCCGCGCCGCCAGGATGCCCAGCGGGAACGCGATGCTCACCGAGATCAGCACCGCCACCGACACCAGTGCGATGGTCTGCATCGACGCCACCCACAACCCGGCAAACAGGCAGAACGCCAACATCAGGCCGGCAAACAGCGCCACGCGCCAGTTGGCCAGCACCCATGCGGCCAACACCACAATGGCAATCAACACAGAGGCATGGGGTGCGAGCAGCGCCGTCTCGATGGCGCCCAAGGTGGCTTCGATGATCTTGCTGATCACTACGAACAGGCCATGCAGGTTGGCGTTCAACCAGTCGATGGCCGGCGCCAGGAACGCACCTGGCGAGAAACGGAAGTCCGTCAGGTTCATTGGCTTGCTCCCATCCGCGACTGTGCAGCGGCTTGCGCGAGTCGGTCGAGGATCATGGTAAGGATGACGATGGCCAGCGCGGCGTTGATCGATTTGGCAATATCCAGCGTGCGCACCGCGCCGTAGATGGTTTCGCCCAGGCCCCCGGAGCCGACGATGCCGGCGATGACCACCATGCCAAACGCCATCATCAAGCTTTGGTTGACCCCAGCCATGATGCTCGGCATGGCGAATGGCAGACGAATCTTGAAGAACATCTGCAAGCCGGTGACGCCGCTGGCTTCGCCCAGCTCGACAAATTCCTTGGGCGTCATGCGGATACCCAGCGAGGTCAGGCGCAGCGCGGGTGGCACCGCGACGATAAAGGTGGCCAGCAAGGCGGTCGCGGGGCCATAGCCCAGCAGTGCGATGGCCGGCAACAGGTAGATATAAGGCGGCAGGGTTTGCACCAGGTCCAGGCAAGGGTCGATCACGCGGTCAAACGCTGGCGTAAGCCCCGCCAGCACACCCAGCGGCACCGCCACCAACAGCGCCAGCAGCGTGGCCGTCAAGACCAGCGCCAGGGTGCTGACGGTTTCGGGCCACAGGCCGATAAAGTTACAGACCAGCAAGGCCAGCGCCGACAACAGTGCGAAGCGTGCGCCCACCATGCGCCAGCCCAGCAGGCCGATGACGATGGCAATCACGTAAAACGGCGGCGCGGCGATGCACCACTGCACGCCTTTGAATACTGCGGTCAGCGCCGTGTTGGCGGCCTCGAAAAAAGCTTCGCCATTGTCTTGCAACCACATCAGGCCCGCGTCCACGGCGGCATCGAATTGCACCGAGAAATCCGGGGTACTCATGGCGAGGTCTCCAACACAGGGGCGACTGCGTGAGCATCGTTGGGGATGCCCTGTACGCCGCGCAGCAGGTCCTTGGCGGTGATGATACCGACCACCACACCGTGCTCGACCACTGCCAGTGGCTCAAGGTCTGCGTTGATGGTCAGGCCGATAAGCGCATCGATATCGGTGTCGGGTGAGGTCTGGTTCAACCGGCTGAAATCGCACAGCGGGAAGGCCTGTGCGTACACCGCTACAGGCGTCATGACTGAATGGGCCTTGACCAGGTGCAGACGCGAAATGCCTGCGACGAATTCGGCTACATAGTCATCCGCCGGGTTCAACACGATCTCTTCGGCGGTGCCTACCTGGATAATCACCCCGTCCTTCATGATGGCGATGCGATCACCGATACGAATCGCCTCTTCCAGGTCGTGGGTGATAAACACGGCGGACTTGCCCAACTCTTTGGTGAGCTGGCGGAATTCGTCCTGCAATTGGCGGCGAATCAACGGGTCGAGCGCGCTGAACGGCTCGTCCATCAGGATAATTTCAGGGTCAGCGGTGAGTGCCCGCGCCAGTCCGACACGCTGCTGCATGCCGCCAGAGAGTTCGCTGGGGTAGCGCGAAGCCCAGTCAGTCAGGCCGACCTTGGCCAAGGCACGCTCGGCGACCTTGTAGCGCTCGGCCTTGCCCACGCCCTGCACTTCCAGGCCGAAGGCGGTGTTTTCCAGCACGGTACGGTTAGGCAATAGCGCCACACTCTGGAACACCATGCCGATGTTTTTGGCCCGCACGTCGCGCAATTGAGCGGGAGATAAGGCGCTAAGGTCCTTACCCTTGACCAGCACCTTGCCGGCGCTGGGGGTAATCAATTTATTGAGCAACCTGATCAGGGTTGATTTGCCACTGCCGGACAAGCCCATGATGCAAAAGATTTCACCGCGGCGAACCTGCAGGCTCACATCCGACACCCCGACCACGCAGCTGAAGTCCTGCAAAACCTGGGTTTTGCCGAGGCCCTGGTGGACCACCGCTGCCATCGCCGCCTTGGCATTCTGACCGAAGATTTTCCAGACCGACTGGCAATCTATAAGCACTTCGTTGGTGTCTATTTTGACCGTTGTCATTGCTAAGCCTATTGAACCAGTCGGGCTGGTTTTTCTAATTGATCAGAACGCGTTATTCGAACCTGGCAGTGGCAAATAAATATCGATGCTTATTGTTTGATATTGGCCCAGCGCTTCATCAAGTCGGCATGACTGGCGGCCCAGCCATTGACGGCCTCATCCATGGTTTTGCCGTCTTTGACGACGCCGTTGATGGCGGTGATATCGGCCAAGGGCACGTACACACTGGCGATGACTTCACGGGCATGGGGGTATTCGGCGGTGAAGCCTTTATGCCCGATCCAGTAGTAAGCCTGTGGGGGGGCAAAGGAGCCCTTCGGGTCCTTGAGGAACTTGAGGTCGAACTTCTGGGCCATCCAGGACGGCTCCCAGATCGTCACGGCGACCCATTCTTTGCGGTCAACGGCGGACTTGAGCGCCGCCGTCATGGCAGCGGTACTGCCCTCAAGCAGTTGCAGCTTAAGGCCATAGTCCTTGACGGCTTTGTTGGCGTCGCTCATCAAGCCCGAGCCAGGTTCGATACCGATAATCTTGCCGCTGAACTTATCAGCGTTGTCGTTGAGTTGCTCCAGCGAATCAATATCAACGTACTTCGGAACAGCAATGGCCTGGTACAAGCCGTAGGACACCGGCGAGAGTTTCTCTAGGCGGTTCTTGTTCTTGTTCCAGTAATCCTGGGTCGCATAATCGGTCTGCGACGCCAGAACTTGTACATCACCCTTGGTCAACGCGGCGTAAGCGATGCCAATCTCGGAGAACTCCACAACCTTCACGGTGTAACCGGCGTTCTCTAAAACCTTTTTGGTAATGCCGGTAATCGGCGTCAAGTCTTCCCAGGACATGGTGCCGACGGTGATGGTTTTTTCTTCGGCCTGAACCGGAAGCGCAACCACACCCACTAACGCAACCGCACAAACGGTCTTCCAAAATGCCTTCATGGTGCACCTCGCCCTACGTTGTTTTTTTAGTGTCAAGCCCCGGTAAAGGCTGCCTGTGGGATTGAGATTCGCATGGGCAAAAGTGACGGTCAATAGAATGTATTTTCTCTGTATACATATAGAATTCACATAGAACACAACTTTAATAATATTTAACTGTTTAAATTCATAGGGTTATAAAGAAACGCCAAGAAGACCACAGGTCGGTTCTAGAAACGTATTGCGTCGTTTTTGGAATGCTAAACCGCAGACGGAAATGGCATGGAGCAAGGGGGCATTTGCGCTTTCGGGCAGGAGCAGCCATAAGGCCGTCTGCCATTGAGCGCAAAAAGAGGGGAATGGGAGTGGGTTCAGCGGGCTGATATTTCCAGCGTTTGCATAAACTCTTCTGCTTCAGAGCCGCGCGTAAATCTGAAACCGTACATTTCATCGGTGCTCAGAATGTCACCCAGGGTACTGAGCATTTGCGCCTCAGTGGGAGTGTCGCGCAACAGCTTATGCGCGGGCAACAACAGCTCAGACGCTACACCTTGGGCACTCGCAGCATCAATCACGGCGAACAGGATAAAGCGCAGACGGATTTCACGATCAGTGGGCCAAACCGTTTTTCGCTTACCCATGTAGAGGCCTCGACTTCTCGGAAAAATCCGAGGCTATTGATGACCCGGGGGTGTTTCAACCATCGGAATGCAAGATAGGCCGCGTCCTACACGGTAAAGAGAAACACCGCACCCATTAGGCTGATTTGGGGCGTGCAATCACTGCACCGGCAGGAAATTCATCAGCAACAGGCTTTGCGCATAGTTAAGCCCGATACGCCGGTAGCGTTCGTCGAGCATCTGGGTCAACAGGTCTAGGCGCGCGACGATCTTGCCAAACTCCACCGCAAAACTGAGGTTGCTGCCCTCCTCCGAAATCTCGTTGGAGAACAGCAACAGCACGCCATTGGCATCCTGGCGTTTGCTCAATAGCCAGGTGGCTTTCTCAATATTGCGCGCGGCGTTGCTCACGAACTGCGGGTTGATCGAGTCAGTCATGTAGAACTGGGTGCGGCCACCGTGGGCAGTCACCAACATGCTGCCAATCGCATAGATAAACGCGCCGACGCGGTCCCCCTTGAATTCCGGGCTCAAGGAATAGCTCAGCGCCGCGAGGTCGCGACGATCGCCAAGGGCAGGCAAGGATCGACGTTGTTCAATGGCCTGGCGAATTTCCCGTGCAGCCGTCACCGCATCTGGATAACCCGACTGGCGCCATTGGTTGGGGTTGCGCAGATAGAGCTTGTTCATCAACAGATACAGGCTTTGCAGGTTGTCTTGCATGCCCAAGGTGGCCATGCGGTCGACACTGGTTTGGAAAAACTCATCGGGCTTGCCATTGGTGAACTGCTTGGCGATATCCCGCCCCTGTTGCTGAGTGCAGCCGCCAGCAAACAGCATCAAAACCGCCGCCAGCAACAGCGGCCAGCGTACCCGTAGCAAGATTGAAAAAGGAAACGCGCGATCCATCGGCACCCGGTCTGGTTTGTCTGGCCACGCAGGGGTTCGGCGAGGCAGGGACAAGGATAGATCGGCGAAATGAAAAAAAGTGCGGTAGAGGTGGACAGATTGTTACAAGCCGGTCCCGTCGCCCCGTCAAACTGGGCCAAACGTGAACAATTGGTTTCAGCACCTATACTGATGTGAGTAGCGGCGTGTGTTACTGGTGATCGCGGCTCTCAACGTCGCAAGCTACAGCATTACCGATCGCTGCCATGAGGATAAGAGCAATGAAACATCCGATTCGCGCGCAAATAGTGGTCCAGATGATTTGCTTGCTTTCAGTGGCCCAGCTTTTTTGCTGATTGAAGGGCCATGGTGAGTGATTCGAAATTCAACCGCAGTTGTGGTGGTGGAAGGTATTGTCCGTTGTGCGCCCCATAAGTTATACCCTCCATAATCTGGTCCGACATTCGAATGCCGGACCAGAACGTGCAATTACAACAAGACCGTCGCCAACATACCCAAGGCACCCAAGCAAAAGCCGATCAACGCTCCTCGTCCGGGCATTTCATGGAACAGCCCCCAGATCACGATTGGCTCCAGCAGCAGTAACGAGGTAACGGAAACGACCGTAACCACCCAGATATCACCGACCGCCAAGTACCCCAGCCAATAAGCGCCCAACAAACAAAGCCCGGCAAAGCACATCACCACCACAGGCATCATGAACGCCTGCCATGAGCCGTCGCCCGCTTGAGCCAACCTGGCGGTTACCACCTCACTGTAAATTGCACAAAACTCGCCAATTACCATCAAGCCTAGAGCAGAAACTCCGAGTAATTCTTTGGACATATCAAAAACTCCTTCGTATTCAACGCACTATTTTTCAACACCCAGGCAGCGATGCCGCTGCCCAGGGTTTCATCGCGGTGATATGAAGCAGCCTTGAACAGGCCAGAATTACCGAAGTGCTTTTGCATGCTCATGTCCTTCAGAAGGGAGAAGTCTCAGCGACCAGGCTAGATCGCTCGGTCTGATCATACGTTTGAGTACGGAGTGCGAACAACTACGGTCGGGCTGATCGCGGCATACTTTGTTACAACCCCTTGCCTCAGGGCACCCTCCGCGTAGAACTTCGAGCTTTTGTTTCAATCCTAATACCAGGCGTACTTCAAATCGTGAGCGCCTGCTGACAACCCATAGAGGTTCACCTGATGAAAATGACACTACCCGCCCTGTTTCTGGGCGCCCTGATTTCCCAAGGTGCGATGGCCGCCGGAGACGGTACCGCCGCTCTCGGAGGCGGCGTTGGTGGTGCACTTGGCAATATCGTCGGCCAACAGCTCGGCGGCTCAACCGGAGCAGCGGTTGGCGCAGGCTTGGGCGGTGCCGCAGGCGGAGCAGTCGGTGCTCAAAAGGGCAATCGTGCAGAAGCTGCGATAGGCGGCGGGGTCGGCTCTGCTGGCGGATCGTTGATAGGCAATCGCCTGGGCGGCACAACCGGCTCTACGATCGGCGCTGGCCTGGGTGGTGCCGCAGGTGGCGCGCTGGGCAATAATCTGGCGGATGATGAGAGCAATCACCGATCTGACGGTAAAAAACACAAGGGCAACAAACACAAACATAAGAACAAGCGGCATTGATGAACCGTCGCTCGGCCCCGTAGCAGGGCCGAGCGATGCATTGAGTAGCGAGCGGGTTTAGCTACTCTCACTTGTCCAGATTCACTAGCTCGTGCACCCGATCGCCCATCATTCCCCGAAACCACTGCGCATGAAGCTCCAGATTTTTCAGAGAAGTACCGTCACCTAATTCATATTCGAAAACTTTCCCATTCGGCCCCTGATAAACGACACGAAAATGACCATTGCGGTCGGAACTGAAAACTACGTAGGGGCGGATGTAGAGGATGTCGTCAAATGCCACGCGCACTACGGTGGGCTTACGGCCGCGCCGGGTGACCGTAAGCGTCAGCAGTTGCTGATTTGCGTCGAACGTGAAGGCCTGCACCTGAGGCGCAGAGGCAAACCACGCAAAGAACACACCCATGAGAACAGCAAAGCCAATCATCGGCAGGATGAAAAACGACGCAGTGAGGCCCAGCCCGGCATTGGGAGTAGCACCTTGCATCGCATCAAGCCCGCCCATGAGCAACATCGCCAGCCCGTAAGCGGGTAGAAGCAAGAGCAACGCAAAGTAAAAACCAAATGTGCCCATCCCGTTGCTGCCGATGATCGGTATGTCCGGGCCGTAGTGCCAGATGGGTGGGAGCTCCGCAGCGTTTTCAGTACTGTGCTCGGCGGGCGGCATTGCGACAAGGTGAGATTGGGTGGGACGATTCATCCAGCAAGCTCCAAGAACAGCAGTGTCGACGGTAGCACTACTTCTCGACAACAGTGCTCAGCAAGGCTAATCCGAGGCAAAAAAAAGCCCGGCTCTGCAGCCGGGCACGTTGACCGTCAAACGTTCAGTTGTCGGGATGCTCGCTCGCTACTGAGTCAGCAGCGTCCACATCCGACATATCCTCCTCCAACGGTGCATCATCATCCGGCGGTAGGGAGCTATGGTCCTCGTCGCGCTTCGGGTCGTGACCCGCTTCATTGTCTGTACCGCGGGTCACATCCTGCTGGGAAATGTTCCCAGGGGCATTTTCGTTGATTTGCATGCTGGCTCTCCGTTCTAACGCCCGGGATATCCGCGCTTAAACATGAGAGGCACCAGGACGGCGAGAGTGCCGGCAGGATGATGAACGGCGCAAGCAATGCAAAAAGCAATAGCGCAGCGATCTCGCAGTTTTACGAGAGGGTTACCAGTCTTTAGCAGGGGCTGCTTTCTGCGAAATATCGTCGAACGCATTTCGCGCTTTGAAAAAGCCAATGGTGTGGAAATATGCAAACAGCGCTGGGAGCCCAAGCCATAAGATGACTGCCAAGGCCGTTGGCATAAAAAACACCGCAAACATAAAAATGAACGCGAGCAAAAACACCCAAAGACCGAACGCTACAATCGCGGCGAGAACCGGTACAGACCCTTCCATTTTTGTGATGCGGCCATCGGACTCCCGCACCGCACAAACCTTGTGTACGCCGCCCATCACTTTGACGCACGACAGGCCTACGTCATCCCCGACGTTGATGAACGTATCCAGAAGGGAATCTGCCTGTACCTTCATCACTCGCTGCCCACCGATCTCGATGAACTCGTATTTCGTTAGTCGACCGTTAACAATGATTGCGTTGCTAGTACGAGAGATATTTCCCTCGAAAACTTTGGTACCCATTTACCTACTCATCCATGGCATGCCGAAACGGCAGGCCGGAATAATCATGGCTCAGGGCCATCACGTCAACCTTTACGTAGCTCCGAAATCCATCAAAAGCCCCGGCTTAGAGCCTTCGGCGAGTTGATACTACCCAAACCCCAGAAATACAAAAGCCCCGCTAGTGCGGGGCCTTTGTTTGAACTTTGACGAGAAGCCTTTCAGCGTTGCCTTAACCGGCAAAAGACTCACCCGAACGTGAAATCGTTATTTGGCTTGGCGAAGCACAAGCTCCGAGAGACGGGTCTTGACGCGGAAGCAGAACTCACGAATCTGAAATTGATAAGCGGGCATGACCATGTAGTTTAAATCTGGACCCAACGAGTCTTTGATTTCCATGTATTTAGCCGTCTTGACGGCAATGGTCTGGTATTCCGCTTCGTATTTAGCGTAGGACGCTTTGCTGTAAACCTTAAGAACATCCAGCTCTTTGCGGCACTGCTCGGCGCGATTCTGGTTCAGATTTGTTTCTGATTCTGGCTCAGCGGCCTGGGCAGAGACAGGGGCTGGGGCGTGAGCATTGGCCTTCGCTGGTTCAGCCTCATAGCGCACAGAATAATTTTCGGGTGTCGAAGGTGCTGCTTCTGGTGGTGCTTCCTGGACGACGGCAGGAGGTGGAGCCACGTTAGGTTTTTCGGGAGTTTTTGTAGCGCATCCCGAGAGGGCAAGCCCTACCACTACAACGATGCCACACATTTTATCCATCGGTTCCACCAAGAAGTAATTACGGTTGGCTGAGTCGTTAGGGTCTGGGTAAAAGTAACAACTCATTCAATGATTGAGTGCAAATTTTCTACCGGCCTCAAGGCGCTCAACCGCTCTTCCTTGAGTACGCAGACGAATGATAATAGTGAAAAAACAAAAAGATGACGAGTAAAAGCTCATTAAAATAGCCACAATTTTGATGTGATAATTGCGGCAAGCTAAGCTGCGTACGCAGTTGGTAAGCAGCGATCAGCGAAGGTGTTTGCGAAAGGTTGTGCGACCGCCAAGCCCTACGAATAGGCGAAGTTTCGTGACGCCTATTCAAATCGTCACTCGCTATCCAACCCCCAGAAACACAAAAGCCCCGCATTTGCGGGGCTTTTGTTTGAATCTTGGCGGGAAACCAGGGATTCGAACCCTGGAGACGCTATTAACGTCCGCCGGTTTTCAAGACCGGTGCATTCAACCACTCTGCCAATTTCCCTTGTGCATCACAGAATTAGAGTAGCTCATCCTGTCTCAGCGGGCGCCATAATACCCGAATGAAACACACTGTCAAACTCTCGGCATCGCTTGTTACAGAGCGTCTGTTATGATCTTTGCGACTGAACGTTTCAAAACCGAAGGAGTGTCGCCATGCGCGAACAGAATTACGCAGTGAATGGCAACGCGCAGGCTGAGCAGCTTGAAGTCAGCCGCGTGTTGCGCAACACCTATGGCCTGCTCGCCCTTACCCTCGCATTCAGCGGCGTGATGGCGTTCGTGGCTCAACAGATGCGCGTCGGCTACCCGAACATTTTCGTCGTGCTGATCGGTTTCTACGGTCTGTTCTTCCTGACCAACAAGCTGCGTGACTCGGCCTGGGGCCTGGTGTCGGCTTTCGCCTTGACCGGTTTCATGGGCTTTATCCTCGGCCCGATCCTCAACCGTTACCTCGGCATGGCCGGCGGCGCAGAAGTGGTCAGCTCGGCATTTGCCATGACGGCATTGGTGTTCGGTGGCCTGTCGGCGTACGTGCTGATCACCCGTAAAGACATGAGCTTCCTGGGTGGCTTCATCACTGCAGGCTTCTTCGTGTTGCTGGCAGCCGTTGTCGCAAGCATGTTCTTCCAAATCAGCGGCCTGCAGTTGGCGATCAGCGCAGGTTTCGTGCTGTTCTCCTCCGTATGCATCCTGTTCCAGACCAGCGCGATAATCCACGGCGGTGAGCGTAACTACATCATGGCGACCGTCAGCCTGTATGTATCGATCTATAACCTGTTTATCAGCCTGTTGCAGATCTTCGGCATCATGAGCCGCGACGACTGATTCTCTTAGCGCTATTAAACTTGGCGCAATAAAAAATGCCCCGTATCGAAAGATACGGGGCATTTTTGTTTTCAAGGATTGGGCTCAGTACTGGTTGGGCTCCATTTCCAGGTCCACCTTGAAGCGCTCGGCGATATCACGCTGGATACGCAGCGCCAGATTGGCGATGTCCTGCCCCGTGGCGTCGCCATAGTTCACCAGTACCAACGCTTGTAGCTTGTGTACGCCCGCGTCGCCCTCCCGAAAGCCCTTCCAGCCAGCCTTATCGATCAGCCAGCCGGCGGCGAGCTTCACCTGCCCATCGGCCTGAGGGTACGCCACCAGGTCCGGATACAGCGCCTTTAGCTCAGCCGCCAACACCTGGGAAACCAGGGGATTTTTGAAGAAGCTGCCGGCATTGCCGAGCTCTGCCGGGTCTGGCAGTTTTTCCCGGCGGATGCTGCAGATCGCGCGACTGACATCACTCGGCGTCGCCTCAGTGATGCCCTGCCCCGCCAGGCGCTGTTGCACGGGGCCGTAGTCGAGTTTCAGGTGGCTGACGCGGCTGAGGGCAAAGCGCACCCGCAGGATCAGCCAGCGTCCGACTTCATGCTTGAACAGGCTGTCACGGTAGGCAAAGTTGCACTCTTGGAGGCTGAAGTCTCGTAGCTCGCCGGTATGGCGATCAAGGGCAGTCAGGCCGGCAAATACGTCCTTGATTTCCACACCGTAGGCGCCGATGTTTTGCATCGGTGCAGCACCGACAGTGCCGGGGATGAGGCTAAGGTTTTCGAGGCCACAAAAGCCCTTTTCCAGCGTCCAGAGTACGAACGGGTGCCAGGCCTCGCCCGCCTCCGCTTCGATTACTACGTGCTGACCGTCATCCTGCAGAACCCGGATACCTTGGGTGGCCATGCGCAAGACCAGCGCCTGAATATCCTGGGTCAGCAGCAAGTTGCTGCCACCACCAATCACCAACAGCGGCAGCGCGTGTGCCGTGGCGTAGGCCAGGGCATCACGGACATCGTGGTCGCTGTGGGCTTCGGCGAACAACTGCGCGCGCACGTCGATACCAAAGCTGTTGAATGGCTTGAGCGACACCTGCGCCAGCACCTGCAAGGTCATAGCCGTCCCTTCAATTCGATTACCAATAAATCACAGGCCTGCTCGATCAGGTCCAGGACCCGCTCGAAGCCTTGCTCGCCCTCGTAATACGGGTCTGGCACTTCATCCACTTCCGACTCGTAGCGACGCAGGAACAGGTCCAACTGCGCCTTGCCCGTCGCCGGCTGCATGGCCTTGAGGTGACGCAGGTTGCTGTGGTCCATGGCCAGGATCAGGTCATAGCGTGCAAAATCGGCGCGGGAGACCTGTTGGGCACGTTGCGTCGACAAATCGTAGCCGCGCACCATCGCTGCACGTTGGCTGCGCTGGTCCGGTGGGTTGCCGACATGCCATTCACCGGTACCAGCAGACGCCACTTCGACCTGCCCCGCCAGCCCTGCTTCACGCAATTTATGGCGGAGCACGCCTTCAGCGGTGGGCGAACGGCAGATATTGCCCAGGCAGACGAATAGAACTTCCATCAAGCCCCCAGCAGGCGACGGACGCGCTCAAGGTCTTCAGGTGTATCTACACCGGCGGGTGGTGCTTCCAGCGCATCACCCACATGGATGCGTACGCCGTGCCACAAGGCACGCAGTTGCTCCAGGGATTCGGTGTTTTCCAGCCAGCACGGCCCCCAGCTGACGAAGTCGTACAGGAAACCGGCACGATAGGCGTAGATGCCGATATGGCGGCGATACGGTACACCTTCCGGGAGCACATCACGGTTCTTGGCGAAGGCGTCACGCGCCCACGGCAAGGTCGAACGACTGAAGGTCAGCGCCAGGCCATTGATGTCGCTGACCACTTTCACCACATTTGGGTTGAACAGGGTGTCGATGTCTTCGATGGGCTCAGCCAGGGTCGCCATGCGCGCCTCGCTGTGGGCCGCCAGATTGGCCGCCACCTGGTCGATCACGCTCGGCGGGATCAACGGCTCGTCACCTTGCACGTTGACCACGATCGCATCCGGGGCCAGACCCAGTTGGGTCGCCACTTCGGCCAGGCGATCGGTGCCGGAATTGTGGTCTTCACGGGTCAGCACCGCTTCGGCGCCGAAGCCTTTGCAGGCGTCAATGATCCGCGGGTCGTCGGTGGCGATCACGACGCGCTCGGCGCTGCTTTTACAGGCCTGTTCCCATACCAACTGCACCATCGGCTTGTTGCCGATCAGTTGCAGCGGCTTACCCGGCAGGCGCGTGGAGGCGTAGCGGGATGGAATGACAACGGTAAAGGCAGTGGTCATTTATCCAGACGCTCATCGTTGGTCAGGGTGCGGGCTTCGCTCTCCAGCATCACCGGGATGCCATCACGGATCGGATAAGCCAGGCCTGCGCCCTTGCTGATCAGCTCGGTTTTATCGGCGCTGAGCTTGAGCGGGCCTTTGCAGATCGGGCAAGCGAGGATGTCGAGTAGTTTGGTGTCCATGAGTGTTTCCTGGAAAGAAGCGTTTTAAGGCAAGCGTCGGGCGGGCAACAGACGTATCAGTTGCGTGTCGAACCAGGCGACGAACGCCGGCGACGGCACCGCATCCACCGCAAGGTACCACCAGTCAGACTGGGCAAAAGCGCGGCATTTCACCGCGTCTTTCTCGGTCATGACCAACGGCACTGACGGCGTAAAATTCAAGACCTCGGCGCTGTAGGGCGCGTGGTCGGCAAAAGCATGGGGTATCGGGTGCCAGTGTAGCGTTTGCAGGGTGTTGAAGAAACGTTGCGGGTTGCCGATGCCGGCAACTGCATGAACGTGCTGGCCCACGGGGAAATGATCGACGGGTTTACGCTCAGCGGTTTTCAAGTTGACCAACGCGGTCGGCATCAAGCGAAAGGCAAAACCGTCTTCACGATCTGATTCGGCGCCGTTGTAGAGCAGCGCATCGACACTTTGCAGGCGCTCCACCGGCTCGCGTAATGGCCCGGCCGGCAAGCATCGACGGTTGCCCAGGCCACGGGCAGCATCGATCAGCACCAGTTCAAGCTCGCGTGCCAGGCGGTAATGTTGAAGGCCGTCATCGGAAAGGATCAGGTCGAGGGGTTCGCTGGCCAGCAATGCCTTGACCGCACGACTGCGGTCGGGATCGATCATCATGGGCACGCCACAGCGCTGCACGATCAACAGGGGTTCATCACCGGCTACGTCGGCGCTATGGCTGGCCTCTACTCGCCACGGCAATGATGGCGGCTTGGCACCATACCCCCGACTCACTACACCCACGCGCAAACCGCTGCGCCGGCAATGGTCGATCAACCACAAGATCAGCGGCGTCTTGCCAGTACCGCCAACGGTGACATTCCCAACCACCACCACCGGCACCGGCGACTGATAAATCTCACCTTCACCCGCCAGGAACCGTGCGCGTTTACGCAGGACTACGCGGCGATAAAGAGTCTCCAACGGCCGCAACAGCACAAGGGCCGGATGGCCCTCGTACCAGGCTTTAAGCAAACGATCAGACATAGCCATCAGGGTGGGCTCGCCGCCTCGATGGTGGTCATGCGCAAGTGGCTGAAACCGAGCTTGCCGGCTGCATCCATCGCGGTGACAACGGCCTGGTGCTGGGTCTTGCCATCGGCGCTGATGGACAGCGGCATCTTGGTATCCCCACCCGACTCTTTCTCCAGCGCGACCATCAGGCTGGTGAGGTCGTTTTTCTCCAGCAACTGGTTATTCACCGAGAACACCCCGTCGGCGCTGATGGCGATGTCCAGTTGCTTGACCTCCTGGTCCTCCGCCGGCGAACCGCTGACGGCTTCCGGCAGCTCGACACGCAGTTCGGTCTGACGGGTGAAGGTAGTAGTGACGACAAAAAACAGCAGCAGGATAAACACCACGTCGATCAACGACGCGAGGTTGATATCGACATTTTCCCGTTGCTTGCGGCGAAATTTCACGCTTTGTCCCCAACCAGGTCCACGTCACGGTCACCCTGCACCACTTCCACCAGCTTGATGGCTTCCTGCTCCATGCCCACCACCAGTTCATCGATGCGACGTTGCAGGAAACGGTGGAAGAATACCGCCGGAATGCCGACCATCAGGCCCGCCGCCGTGGTGATCAAGGCCTTGGAAATACCACCGGCCAGCACGGCCGCATTGGTGGTCATGCCCGAGCCCATGAACGAGCTGAAAATATCGATCATGCCCAGCACCGTGCCCAGCAAACCCAGCAATGGGGCCATGGCGGCGATGGTGCCGAGCGCGTTGATATAGCGCTCCAGCTCATGGATGACCCGGGCGGCGGCCTCTTCGATGCACTCCTTCATGATCTCGCGACCATGCTTGGAGTTGGCCAGGCCTGCGGCGAGGATCTCACCCAGCGGCGAATTGGCACGCAGCTCCTTGAGTTTTTCCTTGTCCAACTGCTTGTTCTTGATCCAGCCCCAGACTTGCCCAAGCAGATGCTCGGGGGTCACGCGGCTGGCGCGCAGGGTCCACAGGCGTTCGGCAACGATGCCGAGAGCGGCGATAGAGCTCATGATGATCGGCAACATCATCCAGCCGCCGGATTTGACCAATTCCCACACAGTGAATGTCCCCTCGAAAAAGTGCGCCACTTTACCATATAGGTTCGGAAGCGGGGTTCGTCGAACCTGCCAGCGGATCAGCCCTTTGTAACGCCGGATTAAGGTAACCGTTCACGCCAGAAGCGATGTTGACCACGCGCAACAACCGGCGGCGCGAAAGCCCCCAACGTCAAACGCACGGCACCTTGTTCGGCGCTGTCATACACCTGACTGCCCAACGCCTGATAGCGCTCTACAACCTCAGGGTGAGGATGACCGAACCCATTGCCGCGCCCTCGGGATATCAATACAGACGTGGGCGCCAGCCGTTGCAAAAAAGACCATGAGGATGAACTACGACTGCCGTGGTGCGGCACCTGCAACCAATCGGTCGCTACCGCCAAGGGTGAGTCCAGGAAGGCCCGCTCGGCATCGCGATCAATATCACCGGTCAGCAACAACCGCTCGCCGTTCGCATGAACCTGCAGTACGCAGGACTTTGCGTTGCCGTTAGTGGCGTCCGACCATTGCCAAAGTTCGAACGACACGCCATCCCACGTCCAACGCTCGCCACTGCGGCACGGCTGTATACCGAGAAATACCGGCAAACCCTCGGTCTCACCGCCCACTACACGCTTGACCGGCATACCGTTGGCAATGGCGGTCGCGCCACCGGCATGATCGGCATCGCCGTGGCTGAGCAGCATCATATCCAGCTCCCTTACGCCTAGCTTTCTCAACGATGGCAGCACCACTCGAGCGCCCAGGTCAAATGTGCCAGAACGCGGCCCGGCATCGTAGAGCAGTGTGTGATGACGGGTGCGCAGCACCAGAGACTGCCCCTGCCCGACATCCAGTTGCGTCACCTCTATTTGCCCGTAGGGCACCAGCTCACGCGGAGGAAACACCGCCAGCAATAACATCGGCCCACCCAGCATCCGAAATGGCACGCCTTTGGGCAACAACAGCAACACCGCGCCCAGCAGGCTCACACACCAATACCCCAACGGCACCTCGGTCGGGACCCATGCAGGTACGCGTTCCGCGAGCCACGCCAAACCGCTGAACAGCCCATCCAGCGCCCCACCCGCCAGCCACAGCAGCCCCTCACCTACCAATGGCAGCGGCAACAGCACCGTCCCCAACAGCGCCAATGGCAACACCACCAGACTGATCCACGGTACGGCCACCAGGTTAGCCAGCGGCGCGCTAAGGCTGATGGGTAATCCCAACACCAACAGAATCGGGAACAGCCCCACAGCAATCAGCCACTGCGGCCGGGTCCACGCTTGCCACAGGCTCCAAGACCCCAGTCGCCCGCCAAACGTGAGGATCAATACCGCCACTGCCGCGAACGATAGCCAGAACCCCGGCTGCAAGCTCGCCAACGGCTCAAGGACCAGCACCCCATTAAACGCCAGCAGCAAAGGCCACCACAGCCCAAGATGGCGAAATCGCAAACGCCACAGCAGCACCAGTCCGAGCATCACGCAAGCACGCTGCACAGGCACACCGAACCCCGCCAACAGGCCATAAGCCAGCGCGGCGGTAAAGGCCAGGCCGCAAGCCCAAGGCAGCCACGGCAAGGTTCGGGGCCAGCAACCGTAACGTGCAAGCCCCGCGACCAGTGCGTAGATCAAGCCCGCCAACATCCCGATGTGCTGGCCAGAGATAACCAGCAGGTGCACAGTGCCGGTGTCCTGCAGCACCCGCCAATCTTCACGGGTCAACCCGGAACCATCACCCAGCACCAACGCCGCAAGGCCCGCCTCACGGCCCTGGGCCTCTGCCGCCAGTAGGCGCTGGCGGACCGTGTCGCGCCAGGCACCCCGCGCCGGGGCCAGGCGCTCGCCATCCTTCACCGACCCCGTCGCCCCGATACGCTGGGCCAATAACCAAGCTTCCTGGTCGAAGCCATGAAAGTTCAGCAGACCCGCTGGCCGCTTGAGGGTCACCGCCAGTCGCCAGCGCTCGCCACTGCGCACCGCTGGCCCGCCCCGCCAAGACACGCGGATGCGCTTGGGCAACCGGGCCTTGCGCGACCGGCCATCGGCCAATTCAAACCTTACGCCCTCGCCCGTCTGTTGCGGCAACCCGACTACCCGCCCCTCGATCCAGCGTGTCTGGCCATCCAGCGCGGACTGCAGGCGATCATCCAGCGCCCATTGCGCGCTGATGCAAGCCCAGCTCAACCCCACCAGGAAAAACGCCAATGGATATGTGCGAAAGGGCAACAGCATCAACGCCAACACCAGCATGGCCAGCAGCCACCCGACAGATGGCAACCCCGGCAGGTAACGCAGCGCCAACAAGCCCAGCGCCAAGGCAAACATCCCTGTCCTCATGAATCATCCTTTTCAAGTGATCCACTGAGTCTTAGCCGGGCCTGGGATGCCATCTATGATCTTTTGTCACAAAGTCTGAATTTTCTGTTTATAGAATGCGGGCATACTTGCCCCTCGAACTGACCTGGACCCCCTATGCCCCGGCGCTTATTCAAACGGTACATGCCCGACCCCACCAGTATCCGGGAACACAAGTCATTACAGTTTCTCGGTACGTTGCTGCATGATCCGAACCTCTGGCATCTGAACCGGCACTCGGTAGCGCGTGCAATGGCGGTAGGCTTGTTCGCGGCTTTTATCCCGATTCCTTTGCAGATGCTGCTCGCGGCGGTGCTGGCGATTGTGGTGCGCGGCAACATGCCCATCGCCGTCAGCCTGGTGTGGCTGACCAACCCGATTACCATGCCTGTTGTGTTCATCTGCACGTACATGACCGGGGCCTGGCTGATGAACGTGCCACCGCGCAGCTTGCCCGACGACCTGACCTGGGAATGGATCAGCGGCCAGTTGAGCACCCTATGGCAGCCATTCCTGCTGGGCTCGGTGGTGTTGGGATTGGTGTTGGGCGCATTGGCCTATTGCCTGACCATGGGGTATTGGCGCTGGTGGGTCGCGCACCAGTGGAAGAAACGCAAACAGCGTCGCGGCTAGGCGTAACGGGCCGGAAGGCGCAGATGCACGCGCAAGCCTCGCCCGGTGTTTTCGGCCCACAGGCTGCCGTCCTGGCGCAGCACAGCGTTACGGGCAATGCTCAAGCCCAGGCCAAACCCGCCATCGCCGGGGCGTGAACCCTCCAAACGGGTGAATGGCGCGAAAATCCGCTCCAGATCTTGCTCATCGATGCCGCCTCCCTGATCCTCCAGCCACACATGCCATTCGTCACCCTCCCGCCGCCCATCCAGGCAAACCAGGCCATCGGCGGGTGAATGACGAATCGCGTTGCGCAGGATGTTTTCCAACGCCTGGGCCAAGGCATTCAGGTTGCCCCGCACCCAACAGTCGGGCTCCAGCAGGCACGGCAGGCGTGACGCCGGCCAATGGCTTTCAAAACAGGCGTTCTCACGCAACATGTCCCACAGAGCTTGCAGCTGGATATCTTCCTTGGGCAACGGCGCGCGCTCGGCATCTAGCCAGGCCAGTTGCAGGCTGTCTTCGACCAGGCGCTGCATGCCATCTATCTCGCGACCGAGCCGTTCACGCAGCTGTGTCGGGTCTCGTTCACTGTCACAGGCCACGCGCAACCGGCTCAACGGGGTGCGCAGTTCATGGGACATGTCCCGCAGCAATTGCTGCTGCAGTACTACGGTGCCCTGCAAGCGTTCGGACATATGGTCGAACGCCCGCCCCAGCTCACCCAATTCATCCTGACGACTGGTGGCATCGTGGGATAGGCGCGTATGCAACTGATCAGCACGCCAGGCATTTGCCTGCTCGCGCAAGTGATTGAGGGGCATGATCAACAACCGATACAGACCTACGCACAGCAACAGCGTAAACAAGCCAGGGATTACCCCGTTAGTCACCACGCGCCAGAACAATTGATAGCGACCCGGCAAAAAGCGCTGCGGCAATTCAATCACCAGTGAGCCCGCATCAGGGTTGACCACAAACGGGATCTTCAACCAGGGCAGACCTCTCACATGGCGACTCACCGGCCAGTCCAGCCCGCGCAGGAAAGTCAGACGCTGGCTTTCCTTGTCGATCAACGACGTGCTGCTTAACGATTGCAGGTCGCTGCCGATCACGCCTACCCACGTGGTTTCCCGCTCACGCATGGTGTGCAACCAGGCATCCACGCCCGCCCTGCCGCCACGCTTCCAGGCCTGCTCGGCACCTACGGCGTAACCTCTCAACGTCGTGCGCGCCTCGTCGTTAAGGTACGCGTTCTGCTCCTCCATATACCGGCCCCAGGACCAACTGAGCCAGATCATCAGCAAGCAGAAGGCGATCAGCAGGCACGCCAGCTTCCAGAATAAAGAGTGTTTGCCCGGCAGCTGCTTAAAGGGACGTTCAAAGGCCGTCATCGTGACCGCTCAGCACATAACCCTTGCCCCAGACCGTGCGCACTTCGCGTTCGCTGTAGCCGATGGCCTTGAGCTTGCGGCGGATCTGGCTGATGTGCATGTCGAGGCTACGATCATGGGGCGCATAACCGCGCTGCAGCACATGCTGGTATAGAAAGGCCTTGCTGAGGACTTCTTCATTGTTGCGATGTAAGGTTTCCAACAGTCGATATTCGCTGCGGGTCAGGCCGGCCCAATGGTCCTGGTGATATACATCGCACAGTTCATCATCGAAGCGCAGGGTGCGGGCATCGTCACGTGCGGGCATCAACACAGGCAACGGGCGCCGATCCAGCGCCACACGACGCAGGATTGCTTCGATGCGCACGCGCAGTTCAATCATGCTGAAGGGCTTGGGCAGGTAATCATCAGCGCCCAGGCGAAAGCCACTGACGCGATCGGCCTCCGCGCCCAGCGCAGACATGAGGATCACTGGGATCGTATGGCTTTCACGCAAGTGGGTCAGGATCGACAAGCCGTCCATTCCCGGCAACAGGATATCCATCAACACCACGTCGAACGCCTGGTCGCGGGCCATCTGCAGGCCTTGCTGGCCGTTCTGGCACCACGTGACCTGAAAACCACAACGCCCCAGGTGCTCATGCACATAGGCGCCCAACACGGGGTCATCTTCAATGGTCAAGATACTGGGTAGGCCAATAGCTGCGGGATTCATTAGCGTCTGCAATTCATTCTCAGTCGCTGATTATTCAAGATAACCCTGCCACAGGCAATCGCCATCCGGCGCCCAGTGACCCGAAGATTGCGGACCGACGATAATTTGCAAGATTCCACCCCGCGCAAGTGGCTACACTGCGCAGGTGGCGCGGGCCGGACGCCTGCGCAATTCATTGATAACACGGTGGTAGCAGGAGAATGGCGTGCTGAAAAGAATGGGAATTAAAGGCCGCGTACTGTTGCTGACGTTACTGCCGACCAGCATGATGGCGCTGTTGTTGGGGGGCTATTTCACCTGGATGCAGCTCTCGGAATTACAGTCCCAGCTGCTGCAACGCGGCGAAATGATCGCCGAGCAACTCGCCCCGCTGGTGGCGCCCGCCTTGAGCGCGCGCAACACCGACCTGCTCGAGCGCATCGCCACCCAATGCCTGGAACAGCAAGACGTACGCACTGTTTCGTTCCTCGGCCCGGACCGCGCGCCGCTGGCCCATGCCGGCCCGACCATGCTCAACCAGCCCCCTATTGGCAACAGTTCCCACTTACTGCAACGCACCAGCAATGACGCCACGCGGTATCTGCTGCCCGTGTTTGGCCGTCATCGTAACCTGGCCGGCGATTTGATCCCTGACGAAGCCGACCGCCTCTTGGGCTGGGTCGAAGTGGAACTGTCCCATAACGGCATGCTCTTGCGCGGCTACCGCAGCCTGTTCGCCAGCCTGTTGTTGATCGCCATCGGCCTGGTCTGCACCGCAGCGCTGGCGTTGCGCATCAGCCGCACCATCAACTCGCCCATTGGCCTGATCAAGCAAGCCGTGGCCCAGCTTAAGGACGGCAACCTGGAAACGCGCCTGCCCCCCTTGGGCAGCCAGGAATTGGACCACCTTGCCTCGGGCATCAACCGCATGGCCGAAACCCTGCAGAACGCCCAGGAAGAGTTGCAGCACAGCATCGACCAAGCCACCGAAGACGTGCGCCAGAACCTGGAAACCATCGAGATCCAGAACATCGAGTTGGACCTGGCGCGCAAAGAGGCCCTGGAAGCCAGTCGCATCAAGTCGGAGTTCCTGGCCAACATGAGCCACGAAATCCGCACGCCGCTGAACGGCATTCTAGGTTTCACCCACCTGCTGCAAAAAAGTGAACTCACGCCGCGCCAGCTCGACTACCTGGGCACCATCGAAAAGTCCGCCGACAACCTGCTGGGCATCATCAACGAGATCCTCGACTTCTCGAAAATCGAGGCCGGCAAGCTGGTGCTCGACAGCATCCCCTTCAACCTGCGCGATTTGCTGCAAGACACCTTGACCATCCTCGCTCCCGCCGCCCATGCCAAGCAACTCGAGCTGGTGAGCCTGGTTTACCGCGACACGCCGCTGGCGCTGGTGGGCGACCCGCTGCGCCTCAAGCAGATCCTCACCAACCTGATCAGCAACGCGATCAAGTTCACCCGCGAAGGCACCATTGTGGCCAGGGCGATGATTGAGGATGAGCAGGAAGACAGCGTGCAACTGCGCATCAGCGTGCAGGACACCGGCATCGGCCTGTCCAGCCAAGACGTGCGCGCGTTGTTCCAGGCGTTCAGCCAGGCCGATAATTCGCTGTCGCGTCAGCCGGGCGGCACCGGCCTGGGGCTGGTGATCTCCAAGCGCCTGATCGAGCAGATGGGCGGTGAAATCGGCGTCGAGAGCACACCGGGCGAAGGCTCGGAATTCTGGATCAGCCTCAACCTGCCCAAGACCCGCGACGACGTCGAAGACCTGCCCAGCGCCCCACTGTTGGGCCATCGCGTGGCCGTGCTGGAAAACCACGAGCTGGCACGCCAGGCCCTGCAACATCAGTTGGAGGACTGCGGCCTGGAAGTGACGCCGTTCAACACCCTGGAAAGCCTGACCAACGGCATCACCAGCGCCCATCAGACCGAGCAGGCCATCGATTTGGCTGTGCTCGGCGTGACCGCCAATGACATTCCACCCGAGCGCCTTAATCAACATTTATGGGACCTGGAACACCTGGGTTGCAAGGTGCTGGTGTTGTGCCCCACCACCGAACAAATGCTGTTCAACCAATCGGTGCCCAACCCCAACAGCCAGTTGCAGGCCAAGCCGGCGTGCACCCGCAAGCTGCGCCGGGCCTTGTCCGACCTCATCAGCCCGCGCCCGTCACGCAATGAACCGGGTGAGCCTCTGTCCAGCCGCGCGCCGCGCGTATTGTGCGTGGACGACAACCCAGCGAACCTGCTGCTGGTACAGACGCTGCTGGAAGACATGGGCGCCAAGGTCCGTGCAGTTGAAAGCGGGTATGCCGCCGTGGACGCCGTCAAACAGGACACCTTCGACCTGGTGCTGATGGACGTGCAAATGCCCGGCATGGACGGCCGCCAGAGCACCGAGGCGATCCGCCAGTGGGAAAGCGAGCGCAACGGCACGCCACTCCCCGTGGTCGCCCTGACCGCGCACGCCATGGCCAACGAAAAACGCGCCTTGCTGCAAAGCGGCATGGACGATTACCTGACCAAACCCATCAGCGAACGGCAACTGGCCCAAGTGGTGTTGAAATGGACCGGACTCGCCCTGCGCAATCAGAGCCCCGACCGAACACTCGACGCTACAGGCGCGGGCACGCAATTGCCGGTGCTGGATCACGAAGAAGGCCTGCGCCTGGCAGCCGGCAAGGCCGATTTGGCCGCCGATATGCTCGCCATGCTGCTGGCCTCCCTGGAAGCTGACCGCCTGGCGATCGCCATCGCCCGCGACGCCAATGACAACAACGCCCTGATCGAACGCGTGCACCGCCTGCATGGCGCCACCCGCTACTGCGGCGTGCCGCAACTGCGTGCCGCGTGCCATCGGGCCGAAACCCTGCTCAAGCAAGACGACGCCAAGGCCCTGGCCGCACTGGATGAGCTGGACGTTGCCATCACGCGCTTGGCCGGTGAGGCGCGGGTCAGCGCTTGACGCCTTGGCACGTGAAATCTGCTTGTTGTGGGAGGGGCATTTAAAACTTGTAAATTGCAGGGAGCTTTCCAATGCGCGTAATCCTTTTCAGCAGCCAAACCTACGACCGCGACAGCTTTCTCGGCGAACCACTACCGAGCGGCATCGAGCTGCAATTCCAGCCCGCCCGTCTCAACCTCGACACCGTGGCCCTGGCCGAACACCACGACGTGGTCTGCCCATTTATCAATGACGACCTCAGTGCCCCGGTGCTGGAACACCTCGCCAAAGGCGGCACGCGACTGATCGCCCTGCGTTCGGCCGGCTACAACCATGTCGACCTGGCCGCCGCCAAGCGCCTGGGCCTGACCATCGTGCGCGTACCGGCCTACTCGCCCCACGCCGTGGCCGAACATGCGGTGGCGCTGATCCTCGCCCTCAACCGCCGCCTGCACCGCGCCTACAACCGCACCCGTGACGGCGATTTCAGCCTGCATGGGCTCACCGGTTTCGACCTGGTGGGCAAGACCGTCGGCGTAGTGGGTACCGGGCAAATCGGCGCGACCTTTGCCAAGATCATGGCCGGCTTCGGCTGCCAGTTGCTGGCCTACGACCCCTTCCCCAATCCCCAGGTGCTGGCCCTCGGCGCCCGCTACGTGAGCCTGCCCGAGCTGCTCGCCCAGGCGCAGATCATCAGCCTGCACTGCCCGCTCACCGCCGACAGCAAGCACCTGATCAACGCCGGCTCCCTGGCCCATATGCAGCCCGGCGCGATGCTGATCAATACCGGACGCGGTGGCCTGGTGGACACGCCTGCGCTGATCGAAGCACTTAAGGAGGGCCAGCTCGGCTATCTGGGGCTGGATGTCTATGAAGAAGAAGCCCAACTGTTCTTCGAAGACCGCTCCGACCTGCCCCTGCAGGATGACGTGCTCGCGCGCCTGCTGACCTTCCCCAACGTGATCATCACCGCCCACCAGGCGTTCCTTACCCACGAAGCCCTGTCGGCCATTGCCGGCACTACCCTGGCCAATATCGCGGCATGGGCCGATGGCCGCGCGCAGAACCTTGTCGAAGGATGATCAGCGGTCACATAGCAGGCGCATGATGAGCCAGCACCCGTGATAGGATGCCGCGCCTATTTGGAGGATCCATGGCCGAACACGATTTCCGCTTCAGCTTGCTGAGCCCGCAACACACCCTGATCGAATGCCGCGCGCTGGTGCCGGGCCGTTACCAGGTCACCGGCAACGGTGGTTCGATCAAACATGGCGACGTCTTGATCGTCACCCTGCGCGGCAGTAAAACCCTGTCGATGCGCCTCACTGTCGAAGGTGACGCACGCTACTCCATCCGCCCTGCGGGCCAGTGGGTCGCCATGGCCCAGGGGCCTAAATTCGGCGAGTTGGAGATTCATACCTGGAAGGTCAATTGCGACAGCTGCGACAGCGTGCTGGAGTTTGAATTCGCGGTTGAAACCAAGCTGACCAAAGAGCCACTGCAACCGGCGGCCAACGCACGTATCAAAGAGCTCGGCTGGGCCAGCGAAGGCGATAAGCACCGCTGCCCGAAATGCCAGCAGGCCGCGCAATGAAAGGCCTGCTTCTGCTCGCCGCCCTCGGTGCCGGCCTGACCGGTTGCGCCGGGGACGCGGTCAAGCTCAAGCAGGATCACAGCTACGTGGTGGAATGGATCGGTGAACGGCCGCTGATGGACTACGCGCACCTGACCGTCACCCTCGGCGAGGATGGTCGCGCTTATGGCAACGGGGGTTGCAACCACTGGTTCGCACCGTACACCCTCGACGGCGACAAGCTCAGCTTTGGCAAGATCGGCAGCACTCGCAAACTCTGCGCCGAGGCGTTGATGGAGCAGGAACACCGCTTCTTCCAGGCGCTACAAGGCGTGCAACGCTGGGATATTTCGCCGATCGAGCAAACCCGTTTCTGGCCCGCTGAAGGCAAGCCAATTCGCTTGTGGCTTGAAGAGGGCTGACAACATCGGCTTTAGGTGTGGTGAGGTCAAAATGTGGGAGGGGGCTTGAACTGGCCTAATAATCCCGGACACCTCTTAAGGGCGATATGATTTCGCCAACTTGGAGGTTCCATGAGCAAGAGAAAGGTCTACACCCGCGAGTTCAAACTGCAAGCTACCAGTATGGTGCTCGA
>NZ_UTKY01000017.1 GCF_900583165.1 Pseudomonas viridiflava | reverse complement strand
GTACTGGGTTATGTCGGCGCGCACACCTTCGCCCAGCATCTGCAGGAACGCCTGCCCAAATGCGAGAAGCTCTTCCAGTCGTCCGCCAAGAAAGAACAGGTGGACTGGCGTCTGCTGGCGGCCATCGGCTATCAGGAATCGATGTGGCAACCTGCAGTGACGTCCAAGACCGGCGTACGCGGCCTGATGATGCTGACCCAGAACACCGCGCAGGCCATGGGCGTCACCAACCGGCTGGACGCACGGCAGAGCATCAGGGCGGAGCCAAGTACTTTGCCTACGTAAAGGAACAACTG
>NZ_UTKY01000005.1 GCF_900583165.1 Pseudomonas viridiflava | reverse complement strand
TACCTACCGTGCTTTGCAGGCGCTGGGCACGGCCTTCGCTCTTGCGCAGCTGGAACAGATCGGCAACCTGCTGGGCCAGTTCGACCGGCTGATCAACGTGCTCGGCAGCGATCAGGGTGCCGCCCTTGGCTTGCCAGCTCTTGCGGAAAGCATCGAGTACGCGGTCGCCCCATTCGCCTTTCGGCACCATGGCAACCGCGCTGCGCTTGCCGTCTGCCCAGGCGCGACGTGCCACTTCACGGGCTTCGTCTTCTGCTGCCAGGCCGAACTGGAACAGCTGGGGAGGGCCTTCGTTGCCTGCATCGCTGTAATTGAGCACGAGGGTGGTGATAGGCAGTTG
>NZ_UTKY01000056.1 GCF_900583165.1 Pseudomonas viridiflava | reverse complement strand
GTGCAAGGTGCTGACTTGTTCGCGGTTGATCAGCGCCACCAGTTGGGCCGGGTCGCGATGGGCGCCGGGGGCAGCGACCACCAGCCGTGCGCCGGTCATCAGCGGCCAGAAGAACTCCCACACCGAGACGTCGAAGCTGAATGGGGTTTTCTGCAAAACAGTGTCGCGGGCGGTGAGTTGATAGGCCTGCTGCATCCAGCACAGGCGGTTGGTCAGCGCCGAGTGGCGGTTACCGGCGCCTTTGGGCTTGCCGGTGGAGCCAGAGGTGTAGATCACGTAGGCGAGGTTTTCGCCCTGTACCGCGATGTTTGGGTTGTGGCTGCTGAACGCTGCGTCATCCAGCATATCCAGCGCCAACACCTGCACGCCTTCGGGCACCGGCAATTGCGCGAGCAAGGCCTGTTGGGTCAACAGCAGGCCGATACCGCTGTCATCGATCATGTACTGCAAGCGTTCCTGCGGGTAGTCCGGGTCGAACGGCACGTAGGCGCCGCCGGCCTTGAGAATCGCCAGCAGGCCCACGACCATTTCAATCGAGCGCTCGACGGCGATGCCCACCAGCACATCCGGGCCGACGCCGTTGGCGATCAGTTGATGGGCCAGGCGGTTGGCCTTGGCGTTGAGCTCGGCGTAGCTCAAGTGCACCTGAGCAAAGGCCAGGGCCGGGGCATCCGGGGTTTTCAGCACCTGGGCTTCGATCAACTGTAGAACCGAGGCGTGCAGCGGGTAGGTTTGGGCCGTGGCGTTCCAGTCGTGCAGAATCAGTTGGTGTTCGGCTGGGCTGAGCATCGCCAGCTCGCCGACTGCGCGGTCCGGCGTGTCGACGATGCCTTGCAGCAAGGCCAGCCAATGCTGGGCCATGCGTTCGATGCGGGCGGCTTCGAACAGGTCGGTGGCATAGGTCAATGAGGCATGCACGCCGTCGGCTGACTCGTGGGTGTCCAGGGTCAAGTCGAATTGGGCGGCGTGGCTGTCCCACGCCATGGTTTCAACGCTCAACCCGGGCAATTGCAGCGCTTGCTCGTTCACACGCGCGGCGGCCTGATGGTTGAACAGCACTTGGAACAACGGGCTGCGACTCAAGCTTCGAGCCGGTGCCAAAGCCTCTACCAACTGCTCGAAAGGCAAGTCCTGATGTTCTTGCGCCCCCAACGCTGTTGTTTTGACCTGCTGCAGCAAATCACGAAAACTCAAGTGATCGTCAAGGCGCGCCTGGAGAACCTGGGTATTGACGAAGAAGCCGATCAAACGCTCGGTTTCCGCGCGATTACGGTTGGCAATGGGCACACCGACCCGCACATCGCGCTGTCCACTGTAGCGGTGCAACAGGGTCTGAAAAGACGCTAGAAGCAACATGTACAGCGTTGCACCTTCGCGGCGCGCCAGCGCTTGCAAGGCTTTACCCAAGGGCGGCGGCACGGGGATATCGAGCCGTGCGCCCCGGTAGCTCTGCACCGCCGGCCTTGGATGATCCAACGGTAATTCGAGCACCGGCTGTTCGCCGCCCAATTGCCCGACCCAGTAGGCCAGTTGCCGCTCACGCTCGCCGGCTTCCATCCAACTGCGTTGCCATTGCGCGTAATCGGCGTACTGGATCGGCAGGGCCTCCTGGACCGGCGCAGCGCCACGACAGCAGGCGGCATACGCATCAATGAGCTCCTCAACCATCACCTGCATCGAGGCACCGTCTGACACGATGTGGTGCTGAACCAGCACCAGCACATGATCATCCTGCGCCACTTGCAGCAGCGTGGCGCGCAATAGCGGCCCTTGCATCAAGTCGAAGGTCTGGCTGATTTCCCCCTCGATCGCAGCCTTAAGCCAGGCCTCCAACCCGGCCCCGGTGTTTTGCGGTGGCACTGTCTTGAGCGCGATAGGCAGCGAGAAAGGCTCGTGAATAACTTGCAGCAGTTGCTCCTGCTCACGGACAAACCCGGTACGCAGCGTTTCATGGCGCACCACTAGCGCATCGAAGCTTTGTTGCAGGGCTGCGCGGTCTAACTGGCCACGCAGGCGCAGCGCAGTCGGAATATGGTAGGCCGCACTGCCCGGCTCCAACTGCCAGAGGAACCACTGCCGCTCCTGAGCATAGGAAAGCCGAAGGGGCTCACCGGCAGCGCGCCGGAAAATAGGCGCGATACCGTAGAGGTTAACCCCTTTCTGACTCAGCAGAATCGCCAGAGCTTTGCGTTTCTCGGGAGAAAGCGCGCCTACCGATTCAATCAATTGCTGCATGCTGTGGTCCTCACTAGGAAATCAGTTTTTCAAGTTCATCGGCTGATAAACGATTGAGGGCCTCCATTGATTTAGCCAAAACATCGTGAATAGGTTCATTTTCTGGCTCAAGCGCCTGCACGGCCTGGCAGAAACCGGCCAGGTCAGCCGTGGTAAATAGCGTCTTGATGGTGATTTCAAGGCCTAACTGCTCGCGCAGGCGCAGCATCGCTTGGGTGGCCAACAGAGAGTGACCGCCCAATTCGAAGAAGTTATCGCCCATGCCAACCCTCTCCAGCCCGAGCACATCGGCCCAGACGCCCGCCACCGTATGCTCCAGCTCGCTTTGCGGCGCTACATAGGCTTGCTGCAACAGGCTGGCATCCGGTTGCGGTAATGCCTTGCGATCGAGTTTGCCATTTGCGGTCAAAGGCATTTGGTCGAGCGCCAGCAAGTGCGCAGGCACCATGTACTCCGGCAAGTCCTCCCGCAGCCCGGCCTTTAGGGACTCGCGCCACGCCCCAAGATCATCAATGCTGGCAGTGGGCACCACATAACCTACCAGTTGCGTGCCGCCCGCCCCTTCATGGGCCAATACCACGGCTTCACGCACGGTTGGCTGCGCCAGCAGACGCGCCTGGATTTCACCCAGTTCAATACGGAAACCGCGGATTTTCACTTGGTGGTCAATACGCCCTACGTACTCGATGACCCCGTCAGCGCGATAGCGGGCCAAGTCTCCGGTGCGATAAAGGCGTTCGCCGCCCTTCGCGAAGAGGTTGGGTACAAAGCGCGTGCTGCTGAGGTCTGCACGGTTCAAGTAGCCCCGTGCCAGGCCTGCCCCGCCGATATACAGCTCGCCGGTGCAACCGCCAACCACTGGTTTCAGATCCCGGTCCAACACGTACCAGGACAGGTCGGGGATCGCCACGCCAATCGGGCTCGATGTGCCGCCATCCAGGTCGGCTAGCGACAACGGACGATAGGTGACGTGAACGGTGGTTTCAGTGATGCCATACATGTTGACCAACTGCGGCGCCGCGTCGCCAAAGCGCTCGAACCACGGGCGCAGACTCTCCACTTCCAACGCTTCGCCGCCAAATACTACATAACGGAGTGAGGTGCTGGCGGTGTCTCGACCCGCGCAGGCCACCTGCATCAGTTGCTTGAATGCCGACGGCGTCTGATTGAGCACCGTGACCTGCTCTTTGCAAAGCAGATCGAAGAATGCCTGCGGCGACCGGCTTACGTCCTGCGGCACGATCACCAGGCGCCCGCCATACAGCAACGCACCAAAGATTTCCCACACCGAAAAATCGAACGCATAGGAGTGGAACAATGACCAGCAATCCTGCGGCCCGAACGCGAACCAAGCGTCGGTAGCCTGGAACAAACGCAAGACATTGCTATGGGGCAACAAAGTGCCTTTAGGCTTACCGGTTGAACCTGAGGTGTAAATCACATAAGCCAGGTTATGGGGCTGCACCGCCACCTGTGGGTTGTGTTCGATGGCGGGGTGCTCGGCATCGATCAATAGACTGCGCACACCCTCTGGGCACGGCAGGTGGGCCTGGGTCAGCAGCAACGTCAGCCCACTGTCCTCGATCATGTAGTGCAGGCGGTCCTGCGGATAAGCCGGGTCGAGCGGTACATAGGCACCACCCGCCTTGAGGATCGCCAGCAAGCCCACCAGCATCTCGAATGAACGCTCCACGGCAATACCCACCAGCACTTCCGGGCCTACACCATGGGCGATCAACACGTGAGCCAGTCGGTTGGCACGACGGTTCAACTCCCGGTACGTCAACTGCGCACCGTCACACACCAGCGCGATTGAGTCCGGCGCCTTGGCAACCTGTTGTTCGATCAGGTGATGCAGGCAGCCTGTTTGCGCAAAGCCCGTCACCGAAGGGTTCCACGCATTCAGGATCAACTGGCGCTCGGCGTTATCAAACAGATCAAGTTGATCGATACGCCCATGCGCGCCGACTTCAAGCATCTGCAACAACAGCTGACGCAGCTGTGTATTGATGCTTTCGATTGCCAGCGCAGAGAAATGCTGCAGGTCGTAGCTGTAGTGCAGCGACAGGCTGTCCTCCAAGCCAACAGCCAGCGTCAGCGGGTAGTTACTCTGCTCCTGGCTGTGCACTTGGCCAAATGTGAGCCCCGAAGGCGCGCCTTGCTCCAACGCCTGGGATACCGGGTAGTTTTCAAATACCAGCAGGCTATCGAACAACGCGCCAGTGCCCTGCCCGGCCCAACGCTGAATATCGAACAGTGGCGTGTGCTCGTGCTCGCGCAACCGCAGGTTAAGCGACTGAAGCGTTTGTAACCATTCACCTACCTCACGCTCTGCGGCCACGCCGGTGACCACCGGCAGCGTGTTGATGAACAGCCCCACCTGATGCATCGCACCGGGCAATTGCGCCGGGCGCCCTGCGACGGTGGCACCAAACACCACGGTCGACTGACCCGTGCGACGTTGCAGCAGCAGCGACCACGCCGCCTGCACCAAGGTGTTGAGGGTGACTTTTTGGCGCCGGGCAAACTCCGCCAGGCGCTGGGTTTGCTGGCGGTCAATCAGATCATAAAGATCAGCGTAACCTTCACTCGGCTGCGCCATCTGCACGGTACTCGCCAGATGGGTCGGCTCATCCAGCGCAGCCAGTTGCTCTTTCCAGAACTGCTCGCTGGCGATGCCGTCCTGGCATTGCAACCAGGCAATATAGTCGCGGTAACGGCCCGGCTCGGCGACGGGCAACACCCCGTTGTAACGTTGCAGCACCTCGCCGAGCAATTGGGAGTTGCTCCAGCCGTCCATCAAGATGTGATGGCTGGTATAGATCAACTCATGCCGGTCGGGACCGCTTTGCACCAAGTCAAGACGCAGCAACGGCGCGGCCTTCAGGTCGAAGCCCTGCTCGCGCTGGTCGCGAGCCAACTGCTGCACGGCATCGGCCAGGTCTATGCGCGACTGCCAATCGTAGACGGCAAACGGCACACTGACGTGGCGATGCACCACCTGCAACGGCATTTGCTGCTCGCTTTCCCAGATAAAGCCACTGCGCAGGCTGTCGTGGTGTTGCACCGCGTCTTGCCAGGCTGCCCGGAAGCGCTCCACGTCAAGGCCTTGCACGCTGACCCGCAGTTGGTTGATGTAGTCGCCGCCACCCTGCTGGTACAGGCTGTGGAACAACATGCCTTGCTGCATAGGCGACAACGGGTAGATGTCTTCGATGTTTGCGCAGTCGATGGGCAACGCGTCCAACTGCGCCTGCGTCAATGCCGCCAGCGGGAAGTCTGATGGCGTCGACGCACCCTGGGGAGCAGCGCTGCAATGCTCAATCAAGGCGCTCAGTTCGTCGATATAGTCATCGGCCAGGCGCTGGATGTCGGACTGATCGAACATAGCTTCGCTGAACGTCCAACCCAGGCTGAACTTGCCCTCATACACCTGGCCATTCAGAACCAACCAGTTGGCCAGCGGTGCCATTGGGCTTTGCTCATTGCCAGCAGACTCGGCCGCCGGGACAAACAAGGCCGCCTCATCAAACTGGCTGTCCAACTGCCCCAGGTAGTTGAACGTGATGCGCGGTTGCGCCAATGCTGCAAGCGCCTGTTGCGTGGGGGCGCCCGCCAGGTAGCGCAGCGCCCCAAAGCCTACGCCTTTATTGGGAATCGCGCGCAATTGCTCCTTGATTTGCTTGATAGAGCCACCGAGATCGTCAATCGGCGCCAAACGCACAGGGAATGCGGTGGTGAACCAGCCGACGGTGCGGCTCAGGTCAATATCGTCAAACAGGTCTTCACGGCCATGGCCCTCCAGCTGGATCAACGTCGAAGCCTGCTTGCTCCAACGCCCAACGACCCGCGCCAGAGCGGTCAGCAACAAGTCATTGACCTGAGTGCGATACGCCATGGGCGCTTGCTGCAATAACCGTTGCGTCAGTGCTCGGTCCAGTTGCACCTGTACGTTGCTCGCGGTGTTGTTGCACAGCGCAGCATCGGTGCGCTTGCAGGGCAGCGCGTCGCTGGCCCCCGCGAGTTGCTCCTGCCACCAGGCGCTTTCAATGCGCCGTTCATCCTCGAGGGCGTAAGCCTGCAGCCGCTCAGCCCAGGTTTTGAACGCGGTTGTCTTGGCAGGGAGTGTTGTCGCGCTGCCAGATACCGCGCCTTGATAAGCCTGGTGCAGGTCTTCCAACAAGACGCGCCACGATACGCCATCGACCGCCAGGTGATGGACTACCAGCAACAGGCGCTGGGTACCCTCGGCCAGGTTGATCAGCAGGCCGCGCAAGATCGGGCCTTGCTGCAGGTCCAGGCTACGCTGGGCAGCGTCACAGGCCGCTTCGATTTCATGGGTCGCTTGAAGGTCGATTTGCTGCAACAGCGGCTGCGTGCCCTCGATGCTGGCGTGGTTGGCGCTCCAGCCGTCAGCACGCGGGGTGAAACGCAGGCGCAGCGCATCGTGATGTACAACCAGCATTTGCAAAGCCTGTTCAAGTAGGTCGGCTTGCAAGGGTTCGCGGGAGGTGAGCAACACCGATTGGTTCCAGTGATGGGCCTCAGGCATGGCAGCGTCGAAGAACCAGCGCTGGAATGGCAACAATGGCAGGCTGCCGGTGACCGGGCCCTGGTCAACGGTGGAAACGCTTTCACCCCACCGGGCAATCCCTGCCAGGCCTTGCACCGTTTGATACTGGAACAGCTCTTTAGGCGTGAAATGAACCCCCGCCTGACGCGCGCGACCCACTACCTGGATCGAGATGATCGAGTCGCCGCCCAGTTCGAAGAAGTTGTCGGTGACACCCACTTGCTCCACGCGTAATACATCGGCCCACACGCTGGCAATGCGTTGCTCCAGCTCACTGCGCGGCGCCACGTACACCTGCTGCGTCGCCGCTTCTGGCTTGGGCAACGCCTTGCGGTCGAGCTTGCCGTTGGGTGACAACGGCATTTGCTCCAACAGCAACCATTGGTTGGGCACCATGTACTCAGGCAAGCTTTGTTGCAGGTGCGCGATCAGGGTTTCACGCCAGTCGTCGGCTTGAACGTTAAGTACTACATACGCCAGCAGATGCTTGCCATCGATCACCGTGACCGCGGTTTCGCGCACCTGATCATGTTCCAGCAGGCGCGCTTCGATCTCACCCAGCTCGATACGCAAGCCACGCAATTTGACCTGATGGTCGATACGCCCGGCGTATTCGATCACCCCGTCAGCGCGGTAGCGCGCCAAGTCGCCCGTGCGATAGAGGCGCTCGCCGTTGCCGAAGGGGCTCACGGCAAAACGCTCGGCGGTCAGCGATGGGCGGCGGTGATAACCCCGCGCCAGCCCTTCCCCGCCCAGGTACAGCTCGCCCAGTACGCCAACCGGCACCGGTTCGAGGTTGTCATCGAGGATGTAGCAACCCAGGTTGGCAATCGGGCGGCCGATTGGCACGCTGTCGCGCCCCTCTTCGACACAGGTCCAGTGGGTCACGTCGATGGCCGCTTCAGTCGGGCCATACAGGTTGTACAACTGCGCGCCT
>NZ_UTKY01000010.1 GCF_900583165.1 Pseudomonas viridiflava | reverse complement strand
GGGACTCTTGATTCCAGGGCATGATCAGCTACCTCCTGATCATGCGTATTAACCTGTAAACCATGTCCCCGGTTAGAAATGTAAACGATGTCCCCGGTTTGTACCGGGGCAAGCCCCCTCCCACATTTGAGCTGTTTTGGCCTTCAGGCTTCGACTTGGCTCCACTGCTTGCTCAGGCGCTTATCAGAGATCGGCACCTTGGTGCCCAACTGCTGGGCAAACAATGACACGCGATATTCCTCCAGCCACCAGCGATAAAGCTCCAACTGAGGGTCGCGCTTGCCTTCCTGGGCGTGTTTTTTCAGGCGGTTTTCGTATTGCGCCCACAGCCCGCTCAGCTCACCGCTCCACACCCGGTCTTTCTGAACCTGGCTGGGCAGTTTCTCCAGGCGCAGTTCGATGGCTTTGAGGAAGCGCGGCAACTCCTTGAACCATTGCGACGGGGTTTCCCGTACAAAAGCGGGGTACACCAGGTGGCTCAACTGCTGCTTGATATCGTTCAAGGCCACCGCCTGGGCCAGATCGATCTTGCCTTTGAAGCGTTTCTGCAAGCCGTGCCAGAGTTTCAGGATTTCCAGGGTCAGGCGCGCCGTGCGTTCTGCGTGCTCAGTCCAACTGCCACGCTTACGCTCGGCCAGGGCCGCCAAACCTGCGCCATCACGCGGCAGGTTGGCTTCACCTTCCAACACGCAGGTGTCCAGGCTCGCCAGCAGAATGTCTTCCACCAGTGCGTCGATGCGGCCCAACTCGCGGTACATCAGCCCCAATTCGGTCAGGCCCGGCAATTTGCCCCGCAGGAATTTCGCCGGTTCCGCCAATTGCTGCATCAGCAGGCGCTGCAAGGCACGACGGTGCTGGAACTCGGCCTCGGCGGCGGTCGAGAAACGCCCTTCCTTGACCGTGCCGTTTTCTTCCACCAGCGCCGGATACACCGTCATCGACAGTCCGGCGATCTTCTGCTGGGTCTTCTCGGCCACCGCCGCGAACACCTTGGCTTCGACTGGCTGCTGGCTTTTTGCGGTTTGCGGCACGGCCAACGCGGCTTGGCTGGCTTCGGCAAACCGTGCGGTCAGCTCGGCCAGGTCGCGGCCTTCGCCGAGGAATTTACCCTGGCCGTCGACCACCTCGAGGTTCATCTTCAGATGGTTTTCCACCTGCTGCGCGGCTTCGGCCCAAGCCTCATCGCTGACCCGCGCACCGGTCATGCGCAACAACTCGCGGCCCAACGCCTGCGGCAGCGAACCCTGGCCGAATTCAATACGTTGCAGCGCCGCCCTAACGAAGTCCGGCACCGGCACGAAGTTTTTGCGCAGCGCCTTGGGCAGGTTGCGCACCAGGGCGATGCACTTGGCTTCGATCACACCCGGCACCAGCCACTCCAAGCGCTCTGGCGGCAAGGCTGGCAGTAGCGGCGCCGGCACGCGCAGGGTCACGCCGTCGCGGGGGTGGTTGGGTTCAAAGTGATAGCTCAGCGCCAATTCCAGGTCGCCCAGGTGCAGGGTGTCCGGGTAATGCTGCGCCGTGACTTCACTGGCCTCGCGGGCCAGCACGTCTTCTTCGCGCATGATCAACAGTTGCGGGTCTTTTTGGCTGTTGATCTTGTACCAACTGTCAAAGGTCGCAGTCTGGTGGATCTCTGCCGGTAACCGCGCATCGTAGAAGGCGTACAGGGTTTCTTCATCGGCCAGAATATCGCGACGGCGTGCCTTGGCTTCCAGCTCGTCGAGTTGCTCCAGCAGTTGCTGGTTGGCGGTGAGGCACTTGGCCCGCGACTGAATCTCGCCACGCACCAAACCTTCGCGGATAAACAACTCGCGGGACACCAGCGGATCAATCGGCCCGTAATGCACCGGCCGGCGCCCGACCACAATCAACCCGAACAGAGTGATTTGCTCGAACGCCACGACTTGGCCGCGCTTCTTCTCCCAATGGGGTTCGAAGTGGTTCTTCTTGATCAGGTGCCCGGCCAGCGGTTCGATCCAGTCGGCGTCGATCTTGGCGACCATGCGCGCATACAGCTTGGTGGTTTCCACCAATTCAGCGGTCATCAGCCACTGTGGACGCTTCTTGCCAATACCCGACGAAGGGTGAATCCAGAAACGCCGCTGACGTGCACCGAGGTAATCGCCGTCTTCGGTTTTCTGGCCGATCTGGCTCAGCAGGCCGGAGAGCACCGCTTTGTGCAGTTTCGGGAAATCCGCCGGCTCTTTATTGACCGTCAGCTGCATGTCGCGACAGATCAGGCTCAACTGACGATGGGAATCGCGCCACTCGCGCAGGCGCAAGTAGTTGAGGAAGTTCTTGCGGCACCAGTTGCGCAGCGGGCTGGCGGTCAGCTCCTGACGCTGTTCTTCGAAACCACGCCACAGGTTGACCAGCCCGGCGAAGTCCGAATCCGGGTCTTTCCACTGGGCGTGGGCCTGGTCGGCGGCCTGTTGACGCTCCGGCGGACGCTCGCGCGGGTCCTGGATCGACATGGCGCTGGCGACAATAAGCACTTCCTGCAAGCTGCCGAGCTTGGCCGCTTCAAGCAGCATGCGGCCCATGCGTGGGTCCACCGGCAGGCGTGCCAGTTGGCGGCCCAGCGGGGTGAGCTGGCTGTTGCGGTCGACCGCCGAGAGCTCTTGCAGCAGGTTGAAACCGTCGCTGATGGCCTTGCCGTCCGGCGGTTCAATAAACGGAAAATCGGTGATCTCGCCGAGGCGCAGGTGCAACATCTGCAGGATCACGGCAGCGAGGTTGGTGCGCAGGATTTCCGGGTCGGTGAATTCCGGGCGACCGATAAAGTCTTCTTCGCTGTACAAGCGGATGCAGATGCCCGGCTCAACCCGGCCACAACGGCCCTTACGCTGGTTGGCGCTGGCCTGGGAAATGGCCTCGATCGGCAGGCGCTGCACCTTGGCGCGGTAACTGTAGCGGCTGATGCGCGCAGTGCCGCTGTCGATGACATAACGAATGCCCGGCACGGTCAGCGAGGTTTCCGCGACGTTGGTCGCCAGCACCACGCGACGGCCTGGGTGGGATTGGAAGATGCGCTGCTGCTCGGCCGGCGACAGGCGCGCATACAACGGCAAGATCTCGGTGTGCTTGAGCTGGGCTTTGCGCAGCATGTCGGCGGCGTCGCGAATCTCGCGCTCGCCGGGCAAGAACACCAGCACGTCGCCCGGGCTGCGGCGTTCGCTGCGCTCATAGGCGGCGATTTCATCGAGGGTGGCGAGGATCGCCTGGTCGACGGTGAGGTCGTCCTCGACACGGTTGCCCTCCTCGTCCTGCTCCAGGGTCAGCGGGCGGTACCAGGTATCCACCGGGAAAGTACGGCCCGAGACCTCGACAATCGGCGCGTCGTCGAAGTGCTTGGAGAAGCGCTCAAGGTCGATGGTGGCCGAGGTGATGATGACTTTCAGGTCGGGGCGTCGCGGCAGCAGGGTTTTCAGGTAGCCCAGCAGGAAGTCGATGTTGAGGCTGCGTTCGTGGGCCTCGTCGACGATGATTGTGTCGTAGCGTTCCAGGTAACGGTCGTTCTGGGTTTCCGCCAGCAGGATACCGTCGGTCATCAGCTTGATCAGCGTATTGGAATCGCTCTGGTCTTCGAAACGCACTTGATAGCCGACCAACGCGCCCAGCGGCGTGGCGAGCTCTTCGGCAACCCGGCTGGCCACGCTGCGCGCCGCGATCCGGCGTGGTTGGGTGTGGCCGATGAGACCGAACTGGCCGCGACCGATCTCCAGGCAGATTTTCGGCAACTGGGTGGTCTTACCCGACCCCGTCTCACCGGCAATGATCAGCACCTGATGCTTGTTCAAAGCGTCTTTGATTTCATCGCGCTTGGCGGCAATCGGCAGGCTGTCGTCATAGCGAATCACCGGCAGGCTGGCGCGCCGCGCCGTGACCTGGGCGCAGGACGCCTGCATGCGCGCCACCCACTGTGCCAATTTTTCCTCGTCGGGCTTCTTGCGCAGCTCAAGCAACTGCCGACGCAAGCGGTGGCGGTCAGCGAGCATGGCGTGATCGAGGGTTTTGAGCAGTTGGTCGATGGTGGGCGCTTGGTCGGTCATCAGGTACGCAAAAGTCTTTTTTAGTGAGGCAGGTGAGCCTGGGGTCACGTGATCGTAGGCGGCGATTGTCGCAGATTTCAGGCGACGTAGACGAGGCAACCCGTTTCATCGCCGCGAAACCGCAGCGTCTGTTGATTGCAAGGGGTGGTTTGAATACGACGGGGCCATCATCCCACACGTCGCATCCCCCCTTTCATGCCCCACTATCAGAAGCGTCCAGATGGCAGGCACCGGTTGCGCCGCGCTTTACTGCGCCCCGCACTATCGCCCGGAGAAGCCCTATGATCAGACTCAAACAATTTTCCACACCTGGCCCCGGCACTGCATTGGGTTCACTGGTACAGCAGACCCACGCTATCCAAGGTGCCGTCGCTAAAAGCATGGTGGGGCAAGGCCACCGACACCTGCTCGATAACACCCGGGGCCTTGAGCAAACGTTACTCAGTCCGGTCAATCAGATGCAGGCAAGTACCGCGCAGGATAAGGGCCATCAACTGCAAGCCTGGATGCATCTGTCGAGAATCGACACGGCGCTTGAGACCTTCGATAAGGAAAGCCGCACGTTTATTGCCGCCCCACCTAATGCCCACACAAGCCTGCACAACCTCACACAACGCAATGAACGGGTGACAGCGCGCCTGGAAGAACGCAAAGCCCTGCTGGACAGGCGCGCAGCATGGGCCGCTCCCACCCCGCCACCGTCCAGCGCGCTGGACCCGATAAACCTCCCGGTCCTACCTGCCGCACCGATAAACACAGGCATGCCCACAAAAGAACTGGAAAAAGCCGTCAAACATATCAACGCTTCGGATGAAAAGATCGCCCTGCTTGATAGCCACATCAAGAAGCAGCCCCTGCCGATATCTCAAGCCGAGCAAGACATCTTTATCGCACAACGTAACGCCCAGACCGAATACCGCAACGCATGGGCGACGGGGCGCCTGAAAGGCACCAGCCAATTCAAATCCACCCTTGGGCTCGCCCCGCAGCGTAAGCACCTGGAGCAGTACCTTGAGCGAAGCCAGCAACTGGCCCCCCTGGAGCTGACACTGCATCGACTCGATCGCACCCTCGAAACCGCTAAACGCAATGGCCTGGACGATAAACTCTCGCAGGATGCGGTCGACGCTGCGCGCAAGGCGCTGGTCAATCTACGCGATGCCTGGGGCAGCGGCAGCCTTGATCGCAGCTCCAAAAACGGCATGAACCCAACGTGGATATTGACCTCGCCGAACAAGCAACGCATTGAGTTGGAGCTGGCCGTTATTCAAAAGGCCTTTGTGCAACTGAACGCCGTCCCCCGCACGGAGCAAGCCGGCAGCGCCCAGGCACGCCAGGACTTCACTCAATTGATCCACTCCTCGGCCGCCACGCACCTTAAACAAGTCGCCATCAACCAACATAAAGACGACAACCGCCATCGGGCACAGGTTGCCGAACTGAACACCGATTTGCGCACTATCTACACCGAACTGGAAAAGCACTTGGCCCTTTCTCAGATATCCAAGTCCGGTCAGTGATCCAGGCTTTCCTACTCGTTTTCATCCCACCTGCGCCGGTAAGGGAACACATCAATGACCTTACCGGCGCGAATCGCCTCCTGCAGGCCTTTCCAGTAATCGGCGTTATACAACTCGCCATGCAGTTGATCGAACAGTTTGCGCTGGCCGGCGTCGGCAAACAGGAACGGCGGGAATTCCTCCGGGAACACATCCAGCGGGCCGATGGAGTACCAGGGTTCGGACGCCATTTCATCCTCGGGGGTCCGCGGTGCGGGGATGTGACGGAAGTTGGCCTCGGTGAGGTAACAGATTTCGTCATAGTCGTAGAACACCACGCGGCCGTGACGGGTGACGCCGAAGTTTTTTAGCAGCATGTCGCCGGGGAAGATATTTGCCGCTGCCAGTTGCTTGATGGCCAGGCCGTAGTCTTCCAGGGCTTCGCGCACCTGGGCGTCATTGGCGTTTTCCAGGTAAAGGTTGAGCGGGGTCATGCGCCGCTCAGTCCAGCAGTGGCGGATCAGAACGGTGTCGCCCTCCACTTCGACGGTGCCGGCGGCGACTTCCAGCAATTCGGCCAGGCATTCGGGCTCGAACTTGCTTAGGGGGAAACGGAAATCGGCGAATTCCTGGGTATCGGCCATGCGCCCTACCCGGTCGACGCTTTTTACCAGGCGGTACTTTTCGATCACCGTGGCGCGATTGACGTTTTTCGACGGCGAAAACCGGTCCTTGATGATCTTGAACACGGTATTGAAGCCCGGCAGGGTAAACACACTCATGACCATGCCGCGCACGCCGGGGGCCATGATGAACTGATCATCGGTGGTGGCCAGGTGGTTGATCAGTGCACGGTAGAACTCCGACTTGCCGTGCTTGTAGAAGCCGATGGAGGTGTACAACTCGGCAATGTGTTTGCCCGGCAGGATGCGCTTGAGAAAGCCGATGAATTCTGCGGGCACCGGTACATCCACCATGAAGTAGGAACGGGTGAACGAGAAGATGATCGACACGTCGGCTTCATCGGTGATCAACGCGTCGATCTGGATGCCCTGGCCTTCGCGGTGCAGCAGCGGGATCACCAGCGGCCATTGCTCGTCGTGGGTGTAGAGGCGCCCTACAAGGTAGGCGCCTTTATTTCGGTAGAGCACGGAGGAAAACAATTCGACCTGGAGCTGCGGGTCCTTGCAAACCCAGTCCGGCAGGTTCTCCCGCAACTGGGCTTCGAGACGGTGCAGGTCAGCGCTGAGGTCGGCATAAGGTTCACTGAAGCTGTAGTCCGCGAAGATTTGCGCGAGCATCTGCGGGATTTTCCCGTCTGGGCTGTAGGTGCGCGTCTGCGCAGCCCGCGCCCGGCGCAGGCTGGGCCGGGTGGTGTGGATGAACATGCAGCCGTCGCTGATCAGGTCGTGGCTAAACAAGCCGCAGAAGATCGAGTTGTACCAGGTCTCGGACAGCTCATCGTCGAAGCGTAGGTCAATCAGGCCGATGTAGGCGCTTTTCACCACGGGCCAGACATCGATGCCCAGCAACGTGACGGCATCGAAGTGATCACGCAGGCGTGCGGTGACTTCGCCCACCTTCTCTTCATACAGATTGATGCGCGCCGCTGACGCCGCCTGCCCCTGCTGCCACTGAGCCTTTTCAAAGCGCTCGCGCGCACCGTCGGTGATCTGGCGAAAATGCTCACGGTAATCGTCAAAGCCATCGAGGATCATCTGGGCGATTGCGAGGGCGGACTGCGACATGCGGGAAACCTCTATGGGCATCTGGAAGACCTGAGCTTAGCCAGTGTAGGAAGACAGGAGAAGCAAGAATGCGCGCATGAGGTTGTGCCAACCCGGCCGCTGGGCAACACTCGCCACCTTATTGATGTAGGAGCTTTACGTGAGACCTGTCGACACCCTTTATTTGCTGGGGCTGGCTGCCATCTGGGGCGCGAGCTTCCTGTTTATGCGCATCATCGCGCCGGAGATCGGCGCGGTGCCGACCGCGTTTTTTCGTGTGTCGATTGCCGCCGCCGGGTTGCTGGTGATCCTGGCGGTGATGCGGGTGAGCTGGGACTTTCAAGGCAAGTTCAGGACGGTATTGCTTTTGGGGGTGATCAATTCAGGCATCCCGGCGACGATGTATTCGGTGGCCGCCCAGGTGCTGCCGGCGGGCTACTCGGCGATCTTCAATGCCACCACGCCGTTAATGGGTGTGTTGATTGGCGGGCTGTTTTTCAGCGAGCGGCTCACCGCGTCAAAAGTCGCAGGGGTGTTCCTGGGCCTGCTGGGCGTGGGCGTTCTGACCCGTGCCGGGCCAGTGGCGTTTGATCTGCAATTATTGATGGGCGCCTTGGCCTGCCTGGTGGCAACCACCTGTTACGGCTTTGCCGGTTTTCTCGCACGCCGTTGGCTGGACCAACAAGGCGGACTGGACAGCCGCCTGTCGGCATTGGGCAGCATGCTCGGCGCCACGCTGTTTTTACTGCCGTTCTTTGCCTACAGCGCCATCAGCCAGCCGCCCGCGAGTTGGGGTGGTTGGCAAGTCTGGATGTCGTTACTCGGGCTGGGGCTGGTGTGTACCGCGCTCGCCTACGTGCTGTACTTCCGTTTGCTGTCCGCCATCGGGCCGGTGCGGTCGATGACCACTACCTTTCTGATCCCGCCCTTCGGCGTGTTGTGGGGCGCATTGCTGTTGGATGAGCCATTGTCGATGGCCCATGTGTATGGCGGGGTGTTGATTGCCGGGGCGTTGTGGCTGGTCTTGCGACCAAAGATACGGTAGGCGCCGCGACCGCCGATTGTTGCAAAATTAAGTTAAATAAACCTCCGCCCGTGCCGATAACCCCTGAAAGCCTTGCGGATTGAATAGCCATGCGTAATAACCAGCCCGTTACCCAGCGCGAACGTACCTTCCCCGCTCAGCAACGGTTGATCTCCACCACTGATGCCAAGGGCGTGATCACCTACTGTAACGACGCGTTTGTCGAAATCAGTGGGTACACCCGCGATGAACTCGTCCGTGCACCGCACAACCTGGTGCGTCATCCGGATGTGCCGCCGGCCGTGTTCGCGCATATGTGGACGACGCTCAAACAAGGCTTGCCATGGATGGGCATTGTCAAGAATCGCTGCAAAACCGGGGATCACTATTGGGTTAACGCCTATGTGACGCCGGTCTTTGAAGGCAACCAGGTGGTCGGCTATGAATCGGTGCGCATCAAGCCCACCGCCGAGCAGATCCGCCGCGCCGAAGCGCTCTACCAGCGCATCAATCAGGGCAAGTCGGCCGTGCCCCAGCGTGACAAGTGGCTGCCGGTGTTGCAGGACTGGCTGCCGTTTATCCTGGTGAGCCAACTGAGCTTTATGATCGGCGCTACCCTGAACTCCCAATGGGGCTTTGCCCTGGCTGCGGGGTTGTCGGTGCCGCTGGGCCTGCTCGGCCTGAGCTGGCAACAGCGCGGCCTCAAACGCTTGCTGCGTTTGGCCGAGCAGACCACCTCCGACCCGCTGATCGCGCAGATGTACACCGACAGCCGTGGCGCTCAAGCGCGGTTGGAGATGTCGATCCTGAGTCAGGAAGCGCGGTTGAAGACCTGTCTTACACGCTTGCAAGACACTGCCGAGCACCTCAACGACCAGGCATCACAGTCCAACACCCTGGCGCACAACAGCTCCAGCGGCCTGGAACGCCAGCGCGTGGAAACCGAGCAGGTCGCCACGGCGGTCAACCAGATGGCGGCGACCACCCAGGAAGTCGCCAGCCACGTGCAGCGTACCGCCGATGCGACCCAAGAGGCCAACCGCCTGACCGGTCGCGGCCGCGATATTGCCGGGGAAACCCGCGAGGCCATTCAGCGCCTGTCGGTTGCCGTGGGCGAGACCGGTGTGACCGTCACCCAACTGGCCAAAGACAGCGATGAAATCGGCGGCGTGGTCGACGTGATCAAAGGCATTGCCGACCAGACCAACCTACTGGCACTCAACGCCGCGATCGAAGCGGCGCGTGCCGGTGAGATGGGCCGGGGCTTTGCGGTGGTTGCCGATGAAGTGCGCCAACTGGCGCAGCGCACGGCCGAGTCCACCGGGCAGATCCATGCCCTGATCGCCAAGTTGCAGCAAACCGCTGCCGCTGCGGTACAAACCATGGACGCCGGGCATCGCCAAGCTGAAGAAGGTGTGGCGCGGGTGATGGAAGCGGACCAGGCGCTGGTGGGGATCAGTGAAGCGGTGGCACATATCACCGACATGACCACGCAGATTGCGGCGGCGACTGAAGAGCAGAGCTCGGTGGCTGAAGAGATCAGCCGCAATATCAGCACCATTGCGCTGTTGGCGGACCAGACGTCGGAGCAAGCGTTGAACTCGGCGCAGTTGAGCGAGGAGTTGACCCATACGGCCAACTCCCAGTATTCGCTGGTAGAGCGTTTCAACCGGTAAATCGCTATTGGCGGCAAGCCCCCTCCCACATGTGGAATACGGTCGAATGTGGGAGGGGGCTTGCCCCCGATGGGGCCCTACTAGCCAACCAGAAAATTAGCCACCTGCACCGCCGCAGCCTCCACATGCTGCTCATGACTAAACCCGGAAACCTTTAGCGGTTTCAAATCATGATCCCCCGCCACCAGCCACATCACTTCGATGCTTGGCGACAACACATACCCCTCCACCGCCGCCCGATTGCCCAAGGCATCGCGTTCGCCCTGCACAATCAACGTCGGTGTCTTCAACCCGGCCAAATGCTCGACCCGTGGCTTTTCCGGCTTGCCCACCGCGTAGAACGGATACCCCAGGCACACCAGCGCATCGGCACTCAACTCATCGGCCAAGATACTGGCCATGCGCCCGCCCATGGACTTGCCGCCAATCGCGAGCTTGCCCGTGACATGACGTCGCACCTGGGCATACACCTCGCGCCACGCCTCCAGCAGTTTCGGCGCCGGGTTTGGCGGGCGTTTGCCGCCGTCTAACCGGCGTTGAGCCATGTAGGGAAACTCGAAGCGCAACACGTTGACGCCATGCCCGGCAAGGCGTGCAGCCATGTCGTTCATAAACCCGGAGTCCATCGGTGCGCCGGCGCCATGGGCCAGGATCAACGTGACGGGTTCGGTTGAAGCCGCGCCGGTTGCCGCATCCCATAACCACCCCTGTTCCCGCACACACTGCGGCCATTGATCCCCGTCAATACTGGCCTTGTGCTCTTTGCCCATGCTTGCCTCGCTATTTAGTCTGCCTATAACTCCAGCCCAAGTGCCGCATTTGCTTGGGTTGAACCGTGGATGGGGAACCATGAACACTACATTAAGTACCGCCTATAACTACAAGGTGGTCCGCCAATTCGCCATTATGACGGTGGTGTGGGGCATCGTCGGCATGGGGCTCGGGGTTTTTCTCGCCGCCCAATTGGTCTGGCCTGCTCTGAACTTTGACCTGCCGTGGACCAGCTTCGGCCGCCTGCGCCCGTTGCACACCAATGCCGTGATCTTTGCCTTCGGAGGCTGCGCGCTGTTCGCCAGCTCGTTCTATTCGGTGCAACGCACCTGCCAGACACAGCTGTTCGCGCCGAAAATCGCCGCGTTCTGCTTCTGGGGCTGGCAGTTGGTCATTCTCTTGGCCGCGATTAGCTTGCCGCTGGGCTACACCAGCTCCAAGGAATACGCCGAGCTGGAATGGCCGATCGACATCCTCATCACCATTGTCTGGGTGGCCTACGCCATCGTGTTTTTCGGCACGGTGATGAAGCGCAACACCAAGCACATCTATGTGGGTAACTGGTTCTTCGGTGCGTTCATCATCACCGTGGCCATCCTGCATATCGTCAACAACCTGGAAATCCCGGTCAGCCTGACCAAGTCCTACTCCCTGTACGGCGGTGCGACGGATGCCATGGTGCAGTGGTGGTATGGGCACAACGCGGTAGGCTTTTTCCTCACCGCAGGCTTCCTGGGCATGATGTATTACTTCGTGCCGAAACAGGCCGAGCGTCCGGTGTATTCCTATCGCTTGTCCATCGTGCACTTCTGGGCGCTGATCACCCTGTACATCTGGGCCGGCCCTCACCACCTGCACTACACCGCGCTGCCGGACTGGGCGCAGTCGCTGGGCATGGTGATGTCGCTGGTACTGCTGGCACCGAGCTGGGGCGGCATGATCAACGGCATGATGACCCTCTCGGGCGCCTGGCATAAGTTGCGCAGCGACCCGATTTTGCGCTTCTTGGTAGTGTCGCTGGCGTTCTACGGCATGTCGACCTTCGAAGGCCCGATGATGGCGATCAAGACCGTCAACGCCCTCTCCCACTACACCGACTGGACCATCGGCCACGTACACGCCGGCGCACTCGGCTGGGTGGCGATGATCTCCATCGGCGCGCTGTACCACATGATCCCGAAAATCTTCGGCCGCGAGCAGATGTACAGCCTCGGCCTGATCAATGCGCACTTCTGGCTGGCCACCATCGGCACCGTGCTCTACATCGCCTCGATGTGGGTCAACGGCATCGCCCAAGGCCTGATGTGGCGTGCAGTCAACGAAGACGGCACCTTGACCTACTCCTTCGTCGAGACCCTGGTGGCCAGCCACCCAGGCTTCATCGTGCGGCTGGTGGGCGGTGCGGTGTTCCTCAGCGGCATGTTCCTGATGGCTTACAACACCTGGCGCACCGTGCGTTCGGCGCAGCCCGTCGAAGCTGCCACCGCTACGCAGTTGGCCTGAGGAGTCTGTGATGAAACACGAAACGATTGAAAAGAACGTCGGCCTGCTGATGCTGCTGATGGTGCTGGCCGTGAGTATCGGCGGCCTGACCCAGATCGTCCCGCTGTTCTTCCAGGACGTGACCAACAAGCCGGTCGAAGGCATGAAGCCTTACACCGCGCTGCAACTGGAAGGCCGTGACATCTACATCCGCGAAGGCTGTGTGCAGTGCCACTCGCAGATGATCCGCCCGTTCCGCGCCGAAACTGAACGCTACGGCCACTACTCCGTCGCTGGCGAAAGCGTATGGGACCACCCGTTCCTATGGGGCTCCAAGCGCACCGGGCCCGATCTGGCCCGCGTCGGCGCGCGCTACTCGGACGACTGGCACCGCGCGCACCTGTACAACCCGCGCAACGTAGTGCCCGAGTCGAAAATGCCAGCCTACCCGTGGCTGGTCACCGCCCAGGTCGACAGCAGCCACACCGAGACCAAGTTGAAAGTGATGCGCACCCTCGGTGTGCCCTACACCGACGACGACATCAGTGGCGCCGTCGCCAGCCTCAAGGGCAAGACCGAAATGGACGCGCTGGTTTCGTACCTGCAAGTGCTCGGCACTGCCATCAAGAGCAAGAGGTGAGCCATGGGATTTGAATTCGATGCGGGCACCATCCGCGGCCTTGGCACGCTGGTGGTCGCCATCGCCTTTATCGGCCTGTCGCTGTGGGTGTTCAACAACCGGCGCAACGCGGAATTCGAGCAGGCGCGCCTGCTGCCGTTTGCCGATGAACCTCTCCCATCCGACGCTCAAGAAGAGCCTGCAACAAGGAGCAATCGGCCATGACCCTGTTTTGGAGTACATGGATTAGCGTACTGACCCTGGGCAGCCTGATCGGTCTGACCTGGCTGCTGATCGGCACCCGCAAGGGCGAAACCAAGGGCAGCGTGGACCAGACCATGGGCCACGCCTTCGACGGGATCGAGGAATACGACAACCCGCTGCCCCAGTGGTGGTTCATGTTGTTCGCCGGCACCCTGGTGTTTGCCGTCGGCTACCTGGTGCTTTACCCGGGCCTGGGCAACTGGAAAGGCGTGCTGCCGGGCTATGAAGACGGCTGGACCTCGGCCAAGGAATGGGACAAGGAAATGGCCAAGGCCGACACCAAGTTCGGGCCGATCTTCGCCAAATTCTCTGCCATGCCAGTGGAAGAAGTCGCCAAAGATCCGCAAGCGCTGAAAATGGGCGGCCGGCTGTTTGCCTCCAACTGCGCCGTGTGCCACGGCTCGGATGCCAAGGGCGCGTTCGGCTTCCCCAACCTGGCGGACAACATCTGGCGCTGGGGCGGCTCGGCCGAGGCGATCAAGACCACCATCCTCAACGGTCGCCACGCAGCGATGCCAGCGTGGGGCGGCCTGTTGGGCGACGAAGGGGTGAAAAACGTCGCGGCCTATGTGCGTCACGAACTGGCCAAGCTGCCCTTGCCGGCCGACAGCACTGCCGACCTGGCAAAGGGCCAAGCGTCGTACGCCTCCACGTGCGTAGCCTGCCACGGCCCAGAAGGCCACGGCATGGAAATGATGGGCGCGCCCGACCTGACCAAGCCTGCTGGTTACATCTACGGGACCGGCCTGGCGCAATTGCAGCAGACCATCCGTCACGGCCGCCAGGGCCAGATGCCGGCGCAGGACGTGCTGCAAGGCAATGACAAGGTGCACTTGTTGGCGGCTTATGTGTATAGCTTGTCCCATGGGGATGCCAAGACTGAACAATAGTCGGTTTGGTTAACCCAAAGCCCTGCCCGGTAACACTGGCGGGGCTTTTTTATGGGCACGGCCTTGCTAGCCGTCGCAGCGAAGTAGTAACGTTGCTACATTCATTCTCATCCGGGGAGTCACCCCATGACGATCACCACGATTTCCAGTCGCGAATTCAATCACGACACAAGCGGTGCCAAAAAAGCCACCCGCCAAGGGCCGGTTTTCATCACCGATCGCGGCAAGCCAGCCCATGTACTGCTAAGCATTGAGGACTACCAGAAATTGACCGGCCTGAACGCCGACATCGTCGACCTGCTGGTAATGCCTCAAGCCGCTGATATCGAATTCGAAACCGAACGCGGCGTGATAACTCATCGACCCGTGGACCTTTCTTGATGTATCTACTCGACACCAACGTTATTTCTGAACTGCGCAAACCCCAGGCCGATGCAAATGTCGTCGCCTGGGCCAAGAGCATCCTTGCATCACGCATGTTTATATCGGCGATTACGCTCAAGGAGCTGGAAACCGGGGTGTTGCGCATGGAGCGGCGAGATCCGGCGCAGGGTAAGGTTTTGCGCACCTGGCTCAAGCGCCACGTGATGCCCGCATTTGATGCGCGAATCCTGCCAGTGGATGCTGCCGTCGCATTGCGCTGCGCCCACCTCCATGTACCTGATCAGGCTAACGAAAGCGACGCACTGATCGCGGCAACCGCGCTGGTCCACGGGCTTACGGTTGTCACGCGTAACGTCAATGACTTCAGGCCGAGTGGCGTCGCATTGATCAATCCTTGGGATGAATGACCGATCCCACTGGCAAGAAGACCCCCACTGCTGCTGACAAAGACCCTGCGACCCTTTGTCACCCCCCTCCAAAGCACAACTTTCCCCCCCTGCCATTCGGGTCTACGCTTGCTCCACAGCGGGTCGCTTTTGGCGTGCGCAACGGCGTTCGTTGCACCCCCGAAAAATTCCTGTCCACTTGATCAGCTTTCGAATTTAGATTTTGTCCTTACACTAGACAGGGAAAGGGCGCAGAATCTGGCGTGGAACGCCTTGACGCAGGTCAGCGTTGCGTTGCATTGGCCTCTCGCTTTCTACATACTTGCGGCCGATTTCTACCTATAAAAATACTTAAACCGTGGAACCTTAGAATGAGCACAGCAATCAGTCCGACTGCTTATAACTATAAGGTAGTCCGCCAGTTCGCCATCATGACGGTGGTCTGGGGGATCCTTGGCATGGGGCTCGGGGTGTTCATCGCCTCGCAATTGGTCTGGCCGGAGTTGAACTTCGACCTGCCTTGGACGACCTTCGGTCGCCTGCGCCCACTGCACACCAACCTGGTGATTTTTGCCTTCGGTGGCTGTGCATTGTTTGCCACCTCCTACTATGTCGTGCAGCGAACCTGCCAGACGCGACTGATCTCCGACGGCCTCGCCGCCTTTACTTTCTGGGGCTGGCAAGCGGTCATCGTCAGTGCCATCGTCACCCTGCCCCTGGGCTACACCACCACCAAGGAATACGCCGAGCTGGAATGGCCCATCGCCATTTTGCTTGCCATTGTGTGGGTGACCTACGCGGTGGTGTTCTTCGGCACCATCGTCAAGCGCAAGACCAAGCACATCTATGTCGGTAACTGGTTCTACGGTGCATTTATTCTGGTGACGGCAATGCTGCACATCGTCAACCACGCCTCGCTGCCGGTGAACTTGTTCAAGTCCTACTCGGCCTACGCCGGGGCGACGGATGCGATGATCCAATGGTGGTACGGCCACAACGCGGTAGGTTTTTTCCTGACCACCGGTTTTCTGGGGATGATGTACTACTTCGTGCCGAAACAGGCCGAACGTCCTATTTACTCGTACCGTTTATCCATCGTGCACTTCTGGGCGCTGATCACCCTGTACATCTGGGCCGGCCCGCACCACTTGCACTACACCGCGCTGCCGGATTGGGCGCAGTCGCTGGGCATGGCGATGTCGATCATCCTGCTGGCCCCGAGCTGGGGCGGCATGATCAACGGCATGATGACCCTCTCGGGCGCCTGGCATAAATTGCGCACCGACCCGATCCTGCGCTTCCTCGTGGTCTCCCTGGCGTTCTACGGCATGTCGACCTTCGAAGGGCCGATGATGGCGATCAAGACCGTCAACTCGCTGTCCCACTACACCGACTGGACCATCGGCCACGTACACGCCGGTGCCCTCGGTTGGGTGGCGATGATCTCCATCGGCGCGATCTACCACATGATCCCAAGACTGTTCGGCCGCGTGCAGATGCACAGCGTCGGGCTGATCAATGCGCACTTCTGGCTGGCCACCATCGGCACCGTGCTCTACATCGCCTCAATGTGGGTCAACGGCATCACCCAGGGCCTGATGTGGCGTGCAATCAACGATGACGGCACCCTCACCTACTCGTTCGTCGAAGCGCTGCAAGCCAGCCATCCGGGCTTTATCGTGCGGGCCCTGGGCGGTGCGTTCTTTGCCTCCGGTATGTTCCTGATGGCCTACAACGTCTGGCGCACCGTGCGTGCTTCCGACCCTGCAGAAGCCGAAGCCGCCGCCAAGATCGCCGTTGTGGGAGCCCACTGATGAAGCATGAAGTAGTCGAGAAGAATATCGGCCTGCTGGCCTTCTTCATGGTCATTGCCGTGAGCATCGGCGGCCTGACCCAGATCGTTCCGCTGTTTTTTCAGGACGTGACCAACAAGCCGGTCGAAGGCATGAAGCCGCGTACCGCCCTTGAGCTGGAAGGCCGCGACGTCTATATCGCCAACGGTTGCGTGGGTTGCCACTCGCAGATGATCCGCCCGTTCCGCGCCGAGACCGAACGCTACGGTCACTACTCGGTGGCGGGTGAAAGCGTGTGGGACCACCCGTTCCTGTGGGGCTCCAAGCGCACCGGCCCGGACCTGGCCCGTGTCGGCGGGCGTTACTCCGATGACTGGCAGCGTGCGCACCTGTACAACCCGCGCAACGTAGTGCCTGAATCGAAAATGCCGGCGTACCCGTTCCTCGTGGAAAACAAGCTCGACGGCAAGGACACCGCGAAGAAGATGGAAGTCTTGCGCACGCTGGGCGTGCCCTACACCGATGAAGACATCGCCGGTGCAGCCGCAGCCGTGAAGGGCAAGACCGAAATGGACGCATTGGTGGCCTACCTGCAAGGCCTTGGCACCCTCATCAAAAGCAAACGGTGACCTTCATGGATATCGGGATGATTCGTGGCCTGGGCACCGTTGTGGTGATGGTGGCCTTTATCGGCCTGGCGCTGTGGGTGTTCAGCCCCCGGCGCAAGTCGGAGTTTGACGACGCAACCATGCTGCCCTTCGCGGATGACCCCGAAGCCATCAAGCACGTCGAGCAAGCTTCTAGGAGTAACAAAGAATGACTACGTTCTGGAGTCTGTACGTCACAGTCCTCAGTCTGGGTACCATCTTCGCCCTGACCTGGCTGCTGCTGTCGACCCGCAAGGGCCAGCGCGCCGAGCAAACCGACGAGACCGTCGGCCACTCGTTTGACGGTATCGAGGAGTACGACAACCCGCTGCCCAAGTGGTGGTTCATGCTGTTTGTCGGCACCATCATCTTCGCTCTGGGTTACCTGGTGCTGTACCCCGGCCTGGGCAACTGGAAGGGCCTGCTGCCGGGCTACAACTACCTCGACACCGACAAGCAAACCCCCTTCGCCAACGGCCAGACCGGCTGGACCGGCGTGCACGAATGGGAAAAGGAAATGGCCAAGTCGGACGCCAAGTTCGGCCCGATCTTCGCCAAATACGCTTCGATGCCGATTGAAGAAGTCGCCAAAGACCCGCAGGCCTTGAAAATGGGCGGTCGCTTGTTCGCCTCCAACTGCTCGGTGTGCCACGGTTCCGACGCCAAGGGCGCCTATGGTTTCCCTAACCTGACCGATGCCGACTGGCGCTGGGGCGGGGAGCCGGCGATCATCAAGGAAACCATCATGAAGGGCCGCCATGCCGCCATGCCAGGCTGGCTGGAGAGCTTGAAGGAGCAAGGCGTCAGCGACGTGGCCGCCTTTGTGGTGACCAAGCTCGACGGCCGCAAGTTGCCGGAAGGCGTCAAGGCTGACGTGGCCAACGGCGAGAAAATCTTCGGCACCTACTGCGTCGCCTGCCACGGCCCACAAGGCAAAGGCACCCCTGCCCTGGGCGCGCCCGACCTGACGCATCCGGGTGCATTCATCTACGGCTCAAGCTTTGCGCAACTGCAACAGACCATCCGCTTTGGCCGCCAGGGCCAGATGCCGGCGCAAGAGCAGTTGCAGGGCAATGACAAGGTGCATTTGTTGGCGGCTTATGTGTACAGCTTGTCTCATGGGGATAAAAAAGCTGAGGAGCAGTAGAGCTGTTGTGGATTACTAAAACCACAACAAATCAATGTGGGAGGGGGCTTGCCCCCGATAGCAGTGTGTCAGTCAGTGCATCTGTAACTGACCCACCGCCATCGGGGGCAAGCCCCCTCCCACATTGGATACTCGGTGTTTTGACGACCGGGTCAGCCAAAACCGACCATACTTGCCCATTCAATTGATCCAGATCATAGAGGTCGCCCCCGTTCAACATCATCGGGGGCGTATCATTACACCACTGCAACACCCTTTATTTGACCCCGGTCGGCACGTACTGGCCGAGGCAAATCTCCACCGCCGTGGGATGCAATGATGAGCAACCAAATACCGGTACATGACGTTACCCCGCCTGCCAAAACCGTCGATCTCTACGCCTCGCGCGAGAAAATCTACACCCGCGCCTTTACCGGCCTGTTCCGTAACCTGCGCATGCTCGGCGGCGCCGCCCTGTTCCTGCTCTATTTCGGCACCGTGTGGCTGAACTGGGGTGGCCACCAGGCGGTATGGTGGAATCTGCCGGAGCGTAAATTCTTCATTTTTGGTGCGACCTTCTGGCCCCAGGACTTCATCCTGCTGTCAGGCATCTTGATCGTGGCGGCATTTGGCCTGTTCTTCATTACCGTGTACGCCGGCCGCGTGTGGTGCGGCTACACCTGCCCGCAAAGCGTGTGGACATGGATCTTCATGTGGTGCGAAAAAGTCACCGAAGGCGACCGCAACCAACGCATCAAGCTCGACAAGGCGCCCATGGGCGCCAACAAATTCCTGCGCAAACTCAGCAAACACACCTTGTGGCTGCTGATCGGCCTCGCCACCGGCCTGACCTTCGTCGGTTACTTCTCGCCGATCCGCGAACTGATGATCGACTTCTTTACCGGCCAGGCCGATGGCTGGTCGTATTTCTGGGTGGGGTTCTTCACCCTCGCCACCTACGGCAATGCCGGCTGGTTGCGCGAACAGGTATGCATCTACATGTGCCCGTATGCGCGCTTTCAGAGTGTGATGTTCGACAAAGACACCCTGATCGTCTCCTACGACCCGCGCCGTGGCGAACTGCGTGGCCCGCGTAAAAAAGGCAGCGACTACAAGGCCGAAGGCCTGGGGGATTGCATCGACTGCACGATGTGCGTGCAGGTGTGCCCTACCGGGATCGACATCCGCGATGGCCTGCAAATCGAATGCATCGGCTGCGCCGCGTGCATCGACGCCTGCGACAACATCATGGACAAAATGGAGTACCCCCGCGGCCTGATCAGCTACACCACCGAACACAACCTGTCTGGGCAGAAAACCCACAAGCTGCGCCCGCGCCTGATCGGTTACGCGCTGGTGTTGCTGGCGATGATCAGCCTGTTGGTGGCGGCGTTCTTCATGCGCTCGCTGGTGGGTTTCGACGTCAGCAAAGACCGCGTGCTGTACCGCGAAAACGCCGAGGGCCGCATCGAAAACGTCTACAGCCTGAAGATCATGAACAAAGACCAGCGCGACCATACCTACGTGCTCGACGCCGCCGGGCTGCCCGACCTCAAGCTGCAAGGCCGGCGCGAGATCAAGGTGGCGGCCGGCGATATCGTCAGCATGCCGGTTGAATTGTCGAGTGCACCGGAGCAATTGCCATCGAGCACCAACGAGGTCAAATTCATCCTCACCGATGCCGACGACGCCAGTGTCCGTATTGAAGCCAAGAGCCGATTTATCGGCCCACAAGTCCGCTAAAGAAGAGAGCTGAACAATGTCTGTCGCTACTGCCGCAAGCCCTTGGTACAAGCACCTTTGGCCCTGGATCATCATCGCCATCCTGGCCTGCTCGGTGACCTTGACCTTGTCGATGGTGACCATCGCGGTGAACAACCCGGACAACCTGGTCAACGACAACTATTACGAGGCTGGCAAAGGCATCAACCGCTCCCTGGACCGTGAACGGCTGGCCCAGACCCTAAAGTTGCGCGCCAAGTTGCACCTGGATGAACTGACCGGTGAAGTCGAGCTGAACCTCACGGGCTACAGCAACCCGAACACGCTGGAACTCAATCTGATTTCCCCGACCCAGCCAGACAAAGACCGCAAGATCAACCTGACCCGCAACGACAGCGAGCCTGGCCGCTATATCGGCCAGGTCACCGATAAAGTCGAAGGCCGCCGTTTTGTCGAACTGCTGGGGGTGGAAGGCGACAAGACCTGGCGCCTGTTCGAAGAGGAAGAGGTCAGCCATGACAAAGATTTGCTGCTGGGTGATGAGCCGTTACAGGGTGCTGAAGACCTGAAAAAGTAAACAGCCTGCGCTTCGCGCATCGGGGGCAAGCCCCCTCCCACATTTGACTGTGTTCACAAATCAAAAGGTGGGAGGGGGCTTGCCCCCGATGAGGCCCTCCCAGCCACTACAGATTCCAACCCATGACCACCCCCTGCTACCACTGCGCCCTCCCCGTCCCCTCCGGCAGCCGTTTTACCACGGTCATCCTCGGTGAGCGCCGCGAACTCTGCTGCCCCGGCTGCCAGGCCGTGGCCGAAGCCATCGTGGCCGGTGGGCTCGAAAGCTATTACCAACACCGCAGCGAAGCCTCGGCCAACCCCGAGGCACTGCCGGTGCAACTGGTGGACGAACTGGCGCTATACGACCGCGCCGACGTGCAAAAACCCTTCGTACGCCACGAAGGCGACCTCGCCGAAACCACCCTGTTGATGGAAGGCATCAGCTGCGCCGCCTGTGGCTGGCTGATCGAAAAACACCTGCGCAGCCTGCCCGCCGTGGCCGAGGCGCGGTTGAACCTGTCCAACCATCGCCTGCACATAAGCTGGGCTGATGGGCAATTGCCGTTGAGCCAACTGCTTAGCGAGCTGCGCCATATCGGCTACGCCGCCCACCCCTATCAAGCGGACCGTGCCGCCGAACAACTGGCCAGCGAAAACCGCCGGGCCTTGCGCCAATTGGGTGTGGCCGGGCTGCTGTGGTTCCAGGCAATGATGGCGACCATGGCTACTTGGCCGGAATTCAATATCGACCTGAGCCCGGAGTTGCACGTCATCCTGCGTTGGGTGGCGATGTTTCTGACCACGCCCATCGTGTTTTACAGCTGCGCGCCGTTCTTCAAAGGCGCCATGCGTGACCTGCGTACGCGCCACCTGACCATGGACGTGTCGGTGTCCCTGGCCATCGGCGGTGCTTACCTGGCGGGCATCTGGACTGCGATCACCGGCGTCGGCGAGTTGTATTTCGATGCGGTGGGCATGTTTGCGCTGTTCCTGCTGGCAGGTCGCTACCTGGAACGTCGCGCCCGCGAGCGCACCGCCGCTGCCACCGCGCAGTTGGTCAATTTGCTGCCCGCCTCGTGCCTGCGCTTGAAGGCCGACGGCCAGAGCGAACGCATCCTGCTCAGCGAGCTGGCCCTGGGCGACCGCGTGCTGGTGCATCCAGGCGCCGTGCTGCCAGCGGATGGGGTGATTCTGGATGGCCAGTCGAGCGTCGACGAATCCCTGCTCACCGGTGAATATCTGCCACAGCCACGGCAAGTCGGGGATGTGGTCACCGCCGGCACTCTCAACGTCGAAGGCGCGCTGACGGTCCAAGTGCGCGCCCTCGGGCATGACACGCGCCTGTCCGCCATCGTGCGCTTGCTAGAGCGGGCCCAGGCCGAGAAACCGCGCCTGGCGCAAATCGCCGACCGCGCCGCGCAGTGGTTTCTGCTGTGCTCACTGATAGCCGCTGCCGTGATCGGCCTGGTGTGGTGGGAGCTGGATTCATCGCGAGCCTTCTGGATTGTGCTGGCGATGCTGGTGGCGACGTGCCCGTGTGCGCTGTCCCTCGCCACGCCCACGGCCCTCACCGCTGCCACCGGCACCTTGCACAAACTGGGGCTGTTGCTGACTCGCGGCCACGTACTGGAGGGCCTGAACCAGATCGACACGGTGATTTTCGACAAGACCGGCACCTTGACCGAAGGCCGCCTGGCATTACGGGCAATCCGCCCCTTGGGCGCGCTGGGCAGTGACGACTGCCTGAGCCTGGCCGCCGCCCTCGAAAACCGTTCCGAACACCCGATCGCCCGCGCCTTTGGCCGGGCGCCGCTGGCCGCTGAAGAAGTGCTCAGCGCGCCGGGCCTCGGCCTGGAAGGTCATGTCGGTGAGCGCCATCTGCGAATTGGCCAGCCCGGTTACGTCTGCGAGCTCAGTGGCTGCGCAATACCTGCCTCACCTGAGGAGGCCGGTCAATGGCTGCTATTGGGCGACCGCGACGGCGCCCTGGCCTGGTTTGTCCTCGACGACCGCCTGCGCAGCGATGCCCCCGACCTGCTGGCCGCCTGCAAGGCCCGTGGCTGGCGTACGCTGCTGCTGTCGGGGGACAGTTCGCCGATGGTGGCCAGCGTTGCCCTTGAGTTAGGCATCGACGAAGCCCACGGCGGCCTGCGCCCCGACGACAAGCTGCAAGTGCTGCAACAACTGCACCGCGAAGGCCGCACAGTGCTGATGCTCGGCGACGGCGTAAACGATGTGCCGGTACTCGCCGCTGCGGATATCAGCGTCGCCATGGGTTCGGCCACCGACCTGGCCAAGACCAGTGCCGATGCGGTGTTGCTGTCCAACCGCCTCGACGCATTGGTACAAGCCTTCAGCCTGGCGCGGCGCACTCGCCGGGTCATCATCGAAAACCTGCTCTGGGCCGGGTTGTACAATGGCCTTATGCTGCCGTTTGCTGCCCTGGGCTGGGTTACACCGATCTGGGCGGCGGTGGGCATGTCCCTCAGTTCATTGACCGTGGTGCTCAACGCCCTGCGCCTGACTCGCCAAGCGAGCGCGCCGGCTGCCAGCGCCCCCACCCTAACCCGCCCGCTACCGGCTTGAGCCGCATGGGCATGGAGTGCAGATGCCAGCGCTATACGTGATGATTCCGGCGGCACTGTTGCTAGTGGGCGTGGCCATCTACATCTTCTTCTGGGCCGTGGACAGCGGCCAATATGATGACCTGGACGGCCCGGCCCACAGCGTGCTGTTTGACGACCAGGACCCGAACCACCTGGCCGGCATCGAAGAAGCCAACCATTCCGGACAATCGCCCGAACAACCGCCCAAAGACCCGCCCCATGCTTGAATTGGCGCCGCTGCTGGTCTCTGCGCTGATCCTCGGGCTGCTCGGCGGCGGCCATTGCCTGGGCATGTGCGGTGGGCTGATGGGGGCTTTGACACTGGCCATTCCCCCGGAACAACGCAACCGCCGCTTTCGCCTGCTGTTGGCATACAACCTGGGGCGCATCCTCAGCTACAGCGCCGCCGGCCTATTGATCGGCCTGGCGGGCTGGGCCGTGGCGAACAGCCCGGCGGCGATGTTTATGCGCGTGCTTGCCGGGTTGTTGCTGATCAGTATGGGCTTGTACCTGGCCGGCTGGTGGAGCGGCCTCACCCGTATCGAAGCGCTCGGGCGCGGTTTGTGGCGGCATATCCAGCCGGTCGCCAGTCGTTTGCTGCCGGTGTCGAGCCTGCCGCGCGCGTTGTTGTTGGGTGCATTGTGGGGCTGGCTGCCGTGCGGGTTGGTCTACAGCACCCTGCTGTGGGCTGCGAGCCAGGGCAATGCGATCGACAGCGGCTTGCTGATGCTGGCGTTCGGCCTGGGTACCTGGCCGGTGCTGCTGGCGACCGGTTTGGCGGCAGAACGGGTCACGACTCTGCTGCGCAAACGCAGCGTGCGCATGGCCGGTGGTCTGTTGGTGATCCTCTTCGGGATCTGGACGTTGCCGGGGCCGCACCAGCATTGGCTAATGGGCCATTAAAAGGCCATGTGGCATAGCGCCGCTCCCCGTTGATGCAAATCAAGATGCCACCCCAGCCACGCCCCTAGACTCGGCCCACTAGCCAATCCGGGGGACCGCCCGCATGCTCGACGCCATTCGTTGGGACACCGATCTGATTCATCGCTACGACCTGGCGGGACCGCGCTATACGTCCTACCCCACTGCCGTCCAGTTCGGCAGTCAGGTCGGCACCTTTGACCTGCTCCACGCCCTGCGCGACAGCCGCAAGGCCGTGCGCCCGTTGTCGCTGTATGTGCATGTGCCGTTCTGCGCCAACATTTGCTACTACTGCGCGTGTAATAAAGTTATTACCAAGGACCGTGGCCGCGCCCAGGCCTACCTGCAGCGCCTGGAGCAAGAGATCCAGTTGGTGGCCTGCCACCTCGACCCCAAGCAACCGGTGGAGCAACTGCACTTCGGCGGCGGCACCCCGACGTTCCTCAGTCACGATGAACTGCGCCAAGTCATGAGCAGCCTGCGTCAGCAGTTCAATCTGCTGGACGACGACTCCGGCGACTATGGCATTGAGATCGACCCCCGCGAGGCCGACTGGGCCACCATGGGCCTGTTGCGCGAGCTGGGCTTCAACCGCGTGAGCATCGGCCTGCAAGACCTCGACCCCGAGGTGCAGCGGGCTGTCAATCGCCTGCAAAGCCTGGAAGAAACTCGCGCCGTGATCGACGCCGCACGCACCCTGCAATTTCGCTCGATCAATATCGACCTGATCTACGGCCTGCCCAAGCAGACCCCGTTGAATTTTGCACGCACCGTCGAAGAGGTGATCCGCCTGCAACCGGACCGCCTGTCAGTATTCAACTATGCGCACCTGCCGGAACGCTTTATGCCCCAGCGGCGCATCAACACCGACGACCTGCCCTCCCCGGCCGAAAAACTGCTGATGCTGCAAACCACCATCGAGCAACTGACTCAGGCCGGCTACCGCTACATCGGCATGGACCATTTCGCCCTGCCGGATGACGAACTGGCCATCGCCCAGGAAGAAGGCACCCTGCAACGTAATTTCCAGGGCTATACCACCCACGGCCATTGCGACCTGATCGGGCTCGGCGTGTCGGCCATCAGCCAGATCGGTGACCTGTACTGCCAGAACAGCAGCGACCTCAATGGCTATCAGAACTCACTGGCCAGCGCACAGCTGGCCACCAGCCGTGGCCTGTTGTGCACACCGGACGATCGGTTGCGGCGGGAAGTGATCCAGCAGTTGATCTGCAATTTCAGCTTGGAATTCGAGAAGATCGAACAGGCTTTCAACATCGATTTTCGTGGGTACTTTGCTCCGATCTGGCCACAACTCGAAGCCATGGCCACCGATGGCCTGATCGAGCTCGACACCCAGGGCATTCGCGTCTTACCGGCCGGTCGGCTGTTGGTGCGTTCGGTGTGCATGGTGTTCGACGCCCACCTGGAGCATCAGAACCGGCAGCGGTTTTCGCGGGTCATTTGAGTTAGCTCGATAGCGCCAGGACCTTGCCGATGTCTTCCGGGCTCATGCCTTTCATCGCCTTGGCCAGGGAGGTTTGCGCGGTAATCAGCCCCGCCTGCAAGGCGCTGATGGCGGCTTGCAAGCCGGCAACCTTGGCCTGGCGCTCTTCGGGGGTGAGGCTCTGGTCCATGGCGACGGCTTGCAGCTCGGCCAGTTTTTCGTCGATCTGCTGCTTCAATGCGCGGATGGTTTTCAGCATCTGCTTGACGTTGTCATCCAGGCCGCTTTCATCAATATCCGAATCGGCACTCTTGACCTTCGCGGCTTTGAACGCATCGGGCGAGATCGTCACCTTGATCCCCTCGGCGGCGTTTGGCGCGGCGTCCTTCTCCTCAACCGCCGCAGCCGACTTGACGGCCGATGTCGTCGGCTCGGTCGGCACATGAATCAACGGGCTGTTCACCGCTAAAACAAGCATGTCCAGAGCTCCTGCTCGTAGAGAGACATACTTGTATCGGCCTCGATACCTAAAGCTTTATACGGTTGCCGGTTTTTTGTACAGGCTGGCCTCAGCGCACCCCAGTGCGTTACCCTTACGTCTTATGTGTGTTTTCCCACAAGGATTTAAGAAATGTCCGAGCCAGTTAAACTGCGCGCTCACAGCCAGGCTCATTGCAAGGATTGCAGCCTGGCCCCCCTCTGCTTGCCACTTTCGTTGAATTTGGAAGACATGGATGCGCTGGACGACATCGTAAAACGTGGCCGCCCGCTGAAAAAAGGCGAGTTCCTGTTTCGCCAGGGCGACAAGTTCGATTCCGTTTATGCAGTACGTTCGGGTGCGTTGAAGACGTTCAGCCTTAGCGACAGCGGCGAAGAGCAGATCACCGGCTTCCACCTGCCCAGCGAGCTGGTCGGGCTGTCGGGCATGGACACCGAAATTCACCCGGTGTCGGCCCAGGCCCTGGAGACCACGTCGGTGTGCGAAATCCCCTTCGAACGCCTCGACGAACTAGCGCTGCAACTGCCGCAATTGCGCCGTCAGTTAATGCGGGTGATGAGCCGCGAGATCCGTGACGATCAACAAATGATGCTGCTGTTGTCGAAGAAAACCGCCGACGAGCGCATCGCCACGTTTCTGGTCAACCTGTCGGCACGTTTCCGTGCCCGCGGCTTCTCGGCCAACCAGTTCCGCCTGAGCATGTCGCGCAACGAAATCGGCAACTACCTGGGCCTGGCGGTGGAAACCGTATCCCGGGTATTCACCCGCTTTCAGCAGAACGAGCTGATCGCCGCCGAGGGCAAAGAAGTGCATATTCTCGACCCGATCCAGCTGTGTGCACTGGCCGGCGGCTCGCTGGAGGGCTGACGCAGACACTGCGGCCGCGCCAATCGGCGAGGCCGCAGGTATACTTCGAGTCCGTTTTCAGCTCCAGGACTCTTCGACGATGACCTTCGATTCGTTCGACATCAAATCCCTGATCCGCCCCGTCATCGACTTCCCCAAGCCTGGGGTGATCTTTCGTGACATTACCCCCCTGTTCCAATCGCCCCGCGCCCTGCGCCTGGTGGCTGACAGCTTTGCCCAGCGTTATGTCGAGGCCGATTTCAGCCATATCGGCGCGATGGATGCGCGCGGCTTTTTGATCGGTTCGATCATTGCTTACCAACTGAACAAGCCGCTGATCCTGTTTCGCAAGCAGGGCAAGTTGCCGGCTGACGTGCTGGCCGAGGGTTACCAGACCGAGTACGGCGAGGCGTTTCTGGAAGTGCATGCCGACAGCCTGTGCGAAGGCGATTCGGTGCTGATATTCGATGACCTGATCGCCACCGGTGGCACCTTGATTGCAGCGGCGAACCTGGTGCGGCGCATGGGCGCGAAGATTTTTGAAGCGGCGGCGATTATTGACTTGCCGGAGTTAGGTGGGTCGCAGCGGTTGGAAGATATGGGGATTCCGACGTTTTGTTTGACGCAGTTTGCGTTGACTGAGCAATAATTTTTTTGCCTTTGCTGGCCTCATCGGGGGCAAGCCCCCTCCCACACTTGACCGCATACGTCTTTTGGAATGAGGTCGAATGTGGGAGGGGGCTTGCCCCCGATGGCGGTGGGTCAGCCACTGAATCTTTTGAGTTTACAGCGCGATGGGCTTGCGACCCGCGAAGGAATGCGCCAGCGTTCCGCCATCCACCAACTCCAGCTCGCCACCCAACGGCACGCCATGGGCAATGCGCGAGGTGATCAGGCCTTTGTTGCTCAGCAATTGGGCGATGTAATGGGCAGTCGCCTCGCCTTCAACCGTCGGGTTGGTGGCCAGGATCACTTCGGTAAACGTGCCCTGCTCTTCAATACGTGCCACCAATTGCGGAATGCCAATGGCCTCCGGGCCTAGGCCGTCGAGCGGTGACAGGTGGCCCTTGAGTACAAAATAGCGCCCGCGGTAGCCGGTTTGCTCCACTGCATACACGTCCATCGGCCCTTCCACCACGCACAGCAAGGTGTCGTCGCGGCGCGGGTCGGCACATTGCGGGCAGAGGTCTTCTTCGGTGAGGGTGCGGCACTGGCGGCAGTGGCCCACGCCGGTCATCGCTTGGCTCAGGGCCTGGGCCAAGCGGGTGCCGCCGCTGCGGTCGCGCTCCAGCAGTTGCAGCGCCATGCGCTGGGCAGTTTTCTGGCCGACGCCCGGCAGCGTGCGCAGGGCGTCGATCAGTTGGCGAATCAGGGGGCTGAAGCTCATGGGGCTAGGGTCCGACAAAACAACGAGACGCGGTTTATACCCGCGCCTCGGATTAGCGTCAAATACTCAGTCCTGCGCGACGCGTACCACCAACTTGCCGAAGTTGCGCCCTTCGAGCAGGCCGATAAAGGCCTCGGGGGCTTGCTCCAGGCCATCGACCACGTCCTCGCGGAACTTGATCTTGCCGTCGCGCACCCACGGCGCCATGGCACTGAGGAACTCGGGCTGACGGTCGCCGTAGTCGTCGAACACGATAAAGCCCTGGATGCGAACCCGCTTGGTCAGCAAGGTGCGTTGCAGTGCCGGTAGGCGGTCAGGGCCGACGGGTGGCTGATGGGTGTTGTAGCCGGCGATCAGCCCGCACAGCGGGATACGCGCCTTGGCGTTGAGCAGCGGCACCACGGCGTCGAACACCTTGCCGCCGACGTTTTCGAAGTAGATATCCACGCCCTTGAAACAGGCCTGTGCCAACTCATCGGCAAAGTCGTCGCTCTTGTGGTCGATGCAGGCATCAAAGCCCAGCTCGTCGACGACATAGCGGCACTTGTCCGCACCGCCCGCCATACCCACCACGCGCAGGCCCTTGAGCTTGGCCACCTGCCCCACCACCGAGCCGACTGCGCCAGACGCCGCTGCTACCACCAGGGTTTCCCCGGCCTTGGGTTGGCCGATGTCCATCAGGCCCATGTAGGCGGTCATGCCCGGCATGCCCAGCACACCCAAGGCCATGGACGGGCTGTCCAGGCCCTTGGGCACTGGGATCAGGTTTCTGCCATCAGAAATACTGTGGCTCTGCCAGCCCGTAGAGCCGACCACCAGGTCGCCGACTTCGAACTTGGGATTACGCGACTGTTCGATACGGCTGACAGCCCCACCAGTCATTACATCGTCGATTTCCACCGGCGCGGCGTAGGACGGTGCGTCGCTCATGCGTCCGCGCATATAGGGGTCGAGGGACAAGTACAGGGTTTTAAGCAGCACCTGGCCATCTGCCAACTCCGGCAGGTTGACCCGCTCCAGGCGGAAGTTTTCCGGGGTGGGCGCACCCTGGGGGCGTGAGACCAGGACAATGCGCTGGTTCAGAATCGGTTGTTGAGGCATCTGGGGCTCCTTTAGCGAATCCATCGGTATAGGGTGCAGACCCTGTTTGCGGGGCCAGGGTTCGATTGGATCGACGCAAACAAAAATGCCAGGCACTAGGCCTGGCATTGGAGCATAGCTAACGCTCGCCGATCAGAACGGCAGCTTCATACCCGGTGGCAGCTGCATGCCAGCGGTCACGCCGCCCATTTTTTCCTGGCTGTTGGCTTCGATCTTGCGCACGGCGTCGTTGACGGCCGCGGCGAACAAGGCTTCGAGCATTTCCAGGTCATCTTCGCCTACGCCTGGCAATACGCTTGGGTCGATGCTCACACGCTTGATGTCGTGACGACCGGTCATGACTACGCTGACCATATCGCCACCGGCTTTACCGGTGACTTCGGCGTTGGCCAGTTCTTCCTGCATCTTGGCCATCTTTTCCTGCATCTGCTGCGCCTGCTTCATCAGGCCGGCCATGCCACCTTTCATCATGGGAATTACCTCAAAGTACGTGGATCAAGTGAGTAGCCCGGTGTCATGACGCTTAGGGCACCGGGGCTTCGACAGGTTCAATAGTATCGTGACGGACGACCGCACCGAACTGTTGCATCATTTGTTGGATAAGCGGGTCACCATGAATCGAGTCTTCGGCTTCACGCTGGCGGTTGATACGCCGGCGTGTTGCAGCCTGGGCCGGGGTTTCCTGCTCGGGCTTGATCAACTCGATGGCGATGGTCAGCGTGCGCTCATGGTACTGGTTCAGGGCATCGTTGAGGCGACGTTGCTGGGTGGCGTTGAACAGAGCGCTGTGGGCCGGGTCCAGGTGCAACAGCCAGTGGTCGCCGTCGATGGAGATCAAGGTACAGTTGGCGGCGATGCTGCCGGTCATGCCGGAGATCGGCAATTTCGGAAACAACTCCAGCCATTGCAGGGCCAGGCCGGTGGCCGGCGCGGCAGCGGGTTCCGGCTCAGGATCAGGGGCCGGCTCGGCGGTGTGTTCGCTGGCCAAGTCGTCCAGGTAGCTGTAAGCCGAATCCATGTCCGGCTCGATGTAGTCTTCGTCCAGCGGCGGCTCATCGTCGTCGATAGCGGGAACGGCCGCTTCGACCTGGGCGACGGTCGGCTCGGGCACGGGGGCAGAGACCCACTCGGGCGCGGCGGGCACGACGCTGTCCGGGGTTGGTGCGGGCATTGGCGTCAGCTCGGGCTGCTCGCCAATGGTTTCCAGTACGGGCTCTACGGCGGGCTGCAGCTCGACTTTAGGCTCGGCCTCGGCTTCTACCGGGTCATTCCACGGCAGATCGACGACAGGCTCAGGCTCGGCAACCGGTTCAGGCACAGGCGCGGGCTTGGGAGCCGGTGCAGGCACGGGCGCAGCAACCACTGGCGCAACCACTGCCACGCCAGCCACTGGTTTGGCGGAATCAACTGTGGCCTGGCTGATCCCCACTGGCTTTAGCGGCTGTCTCGGTGCATCTGTCGCGTCAGCGGGCCGGAACGCCAGCATCCGCAGCAAGACCATTTCAAAGCCGCCGCGCGGGTCGGGTGCCAGGGGTAAGTCCCGGCGGCCGATCAGGCCCATCTGGTAGTAGAACTGCACATCTTCGGCGGGTAGCGCCTGGGCCAGGGCCAACACGCGGTCGCGGTCGCCATGGCCGTTATCGACACCCTCAGGCAAGGCCTGGGCGATGGCGACACGGTGCAGCACGTTGAGGATTTCCGAGAGCACGCCGTTCCAGTCAGGGCCTTGCTCCGACAGGTGTCGCACGGCTTCGAGCAACGCCTTGGCATCGCCCTCGATCAGCGCGTGCAGCACGTCGAAGACCTGGCCATGGTCGAGGGTGCCGAGCATGGCGCGCACGTCGGCGGCCATGACCTTGCCTTCACCAAAGGCGATGGCCTGGTCGGTGAGGCTCATGGCGTCACGCATCGACCCATCGGCGGCGCGACCGAGCAGCCACAGTGCGTCGTCTTCGAACGGCACGTTCTCGACACCCAGCACGTGGGTCAAGTGCTCGACCACCCGCTCGGGGGTCATGTTTTTCAGGGAGAACTGCAGGCACCGCGACAGAATAGTTGCAGGAAGTTTCTGCGGGTCGGTGGTGGCCAGGATGAATTTGACGTAGGGCGGTGGCTCTTCCAGGGTTTTCAACAAGGCGTTGAAAGAATGACTGGACAGCATGTGCACTTCGTCGATCAGGTAGACCTTGAAGCGGCCACGGCTGGGCGCGTACTGCACGTTGTCGAGCAGCTCGCGGGTGTCTTCGACCTTGGTGCGGCTCGCGGCGTCGATCTCGATCAGGTCGACGAAACGCCCTTCGTCGATTTCACGACACACCGAGCAGGTGCCGCAAGGCGTCGAAGTGATACCGGTTTCACAGTTCAGGCATTTAGCGATGATGCGCGCAATGGTGGTCTTGCCCACCCCACGGGTACCGGTGAACAGGTAGGCGTGGTGCAGCCGCTGGCTGTCCAAGGCATTGATCAGAGCCTTGAGCACATGGGTCTGGCCGACCATTTCGCGGAACGAGCGCGGACGCCATTTACGTGCAAGAACCTGATAACTCATCGAAAACCGTCGCAACTGGGAAACAGAAGCCGGTAATGCTAGCGGAGCAAGGGGGAAATTGCATCCGGCACGCTCGCCTAATCTGGCTAAGCTCACCTGACTGGCCCGCAAAAGGCCTGAACCCGGAGAGTGTATGCGCGTAGTCCTGGGCGCTTTATGGATGATCACCACGGCAAGCCTGGCTGCGCCCGCACCGCTGCGTTTCTCGGTTTCCGACAGCTGGGCGATGCCCATGGTGCACTTGGATAACGGCCAGCCCACCCAAGGCATCCTGTTTGACCTGATGTCGAGCCTGGCCACCCAGGTGGGGCACCCTGCCGAGTTTCACGTGCTGGCCCGCGCGCGTATCGCAGGCGCTATGGAACACGGCGACATTGACGTGCGTTGTTATGTAGCCCAGTCGTGGGTCGACAACATGTCCGGCGACTACACCTGGAGCATACCGCTGTGGGTGCAGCGCAACCTGTTGGTAGCCACCCATATCCCGGCGCAAGCAGTGCGGGTCGACACACTGGCGCCGCAGTTGATTGGCACCGTGCTCAACTACCGCTACACCACCCTCGACCCGTTATTTGCCCAAGGCCAACTCACCCGCGACGACGCGCGCAGTGAAGAACAGGTGCTGCAAAAATTGGTGGCTGGGCGCTTCAAATACGCCGTCACCAATGAGTGGATTCTGAACCGGTTCAACCAGCGTCTGCCGCCAGGGCGACGGCTGCATAAAGTCGCTGTGATTGAGGAGCAAAGCCTCGGGTGCACTGTGCGCAACGACCCGAATGTGCCGGTACAGCGTATTTTGCGCACGCTGTTGCGGATGAAGATGTCTGGCGAGATCGACGACATTATCCAGCTGTATACCGGGGAAAGCGCACCCGGCGCCCCTGCAGACTGACTCGATCCACCTGTGGGAGGGGGCTTGCCCCCGATGACAATGCGTCAGCCATCGATGCTAAAACTGAGACACCAGTCAAATTAGAAACATCTTGTTTCATGTATCCTGCCGCGCAATTAATTCGAATTGTAAGGGACTACCATGAATTACTTCCGCCTGCTCTTGGTGGCGGCCGCCCTGAGCCTGCCTGTTGCGCCCGCTTTTGCTGCCAAACCGCCCGCCCCTGTCGAAGAAAATGCTCCTGCCGAAACCGCCGAGCACTTCCTCGCCTCGCTCAAGCAAAAGACCGGCACCGTTACCCTGCCCAGTGGCATTGCCACCCTCAAGCTCAACGACGAGTTTTACTACCTCGATCCCTCCGACACCGAACGCCTGCTGACTGATGGCTGGGGCAACCCGCCGGGCTTCAAGACCCTGGGCATGATCGTGCCGAAGGCTGTCAGCCCGTTGTCGGAACGCGGTTGGGGCGTGATCGTCAGCTACAAGGCTGACGGGCACATTTCTGACGAAGACGCCGCAAAAATCGACTACGCCGACCTGCTCAAGCAAATGCAGGAAGAAGACGAAGCCGACAACGAAGAACGCCAGAAACAAGGCTACGCCGGCCTTCATCTATTGGGTTGGGCCGAGCCGCCGCACTACGACGACACGACTCATAAGATGTACTGGGCCCGCGAATTGAAAGCCGACGACGCCGAGCAGAACACCCTCAACTACAGCATCCGTGTGCTGGGCCGTGAAGGTGTGCTGGAACTCAACGCCGTTGCCGCCATGGCCGACCTGCCCACCATCAAGCAGGAACTGCCCAAGGTGCTGGCGTTTACCAACTTCACCGACGGCAACCTGTATACCGACTTCAACCCAAAAACCGACAAACTGGCCACCTATGGCTTGGCGGCACTGGTCGCCGGCGGGATTGCCGCCAAGGCCGGGCTGTTTGCCAAGATCGGTATCTTCCTACTGGCGGCGAAGAAGTTTCTGGTGATCGGCGTCGTGGCGCTGTTCGCGGTGATCCGCAAGTTGTTCAATCGCAACAAGGCCTGAACCCGTCCCCATGAAAACGCCGCAACGGGCCAATCCCGATGCGGCGTTTTTTTATGGGTTCAATTCAGCGCCGGGGCACGGGTTGACGATGGCAAACTCGTCTACATTCGCCATCCCCGGCGTATAGCCTGGCCTTGTGACATAGCGCGTGACCTTGCGACCCGTGAGCTTCACGAAAGAGCCCTCGACACCCGTGAACACCTTCTGCTGCTTGCCGGTCAGGTAATCGAAGATCTTCAATTTCATTGGAATATTCATCTGACCACCCGGCGTGATGGGCGCCAGCATGAAGGCGTCGCTTCGGGTGAACACATAGAAGATTTCGGGCTTGTCACGACCCTCCGTCACCTTCGCGCACATCACCTCATCAACCTTCAGGGTTCTAACCGGTATGTAGGTTTTGTTCTGATAAAGGCTGAGAATAAATCCCTGCTTGGTCAACACACCCAACCCCTGGGTGGCGGTACAAATCTCTGCCAGCCCATAGGTATAGGGGCACCAATTGGTTTCGGTGATGCCGATGATATCGGCCGGCGCAACGCCCAGATCGTGTTCGATGCGAGCCCGATCTTCGGGGCTTTGATAGGGGATCATCACGCAGCCGGGCAAACCCAGCACCAGTGCGGACAATAGAACAAGGGACGAAAAACGCATACGGGACCTCCATGTCTACGGGAGGCGCATCCTACGCGAGTCGGCCGCCGATAAGACAGCCGACTTTAAGTGATTGCAGGTAGTGGGGCTCAGCCTTTGGGCGCAGCCAGGCGACGATATTGATCCTGGCTGATCCAGCCGGTGAACGAGCGGTCATCGGCGTTGATGAACTCGACCTGGGCCCAGCCATCCTTGAACGCCAGTACACCGACCACATCATGCTTGACGATATATGGGCGTTTGCCTGTCTTGGCGGCTGGGGTTTTCAACAGGTAGGCCTTGTCGGCCGACACCGTGACAAGGCCGATCCACTTCTTCTTGGCCGTCTGGGTCAAATCCAGGCCGGTGGCAATCTCCGGCATCAACACGTTGATGCAGCCCGGATGCTGGCGGCCCTGTCCCACGGTCAGGGTCACGCCGTCAGAGGAGGGTGCCACGCTGCCAGCATAGGCATCGTCGAACCAAGTCGTCAGCGTATCGGGCTTACCTTGCAGGTAGAACGCGCAACTGCGGGTGACACCCTCGCCCATGGATTCGGAGTAGAACCCTTCCACCTTTTGATCGGGCGTCACCGCCAGCATCAACCCCTCGTATTTCCCAGAATGCAAAACATTCGAGCTTGCGAATGCAGGTACTACGGCACACCACGACAACACACCCACTGCCAGAAAACGGATCATCTTATTTTTTCCCTTCAAGTTTTTCGTAGGCTTTTTGCATAAGGACGTCATAGTTGCCGTAGTCCTCACCGTTATAGTTACGCGCCATGCCGGTAAAATCTTTAGCCTTCATGGCTTTCATCAACGCCGGGCTCTTGCTGCAAAAACCGAGAAACGCCTTTAGTTGGTTGCCCGCATTCACTTTTAATGCCGCCGAGAACTCAAACACGGTCTTGTAACCGCACGACGCAAAGTTGAAGCCCATGATCTGAAACATGCCCCAGGACGCCGACATCAATGCGGCTTCCTGGTCCAGGGCAAATGCAGTGGCCATGGTTTCCCAGGCTTTGGCCTGGTCCTTGTTATTGGCTTGCCACTGCGGCCCAGCCTTTTTCTTGTAGGGGTAAGACAGCAGCGGGTGGGCTTGGTCGTAGATGTGCTTGGTGTACTTGCGAAACAGGTGCCCTTCGAAGGCGATCACCGGCAACTTGGCCGGCCCAAACCCCGAACGCCCGCCGGACTCAACCGTGGCGAACGCCTTGATGATATTCACTGAAATACCACTGCCCAACTGCGTAGCAGCATTCTGGAAATCGGTCTCGCTGAGGGTCATCCCCCCATCACACGTGGGCTGCAGCATCAGTTGCCGGTTACGCCGCTCGGCCTCGATCATTGCGCGCATGCGGTCCAGGTACACATTGACGGTGGCCTGGACCGCGTCGCCCTGGTTGGTGGCGAAGACGTTCAAGAAACTTGGGATACGCATGCTCGGGAAGGCTTTGACCGGCACTTTCACAGCTTCTTCGATCAGGCTATTGAAGGTGCGGCCCGTGGGGTCGATCACGCCGTCGGGGTGAGCGTACTTGAGATGGCGAAACTGGTATTGGCTGATGCACTGCACCAACTGGCCGTCGCACTTGCCGTTCTCGACCAGCGGAAAACCCAGTTTGGGGACGATCAAATTGAATAAATACTGGATGCACTGCACATCGGCGGGCAAGTTACGGGCTTTACCGGGCGCGCCTACCGAAGCACTGATAAGACGGGGCAACCCTTGCAGGCTTTTCATCACAGACATCCTTGTTAGTTAAAGTAGTGATAGCACTTCAATATCAATTTCGCATCACTGTCATATTCTGAAACAAGTGGCCGGCGGAAACTAACAAGGCGGTTTTGGCTTGTAAAGCCGCGAGGTTAAAAGTTGTGAAAGAACCCGCACAGCACCCGGCATATGCATTTAAACGGAGTATTGGGAGACGTCTTGCGCTACTGTCACTCGCGTAAAATGCCCCTGACGCACTCATTCAAGGATTGAAATGAAAGCCACACTGCTAGTTTTTTCTGCCCTGCTTCTACTTGGCGGCTGCGCCCTGCCGCGTGCCAACGTCGCTACCCCATCGAGCCCCTCGATTGCCGAAACCAAGTCAGTGGAGTTCGCGGGCAAGACGTTCGTGCTGAAATTCCAGAAGCCGGGCCTGTGGGAATACTTCCCGGCAGAAGAAAGCGTCGATGCCTGGACTGAAATGGTCGACTTCACCGTCGTCCCTCGCGAAATGAACCACCTCAAGCCCCTCGATATCGGCAAACGCGCGATCGCGCTTCATCAGCAGGAAAACCCGAACCAACCGGCGATGCTGCTGACAGACAACAGGACCGGGGTCGATTACGCGATGATGTTTTATCCCAATTCACTGCGCAAAGACGGGCAATTCTCGGAAATCAGCTATTTCAAGTATTACAAAGACGGCGCCACCGGCCAGACCATCATTTTTCACTTCGCCAGGAATATCGCAAAACCGAATAATCCGTCGGACAGCGCCGAAGCGATAGGCCAGGAAATACCGCCGCTGATCGAAGCCTTTCCGCTTTACCGGCCGTAATGCCGTTAAGCAGGCAGCACAAATCGATTCGCGGGCAGTGATTGCCGGCAAAGCGTTTATAAAATTTGGATTTTGAAGGGTGTTGCAAGGAGAGCGTTATGGAGGCAACCCCACCAGCCACACCCCGGCACACAATGTTCCCGCTGTGGCTGCTGCCTTCCGGCTCTGACCAGGTTCACGGGTAATCGTTGCGGGGGGACCGATGGGGTCACCATAACGACGCCTGCCTCTCGGCAAGCGGGGCCATTGTACCGATCTGATCGGAAGTTACAACCGTTCGGGTCGGATTAAAAATCAAAGGGGTTCAATGACTTGCCGCCCATCCCCCTGATCGCTGTTTTTCAATGTGGGAGGGGGCTTGCCCCCGATAGCGGTGCATCAGCCTAAAACTCTGGTGACTGACACTCAGTCATCGGGGGGCAAGCCCCATCCCACACTGGGTCGTCATTGGGCTTGTAGAACTTCATCCGCCCTGCCGCCCTCTTCCTGGATCACCAGGTGAATAAAGTGCAACTTGGCAATCACCGCCGGCGGCAGCACAAACGGATAGAAATCCGGCTGTCCCATGCTGCGCGACAATTCATTGAGCATGCCCGCCAGCTCAATCCACGCGTTGACGAACGACAGAAACGCCGCGCCGCCCGGGTGCTCAGGGTCATAGAGGGTGGTGAGGGGAAACGGCTGGTAATCCAGGTCCATCTCGCGGGCACTCATGCCAAAACCCAAGGCGGTGTCGACGGCGTCCATCATGTGCAGGTAGTGAGCCCAGGTTTCGGCCCAGTCCTCCCAGGGGTGCATGGTGGCGTAGGCGCTGACGCAGGTTTGTTGCCAGTCTGGGCGCGGGCCATTTTGGTAGTGCTGGTCGAGCGCGTCGGTGTAACTGGCGCGTTCGTCGCCGAACAGGTTGCGAAAGGGTTCCTGCCAGTGGGTATTGGCGATCAGTCGGTCCCAGTAGTAATGGCCGACTTCGTGGCGAAAATGCCCGAGCAGCGTGCGATACGGCTCGCGCATCTGGACGCGGACTTTTTCGCGGTGGGCGTCGTCGGCTTCCTTGATATCGAGGGTGATCAGGCCGTTGGCGTGGCCGGTCATGGGCGCATTGCCTTCCAGGTCGACGCCGACGAAGTCAAAGGCCAGGCCGGTCTCTTCATCGACGGTCTTGGGTATGACTTGCAGGCCAAGGCTGATCAGTTGCGCCACTAGGCGGCGCTTGGCGGTTTCAACTTTGCGCCAGCGTTCAGGGTTTTCCGGGATCGACAGGTCAGGGATGGTGCGGTTCAGGCTGCAGGCCACGCACAACGGCGCAGTGCTGTGGGCCGGGATCAGCCAATTGCAGGCTGCCGGGGTATCGAGGTTGGCGCAGCGGCGGAAGGCGCCAGCGTCGAGGTTGTCGTCTTGCAGCCAGGTGCCCTCCACGGGGCCGGGTTGCAAGGACGCCAACCGGCTTTGCTGAGGTTGATAGCCGAGCAATGCCTGGCAGGCCAGGCATTGGCTGTTGCGAAAGAACAGGGACTGGCCGCAGCGGCATTGCCACACTTTGCTGTTGCGGGAGGGCGCCGTGAACGGCGCGGCGATGCGCGAACTGAGTTGCTCAAAGTAGCGGAACATGGCGGTCTCTCCCTGGGTGACTGAGACTAGATCATTTTCCGTTACCGATCGTTCAACATGCCTTCTGTAGGAGCGAGCTTGCTCGCGAAGAACGCCAACGATGACGCAGCGTTCCTGGTTTATCGAGGCGTTCTCAAGTTTTTCGCGAGCAAGCTCGCTCCTACAGTGGGATCGGTTCAGACCGTGATGTTGTGCGTGGCGAGGAAAGCGACAAAGGCTTCCTCATCCAGCACTTTCAGGCCCAGTTCACTGGCTTTTGCCAGCTTGGAGCCTGCGCCCGGCCCTGCCACCACGCAGTGGGTCTTCGCCGAAACCGAGCCCGCCACCTTGGCGCCCAGGCTTTCGAGTTTATCTTTGGCCACATCGCGGCTCATCAACTCCAGGGAGCCGGTGAGCACCCAGGTGTGCCCCGCTTCGGGCAAGCCTTCGACGACTTTCTTTTCGCTCTCCCAGTGCATGCCAAAGTCCCTGAGCTGCTGCTCAATGGCCAGGGCACGGTTGGCGTTTTCGGCATTATCGAAAAAGTCGCGCACGGCCTTGGCCTGCTTTTCTGGCAATGCCTGACGCATGTCCAGCCAGTCGGCCTTGATCACGCCTTCGAGCGAACCGAATTTGTCTGCCAGCTTCTGCGCAGCGCCTGGGCCGACGCTCGGCACGTGCAGTTTGTCGAGCAAGCCACCCAGGGTCGCGCTGGCCGCGAATTCAGCGCTCAGGTCGCCCTGATCCTGCAATTGCAAACCGCACTCCTCTGGCGACAACAACGCACCGATCACGTCCTGGTTATGACTGTCCTCGAAGAAGCTGTGGATCTCATGCGCGACTTCCAGGCCCACGTCGGGCAAGTACGTCAGCACTTCCGGCAAAGCCTTCTGCACACGCCCCAGGGACGCCAGGGAGCGTGCCAACACCTTGGCGGTCTCCTCGCCCACGTCCGGGATGCCCAGGGCGTAGATAAAGCGCGCCAGGGTCGGCGTCTTACTGTTTTCGATAGCGGTGATCAGCTTTTTGCTGGAGATATCGGCGAAGCCTTCCAGGTCGATGATCTGCTCGTACTTGAGCTTGTAGAGGTCTGCCGGCGAGCCGATGAGTTTCTCATCCACCAGTTGCTCGATGGTCTTGTCGCCCAGGCCGTCGATGTCCATGGCCCGGCGCGAGACGAAATGGATAATCGCCTGCTTGAGCTGCGCACCACAGGCCAGGCGCCCAACGCAGCGGTACACGGCGCCTTCGCTAACGGTTTCCTTGCCCTTGCTGCGCTTGACCAGTTGGGTCCGCTCCACGTGGGAGCCGCACACCGGGCAGCTCTCAGGGATCGGCACCGGGCGGGCACTTTCGGGGCGGCGCTCGAGCACCACCGACACCACCTGCGGGATCACATCACCGGCACGGCGGATGATCACGGTATCGCCGATCATCACGCCCAAGCGCGCCACTTCATCCATGTTGTGCAGCGTGGCGTTGGACACGGTCACCCCTGCAACCTTGACCGGTTTCAAGCGCGCCACCGGGGTAACGGCGCCGGTACGGCCGACCTGGAATTCAACGTCGAGCAGCTCGGTCAGTTCTTCCAGCGCCGGGAATTTATGTGCGATGGCCCAGCGCGGCTCGCGAGCGCGAAAGCCCAATTCGCGCTGGGAGGCAATGTTGTTGACCTTGAACACCACGCCGTCGATTTCATAAGGCAGGCTGTTACGCCGCTCGCCGATATCGCGGTAGTAGTCCAGGCAATCCTGAATACCCTTGGCCAGTTTCAGCTCGTGGCTGATGGGCATGCCCCACCTCTGCAACTGTTGCAGGTTGCCAATGTGGGTGTCGCTGATATCGGTGGTCACGCCATAGCAGCAGAATTCCAGCGGGCGGCTGGCGGTGATTTTCGAGTCCAGTTGGCGCAGGCTGCCGGCGGCGGCGTTGCGCGGGTTGGCGAAGGTCTTGCCGCCGACCTCCAGTTGCGAGGCGTTCAGGCGCTCGAAACCGGCCTTGGACATAAATACTTCGCCGCGCACTTCCAGGGTCGCCGGCCAACCGCTGCCGTGCAATTTCAGCGGGATATTGCGCACGGTGCGCACGTTGACGCTGATGTCTTCGCCGGTGGTGCCGTCGCCACGGGTGGCGCCGCGTACCAGTTCGCCGTCCTGGTACAACAGGCTGACTGCCAGGCCGTCCAGCTTGGGTTCACAGCTGTACTCGACACTCCCAAACAGGTCACCCGCCGGCAGGTCCAGGCCCTCGGTGACCCGGCGATCAAATTCCAGCATCGTGGCTTCATCAAAGGCGTTGCCAAGGCTAAGCATCGGGATCTCGTGCTTGACCTGGGTAAACGCCGACAACGCCGCACTGCCGACCCGCTGCGTCGGTGAATCGCGCGTCACCAGGTCCGGGTGCTCGGCCTCCAGGGCCTTGAGCTCGTGGAACAAGCGGTCGTACTCGGCGTCCGGAATGCTCGGTTCGTCGAGGACGTGGTAACGGTAGTTGTGCTGATCCAGTTCAGCGCGCAGCTCAAGGATGCGGGTGTGGGCGGCGGTCATGGGTGTTCTCTCATAAAGCAAAAGAGCAGCCGAAGCTGCTCAATATGTTAGTGCACGGATTCTACAGACAACGCTTAAGATCGAACCTCAGCGTTTCTGTGTCAGGGCGCGACGCTCAAACTCGACGATACGCTGACGATAATGTTCGATGGTCTGGGCGGTGAGGACGCTGCGTTGGTCGTCCTTGAGCTCGCCGTTCAATTCCTGGGACAGCTTGCGGGCGGCGGCCACCATCACGTCGAACGCTTGTTTCGGGTGACGCGGGCCTGGCAAACCGAGGAAGAAGCTCACTGCCGGGGTGCTGAACAGGTCGATATCGTCCAGGTCGAAAGTGCCCGGCTTGACTGCGTTGGCCATGGAGAACAGCACTTCGCCGTTGCCGGCCATGCTTTCGTGACGGTGGAAGATATCCATCTCGCCAAAGCGCAGGCCGCTTTCGAGGATGTTCTGCAACAGCGCCGGGCCCTTGAAGCCAGCGGCGTCGCGGCAGATCACGCTGATCACCAGCACTTCTTCGGCGGCCGGCTGATCGTTCACGGTTTGCCGAGGTGCGTTCTTGCCGACGTTTTCATCCGGGAAGTCATCGTCGCGGCTGCTGAAGCTCGGGCCTTCATCGACGTCGAGGTTCAGGTCGCCCTGATGCGGCTCTGCCACGCCAGCGGCGGCACGCTTGCCACGCTTGGACGACGGTTCGCGCGCTTCACGCAGCGGCGCGCTCATCGACGGCAAGTCGTGCTCGTCCAGTTGCGGTTCTTTATGGGTATCCAACACACGGGGCGGCCCCAGCAGCTCGGCGCCGCCGTCGTCGTCAGGCAAGTTGGACAGGTTGCGGTCCAGACGGAACTTAAGCTTGCCCTTGCCACCGCGCATGCGGCGCCAGCCATCAAAAAGAATACCGGCAATGACAATGATGCCGATGACGATCAGCCACTCGCGCAGACCGATTTCCATGTAATCCCGTGCCTCTAATAAAAAATGCTGAAAAATAAGGGGTTTAGCACCGTGCAAACCGCTTTAAAACGTGGCGCCAACTCTATGTTCTGACTGACGTTTTGCCCACGCACACGAAAATTTGACATTAAACTAGCACGACCAAAGATAACTTTACACCGTCTGTCAAAATGCCTTGAACAAATATGTCCATTTGCCACTTCTGCCAAGCGGGTAAATCACCTTACATCGTGCTGAAAAAAATCTGCTAGCGCACGGCTCAAGACTCCACCATCGCCATCGCCTCTTCGACATCCACTGCCACCAAACGCGAACACCCCGGCTCATGCATCGTCACACCCATCAATTGATCGGCCATTTCCATAGCGATCTTGTTGTGGGTGATATAGATGAACTGCACGGTCTGGGACATCTCTTTAACCAGGCGTGCATAGCGACCAACGTTAGCGTCATCCAATGGCGCGTCAACTTCATCGAGCATGCAGAACGGCGCCGGGTTCAACTTGAAGATGGCAAATACCAGGGCCAATGCGGTCAGGGCTTTTTCGCCGCCGGACAACAAATGGATGGTGCTGTTCTTCTTGCCCGGAGGCCGCGCCATGATCGTTACCCCTGTATCGAGTAGATCTTCGCCCGTCAGTTCCAAGTAAGCGCTGCCACCGCCGAAAACTTTCGGGAATAACGCCTGTAAACCGGCATTAATCTGATCAAAGGTATCTTTGAAGCGGTTGCGGGTTTCTTTGTCGATCTTGCGGATGACGTTTTCGAGGGTATCCAGCGCTTCCACCAAGTCGGCGTTCTGGGCATCCAGATAACGTTTACGCTCCGATTGCTGCTGGTATTCATCGATGGCCGCGAGGTTGATCGCGCCAAGCCGTTGGATGCGCGCCGCGATCCGCTCAAGTTCTTCTTCGGCGTCTTTTTCATTGGCCTGGGCGGTCAGCGTATTGAGCACGCCGTGCAGGTCGTAGCCGTCTTCGAGCAACTGGTCTTGCAGGGTCTTGCGGCGCACGGTCAGGGCTTGCCATTCCATACGCTGCTGTTCGAGCTGGCCGCGAATCAACTGGGATTGCTGCTCGGCCTGGGTACGGCGTTTTTCGGCGTCACGCAGTTCGCGGTCGGCATCTTCCAGGGCGATTTGCGCGGTCTTGAGTTCTTCGTCGACAGTCATGCGCTTGTCGAGCAACTCTTCAAGCTTGAGGCGCAACTCTTCCAGCGGCGCTTCGCCTTCTTCAAGGTTGAGGCTCAGTTGCTCGCGTTTTTCAGTGAGGCGTTCGGATTGCATCTCCAATCGCTCAAGGGCCTGGGCGGTGGACGCATGCTGGGCTTTGAGCGACCCCAACCGCACCGCCAATTGGTGCGCGTGATCCTTGTGCTGGCGGGCTTCCTGGCGCACGCGGTCGAGGCGCTCGCGCAGGCTGTCGCGCTGGGCCAGCAGCAGTTCGCGCTGCTCGGTGTCGAGGGCCATGCTGTCGAGGGCTTCTTGCAAGTGCAGGCGCGCTTCGCCGATCTGTTCGTGCTCCAAGGCACGTTGTTCGCCCATCTCGGCGACTTCTTCGTCGAGTCGAGTGCGACGCAGGGTCAGTTGCTCGGCCTTGGCTTTGCTCGCGGAGAGTTGGGCTTTGAGCTCGCCTTGCTGGCGCGCTTCGTCCTGCAACAAGCGGCGCAGGTGCTCGCGGCCGCTCTCCTGCTGGCGCTGGGTGGCGCGCAGGGTTTGCAGTTGGGTTTCAAGACTTTCGAGGGTGGCTTCGCGTTCTTCGCGCTCAGCGGTCAGGTTGACGATTTCCTGGCCTCGGGCCAATACACCGCTTTCGGCTTCGCTGGCGCGGCGTACCCGCAGAAAGTGCCGGCCGACCCAGTAGCCGTCGCGGCTGATCAGGCTTTCGCCGGCGCCCAGTTGGCCACGTTGGGCCAAGGCTTGCTCCAGGGTATCCACCGGCTTGACCTGCCCCAGCCATGGCGCCAGATCAATGGCCGCCTCGACTTTATCCAGCAAGCTACCCGGCACGCGCTTGCCATCCGCCGCAGGGCTGAGCAAGCGCAGGTCGCCCTGAGCAAAACCGGCCAGGTCAAAGCCGCCAAAATCATCCACCAGCACGGCTTGCAGGTCGGCGCCCAGCACGGTTTCTACCGCCAGCTCCCAACCGGCTTCGACTTTCAAACCTTCGGCCAAGCGCGGGCGTTCGGCCAGGTGCTGGTCGCGCAGCCATTCGGCGGTGCCGGTGCCAGGGTCGAGCGCGGCTTGCTGCAACGCTTCGAGGGACGCCAAGCGCCCGTTCAAGCGCTGCAAATCGCCCTGGGCCTGTTGTTGCGCCTGGGTCGCCTGTTGCAGTTGCTGACGCAGTTGCTCCAGGCGCTCCACTTGTTGTTCTTCGCTGGCTTCCAGCTCTTCCAGCGTCATCTCGCTTTCGGCCAGTTGCTCGCTCAGCTCCATAATCGCCGCGTCTTCGGGGTCGGCGGCAAGCAATACACGCTCTTCAAGCAGACGACGCTGGCGCTCGGCCAAGCGCTCCATGCTGGTTTCCAACTGCTGGATACGCGACTGCTGCACCTCGGCCTGGCGGCGCGGTTCGGCGGATTGCAGGTTGAACGTGTCCCACTGCTCCTGCCAGCCATGCATGGTGCTTTCGGATTCTTCCAGGGCCGCGGCGGCTTCTTCGGCGGCGGCGCTGGTGATTTCCTGCTCGGGGGTGAGCATGTCCAGCTCCTCACCCAAGGTGAGCAGCAAGGTGCGGTCATGGCCCAGATGGGATTCAGTCTCCAGGCGCGCACGCTCGGCTTCTTTCAGGTCGTCCTGTAACTGGCGCAGGCGCTGCTGGCCGTGCTGAATACTCTGCTCGACGCGCGCGATATCACCGCCCACCGAATAGAAGCGGCCCTGCACCAGATTGAAGCGTTCGGATAAATCATGGTGCCCGTCACGCAGGCGTTCGATGCTGGCGTCGGCATTGCGCTGCTCGGCTACCAGGGCTTCAAAGCTGATTTCCTGGGTGCCGATAATCGCTTCACGCTGGCCGACCTGGTCATTCAGCGCCTGCCAACGCAGGGCCGAGAGTTGCGCCTTGAGCTGGCGCTCCTCGCCCTTGTATTCCTGATACTTCTCGGCGGCCTGGGCCTGGCGGTGCAGGCGCTCCAACTGGCGCTCCAGCTCTTCGCGCAGGTCGGTGAGGCGGGCCAGGTTTTCGTGGGTGCGGCGGATGCGGTTTTCGGTCTCGCGACGGCGCTCCTTGTACTTGGAGATGCCGGCGGCTTCTTCGATAAAGTTACGCAGGTCTTCAGGCTTGGCTTCGATCAGCTTGGAGATCATGCCCTGCTCAATGATCGAGTAGCTGCGCGGGCCCAGGCCTGTGCCGAGGAAAATATCGGTGATGTCTCGACGGCGACACTTGGTGCCGTTGAGGAAGTAACTGTTCTGGCTGTCGCGGGTCACTTTGCGGCGAATGGAAATTTCGGCGTAGGCCGCGTATTCGCCGATCAGGGTGCCGTCGGAGTTATCGAACACCAGTTCGATGCTGGCCTGGCTTACCGGCTTGCGGCTGGTGGAGCCGTTGAAGATGACGTCGGTCATCGACTCGCCGCGCAGGTTTTTTGCCGAGCTCTCGCCCATCACCCAGCGTACGGCGTCGATGATGTTCGACTTGCCGCAACCGTTGGGCCCGACCACCGCCGCCATGTTACTGGGGAAGTTCACCGTGGTCGGGTCGACGAAGGATTTGAACCCCGCCAGTTTGATGCACTTGAGCCGCACGCTTAGGCGTCCGCCAACGCAGCGATAACCAGCTCGCAACTGCGCTGGCCGTAGCTGGACAGCACGTGGCGGATCTGCGGCAGGTCACGGGCGAGTACGGCGGCGAGCAATTGCTCAAACAGCGCCAGGTATTCGCTCATGGAGGCCTTGCGTTGATCCAGGGCCAGGTAATAGGCGCGGTTCATCGCCGGCTGCAGGTTTTCGACGGTTTCCTGCAAATACGGGTTGTTGGCGAAGGGGTACGCGGCGCGCATGACGTTGAAGCACTCTTCGACGAAGGCGCGGATGTCCTGGCGCTCGAAGTTGCCCACAAGGCGCTGCTGGATTTGCACGAACGGAGCCATATCCGCCTGGGTCTGCCAGCCTTGGGCAACTGCATTGCCCAGCAGGATGTACAGCTCGCCCATCAAGGTGCACAGGCTCTGAACCTTGTGCGCGGTGAGCTCAGTGACGTGGGCGCCCCGGCGCGGCAGGATCGCGATCAAGTGGCGACGTTCAAGGATCAGCAAGGCTTCGCGCACCGAACCACGGCTGACATTGAGCGCCAGCGTGACCTTCTGCTCCTGGATCCGCTCCCCAGGCTTGAGATCGCCGCGAATGATACGTTCGGCGAGGTGGTGAGCGATTTGCTCGGCGAGACTGTCCGGCGCCTTGAACGTCATGTTTTCCCTTCAAAATCTTCTATCGGTACAAGCGCGGCAGTGTAGCGCATTGGCCCGCTGATGGCGCTACGCCCACAGCCGCGAATTTGGCATGAAATAAGCAGCGGTTGAGGCGCACACGTGCGCAAAAACGCCGGTTTCAGAAGTCTGGACCATAATTGAAAAGGTTGTGATCGCAATTTCTTGACCTTCTGGTCAGAAAATCGTTGACCGAAAAGTCAGACATGACTAGATTCGGCGCAAAGCGGTTAACAACAATAATGAGTCTGCGAGGCCTTCCGTGATCCAGTTTTTACTTAACCAGGAACTCCGTAGCGAGCACGCCCTGGACCCCAACCTCACCGTGCTCAACTATTTGCGTGAGCATTTGGGCAAATCCGGTACCAAGGAAGGCTGCGCCAGCGGCGATTGTGGTGCGTGCACCGTGGTAGTCGGCGAGCTGCAAACCGACGCCCAGGGCGCCGAGCAGATTCGTTATCGCAGCCTTAATTCATGCCTGACCTTTGTATCGTCATTGCACGGCAAACAATTGATCAGTGTCGAAGACCTCAAGCACCAGGGCCAACTGCACAGCGTGCAACAGGCCATGGTTGAATGCCACGGTTCGCAATGCGGCTTTTGCACACCCGGTTTTGTGATGTCATTGTTTGCCCTGCAAAAGAACAGCGACGCCCCCGACAGTCAGAAAGCCCATGAAGCGCTGGCCGGCAACTTGTGTCGTTGCACCGGTTATCGCCCGATCCTCGCCGCCGCCGAACAGGCCTGCTGCAACAAGCCGCAGGATCAATTCGACAGTCGCCAGGCCGACACCATCGCCCGTCTCAAGGCTATCGCGCCGACGCAAACCGGCGAACTCAACAGCGGCGACAAACGCTGCCTGGTGCCGCTGACCGTCGCCGACCTCGCTGACCTCTACGATGCCTATCCGCAAGCCCGCTTGCTGGCCGGCGGCACCGACCTGGCGCTGGAAGTCACGCAGTTTCACCGCACGCTGCCGGTGATGATCTACGTGGGCAACATTGAAGAAATGAAGCGCGTCGACGACTTTGACGATCGCCTGGAAATCGGCGCTGCCACCGCTCTCTCCGACTGCTACACCGCGCTGCACCACGAATACCCGGACTTCGGCGACCTGCTGCACCGCTTTGCCTCCCTGCAGATCCGCAATCAGGGCACCCTCGGCGGCAATATCGGCAACGCTTCGCCGATCGGGGATTCGCCGCCGTTGCTGATCGCCCTCGGCGCGCAGATCGTGCTGTGCAAGGGCGATGTGCGACGCACATTGGCGCTTGAGGACTACTTCATCGACTACCGCGTCACCGCGCGGCAGGACAGCGAATTTATCGAGAAAATCATCGTACCCAAGGGGCATGAACTGTTCCGCGCCTACAAGGTGTCCAAGCGCCTGGACGATGATATTTCCGCGGTGTGCGCCGCCTTCAACTTGAAGATTGACAACGGGGTGATCAGCGACGCCCGCGCGGCCTTCGGTGGCATGGCCGCGACGCCAAAACGCGCCAAAAGCTGCGAAGCCGTGTTGATCGGCGCCACCTGGAACGCCGCCACCGTGGAAAAAGCCTGCGCCGCCCTGGCCGAGGATTTCACCCCGCTGTCGGACTTCCGCGCCAGCAAGGAATATCGCCTGCTCAGTGCGCAGAACCTGCTGCGCAAATACTTCATCGAGCTGCAAACGCCGCACATCGAGACTCGGGTGACCGCTTATGTCTAATCATCACGCTGTCGTTAAAACCCAGGCCGAACTGGCCGAGCTGTTCGCCCAGGACCTCACCTCGGGCGTCGGCCGCAGCGTCAAGCATGACAGCGCCGCCAAGCATGTGTCCGGCGAGGCGCAGTACATCGATGACCGCCTGGAATTCCCTAATCAGCTGCACCTGTATGCGCGCATGTCCGACCGTGCTCACGCGCGGATCATCAGCATCGATACAGCGCCCTGCTATGCCTTTGAAGGCGTACGTATCGCCATCACCCATGAAGATGTGCCAGGCCTGAAAGACATCGGCCCGCTGATGCCCGGCGACCCGTTGCTGGCGATCGACACCGTGCAGTTCGTGGGGCAAGTCGTGCTCGCCGTCGCAGCGCGTGATTTGGAAACCGCACGCAAAGCCGCGATGGCCGCCGTGATCGAATACGAAGACCTTGAACCGGTGCTGGATGTGGTCGAGGCCTTTCGCAAAAAACACTTCGTGCTCGACAGCCACACTCACCAACGCGGTGATTCGGCGAGCGCATTGGCGAGCGCGAAAAACCGTATCCAGGGCACCCTGCATATCGGCGGCCAGGAACACTTCTATCTGGAAACCCAGATCTCTTCGGTGATGCCCACCGAAGACGGCGGCATGATCGTCTACTGCTCCACGCAAAACCCCACCGAAGTGCAGAAGCTGGTGGCCGAAGTGCTGGACGTGTCGATGAATAAAATCGTCGTCGACATGCGCCGCATGGGCGGTGGTTTCGGCGGCAAGGAAACCCAGGCCGCCAGCCCCGCGTGCCTGTGCGCCGTGGTGGCGCGCCTCACCGGCCAGCCGACCAAGATGCGCCTGCCGCGTGTGGAAGACATGCTGATGACCGGCAAGCGCCACCCCTTCTATATCGAATACGACGTGGGCTTTGACGACAGCGGCCGCCTGCACGGCATCAACCTGGACCTGGCGGGCAACTGCGGCTGTTCGCCAGACCTGTCCAACTCGATTGTCGACCGCGCCATGTTCCACTCCGACAACTCGTATTACCTGGGCGACGCCACGGTCAACGGCCATCGATGCAAGACCAACACCGCCTCCAACACCGCCTATCGCGGCTTCGGCGGCCCACAAGGCATGGTCGCCATCGAAGAAGTGATGGACGCCATCGCCCGGCATCTAGCGCTGGACCCGTTGGCGGTGCGCAAGGCCAACTACTACGGCAAGTCTGAGCGCAACGTCACCCACTACTACCAGACCGTCGAGCACAACATGCTCGAAGAGATGACCGCCGAGCTAGAAGCCAGCAGCCAATATGCCGAGCGCCGCGAAGCGATCCGCCTGTACAACGCCCACAGCCCGATCCTGAAAAAAGGCCTGGCGCTGACTCCGGTAAAATTCGGCATTTCGTTTACCGCCAGCTTTCTCAACCAGGCCGGTGCGTTGATTCATATCTACACCGACGGCAGCATCCACCTGAACCACGGCGGCACCGAGATGGGCCAGGGGTTGAACACCAAGGTTGCGCAGGTCGTGGCCGAAGTGTTCCAAGTGGATATTGACCGCGTGCAGATCACCGCCACCAACACTGACAAGGTGCCAAACACTTCGCCGACTGCGGCGTCCAGTGGCGCCGACCTGAACGGCAAGGCCGCGCAGAACGCCGCCGAAACCATCAAGCAGCGCCTGGTGGAATTTGCCGCACGCAAGTTCGACGTGAGCGAAGCGGATGTGGAATTCCACAACGGCCATGTGCGTGTGCGCGATCAGATCCTGACGTTTGAGGCGTTGATCCAGCAGGCGTATTTCGCCCAGGTGTCGCTGTCGAGTACGGGCTTTTATAAGACTCCGAAAATCTTCTACGACCGCAGCCAGTCCCGTGGTCGGCCGTTCTACTACTTCGCGTTTGGCGCGGCGTGCTGCGAAGTGATCGTCGATACGTTGACGGGTGAATACAAGATGCTGCGCACCGACATCCTCCACGACGTCGGCGCCTCGCTGAACCCAGCCATCGACATCGGCCAGGTGGAAGGCGGGTTTATCCAGGGCATGGGCTGGCTGACCATGGAAGAGCTGGTGTGGAACAACAAGGGCAAGCTGATGACCAATGGCCCGGCCAGTTACAAGATTCCGGCGGTGGCAGACATGCCACTGGACCTGCGGGTGAAGCTGGTGGAAAACCGCAAGAACCCGGAGGACACGGTGTTCCACTCCAAGGCCGTGGGTGAGCCGCCATTTATGCTGGGGATTGCTTCCTGGTGTGCGATCAAGGATGCGGTGGCGAGCCTGGGTGACTATCGCCATCAGCCGAAGATCGATGCGCCAGCGACGCCCGAGCGGGTGTTGTGGGGCTGTGAGCAGATGCGGCAGTTGACGGCGGCTTCGCCTGTGGAAACTGAAACCGAGATGGCTTCGCTTTAGACCGAGGCGCTGCCATCGGGGGCAAGCCCCCTCCCACACTGGATTGGGGTTCACATATTTCTATCTGTGAATACATTCAAATGTGGGAGGGGGCTTGCCCCCGATAGCGGCCTCACAGACACCACAAGAGGTGACTATGAACAACTGGCTCAGCGCCCTCGCCCACCTGCAAAGCAGCGGCGAACCCTGCGTCCTCGTGACCATCATCGAAGAACTCGGCTCCACACCTCGCAACGCCGGTTCCAAGATGGTGATCAGCGCCGCCCAGAGCTTTGACACCATCGGCGGCGGCCACTTGGAATACAAGGCGATGCAAATTGCTCGGGACATGCTCGTGCGTGGCCAGCAGAACACCCACCTCGAGCGTTTCAGCCTCGGCGCCAGCCTGGGTCAGTGCTGCGGCGGCGTGACGGTGCTGTTGTTCGAACCCATGGGCCAAGTACAGGCGCAGATTGCGGTGTTTGGCGCCGGCCATGTCGGCCGTGCGTTGGTGCCGCTGTTGGCGAGCCTGCCGTGCCGGGTGCGTTGGATCGACTCCCGCGAACAGGAGTTTCCAGAACATATCCCCCAAGGCGTGCGTAAAATCGTTAGCGAAGAACCGGTGGATGAAATTGCCGACCTGCCGATGGGCAGCTACTGCATCGTCATGACCCACAATCACGCGCTCGACCTGGAGCTCACTGCGGCCCTGCTCAAGCGCAATGACTTTACTTATTTCGGCTTGATCGGCTCCAAGACCAAACGCGTCAAATTTGAACACCGCCTGCGTGATCGCGGCTTCGACGCCGCCCAATTGCAACGCATGCGCTGCCCCATGGGCCTCACAGAGGTGAAGGGCAAATTACCGGTGGAGATCGCCATCTCCATCGCCGGCGAAATCATCGCCACCTATAACGCCAATTTCGGCCAGCACAGTGCCAGCGCCGAACCTATTGCCAAGCTGCTGCCGGCTTCACGCCGCAGCCAAGCCCTTTCTTCTTTTGCCAAGAACTGAGACCACCATGCCTTTGACTCGCAAAGCCTACCGTGCCGCCATTTTGCACAGCATCGCCGACCCCGCCGAAGTGGGCATCGAAGCGTCCTACGAGTATTTCGAAGATGGCCTGCTGGTGATCGAGAATGGCCTGATCAGCGCGGTCGGCCATGCCGACAAGTTGCTGCCGACGCTGCCAGCCGATATCGACATCACCCATTACCAGGACGCGCTGATCACCCCCGGCCTGATCGACACCCACATCCACCTGCCGCAAACCGGCATGGTCGGCGCCTACGGCGAGCAGTTGCTGGACTGGCTCAACACCTACACCTTCCCGTGCGAAAGCCAGTTCGCCGACAAGGCGCATGCCGAAGAAGTCGCGGATATTTTCATCAAGGAACTGCTGCGCAACGGCACCACCACGGCGCTGGTGTTCGGCAGCGTGCACCCGCAGTCGGTGAATTCATTCTTTGAAGCAGCCGAGAAACTCGACCTGCGCATGATCGCCGGCAAAGTAATGATGGACCGCAACGCCCCGGACTACCTCACCGACACCGCCGAAACCGGCTACCAGGAAAGCAAGGCGCTGATCGAACGCTGGCACGGCAAAGGCCGCCTGCACTATGCAGTCACCCCGCGTTTTGCCCCCACCAGCACGCCGGAACAGTTGGCGTTGGCCGGGCAACTGCTGGGGGAATACCCTGACCTGTACATGCAGACTCACATCAGTGAGAACAAGCAGGAAGTGAAGTGGGTAAAAGAGCTGTTCCCTGAGCGAAAGGGCTACCTGGATGTGTACGACCATTACAAGCTGCTAGGCGAGCGTTCGGTGTTTGCCCATGGCGTGCATCTGTGTGACGACGAGTGCGCACGGCTGGCGGAAACCGGCTCGGCGGTAGCGTTCTGCCCGACGTCGAATTTCTTCCTCGGCAGCGGCTTGTTCAATCTGCCGATGGCCGAGAAACACAAATTGAATGTGGGTCTGGGTACGGACGTGGGCGGCGGCACCAGCTTCTCGTTGCTGCAAACATTGAATGAAGCCTACAAGGTGATGCAGTTGCAGGGTGCACGGTTGAGCCCGTTCAAGTCGCTGTACCTGGCGACATTGGGCGGTGCCCGGGCACTGCGGTTGGAAGACAAGATCGGTACGTTGCAGCCGGGCACGGATGCGGACTTTTTGGTGCTGGACTACAACGCTACGCCGCTGCTGAGCTATCGCTTGAAGCAGGCGAACAACATTGCCGAGACATTGTTTGTGCTGATGACGCTGGGGGATGACCGGACGGTGTTGCAGACTTATGCGGCGGGCAATCTGGTGCACCAGCGCTAATTTCAAAATTGCCGGGGATTAAAATGTGGGAGGGGGCTTGCCCCCGATAGCGGTGTATCAGTCTACTCATTCAGTGACTGACACTCTGCAACCGGGGGCAAGCCCCCTCCCACATTTTTAGTCCCCGGTGACTCAGGGAAACTACAGCTTGATCGACGACCGCCCCGGCTTCTTGGTCTGCAACAAATGCGAAAACACCGCATGCAAATCATCCGAAGCACTCTCTTCATCGAGGTTGAGCTTGCTGTCGATGTGATCCATGTGATGCATCATCAAATTTACCGCCAACACTGCATCCCGCGCTTCAATCGCGTCGATCAACTGGGTGTGTTCGTCGTACGAGCAGTGCGAGCGGTTGCCGCTTTCGTACTGGGCAATGATCAATGACGTCTGGGATACCAGGCTGCGCTGGAAGCTGATCAGCGGCGCGTTCTTGGCCGCTTCAGCCAACTTGAGGTGGAACTCGCCAGAAAGGCGGATGCCTGCACCGCGATCGCCACGGGAAAAACTGTCGCGCTCGTCGTTGACCATCTGGCGCAATTCGGCCAGTTGCTCGGCCGTGGCGTGCTGCACGGCCAATTCAGTAATCGCCCGTTCCACCAGACGCCGCGCCATAAACACCTGGCGGGCCTCCTCCACGCTCGGGCTGGCAACCACGGCACCGCGATTGGGCCGCAGCAACACCACGCCTTCATGGGCCAGGCGCGAGAGTGCCCGGCGGATGATGGTGCGGCTGACGCCAAAGATTTCGCCCAGTGCCTCTTCGCTCAATTTGGTACCGGGTGCCAGGCGTTGTTCGAGGATAGCCTCGAAGATATGCGCGTAGACAATATCGTCCTGGGTGCCGCTGCGACCGGCCTTGCCGGCTCGCGGGGTTTTCTTGAGAGGTTGCAACTGTTCGTTCATGGGCACTCGGGTTTGGAGAACGGCGGCGAATTAACGGTAATACGTCAACAGCAGGTTGCTGGCAAGTATCACCTAAAAACAGGGCACATTGTACACAACCCATTGCGCCAACACACTGTACGGCTGTTTACGGCTTCGGCTGTATTGCAATGAGTAGTTACGTTTGAGTTTAGGCTTGAATCCGCGCCTTCATAGGTAAAAAGTCTCTGGTAAAAGGAACACCTTTTCATGACCGACGCCACCCAAGCGCCCTTGCGCCCGCTGGCCGACACCTCACCGTCGGCGATTGTCGCCGGCTTTATCGCCATGATGACCGGCTACACCAGTTCCCTGGTGCTGATGTTCCAGGCCGGGCAGGCCGCCGGCTTGACTACGGCGCAGATTTCTTCGTGGATCTGGGCGATCTCCATCGGCATGGCGGTGTGCAGCATTGGCCTGTCCTTGCGCTATCGCACACCCATCACCATTGCCTGGTCCACACCCGGCGCGGCGCTGCTGATCACCAGCCTGGGCGGCGTGAGTTACGGCGAAGCCATCGGCGCCTACATCACCTGCGCGGTACTGGTGACGATCTGCGGGTTGACCGGCAGCTTTGAAAAGCTGGTCAAACGCATCCCGGCATCACTGGCAGCGGCATTGCTGGCGGGAATTTTGTTCAAGATCGGCAGCGAAATCTTCGTCGCCGCCCAGCACCGCACCGGCCTGGTGCTAGGAATGTTTTTCACCTACCTGATCATCAAGCGCCTGTCGCCACGGTATGCCGTGCTGGCCGCGCTGGTAATCGGCACGCTGCTGTCAGGGTTGATGGGGCTGTTGGATTTCAGCGGCTTTCACCTGGAAGTGGCGACGCCGGTGTGGACCACCCCGCACTTTTCATTGGCGGCGACCATCAGCATCGGCATCCCGCTGTTCGTGGTGGCGATGACCTCGCAGAACATGCCGGGCGTCGCGGTGTTGCGGGCCGATGGCTACAACGTGCCCGCCTCGCCTTTGATTACCGCCACAGGCCTGGCCTCCCTGGTGCTGTCGCCCTTTGGCTCCCACGGCATCAACCTGGCGGCGATCAGCGCCGCGATCTGCACCGGGCCCCATGCCCATGAAGATCGCAACAAGCGCTACACGGCAGCCGTGTGGTGCGGTGTGTTCTACGGGATAGCCGGGGTGTTTGGCGCGACGTTGGCGGCGCTGTTCGCAGCGTTGCCCAAGGAATTGGTGCTGTCGATTGCGGCGTTGGCGTTGTTTGGCTCGATCATCAATGGCTTGAGCATCGCCATGAATGAGCCGAAGGAACGAGAAGCGGCGCTGATCACCTTTATGGTCACGGCGTCGGGCTTGACGCTGTTTTCCATCGGCTCGGCGTTCTGGGGGATTGTGGCGGGGGTGTTGACGCTGCTGATTTTGAATTGGCGCAAGGCATAAAAAAACGGCGACCCTAAGGTCGCCGTTTTTTTAGTATCACTTAGCCGCGTTGATCGGCTTTTCCGGATACCACACGTCCAGCAGCGGGCTGACTTCAGCGCTTTTCAGTTCGCTGCGGCCTTTGAGCCAGCTTTCAACAGCGGCACGCTGCTCTTCGTTGACCGAGCCACGCTTCTGCAGGCAAACCAGACCGAAGTCATCGCCGCCAACATAGCCAAGACCGTTGGCTTCCATGGCTTCTTTGATGAATGCTTCGAGGAAAGCGTCGGTAGCTTCTTCACTCAGGTCTTCTTTGAAGTCCAGGTTCAGTTCGAAACCCAGCTCTTGAAATTCATCAACGCACAGTTTTTTGCGCAGACGCTGGGAACGGTTAGTCGCCATTGGAACAATCCTCATAAGTAATAACGGGCGGCACTTTAGCAGTTTAAGGAAGCGATTGCCCGACTCTCTGGGACAGGCGGTGCAATGCCGGCAAAAAAAACGCCAAATACCCGCTATCGTTCAGCTACAAGTGGCCCCACCTTGGGGCATAATGCCGACACTTTCATGACTAATGAGGGATTTTCTTACATACCCCTCGCCTTTTTCACCCTCCTCAGCAGTAGGGTCTTATTCCTTATGATCAACTCTTTACGTTCAGTGCTACTCGCCGGTCTTATTCTGCCACTGGCGTTTTCCGCTTCCGCCGCCCCCGTTAATAACACCCTGCCACCGAATGTTCAGCAGGCGCTCTCCAAAGCCAAACTGCAAAACACCGCCCTGTCCCTGGTGATGATCCCCCTGAACGGTCCGGGCACACCTACCGTATTCAATGCTGATGTTTCGGTGAACCCTGCTTCTACCATGAAGCTGGTCACCACCTACGCGGCCCTGGAAATGCTCGGCCCTAACCACCAGTGGAAAACCGAGTTCTATACTGACGGCACCCTCAGCGGCGGCGTGTTGCATGGCAACCTGTATCTCAAGGGCGGCGGTGACCCCAAGCTGAACATGGAAAAACTCTGGCTGCTGATGCGCGACCTGCGTGCCAACGGCGTGCAGCAAGTCACCGGCGACCTGGTGCTGGACCGCGGTTTCTTTATCCCGCCGCAATTGCCCGAATTCAATGATGATGGCAACGACGAAAACAAACCGTTCCTGGTCAAGCCCGATGCCCTGCTGGTCAACCTCAAGGCCCTGCGCTTCGTGACCCGCAACGATTCCGGCCGGGTGCTGGTGTCGGTGGAGCCACCGATTGCAAGCATCCGCATCGACAACCAGGTCAAGGTCTCCAACGCCAAGCAGTGCACGGGGGATGTGCGCTACAACCCGGTGACCGCCGCCGACGGCAGCGTGACCGTGACCGTCAGCGGCCAATTGGCCGAGGGCTGCAGCTCGCAGACCTATCTGTCGCTGCTGGATCACGCCACCTACACCGCCGGCGCTGTGCGCGCGATCTGGAAGGAATTGGGCGGTACCATCCAGGGCCGTGATATCCAGGCGCCAGTACCCAAGGATGCCAAGGTGCTGGCCCGGGCGTTTTCCCCGGACCTTGCGGAAATCATCCGCGACATCAACAAATACAGTAACAACACCATGGCCCAGCAGTTGTTCCTGAGCCTGGGTGCGCAGTTCCGCAACGATGCCGACGGCGATGATGCCAAGGCCGCGCAACGCGTGGTGCGCCAGTGGCTGGCGAAAAAAGGCATCACCGCGCCGCACTTGGTGATGGAGAACGGTTCCGGTTTGTCCCGTGCCGAGCGGGTCAGTGCGCGTGAAATGGCGGCGATGCTGCAAGCCGCCTGGAAAAGCCCCTACGCGGCGGAGTTCATCAGCTCGATGCCCATTGCCGGCACCGACGGCACCATGCGCAAACGCCTGAAGACCACAGCCATGCGCGGTGAAGCTCACGTCAAGACCGGCACCTTGAACACCGTGCGCGCCATCGCAGGGTTTAGCCGCGATAACAACGGCAATACCTGGGCGGTGGTAGCGATTTTGAATGATCCGAAGCCGTGGGGGGCGTCGTCGGTGTTGGATCAGGTGCTACTGGACCTGTATCGCCAGCCGAAAATCGCGGCTGCCGCCCCGGTACTCTAGGAGTAACGCGATCCCTTGTGGGAGGGTGCTTGCTCCCGATAGCGGTGTATCAGTCGACTTACTATGCAACTGAACCACCGCCATCGGGAGCAAGCCCCCTCCCACATTGGGTTCCGTGCAAGCCATCAAGCTTGCACCCGCTCCGCCTCTACGCGATCCCTGCCTGCCTGCTTGGCCACATACACGGCCGAATCCGCCCGCAGCAACAGCCCATCGATCCCTTCGCCCACCCGCCAGCTGGCCACGCCAAAACTGGCGGTGACGATACCCACGGGCACCATCGGCACGTCGCGCAACGACTGCCACAACTCCATGGCGAGGCTGTAGGCCTGTTCGGCGTCGGTGTTGGGGCACAGCACCATGAACTCCTCGCCGCCCAGTCGACAGAACACATCGGTGCGACGCAGGCGCTGGCTGATGCGCATGCACAGTTCCTGCAACACGCTGTCGCCGACGGCGTGACCGTACTGGTCGTTGATGCGCTTGAAGTGGTCGATGTCCAGCATGATCAACGACAACGCCCCCGAGGTGCGGTTGAGGCGCACCATCTCGGCCTTGAGGCGGTCCTGGAAATAGCGGCGGTTATGGATGCCCGTGAGAGAGTCGGTGATCGACTGTGCCCGCAACTCTTCCTCAACCCGCTTGAGGTCGGAAATATCCGACACGTAGCCATGCCACAGCGTACCGCCACCGGGTAACTCTTCTGGCGTGGCCTCACCGCGAATCCAGCGCAGGCCTCGTTGCGGCAGCTGTACGCGATACTCTTCGCGCCAGTGGCTCAACTGCAATGCCGACAGGCGAATCGAGTCGCGTACCCGCTCCACATCCAGCGGGTGGATACGCTCGAAGGCCTTCCTTGCATGCTGTTGCAGTACCCCGGGCTCGATTTCATAGATATCGCGCATGCCGTCGCTGGCATAGATAAATCGCCAGTTATCCTGGGGTTCGAGGGTGAACTGGAAGATCCCGCCGGGCACATGGGCACTGAGCTTTTTCAGCAGCCGATCCCGTGCGGCCAGTGCCTCGTAGGCACGTTTTTGTTCGGTGACATCCAGGTAAATCGCCAGGTGGCCGATCCATAAACCGTGATCATCCAGCAGTACCGTGGCCAGCATATTCACGGTTAACTGGCTGCCGTCCTGGCGGACCAAACTCCATTCGCGGGCTTCGTGCAAAGTGTCTGGGCTTTCTACCAGCATCGCCTGGCTGGCCGGGATGCGTTTGCCCAAGGCCACGCTCAGGCTGGCAGAACGCGCTTCCAATTCCAGCGCCAGGTGCAAGCTTTCGAGTGTCACCTTACCGACGACGTCCTCGGCCTTGAACCCGAGCATCTGCTCGGCCCCGGCGTTGAAGGTATTGATGACACCGCGCAGATCAGTGGCAATGATCGCAACTTGTGTGGCCGCATTCAGCACACTGCGCAATTGACCGTGGGCACCACGCAATTCGTGCTCACGCAAACGCAGTTGCACGGTACGTTGTTCCACCATTGTTAGCGCGCGCTGGCGCTGGCTGACCAGCATATAGAGCAGAGCACTGAGCAGCAGGCTGAGCAAACCGCCCATGGTCAGGATAGTAGCCAGGGCTGAATGATTGGTGTGGTCAAATACCTGGCTGGTGCGCAGGCTCAGGACATAGATGTGATCCCCCAAACTCAAACGGCGTGCGGCCGTGAGGTCGCTACTACCGACGACGTTGCCGGAGTCGTAGAGCACGCGCTGTTGCAGGTCAGAGGTGTCGACGATCTGCATCACCAGGTTATCGCGGTCCGGCTTGGGCAAGCCGTCAGCCACCAGTTGGCGCATGCTGATCACTGCCATCACGTAACCGTAGGGCTCGTCCTGGGATTGCCCGGCGGTAGGCAAGTGGCTCACCGGCGCAACCAGCAATACGCCGGTTGCGTAGGCCGGCTCCACGCCCACCAATTGCATGGGCTGCGACACTGCCAGGTTGCCGGTTTTCTGCGCTCGCTCAAGGGTCACACGCCGCAGGGGTTGGGCCAACAGGTCAAAGCCCAACGGCGCGCCCAACAGGCTCTGGGTCTGGGTGTACAGCACGGGCACGTATTCATCGCGCTCGGTCGCGGGAGCCAGTTCACCGGCAGCGTTCAATTCACGGATGACATACGGCATGCCGCGCTCACGCGACACGTCCTGCTCGAATGCGACGCGCTGCTGGCGAAAGATTCGCGGTGCCCAGGAATACGCACGGGTGCGCAACAGCAAGGGCTGGGCGAAGCCGTCGAATTCTTCACGGGATACGTCATCGGAATTAACGAAGAACCGTCGCAGGGCGTTCAGGCGTTGTTCCTGGTCTTCAAAGCGTTCCTGCAGGCGGGTATAGCGTTCGTTGACCAACAGTTGAAAGCGCTGGCGTACCTGCTGGGAATAGAGATCAGAGGCCGCCCAGGCGATGATGACCGTGAGCGCACACCCTGCCAACAACACCACCAATGCCACCAGCCAAGCCGACGCCTGCTCACTGATAAAGCCTAGGATTTTCGGGCGAACGGCTTGCAACGGCATAGGCAACACTCACAACGCCAGCGTGCGGGGGGTGTCACTTTGGCTAGGCCTTAAGTTATAGCGACAGGTCCTGAATTTGACCAGTGCAAAACAACTGTAGGAGCGAGCTTGCTCGCGAAGAACTTGAAGACGCCGCGCTTATTCAGACAAAACGCGGCGTTCTTGAGTCTTTCGCGAGCAAGCTCGCTCCTACAAAGCGCACTCAGCGTGCGGTGATTTTCCACGCCCGGTGGATCTTGGCATTGCGCGCAAAGTCCGGGTCGAGGGTCTTGTCGCTGATTTCCTCGACCGCGTAACGCTCGCTGAGGTTGTCTTCCAGCACGAACTTGCGGAAGTTGTTCGAGAAATACAGCACGCCGCCCGGTGCCAGGCGGGCCATGGCCAGGTCCAGCAACTGCACGTGGTCACGCTGCACGTCGAAGATGCCTTCCATGCGCTTGGAGTTGGAGAAGGTCGGCGGGTCGATGAAGATCAGGTCGAACTCATCGCGACTGGCTTCCAGCCACGCCATCACATCACCCTGCTCCAGACGGTTCTTGTCGGAGAAACCGTTAAGCGAGAAGTTGCGACGCGCCCAGTCCAGATACGTCTTGGACAGGTCGACACTGGTGGTGCTGCGCGCGCCGCCTTTGGCTGCGTGCACACTCGCCGTGGCGGTGTAGCAATACAGGTTGAGGAAACGCTTGCCGGCGGCTTCTTTCTGGATACGCATGCGCATCGGACGGTGGTCTAGGAACAGGCCGGTGTCCAGATAGTCGGTGAGGTTGACCAGCAGCTTCACGCCGCCTTCGCTGACCTCGGTAAACTTGCCCTGGGCGCTCTGGCGCTCGTACTGCTTGGTGCCGCTCTGACGCTCGCGGCGCTTGACCACCACGCGGCTCTTATCGATGTTCAGCGCCTGCGGAATCGCGGCCAGGGCATCGAACATGCGTGCGGAGGCTTTTTCCGGGTCGATGGACTTCGGTGCGGCGTATTCCTGCACGTGGACCCAATCGTGGTACAGGTCGATAGCCATGGAGTATTCCGGCATATCGGCGTCATACACGCGGTAGCAATCCACGCCTTCGCGCTTGGCCCATTTGCCCAGCAGCTTGAGGTTCTTTTGCAGGCGATTGGCGAACATCTGCCCGCCTTCGCTGAGGCGTGCCTGTTCAACCACCGGAGCCGGGGCCGGCTTGATCGGGTTGCCGTTCTTGTTGTACTGGCGCTCTTGCGGCTCGATCGGGGCCTGATCGTAAGCGGCTTGCTCGCGCTCAGCCTGGCGCTGCTCGGGGGTGCGGCGCTCGCCAGTGACGAATTGATCAGGGTTGACCTTGATCAGCAGCAATTTGCACGGCAAAGCGCCGTTCCAGAACGAATACTGCTTGTGACTGCGAATACCCATGCGCTTGCCCAGGTCCGGGGCGCCGGTGAACACCGCCGCTTCCCAGCCCATGCACGCCTGGCGAAGACGCTCGCCGAGGTTCTGGTAGAGGTACAACAGGCTCGCTTCATCACCCAAACGCTCGCCATACGGCGGGTTGCAGATGACCAGGCCTTTTTGGTTCTGGTCCGGACGTGGCTCGAAAGTACCGACTTCGCCTTGGTAGACCTTGATCCAGTGGCTCAGGCCTGCACGTTCGATGTTATTACGTGCGGGTTGGATCAGACGCGGGTCGGCTTCATAGCCACGCACCCACAACGGCGGCTTGTTCATGCCAATGGCCGCGCGTTCGGCCGCTTCGGTGTGCAGCTTTTTCCACAACGCAGGGACATGACCCAGCCAAGTGGTAAAGCCCCACAGTTCACGATTCAGGTTGGGGGCCATGTCGGCGGCGATCATTGCGCCCTCGACCAGGAAGGTGCCCACGCCGCACATCGGATCGGTCAGCGCGCCGCCTTCGGCAGCGATACGTGGCCAGCCGGCGCGAATCAGGATCGCGGCCGCCAGGTTTTCCTTCAACGGTGCCGCGCCCTGCTGCAGGCGGTAGCCACGCTGGTGCAGGCTATGGCCGGAGAGGTCGAGGGACAGGATGGCTTCGCCACGGTCCAGGCGCAGATGTATGCGCAGGTCCGGGTTGATCTTGTCGATGGACGGGCGTTCGCCGGCCGGGGTGCGCAGCTTGTCGACAATCGCATCCTTGACCTTCAGCGCGCCGAAGTGGGTGTTGTCGATGCCCGAACCATGGCCGCTGAATTCCACGGCGAGGGTGCCGTCAGGGACCATGTGGTCGGCCCATTCGATATCCAGCACACCGTGGTAGAGGTCTTCGGCGTCCTTCATCGGGAAGCGCTTGAGCACCAGCAACACGCGGTTGGCCAGGCGTGACCAGAGGCACAGGCGGTAGGCAGTTTCCATGTCGGCTATACCGCGTACGGCCGAGGTGTGCTCGCGGGCTTCCTCAAGGCCAAGCCCGACGGCTTCCTCGATCAGCAGGCCTTCGAGGCCTTTGGGGCAAGTGAGGAAGAGTTCAAAACGGTCCGACATGGGGCATTCCAGGCTTTTCAGCAATAAATGAACGGGCGACGCATCGCCGGTTCGGTTTTCAATCAAGCACTTTTCTTGAAGAGTGCTCGCGTGGCACAAATGTGCCGTCCCACCCCGCCTGCCAGGCCCGCAGGCCTTGGTTGACGGGGCAGATCAATACTGTGGCGCAACAAAAGGAAATATTCCGACCCTTCGTCGAATAATAACCGACTGCAACGAGCGGGCATTCTCACTAAAGGATTAAACCCAGCCTCATTGCAGGGTGCATCATAGCTGGCTTTGCCCCATAAATGGGGCGAAAAGCCATCCCAGCTTATGGCTATAGCATCGTTATCGTTACGTGCTTATGACAAAACGATCATTGAATCCATGTGACCTATTGGTTAGAACTCAACACAGGTTGGCGCCGTCACGACGCCAACACATCGGCTCGCCACGCCGGCAGCGAGCCCACCAACGGCAGAAAAACTCTGCCCGACCTCAGACGAGGTCGAAGGATATCAAGACAGTCAACAAGTGAGGGAAACACCCTATGAGAAGACTTAAGCGTGATCCGTTGGAAAGAGCATTTTTACGCGGATATCAATATGGCGTTCATGGCAAATCCCGTGAGCTTTGCCCATTTACTCTACCGTCGGTACGCCAAGCCTGGATCAACGGCTGGCGAGAAGGACGCGGCGACAACTGGGACGGTATGACTGGCACTGCGGGAATCCACAGACTCAACGAACTTCACGCCGTCGGCTAATCAGGGCATTTAATTCCGACACATCAACTTGAATATGTAACGACTTAACCACGCACGTCCTATCCGGGCGGCGGGCTTCGGCCCAGGGGGCTCCTTTATGGAGCCCTTTTTAATGGCCGCAGAATAAGGGCTGACACGCTCGAGCCAATATGGGAGGGGCGGTGCGACGATTCGACTTGCCCCCGATTGCAGTGGATCAGCGCAATGCCGCGATTGCATCTACCGACTGGCGAATCAGCGCCGGGCCCTTGTAGATGAACCCGGAGTACAGTTGCACCAGGCTGGCGCCAGCAGCGATCTTCTCAGCCGCGTGCTTGCCTTCGGTGATACCGCCCGCGGCAATAATCGGCAAACGCCCGGCCAACTCGGCGGCCAGTACCTTGACGATATGGGTGCTTTGCTCGCGCACCGGGGCACCCGACAAACCACCCGCTTCGTCACCATGGGCCAAGCCTTCGACGCCGACACGGCTGAGGGTGGTATTGGTGGCGATCACCGCGTCCATGCCCGAATCCAACAACGCTTGAGCCACCAGCACGGTTTCTTCGTCGCTCATGTCTGGGGCGATCTTGATCGCCAGCGGTACGCGTTTGCCATGGCGCACGGCCAGGTCTTCCTGGCGCTGACGCAGTGCTTCGAGCAGCTGCTTGAGAGAATCACCGAACTGCAGGCTGCGCAGGCCAGGGGTGTTGGGCGAGCTGACGTTGACGGTCACATAGCTGGCGTGGGCGTAGACCTTGTCCAGGCAGATTAGATAGTCATCCACCGCACGCTCGACTGGGGTGTCGAAATTCTTGCCGATATTGATACCCAGGATGCCCTTGTACTTGGCCGCTTCAACCCGCGACAGCAAGTGATCAACGCCCAGGTTGTTGAAGCCCATGCGGTTGATGATCGCCTCGGCGTCTGGCAGGCGGAAAATACGCGGTTTGGGGTTACCCGGCTGCGGTCGCGGGGTCACGGTGCCGATTTCGACAAAACCGAAACCCAGTTGCGCAAAGCCGTCGATGGCCGCGCCGTTCTTGTCCAGACCTGCCGCCAACCCGACCGGATTGGGAAACTCCAGCCCCATCACCGACACCGGCATTTTCGCCGGCGCCTTGCATACCAGGCCATTGAGCCCCAGGCGGCCACCGGCGCCGATCAGGTCCAAGGACAGATCGTGGGAGGTTTCCGGGGAAAGTTTGAACAACAGCTGGCGGGCCAGGGTATACATGGGCGGGCTAGACTCGGTGGCGGCGAAAGGTGGCAGCGATTATAGCCGGGGTAACGGGTTGCGTGCGAGGCGTGACGCCCAACCATCAGTAGCGCAGTGACACCAGCGCCTCATAACGCGCCCATATTTTCTGCGCATACTGCATGCGCAGTGACTCACGCTCAGACCCCGCACCCGATCCGGCATTGTAGGCCCCCACCGCCGTCCAGTTGTAGCCAAAACGCTGGATGAATTCGGCAAGAATCGAGGCACCCACCTCCACCGACAGACAAGGCTCGTCCAATAATCGCTCCTCGGTAATGCCCAATTTGAGCAAGCGTGGCAGATGGATGCTGTTGATCTGCATCAGCCCGATATCCCGGGTGCCGTTGCGGTTGGCGATGTTCATCGCATCTGCGCGGTACCCAGACTCCACCGCAGCGATTGCCTGCAACAACTCCGGTTCAATGTCGAACTGACTGCCGACCTCGGCCCAACAATAAGCATGCGCCTGGCTGCTGCCCATCAGTAAGCCAAACAATAGACACTTGCAGCGCCTACCCACGGCGAACCTGGCCACATGCCGAACACACCTGCGCCACGCAGTCATCAGCGCCTGGCTCTTGCCACTCGACCCTCACCGCACAGGTGAATCGATACCCTCTTCCGTAGATTGTCTTGATGAACCCCTTGTCGGCCCCAAGGTGTTTACGCAGGGAATAGATGCAGCGGGTCAGTGACTCCTCGGCCACCTCCCCCTGGGGCCAAGCCATTTCCAGCAGACGGTCCTTAGTCATCAACACTCCGCCGGAGAGCAGCAGCAGCCGAAGGACCTTTCCCTCCTTGGGAGGTAATTGAACATCCAGGCCGTCACTGCTCAGGCGGCCCTCTGGGTGAAGGGTCCAGTGGGAAAAGACCAGGGATGTAGCCGTCCCCCCATCATTTACGACGGCCATAACCACCTCTGCATCCGACTACTGACATTTAAACCCTTCTTTTTTGTACTAACGCCAGGACTATAGAAACTCGCCCTGGTACCCGCCTTAGGAAAAAGCCCATAGATCCGATGCGTTTCAAAGCTGCCCCGTAAGATATTTCTCTCTACGGCGCCACCGGACTGCCATGTCTGATAAGCCTCCTGTAACTCAAGCTTAATCACGGAGAAACAGAGGGGTCCGGCCGCACAAAAGCGCGTTGCACTCGCTCGTATTGCGCAGCCGTCAAGGGTGGTGGCCCGATACCTCCAGCCGTTGTCTTCAACTCGTCACCCACCGCCCGAGCTTGAATGACAAACAGACGGACTTCCGCTGCCCCACCCGTTGCGGCACTGCGCCCAAGGCGCGCCTCCCGCTGGAACGCCCCCAGCCATAACCGCTTGCCCTGCGGCACACGCACCACACTGTTGAGGCTAACCCGCCCAACCGCCGCTGGCTTTGCACGCCGCCCTGCTTCGGTCACCTGGCGGCCATCCTCAATGGCCAGTAGCATCTCGACCTGGTGAGCGTCAGTGAAGCGCGGCAGCACGCTGACCCGGGCGCCGTATTGCACGGGCTTCCAGTCGACGGGGTCTTCTCCTGGGCCGGGTAGATAAAAGGTGTGGTTGTCCTGAAACACCGCCGGCACATTCTCCTGGGTGAGAATCACTGGCAGCGCGACGACCCTTGCGCGACGACGACGCTCCAGCGCGGCGATCTGCGCCATTACGCGGTTATCCTCCATAGGTTCCATGATTCGGGAAGTGGCGGCCTTGGTTTCGCTGTCCCACTCAAGGCCAAGCGCCTTCAACTCTCGTTGCTCAATGTCGACCATCCACAACGAGACCTCGATCGGCCGCTTGGGCATGTCCAGCTCCGCCACCAATCGCTCAATGATCTTCACTTGTTCCGGGCGGCCTTTGATCAGCAAGCTGTTGGTGTCCGGATATGCGATAAGCGCCAGGCTCTTGTCGGCCAGCGGGCCTTTCTGCTCACCGGCCAGCAGGGTCTCGATCATCGAGGCCATGCCTGGCACGGTAACCGGGGCGTCGCCCAGGGTGTACTGCCGGTCCGCCACGTGGGTATTGAACACCTGCACTACACCAAAGGCCTGGGTGCCTACGCGCAGCGCAGCCCTCTGCCGGTCCATGAGTTGGGCCAGTCTCAACACCTGGTCGACGTAATTTGGGGGGCCAGACACATAGAACGTGCGCCCGCCAGCTTCGCGCAGGGGGTAGCGTGATTCATCAAGCCCCGAACGGCGCATGAGGCTACGAAATCGCTCGACGGAGATGTGCCGCAACGCAACTGCCGAGCTCTTGGTTTCGCTGGCGTCATAGACGTAAATCGCTTGCCCATTGCTGTACTCGATCAAGTCATGCTGGGAAATAACGGCCTGCAGGGCGTGTTGTGGATCGTCGAAATCCAATACCCCACTGAAACGCGCAAGTGCCACCGTTCGACTGACCACAATGGGCAAGCCCAGCGGAATCGACAGCGCCGTAAAGACGGTATGCAGGCTTTCATTCTGTGCCCGATAAACCTCGCCCCAGGCAGGCGCACCTCCGAGCAGCAGCGCCATAAGCAGCAGCCAGAAGCGCGAAATCGTGGAGAGAGAGGCTGCGTACACCGTGGGAATTCCTGGGCGCCGGGCATTAAGAAGCGGCCATACTGAAAGGCCGCCCGGTTTCAATCTTGATGGAAAGTTGACGGCCCACTGCGCTCTTCGGCCCATGGCATGTGCCTTGCTATGAACTCCCTACAAAAGCACGCGCCAACGACGGAGCGCGCTTACGGACAAAGGCGTCGTTACCCGCAATGGCTTGCCCCGCCATCTGAGGGAACGGCGCTTTTTTTTGAAAGAAAAGGTAGGTGTTGATGAATGATTCGGCCGGCAACAGCCCGATAAACGACCCGCTGGCTTGGGTCAACGGCAGTGATGCCCCGGAGAAAAGCAGCCTCGACCTCGGCTTCATGGCCTTGACCGATTGCGCCTCACTGGTGGTGGCCGCCACCCAGGGCTTCGCCCAACCTTATGGGTTGACGTTGAACCTCAAGCGCCAGTCTTCATGGGCCAACCTGCGGGACAAACTCGTCAGCGGAGAGCTAGACGCCGCCCATAGCCTGTACGGGCTAATTTATGCCGTGCACCTGGGCATTGGCGGCGTGGCGCCCACCGACATGGCGGTACTGATGGGGCTGAATCAGAACGGCCAGAGCATCAATCTGTCTCGTGACCTGCAACAGCAAGGCGTGACCACTCCTGAAGCACTGGACCGCCACGTGCACCAAAGCCGAACAAAACTGACCTTCGCCCAGACCTTTCCCACCGGTACCCATGCCATGTGGCTGTATTACTGGCTGGCGAGCCAGGGCATTCATCCGTTACAGGATGTGGACAGCGTGGTGGTGCCGCCGCCGCAAATGGTCGCGCACCTGCAAGCCGGACGCATCGATGGCTTTTGTGTCGGCGAGCCCTGGTGCGCCAGCGCGGTACGACAAAATCAGGGCTTTACCCTTGCGACCACCCAGGCGATCTGGCCGAATCATCCGGAAAAAGTTCTCGGCTGCACGCAGGCCTTCGTCGACCAATACCCAAACACTGCCCGTGTACTGGTGATGGCGATCCTGGAGGCCAGCCGCTTTATAGAAGAAAGCACCGAAAACCGCCGCTCCACTGCACAGTTGCTCAGCGGCCGCGATTACCTCGACGCCCCACTCGACTGCATCGAACCAAGGTTGTTGGGCGCCTACGACGATGGCCTGGGTAATCAATGGCAAGACCCCCATGCACTGCGGTTTTTTGCCGATGGCGAAGTGAACCTGCCCTACCTTTGCGACGGCATGTGGTTCATGACTCAGTTCCGTCGCTGGGGCTTGTTGCGCGAAGACCCTGACTACCTCAGTGTTGCCCGCCAAGTACAGCAACTGGCGCTTTATCGCCAGGCAGCCCAGGCTATGGGCGTCAAAGCCAGCACCGAGGACATGCGCAGCAGCCAACTGATCGACGGCAAAATCTGGGACGGCTCGGACCCCAGTGGATACGCCCGCAGCTTCCGCCTACATGCCCTGGCCGATAACCCCAGCCGACAAGCCTTGCGCTGACAGGAGGACTTTATGCTGCGAATCCTGCTGATCAACGACACCCCGCGCAAGGTCGGCCGCCTCAGAACGGCGCTGATCGAAGCAGGTTTTGAGGTGATCGATGAGTCCGGCCTGATCATCGACCTGCCCGCACGCGTCGAAACAGTGCGCCCGGATGTGATCCTGATCGATACCGAGTCACCGGGTCGTGATGTGATGGAGCAAGTGGTGCTGGTGAGCCGCGACCAGCCTCGGCCGATTGTGATGTTTACCGATGAGCACGACCCGAATGTGATGCGCCAGGCGATCAAGTCTGGCGTCAGCGCCTACATCGTCGAAGGCATCCAGGCCCAGCGCCTGCAACCGATCCTCGACGTGGCCATGGCCCGCTTTGAGAGCGACCAGGCCTTGCGCGCCGAGCTGCAAGCACGCGACCAGCAACTGGCCGAACGCAAGCGCATCGAGCTGGCCAAGGGCATGTTGATGAAAATGAAGCACTGCAATGAAGAAGAGGCCTACACGCTGATGCGCCGCCAGGCCATGAGCCGCCAGCAGAAACTGATCCAGGTAGCGGAGCAGATTATCGCCATGAGCGAGCTGCTCGGCTGATTTGGCTCAGCTCTTGCTAAAGAATATTCACAGGTAACCAACGGCGGTTGCCCCACACACGACAAAGACGTCGCACACCCGGTTTGCCCACGCGAACCCGGTGGCGGCGTTTTTTTGTTTTGGTCCCGTTAGCACGGGATCGGTGGGGCGGCCGTAACGGGCTGTTCCATCACCAGGCCTTCTTACAAGACTCCCAACCGATGAGGTGCGTGATGAAATCAAGCTTCTGGAAATCCGGGCACACCCCGACCCTGTTTGCCGCGTTCCTGTATTTCGACCTGAGCTTCATGGTTTGGTACCTGTTGGGCCCGTTGGCGATTCAAATCGCCGCCGACTTGCAGCTGACCACCCAGCAGCGTGGCTTGATGGTGGCGACGCCGATCCTGGCCGGCGCGGTGCTGCGTTTCCTGATGGGCATGCTGGCCGACAAGCTGTCGCCCAAGACTGCCGGGCTGATCGGCCAGGTTATTGTGATAGTGGCATTGTTCGGCGCCTGGAAGCTGGGCATTCATAGCTACGAACAAGCCCTGTTGCTGGGCGTGTTTCTGGGCATGGCCGGCGCTTCATTTGCGGTTGCCCTGCCCCTGGCTTCTCAGTGGTACCCGGCAGAACACCAGGGCAAGGCCATGGGTATCGCCGGCGCGGGTAACTCCGGCACCGTGTTCGCCGCACTGCTGGCACCTGTGCTGGCGGCCGCATTCGGTTGGAGCAACGTCTTCGGTTTTGCGCTGATTCCGCTGATCCTCACCCTGATCGTGTTTGCCTGGCTGGCGCGCAATGCCCCGGAACGACCAAAAGCCAAATCCATGGCTGATTACTTCAAGGCCTTGGGCGACCGCGACAGCTGGTGGTTCATGTTCTTCTACAGCGTGACCTTCGGCGGCTTTATTGGCCTGGCCAGTGCCCTGCCCGGCTATTTCAACGACCAGTACGGCCTGAGCCCGGTCACCGCCGGCTACTACACCGCCGCCTGCGTATTCGGCGGCAGCTTGATGCGCCCACTCGGTGGCGCACTGGCGGACCGATTCGGCGGGATTCGTACCTTGCTGGGCATGTATAGCGTGGCAGCGATTTGCATCGCGGCGGTAGGGTTCAACCTGCCAAGTTCCTACGCAGCACTGGCCCTTTTCATCTGCACCATGCTGGGTCTCGGCGCCGGCAATGGCGCAGTGTTCCAACTGGTACCGCAACGGTTCCGCCGTGAAATCGGCGTAATGACTGGGCTGATCGGCATGGCCGGTGGCATCGGTGGTTTTGCCTTGGCGGCGGGCATGGGGGCGATCAAGCAAAGCACCGGCAGCTACCAGATGGCCCTATGGTTGTTCGCCAGTCTGGGCGTATTGGCCTGGTTCGGCCTGCATGGCGTGAAGCGCCGCTGGAGAACCACCTGGGGCTCGGCTGCCGTGACGGCTGCGCGGGTCTGATGAGCCTGCAACTGAGCGTTGCCCAAGCCAGCGCCATCGGCCCACGGGCAGAGAACCAGGACGCGCTGCGGGTGGTAACCCCCGTGGCCGAACTGGCAGCGAGCAAAGGTTACCTGTGCGCCATGGCTGATGGCGTCAGCCAATGCGCCGACGGCGGGCTGGCGGCACGCTCGACGTTGCAGGCCCTGGCGCTGGACTACTACGCCACACCGCAAACCTGGAGCGTAGCCCAGGCCCTCGAGCGCTTGTTGCTGGCGCAGAATCGCTGGCTGCAGGCCAATGGCGGAGGCCAACCGTTGCTCACCACCCTCAGCGCCCTGGTGTTTCGCGGCCAGCGCTTTACGTTGGCCCATGTCGGCGATTGCCGGGCCTATCGCTGGCTGGACGGCGAGTTGCAACGCATCAGTGACGATCACGTGTGGGAGCAACCGGGCATGCAGCATGTGCTCAAGCGCGCCCTTGGGCTGGATCAACACCTGGTCGTGGACTTTCTCGACGGCCAATTGCGCCCCGGTGAGTGCTTTCTGCTGCTCAGCGATGGTGTGTGGGCAACCCTGGGAGATCACAGCATCAGCGCGATCCTGCGGGAGCAAACAGACCTGAGTCTGGCAGTCAGCACCCTAGTGAGCGCGGCGCACCTCGCGGGTAGCCAAGACAATGCCAGCGCTCTGCTGGTACGTGTCGATACCCTGGGCGCGGCCACCCTCGGCGATGCACTGGTGCAGTTACAACAATGGCCACTGCCGCCCGCCTTGAAGGCCGGCCAGCAGTTTGAAGGCTGGCAGGTAGAACGCGTGCTGGCGCAGAGCCGACAGTCATTGCTGTATCGAGTACGCGATGCCCAACAGCAAGCCTGGCTGCTGAAAACCCTGCCGCTAACCCGTGACGATGACAATGCCGCCGGCCAGGCCTTACTGTCGGAAGAGTGGTTTCTGCGGCGTGTTGCAGGGCGGGCGTTTCCTGAAGTCCACGCCGCCAGCGGGCGTCAGCATTTGTACTATGTGATGCGCGAATATTCCGGCCAGACCCTCGCCGATGTTTACAAGCGTCAAGGCCCGCTGCCGCTAGCGCAATGGCAGTCGATTGCAGAACGGCTGCTGCGAGCCGTAGGCCTGCTGCATCGACGGCAGATCCTGCACCGCGATATCAAGCCAGAAAACCTGCTGCTGGGGGACGATGGTGAGCTGCGCGTGCTGGATTTCGGTTTGGCCTATTGCCCAGGGCTCTCGGAGGATCGCACCCATGAACTACCTGGCACTCCAAGCTTTATCGCCCCTGAGGCATTCAGCGGCGAGCATCCTACGGCCCAACAGGATTTATACAGCGTAGGCGTCACCCTCTATTACCTGCTGACTGGGCATTACCCCTACGGTGAAATCGAGGCTTTCCAACGGCCCCGGTTTACCCAGCCTGTCAGCGCCAGCCGTTATCGCCCCGACCTGCCGGATTGGTTGCCCCTCAGCCTTGAACGCGCGGTCGCCGCGGCACCAGCGCAACGCTATGAAACCGCCGAAGAATGGCTGTTGGTACTGGAGCAGGCAGATCGGCAGGAACTGAGCATCCGGCCCAAACCCTTGTTGGAGCGAGAACCCTTGAAGGTCTGGCGCACCTTGGGTCTGGTTTCGATGCTGATCAATCTGGTGTTGCTGTACTTATTTTTTCACAGCTAACTTTTTCACAGCTGACTTTTTCACAGCTGACGTCATCCCTGGACGAGGATAAACACATGAACGCAAAAGTCTGGCTGGTGGGCGCAGGCCCCGGTGACCCCGAGCTGTTGACCCTCAAGGCTGTACGCGCTCTGCACGAAGCTGCTGTGGTGTTGATCGATGATCTGGTCAACCCGGCGGTGCTGGAACATTGCACCGATGCACGTGTGATTACGGTAGGTAAACGCGGCGGCTGCCGATCGACGCCCCAAGACTTCATTCATCGCCTGATGCTGCGATACGCCCGCCAGGGTAAATGCGTGGTACGCCTCAAGGGTGGTGACCCGTGCATTTTTGGCCGGGGTGGTGAAGAGGCGATGTGGCTGCGCGAGCGCGGCATCGAGGTGGAGTTGGTCAACGGGATCACGGCGGGCCTGGCAGGCGCGACCAATTGCGCGGTGCCATTAACGCTGCGAGGAGTCAGTCGTGGCGTAACGCTGGTGACGGCGCACACTCAGGACGGCAGCAGTTTGAACTGGCGTGCCCTGGCGGAGGGCGGCACGACTTTGGTGGTTTACATGGGCGTGGCGAAGTTGGACGACATTCGTCGGCAATTGCTGGACGGCGGGATGGCGGCGGATATGCCGGTGGCGATGATCGAGAACGCATCGCTGCCTCAGCAAAGAGAATGCCGCAGCGAGCTATGGCGTGTGTATGAAGATGCGCAGGCATTTGCCTTGAAGAGCCCGGCCATCCTGGTCATCGGCCGTGTTGCCGCCCCAGGGCAGGTGGCGTGCCTCGCTCAAGCCGCCAGCGCCTGAGACAAATCGCAGGCGAAAAAAAGCCCGGCCTAAGCCGGGCTTTTTTCTAACACTCAGTAATTACTGAGCTTGAGCTTCAACCGACGCTTCTACGCGACGGTTAACAGCACGACCAGCTTCAGTTGCGTTGTCAGCAACTGGGCGGGATTCGCCGTAACCTACTGCAGTTACACGGCTAGGAGCAACGCCGTCTTTAACCAGGACTTGCTTAACAGCGTCAGCACGACGCTGGGACAGCTTCTGGTTGTAAGCGTCTGGACCTACGGAGTCAGTGTGACCAGCAACTTCTACGTTGGTAGCTGGGTACTGAGCCATGAAGTCGGCCAGGTTTTTCACGTCGCCGTAGCTGTTAGGCTTAACAACGGACTTGTCGAAGTCGAACTTAACGTCCAGCTCAACACGAACAACCTGAGCAACTGGAGCTTCTGGCTCTGGAGTTGGCTCTGGAGCTGGTGCTGGGGTAGGAGCTGGAGCAGCTGCGCCAGCGTTGCCGCCGAAGTTCACACCCAGGCCGACCAGTGCGGAGTAATCCCACTTGCCGTTGTCCAGACCGTAGTCAGCTTCAACACCGGCACGAGCGTACAGGTTGTTGGTGAAGTAGTACTTCACGCCAGTACCAACGGTAGCGAAAGTGGTCTGGTCGCGACCGCTGTGGCCGTCAGCTTGAACGTTGGTACGGCTCTGGTGGCCGAAACCGCCTTCTACGTACGGACGCAGGCTGTCTACGCCAGCTTGACCGAAGTGATACTGGGCAACCAGGCTGCCGGTATCGCCTTTGATCTTCTGGTTACCAGTACCGTCGTTCGAACGGGTGTGGTTGGTTTTGTCGTAGGACAGGTTCAAGGACAGGTCGTCGGTCAGGAAGTAACCGATGCGAGCGCCAGGATTGAAGCCGTCTTCGATGTGCTTGACGCTATCGTTGTACTGCTTCTTGTAGAACAGCTCGCCTTCAACTGCGCCTTGGCCTTGTGCCAGAACGCCGAAAGAAGTAGCGGCAATAAGAGAACCAATGGCCAAGCCCAAGGTGTTTTTCAGTTTCATCCGTTAAATCCCCATCTGGTGATTGTAAAGCAGTCCCACAAACCGGGGGACAACTCGGCGACAAGTCTAACAGAACTTGCCTACACGTAAGAGATATTTGCCACGCACTAAGTTTCAGTCTCGCCCGCAAATTTCTCACGTAATTTATCTAGAGCACGTTTGTAACGCATTTTTGTAGCACTCAAACCCATGTGCATGATGTCAGCGATTTCCTGGAATTCGAGCTCTGCGACAAATCGCAGCACCAAAATTTCCCGGTCAATCGGGTTCACATACACCAACCAGCGATCGAGTCCGCCCTTCTCCTCGGGTGCTGGCGTCTTTTCTTCAGACGCTTCCTCAAGGGGGTCCAGACTCAAGGCGTCCATCAAGCGACGCTTTCGCCGTTCCTTACGATACTGCGTGATGCATTCGTTGTACGTGATGCTGTAGAGCCAGGTCTTGAACTTCGATTTACCCTCGAAGTTCTTCAGGCCATACAACACCTTAAGCATCACTTCCTGACAGACATCATCCGCATCTCTATCGTTCCCTAAATACCTTGAACAAACGTTGAACAGAGTGCGTTGATATCTGCGCATCAATTCTTCGTACGCGCGTGTTACGTGAAACAGCTCCGTGTGCGAGCGCGCGACCAACTCCTCATCAGAGAGCTCACGGGGGTCATAGCGCGTGGACAGCGTTTGGGCTTTATTCAAAACAAGTCGTGCCGACAGTCAGGTCAATGTCCGCCACAGCCCGATCAGCCGGGTTTGCGGCGGCGTACATTAGCAGGGTTTGCCGGATTAGCGGCTACTGACCTGCTGCTCCAGGAGAATCCGATTGGACAACGACACCAGGTCGCCGTCATCGGTCAGCACGGTCGTCTTGACAGTGCCGATCTCCTCGATTTGCCCTTCGACCTCGCCTACACGCACCTGTTGCCCAACCTGATACAGCTCACGCACATAGATTCCCGCAAGAATCTGACCGGCAATTTCCCGGCTTCCCAACCCCATGGCCAGCGCAACGGCCAGACCAACGGTAATCAAAACAATCACAATCACGTGGTTGAGCAGGTCAGTCTTGACCTCCAACTGGCTGATCGCGACCGAAATACTGATGATGATGACCAGACCCTGTGCGATTCGCCCCAGGCCAGCGGCATAGTCCAACCCCACGCCTTCAGCGGCACCGCGCACCAGCCCATTGGCCAGTTGCGCCAGCAAAACACCTACCAGCAGGACCAGCGCGCCACCAAATACTTTCGGCAAATACAGTGCCAGCATGTCGAGCGTAGCTGAAACTCGCTCAAGTCCAAGGGATTGAGCCGCAGAAACCAGAAAAATCAGCAAAACAAACCAATAAACAATCTTGCCGATCAAGGTGGAGATCGGCACTTGCAGGCCGGCACGCCCCAACAGCTTGGTCAGGCCGGTGCCTGCCATCAAGCGATCGAGGCCTAGCTTGGCGAGTAATTTGGACAACAGCGTATCGAGCAGCTTGGCGACCACAAAGCCCAGCAGCACCAGTACCAGAGCACCAAACAGGTTGGGAATGAAGTTCGCCACCTTGGTCCACAATGCGGTCATCGCGGTGACCAGGCTCTGGGTCCAGAGATCAAGTTCCATATTCAATCAGCCTTATCAGCAGTGCGAGCAAGAGGTTTACGACGGGAAACCGGTGATACATGGGCCGAACCGTTGTTCAGGGCCATCATCAATGCCGGCACCCAACGCCCGAGCAGACCGAACAAATCGCCCGCCCCTACCTGACGGTTGGCGGTTTTCAACACGCGGCCCAGGCAAGCATCGTCATCCCGGTTGGACGGCGAAGCATTGAGCATGTCACGCAAAGACTGTTCGAACGGATCGTGCATAAAGACCTCTCGCAAGTGTTTTAAAAGACGAGGGTTAAATTCTTGGGGTCACATGGGCCCCTTCCTACGTTCAGCTCTTATTCAGCTCAAACCCAGCGTAATCGACGAAACAGCCACCATTGCCCCAGTGCTACCGAGACCATCAACAGGCAGGCAATCACGAATCCGTAAGGGCTGGCGGAGAACGGAATGCCGCCCACATTGATACCCAACAAGCCGGTAAGAAAGCTCATCGGCAGGAAGATCCCGGTGATGATCCCGAACCGGTACATCGTGCGATTCATACGTACGCTCAAACGCCGGTCCTCGGCCTCAAGCACAAGCCCCACGCGCTCCCGGGTCAATTCGAGCTCTTCCAGGTAGCGGGTCAGGCTGTTGTTCAATTCATTCCAATAGTCAGCATCGTCGTCGCAGAACCAAGGCAATTTTATCCGCGTGAGCTGGGCAAAAATATCCCGTTGCGGCGCAAGGAATCGCTTAAGCCCGGCCGCTCGCCGACGAATCTGTAGGACGCTGCCATGCTCCGGCGTATACCGTTCGTCGGTATCGAGCTTTTCTTCCTCTGTATCGACGATTTCAGACAGGTCAGTGACCAGATCCTGCACTTTATTGGTCAGGTACTGCGCCATATAAAGGATAAGTTCTGACGCGGTTTTAGGACCTTTGCCATCCGCCAACTGCACCAGCAGCTCATCGGTGGCACGCAGCGGGCGCAAACGCAGTGAGATCACGCGGCTGGCGGCGGCAAAGATACGCACCGACACCATGTCTTCCGGCTCGGCGCCTGGATTGAGATTGATGCCTCGCAGAAACAGCAGCAGCTCCGAGTCCGGCAACGGCAACAGGCGTGGGCGGGTGTTTTCTTCCAGAAGCAGGTCACACGCGAACTCGCTCAAGCCACTGGATTTGCGCAACCAGGTCTGGGTTTGCGGATGGCTGCGATCCCAATGCAGCCACAGGCTTTCCTGGGGCTGCAGTTGCAAGTCGTCGAGCTCAGTCCGGGCAATCGAACGCGCACCGCCTTTACCGTCCAGCACCAGGGCATGCACCAGCCCCCATTGCGCGTTTTCTTCCTCGAACATCCTCACCCCTGTCGATTATTACGGTTTTATTCAGGCATTTTCAGCGGGCTGGGCGAGATAATCACGCCGTTGTTGTCGGCGTAGATGTAATCGCCGGGGCGGAAGGTAACGCCCGCGAAAGTCACCACCACGTTAAGGTCGCCGATGCCGCGCTTGTCGGTCTTCATCGGGTGACTGGCCAGGGCCTGTACCCCGAGATCGATCTGGGCAATAACGTCGACATCACGGATGCAGCCGTAGATCACCAGCCCTTCCCAGCCGTTTTTCACGGCTTTCTCGGCGATCATGTCGCCCAGCAGCGCGCGGCGCAGGGAACCACCACCGTCGACCACCAGCACCTTGCCCGCGCCTGGCTGATCGGCTTGCTCCTTGACCAGCGAGTTATCCTCGAAGCACTTGATGGTGACAATCTCACCGCCAAAGGAGTCTCGGCCACCAAAGTTGCTGAACATCGGTTCGAGCACCTGAACCAGGTCCGGGTAGGCGTCGCACAGGTCGGGGGTCACGTAATGGTTCATCGAAAAATTCCTTTCGTTCAAAGAGGTGTCTTTCAAGGAAGTACCGGTAAAAGCAGGTAGGCAAGATCCCACTCGCTTAGCCCTAACGCAATAGCGACCGCGCGACTGAATATGACCAGAAGCGTTTAGCGCGTCATATCTTAGCCGCAACCTGCCAGGAGCGAAACGCCCATGGCAGAGCCCTGCGTCATACCGTAGCCAACGTTGTGGCCGGTGTGTCGAACACAGGCGTCAGCGGATTTTTCAGCCATCGCTCCACCAACGGCCATACCTCTGCCTGGGCAGCTTTGCTCACCAGCATTTCTACATGCCCGAAATCGCTACTGAAGCCTTGCTGACGCCCCAGGCACAAGTACTGGCGATGTTCCGAGCCAACTTGCTCGAAGAGCTTACGACAGGCCCAGTCCGGATCTTGATGATCACCGGCTGCACTCACTGCCAGCAATGGGACATCGACCTCAGCCAAACCTTTCCACCAATCGTTCTTACCCTCGCCAAAACGTCCAAACAGGCCATTCCAACGCATGGCTTCAATTAACACGCCGGCCGGTTCGTCTTCCGGGCCGCGCTTGAGGCGCGAACCAGAAACCTCGCCAAAACGTTTCAACAGCAAGCGGCTCGTCCACTCCACCGGCGGCAGTTTCAACGGCCAGTGGGTACGGCTGACCTGACAGCCAAACAGCGCCACTGACGCCACTGCCGGCGCTCCCAGAGAGCGCCCGCCGAGGGCTGCGGCCAAGCTGATACCGCCCAGTGAGTGGCCGATCCAGTGGGGAATCTGCGCACTTTGCTCGCGCACAAACGCGCCGATGGCCGGTAAATCGTAGCGGGCATAATCGGCAACCCGATTTTTGGCGTAATCATGATTGCGCTTGGAGAGGCCATGGCCGCGCATTTCAGGAATCCACACATCGAAACCCTGGCGCGCGAGATAGGCGCCCAGGCCGATGCCTTTGGGCGAGTACCAAAAGCGTCGATTGGAAAAACTGCCATGCAACAAAATGACCGCAATGCCGCGGTTTTGCGGAGCATCGGCCAGGCCCAAGCGGGTAACCGCCAACTCGACAGTACCGTCGGGGCTGTTACCGGGCTTGAGGCGGTACACGTCTTCACTCAGGTCGCCTCGACGTTCAGCACTGATCAGGGCGACGGGAAATAGGTTGCTGCTGCTTTGCATAATGCTCTTGCACAAAAAAGGGCGGCGTCCAAAGGGAATTCCGCCCTGTACAGATAAGAATGCCGGTCACCCTCAGCAGGTGACCGGCACTTTAGACGTAGCGATCTTAGGCGGGCGCTTGACCTTCCGCCAGGAAGAACCAGGTTTCCAGCACGGAATCGGGGTTCAACGAGACGCTTTCGATGCCCTGCTCCATCAGCCAACGGGCCAGGTCAGGGTGATCGGAAGGGCCTTGGCCGCAGATACCGATGTACTTGCCAGCCTTGTTGCAGGCCTGGATGGCATTGGACAGCAGTTTCTTGACCGCAGGGTTACGCTCATCGAACAGGTGAGCAATAATCCCGGAGTCGCGGTCCAGACCCAGGGTCAGCTGGGTCAGGTCGTTGGAGCCGATGGAGAAACCGTCGAAGAATTCCAGGAATTCCTCGGCCAGGATGGCATTGGACGGCAGCTCGCACATCATGATCACGCGCAGGCCGTTTTCACCACGGGACAAGCCGTTTTCAGCCAGCAGATCGATGACCTGGCTCGCTTCGCCCAGGGTGCGCACGAACGGCACCATGATCTCGACGTTATCCAGGCCCATTTCGTTGCGCACGCGCTTGAGGGCGCGGCATTCGAGCTCGAAGCAATCACGGAACGCTTCGCTGATGTAACGCGAGGCGCCACGGAAGCCCAGCATCGGGTTTTCTTCTTCCGGCTCGTAGAGCTTGCCGCCGATCAGGTTGGCGTATTCGTTGGACTTGAAGTCCGACAGGCGCACAATGACCTTTTTCGGGTAGAACGCCGCCGCCAGGGTGCTGATGCCTTCCACCAGTTTCTCGACGTAGAAACCGACCGGGTCGTTGTAGCCAGCGATGCGCTTGTCGACGCTCTCTTTGATGTCCAGCGGCAGGCCGTCGTAGTTCAACAGGGCCTTGGGGTGCACGCCGATCATGCGGTTGATGATGAACTCCAGGCGGGCCAGGCCAACACCGGCGTTCGGCAACTGCGCGAAGTCAAAGGCGCGGTCCGGGTTACCGACGTTCATCATGATCTTGAACGGCAGGTCGGGCATGGCGTCGATGGAGTTTTGCTTAATGTCGAAGCCCAGTTCACCTTCAAAGATGAAGCCGGTATCGCCTTCGGCGCAGGAAACGGTGACGCCCTGGCCGTCTTTCAGCAGTTGCGTGGCGTTGCCGCAGCCCACGACCGCTGGAATACCCAGCTCACGGGCGATGATCGCCGCGTGGCAGGTACGCCCGCCGCGGTTGGTCACGATGGCGCTGGCGCGCTTCATCACCGGCTCCCAGTCCGGGTCGGTCATGTCGGAGACCAGCACGTCACCTGGCTGGACTTTGTCCATTTCGGAGACGTCTTTAATGATACGGACCTTGCCGGCGCCGATGCGCTGGCCAATGGCGCGACCTTCTACCAGCACGGTGCCGGTTTCTTTCAGCAGGTAGCGCTCCATGACGTTGGCCGAGGTGCGGCTCTTCACGGTTTCCGGGCGGGCCTGCACGATGTACAGCTTGCCGTCGTCGCCGTCTTTGGCCCACTCGATGTCCATCGGGCACTTGTAGTGCTTTTCGATGATCATCGCTTGCTTGGCCAATTCGCTGACTTCAGCGTCGGTCAGGCAGAAACGCGCACGCTCGGCCTTGTCGACATCAACGGTTTTGACCGAGCGACCGGCCTTGGCCTCGTCACCGTAGATCATCTTGATGGCCTTGCTGCCCAGGTTACGGCGCAGGATGGCCGGGCGGCCCGCTTCGAGGGTGCCCTTGTGGACGTAGAATTCGTCGGGGTTGACTGCGCCTTGTACGACGGTTTCACCCAGGCCGTAGGCGCCGGTGATGAACACCACGTCACGGAAGCCCGATTCGGTATCAAGGGTAAACATCACGCCGGCAGTGCCGGTTTCCGAACGCACCATGCGCTGCACACCGGCAGACAGGGCCACCAGCTTATGATCGAAACCTTGGTGTACGCGGTAGGAAATCGCGCGATCGTTGAACAGCGAGGCGAACACTTCCTTGGCCGCGCGGATCACGTTTTCCACGCCGCGGATGTTTAGGAAGGTCTCTTGCTGGCCGGCGAAGGAGGCATCCGGCAAGTCTTCGGCGGTGGCCGAGGAGCGCACGGCAACGGCCATGTCCGGGTTACCGGCCGACAGCTCGGCGAACGCGGTGCGGATTTCTTCGTTGAGCTTCTCGGGGAACTCGGCGTCCATGATCCACTGGCGGATCTGGCTGCCGGTCTTGGCCAGGGCGTTGACGTCATCGACGTCCAGTGCGTCCAGCGCGGCGTGGATCTGAGCGTTGAGGCCGCTCAGTTCGAGGAAATCGCGGTAAGCCTGGGCCGTGGTGGCAAAACCACCGGGCACCGACACACCAGCGCCTGCAAGATTACTGATCATCTCGCCGAGGGATGCGTTCTTGCCCCCCACGTGCTCTACATCATGGACGCCGAGCTTATCGAGGGAAACTACGTACTCTACCAAGGTGATCTCTCCACTAACTGTGTTGGAAAAGCTCAGGACGCCGGCTGCTCAGTAGGAGCATTCGCCAGCGCTTGTGGCCTGGACCTGGAAAATAAGTGAGAATGCGGCCCACTGCGGGACGGCAAAATCGCGCCTATCATATCCAAGATTCGCCATCAGCTTAAGGCCCAGGGCTCAAATGAAACGATCTGCTTTCTTTATCTCCGACGGCACCGGCATTACAGCCGAAACATTGGGCCAAAGCCTGCTCGCGCAGTTCGAAAACATTACCTTTGCCAAATTCACGCGGCCCTATATCGACAGCGTGGATAAAGCGCGGGCCATGGTACAACAAATCAATCTGGCGGCTGAAAAAGACGGTTTTCGGCCGATCATTTTCGACACCATCGTCAATCAAGACATCCGTGAGATCCTCGCAACTTCGAATGGTTTCATGATCGACATTTTCTCCACGTTCCTGGCGCCACTGGAACAAGAGCTGAGCGAACATTCCTCGTACTCGGTAGGGAAGTCCCATTCCATCGGCCATAACTCCAACTATATGGAGCGCATCGAGGCGGTGAACTTCGCCCTCGACAACGATGACGGCGCGCGCACGCATTACTACGACAAGGCCGACCTGATCCTGGTCGGCGTGTCGCGCTGCGGCAAGACGCCGACCTGTCTGTACATGGCCATGCAATTCGGTATCCGCGCGGCCAACTACCCGCTGACCGAAGACGACATGGAGCACCTGACGCTGCCGGCCGCCCTGCGCGCCCATTCCCACAAGCTGTTCGGCCTGACCATTGACCCTGATCGCCTGACTGCGATTCGCAATGAGCGCAAGCCCAATAGCCGTTACTCCAGCTATGCCCAGTGCGAGTTCGAAGTGCGCGAAGTGGAAAATCTGTTCCGCCGCGAGAATATTGCGCATATCAATTCCACGCACTTTTCGGTGGAAGAGATTTCGGCGAAGATTTTGGTGGAGAAAGGGGTGGAGCGCAGATTCAAATAATTGTGTTGCCTGGGCTGACGCCATCGGGGGCAAGTCGAATCGTCGCACCGCCCCTCCCACATTTGACTGTGTTCACAAATCAAAATGTGGGAGCTGGCTTGCCTGCGATGAACGATAACGCGGTAAACCCGCCTACAACTGAAACCTGCCCCCGCCCTGCCCCAGCGCGGTCGCCAACGCATCAAACCCCGCCCGCAACAACTGATCGTCCCCCGACGTATTACAAATGCTCGCCCGAATAAACTGCGGCACCGCCGTCTGCCCCACCGCAAACGCTTCGGCAGTGGCGATCAGGTAATTGTTCTGCTTGAGTTCCGCCTCGATTTCCGACGCCCGCCACGGCTCCGGCACTTCGATCCAGAAATGCGGGCTGTTGAGGTGAGTGCGGTATTGCAGGCCGCTCAACAGGTCGCCCACCAGGGCTTTACGCCGGCTGATCTCATTGATCTGCTGGCGCAGCAAATACTCCGCCGTGCCGTTTTCGATCCATTGGGTGGCCAATTCCAGCGTCACCGGGGTCGCCATCCAGCAGGTTGCGCGCAGTGCCGCCGAGATACGGCTGACCAACGCCGGCGGCGCGTGCACGTAACCCACACGTAGCCCGGCGGAAACGGCCTTGCTCAGGCTGCTGATCAAAATCGTACGCTCGGGAGCGAAATAACTGAGGGGCGGTGGGCGATCCTCGACCAATACGCCGTGGGCCTCATCTTCGAGGATCAGCAGGTTGTGTTCGCGGCAGACTTTGGCCAGCGCCTCCCTACGCGGGATCGACAACACCGCTGTCGTCGGGTTCTGAATAGTCGGCGTGCAATACAACGCTGAAACCCGGTGATTACGACAGACTTCATCCAGCGCGCTCGGCAGCACGCCCTCTTCATCCATTTCCAGGCCAATCAGGCGTATGCCAAGCATACGTGCAGCGGTGATCAGGCCAGGGTAGGTCAATTGTTCGGTGACCACCGTATCACCGGCGCGCAACAACGCCATCATTGCGCAGAGCAAGCCGTGCTGGCCGCCATTCACGCAGATGACCTGCTCCGGAATCGGGTGAAAATCGCGCTGCACCAGCCACTGCGCACCCGCTTCGCGGTAGCGCGGCAGGCCGGCGTCAGGGGTGTAGGCACTGATGTCCTGAAGAAACTTGGCGTTGGTCGCCAGGGTTTGGAAGCTCTGGGCCAAAAACGTCGTTTCCTGCCCGGGGATATGCATGTTTCGACTCATATCGAAATATTGGCGCGGTTCTTCACTGACGTTGCGAAAGCCTTCATCACGCTGGCGCTCCATCCCACGCTTGCGTACGAAAGTCCCGTCACCTACCCGCGCCACGACCAACCCCAAGCGTTCCAGTTCTCCGTAGGCCCGGCTAATGGTGCCGATGGTTACACCCAGGTTGTCAGAAAGCACCCGATGGGGCGGCAGTTTTCTTCCCGGTTCAATCAAGCCTTCAAGGATGCCCCGTTCCATGACATCGGACAGGCGCTTGTACTTCACGCCCTGCCCGTTGGACAACCCTTCACGCATAATTGACACCATGTCAATATTTGTTTTGACAGCCATCTTTCGCCCTAATAGTGTGCTTTTACGGGTTCAATCGCCGAATATTACAACTCATTACAAGTTCAATATAGAGTTCAATTCAGGCTCAGGGAAGCAATAAACGATGCCAATGTCCGCAGTTCTCGAAAATACCGCCAAGACCAAAACCCAAAAACAGTGGCTGGCCGGGCTGATCACCAGCGTAATGTTCCTGATCGTGTGCCTCAGTTGGGGCACTACATGGCTGGCAATCAAGATCGCCGTGGAGAGCGTGCCGCCGCTGACCTCCGCCGGCCTGCGCTTTCTGATCGCTTTCCCGCTGTTCCTGTGTTTTGCCATGGTGCGCCGCGAACCCATCCTGTTTCCCCGCGAAAGCCGCTGGTTTTTCGTCTTCGTGACCCTGTCCTACTTCAGCGTTCCCTACTACTTGCTCAATTACGGCGAGATGCATGTCTCGTCCGGGCTTACCGCCCTGCTCTTCAGCTGCATGCCGGTATTTATCCTGATCTTTTCGGCGCTGTTCCTGCGCGAACGCATCTATTTCTCCCAGGTGGTCGGCATCGGCATTGGTTTTGGCAGTCTTTACATGATCATCAAGAGCCAGGGGCTGCACCTGGACCATGCCGAGTTCTTCGGGGTGCTGGCCATTCTGACCGCCGCGATCATGCATGCCTTGTGCTACGTCATTACCAAGCAAAAAGGCAGCGCCATCAGCGTGATCACCTACAACACCCTGCCCATCGGCATTGCCGGGTTGATGCTGTTCGTGGCGGGCCTGTGGTTTGAAACACCGACGTTTGAAGACATCACCCTGCGCTCCTGGGGCGCGCTGTTCTACCTGGGGCTAGTGGCTTCGGTGGGTGGGTTCATCGTGTACTTCATGCTGCTCAAGCGCTTGAGCCCGATCATCCTGTCGTTCGTGTTCATCATCTTCCCGGTGTTCGCCGTGATCATCGGCGCCTGGTACGAAGGCCTGTCGCTGTCCCGCGACCTGATGCTTTATTCCGCGATCCTGCTGGCCGGCTTTGCGATTACCAAGTTGCCGGTTGAAAAACTCCTGGCCAAGAAAAATTGACCCCTCACCTCTGCGAGAGAAACATGGAAGTCCTCCGCCCCACCGCCCTGGAACAGATCTACGCCCACGCCAGCCGCAGCTACCCCGAGGAATGTTGTGGTTTTGTCTTCGCCGACGGCAGCGTGTACCTGGGCAGCAATATCCAGAATGAACTGCACCGCAAGAACCCCGAGATGTACCCGCGCAGCGCGGCCAACGGCTACACATTCTCGGTGGCCGACACCCTGCTGATGAACAAAGCGTTTCGCTGCGACAACCCGGTAGTGGTGATCTACCACTCCCACCCGGATGTCGGTGCCTACTTCAGCGACGAAGACCAGGACAAGGCGCTGTTCATGGGCGAGCCGATCTACCCGGTCAGTTACCTGGTGGTCGACGTCCGCCAGGGCCAGGCCCTGGGTTCCAAGCTGTTTGCCTGGGATGGCAAGCATTTCGCCCTTCAACCTTTCAACGACCTGCACACGGAGTTGTCCATGAACGCTGTCTCTTTCCCCGACATTCTGGTTCGCGTGGCCAAGCTGCCGGAATCGACCCTTGAGGGCACCGGATCGACATTGCGCGAAGTCATTGAAAACCTCTGCAACAGCCACCCGCAGTTGCGCCCGCACCTCTTTCACGAGACGAATAACCAGCTCAAGGAGCACTTCCTGTTTACCGCCGAGGAAGAACTGATCGATGCCGATGACACACTGCCGGAAAAGGCCAGGATCGAAGTGCTGCTGGCCACTTCCGGCGGCATCGATGTCCAAGCGCTGAGCAATGAAGAAGTACAACGCTACGTGCGCCACATCACGCTGCCCGGCGTCGGTCGCGATGGCCAGTTGAACCTCAAGAAAGCCAAAGTGCTGATCATCGGCACCGGCGGCCTGGGCTCCCCCATCAGCCTGTACCTCGCGGCGGCCGGCATTGGCACGCTGGGGCTGGTGGATTTCGACGTGGTGGAGAGCAGCAACCTGCAACGCCAGATCGTCCACGGCAACAGCACGCTGGGCATGCCCAAGGTGGAGTCCGCCAAGCAGCGCCTGCAAGACCTCAACCCTCATATCCAGATCAATGCCCACGACACCGCGCTGAACGTCGACAACGCCTTGGAACTGGTAGGCGCCTACGACCTCGTCATCGACGGCACCGACAATTTCGACACCCGCTACTTGGTCAACGACGCTTGCGTGCAAATGGGCAAACCCCTGGTGTACGGCGCCATCTACCGATTTGACGGGCAGATCAGCGTGCTCAATTACAAAGGTGGGCCGTGCTACCGCTGCCTGTTCCCGTCGCCACCGCCCGCCGAACTGGCGCCCAATTGCAGCGCCGGCGGCGTGATCGGCGTGCTGCCCGGTGTGGTCGGGATGATTCAGGCGACCGAGGCCATCAAGCTGCTGATCGGCATTGGCGAGCCCCTGTCCGGCCGACTGATGCGTTTCGATGCGCTGGCAATGAAATTCAGCGAAATCCGCTTCAAGCGCCGCGCCGATTGCCCGTGCTGCTCCGAATTGCGCAGCGGCGAACGCCTGGTCCCCACCGTGTGCGCCGACGCGGTACCCGGCAAACCATCATTGGCCGAAGAGCGCTACATCAAGCCCCACGTACTCAAGCAGGTACTTGAGCACCACAGCAGCGCGGACGTGCTGCTGGACGTGCGCGACGCCAGCGAACTGGAAGTGTGCAAGCTACCCGGTGTAGTCCACATCCCCCTGGCCGAACTGGACGGGCAACTCGACAACCTTAGCCGGGACAACACCCACTACCTGATCTGCTACGCCGGCACCCGTGCCGAGCAAGCTGCCACTACCTTGTTGGCAGCCGGCTTCGCCAATACCAAAGTGTTACAGGGCGGCATGAAGCATTGGGTGCGCGACGTCGAACCCGACATGCCTTTGTACTGAGCCGGGGGGCTGACTGATGTTGCATAACTCTATCCTCGACGTCATCGGCGAGACGCCGATCGTGCGCCTGGCGCAGTTTTCCGAAGACCTCGGCATCGAGGTCTACGCCAAGCTCGAATCCCTCAACCCCGGCGGCAGCCACAAGGCGCGCATCGCCCTGGGCATGATCCTCGATGCCGAGCGCCGGGGCGTGCTGATCCGCGATTCTGGGCAAACCATCATTGAACCCAGCGGCGGCAACACCGGCATTGGCCTGGTGATGGCCGGCAATGTATTGGGCTACAAAGTGGTGTTGGTGATACCCGACAACTACAGCCTTGAAAAGCAGAAGCTGCTGCGCCTGTACGGGGCCAAGGTGGTGCTGTCGGACAGCCGCCGCGGCAACAACTCCCATGGCGAAAAGTGCATGGAGCTGCAACTGGAGAACCCCAGCTACGTGATGCTCAACCAGCAACGTAACGGCGCCAACCCGCAGACGCACCGCGACACCACCGCTCGGGAAATCCTCCGCGCCTTTGGTGAGCGCCGCGTGGACTACTTCGTCAGTGGTATTGGCACCGGTGGGCATATCACCGGCATCGGTGAAACCCTGAAAGCCACCTGGCCCGCCGTGCGCATCATGGGTGTGGAACCGGAAGAATGCGACCTGCTGAAAAACCAGCACGCGCCGCACCATATCCAGGGCCTGTCGATCGGTTTGATCCCGAGCATCCTCAACCTGGCGGTGATCGACGGCATGCTCAAGGTCTCGCGCCAAGCTTGCATCGACATGATGAAACGCATCATGCGCACCGACGCCATCAGCCTGGGCCTGTCCTCCGCCGCCAACATGGTCGCCATCGCCAAGCTCGCCCCCGAACTGCCACCTGAAACGGTGGTGTTGACCATGGTCTACGACAATGCCGACAGCTACCTGCCCAGTTTCGAGTAAGCAGCTTTCCAAACAACCAGCATGCGGGGGTGCCACCATGAGCGGTTTTATCGATATGCAACAACTGCACGATGAGTTGCTCACCCACCTCATAAAGACCCTCACGCCTGCACAGATGAAGCAGTTGGAACCGCACCTCGCGCCATTGATCCAGAACGCTGCGCAGGCGGTGGCCGAAGACCTGATCGCCTACGCCTACCGCGACCCGGCGTCCCGTGGGCGAGGCGAGTTGATTTTGGAGTCCTACGCCTCGTTCAAGGCCGTGCTGTATTACCGGCTTGCGCACTTGGTGTGGAATTTCCCCGACCAGACCAACGGGGTGTTTTCGCGCATGGCGCTCAAGCTCAGCAACCAGGGCAAGATCCTTTCCGGTGCCGAGATCCACCCGGCGGCGCGCATTGGCCGGCGCTTTGTGCTCGATCACGGCTATGGCACGGTAATCGGCGAAACCTGCGAGATCGGCAACGACTGCTACATCCTTTGCGGCGTGACCCTGGGCGCCCGGGGTATTGCCAACAACCCCGACGGCAAGCGCCACCCGCGCCTGGGTAATAACGTCGAGGTCGGCTCCGGCGCGCGGGTGCTGGGCTATGTGTTGATCGGCGACAACGTGTTTATCAGCCCCTCCTGCGTGATTACCCAGGACGTGCCCGCCGGCACCAAGGTCAAGGTGGTCAATCAGGTTCAGTTGCAGAAAAACGACGAGTCAGACCACAGCAACTACCTCGGCGCCTTTGCCCTGGATGAACGTTTGCACGTGGTTGGCCAGATCAATGCCAGCCACAAGGTCACGGTGCTGGACGCCGACTTCCACCCCTTGCCGGGGCTGATGCTGGAGCCCACGGTTAAAGAGCGCCACCACCTGCAATTTCGCCTGCACCGCGTCGAGTCGGGCAACCCGCTGCCGCGCCTGCCGCTGAACCTGAAGGTGTGTGGCCCCGAGTTTGAAATCACCCTGCTGTCCCCCCCTGGCTTGAGTGCAATGGTGCGTTCCCTGTTGCAAGCCAGCCCCCTGATCGTCGGAGGTTGAAGATGTCTGTGCACACCATGGAAACCCTGGCGCTGTTCGACAGCGCGCCCTATCAAAACGCCTTCAACGCCCGGGTGATCGCCGTCAGCGAACAGGGCGTTGCCCTGGAACATACGTTGTTCTATCCCACTGGCGGCGGGCAGCCGGGAGACACGGGGCATTTCACCCTGGCGGACGGTACACGGGTAGACGTGACCGGCACACTACGCGACCCGGTATTGCGCTCAATCATCTGGCATCAAGTGGAACATTGCCCGGCGCAGTTAACGGCCGGTGTGCAGGTGGACGCGAGCCTCGATTGGGAACGGCGCTACCAGCACATGAAGATGCACACTTGCCTGCACCTGTTGTGCTCGATCATCGATGCGCCGGTGACCGGTTGCAGCATCAGCGCCGACAAAGGCCGCCTGGATTTCGACCTGCCAGAAATGACCCTCGACAAAGACAGTATTACTCGCGACCTCAACGCCCTGATCGAACAGGCGCATGCGGTCAAAACCCTGTCGATGCCTGCGTCTGAGTACGCCACGTTGCTGCAGATCACCCGCACCCAGGCAGTGGCGCCGCCGGTGGTTCACGGTTCGGTTCGGGTGATTGAAATCGGCGGCATCGATATTCAGCCGTGCGGCGGTACACATGTCACCAACACCGAGGAAATCGGCCGGGTGTTTTGCGAGAAAATCGAGAAGAAGAGCAAGCATAACCGCCGGGTGATTGTGCGGTTTGAATAGCCCTCGAATCTAGCTCGGTCAACTGTGGGAGCTGGCTTGCCTGCGATGCAGACGCCTCGGTGTTTCAAGCAAACCGAGGTGATGCTATCGCAGGCAAGCCAGCTCCCACATTGACCGAGTTGACTGTCAGATCACGAACAGACCCATAAAGTGCTGGACAGGCGTAGCCTCAAGCCGCGCTTGATCTGTACACAACGCAAAAATCTCCCCACTGCGCTGCGCGGTAAACCGCGTGGCCAGGTTGGTCTTGAACTTGTCTTCCAGCAACGGAATGCCGTCTACCCGGCGACGGCGATGGCCGATCGGGTACTCCACTGCCACCTGCTCAGTGCTAGTGCCATCGTTGAAGAACACCTGTACCGCGTTGGCGATGGAGCGTTTGTCCGCCTCCAGGTATTCGCGGCTGTAACGCGGGTCTTCGACGATCACCATTTTTTCGCGCAACTCATCGATGATCGGGTGCGCCGCATGGAACTCATCCTCGTACTGCTCGGCCACCAGGTTGCCGAACGCCAAAGGCACGGCGGTCATGTATTGCAGGCAGTGGTCGCGGTCGGCGGCGTTGGCCAATGGGCCTACCTTGGAGATGATGCGAATCGCCGACTCATGGGTAGTGATGACGATGCGTTCGATGTCGTGCAGGCGATCCTTCACCCGCGGGTGCAACGTCACCGCAGCTTCGCACGCGGTTTGCGCATGGAACTCGGCGGGAAAGCTGATCTTGAACAGCACGTTTTCCATCACGTAAGTGCCGTAGGGCTGGGACAGGCTGAAACCGCGCTGGTCCTCGGGCTTGAGCGCCAAGTCTTTGTTGGTGTGGCTGAACAGCACGTCGTAGAAGCCCCATTGCGGCGCGCTCAAGACCCCGGGAATGCCCATTTCGCCGCGCAGGGCGATATCCGCCAAGCGCACACCGCGACTCGTCGCATCCCCCGCAGCCCATGATTTACGTGAACCGGCATTCGGCGCATGCCGATACGTGCGCAATGCCTGGCCATCGACAAAGGCATGGGACAAGGCTGCAAGCAACTGCTCACGATTGGCGCCCATCAGCTTGGCGGTGACGGCTGTGGAGGCGACTTTCACCAGCAACACGTGGTCGAGGCCGACGCGGTTGAACGAGTTTTCCAGGGCAATGACGCCCTGGATTTCATGGGCCATGATCATCGCTTCGAGCACCGCGCGCACGGTCAACGGCGCGTCACCATTGGCCACGCGTTTTTGCGACAGGTGGTCGGCCACCGCGAGGATGCCACCGAGGTTATCCGAAGGGTGGCCCCACTCGGCGGCGAGCCAGGTGTCGTTGTAGTCGAGCCAACGCACAATGCAGCCGATATCCCACGCCGCCTTGACCGGGTCCAGCCGGAACGAGGTACCCGGTACACGCGCACCGAACGGCACCACGGTGCCCTCGACAATCGGCCCTAGGTGCTTGGTGCACTCGGGGAACCGCAGGGCCAGCAGGCCGCAGCCCAAAGTGTCCATCAGGCAGTTGCGGGCGGTGTCCAGCGCATCCAGGGACTCGATGCGGTAGCTGAGGACGTAGTCGGCGATGTCCTGCAACACTTGGTCGTAGTCGGGGCGGTTGTTCTGGTCGACGTTGGCGCTCATGGGAGTGCTCCAAAAAATGGGTTGGGGTAATCCTCGGACTCACGGTTGTTGAAAGCAGATCTTGGATGCCTGCCTTGGAATAGAGATCCAATGTGGGAGGGGGCTTGCCCCCGATAGCGGTGTGTCAGTAGCAGGTGCATTCACTGACCCACTGCCATCGGGGGCAAGCCCCCTCCCACATTGGGCCGGTGCATGTCGCTAAAATGCGTCGCCGGGGATGCGCACGAAGCCCTCCATCAAGACTCGCGCACTGCGGCTCATGATGGCCTTCTTCACTACCCACTCGCCGTTCACTTGGCTCGCCTCGGCACCGACGCGCAACGTGCCGGACGGGTGCCCGAACCGCACTGCATTACGCTCTACGCCGCCGGCCGCGAGGTTGACCAACGTCCCGGAAATCGCCGCCGCCGTGCCGATTGCCACCGCCGCCGTGCCCATCATCGCGTGGTGCAGCTTGCCCATCGACAGCGCACGTACCAGCAAGTCCACATCGCCGGCCTTGATCGCCTTGCCGCTGGACGCCACGTAATCCGCAGGCTTGGCCACAAACGCCACCTTTGGCGTGTGCTGGCGCTGGGCGGCTTCGTCCAGGTGCTTGATCAGGCCCATGCGCAGCGCGCCGTAGGCCCGTACGGTTTCGAACATTGCCAGGGCTTTGGGGTCGCTGTTGATTGCGCCTTGCAGCTCGGTGCCGGTGTAGCCGAGGTCTTCGGCGTTAATGAAGATCGTCGGGATGCCGGCGTTGATCAATGTGGCCCTGAACGTGCCGACACCGGGTACTTCCAGGTCGTCGATAAGGTTGCCGGTGGGGAACATCGAGCCACCGCCGCCCTCTTCTTCCGCCGCCGGGTCCATGAATTCCAATTGCACTTCGGCGGCCGGGAAGGTCACGCCGTCCAGTTCGAAGTCACCCGTTTCCTGCACCGCGCCGTCGGTGATCGGCACGTGGGCGATGATGGTCTTGCCGATATTGGCCTGCCATACGCGCACCACGGCCACGCCGTTGTGAGGTACACGGGCCGGGTCGACCAAACCCGCGCTGATGGCGAACGAACCCACCGCCGCCGAGAGGTTGCCGCAGTTACCGCTCCAATCCACAAACGGCTTGTCGATGGAGACCTGGCCAAACAGGTAGTCCACGTCATGCTCGGCACGGGTGCTTTTGGCCAGGATTACGGTTTTGCTGGTGCTGGAAGTGGCGCCGCCCATGCCGTCGATCTGCTTGTCGTAGGGGTCGGGGCTGCCGATCACCCGCAGCAACAGCGCATCACGCGCCGCGCCCGGCACCTGCGCCGCTGTGGGCAGGTCGGTGAGGCTGAAAAATACGCCCTTGCTGGTACCGCCACGCATATAGGTGGCGGGTATCTTGATTTGCGCTACAGGTGCCATGATGATCCTCTTCAGGCGGTCGCCGCCGATTCCAGGAAGTCTTGGGCAAAACGCTGCAACACGCCGCCCGCCTCGTAGATCGACACTTCTTCGGCGGTGTCCAGGCGACAGGTCACCGGCACTTCGACACGTTCGCCATTCTTGCGGTTGATCACCAATGTCAGTGTGGCACGCGGGGTGCGCGCCCCGACCACGTCGTAGGTTTCACTGCCGTCGATCTGCAAGGTATGGCGGTCAGTGCCCGGCAGGAACTCCAGCGGCAACACGCCCATGCCCACCAGATTGGTACGGTGGATACGCTCGAACCCTTCGGCGGCAATTGCTTCCACCCCGGCCAGGCGCACGCCCTTGGCGGCCCAGTCGCGGGACGAGCCTTGGCCGTAATCGGCGCCAGCAATGATGATCAGCGGCTGCTTGCGCTCCATGTAGGTTTCGATGGCTTCCCACATCCGCGTGACTTGCCCTTCGGGCTCGATGCGCGCCAGGGAACCCTGCTTGACCTTGCCGTTTTCCAGCACCATTTCATTGAACAGTTTGGGGTTGGCAAAGGTCGCGCGCTGCGCGGTCAAGTGGTCGCCCCGGTGGGTGGCGTAGGAGTTGAAGTCGACTTCCGGCAAGCCCATTTTCGCCAGGTATTCGCCGGCGGCGCTGTCGAGCATGATCGCGTTGGACGGCGACAGGTGATCGGTGGTGATGTTGTCCGGCAGCACCGCCAGCGGGCGCATGCCCTTGAGCGGACGGGCACCGGCCAGCGCGCCTTCCCAATACGGCGGGCGACGGATATAGGTGCTCTGCGGGCGCCAGTCATACAGCGGCGTGACTTTCGGGCCGGTGTCCTCGTGGATGGCGAACATTGGGATGTAGACCTTGCGGAACTGCTCCGGCTTCACCGAGGCTTTTACCACCGCATCGATTTCTTCATCGCTTGGCCAGATGTCTTGCAGGCGGATTTCATTGCCGTTGGCGTCCAGGCCCAGCACGTCCTTTTCGATGTCAAAACGGATGGTGCCGGCAATCGCGTAGGCCACCACCAATGGCGGCGACGCGAGGAAAGCTTGCTTGGCGTATGGGTGAATCCGCCCGTCGAAGTTGCGGTTACCCGACAGCACGGCGGTGGCGTAGAGGTCGCGGTCGATGATTTCTTGCTGGATCACCGGGTCGAGTGCGCCAGACATGCCGTTGCACGTGGTGCACGCAAAGGCAACGACGCCAAAGCCCAGTTGCTCCAGCTCAGAGGTCAAGCCGGCTTCGTCGAGGTACATCGCCACGGTTTTCGAACCCGGCGCCAACGAGGATTTGACCCAGGGTTTGCGCGCCAGCCCCAGCTTGTTCGCGTTGCGCGCCAAGAGGCCGGCGGCAATCACATTGCGCGGGTTGCTGGTGTTGGTACAACTGGTGATGGCGGCGATGATCACTGCCCCGTCGGGCATTTGGCCGGGCACTTCGTCCCATTGGCCGCTGATGCCTTTGGCCGCCAAGTCGCTGGTCGCGACGCGGGCGTGAGGGTTGCTCGGGCCGGCCATATTGCGCACGACGCTGGACAGGTCAAACGTGAGGCCGCGCTCGTATTGCGCGCCTTTAAGGTCGTCCGCCCACAGGCCGGTGTGGCGAGCGTATTGCTCCACCAGGGTGACTTGCTCGTCTTCGCGACCGGTGAGTTTGAGGTAGGCGATGGTTTGCTGGTCGATGTAGAACATTGCCGCAGTGGCGCCGTATTCCGGGGCCATGTTGGAGATGGTGGCGCGGTCGCCCAACGTCAGTGCCGATGCACCCTCGCCGAAAAACTCCAGCCACGCACCGACCACTTTCTGCTTACGCAAAAACTCCGTCAGCGCCAGCACCATATCGGTGGCGGTGATGCCCGGTTGCAGTTTGCCCGTCAGCTCCACGCCAACACTTTCCGGCAGGCGCATCCATGAGGCGCGGCCGAGCATCACGCTCTCGGCTTCCAGGCCACCAACGCCGATGGCGATCACGCCCAGGGCATCCACGTGGGGCGTGTGGCTGTCGGTGCCGACGCAGGTGTCCGGGAACGCTACGCCTTCACGCACCTGGATCACCGGGGACATTTTCTCCAGGTTGATCTGGTGCATGATGCCGTTGCCCGGCGGGATCACATCGACGTTTTTAAAGGCTTTTTTGGTCCACTCGATAAAGTGAAAACGGTCTTCGTTGCGACGGTCTTCAATGGCGCGGTTTTTCTCGAACGCCTGCGGGTCGGAACCGCCGGCTTCGACGGCCAAGGAGTGGTCGACGATCAGTTGGGTCGGCACCACAGGGTTGACCTGCGCCGGGTCCCCGCCTTGCAGCGCGATGGCATCGCGCAGGCCAGCAAGGTCAACCAGGGCTGTCTGGCCGAGGATGTCGTGGCACACCACGCGGGCCGGGAACCAGGGGAAGTCGAGGTCGCGCTTGCGTTCGATCAGTTGGCTCAAGGACGCGTTGAGCGTGGCCGGGTCGCAACGACGCACCAGGTTCTCGGCGAGCACGCGGGAGGTATAGGGCAAGGTGGCATAGGCACCGGGGGTGATCGCCTCGACAGCCGCTCGGGCGTCGAAGAAATCCAGGCGGCTGCCAGGGAGCGGTTTGCGAAATTCAGTGTTCATCGTCAGGACTCGGTCACGGTAGTTGCAAAAGGAAGACCTGCGCCGATCCAGAATTGAAATGCGATCCAAGTGTGGGAGGGGGCTTGCTCCCGATAGCGGTGTGTCATTCAACATCTGTAGCAACTGATACACCGCCATCGGGAGCAAGCCCCCTCCCACACTTTGACCCCATTCCAATTCTGGAACCGCCGGTCTTCAGCGACGTTCGATTGGCACGAACTTGCGCTGCTCTACGCCGGTGTACTCGGCGCTTGGACGGATGATGCGGTTGTTCGCCCGTTGCTCAAACACATGCGCGGCCCAGCCGGTCAGGCGCGAGCACACGAAAATAGGGGTGAACAGCTTGGTCGGGATGCCCATGAAGTGGTACGCCGAGGCATGGTAGAAATCGGCGTTAGGGAACAGTTTTTTCTGCTCCCACATGGTCTTGTCGATGGCTTCGGAGACCGGGAACAGCACCTTGTCGCCGACTTCATCGGCGAGCCTTTTCGCCCAGCCCTTGATCACTTCGTTGCGCGGGTCACTGTCTTTGTAGATCGCGTGGCCGAAGCCCATGATCTTGTCCTTGCGCGCCAGCATGCCGAGGGTGCCTTCCACGGCGTCTTCCGCCGAAGAGAACTTCTCGATCATCTCCATCGCCGCTTCGTTGGCGCCGCCATGCAGCGGGCCGCGCAGGGAGCCGATGGCGGCAGTGACGCAGGAGTACAGGTCGGACAGGGTCGAAGCACACACACGGGCGGTAAAGGTCGACGCGTTGAACTCGTGTTCTGCGTAAAGAATCAGCGATACGTTCATGACTTTTTCATGCAGCTCGCTCGGCTTTTTGCCGTGCAACAGGTGCAGGAAATGGCCGCCGATGGTCGGCTCGTCTGTCACGCAGTCGATCTTCTTGCCGTCGTGGCTGAAGCGGTACCAGTAGCACATGATCGCCGGGAACGCGGCGAGCAGGCGGTCGGTGACGTCGCGCTGCACGCTGAAGTCTTTCTCCGGCTCAATGTTGCCGAGGAACGAACACCCGGTGCGCATCACGTCCATCGGGTGCGCGTCGGCGGGGATACGTTCGAGCACCTCTTTCAGCGCTTGCGGCAGGTCGCGCAGTTGGCCCAGCTTTTTGCTGTAGGCGGCTAACTCGGCCTGGGTCGGCAATTCGCCGTACAGCAACAGGTAGGCCACTTCTTCAAACTGCGCATCGGCGGCCAGTTCGCGCACGTCGTAGCCGCGATAGGTCAGGCCGGCACCGGCCTGGCCCACGGTGGACAATGCGGTTTGCCCGGCTACCTGGCCACGCAGGCCGGCACCACTCAGTACTTTTGCTTCAGCCATGATTCTTCTCCAATTTTGTAGTTATTCAGGGAGTCGTGTTCACAACACACCACCAACTGTAGGAGCGAGCTTGCTCGCGAAAGACTCAAGATCGCCGCGCTGTTTCAGGCTTGCCGCGTCAGCGTTGACGATTTTCGCGGGCGAGCCCGCTCCTACAGGTTGATGCATCATTTTTTCGCAGCGAACAGCGCGTCGAGCTTCTGCTCGAAGGTGTGGTAATCGATGCGATCGTAAAGCTCCATGCGGGTTTGCATGGTGTCGATCACGTTTTGTTGAGTGCCGTCGCGACGGATCGCGGTGTAGACGTTTTCGGCCGCCTTGTTCATCGCGCGGAACGCCGAGAGCGGGTACAGCACGATGGAAACATCGGCCGATTTCAGTTGTTCGGTGGTGTACAGCGGCGTGGCGCCGAACTCGGTGATATTGGCCAAGATCGGCGCCTTCACCTTGGATGCAAACAGTTTGTACATCTCAAGCTCGGTGATGGCTTCCGGGAACACCATGTCGGCGCCGGCTTCGATGCACGCGGCGGCACGTTCCAGGGCAGACTCCAGGCCTTCAACCGCCAGCGCGTCGGTACGCGCCATGATCACGAAGCTGTCATCGGTGCGTGCGTCCACGGCGGCCTTGATGCGGTCGACCATTTCCTGCTGGGACACGATTTCTTTGTTTGGGCGATGACCGCAGCGCTTGGCACCAACCTGGTCTTCGATATGGATGGCGGCGGCGCCGAACTTGATCATCGAGCGCACGGTGCGCGCCACGTTGAAGGCTGAAGAGCCGAAGCCGGTGTCCACGTCCACCAGCAGCGGCAGGTCGCAAACGTCGGTGATGCGACGCACGTCGGTGAGCACATCATCCAGGCCGGTGATGCCCAAGTCCGGCACGCCAAGGGAGCCGGCGGCTACCCCGCCACCTGACAGATAGATCGCCTTGAACCCGGCGCGCTTGGCCAGCAGCGCGTGGTTGGCGTTGATCGCGCCGACCACCTGCAAGGGATGTTCACTGGCGACCGCATCACGGAAACGCTGGCCGGGTGTGCTTTTATTGTTCGAACTCATGACTCACCTCTATCAGTAGCACCGCCTGGGAAGTGACGGGCAATGTTGCGTTTGGACGCGCCGATATGGCGGCGCATCAGCAGTTCGGCCAGTTCACCGTCGCGATCGGCAATCGCATCGAGAATACGGTGATGCTCGGCAAAGGCCTGGCGTGGACGATTGGGTGTGGCAGAAAACTGGATGCGGTACATCCGCACCAGCTGGTACAGCTCGCCGCAGAGCATCTGGGTCAGGGTGCGGTTACCGGCGCCTTGAATTATCCGGTAATGAAAATCGAAGTCGCCTTCCTGCTGGTAGTAACCAAGGCCGGCCTGAAAGGCTTCGTCGCGCTCGTGGGTGTGCAGTACTTGGCGCAATTCTTCGATTTCCGCATCGGTCATGCGCTCGGCGGCCAGGCGACAGGCCATGCCTTCGAGGGATTCACGGATTTCGTAGAGTTCGATCAGCTCGGCGTGGCTCAAAGACACCACTCGCGCGCCCACATGGGGAATGCGCACTAGCAGGCGCTGGCCTTCCAGACGGTGGATCGCCTCGCGCAGCGGGCCACGGCTGATGCCGTAGGTGCGTGCCAGTTCGGGCTCGGAGATCTTGCTGCCGGGGGCGATTTCGCCCTTGACGATGGCGGCCTGGATACGCCGGAAGACATTCTCCGACATCGTCTGGGATTCGTCCGACATCGTCAGCGGCGCTTCCAATTGATCCAGCATATTGTCGACACCTTAAAAATCAATGCCGCAAAAACTAGCCAATAAGCCCCTATTAGTCAAAGAATAAATACACATTGTCGACAATCGTCTAATAACCGCTTCAGTACCCTATAAAGGCATGGCCGCCTGCCAGCGCTGGCGCCAGAAAAGCATCATGTTAGAATGCCCGCCGCTTTTGCCTGACATCATTGGATGAAACGGCGTACGAGGGAGTTTGCGCAGCAATGCCAGTCGCCTTGAATTGAACATCGCACTGCACCGCCTCGGGATCTATGAGACTCAAGCCCTTCCTTTTATTGTTTTGCCTACTGCTGACACCAGGTCTCGGCGTTGCTGCCGAGAAGACCGTGTATGGCCTCAACGAATACGCCCAATTGGCCGGCATCAACCTTGAAGTCGCCGCCAAACTCGACACCGGCGCCAAGACTGCTTCCCTCAGTGCCCGCGATATCAAGCGCTTCAAGCGCAACGGCGAGTCCTGGGTGCGCTTCTACCTGGCCATCGACACCGCCCACTCCCACCCCATCGAACGCCCCCTCGCCCGCGTCAGCAAGATCAAGCGCCGCGCCGGTGACTACGACCCCGATGAGGACAAGAACTACACCGCCCGCCCAGTCATCGCGCTGGATATCTGCATGGGCACCGCTTTACGCAGCATCGAAGTGAACTTGACTGACCGCAGCGCATTCCAATATCCGCTGCTGATCGGCTCCGAAGCGTTGAAACGCTTTGATGCGCTGGTCGACCCAAGCCTTAAATACGCAGCAGGCAAACCTGCCTGTGCCGCCGACGCTCATACCGCCGAGTAAACCGAATGCGCTCTCTTACCCTGCACCTGAAAATCCTGATCGCCATCCTGGTGGTGTTGGGTATTTCGGTCACCGCCTATCAGATTTTCGTGCTGGGGATCCCCGTCACCGAGGACGCCACCGACGACCTGTGGAACATCGATGCCAAGGTCGAGTTCGTCGCCAACCCGAAAGACCCGGTGAAGATCCAGATGTTCGTGCCGCCGTTGAGCCGCGACTTCGTAAGCCTCAACGAGAGTTTTATCTCGAATAACTACGGGGTGAGCGTCAACCGCATCGACGGCAACCGTAAGGTCACCTGGTCGGCACGTCGCGCCGCAGGCAACCAAACCCTGTATTACCGCCTGGTGCTGACCAAGCGTTACAGCGGTGAAAAGATCAAGGTCAAGGGCCCTACCTTCCGCGACAGCATTGCCGTGGAAGGCCCGGAAAAAATCGCCGCCGAAGCCCTGCTGGCGCCAATCCGCCAGCACTCGGCCGACGTCGAGACGTTTATCACCGAAGCCATCAAGCGCACCAACAACCTTAACGACGACAATGTGAAGCTGCTGCTGGCGGGCGACCCGTCCACGCCGCATAAAGCCAAGATTGTCGAGCTGCTGCTGTCCATCGCCCACGTACCGGTGGAAAAGGTCCACACCATCCGCCTGGTGGCCGACCAGCCGCAAACCCCGGAACTATGGCTGCGCAGCTTCAATGGCAACGACTGGCTGTACTTCAACCCCGAAACCGGCGAACAAGGCCTGCCCAGCGACCGCCTGCTGTGGTGGACCGGTGATGAAAACCTGATCACCGTCGATGGCGGCAAGAAGGCCATGGTCACGTTCAGCCTGAACAACAGTGAAATGAACGCGATTCGCCTGGCCAAGCTGACCGACGAGAACACCGACGCCAACTTCCTCGAATACTCGCTGTATGGCTTGCCGCTGCAAACCCAGCAGACTTTCATGATCATGGTGATGATCCCGATTGGCGTGCTGGTGATTTTGATCCTGCGCAACCTGATCGGCCTGCAGACCCTGGGCACGTTCACGCCGGTGCTGATCGCCCTGGCGTTCCGCGAGACGCAGTTGGGCTTCGGGATTGTGTTGTTTACGATTATTACGGCGCTGGGGCTGTCCCTCAGGTCGTATCTTGAACATTTGAAGTTGCAGATGCTGCCGAGGTTGTCGGTGGTGCTGACCTTCGTGGTGGTGCTGATCGCGGCCATCAGCCTGTTCAGCCATAAGCTGGGCCTGGAGCGTGGATTGTCGGTGGCACTGTTCCCGATGGTGATCTTGACCATGACCATCGAACGCCTGTCGATCACCTGGGAAGAACGCGGTGCCAACCACGCGCTGAAAGTGGCAATTGGTACGCTGTTCGCCGCCTCCCTGGCGCACCTGATCATGAGCGTGCCGGAGCTGGTGTACTTCGTGTTTACCTTCCCGGCGATCCTGCTGATCTTGGTGGGCTTCATGCTGGCCATGGGTCGCTATCGCGGTTACCGCCTGACCGAGCTGGTGCGTTTCAAGGCGTTCTTGAAGGCTGATAAGTAATGTTCGGTTTCTGGAAGACCTGGAAGGCCCTCGAAGCGCGGGGGATCATGGGCATCAACCGGCGTAACGCCGACTACGTGCTCAAGTACAACAAGCGCAGCCTGTACCCGATTGTGGATGACAAGATCATCACCAAGGAACGGGCCATCGCGGCCGGCATCCATGTGCCCGAAATGTACGGCGTGATCTCCACTGAAAAGGAAATCGACAAGCTCGACGAGATCATCGGTGGGCGCAGCGACTTCGTGATCAAGCCGGCCCAGGGCGCCGGCGGTGACGGCATTCTGGTGGTAGCGGATCGGTTTGAGGGGCGCTATCGCACGGTGTCCGGCAAGATCATCAGCCATGAAGAGATCGAGCATCAGATTTCCAGCATCCTCACGGGCCTGTATTCCCTGGGCGGCCACCGTGACCGTGCGCTGATCGAATACCGCGTGGTGCCTGACCAGATTTTCAAAAGCATCAGCTACGAAGGTGTGCCGGACATTCGCATCATCGTGCTGATGGGGTATCCGGTGATGGCGATGTTGCGTTTGCCCACCCGTCAGTCCGGCGGCAAGGCCAACCTGCACCAAGGCGCGATTGGCGTGGGGGTCGACCTGGCCACTGGCCTGACCCTGCGCGGTACCTGGCTGAACAACATCATCACCAAACACCCCGATACCACTAACGCAGTGGACGGCGTGCAACTGCCCAACTGGGACGGTTTCATGAAGCTCGCGGCCGGTTGCTATGAACTCTGCGGGTTGGGGTATATCGGCGTGGACATGGTGCTGGACCAAGAGAAAGGCCCATTGATCCTGGAGCTGAATGCGCGGCCAGGGTTGAATATCCAGATTGCCAATGACTGCGGCTTGACCTTGCGCACCCATGCGGTGGAAGCGCGACTGGAAGAATTGAAGGCAGCTGGCGTGACTGAAACCCCGGAAGAACGGGTGAAATTCGTGCAGGAGATGTTTGGGCATATTCCGCCGGTAGAAGGCTAAACGCCGATCCAATGTGGGAGGGGGCTTGCTCCCGATAGCGGTAATTCAGTCACAAATATGCTCGCTGACACACCGTTATCGGGGGCAAGCCCCCTCCCACATTTAAACCGCGCTCTAGGACCAAACCCTTCAGCGGACTACAATGCCCTCCCCCAAGCCAACGGCTGATCCATCCCACGCATGTCGACCTGCTCCGTACACCCACTGCCCTATCGCGCCAACCCCGCCGAGTATTTTGCGGCGATTCGCCATGCACCCGGCGCGGTGCTGCTGGACAGCGGCCGCCCGGTTGCCGAGCGTGGGCGTTATGACCTGCTCAGTGCCTGGCCTTGGCAGACGTTGACGGTTGCGCCTGACGAAAGTGGAAACGACTTCCTGCAGCGCCTGCGGAAAAACCTTACGCAATTGGGCGAAGCGGATTTGCCTGTCGGCTATGAGTTGCCCTTCGCCGGCGGCTTGATCGGCTACCTGAGTTACGACTTCGGTCGGCACCTGGAGCAGATGCCGCACGTGGCGGTGGATGACCTTCATTTGCCGGATGCGCGCTTCGGGCTGTACGCCTGGGCCTTGATCAGCGATCACCAGGCGAAGACCAGCCAATTGGTGTTTCACCCGGCGCTGGACCATAGCGAACGCCAGCGCCTGACCGCCTTGTTCAGCGCTGAAACTGTCGACACAACCGCGATTTTCAAGCTTCAGGGGCCCATGGCCCCGGACCTCAGCGCCGAGTCTTATCGACAGGCCATCGTGCGCATCCAGGAGTACATCCAGGCAGGCGATTGCTACCAGGTCAACTTTGCCCAGCGCTTTCGTGCGCCCTGCATCGGTGACCCATGGGTGGCCTATTGCGCGTTGCGCCAAGCCTGCCCCACACCGTTTTCCGGGTTCCAAAGCCTGCCGGATGAAGGCGCGGTACTGAGCCTGTCGCCGGAGCGTTTCGTGCGCATCAGCGAGCGCCAGGTCGAAACCCGCCCGATCAAAGGCACCCGCCCGCGCGGCCTGATGCCAGAAGAAGACGCCGCCAATGCCGCCGAACTACTGGCCAGCCCCAAGGACCGCGCCGAAAACCTGATGATCGTTGACCTGCTACGCAACGACCTCGGCCGCACCTGCCGCACCGGCTCGGTAAGCGTGCCGGAGCTGTTCAGCCTGGAAAGCTACCCCAACGTGCACCACCTGGTGAGCAGCGTGATCGGCGAACTGGCCGACGACAAAGACGCCCTCGACCTGATCGCCGGCAGCTTCCCCGGCGGCTCCATCACCGGCGCGCCGAAGATTCGCGCGATGCAGATCATTGACGAACTGGAACCAACCCGGCGCGGGCTGTACTGCGGCTCGTTGGTCTATCTGGACGTGCGCGGCGAAATGGACAGCTCCATCGCCATCCGCAGCTTACTGGTCAAGGATGGGCAGGTGTGCTGCTGGGGCGGCGGCGGGATTGTCGCGGACTCGCAGTGGGAGGCGGAGTATCAGGAGTCGCTGACGAAGGTGCGGGTGTTGTTGCAAACGTTGGAAAGCCTGTAGTGCCTCAGAACGAAAGCTGAACTCTTCAAAAAAATGTTTCCACAATTGCATCTGTAAAAAACGAAGCTCAAAATCCTCCCGAATTGGGAGATTCACAAGCTAAGTACGACCAGATCAACGCGGAGACCGTGTGATGAACATCAAACCTATACATTCCCAGGACGATCTGACCGCTGCACTTGCACGCGTGGAGCAGATATGGGGAGCGGCCATTGGCTCACCTGAAGGTGACGAGCTGGAAATTCTCGCAATCCTCATCGAGAAGTACGAGGCGGAACAGTATCCACTGCCCCCTTCCGACCCGGTGGAAGCGATCAAATTTCGGATGGAACAGCTGGGCATGACCGCCCGCGATCTGGAGCCGTTTATTGGCACCAGTGGACGGGTGTCAGAAGTGCTGAACCATAAGCGCAAGTTGAGCTTGGCGATGATCAAGCGGCTGCATGAGGGCTTGCGAATTCCTTATGAGAGCTTGTTGGCGGGGGGCTAGTGGGAAGATATGCAGCGGCTGAGCCGGCCTCTTCGCGAGCAAGCCCGCTCCCACATTTAACCGAGTACATCCTTTGGAATGCGATCAAATGTGGGAGCGGGCTTGCTCGCGAAGAGGCCATCAGCCGCACTGAAAGCCTTACAGGCTCAACGCCCGATTCGACGCCTTGATAAATTCCTGCTTCAAATCCTCAAACGTATGCACCGCCGGGAACTGCGGGAACTCTCGAATCACATTCTCCGGCGCATGGAATAAAATCCCCCGGTCGGCTTCGCCCAGCATGGTGGTGTCATTGTAGGAATCGCCGGCAGCAATGACGCGGTAGTACAGGCTCTTGAAGGCCAGCACCGACTGGCGCTTGGGGTCTTTCTGGCGCAGTTGGTAACTCACTACGCGGTCGTTGTCGTCGGTGATAAGCCGGTGGCACAAAAGCGTCGGGAACCCCAGTTGGCGCATCAGCGGCTGGGAAAACTCGTAGAACGTGTCGGACAGGATCACCACCTGGAAGCGCTCGCGCAGCCAGTTGACGAATTCAATGGCGCCGTCCAGCGGCTTGAGGGTGGCAATCACCTCTTGGATGTCGCCGAGCTTGAGCCCGTGCTCGTCGAGGATACGCAGGCGTTGCTTCATCAACACGTCGTAATCGGGAATGTCCCGCGTGGTGGCCCGCAGGGATTCAATACCGGTTTTTTCGGCGAAGGCGATCCAGATTTCCGGAACCAGCACCCCTTCCAGGTCGAGACAGGCAATTTCCACAAGACACTCCCATTAGATGTTGTTAGTTGAGCGAGCAAAAGGACTGCCGAACTCTAGCGATTCAAGCTCGCCGCCGCAACGCAGAGCGGATTTTGATACCATCGCTCCCCTATAGAGCGCTCAGCGCCACTGACCTTGTAGGAACCGTCCTGATGAACCACGCTTTCGACGTCGCTGAACTCGCCGCGACCTATGCCAACAAATCTGCCCAGGACATTCTCAAGCTGGCATTCAGCCAGTTTGGCGATGACCTGTGGATTTCCTTCAGCGGCGCCGAGGACGTGGTGCTGGTGGACATGGCCTGGAAGCTGAACAAGAACGTTAAGGTGTTCAGCCTCGACACCGGCCGCCTGCACCCGGAGACCTACCGGTTTATCGAGCAGGTGCGCGAGTTCTACAAGATCGACATCGAACTGATCTCCCCGGACCAGAGCAAGCTGGAACCCTTCGTCAAGGAAAAGGGCCTGTTCAGTTTCTACAAGGACGGCCACGGTGAGTGCTGCGGCGTGCGCAAGATCGAGCCGCTGCGCCGCAAGCTGTCTGGCGTGAGCGCCTGGGCCACCGGCCAGCGCCGTGACCAGAGCCCCGGCACCCGCAGCCAGGTGGCGGCGCTGGAGATCGACTCGGCCTTCTCTACCCCGGAACGCACCCTGTACAAATTCAACCCGTTGGCGCAGATGACCAGCGAAGAGATCTGGGGCTATATCCGTATGTTGGAGTTGCCCTACAACAGCCTGCATGAGCGTGGGTTTATCAGCATTGGCTGCGAGCCGTGCACGCGCCCGGTGCTGCCAAACCAGCATGAGCGCGAGGGGCGCTGGTGGTGGGAAGAGGCCACGCAGAAGGAATGCGGGCTGCATGCTGGGAATATTATCAGCAAGGCCTAAGGGCCAACTTGGTTAGACAATGTGGGAGGGGGCTTGCCCCCGATGGCGGTGGTTCAGTGAGAAATACTCTGATTGACACACCGCTATCGGGGGCAAGCCCCCTCCCACATTTTTTTTGCATTGCTCATTAAATATGTACACATACATGTAACCATCGGTGCCATTTATGTGTGCAATTTCTCTTCTACTGCACCATTGCGTAACACCTCTCGCCTCCTGATGTTCACCTTTGTGAATCGCCTTGTTCCCACTGAAAAATAAATACCTGTTCAACTGGTCAATTTATATTTCTTCCAATTCAGTAAGTTACTAAACAAACCTATAAAAACGAAATTAACGCCAGTTTTCATAGATCAAAAACTGGCACGCATGTGGCTTAAGGTGAAAAGCGCTTTGTATACAATATATACAAAACCTACATACACTTTGCCATCTGCCATCTGGCTGCAGATGTGCTGGAGCCTGCCGGAATGCGTACAAGTCTCTCGAATAACATCGCACTGGATTTGCCCTCCTCCCTGAACCCCGAGGCCACCGGGACAGGCCCGTTGGTACTGAGCCCGCGCCTGCACAATAAAGACCTCGCGCCCACCAAGGTCGAAGGCCGGCGCTGGGGGCGCTACAGCATCTTTGCGTTGTGGACCAATGACGTGCACAACATCGCCAACTACTCCTTTGCCATCGGCTTATATGCCCTGGGCCTGGGTGGCTGGCAGATTTTGTTGTCTCTCGGCATTGGCGCGGCGCTGGTGTATTTCTTTATGAACCTGTCGGGTTACATGGGGCAGAAGACTGGCGTACCGTTCCCGGTGATGAGCCGTATCAGTTTCGGCATCCACGGCGCGCAGATTCCGGCGCTGATCCGCGCGGTGATTGCAATCGCCTGGTTTGGTATTCAGACCTACCTGGCCTCGGTGGTTTTCCGCGTGCTGCTGACGGCGATTCATCCAGGCTTTGCCGAATACGACCACAACTCTATCCTCGGCCTGTCGTCCTTGGGCTGGGCGTGTTTCGTGGCGATCTGGCTGGTGCAACTGGTGATCCTGGCCTATGGCATGGAGATGGTGCGTCGCTATGAGGGCTTCGCCGGGCCGGTGATTTTACTGACGGTGGCTTCGCTGGCCGGCTGGATGTACTTCCAAACCGGCGGCAATATCGCCTGGTCGATCCGCGAACCGCTGAGCGGCGGTGAGATGTGGCGCAATATCTTTGCCGGTGGCGCGCTGTGGCTGGCGATCTACGGCACGCTGATCCTCAATTTCTGCGACTTTGCGCGCTCATCGCCGTGCCGCAAGACCATTCAGGTCGGCAACTTCTGGGGCCTACCGGTAAATATCCTGGTGTTTGCCGCCATTACGGTGCTGCTGTGCGGCGGGCAGTTCCAGCTCAATGGCCGGGTGATTGAAAGCCCGACTGAAATCATCGCCGCCATCCCGAACACCTTCTTCCTGGTACTCGGCTGCCTGGCGTTTTTGATCGTCACCGTGGCGGTGAACATCATGGCCAACTTCGTTGCACCGGCGTTTGTGCTGAGCAATCTGGCGCCCAAGTACCTGAACTTCCGCCGCGCCGGGTTGATCAGCGCCACCGTGGCTGTGCTGATCCTGCCGTGGAACCTCTACAACAGCCCGCTGGTGATCGTGTATTTCCTGTCCGGCCTGGGCGCGCTGCTGGGGCCGTTGTACGGGGTGATCATGGTCGATTACTGGCTGATCCGTAAAAGCCGGGTGGACGTGTTGCAGCTGTATAGCGAAGACCCGAACGGGGTTTATTACTACAGCCGCGGGGTCAATTTACGCGCAGTGGCGGCGTTTATTCCTGCTGCTGTGATCGCCATTCTGCTGGCCCTGATGCCCGGTTTCGCCAGCGTCTCGCCGTTTTCCTGGATGTTTGGCGCTGGTATTGCGGGGCTGCTGTACCTGCTGATCGCCAAGCGCCAACCGTTCTACGCCGATGTCAGTGGCGAAAGCATTGCCGTCGATAACGTCAGCCATTAATCAAGGACATCTCATGCGTATCCTCGTGGTCAACGTCAACACCACCGAATCCATCACCGACACCATCGCCCAGCAGGCGCGCGCCGTGGCGGCGCCGGGCACCGAGATTGTCGGGCTCACGCCTTTCTTCGGCGCGGAATCGGTGGAGGGTAATTTTGAAAGCTACCTGGCGGCCATCGCGGTGATGGACCGGGTAATGGCCTACGACCAGCCGTTTGATGCGGTGATCCAGGCCGGTTACGGCGAGCACGGCCGTGAAGGCCTGCAGGAACTGTTGAACGTGCCAGTGGTGGACATCACCGAAGCTGCCGCCAGTACTGCGATGTTCCTCGGCCACGCCTACTCGGTGGTCACCACCCTGGACCGCACCGTGCCACTGATCGAAGACCGCCTGAAACTCGCCGGGCTCTATCAGCGCTGTGCCTCGGTGCGCGCCAGCGGCATGGCGGTATTGGAGTTGGAAGAGGACCCGCTGGCCGCCATGGAAGCCATCGTGCGCCAAGCGGAATTGGCGATCAGCGAAGACAAGGCCGAAGTGATCTGTTTGGGCTGCGGCGGCATGGCCGGGTTGGACGAGCAGATTCGCCAGCGTACCGGTGTGCCGGTGGTGGACGGGGTGACGGCGGCGGTGACGATTGCCGAGTCGCTGGTGCGATTGGGGTTGTCGACGTCGAAGATTCGCACCTATGCGACGCCGAGGCCGAAGAAGGTTATTGGCTGGCCGGGGCAGTTCGGCCGATAAACCGAGGTGCGGCCATCGCAGGCACGCCAGCTCCCACATTGGAACGCATTCCCCTGTGGGAGCCGGGCTTGCCCGCGATGGCCGCGAGTCGGTCTGACAGTGTGCTCAAACTGCACTGAACCGCCGCCCCAACTGCTGCTCGGCAAACTGCTCGATTATGAAATCCACAAACGCCCGCGTCTTGCCGGGCAGCAATTTGTGCTCGGCGTAGTAAATGGAAATGTTGCCATCGTCGACATACCAATCCGGCAACACCCGCACCACCGCCCCGCTGTCCAAGAACGGCACGGCCATCGGCATGCTCACCAACGCAATGCCCAAACCCTGGGCGCTGGCGCAGCAGGCGGCTTCGGAGTCGCTCATGGTCATACTTGGTTTGAGCACCAAGGGGCGGTGTTCGCGTTCGCGGCTGGTCAGTTGCCAGGAGCGGATGCGCCCGGTCTGCGGTGAACGGATAAGAATGCCGTGGCAGCGCGACAAGTCTTCAGGTAGCGACACTGGGGGGCATTGCGCCAAGTGATCTTTTGATGCCACCAACACCCGGTGGGCCGGCGTCAACTTGCGCGCCACCACGCCCTGGGGCAACTCGAAGCCACCGCCGATGGCCGCATCGAAGCCTTGGCCAATCAAGTCCACCTGACGATTATCAAAATGCCAGTCCGGGCTGATATCCGGAAAGCGTTGCATAAAGGCGCCGAGCAGCGGCACCACGTAGCGATTGCCAAACACCGTACCCATGCTGACCTTGAGCGTGCCCACTGGCCGGCCCTCTGCACTGGCCAGGTTAGCCATTGCATTCTGAATAGTCGTAAGGCTGCCGCTGACTTCTTCGAGAAACAGCTTGCCGGCTTCAGTCAAGGTAAGGCGCCGCGTGCTGCGCTGGAACAAGCGCACACCCAGACGCGCTTCCAACTTGGCGACGCTTTTGCCGACGGCCGCAGGCGTGAGGCTCAGGTGTCGCGCCGCCTCGGCAAAACTGCCACCTTCGGCGCTGCGCACAAAGCATTCGATACTGCCAAAGCTTTCCATACCGCCCCACTCTAAACTTTTGGTTTACACAGACTATAGCAATCACGGTCTACCGGGAGGGGTCGGTGAGGTCGATACTCGGTTCCAACAACAAGGCATCCCGCCTTGAACAGCTAGGAGATCGACATGACCACACAAAACCTCAGCGGCAAAGTCGCCTTGATTCAAGGCGGTTCCCGCGGCATCGGCGCCGCCATCGTCAAGCGCCTCGCCGCACAGGGCGCAGCGGTTGCCTTCACCTATGTCAGCTCGACCGCCAAGGCTGAAGAATTGCAGAACAGCGTGATCAGCGAAGGCGGCAAGGCCCTGGCGATCCACGCCGACAGCGCCAGTGCCGACGCAATTCGCAACGCCGTCAACGCCACAGTAGAAGCCTTTGGGCGCCTGGATATCCTGGTGAACAACGCTGGCGTACTGGCCATCGCACCGCTGGAAGACTTCAAGCTGGAAGATTTCGACCAGACCCTGGCGATCAACGTACGCAGCGTATTTATCGCAACCCAGGAAGCCGCCAAGCACATGGGTGACGGCGGCCGGGTGATCAACATCGGCAGCACCAACGCCGAACGTATGCCCTTTGGCGGTGGTGGCCCGTATGCGATGAGCAAGGCGGCGCTGGTGGGCCTGACCAAAGGTTTGGCGCGGGACTTGGGGCCGAAGGGCATCACCATCAACAACGTGCAACCTGGGCCGGTGGACACTGATATGAATCCGGCGAACAGTGATTTTGCCGAGAGCTTGATCGGGTTGATGGCGGTGGGTCGGTATGGGCATGTCGAAGAAATTGCCAGCTTCGTTGCCTACCTGGCAGGCCCAGAGGCCGGCTACATCACCGGTGCCAGCTTGACCATCGATGGTGGCTTCAGCGCCTAGGATTCCAGGCACACGGAAAAACAAATGTGGGAGGGGGCTTGCCCCCGATGGCGGTAGGTCAGCAACCAATAGGCTGACTGATACACCGCTATCGGGAGCAAGCCCCCTTCCACATTTTGACCGCATTTATTCAGCGCATTGGTGGCAAGCCATAAGCCACCAAATCAAACTCCGCGAGTTTGCGGATGATCTGGTCAGCATGCTGGTACTTGCTGTCAGCCATGGCCTCATCGGGCACGGCGATGGCCGTCATATTGGCGGCTTTCGCAGCTGTCACTCCAAATGGCGAATCCTCGAACACCAGGCAATCCTCAGGCGCCACGCCCAAGCGTCGGGCGGCAGTGAGGAAGATATCCGGCGCAGGCTTGGCGGCACCGACCTCCGGGTCGTCAGCGGTGACGATGGTGCCGAACAAACCAAACCATTCGCGGTGCAATGTGGTCTTGTGGCCAAACGAATTGCGCGACGAACTGGTGCCCACCGCAATCGGAATATTGTGCGCCTTCAAGTGACGCACCAATGCCTCGGCGCCGGGCATGCCCAAGGCCGTGGGGAAGCGCTCGCTCATCAGAGGCTCACGAATCTTCAGAAACTCGGCCGGCGTGATCGGCAGGTCCAGCGCCTTCACCACGTAGTCGGCCAGGTCCTGGGCACCACGACCGATGATGTGCTGCTTGATCCCCCAGTCATAAGTACGACCATAGCGCTCGGCAATGATCTGCGTGACTTCGGTGTAGATGCCCTCGGTATCCAGCAACAAACCGTCCATATCGAAAATCACGGCCTTGATCGGGCCGGCGGTACGCGGTGCGTTCATCAAAACAGATCCTTGGGGGGAAGGACTAAAAGGATTCAGCACAATAACGGCCGCACTTGCCCACAGGCAACCCTTTAGACTATGCGCCCGCCCTTTCGAAGTGCCCGCGATGCTCTACCGCCTAGCAGCCGACAGCCTGGTGCTGTTCCACCTCAGCTTCATAATGTTCGTATTGTTCGGCGGGCTAATCGCGCTCAAATGGCGCCGCGTGATGTGGCTGCATCTGCCAGCGGTGGCCTGGGGCATTGCCGTCGAAGTGCTGCACCTGCCCTGCCCGCTCACCCGCTGGGAAAATTTGTTTCGCCATCTCGCCGGCCAGGACGGCTATGGCGGTGGGTTTATCGAGCACTACATCCTTACGCTCATCTACCCGGCCGGGCTGACGCCAAATATCCAACTGGTGCTGGGGGCCGTTGTGGTGGTGATCAACGCTGCCGTGTATGTGCGGCTAATACGGCGTAGACGCTGAATTTGAGCTTTTGCTGCGTCATCTCAGCGCTATATAGTTAAGCGCATAACGCCAAAGCTGAGGACACGTTGATGAATGCACAACCCAAAGAAGCCGTAGGTGCGGCCTACAGTCTCGAATCCATGCGTTTCGCCCAGGCCATGACCTGGAAAGCCATCGAACAGCTCGCCCAACGCATAAGCCCCGGCATGCTCGAATCCGAAGCCCGCGAACTGGGCAAACACGTCCTCGCCGAACTCGATATGCAACGTATCTGGCACCCGTTGCTGGTGCGCTTCGGTGCCAACACCCTCAAGACATTCAAACAACGCTCCGACGGCGACCCGGTGCTGGGCGACAACGACATTTTCTTCATCGACATGGGCGCCGTCTGGCAAGGCCACGAAGGCGACGCCGGCGCCACGTTCAGCATCGGCAACGACCCGGACATGATCGCCTGTGCCAATGCGGCCAAAGAGCTGTTCGACCGCGTGCAAGCGCGCTGGAAAAACGACCAAGTCGTCGGCCTGGAGCTTTACCGCTACGCCGAAGAACAAGCACGGGTCATGGGCTGGCAATTGAACCTGGACATCAAGGGCCACCGCGTCAGCGACTTCCCCCACGCTATTCATCGAGGCGGCGACCTGGGCGACTTCGAGCACTACCCGAATGAAGGCTTGTGGATTCTCGAAATCCAGATCGCCCACCCGGCCAAACCCTACGGCGCATTCTACGAAGACCTACTGGCTTAACCCGTTAAGGACCACAAATGACACGCTCCAACGAATCCCCCGTGCTGCTATTTTCCTACGGCACACTGCAGGATAAATCCGTACAACTGGCCAACTTTGGCAGAGAACTCGCCGGTCAGCACGACGCCATGCTCGGCTATTCGCAAAGCTGGGTAGAAATCACCGACCCACACGTGCTGGCGAGCAGCGGCAAGACCCACCACCCCATCGTCGCACCGACAACAGAGCCAGGCGCCAGGGTCGAAGGGATGGTGTTCCAGATTACCGAGGCCGAGTTGGCGGCGGCGGATGCTTATGAAGTGTCGGATTACAAACGCGTGGCGGTGGGGTTGGCGTCAGGCTTGACCGCTTGGGTGTACGTGCAGGCTTGAGGGGTAGATTGTTTTCAATCTGTTACAGGAGCGATTAAAGTGCAGCCCCCGAGAATTGAATCTCGGGCTTTAGCCCATGGAGTTTTACCGTGAAGTACGTCAGTAAAGTGGTTGCAGCAGCCGTTCTCGGTTTCACCCTCGCAGGCTGCACCGGCACCGCCATCAAATCCCCGCAATACGACAGCAGCCAATACACCGTGCTGGGTCACAGCGAAGCCAGCGCCACCGGCATCATGCTGTTCGGCATCATCCCGATTGGCCAAAACAGCCGTTTCGTACGCGCCCAGAATGAAGCCATCAAAGCCAAAGGCGGCGATGCGCTGATCAACACCCAGATCCAGGAAAAATGGTTTTGGGCTTGGGTGCTGAGCGGTTACACCACCAAGATTTCGGGTGATGTGGTTAAGCTGAAAACTGCGCAGTAAGGCGTTATGCGTTGAATAGAACACCGGGCTTTGCTCGGTGTTTTTGATTGGCTAGTCGGTGTACGAATGCCACGCCTATGCCGGGCAAGCATTTCAGAAATGAAAAAACCCCTGGTTTCTTTCGAAACCAGGGGTCTTGTCTACATCGAATATGGCGGTGAAGGAGAGATTCGAAACTACCCGCAAAGTCACTTTCATTATGCAAGTACCCGGTTTACGCGGGCTGTAGCGATGCTCCGTCTCAGAAAAACAGACATTCTCAGTCCCATGGTAGTCCCATGGGTTTTGCACCAAGTTAGTGCGCGAGGGTGGAAAGGGGTCGAGTGACAGCATCCGTGGCGATTTATGTTGAGGCATGGGAAAAAGGTAATATTGGTAATACGTTTAGAAAAATAGAATAAGACCCTTTAAATTCAGTAGGTTGAAGGATAATTAGAAAGGTAATAATTTAGTAATTTATAGGTTAGGTCATTACCTTTACACCGAGTAATTCCTGCCAGCCTCAATCCCCAGCAAAACCGGACACTTGGACAAATATTACCTTTGCCATTACCAAATATTACCCCTCAAGGTAATACGTCAAACCCACGGAATACGGGGCCTACAGCAGGGCTACCGCCATTCCTAACCAAAATTACCTTTTTCCCAGCTCTGGTTCCAAAATAGCCATCAAATGGGCACGTCCTAGAACTGGCGACTAGCATGAGGTGTAACGAACAGGAGTCGTCGTATGGCGCATGAATATTCGCTCTCAGATGTGCTTGAAAGGATGTATGAAAATCAGTTGGCACTTGAAGCCGCTGTGATGGAACTCACGCTCCGCCTGGAACAGCAAGGCTCAGTAGAAGTAGGTGAAAACGTGCGTGGTGCCTTAGAGGCGCTCGGTGAGAACGCGGGGCATATCAAGCAAGGTTTGGCTCGATTGAGAAGATCAGGCGCCAGTTAAGGAATCGAGACAAGTTGTGAAATGCCCCAATCTCGGCGAAACCCACACGATTCATGGCTTATGGCAGCTTTCGACCTCATCGAAGGCAGCCACGGACGGCGAGAAAAAAGATCTATCTCGTTTTGGAAAACACCCGCATTCCTATATTTTTCTGTGTACGGATCAATGAACCCGGGGCCTCCAGCCTTGCCCCCGTCCGTGATCGTCAGCTGCACCTCTATGCAGTCGCACTGCACTTCTCTTCAAAGCTTTGCAATCTATGAAACTGCCACCCGCCCCTAGAGCGACCCGGCCCGTATGGGCTGCCGGTTCGTTTGCACCACATCTGGGTTTGCACAAAAAAAGGACGCAAACCCCGTCGGCGGGAGGGGGATAAGTGCTTTCTTAAACTTATTTTTATTTCGTACATAATTCTAAGCAGCAGATCAACATTTTTTAATACACAGAACTGCTTAAATTAAAATCCGATCATTTTAATCACTCAATTAACTTTTGCAGTATTGGAGAACACTTCACTCTTAACTCATTTTTATATCCTAGTAGCTAGCTCCTACTTAACCTAACGAGGACAAAGACGAGATAAAAATCTGGCGTTCTTTCAGGCTTTATGCTATACGTGCGCATCTATAGTGTTACGCAAAATATTTGCCCAACTAGTCAGACTTTGCGTCGAAGGTGATATGAGAAAAATTTCCAAGGTTGCAATACATAACGTATATATAGAAGGAAACACTGCCGTTATTGATTTTCCGACGCCTGTAACCATAATTACTGGCTATAATGGTATTGGCAAATCTACTACGCTAGCAGTTATACACAGCACTTTATCTCTTTACGGAAAGAAAGAATTTTTATTTCCCAGAACTAACTGGGCTAGTCAAATACATTTTGACAGTGGACTTATTGTTAACCACGTAAAGATAGGTCGGGTTCTAGAAAGCACATTGAGCACGTCGCTGCCTGACAACAAGATTAACACAACAGACTCCTTGAAAGATTTCTACGTAAGAATTGTTTCAGCCATTACAAACATCGTAAAAAACAAGAACATCGTTATCAGCAAAGAAGGTGAGCGCAGAGATTCAAGATCAACTAACTTCATGAACCTAGCACACTCCATAAGGAAGAGAGTGAAGAAAGACAGCCAACCTAGCCCTGTAGAGAGCGAGGTGCAGTCTATCCTCTATTGCGACGAATTATTTAACTTCAGTTTAAGCTCTGATGAAGCTGAAAACCTAGATGACCTGGATATTTTTTCTAAAAAAAATACTCTAGATAAAACTCTATATATGTTGATGCGTCGTTTTTCTGCGCTTGACCAAAGTTCCGTAGTGAATGAAGACTTCACAGCACTACTAAGTAGTATCAAGGGAATGTTTGAAGCAAGCCAAATACCTGAAGAACTGCGTCGAAAACTTGAAGTTTATGAATCTAACCTCTATGCAAATCGTCACGAACACTTCTTTAGAGAAGCGAATATTTTTTTTCGCATGACAGGAAGGGAGGTCTTTTTGGATGGCGAAGGGTTTCTCGGCGTTAAATTAGAACCCATCAACACCAATAAGAATGAAGTAAAATGGTTCAACTTATCCAAGGGTGAAAAAACACTCTTAAGTTTGCTTCTTGCTGCATTTCTCAGCCGTGGCAAAAGCACTATATTTTTATTAGATGAACCTGACCTCTCTTTGCACTTAAAATGGCAAAAGCAGCTTTTGACAAGCTTATGCCGCTTGGCACCTGACGCACAGTTCATCATATCCACTCATTCACCAGCGATGGTCGGAACAGTTGACCATGAAAGAATCCTAAATATTAGCTCGTTCAGTAAGGCTTAACATGGAAAATTTAGGCTTCCCTTTTGATGCGGATTATGTTGAGAACCAAAAATTCTTTATGGAAGATACGGATCTTCCAGAGGTAGTTGTCTGGGTGGAGTCTCCCGACGATACTAAGTTGTGGATGCCTGCGTTTTCTAAAATCACCAAATATCAATTTAGCTTTAAGTTCGGATCTATTTTCCCAGCTGATGACGCCAAGAACGCTAACGGATGTAGCCGGCTTCTAGGCCTTGTCGACAGTGGTGATTTGATTTTAGGAAAACACCAAATTCTTTGCCTAGATAGTGATTTCAAGTTTATCTCCAGCTTTGCTGATGAATACGCGTGCGAGTATAACGACATAGAACACATTTACTGGACTCAAGTACACTCAAAAGAAAATATATACTTGAACTCTATCTTGGTGGACAGCATAATTAGTCACCTAGTTGGAATTCCAACACCTCAACTTGCGCAGTCCACGAGTGTTGTCTTTGCCAAGTTTTCTAACGCGATTTACGAATGCTATTCCAAGCTTTTATACATACAATCTCTTAGCAAGTCTTTCTCAAGCTCCGCAATTAGCGAATACAAAGCCGAGTTTATTGCCACCTTCGAGCATTTAAAGCGCAAGCCAATATCCGAAAAAGTAGAGTTTGAAGGATGCATTTACTGGGATAAGTTTTGTACAGACATCAACCTACTCAATGAAAAGTTCACCACAATAATAAAAACAAAAAAAATACATGACGGCTTTGATAATTACGCAAGAAACTTAATAAGAGCAGGCATTTCTCCGAACAACATCCATTTTTTTGTTCGCGGGCACGACTTATACTCTTTAATCGACGAACTCTCTTGCAAAACCATTGAATCCTACAAGAAGAAGGCAATCTCTGAAATTGTTTCTTTGGTAACGAAAGACGCCTCACAGAGCATTAAGGAATACGTTGAAAGCATGCAGCCTTTTGGGATCTGCTTGAAAGCAAGAGAGCCAATATTTAATGGCTTGACCTTTTTTCACGAAACACTAAAAAATATCAACTTGACTTACGAATGATATTTTCGCGCGATCTTTAATGGTAAAAATTTTAACCAAAATTAGATTCGCTCACCTCTAATCATTGTCCCCACTTCCGTAGCAAGCCCAACAGAGTACCATTCCCTGACTACTATCTCTGCTACCCGTAGCACCACTCAATAATCGGAGTCAAAGAGTAATTTTTTTTAGCTTTATGCCCAGCTCAGTGGCTGTGTGTGTATTGCCTAAAAATACCGGTGCATTGTCTGGTACCGGTGTTGACCCGTGCGTATGAGCGGCTAACTCGGTGTTCATCTGTAAGACGAGGTCGAGCACATCACAGACTACTTGAAAGATGTTCACGCTCTCAGAACCTATATGGTTTTTGGGAGCAACCATCTGTTGGCTCACTGCCGCCACGCTATGACGCATACCCTGGATCCGCTCCTCCATATCGCCACCGACCGTGGCGTTATGCTTCTGCCCTACCAGAAGGTTCAAATCCCGCCCGGTCGCTTGGTGCAGATCATCCAACGCCGCCAGGCTCGCAGATCCACCCGACAGCAGCTTGAGCGCGCCCAACGCCTCGATCGCCTTGATCCCACCCACCGATTCGGTTGAATGATCGTCCACCGTCCTGGTGTGGCTCTGGAAGCTCTCAGTGTTCTGCATAGCCTCCACTTCCCGCTCGATCGCCTTGTCCTGGATCTTGCCGTCCGTTTGGCGTAGCCAGTTACCGTCGGCATCTACGCGCTGCTGACACGCTTCGCTGTGCTGCCACACCTGGTCGCCCTTCGGCACCCGGGGCAGGCTTAACCCGTGGGGCAGGATCTGCGTAATGAAGGGTTTGTGCGGCAAGCCATAGGCGAAACTGACCACCACCGTCGTGCCCTCCTCCGGGAAGCCGAACATACCTGCTTCTTGCCCGCCCATCGGTGCCGGCAGTGGCAGGCCTGTCAGGATCGGCAGGCCAGGATCTGGCTCGCCATCAGGCAGCAACACTTCCACGTCGACGCCAAAGCGCGGCCGGAAGTCGTCACACAGACCAGGCGCGGCCGGCGCGTCGGGCACGGCCACGACCCGGCCAAAGCGTGGCAGGTGGTAACCGCCGGTGAGTTCGGGGAATTGCCGCTCTACGCTGCGACGGATTGCGTCGTCCATTTGATCGCCATTTGGTTGCCGGCAAGGGTCACGCTGGTGATCCTCTCGCCCTGGTTGATGGTTGCACCTGGTCGTAGTCCTGGAAGGGCCGCGATCATTGCGCTCTGATTGCCCTGGTAGCCGTCAAACAGTTCGACGGGCAGCGCTAGCGGCGGGCGGACGCCAAAGAAGCTGTCGGCCCAACTGCCCACAAACACTTCGCCGTCGCCCTGCTGTTGCCAGATGAAGTCGGGAATGCTGAATACGCTGGCCAGGCTGTCCATGGCCAGATAGCCGGCAGCCAGGCTGTAGAAATACGGCGCCTTGACCTTGGCGTATGCCCTGTCCGGCACCCGAAAACGCAAGCCGGTCTTGTCACTGACCTCGGCCAGCACGCCTTGCAGATCGACGTGGCGCAGGTTCAGCGGCAGGGGCTGGGATAGGATCGCAGCCAGTTCACGGCAGACCAGGATCTGCTGCACGCTGTTGATGGCCGTGGAGCGCTCAACAAAGCCAATGAAGTGACGCTGTAGCGTGCCGTCGTTGTAGCCGACATCGAGCGTCACCAGGCCTTTGACTGGTGCGTCTGCCTGGATGGTGAAGGTCGCCCGGCCGGGGCTTTTGATATCCAGCCGCACTTCGCCCTTGATCATCGGATACGGCGTGCCGCTGATGGTGAGTACCTGGTGCAGTTTCATGGTGTCGGAGCCAGCCAGTTATCAACCCGTTTCAAGGTCCGTTCGAAGCCGCTCAGTTCGTCGGGGCTGCCGGTTCCGTTAGCACCGCCGGCGCCGACGGCCGATCCCGGGCCGGATTGCGACGTGACTTTGTTGCCGGCGCGACGACTCTCCACCCGCTCAGGGTTGGACAGCTTCTCTGACAGGGTGAACTGCACCAGCCATTGATTTAGGGTGTCGTCTTCCCGGGCGCTCACGCCGTCGGAGAACTGCACTTCGCGGATACCGAACGCGGCGGCGGTGTCGTTAACGATGCGATACATATGGAGCTGCCCACCTCCGGTCGTGGCTTCCGCCAGGCGCATGAGGCTGCGCAGTTGCGGCGCGTCAACGAACGGAATAGCAAGGCTCACGGCCAGGGTTTTGGGCTTGAACCCCTTGTGCGCCGTCTGGCTGTTGCTGGTCTGCCCCGACAGGTCGTCGCTTTCGATACGCAGATTGGCAGTGATTTTCAGGCGCTTACCCAGGACCTGCTGGCCATCAAGTAGAAGCGTCATAGGCCGACCAACTCCCGAACAAAGCTCAAACCATCCCGCGAGCCCACCAGCAGCACGCCGGCGCACAGCACCCATTCGTGACCAGGTGCATCGCCCTGCAGTAACGCACGGCGCAACTCGTTGTTATCGCCTGGGCCCAAGATCCGCGCGCGCATGCTGTGGTCGGCGTTGCCGTCGGCCAGCAGGGCTTTCAGGTCATTCAGCTGTTTGTCGCGGTCCTGCTGCTGGGCTGCTTTACGACCGGCCAATGCGGCCAGGTCGCCCATGGGCGAGCTGTCGGCCGCGTAGCTCTCCAGGACGGCGATCTGCCCGGCCATGGACTGCTTGGCCGCTTTGACCACCGTGCAGCGCTCCAGGGGCAGCGCAGACCAACGCGGCAAAGGCCCTGCGCTGGGGATCTCCCACTTGTCAGCCTCCAGCCGCGACAGGTTGCGCGCTCGACGTTCGGCGCGCACCAGGTCAGGGATCGGCAGCAACGCATTGAAGCGCGCCAGAGTGTCGGCGAACTGATCCAGGCGCGTACCCAGGAACATCAGTGACAAGGCGTACTGAGGGCCAGCCGGCCGGCCGATATCGCTAACATCGACCAATTTGGCGGCCAACTGCTGCAGCAAGTTCGGTGCTGACAGAAAACGCTGATGGCCACGGCCCTGCCCTACTCCGCTTTGAAATGGCGTCACCGCCAGGCACGCCGGGGCCTCGCCCATCTGCCCCGCCAGTGCCGCACGGCCGGCCTCGATCGCGCCTTTGGCCGCGCCACCCACCGGCCCCGGGTTGGTGCTGGTCATGCCATCCAGTCCGGCCAGGCGTTGGCTGGTGCTGGCCAACTCACTACCAGCCAGTTCCTGGGCCGCTGCCAGATCGCCCATCCATTGGGTGGACTGCTCGGGCCAGCGCATCGTCACCGGTGCCCAGGTCACGTGCGAACATCCCAAACCACGGCCTGCAGCGCGGCCAGATCCTCGGCAGCCAATGCCTGATCCAGCGCTTGTTTGAGCGCGTTGGCTTTCTGCAGCTGCACTTGCCTGAACGCTGTGAGGTCGTCACCCACTTGGCGGATCTGCTCCACGGTGTGGGGTCGGTAGTCTTTGGCACCGGCCTCGTCGCGGCATGCGTAGAGGGTGTCCCGGCCGGCCAGGATAACGCCGATCAGGTTTAGTTGATCATCGGTCTGGCTGCCGTAGCGGTGCATTGCGCCCAGGGCGTTCGATCCGAAGCCGCCGACCAGGGCTTTTTCGCACTGCACATTGATACGTTCGGTTTGCTCCTGGTGCACCCGGGCCAACGTGGCGGGGATGTCATCCACCCATTCGCCCTGGCGCCACACTTGACCAGGTGCGGGCACGCTCAGGGTGTAACCACTCGGCAGGTCACCGCTACGCTCGATCACCAGGGCCTCGCCGGTGCGGGTGTTGTACACCGTCAAACCTTGGTAGGAACTGATCAGTTCCCAACGCTTGCCGGTCCAGCGCGGCACCTGGTGCGTGCCAGCGATCGGGGGCACATCCTCCACACACCCCCCTGGAATCAGCCATTCGCCTTCCTGCAATGGGCAAGGATCTGCCAGCGCAGTGCCGATCAGAATGCCGATGCGGTCAGTTTGATAGACAGTCTTGGTTGTCATGAAAACCTCAATACTTGATGCAATACAGGGCCGCGACGTTGCGCGGTCGGGCTTCGTTGCCGCCGTCCTGGCTCAGCGTGACGGTGTGGCTGTGGGTTCCAGACTCCGCTGCAGTTGCCGTGATGGTGTGGGTGTGTTCGCCGGCACTGTCCACGGCGACCTTTGCCGTACCTTCGGAGCCAGTCCGACCAGGTGGCATATCGAGCACCCGGTGGTCGGCACTGGAACCCTGCCGGTTGATGTTGAAAGTGTGGCTGTGTGCACCGGCGGCAGAGGCTGTACCGGTGATCGTGTGCGCGTGGTCTCCGTCGTCGCTGGTAGTCGCGGTGTGGCTGTGCAGCAGGTTCTGGCTGGCCTGGCCACTGCCAAGACCACGGCCCGGGTCAACGCCCCGGCTTTCATCCAGGCCACGGATAAATTCGCCGCGCATGTCGGGCACGTTGAACGTGTTCACCCCGTCGCCCTCGCCAAACGTCGTGCCGATCGCGGTGAATAGATCGGCAAAGGTGGTACGGCTGACAGCGGCGCCGTTGGCCTTGAGCCAGCCATACGGGGCAGTGCTGCGGGCAAAGGCTGCAATCATCCCGGCCAGCGGGTTCACGACTTGAACCATGGCTGCGTTCACGGCCGCCGTGGTCGCCAGGATCTCGCTGTCGTTGACGGTTGGGTCGTCGCTCTTAGCGTTGGGCAACACGCCCAGGCCCACGTCGTCCTTGGTCGTTGCACGGGCTCGCAAGTGGTCATAGTCGCCGGCACGAAAGGCAAACATACCCACCAGTGGCCCGGTCACAGGCTCCACCGATCGGGCATCTGTAATGCTGGTACTGCTGTTCAGCGTGGCAATTTTTTCGCGGTAGTGGCGTACGCCCAGGCTATCCACGTAGTCAGCGTCCTCCTCTCCCCACACGACGGACCAGGACGCCACCACGTCATTCAGCTCACGCTGCAGGCACACGTCCAGCCAGACCGTGGCGGGGAATTCCGGTGGCACGACCGCGAACGGTTCGGCCCGCGCCAAGCGGATGCCTTCGATATAGGCGGTGCCCGGCCTGAGCTGATAGGCCCCGTCGACTTTCTCCAGTTGCAGGCTGCTGCCGAAGAAACACGCCCGGCCGAACACATCCCGATTACTCAAGCGCTCGCGCTCATCGATCCCGGCCAGACGCAGGGTAAAGTCGTGCTGCCAGGTGCTGGCGTCGATGGTGATACCGGTCAGCGCCTGGGCACCGTCGAACACCACCAGGAAATTGCGGGTCAGGTTGTTGCCGACCTGAACGGGCGGAATGTTGCGGCGCTTTTGCTGCAAGGCGACCGTGGCCACAGCAAATAGCACGCCTTCCTCGGTTTCCAGGCCGATCCAGTTGAAGTCCCAATCACCAATATCGGAACCAATTTGGGCGCTGTACACGACCTGGCTGGGGTTCACATACCCGCCCTCATCGGCGCCGATCGGGTGTACGTAGACGATCTGACCCGCAGCCGGTTTGGCCGCTGCACGGTCGACCGGCTTGGTAGGGTCAAGCCCTGGAACATTGGCGAAGACAAAGCGCGACACCACCAGGCTCTGCTGGCTGGCTTGTTTGCGTGCGATCAGGTCTTCACCTGCAAGGGTAATACTGGCGCCCATTGGGACTCCTACAGGCTGGCGATCAGCGTTTGCTGGTCATCGTTGAAATGAATGGTGGCCAGTGCCATTGGCACGGCGGTGATGATCACGAAGTCATACCGGCGACAGGTACGCCCGTATTGCTGGATCAACACGCGCACCAGCTCGGGGTTCTCGGCCAACTGGCTGTTGGTGACGCGCAGCAGGATCACGTCCCAGTCACGGCCGGGCTGACGCTCTTCGATCTGCACGAATCCCACGCCGAGGCGCATAAAGATGCGCTGCAGTCCTGCCGTGCTGCCGGCGTCCACCGCGTTGATAAAGGCGTACTTGACCCGCAGGCGATACAAGCCCTCGGGTTCGCCCTTGAAGCGGGTGATATCGCGCTGCCAGGCCAACAGGTCCAGCACCGTGAGGTGGCAGGTATCGGCATCCATCTGCAGCAAAGGCCAGCGCAACCAGCCCTCTACCCTCGTCCACCAGGACTGAGCCGCTGCCTTGAGCTTGGCCAGCTCGGTCCCGTCCAGCCAGAACGGCAGTTCAAGCTTAATCATGCAGCAGCACCTCCAAGGTCTGGATACGCGGAATGTTCAGCTCGCTGATGATGTCGGCCGTGGTAAAGCGCAACGACTCAATGCCCGCGAACTGCTGGTGAAGCTCTTCACCCAGGCGGCTGAATGAAAACCGCGACTGGGGATAGGTCAGCGTCGGCTGGAAGTCCGTGGCGGTGCTGTCGCGAAAGGCGGCGCGCACGAACAGCGCGGCGCTGTCTTTGAGGTTTTCCCGTTGCTCGATCGTCAGTGTGGAGCGCGGCCAGATCTCCAACTGCACCGTGTGCAGGGTTTCGGGCATGACCATCACCAACAGGTCATCGCCATGGCCGTGGTTGCCCTGGTCGCGGATATGCGCGTTGATTTGCTCCAGGTACGGCGCCGCCGGCACATCTGCCTCAAACAACACAAAGGCATTGGCACTGCCTGGGCCACGCGGGGCGTCATGTTCGAAATACACGCCATCAGGGCGCACGCCCGGGAAGGACGAAATCATCGCCCGATACACCGCGTCGGTGTGCCACTGGTTGACCGCTGAAAACTGGTTGCGGGTGCGCAGGCGCAGCTCGTCATTGGGTTCAGGATCTGCACCTGGTGTGGTCAACCAACCGTCGCTGTTCACCACCTGGGCAATGCCCGGCACCGGTACCGGCAGGATCGCGTAATAACCCGGGGCCAAGTTGAAGCCGGCGCCGGTGTCGATCGCCTCGACCGGGATCTGTAGTTGCATCAGTCCATCGGCAAAAACGCCTGCGGCCGTCGTCACCACCTGGTACACATGGCCGTTGATGGACGCGGACTGCACCACTGTCCCGACCGGGACTTCCAGCGCGCCGCCAGCGGCTTCGCGGGTGAACAGCAAAAAGCCCTTGGCCTTGGTCGCCCCTTTACGCTCGACGTTTACCGCCCAGGCCAGCATATCGAGCCAGGCACCTGCAGCGGTTTTGACGAAAAAGTTGGGCAGGACCGTGGCCACGAAAAAATCCAAAATCCACATCACCGGCTTGGTCACCAGGGCACGCACCACCCGCCAGAACGGCGAATAGGCGCTGGTGTTGCTCAACTTGCTGCCCTGGGCGACCACTTCCTTTTCCCACGCCTGCAGCAGCCCTGCCTCGGTCGTGGGAATGCCGGCGTCGGCCAACGCCTGCTTGAAATCTACGTCGCTCACAAATCCACCTCGATGTTGCCGAATTTCAGGGTTGTCGCCGTGACCAGGTACTGGCCAGGCTGCAGCTGGGTGATCTGCGCCGTGCCCGGTACCAGGCGCTCGTCAGCCTCCACCAGCAGTTCCAGTTGCTGGATACAGTCGCGCTGCTTGAGCCGATCGCGCTCAGCCACCAGGGTGACCAGCAAACCGCTGTCGCGGATCATGTGGGCGATGTCCTGGGCGATGCTGGCCCGGTCATCAATCAGCAGCGGCTGACGCGACGGGTCCAGCACCAGGTCATTGCCGGCAATCAGCAGATCGATGTACTCGCTCATCCGCCCACCGACATGGCGACCATGTTTTCCATCTCCAGGGACGTCATGGGCTTGCTGATGTGGATCTCGACTTTCTCCACGTGCATGCCTTTGTTATGGCTGCTGTTGTTGTTTTGGATGCTGGTCAGCAGCCCGCCCTGGGGCACGGCGTTAGGCCGCGCCGGTGACAGGCTTGGAATGGCGGCGTTGATGGTTTGCTGTGCGCGCTGGGCCGCTGCTGCGCTGTCAGCGGTGTTCACGCCGATGTCAGTGCTGGGCACCTCGGGCATCGCGCCAAAGCGGGTTTCAATGTCGACGCCGGGGATCTTGTTCAGCATCTCGATCAGGCCATTGATGGCCTTGTGGAAAATCGCGACGATGCCGTCCCAAGCGGCCTTGGCCATCCCCGACCAGCCGCCCATCGAGGCGAACCAGTCCGACAACGCGGTGAGCTGGTCGCTGACCCACTTGAACGCCTCGCTGTTCATTAACGCAGCCGTCCACTCATCCCAATAGACAATCGCCAACGTAATGACAGCAATAAGCGCCAACACGCCCGCGACGATGAGCAACACAGGGTTGGCCCACATAGCGGCATTGACCAACCAGATAGCTGCCTGCCAAAGCAGCATCCCGCCTCGAATGATCCCCATCGTGGTGTACAGCAGCGTGAGACCAGCCACATACACCGCAATGACAGCCACTTGTAGCAAGAAGCCGGCGATGCTGCGCAGGTTGAGCATCTGCACCACTTTCCAGACAGTCACCATGGCCAGCCAGGCCATACGGCCGGCGCCGACGGCAAATGTCAGCAGGGACATGGTGGCAATCAGCGCCAGGATCGTCAGCGTGACGATGCCGATTACCCGGGTGATATTGGGGAACATCTGCGTCCAGCGGGTCATAGTGCCGGCGATGCCGGACAGCTTGGCCATCAACGGGGTCAGGATCGGAATCAGCGCTTGGCCAAAGGCAATACGCAGCGCCTCGACCGCCGCCGCGAACTGCTGCCACGGGTCGACCATCGACATGGCCATGTTCTTCGCGTCCTCAAGACCACGCACTTTGCCCAGCTTGTCCATGCCGTTGCGCAAGCGATCGGTATCCTTGGCCAGGGAGCTGATCACCTGGGCGCCCTCCCCACCAAACGCATCCATCAGCTTGGCGCTGGCCGACGCGCTAGTCAGGTCGCCCAGCTTGCCCTGCAGCTTGTCCATGATCTGCAGCATGGGCAGCGCTTTGCCGTTGGAGTCGGTGAACTTCATCCCCATTTTTTCCGACGCGGCGCCCAGGTTCTCAAAGAACGCCTTGTAGCGGCCGCCGGCGTCGCCGCCTTCCATGGTGCTGCTCAGCGAGCCGATCACCGCGAACTGTTCGGCGATATCGACGCCGGCAGCGGTTGCGATCGAACCGACTTCCTTAAAGGCGTCCTTGAGCTGGGCGCCGTCAGTGCGGAACAGCTGCACGGCCAGAGCCGTCTGCCCGCCGAGTTTTTCAACCCATTCGCCCTTGCCCATGGCGTCTGCCTGGCCTTTGAACAGGTTGTACATGGTGCCCACGTAGGCGCCCATGGTGTCGGCGTCGGACTTGGTGGCCTTGGCCAACAGGTTGCTGGTGTTGGTGAAGGTGGCCAGCTGGCTGCCGGTCAGGCCCTTGATAGCGCCCTCGATGCTGTAGGCCGACGCCACAAAATCCCGGGCGTTCTCGCCATAGTTCACCGAGAACTCCAGGGCTTTCTGATTAAGCGCGGTCAGCGCGTCTTCGGCCACTCCCAGGGATTTGACCTCGCCCAGGGCGCGGTTCATTTCCAGTGCTGGCTGCAACGATTGGTTGATGCCGACAAAAGCGCCCGTCACACCGGCCAGGCCCATACCCATGGTCTTGATGTTCTTTTCGCTTTGCTCTGTCAGCTCGGAAAAGCCCATCTTCACCTTGCCCAAAGGTGCGGTCACCTTGTCGGTCAGGGCGAGGATGAAGTCCAGGCGGGCGCTACGATCGGCCATGTGGTTCCTATCCGTTCAACGCATGGGCAATGCCGTTTGCTACGGCAAATTCCATGCGCTTCCAGTGTTCGTCTTCCAGCCACTTGGCCGTGCCCATGTTCTCGATGCTGGGCTCGGCACCAGGTAGCCAACGGTTGGTCAGGGCCAGCAACTGGCCCAGGCCGTCCTCGGTCAGGCGCTCAGCGTACTCAAGGGCTTTTTTACGATGATCCCAACGTCAGGCGCGTATTCCTCAAGGAGCGCGCCGGCGATTTGCATGGTGTTCACCGGGTTGGCCATCAACTCGCGCAGAGCGGCTTTTTCAGCAGGCAGCACGGTGCTGCTCAGCAGGTTGAAGGACGGCGCCACCTTGTTGTTGGCGGTCATGGCGTTGAAGTACTTGGTCACGTCCTGAGGGGTCAGGGTGAAAGTGAATTCCTGGGCGCCGATTTCCAGGGTAATTTCGCGGGCTTGGGTCTGGCTCATGTTCGTATCCGTTTTAATGGTTGATTAGGGGGTGTTTCGGGTCAGCGCAGGCACACCTGGTGCACGTAGTCCTGCAGGCCCAGGATCATTTGCTTGCTGCGGGCAAGCTGATCTCTGAGGGTGAAATAATCCGGTCGAGCGTTTGCTGCGAGTTCGGCGGTGGTTGCATCAGCCACGCTGCCGGCGCTGGCTTTTTCGGTGCCGGCGGCGCTGCAGGTGGCGTTGACGCGCAGCCGCTTACGGCGATCGTCAACAGAGAGGCGCAGCTCAAGGTTTGAAGCGCGTTCATCGTCTAGCTCCAAGGTTCGTTTAAGGTCGATGGCGTCACGGTCGGCCAGCATCTCGCCGCTGACACGGGCGGCTTCACGAAGGCCCGTCACTTCGAACAAAGCGCTATCGCGCTCGCCCCGTGCCTGATCGCGCTGGTCAGCAATACGGTCATAGCCAGCCCAAACCAACAGGCAAAACAGCAGTAGGAAAAGCGCATCACGCATGTTCATAGGTCGTCCGCGCACATCGCAGCTTCGGCCCGCCGGCGTGCGTGCAACCCAGGTACAAACCGCTTGCGACCCTGGTCGTCGGTAACCGACGACCACACCGGGCTCTTGCCATCGGGGCCCCATGCCAACGCCTTGCAGCCCTCGGCGATCCTGCCGGCGTTGATCAGGCTAACGGCGCGACTGGCGCACGTGCTGGGCACGCCGAAGTTGTGGCCATGACTGCTCAGGGCGTCGAAGGTCTTCTGCCCGATTGCGGGATTAGTTAGGCAGTCAGCAAGTGCCAGTTGGCCTTTCTCGACCACAAGCTGTTCCACCTCGGCGCAGCGCGCAGGCGACCAGTAGTCACCCACAATCAACGGGTAGGGGCTGGTGTAACGGGTAATACCCTTACACACGGTGGGCAGCCCACGGGCCAAGCGATCCGCGTAGACGACGTTCTCACCCTCGCCTTCCCACTTGCCCAGAAAAGCGAGCAAAGGAGCACTGGCCAGCACCAGGACACCGGTGGCGATCTTGATACGCAGGTTCACGACTTGCCCTTCCAGTCGTGCAGCATCTGGCGATACTTGGGAACCAGCAGAAGGATCTGCAGCACCATGTAGAGCGCGGTCAGCATGTAAGCGACCGCCGACCAATCGACGGTTCCCGTTACACCTGTAGCGGCCACGCCGATTGCGGGCGACACCTTGGCCAGAGCAATGGCAGTGTCCTGGGCGACCTGATCCGCACTCATCGCAGAACCTCTTTCTCAAAAATGGTTTGGCACGGCACGCAACGGGTCATGCCGCCCAGCGCCTGGCGTTTTTCCGGGATCGGCTTATCGCAATCTTTGCAGTGAGTGAGGCTTGGCCCGCTCGGCCGTGCGGTAGCACGTGCGGCCGCGATCGCAGCATCACGCTGACGTTGTTCCAGGGCCTGGGCGCGATCGAACGGGCAGACCATCAGCGCAGGCCCTCGATCTCAGCCGACGCCAGGTACGGCACGCCGTTGACACGGATAAAGTCCGGGCTGGTGACGTCAAACGGGACCTTGTGCTTGGACTTCTCGCCGCCTTTAGGGTCGACACTCAACAGGCTGGACACCTTCAACTTGCAGCCGAAGGCTTCAATGCGCAGCTCTTCCTCGCCGGCCTTGGCAAAGAACACCGAATCGAAGGGCTCCAGCTGGCGGAAGCTGCCGGCAGTGCGTGCGGCCTCGATCAGCAGGTTGAAGTTGCTGGTGTCGAACTCAAATTCACCGCTAGCTGCCACGTCACCATCGACATGGCCGTTGGGCACACCACGGCTTTGTGCCACGGCAGTGTTATCGGTGATATCCAGGGTGCAGCTTTCAACGTGGACCTGCAGGTCGCCCAGGTTGATGTCGAAGTTTTTACCGCCAATACGGGACATACGGGATTACTCCGAATCGTCGTTGGAAAGGTCCAGGGCGATGTTCGCCGTGAGGTCTTTCGGGCAATTGAGGGGCTTGATCTTGATGTACACCTCGACCTTGGTTTTGGTGTGCCAGACCAGTTGGATGTCGCCGTCTTTGGGGGACTCGATCTCACCCGGAAACACCTGGCCGGCGAACGTCGTGGACTTGGCCATCACGCGCAGCGGCTTCATAAAGGCGCTGACGGCGGCCGCCATGCTGTTGGCCGTGTTGTTCAACCGCCGATCGGCAACGCGCAGGATCAACAGAGGGCGCACCTGTCGGGCGGCCTTGTCGGCCAATCGCAGGTACTCGACAACCTGGAAGTCGCTCGCTGGGGCATCGAGCATGTTGCCGTCACCCCAGAACACGCCCGGGTAGTCGGGGTACGTTTGCGAAACCGAAAAGCGAGCCTTGTCGAGTTCCGATCGGACCGCCGAGGGCAACGGCACACCGTCTTTGTCCTTGGGTACGCTACCCAAGGCCATAACGGCACCGGTGGCCACACGCATTGGGCTGTCGGCGACGCTGACGCCGGCATTGGCCAGGCGCCCAGCCAGGACGCCCTGGTCATTGCCATGCAACTGGGGCACAACCAGGACACGCGGCGCGGCCAGGTCTTTGGTGATCGCCTTCTGCTCTTTCACGTAATCGGACCAGGACTGCTCCGCGACGATGCCGGCAGTGCTGGCAATCACGAACATCCGACGGCCGTACGTGTTGCTGACCGCAATGGCGGCGTCGTGCATCGCGGAGAGTTCGGAACCAGCGGCCACGGGTTTGGTGATCACCACCGCTTCAACGGAATAACCCTGCTGTTGCGCTGCTTCCAGCGCTTCGGTCCAGGTGCCATCCGCAGCGACAGGCGCAGCCAGGCATGCCCAGCGATCGCCGCCATTGGCTTTGGCGGTTGCGACCTGGGTTTTCAGGTCACTGACCGGCTGACCTAGCATTTCGTCCAGGTCGCTGTCGGTATTCAGGGCGATCAGGCTGCCGACGCTCTTTGCGCCGGGGCCGATGAACAGGAAATAGCGCTCGATCTCGGTCACGGCGCCTTGGCCGAGGTTGAGATTGTTGACGCTGACTTTGCCAAGTGCCATGCAGGGCCTCGTTATTTGGGGGAGTTGAGGATTTGTTCCAGCACCTGGTTAACCAGCAAGCTGGTATCCCGATCGGAGCTGACGCCCAAGAACTGGCGCTTTGGCAGGGTGATTTCCCAGCTTTGCGCGCCGTTGCCCTCGGCTTTTTCGTCGGACAGGATGCGTATCAGCAGGCCTGCCTTGGCGTAGTTCACGTGTTCTTGAATCCAGGCTACGGATGGCCGGGCCAGGCTCTTTTTGCCCTTTTGGCGCACCTTGAAACCCAGCCGGCGCAGGCGCTTTGCCTGCTTGTCAGTCGCGGCCAGGCCCTCGGGCACCTTGTTCCAACGGCGCATCTGCGCGGCGGTACGACGCTCTGTCGCGCCATGGTGTTGTTGCGCGGCGACCCAGCCAGTCAGCGCGTTGCGCCATCCCAGCGTTGCGGAGTCGGGGGTGACGTTGGTGACCTGGAGCAACTTGCCCAGGCCGGCTTCCATCTTCTTTTTGCCCTTGCCGTCGCCCTTGCGTGCGTCGAAGGCCGAACCGTCCAGATTGCGCTGCTCGCGAATGCGCTTGCGGCTCATGGTGCGCACGCGCTTGCTGACGTTATTGAGCAAGCGCCGGCGCAGTTGCGGGGGCAGGCTCAGCAGGGCCAGTTGCTCGCGAACGCCGAGCTGGCCCCGCACGTCCAGCTCGAAAGTGCTACGCGCCACCGCCGCGCACCTCGCCTTGCTCAGCGGTCCACAGGTCAAACTCAACCAGGCCCCACGTTTTGCCGAAGGCCTCGACCTTGCCGTTGGGGTCTTCGGCCAAGTGCTGCGCCTCGACAAACTCCAAGGTCAGTTCCAGGTCGGCTTCGTCGGGGGTCACCTGGTCGACGGCGAATGTCGGCGCCGGCAGGTCGTCGTCACGGTCGGGATCGTTGGTTTCCAGCCAGCCGCCCAGGAGCGCCATCAACAACGCCGGGTTGCTGGCGAATCGCTCGATCACGATCACGGCGCGATAGCGCATATCGCCCATGTGCAGGCCCTGGGTGGTGTCCTTCCAAATCAGATCCAGGTTGACCTGCTCGGCCCAGCTGTCGATCTGCTCGGGCAGTACCAGGCTCAAGCCGATCAGGTAGCTGGTAAGGGCGCGCAGCTTGTTCATAGCAACGCCGCCGTGATGCGGCCACGGCCCTGCAGCGAGCGCACAGCCTGTTGGCTAAAGGCCAGGAAGGTTTCCGGGCGGTCGGGCAATTCCTTGCCCAGGTTCTCCGCGCTGTCACGGCGGATGATGGTTGCGAACTGGGTCAACAAACTGGCCTTGGCTCGGCAGTACACGGCACGCTTGTACGTCGCCGCTTGAAAGGTGCGCTCCGGCAAAACCGTGGTGTCTGCAGACTCAACGTTTGACACTCCACGGCCCTGCCAGCGCGCTTTTAACTCGGCCAGGTCGGCATTGACCTCGGTCATCGCCGTGGTCAGGTCAGCGCCCAGCATGTCCAGCACATACTCCGCCGGCAGGCGATACCCCTTCTGGAATTCAGACACGGAGAGGTTCGGCCAAAAGCCGTCGTTCTCAATCTGCTGTTCCACAAGGGTGGTTGGTCTACCGGAAAAGCTCATTGCTGGGCGCTCAAATAGGGCGGGGAGCCTGTTTTCAGTGGGACGGTCCATAAATGGGCGGCTCACTTCCACAAGTCCCCGCTGGGGGGGGTAGTCGGTTACTCGGTGGCCGGGGTAGCGGCCGCTTGTTTTGCCAGGGCCTTACGGACCTTTTCGATACGGGTGTCATTGCCCGCCTGGGCGTACAGTTCGGTCGAACGCTCCAGGTGCTTGAGCGCGGTTTCCAACTGGCCCGCTTCCATGGCGCGCATACCGATCAACTTGTGGTATTTGCTCGGGATCTGCTCCGTCAGCTGCCACTTACTGTCAACCAGCGGCAGCAAGTCGGAGAGGTAAGGCTCCGGGCTGCGATTGGCTTTGTATTCGGCGTAGGCCCACTCGCACACCGCGTCGGCGACAAAGGTCTGGATGTCACGGCGCTTGAAGCGCTCCGGCATCTGCTGGCCCTGCTCGATCAGCACGTCTGCCAGCTCCAGGGCGTCTTCGAATTGGGCGGTGTCGAACAGCCAAACCAACACCTGCACCGCAACGCGATTCGGGAAAACCAGCCCCGACTCGCAGTAGCGCTGGACGTATTCCTGGTACTTGGGCAGCAGCTCATCGCGCTTGAGTGCCTGGCGCCCGGCCAGGCCATTGATCGCGCTGATGCGCTCCAGGTCCTGGTCCAGTGCGGCTTCCTGCAGCAGCAGATGCTTGCGTGCATTGGCAGGGCTGCTAAGCGCATCACCTGGTGTGTAGGCCATGCCTGCAGTGGCGGCGAGTGCCGCTACTGCAGTAGTGCCCAAGGCCTGGATGCGACGTTTATGCGCCAGGGCCAGGCTCACGCGACCACCAACTCAACGTTTTCAGTGAACGCGATCTTTTCCAATTGCTCGATCACGTAACCTTCGTTGCGGCTGTTGTAGTCCTCGACGCGAGAGCGTTTCGGGTTCTCGATCGTCTGCTTGCGCCAGCTGGTGTCCTGATAGTAAATCGACAGGTTGTCCCAGCTGGTGACAAGCACTGCGTTGACCGGGAAGTTCGGCACGCTGAACGCGGGCAGGCCGCCATAGGTCGCAATGACCTGAGCGTTTTCGATGCGCTCTTTTTCAGTCGGCGTGTCGCCTTGCTTGGTGTAGAGCTTGGCTTTGTCAGCGGCGAGCAAGTCGGTGCCGATGATTGCCACCAGGTCGCCGTCTTCGCGCAGGATCTCGTCCACCATTTGCTTGGTGTCGTGCACCAGGGCGTCAAGGTTGGCGTAGTCACCACCGGCACCCAGCGTGATCTTGCCGGCAGTAGCGCCCTCTTTCAGAACCTGCTGCGGGGCCTGCTCGCGCAGTTGCTGCAGCCAGCCCTTGTTCACGTCCTGCAGCTTGGGGTACTTGTCCAGGTCGGTCTGCACGGCCGCTTGGGTGCCGTGGAAGCCGATAACGATCCGATCCTGCGCAATGCGCTTTTGCACGGCAGCGGAATAGCGCTCTTTGAAGTCTGGAAACTTCGCCCAGGCGTCAATTTTGGCGTACGGCAAGCCTACGTCCGACTGAGTATCAGCCAGCTCGTAAGTGGTGTTGTCGAGCGCCGAAGCGTCCTTGGCTTCGCGATCGGTGGTCTTGGTGTTGGTACGGCCGGTAACCGGGCCGTTCACGCCAATGAAGACCTTTTCACCCTTGATCTCACTCACCGGAACGACGTTGATACGCTCCAGGAAGTCAGCTTTCGCAGTAATAGCGTCGTTCAGTTCCTGAGCAATCGTCGGGTCCACACTGAACATGCGGCTCGATCGCTCGACGCCGTACGCTTCGGCCATTGCTTCCTGCAGTTCGGCATATTGTTTGGCGCCACGGGCGCTTAATGGCTGGGCCATGTCAGAGCACCCGCTTTTTGGTGGTGGTCACCGGACCGGCGTTACGCGGCAACTGGCGACCGGTCGAGGTGTCCTGCAATGCGGAGAACTGCTTTTGCAGCTTCTCCAGCTGAACCAGAACGGCCTTGTTCGATCCACCGCTACGGCGGAATTCACGTTCTTCCTCGGCGGCAGTGACGATCTCGTCTACGGCCGCGCTCACGTCGTCGATGGGCGCTTGTTCGGGTTCTGGCGCATCTGCGGCGGCGGGTTCAATCACAGCCTGAATGCCGGCAGCGACGACAAGCAGCTGCTCCAGCAGGGCTTTGAGGGCCGTTGCGGTAGCTTCATCCATTGGGGTTTTGCTCTCAGTTGGGGTGGTGGGTTCGGCGGGCTCGGCGTCCGTGGCAAAGCGCTTGAACAGCCCAGTGAGCAAGCCGATCAGCTTGCCGACCTCGCTCTGCGGTTCGGTTTCAAAGGAGCCCAGCTCGACGGAGGCGGCATAGAAAGAGTTTTGGTGGGTCTGCTTCGAAAAATAGAGTTCCTGGGTTCCCAGGCTGGCCGGCTCATCGGTCACGCCAAGACCTGTCAGGTAGGCTTTTCCGCTGCCGGCGAAGTTCGGGGTGATCTCGATGCTGGAGAAGAGCTTTTGACCCTGGTCATTTAGCTGCAGTAGGCGATCATTCGGCTTGAGCTGTGCCTCCAAGGCGATCTGCCCAGGCTCCAGATCTTCGCCCTCTTCCACCAGGCGCACCGCAAAGACGGTGCCGTGTGAACCGCTCCAGCGTTCGTGGTCGCACCAGATGACTGCCGTATATTTGGACGGCTTGTAGGTTTCAGCGATATCGCGCAGTTCCTGGGGAAGGATCTCGCGACCATCGGCGGTGGTGCCGCTGGTCGCGACACGTTTCCAGTACGAAACAAGGGAACGGGGCATGGACGTTAACTGCGCTCAATCGGTTGAATGAGCCGCCAAGATAGGGAGCCGTCTGCCCTCAAACAAACGGTTCAAATGCGCGTTTCTCCTATATTTGCGATATAGGTGAATCACGGATTTTAACCCCGCGTTTCTAGCGTTTTCGCCGCATAGACTGCGGCCCATGTACTACTCGACCGAAGTTAAAGAAGCCGCCAAACGCCTGTTTCTGCGCCGCTGTAAGGCAAAGGAAATTCAGGCGCAGCTCAACCTGCCCAACATCCGGATCGTCTACTACTGGATACGCCAGGGTGGATGGGAGGACATGCTGTCGGACGAAGAACCGCTGACCGCCGTTGGCCGGCGAATCACCCTCCTCCTGGACAAAGCCAGCAGCCTGACTAAAGACGAGCTCAACGAGCTGGACCGGTTGACGACCGTTCGCGAGCGCCTGTTAAAGCAAGCGGTCAAACCGTTGCCGGCGACCCCCGGGGAATCTGCCGTCGAGTCTCAGGAACGTCGCCCAGGCGCGCGTGGTGAGCGATCCCCCCGTGGCGAGGGTGGCGGCAAGAAAAAGGAAAAGAAGGCCAAGAACGACATCAGCGGGCTGACCGAAGTCGACTTCCTGGATAAGTTCATCAGCAAGATGTACCGCTATCAGAAGGAGTTGTTCGCGGCCAAGCAAAACCCGCTGACGAGTCGGATCCGCAACATCCTCAAAAGTCGCCAGGTGGGCCTGACCTACTACTTCGCCGGCGAAGCGTTCATGGACGCGGTACTCAGCGGCGACAACCAGGTGTTCCTGTCGGCAAGCCGCTCACAGTCGGAGATTTTCCGCAGCTACATCATCCAGTTTGCCAAACAGTGGTTCGACATTGAGCTGACCGGCAACCCGATCACGCTCAGCAACGGCGCCGAACTGCGCTTCCTGTCGACCAACAGCAGCACCGCCCAGGGCTACCATGGCCATGTGTATGTGGATGAGTATTTCTGGATTCGCGACTTTGAAAAACTCAGCACCGTGGCCAGCGCTATGGGCACCCACAAGAAGTGGCGCAAAACCTACTTCTCGACGCCCAGCGCGGTATCGCACCAGGCGTACCCTTTCTGGTCCGGCGAGGAATTCCGCAACAGCAAACGCGGAAAAAAGGCCGGCGGCACCTGGCCTGTCGAAGCGTCCTACACGCAGGGCGCGCTGTGCCCCGATGGTCAATGGCGCAAGACCATCACCATCCAGGATGCGATCGATGGCGGCTGCGATCTGTTCGACCTCGAGCAGCTGCAGCTGGAGTACGACGAAGACAAATTCCAGCAGCTGTTTTACTGCAAATTCATCGACAGCAGCCAAAGCGCGTTCGGCCTCAAGGACCTGGAGCGCTGCTACTCCGACCTGTCGTTGTGGGAGGACTACGACCCCGAACTGGACCGGCCTTTTGGCAACAGCCCGGTGTGGCTTGGCTACGATCCGAGCCGGACCCGCGACGACGCCACATGTGTGGTGGTCGCCCCACCACTGGAGCCCGGTGCGAAATTCCGCATCCTGGAAAAACACAGCTGGAGGGGGCATTCGTTCAACTACCAGGCCGCCCAGGTCAAAAAGCTTACAGAGCGCTTCAACGTCCAACACATCGGTATCGACATCACCGGCGTGGGCTATGGCGTGTTCGATCTGGTGCGCGACTTCTACGCGAAAGCGACGCCTATCCATTACAGCCTTGAAACCAAAAATCTGCTTGTACTCAAGGCCCAGGACACGATTCAAGGCAGCCGTATTGAGTGGGACGCCGGCTGGACCGACATCGCCCAGGCTTTCCTGACCATCAAGCGCGGCACCACCAACAGTGGCCAAGTCACATATAGCGCTTCGCGAACTGACGCCACAGGCCACGCCGATATCGCCTGGTCGATCATGCACGCGCTTTTCAATGAACCCCTCAACACCAACAAGCGGCGCCGTAGCCGCTACGTCACGAGCGGAACCAATGCCCAAGCCACGACACAAAAAACCCCAAGCCAGCCAACAGGTGCAGCAGCCACAGCCCATGCGGGCGTTCACCTTCGGGGAACCCGAACAGGTGCTGTCCGGCAACATCGGCGAGTACCTGGGGGTGTTTCTCAGCGACGACGGCGAAATCTACAAGCCGCCAGTGTCGCGGGCGGGCCTGGCCAAGCTGCTGCGCGCCAACGCGCACCACGGCGCCATTCCCAAGTTCAAGCGCAACCTGCTGCTGCGTGAATTCATCCCGTCCGAGGGCTGCAGCACGCAAACCATGGGCCGGGCCAGCCTGGACTACATGGTGTTTGGTGAGGCGTATTTTTACCGCGACACCAACGCCTTCGGCGAAGTCCTGGAGATGCAGCACCTGCCGGCGATCAACATGCGGGTGAAGGTCGATGGCGGTTTCAGAATGCTGCTGCCCGACAGCAAGTACATGGACTTCGACCAGGACGAAATCGAACACGTCCTGGACTACGACGTGGAACAGAACATCTACGGCGTGCCCGACTACCTGGGCGGCCTGCAGGCGCTGTTGCTAAACGAAGCCGCAACCCTATTCCGCCGGCGCTACTACAGCAACGGCGCGCACGCGGGTTACATCTTCTACACCAACGACCCGGACCTGACCGAGGAAGACGAGGACAACCTGCGCGCCCAAATCAGTGCGAGCAAGGGTGTGGGCAACTTTCGCTCGATGTTCGTCAACATCCCCAATGGCAAGGAGAACGCGATTCAGATCATCCCCGTGGGGGATTTTCAGGCTAAGGACGAGCTGGAGAAGGTGAAGAACATCACGCGCAACGACGTGATCGCAGCATGGCGGATGAACCCTGCCCTTGCCGGGATCATCCCGGAAAACAGCGGGGGCTTTGGTGATATCGAGAAGATTGACCGGGTGTACACCAGTAACGAAATCAGGCCGATCTGCCAGCTGTTCAGCCAACTGAATGACAGCCTAAGACGTGACAGGCGTATCGACTGGAGAAGACTCGATAACGCAGTGGAAAGCACTATCTGACGTCGCGAAAATAGAGAAATATTCTGCATCACGTGCGAAAATAGTGGCAATTTGCTGCACCCCGGGGAGGGGACATGAGAGTTACTTGTAAATGCGGACACAAAGGTCGAATAGCATCGCGTGAGGTGCTTTCAGCGGACTTTGCGAAGCTTTATTGCCAGTGCCTCGACGCAAAGTGCGGGCACAGCTGGGTCGCCAATCTCACGTTTTCCCATACGCTTAGCCCGTCCGCTCAAACGTTCGACAGGCTACTGATTGATCGATTGCGCGACATGCCCAGGGCCCAGCAGCGGGAGCTATTTGAAAAGCTCGGATCCCAGGCAGTCGCATGAAACGAAACGCCGACAACGACGTGCCGGCGGCTAAGAAATTAATCTGCGTCGGACTGATCCGGGTTACTTATCAGGGCCTCCGTAAGTCTGCGCAATTGCTCCTGGTCACGGCGGGGCAATTGGCGATAGAAACCGATCAGTCGACGCTCGGTATGCGAAAGCTCGTGCAGCGCAGATGCCGCCATTTCAACGTAACCGACATCGGCATTTGTGCGATCCAACATGCTTACCACTCCATAAAATGCATTGCTGATGCACTTATATGGGGACGAGCCCACAGCAAGACAGAACCGGAAGATTCAATCTGGCCCCTTCACCGCGTCATCTGCCATAGCTTTCACAAAACGCCGTATGGCTCTTTGATCTTCCGAAGGGATGCTTCGGTACTGCTGAACAATGCTGTGTTCGACCTCGCTCAGAGAGTCGAGCGCCAGCGTGCTGCGCCGTCCAGTCAGGATGTAGGGGACATCAAATTCAAACCTAACGGCAACCTTGCTGAGGTACGAAGCAGTGGCATCACTCGACCCCGCTTCGTAGTTCGCTTGCGTTCGTTTCGCGATTCCCAGCGCCTCTGCGATCTGGTTCTGCGTCATGCCGCATCGCTTCCGTTCTTCTTGCAGCCGAGAACCAATATCTTCAGAAAGATGCACTTTTTTTCATCCTTACTATTTACAAGTGCACCTAAGTGCATCATTGTGCATCTCACACCACATGAAATTGCACGGATCTGCACTATGCCGAACTCAAGCGTTACCGAGCAAGCCCGACAGCAAGCGCGGGAAGCATTAGAAAAACGAGGTCAGTCTGCTAAAGACTTCGCCGCTATGCATCAGCTCAACCCCAGCACCGTCTATGCGGTCCTGAGCGGCCAAAGCCAGTGTCGGCGTGGGGAGGCGCATCGAGCTGCCGTACTTTTGGGGATCAAAGACGGGGTGATAGGACAGTAATGGGCAGCGCACTGAGGGAACAGCAGAAGATGAAAACTATGGTTCTAAAAACACGTCGTGAAGTCGTCAGTGCAATTATTTGCACCTTCGAAGGTGGGCGCGAATGTGCCGCTGCCCGGATCGGCCTCCCGCTCAAGAAGTTTGATAACCACGCCTATGAGAACAACAACTGCCGCCCGTTGACGGACATGCAGATTTTTCAGCTTGAGCAAGTGACTGGCACCCAGCACTTGGCCAACTACGTAGCGGCAATGTACGGCGGCATGTTCGTACCCGTGGCTCACCCAGAAAGCCTGGACAACGTGGAGATGTATGCACGGGCTATGCAAAGTTCGGCAAAAAAGGGAACGGTCGATCAGATCATCGCCCAAGCACTGGAGGACGGTGTGATTACCGATACCGAAGCCGAGTTGATCCAAAACGCACACACGCTGCACATGGCCGCACGGACTGCCGAGGTGTATGCCGCGATCGATCTCTACCGCGTCAAATCAGGGAACGTCCAATGAACACCCAAAACAATACGCCGGACTATCAGGAGTGCATGCAGCGCGCCGCGCTGGCATTTCTTGAGCGTCATCAAGCTGAACACCTGGGCGATATGTCGACGCTTCTAAACCGTACGGTCAATCACCTGGTGAACAGCCTGGACGTGGCAAAGCCAGTGGCAAACAAACTGACCTCCTTGGCCCACGTTGAGCTGGTCGACATCGCAGTCCGCCAACGCCTCGATCTGGATTTCAGCAGCGACACCGTTGTGGTGATCAAGGATCCGGTCAAAGGGTTTTGCTGGTCCGTTCCCGTCAGCCTGATCTATGAACGCATTCTGAACGCCCCTGACAACGTGCGCTTGCGCTCCACCCACTCGTAACACCAACCCAACCAATCGCCGGTCCCACAGCTTGTGGGTATGGGTGAGCTGCGCCTGAAATCGAGGTTTAACGATGGCCAACGCCGTAATTGTCACCGCTCAACTGCCATCTGCCGAGGCCAAGGCGCTGCTGCTCGCTCTGCGTGAACAGTATCGCTTGAGCCTCAATGAGCTTTGGTACGACGACCAATTCCGCTTTGTTGCGGATGGCCAGCGCCACGGCGCAATTCTCGCCCACTTCCCGGTGATGGCTGCGCAAAAACGCCTTATGGCAGCCCTGTCCCACAGCCTCAAAGCAGTGAAGTAACCCCATGAAAGAAGATCTTCGCCACGACGTGTTGCAACGCCTGCAGTCCGATTTCGGGCTCAAGCACCGCACGGGCACCGACTACATGCGCGGCGGCACCTGCCCAAAGTGCAAGAAGAAAGAACTGTATTCCCGGTTCGACACGCCATGGATGGTGATCTGTGGTCGCCCTGAAAAATGCGGCCACACCCTGCACGTAAAAGAGCTGTACGACGATTTGTTCGAAGACTGGAGCAAGCGAGCGCCGGCAACGGAACAGCACCCCTATGCCACTGCGCGCGCTTACCTGGAGTTCGCCCGGGGTTTCCGGTTTGAGCTGATCCAGGGTTGGTTCACCCAGGAAAGCTTCTATTCCCCGGAACACAACGCCGGCAGCGCCACCGTGCGCTTCGCCCTGGACAAAGGTGGCTGGTGGGAACGCCTGATTGATCAGCCGCACCGCTTCGGCAAGATGAAAGCGCGCTTCAAGTCCAAGGACAGCTACCGCGGCGTCTGGTGGTGTCCACCTTGTGTTGACCTGCTTGAAGCCAAGGAAATCTGGATTGTCGAAGGGATTTTCGACGCCATCGCCCTGGTGCATAACGACATCGCGGCCGTATCTGCCATGTCATCCAATGCGTTCCCTGGCGACTCGCTCAAAGCCCTGGTTAAAACCCGGGAAGGCGGCAAGCTGCCCAAGCTGGTTTGGGCCTTGGATAACGAACCCAGCGCCAACGCTTACACCCGACGTTGGGTGCGTGAAGCCCGTGCGCTGGGCTTCGTCTGCGAGTCAGCACAGATCCCGCAACGTGACGGCCGCAAGGCAGATTGGAACGATCTGCATCAGCGCTGGAACTTCATCGAGGACGAAATTAAACGGGCTGATCAGATCGCCACGGACCTCAAGCAAGCGCGCCACCAAGGCGCCCTGCTGCTGGCCGAGAGCGCAGCAGAAAAAGCGTTGCTCATGTACGACTGGAACAAGCGTGGTGAATTTCACTTGGGCTTCGGCAACCGTTTGTACTGGTTCAAGTTGGACATGGAGAAATTCAACCGCGCCATGTCCGACATCGAGGACAGCGAGAACCACGACGATCAGCTGCTTAACCAGGCGCAACAGCGCGAAAAAGCACTGCAGCAGTCCGGCAGCGTTGTCGAGATTGCCAACTGCTATCCCCAGGCGCTGTATTTCCAACGCAACGAGGTAACAGACGAATCCTGGTACTACATGCGTGTGGACTTCCCGCACGACTCCGAAAGCGTGAAAAACACCTTCACCAGTGGCCAGCTGTCGGCCGCTAGCGAATTTAAAAAGCGCCTGCTCGGTATGGCGGCTGGAGCCATGTTCACCGGCAGTGGCCAGCAGCTCGACAAGCTCATGAAAGACCAGCTTTTCAGCATCAAAACTGTTTCGACGATCGATTACGTGGGCTACAGCAAGGAATACGCCTGCTACGTCTATGGCGATATCGCGATCAAGGACGGCACCACCTACAAGGTCAACAGCGAAGACTATTTCGAGTTCGGCAAGCTGCGTCTGAAAACCCTACAGAAAGGCGTACCTATCCATCTGCAGCGTGAAGCAAAGGGCTTTGACGAAAAGTGGGTGCAGTTGCTGTGGACTTGCTTCGGTGCCCAGGGCTTCGTCGCGCTGGTGTTCTTCTTCGGCTCGCTGTTCTGCGAACAGATCCGCGCACGCTACCAGTCGTTCCCTTTCCTGGAAGCCACCGGTGAGGCCGGCGCCGGCAAAACCACCCTCTTGAACCTGCTATGGAAATTACTCGGCCGCGAAGGCTATGAAGGATTTGACCCTATGAAGTCCACGAAGGCCGGGCGCTCTCGCCTGATGGGCCAGGTCTCCGGGATGCCGGTTGTGTTCCTGGAAGCCGATCGCCACGGCGACGATCGGGCCCACGCGAAAACCTTTGAATGGGATGAACTCAAAGACTTTTACGGCGGCGGCACCCTGGCCACGAAAGGCGTTAAGACAGCCGGCAACGAAACGTACGAGCCCCCATTCCGGGGAACCATCGCTATCAGCCAGAACGCGGCCGTGGTCGCCCACGAAGCCATCATGACGCGCATTGTGAAGCTGCACTTCGTGCGCCCGACCGTCACGCCGGAAAGCCGTGCTGCGGCCGATCAACTCAACGCCCTGGACGGCGGCACCCTCAGCCACTTCCTGTTGCGGGCGGTGGGTAAAGAATCCGCGGTGCTTGAGCTGTTCGCCCAGCGTATGCCCGAACACGAATCGAAGCTGCGCCGGTTGCACACCCATTGCTTCGCCTGCAGCACGGCGTACCTCAGTGACCAGGGCAACTGCAGCAACTGCGGCTATGACCTGCGCGGCTACATCCGCGTGGAGCGCATCAGCAAAAACCACGCGCAAATGCTCTCGCTGCTGGACGGCATTCGCCTGGTATTGAAATTGAGTGACACCCAGGTCGCTGCCACTCAGCGCCAGATCGTACGCATGGCCATCGAGCGCCAGGCGTCGATCAGCTCCGACCATGCGGCCGTGGCCGAGTTTTGGGAGGTCTACGACTACCTCGAATCCTTGAGCGAAGACCCGGTGGTGGACCACAGCAGCGACCCCACCGTGATCGCCATCAACCTCAACGAATTCTGCGAGCGCGCCGCCGAACACAAACAGAAGTTGGCCGACGTGGCCACGTTGCGCGACCTGCTCAAAGAGTCCCGTTCGCATAAGTTTCTGGACAGCAACAAAGCCGTTCACAGCGCCGTGCGCGCTGCATTTAACGGCCGCAACCCATGCTCACAACCCCGGCCAACCACAGTGAAGTGCTGGACATTCAAGGCGTAAAGGAGGGCAAGACCGATGCAGATCCAAGTGTTTATGGGCAACGCCGGCGACGGCATAACCAGCAAGCTACAGGCCGTGCAGGATCGCCTGGACTTCGCGGGTGAAAGCGCGCCGATCATCCAGGCCGGTGCGTATGGCGAGGACGGTTTGCTGGAAATTCTGGAAGTTCGGGCAGCCGGTGGCCAACGCGAAATCCTGGTGGACGACTGCAGTAGGCAGCAAATTTTGAGGGTACTGGAGTGGCAATCATGCGCTGAGCATGAGCCGACTTTCGACAACCTGGTGATCCACCTGGCCCGCAAGGACTGACTTTTTGAAAAGCAGTGTCGAGGAGTTGCAGCTCCCCGACACCCAACCACCACCGAGGACTAAACCATGCAAGCACAGACCCAAAGCAGCAGCGGCACGAAGGCTACCACACCGGCACGGCACCTGGTGGCCACCGCGATTATCGGCGCGGCAGTCATCGGCTATCTGGTGCACAAAACCCCTGAATCACGAACCCGTCTCGAAAGCCTCAGCCAGATGGCCATCACCCTGGGCGAATTAAGCGAAACGGATGCGGCCGTGGTGGCTCGGCTGCTCGCCATCCCCCAAACCCGGAGGGCCATGCGTCATGTCTAACCGCTACGACCGGCCACGGGTGCCACGCTTTCCCTGGAACATCGACTACACCAGCCTCTGCGAACAGTGCGGCAGGTGGCGGGCCCAGGGTAATCACTTGAAATGTAGCCGGCGGCGCCAAGCGCAGAACGCGCACCTACGCCACCAGAAGCCGAAGTCCTAAGCCGCGTCCACCAGAAGATGCGCTTCTAGATACTTGGCCCGGAAACGGGCCTTTTTGTTTCCGATCGTCAGACTGTCGTTATACGAGTACAGCATTAGGGGTTTACATGAGTGGGGTCGAAGCTCGCGGTAATTCCGTGAGAATCTATTTTCAATACGACGGCGAAAAATGCCGCGAATCGATACCAGGAGGAAACAAGCCAGCCACAGTGGCTCAGGCAAAACGCTTACTCGCCATCATTGAATACGAGATTGAGTCCGGTTGCTTTGATTACGCACGCCACTTCCCCAACTCGGCCAGGCTGGTGGAAAACACCTTTGGTCACTACTTGGACCTGTGGTTGCGGATTAAAGCCAACAGCGTGGCGGCCTCGAGTTACCGGGGTTACGCCAACAAGGCCGAGGTGCATGTACGGCCGCGCTGGGGCAAGATGCAGATCAACGCGATCGATCACTTGGACCTGCAGGAGTGGATCCAAGGCACGCTGTCCAAAACCCTCAAAAACAAGACCATCCGCGACATCATCAGCAACGTGCGCCAGGTGTTCAGGCTGTATCGCACCCGGATGAAGGTCGCCCACGACCCCACCGAGGGATTGATGGTGCGCTTGCCTGATCCCGAGGCGCCAGACCCGTTCACCCGGGCGGAAATCAAACAGATCCTGGAAACGCCGACCTCGCGCACCTATGAACTGCTGATGGTGCAGTTCATGTTATGGGCCGGTCCCCGTGTGTCTGAAACTATCGCTTTGGCGTGGGAAGACGTCGACCTGGAACAAGGCACCGTCACCTTTCGCCGATCAAAGGTGCGCGGCGCCTATCGCGTCACGAAAACCCGCCGCTCGATGCGCAAGGTTCGTCTGCTGGCTCCAGCTTGGGATGCGTTACGCAAGATCGATGCACTGACCCGAGAGCGGAAGGCGGAAACCGTGGAGATTGTTGAGCGGGACAACAAGACGGTACGCCGGCACACGCTGCATTTTGTGTTTTTGAACACCAAAAGCGGCCTACCCCACGCCAACGACTTTGTCGTGCGCGACCGATTTTTCAAGGCTCACTTACTTGCGGCAGGGGTTCGTTATCGTGGACCTGGCCAGTGCCGGCACACGTACGCCAGTCAGTTGCTGACCACGGGAATTGCTTCAATTGATTGGATTGCGGAACAGATGGGGCATACCAACGGCAACATGATCCGCCAACACTATGGGACCTGGATCAACGAGGACGGCCCAGACGTGGTCGGAATGCTGCAACTGGCACTTAATCTATCGCCTCATTCAGCTTCAAAGCCAGGCGGCCACAAACTTCTCATTTAGGTAAGCGATAGCCTAGCTTCATGTCACGAAACTAGGCTGAGCATCAAACGTGAGAGTTGGCTAACTCGGCAATTCTCACCAGTGCCGCCTCGACCGCTGGATCGCTGATACCCAGAGCTTCCAATGTTGCAGTTGGATCAGATGTCAGTGGGGCCAGTGCCTTCAATGTGGAGAAAGCGACAGTTGCTGCTGGCTGCCCCTTGTCGTCGAAAAGCTCCATTCCATTGCTCATTTGCCATTCCTTCAAATAGTGATAAGAGCACCTGAACCCAGATGCCCCCTGCAAGGTATACCACTCCCTCACCCTATGACATTCAAAATCCGCGAAAACCCCGCGTAGGCGGCCTAACGAGGCTCGTCCATTGATGCGAACAGATCACCGATTTCCGTAGGAATAAACTGAGGAAACTCAGCAATCACTTCCGCAAGACCAAGCTTGAGGCCTGAATCACCTTGACCACGAGAGATTGCTTTAAGCTCAGGCATTCGATTCTGAATAAGCGTTTCGTAGTCATGACCTTGACACATTAAGATTGATTTAGGATATAGAAGTTCAAAGCCATTCTCTAAAGAGACCGGAATTAAATCATCTAGGGCGAATCCGATTTTAAGCATAAAATTATCAATCATTGTCTGGCATTCAGACTGAGTCAAATATGCTGCATCTGGATAGGTTGCTCTGGTTGTGACTCCGAAATCTGTATATTTCGCTTTGTGATACCTTATCAGCGCCAGAACAATATAAAGAGGGTCTAAGAGATAATTCTCAATCGCATACCGTTTATTCTCCCCTAATACTAAAAGCATATCTTTTGGTCGATTAACCCCATCAAAATCTACTATCCCCCAAACGAGATCATTGCCCGACTCACGGAGCCTTTCCACTATAGCTATCACGTCAGAGCAATTAGTTTTTCCGCTATGAGGCTCCATAAAGACCGGCTGGTATGAATACCTATATTTCCGCGCCAGTGCATCAAATAACTTTTCAAAATAAACGACGTCATATTTGCTTTCAACAAAAATCTGGCGCCTTCTCTCGTAGGAGACTCTTAGAAAACCGATACCTTGAGTTAAAATGGAAACTGCTCGACTGTTGCTGACCATTGTCGGAGATTTAAAATCACGATTCATTTCGTACAAAGTATTGACAGGCGCCATTGCCGCAGTAGCGGGTGAGTGAGTAGTCATGACGACTTTTACTCCAGCACGCTCAACAATCGTTTCGACCACCGTCTCAATCAGGAGTCTTGAGTATTGCGGGTGCAACGGAGCATCCGGCTCATCTAGCAGCAATAATTCAGGACGGGTGCCACCCTCTTTAGAGTTGTAAATTGCCAACGCGAGAGACATCAGTACCTTTTCACCAGAAGATAGGTCGTTTACTGATATCTCAGTCCCATCAGTCTTATCCACCAACTTTAAATTATAAGCCAAATCCGCATCCCCTAAATTCGGATTGGGAAACTCATATGGAAGAGCAGCCTTTGACAAAATCTCGTTAATAAGATCCCACGGTGGCGGACCATTCTTTTTTAGAAACTCATCATCACTCAGAAAAGTAAGGCCATCAATATTTTCCTCTGCGATGAGAAATTTGTTAAATTTATTATTCCTCCACCTAAGGTGGTAAGCTTTAAATATCATAGCGCACTGAGAAAAAAACAATGTTCCATTATTGTTCTCAGAGAAAGTCATATTACTGTAAACATCCAGCTCAGTTATATCTTCGAGATTTTTTCCTGAGCGATCTATTACGTTTTTCAATACAGCGTTGCGCACAAAATCATTACCAAAATGACCGAGCACATAGTCCTTATAAACATCCTGAAAAACATGCTTCCCAAGGTAGTTCACCTTGTAATGCTGAACTACGCCATTTATCTGACTCCACCAATGGCTAGCATTCTGGACTAACTGAGACGACTCACAACGCTCGTCAACTTGTGGATTAAGCCCATTGTATCCGACATGCAATATATTAGTTAAAGCATTGCCATCCACAATAACTTGACATATCTGGGGATTGGCCATGGCTTCCAGAAGATGACTTTTACCGCTACCGTTTTTGCCTGTAAGGATGCTGAAATCGGGTAGATCAAATTCTAAACCAGCAGGTATCGATTTATACTTTTGAGTAATGCTGACTCTCATGTCTATTCCTTTTTTCATGAACTATCTGCTATAGGGCTGCAAGCATACTTAAAGCTGATTCTGGTAAGTTAAGCATGCGCCTGATGTAAAATACCCCCAGTATGACTTTGACCATAGCACTCGATTTACGGATACCCCGTGGGAAGGCCGCCACCGATTGGCACCTGGATCGAGGTCTGATGAAGTCGCTTCGGCACGATCCTCAAAGACTAGATATTTCGCACCAGAATAGAGCTCCAGTCCCATGGTGGTCCCATGAGCCTATTTTTTGGACGCCAAAAACCACAAACCCCCAACTTTCTCTAGGAAAATCAGGGGTTTGCGTTTATTGAATGTGGCGGTGAAGGAGAGATTCGAACTCTCGATACAATTTCTTGTATACACACTTTCCAGGCGTGCTCCTTAAGCCACTCGGACACTTCACCGTATCTCGTCAAACAAGTTCAGTCTGTCGAGGCGCGCTAATGTAGTCGAAAGCCTTTCCGATGGCAAAGGTTTTTTTCAGAATTTTCATGTGGTTAGCGGGTTATGCCGGAACACGCCCGGCAAGGGGTGGTGTTTCTGCCATTCTCAGGCATGTGCAGTGCACCTCTGGGGCGGCTGTTGCGCCCTGCCCTACGCTGTGCGGCGTGCGCCGTAAGGGAAAAGCCTGACTGGGTAGTCAGTCACGGCGCTTTACCGGGGCGGGCGTGGTGGGTAACGTTTGTGCATGCCCTTCTATAACAAGTCCTACAAGGAACCGCGTCATGAGTGAGTTGATTACTTACCACCTCGAAGACGGTATCGCGACCCTGACCTTGAGCAACGGCAAGGTGAATGCCATTTCTCCGGCGGTGGTCAGTGCCTTTAATGAAGCGTTGGACCAGGCTGAGAAAGACCGCGCGGTGGTGGTGATCACCGGTACGCCGGGGATTTTGTCGGGTGGTTATGATTTGAAGGTGATGACGGCCGGGCCTAAAGAGGCGATTGGCTTGGTGACGTCCGGCTCTACGCTGGCGCGTCGCTTGTTGTCGCACCCGTTTCCGGTAATTGTGGCGTGCCCTGGGCATGCGGTGGCCAAGGGCGCCTTCTTGCTGTTGTCGGCAGATTATCGGATTGGGGTCGAAGGCCCGTTCAGCATTGGCCTGAACGAAGTGGCGATCGGCATGACCATGCACCACGCCGGGATTGAGCTGGCGCGGGATCGTCTGCGCAAGTCGGCGTTTCATCGTTCGGTGATCAATGCCGAGATGTTTGACCCGCAAGGCGCGTTGCAGGCGGGTTTCCTCGACAAGGTGGTGGCACCAGAGGAGTTGCACGCGGCAGCGCTGGAGGCGGCGCGGCAATTGAAGAAGATCAATATGAACGCCCACAAGCACACCAAATTGAAAGTGCGCCGCGCGCTGCTTGAGGCCTTGGATGACGCGATCATTCAGGACCAGGGTCATATTCTGAGTTAACCCCTACAGATGCATGATCATAGCCCGACCCAGTGTCGGGCTTTTTCTTACAAGAAGATCCAATACTTCGCTAGCCGCTCTAGCCGGGAGGTGTCGCCACATGTTGAAACATGTGCTTAAACATCGCCTATCTCCGAGCTCTGCCGGGGTAATTGCCGAATACAGTGTACGACCGTACACTGCGCGACCTTTTGTCTCGATAGGCCGTGTCGATGCTTTTTCTGTTGCGTATGTTGTTGATGGGCCTGCACTTTGTAATCGCTGGTGTGCTGGGGGTATTGATTGGCATCTGCCGGCCGTTCAACCCGGACAACAGCCGCTTGTGTGCCCGCGTCTACGCTTTGCCGGCCATGCGCATCCTCGGATTGAACGTTAAAACCGACGTGGACTCCCTGCGCGACAAACCCGGCACCTGCGTGGTCATCGCCAACCATCAGTCCAACTATGATCTGTTTGTGTTTGGCAATGTGGTGCCCCACCGCACGGTGTGTATCGCCAAGAAGAGCCTGAAATGGGTGCCGCTATTTGGCCAATTGTTTTGGCTGGCGGGCAATGTGTTGATCGACCGTGGCAATGCGCACAAGGCGCGTCGGGCGATGCTGACTACCACTCATACCTTGCAGCACGAAGACACGTCGATCTGGGTGTTCCCGGAAGGTACACGCAATTTTGGCAAGGGGTTGCTGCCGTTCAAGAAGGGCGCGTTTCATATGGCGATTGCAGCCGGGGTGCCTATCGTGCAGGTGTGTGTGAGCAACTACGTTACGCATATGCAGCTCAACCGTTGGAACAGTGGGGATGTGCTCATACGGTCGTTGGCGCCGATTCCTACGGCTGGTATGACGGCGGATGACGTTCCGGGCTTGATGCAGGCTTGTCAGGCGCAGATGGAGGCTTGTATTGCTGAGATGGATCGGGAGTTGCGGGCGGGCTGAGATCGATTGGGGGCGCTTCGCACCCCAGCGCGAGCAAGCTCGCTCACCACAATAAGCTCGCTCACCACAACAAGCTTGGTTGCCACAACAACCGGCGGCTACGAGGGAACGTCATTCACGCTAAGCTGCCCAACATCTGTCCTCTCGATAAGAAGTGATCAGCACCATGGGTAGAGTTGTTGCGGCAGCTGTCTACAGCGCCGGTAAGAAAGTCACGGATATCACCCTTGACGAAGGCGCGGCCTGGGCCGCCAAACCCGGTCACTTTGTGTGGATCGGCCTCGAAGAGCCCAGTGCTCAAGAGCTGACCAATCTGCAACGCCAGTTCAACCTGCATGAGCTGGCCATCGAAGACGCCCTGGAAAAACACAGCCGCCCCAAGCTTGAGACCTTCGGCGATGCGCTGTTTATCGTCACTTACTCACCGGTGCGCGAGAACGGCAAGCTGGAGTTTATCGAGACCCATATCTTTGCCGGCAACGGCTACATCATCACGGCGCGCAACGGTCACTCGGCGTCCTACGGCTTTGTGCGCCAGCGCTGTGAGGCAAGGCCGCTGTTGCTGGAACATGGGGAAGATTTCGTACTCTATGCGCTGCTGGATTTCGTTACCGAAAACTACCAGCCAGTGAGCGAAGCCATCCACGCCGAGATCGATGAGCTGGAGCGTAACGTGCTGTGCAGTTCGTTGAGCGAGCGTGACATCCAGAAGATCCACGGCCTGCGGCGCGATGTGCTGCGACTCAAGCGCTACGTGGCGCCGATGGTAGAGATCAGCCAGGAATTGCAGAAGCTGAGCTTCCCGTTTATCGACAAGAACATGCGCCCGTATTTTCGCGATGTGCAGATCCACGTCACGCGGCAAATGGAAGACCTCACCACCCTGCGCGATATCGCCAGCCAGACCATCGAGATCGGTGTGCTGCTGGAGGCCTCGCGCCAAAGCGTGGTGCAGCGCAAGTTCGCCGCGTGGGCGGCAATCCTGGCGTTTCCCACGGCCGTGGCGGGGATATATGGGATGAACTTCCAGAACATGCCCGAGCTGCAATGGCACTACGGCTATTTTGCAGTGCTCGGGTTTATTGCGGTGGGCTGCACCAGCCTATGGGCCAGCTTCAAGCGGTCGGGCTGGCTTTAAGCGGCAGCGTCGGGTTTGTGCGCGACGAAACGCATCATCCATTCCGCCACGGTGACGCCGTGGTGGTCGCGTTCCAGGCTGGCGACACCGTTGGTGTAGATCTTTTCGCCCAATGTTGTCTGAAGAATCTCAAGCAACTCACGGGAGTAGTCCTGGATAAATTCCGGGTGGCCCTGGAAGCACAGCACCTGGTCGCCGATGTGGTAAGCGGCGAAAGGGCAGAACGCACTGGAGGCGATGACCGTGGCGTTTTTCGGCAGTGTGGTGACCTGGTCCTGATGGCTGATCAACAGTGTCAGCTCGTCCACTTCCGGGCTCATCCAAGGTGCCTTAGCGTCGAGCGTGTAGTCGTGGATACCCATGCCCCAACCCTGGCCAGCGCGCTCGGCCTTACCGCCCAGCAGCAACGCGAGCAACTGATGGCCGAAGCAGATGCCCAGCAACTTGTCGCCACGTTCATAACGCTCTAGCAGATAGGTCTTGAGGGTCTGGATCCACGGGTCAGTGCCGAAGGAGTCGGCCTTGCTGCCAGTCACCAGATAGGCGTCAAACACCTCGTCGCTCGACGGGTATTCACCCTGCACCACGTTGTACACCACAAACTCGGCGGGGATCGGCTGCTTGGAGAACAGGCGCTTGAACATCTGCCCGTACCCTTGGTATTGATCGATCAAGCCTGGACGCAGGATATCGGTTTCCAGGATACAGACGCGTAGCGACATAAAAAATACCTGACACGGTGAAGGGAATAATGCACACCCCAGAGCCTGCCTTGAAACACCCTGCCAAGGCAAGCCCTGCGAGTGCGCCTATTCGCTAGAAACTAGCACCCTGCGCGGCTTTTTCCAGCAACAGCGTCGGCGGTGTGAAGCGCTCACCGTATTGCTCCGCCAGATAACGGGCCCGGGCAATGAAGTCATTCAAACCGTACTGGTTGATAAACTGCAACGCGCCGCCGCTCCACGCGGCAAAGCCGATACCAAAAATCGAGCCCACGTTGGCATCGGCGGTGGACATCAACACGCCCTCCTCCACACACCGCACCGTTTCGATGGCCTGGATAAACAGCAGACGATCGCGCACATCCTGCGGCGAGATCCGTTGATCTGGCCGTTCAAAACGGATTTTCAGTTCAGGCCACAGGTGCTTTTGACCGCCAGCGGGATACTCGTAAAAACCTCCCCCCGCCGCCTTGCCCGTGCGCTTGTACTCATTCACCAACAGATCGATCACCGCTGTCGCCGGATGGTTCGCCAGCGCCTTCCCTTCCGCTTGTAGATCCTTCGCCGTTTGCTGTCGGATATGACTCATCAAGCTGAGAGACACTTCATCCGACACCGCCAACGGCCCCACCGGCATGCCGGCCTTGCGCGCTTCGGTCTCGATCATGGGCGCAGCCACGCCTTCTCCGAGCATGGCGATGCCTTCGTTGGTGAATGTGGCAAACACCCGCGAGGTGAAGAAGCCGCGACTGTCGTTGACCACAATCGGGGTTTTCTTGATGTGCAGCACGAAGTCAAAACCCCGAGCCAGGGTTTCGTCCGAGGTCTGCGCACCCTTGATGATCTCCACCAGGGGCATTTTTTCCACCGGGCTGAAAAAATGCAGCCCAATGAACTTGGTGGCATCCGGCACCGCCTTGGCCAGCCCGCTGATGGGCAAGGTTGAGGTATTGGACGCGATCACCGCATCGGCGCCGACCACGCTATGCGCTGCCGCCGACACCTTGGCCTTGAGCTCGCGGTCTTCAAACACCGCTTCGATGATCAGGTCGCAACCGGCCAGATCGTCGTCGGAAGCCGTAGGATGAATCCGCGCCAGGATGGTTTCCCGCTGCTCTGCGGACAATTGCCCACGGCTGAGTTTTTTCTCCAGCAGCGCCCTCGAATGTGCCTTGCCCTTCTCGGCGGCCGCCAGGTTGATGTCCTTGAGCACCACTTCGATACCCGCAGACGCGCTGGCATAGGCGATCCCCGCGCCCATCATCCCGGCGCCCAACACGCCGACCTTGCGGGTGACGTAGGGCGCAAAGCCCTGCGGACGCGAGCTGCCGGCGTTGATTTCATTGAGCTGGAACCAGAAGGTGCCGATCATGTTTTTCGCCACCTGCCCCGTCACCAATTCAGTGAAGTAGCGGGTCTCGACCAGGTGCGCCGTGTCGAAATCCACCTGGGCGCCTTCGACCGCCGCGCAGAGGATCTTCTCGGGGGCGGGGAAACAGCCGTTGGTTTTGCTGCGCAGGATCGACGGAGCGATGGCAAGCATCTGCGCAACTTTCGGGCTTGACGGTGTGCCACCAGGGATCGAATACCCTTGGTTGTCCCAGGGCTGCCTGGCCTCGGGATTAGCCAGGATCCAGGCGCGGGATTTAGCCAGCAGCTCATCGCGGTCGGTCGCCAACGCATCGATCAACCCGGCCTGCAGCGCCTGTTGCGGGCGTATTTTTTTGCCTTCGAGCAAATACGGCAGTGCCTTTTCCAACCCCAGCATACGCACCATGCGCACCACCCCGCCGCCGCCCGGCAGCAGGCCGAGCGTCACTTCCGGCAGGCCGAGCTGCACTGTGCTGTCGTCCAGCGCCACCCGATAATGACAGGCCAGGCAAATCTCCCAGCCGCCGCCCAGGGCCGCGCCGTTAATGGCGGCCACCACCGGTTTGCCGAGGGTTTCCAAGCGACGCAACTGCGCCTTCAATACCAAGACGCTGTCGTAGAAAGCCTTGGCGTGGGCCTTGTCGACCTTGATCAATTCATTGAGATCGCCGCCGGCAAAAAAGGTCTTCTTGGCGGAGGTGATCACCACGCCGGCAATGCTGGCCTTTTCTGCCTCCAGACGCGTGACCGTGGCAGCCATGGCTTCGCGGTACACAGCGTTCATGGTGTTGGCGCTCTGGTCAGGCATGTCGAGGGTCAGTACCACGATCTGGTCCTGGCCTTTTTCGTAACGAATGGCTTGGGTCATGACACGTTCCTTGGCTCAGAGGCGTTCAATAATCGTGGCGATGCCCATCCCACCGCCCACACACAGGGTGGCCAGGCCGTAGCGCTGCTGACGCGCTTCCAGCTCATCGAGCAGGGTGCCGAGGATGGCACAGCCTGTAGCGCCCAACGGGTGGCCCATGGCGATGGAGCCGCCGTTGACGTTGACCCGTGCGGCATCGATGCCCATGTCCTTGATGAATTTAAGGACTACAGAAGCAAACGCTTCGTTGACTTCAAACAGGTCGATGTCCTCCACCCGCAGGCCAGCCTTGGCCAGGGCCTTGCGCGTCGCCGGCGCTGGGCCGGTGAGCATGATGGTGGGGTCGGTGCTGGTCACCGCCGTGGCCACAATGCGCGCTCGCGGTTGCAGGCCCAGTTCCCGGCCCTTGGCCTCGGAACCGATCAACATCAGCGCCGCACCGTCGACAATCCCGGAACTGTTGCCCGGCGTATGCACATGCTGGATGCGCTCCACATGGCTATAGACCCTCAACGCGGTCGCATCGAAGCCCATTTGCCCCATCATTTCAAAGCTAGGCTTGAGCTTGCCGAGGCCTTCAAGCGTGGAGTCGCCGCGAATAAATTCGTCGTGGTCCAGCAGCACAATACCGTTCTGGTCCTGCACCGCGATCAGCGATTTGTTGAAGGAACCTTCGTCACGGGCCCTGGCCGCTTTCTGTTGGGACTGTAGGGCGAACCTGTCCACGTCGTCGCGGGTGAAGCCTTCGAGGGTGGCGATCAGGTCCGCGCCGATGCCCTGGGGCGTGAAGTGGCTGTGCAGGTTGGTTTGCGGGTCGAGTACCCAAGCGCCACCGTCACTGCCCATGGGCACGCGGGACATGGACTCGACGCCGCCGACCACCACGAGGTCTTCGAAACCGGAGCGCACTTTCATTGCGCCGAGGTTGACGGCTTCCAGGCCTGAGGCGCAGAAGCGGTTGACCTGCACGCCAGCGACGCTGATACCCCAGTCCGCCACCAGCGCGGCGGTCTTGGCGATATCGGCGCCCTGGTCGCCTACGGGGGTGACGCAGCCCAGCACGATGTCATCCACTTGCTGGGTGTCGAGGTCGCTGCGCATGGCCAGCGCGGCGAGCAAGCCGGCCACCAGGTTTACCGGCTTGACGCTGTGCAGGGCGCCGTCGGGCTTACCTTTGCCACGGGGTGTGCGTATCGCATCAAAGATCAACGCTTGGGTCATGATGTCCTCAAACCGCTATGGGTGTGTGCCCTTACCTTAGGCTCGATTGACACGGTTTCAATGACGGATGTGCTCACTGCGTTTGACCCCCTCGCTCGGACGAACGGTAGTCAACTAACGGCCTTGATGGATTAATCGTTTTAGCTGTCTAGCCAAGGGGCTGGCGCCAAGATGGCGTTAGGCCTCATGCCTTTTTTAACGCCAATAGTGATTAGTTGATATGAAATGGATCTAAGCCACGCAGAACGAGGGCTCTAAGGTTCAATCAGTAGGATGTTGCTGCCGGGTTTTGCTGGAGCAACCGTAAGAAAAGTGTCACGTCACATCGCGATACTGAAATTGACCGGCACGTATTTGACGCTCAGGAATAACAACAAAAGGCAGTCAGCCATGTTCAAACATACGAAAGTACGCCAGGCAGGACTCATTCTGTTCGCCACCACACTGATTCTGATCTTACCCAACTTAACCAAGGTTATTGGGTGACCCCTCAACCCTCACATTCCGTTCACTCACAGCATCAGGACTGCAGCTTTTGGCAGCTCCTGCCGGGACATTGCGCATAGCGGTCCTGCAGGGGCTGTCTTTTTGCGCGCGGATTTACGGTATCGTGAGCCCCATCGCCATTACGCATCGGGCCGCCCTCTTGAAATCAATCCCCGCCCTGCTTGCATTGGTGATCACACTGCCGGTGTCAGCCGCGCAACTCACCGTCGAGCTGGACCACAACCGCAAGACCTGGCAGACCGCCGAGTTGCTCGCACATCCGGATGCGCAAACGGTGCAGATCGCTGATGACGTTTCCTACAAGCGCGCCATGACCTATCGCGCAGTGCCCTTGGCGCTGCTCCTGCCTGGCCTTACGCCCGAGAGCCACCTGCAAGCCGTTGCGCTGGATGGGTTCGCCGCTGAACTCACGGCCGCACCATTGTTGGAAAAAACCGGCGCTCGCGCCTGGCTGGCGGTGGAAGACCCGGCGCATCCGTGGCCTGCGTTGGCCGAGGGCAAGCCGAGTGCCGGGCCGTTTTATCTGGTGTGGACCGACCCGCAAGCCGGGCCGATCAGCCCGGAGCAATGGCCCTTCCAGATGTCCGGGATCAAGCAATTGAAGACGGTGGCCGAGCGATTCCCAGCGCTGTTACCCGACCCGAAACTGGCGGCGAATGACCCGGTCAACCAGGGCTTCGCGCTGTTTCAAAAGAACTGCATGGCGTGCCATCGTCTTAATGGTGCGGGGGATGCGCAGGTGGGGCCGGACTTGAATATCCCTTACAACCCCACCGAGTATTTCAGCGGGGATTTCCTCAAGCGCTATATCCGCGATCCGCAGAGCCTGCGGCATTGGCCACAGGCGAAGATGCCAGCGTTTGCAGCCAGCGTATTGTCGGACAATGAGCTGGATATGTTGGTGGGGTATTTGAAGCATATGGCCGGGCGTAAACAACAACCCTGAAATGTTCGCAGATCTAATGTGGGAGGGGGCTTGCCCCCTCCCACACTGTTACTGCTGCTGGACCAAGATAACTGGCGTCGGCGCCACAAACACCTTGGCATGCATCTGCTCATGCCCGCCGCCACGCCGCATGCCCCGCACCGGGCAGGCATCCAGATAATCCAAACCCACCGCCAGCTTCAAATGCCGCTCCGGGCGGGCCAGCTGGTTGGTGACATCAAAGCTGTACCAGGCGTCGTCCAGCCACGCTTCTGCCCAGGCATGACTTGCCAGGTGCTCGCTGTCTTCGCTGTACAGATAGCCCGATACATACCGCGCCGGAATACCCAGGCTGCGGGCGCAGGCCAGGAACGCATGGGTGTGGTCCTGGCACACGCCTGCACGCCCGGCAAAGGCCTGCGCGGCACAGGTATCGACTTCGGTGGCGCCCGGTGTGTAGACCATGGTCTGGTTGAGGGCGTGCATCAGGTCGATCAACGCGGTACGGTCGCGACGCTGATGACACTGCTGCGCTGCAAAGCCACGCAACGCCTCATCAGGCTCGGTGAGGCGCGTGCTGCGCAGAAACGGAAACGCCGACTGACTTTCGTGCTCAGCCTCGCGCAATTCGTCGATATCCACCTGGCCACGGGCGCCGATGATGATGGCATCGTGGGGCTCGTCCATCGTCAGTACATGCAGGATGTTGCCGAACGGGTCCACCTGTGCGCGTACCGGGCGTGGCAGGTCGAGCTGCCAACTGAGCACATGCTGACGCTCGCTGTCGTGGGGCGTGAGGCGCAGGTACTGAATGCTGGCGCGCACTTGGTCTTCATAGTGGTAGGTGGTTTCGTGGCTGATGGAGAGTCTCATGCGGCCTCCAGGTAGGAACTGTAGATGGCGTCGCCCAACTGGCGTACCAAGGGGATAAAGTCGGTCAGCCAGGCGTGCAGGCCTTCCTCGAGAATTTCATCGATCGCGGTAAAGCGCAGGCGCGCATCCATTTCGGCGGCCAGGCGCTGGGCCGGTCGACCGTTGAGGCCGGGAAGGCTACTGAGGATCTGGTCGATCTCTTCGCTGCAAGCCCGCAGCGAGCGCGGTACATCGGCGCGCAACAGCAGCAACTCGGCGACTTGCCGGGCGCCGGGTGCATCGCGATAAATCTCGGTATAGGCCTCGAACGACGACAGCGCACGCAACAACGCACTCCACTGATAGTAGGCGTGGGCCGTGCCATCGCTGACGGCTTCGGCGCGGTCGCCGGCCATCTCATAGCGCGCGTCCAACAAGCGCAGGGTGTTGTCGGCGCGTTCAATAAAGATGCCCAGGCGGATAAACCGAAAGGCATCGTTGCGCATGATGGTGCCGTAGGTGGCGCCGCGAAACAGATGGGAGCGTTCCTTCACCCACTCGCAGAACCGGCTCATGCCATAGCGGCTCAGGCCCTGCTGGGCGATTTCGCGAATCTCCAGCCACGTGGCGTTGATGTTTTCCCACATGTCGGCAGTGATTCGCCCACGCACCGCATGGGCGCTGGCCCGCGCTGCGCCGAGGCAACTGTAGATGCTGGCCGGGTTGGCCGCGTCCAGGGCAAAAAAGTGCAGCAGGCGTTCGGCGTGCAACTCGCCGTGACGCTCGTGGTAATCCTCCAGGGTGCCGGTGATCAACAGCGGCATGGCCAGTTCGTGCAGGCCGTCGCCGCGCCCATCCTGGGGCATCAGCGACAGCGAATAACTGACATCGAGCATGCGTGCGAGGTTTTCCGCACGTTCCAGGTAGCGCGACATCCAGTACAAATCCGAGGCAGTTCTACTCAACATGGCATTCAGTCCTCTACCACCCAGGTGTCTTTGGTGCCGCCGCCCTGGGACGAGTTGACCACCAGCGAGCCTTCACGCAGCGCCACGCGGGTCAAGCCGCCGGGCACAACGCGGGTTTCCTTGCCGGACAACACGAACGGGCGTAGGTCGATATGGCGCGGCGCGATGCCGTTTTCGACAAAGGTCGGGCAGGTGGATAAACACAGGGTCGGCTGGGCGATATACGCGTGGGGCTTGGCCTTGATACGCGCACGAAACGCTTCGATTTCTGCCGCCGTGGAGGCCGGGCCCACCAACATGCCGTAGCCGCCGGAGCCTTGGGTTTCCTTCACCACCAGGTCCGGCAGGTTAGCCAGTACGTGGGACAGTTCATCAGGCTTACGGCATTGGAACGTAGGAACGTTCTTCAGAATCGGCTCCTCATCCAGGTAAAAACGGATCATCTCGGTGACGAATGGGTACACCGACTTGTCATCCGCTACCCCTGTGCCGATGGCATTGGCCAGCACCACGTTGCCGGAGCGATACGCCGCCAACAGGCCGGGCACGCCCAGCATGGAGTCGGGGTTGAAGGCCAAGGGATCGAGGAAGGCGTCATCGAGGCGGCGGTAGATCACGTCCACGGCTTTGGGGCCGTCAGTGGTGCGCATGAACACGCGGTCATCGCGCACGAACAGGTCGGCGCCCTCTACCAACTCCACGCCCATTTCACGGGCGAGGAAGGCATGTTCAAAGAATGCGCTGTTGAAGCGGCCAGGGGTCAACACCACCACACTGGGGTTATCCAGCGGGCTTGAGCTCTTGAGGGTGTCGAGCAACAAGTTGGGGTAGTGATCAATCGGCGCGATGCGCTGGGCGGCGAACAGCTCAGGAAACAGGCGCATCATCATCTTGCGGTCTTCGAGCATGTAGCTGACGCCGCTCGGCGTCCGAAGATTATCTTCCAGCACGTAGTAGGTGCCATCGCCATCGCGTACGAGGTCGACACCGGAGACGTGGGAATACAGATCGCGGTGCAAATTCAGGCCCTGCATTGCCAGCTGGTATTGCTCATTGGCCAGCACTTGCTCGGCGGGAATGATCCCCGCCTTAATGATGCGCTGTTCGTGATACAGGTCGGCGAGAAACATGTTCAGCGCCTTGACGCGCTGAATGCAGCCCCGCTCAACAATCTGCCACTCGCTGGCCGGGATGCTGCGCGGGATGGTGTCGAAGGGAATCAGCCGCTCGGTTCCCTGTTCATCGCCGTACAGGGTGAACGTGATCCCGGCGCGGTGAAACAGCAAATCGGCTTCGCGCCGGCGCTGGGCCAGCAGTTCCGGCGGGGTTTCAGCCAACCAGCGGGCGAACTCGCGGTAATGGGGGCGGACCAGCCCTGCCCCATCGTACATTTCGTCGTAATAAGTGCGGATCATGCCGAACTCCTTGTCACCCGGGCGCTAGAACCATCGCAAGGCCCGTGCCAGCGGCATAAACACTTAAAAATCAGTGAGTTAAATAATCACGAGAAACTAATCGCACCGTCCTGGTGCGCAGAATGCCCGCTGTCCTGTCACGCGCTTCATCGTAAAGCGGGCTTTGACTATCAACAGCATAGCCAGAGTTGATTTCCCTGCCCGGCCGCGCCTGCGGATAATCGCATCCATCAGCTGAACTGCTCCTTCAGCGCAATGCTCTTCCCTTTAGGCCACCCTCAATGGGTGGCTTTTTTTTGGTGCCAGAAAAATGGGCGCAAGTTCCGAATATTTTTGCCACAGCACAAACAAAATCGGCCGACCCGAAGGTCAGCCGATGCGCTGTGTTTCTCATATAGCTACATGGGTAAACCACGCACCTCCTGCTTGACGCCCCAACCCTCGATGATCCCGCCCAACGGCTCAACCACTGCTTCAAAGTCTTGCTCGAAGTCTCCTATGCCGTCGTAGGTGGCGAACATGATTTTGCTCAGTTCCAGGTACCAGGCGCCATCATCGCGCGCGCTGACCTGGGCATTCAGGGATTCCCCACGAAACTCACCCGCAGCCCTGCGCGCCCGTTCCTCATCCGGGAAAATGGCGTAGAACTCGATGGGGTGGAAACGCGAGAAGTCAAAACCGCCTTCTTTCATGCGGCGCAGAACGTTGGTGCTGATGTCTTCTTGATAGGCTGTGCTCATGAAAAGTGCTCCTCTAACCGATGGATAGACTTTCCGTGCGTCCCGGACCCCGCGCTGCAACAGCGCGGGAACTGCGGTAAGACATTCACCGCCGGGAGACAAGCATGTAGCTGACAAGACCAGACCTTAGCGATTCATTCGCTGATCTCGATTGCAGAGTAGCGCGAAGCTTCCACCTCCACCAGAGGCGCTTTGACAGGCAGACAGGGAATATTCAGGCGGCAGGCGAGATGTCGAGGATTTCAATACTGTTCTGGTCTTTGAGGATCTTGACCGTCGGTTCGGGCTTGCGGCCCTCGAGATCATTGAGGTCAAGTTCGGCGGCAACCGGCACCAGCTTATTGCGGATCATGTGCGCAGCGTCTTCGAGGCTGGGCTTCTGATCGCAGGTGAACTGCTCAACGGTGGTCTCGCCGTGATCATCAACGAAGGTAATTTGCCACTTTTGCATCGGTGCCTCCTCGATAAAACCCGTGTGTGGGCTTACCTCTATCTGGACCTTGAGGGTTCGCGAAACGTTCCACTCAAGGCCTGAGGCACCTGATCAGTTGCACTTACTTTTCGGCGTGATCCTTGAGGGCTTTCAAGGTGTTGAACGGTGCGTCCACCACGAACTTGTTGGCTAACCACGACGGCACGCTACCGCCTGGCTCGGTGTGCACCTGGTAAGTGACTTCGGTCAAGTTGTCGCCTTTTGGCACCAGTTTCCAGAAACCTTCAACCTGAGCGACCCGTACGTAGCCTTTTTCTTCAGGCTTGTAGGTCGGCACACCCTGCAACGTGCGGGTGACACTGCCATCGGCATTCTTGGTGGTGGTGACATGGATGTAGGAGTCACGATCGGTCACCGGGAACGGCGCCTTGAACTGGGTATAGGTCCACGCCTCGTCGCCCTTCTTGTCGACGAGCTTCTGGGACTTGCACTCGTGAATCCAGGAACATGCACCGGCCACGTCTTCCTGCAGGGCCTGGATCTTGGCCACCGGGGCCTTGATCGTGGTCACGCCGCGATACGCCTTGTACTTGGAGCCGGCTACTTCGCTCAGAGAGACCTTGATGCCGTCTTCATCTTTGGCGACCTGCCAATCCTCAGCCTGGGCAGTGGCAGCGAACAACACCGTAAAACCGCACAGCACAGCCATTCGTTTCAGCGAACCCATTGTTGTATTCCTTATTGTTGAAGTTCCAATAGTTAAGCCCATCAAGCCGCCGTCATCTGCTCCCACCAGCCGATCAAGCGGATTGCATCGGCCTGGTCGGTGCCGCACACATCGATATCCGCCTTGAAATCACTGCACACCGACGGGCGCTCCGGTTGGCCGAACAACTGGCACAGCTGTTCGGCTGACAGGTGCAGGCAGCGTTCACCCGCGGGTTTGCCGTGGGGCATTCCCGGTAAGGGCGAACTGATGGAGGGGGCGATGCAGCAGGCGCCACAGCCTTCACGGCATTTCATGACCAGCAGGTCCTCGACGACTCAATAGGGATGGCCGGGCTAGAGTACGCCCTTAAACAGCCGTTTTAAAATGGTCTAACAGGGGTTTTTCGCAGAAAACAAATATGACCGACCAGTCTCCGACACATGGTCGAAGAGCGACGTCACGTTTGTGGGAAAAGTTTACTGCTTGAATTGGAATTCCAGCGCCGCGCCTTCGACATCACGCCGTTCTTCGTTGCGCAGTTGCAGCTTCATCTCGTTGCTGAGCAAGCGGCCGTTGATCTGGAACGCGCTGTTATCGGTGGGTTTCTCGCCAAACATCTGCGGCAGCAGGGGCACGCTCTTGGGTTTGGGCACAGTGCCCAGGGGTTGCAGGTGCCTGACCATGTCAGAGGGCAAAGACAGGTCCAACTGTGCCGGTGGCAATTGGGTCTGAGCCACTTCACGGGAGGCTTTGCTGGCTGCGCGCTTCTTCACGGCCGTCGACTTTTTCTTGGCGGCGGGGGCTTTTTTGGCTGGGGTGCTTTTGTTCGCGGACGTGTTTTTCTCGCTGCTGGCGGCGGGCTTGGCGTCCGTCACAGGCGTTGCCGCCAGCGCGGTGCCGACGTTACTCAGGCCTAACAGGCCAATCACTAAAACAGCGCGAACAATAGAAATCATATCGCCTACAGCATTAACGGCAGAGGGCCATATGCTCGCTTGTTGTGCGCGGCATGACAAGCGCGGTGATTAGCCAGCTATCGGAGTTAACCTGAATATTGAGCTTAAAGACCCGATGCCGTTTCCTGGCACAACTGACTGGCGAGCATCCCCAATGTCATCAGCGCCCGCTCTGCCTCGCGGTTCCACGGTGTGCCGCAGTTAAGGCGAATGCAGTGGTTGAACTGCTCGGTATTGCTGAAAATCAGCCCTGGCGCAATGCTGATGCCCTGTTGAAGGGCACGCACGTGCAGTTCCTGGGTATTGACCCGCCCCGGCAAACTGACCCATAGGATGAAGCCCCCACTCGGACGAGTCATCTGGGTGCCTTCGGGGAAATACTGCTGCACGGCCAATTGGAAGGCGTTGAGGTTCTTGCGGTATTCCTGGCGGATATAACGCAGATGCCGGTCGTAGCCGCCGTTCTCCAAATAAGCCGCGACCCCCATCTGGGTGACGCTGCATGCCGAATGGGTGCTGAACATCTGCAAGCGCTGTATTTCCTGCTGGTACTTACCAGCGATCATCCAGCCAATCCGCACGCCGGGGGAGAGTGTCTTGGAGAAGCTTGAGCAGTAGATAACCCGATCCAGGCGGTCATAGGCCTTGAGGGCCTTGGTGCGGCCGACTTCGAACATCAACTCGCCGTAGATATCGTCCTCGACGATCTGGATATCGAAGTCCGACGCGAGGCGCAGCAGCTGTTTCTGGCGCTCTTCGGGCATGGTGCCACCCAAGGGATTGCTGAGTCGCGTGGTCAGCACCAGCGCCTTGATCGACCATTGGTTGGCCGCCAGTTGCAGGGCTTCCAGGCTCATGCCAGAGGCAGGGTCGCTTGGGATCTCGATGACTTTAAGGCCGAGCAAATCCGCCAGTTGCAGCAACCCGTAATAGGTCGGTGATTCAGCGGCAATCAGGTCGCCAGGACGGGTCAGCACCCGCAGCGACATTTGCAACGCATCGACACACCCGTGGGTAATCACCACTTCGGAAGGGTCGACCACCACCCCCGCGTCACGCATGCGGATCGCCACCTGGCGGCGCAGCGGCTCGAACCCGGGGCTGAACATGTAGCTGAACGCCCGCGGGCTTTGAAAGCGCGTGACCTTGGCCAATTGCTGGTGCAGTGCCCGCACTGGCAAGTAATCCACACTCGGCACAGCGGCGCCCAACGGGAAAACGCCTTCGCGGCGCGATTCGACCAATACCTGCTGAATGATGCTACTGCGGGTGACCAACCCTGGGCGTTCGACCCGAGCGATATCCGGCGTCGGTGCCGTGAGCGCGGGTGTCTGGTGCACGTAATAGCCCGACTGCGGCCGCGCCCGGATCAGCCCCTGGTCTTCCAGATTGGCATACGCCTGCAATACCGTGGCATGGCTCACATTGAGCTGGGAGCTCATTTTGCGCACCGATGGCACGCGCTCGCCCGGTTGATAGACACCGCGCCGGATATCTTCAGCCAGTTGCTGGGCGATACGTTGGTAAAGCAACAGATTGGTCATGACGCAGCACTCGATTTCACGGGTATTTTATTTTTGTGTGAAACATACCGGCACAGTTTAGAAGTGTACGGGGACAGTTGCCACAATAGTCGAGCGCGGGCGGGAGTGACAGTAAAAACTGTAGGGGGTGATAAATAGAATATGAGGTGTACACAGAACCAATGTGGGAGGGGGCTTGCCCCCGATTGCAGTGGGTCAGCTACAGATGTGCAGACTGATACACCGCTATCGGGGGTAAGCCCCCTCTCACATTTTGACCGGTGCCAGGCTCTTAGCGCGCGGCGCCTAGCTGACCCTTCTCGTCAGAGAAAACGATCTCTACCCGGCGATTCTGCGCCCTGCCCCGCTCGGAAGCATTGGCTTCCACCGGATACTGGTCGCCATACCCTTCAACCTGGATACGCTTTTCATCGATCCCCAGGTCCACCAGTACATCCGCCACTGATTGCGCACGGTCACGGGACAGTTTGACGTTTTCGCGCTCGCCGCCGGTATTGTCGGCGTAACCCTCGATGCGCACCACGCGCTTGGGGTTCAATTGCAGGAACTGTACGATTTTCAGCACGGTGCGGTTGGCCGAGTTTTTCAGCTCGGCTTCGCCAGTGTCGAACAGCACATCGCCCAGGGTCATCACCAAGCCGCGATCGGTCTGGGTGGTGGTCAGGCTGGCGATCTGCTCTTCCAGCCACTTGCCCTGTTGCTGCACGCTGCTCAACTTACTCTCACGCAGCGCCAGTTGCAGGCGTTGGCGCTCCAGCTCGAGCTTGGTGCCGCGCTCGGCATTCAGCGCCTGCTCGGTGTGTTCGCGGGCGATAGCACTGTAGCGCTGGCTCAGGTAAGCGTAATGGGTCACGTCGTTGCCGCTGCCCCAGTAGCTGGACAACCGATCGGCACGGGCCAGGGACTCACCCGCCCGGATTACATCCTTGGGCGCAAAGCGCAGCACATTGGCGTCTTCCTTGACCTTCTGGAAGTCATTGCCGGCCTGCTGCAACGCTTGCTCACTGCTGGGCTGGCTGGCGCAACCGCCCAGCGCCGCGCTCCCCAGCACGATTGCACAGCTCAAACCACGGATAAGCGGGCTCATTGCGCTTCTCCCAATTGCAGCTGCTTGCGCAGGCGGGTGATGCGGGTGTTAAGCACGTTGAGTTGTTCCTGGCTTTTGCGGGTCAGCACTTTGGCTTCAGCCAGGCGCGCGTCCAACTCGGCTTGTTCAGCACGCATGCGGGCGTTTTTGTAGGACTCATCGTCCATGCTGGACTTAGCCCGGGCGAATTTGGTTTCGGCCAGTTTCAATTCAGGCGATTCATCCGCGTTAGCACCCACTGCGCTGGCCTGCTCCAGGGCTTGCTGGGTGAGGCGCATTTGTTCATTCGGCGCAGGATCGCTGGCACATCCCGCCAAAGCGACAACGGCGAGGGCCGCGAAAAGAGGTCGAATAGTCACTGAAAATCCTTACTTTGCTGGGGTGCCGACGGGTTGTTGCAACTGCGCTTTCCAGCGTTCCAGATTGCGCTGCAATGCGGCTTGCGTCACACCGGAGGTGGGCAATTCTGTCATCTTTTTAGCCAGCTGTCCGCGCAGCCACGGGTCATTGCAGGCGGAGTTGTGAGAAATCGCCAGGTACAGGCCCGGTTGATCAATGGGCACTTCCCGTGCGAGCAGGTCATTGCTCATGCCCAGGGTTTGCGCCATGGCCATGCCGGAGTAACGCCCGGCGAGCACGTAGTCCACTTCTCCCAGCAGCAGTTTCTGGAACGCCGGCGTTAGGTTGGGTAAACGTTGCAAGGTGAGCTGTTGGCTGGCGAAAGTCTCAAAGTTTGCGCTCAAACGCGCACGTTCAGAGACAGCGCCTGTATGACCGTGCAGGTCGGCGGCGGTGGTATAGGCCAGGGTTGAATCCTTGCGCGTCCACACCAGGTAGTCGGTCTGCACCAAGGCCGGGTGGATGTAGTCGAGGGTTTCTAGCTCGCCGAGGTTCAGCGGCGCGTCGGCGAGGATGTCCATGCGCCCGCTGCGCACTTCGTCCAGGGCCAGGGAACGCTTGCCGCCGTAGAGCAGGTCGACTTTCAGGCCCAGCTCCTTACCCACTTGTTGCAACACATCGGCGGTGGCGCCGATCAGGTGCGTGGGGTCTTGCGGGTCGCGCCAAAGCAAGGGCGGTGCGTCCGGGCTGCCGGTGATCACCAGGCGCTCGCATTTGCCAGCGGCCAGGGCCAGGCTTGGCAGCAAGGTGAGGCCCAGCAATACAGTCCAACGGCGCAATTCCATGACACTCACTCCTGCAACGGCAAAAAAAAACCCGGTCACAAGGACCGGGCTCTTTATAAGTGAAGCGGCTGGATTAGACCAGCTTCTCCAACTCAGGTACGGCTTCGAACAAGTCCGCCACCAGGCCGTAATCAGCCACCTGGAAGATTGGCGCTTCTTCGTCCTTGTTGATCGCAACGATCACTTTGGAGTCTTTCATACCGGCCAAATGCTGGATCGCGCCGGAGATACCGACGGCGATGTACAGCTGTGGTGCAACGATTTTGCCGGTCTGGCCGACCTGCATGTCGTTGGGTACGAAACCTGCGTCGACGGCCGCGCGGGAAGCGCCGACCGCAGCGCCCAGCTTGTCGGCCAGGGCGTACAGGTGCTTGAAGTTGTCACCGTTCTGCATGCCACGGCCGCCGGAAACGACGATCTTGGCAGCGGTCAGCTCAGGGCGATCGGACTTGGCCAGCTCTTCGCCAACAAAGCTGGAAGTGCCAGCATCGTGAGCGGCTGCAACGGCTTCAACGGCTGCCGACCCCCCTTCAGCGGCTACCGGGTCGAAACCGGTGGCACGCACGGTGATGACTTTTACCGAAGCAGTCGATTGCACGGTGGCAATGGCGTTACCGGCGTAGATCGGGCGCTTGAAGGTATCGGCGCTTTCTACCGAAACGATCTCGGAGATCTGGTCAACGTCCAGCTGCGCGGCAACGCGTGGCAGGATGTTTTTGCCATTGGAAGTGGCGGCAGCCAGGATGTGGCTGTAGCCAGCACCCAGCTCTGCAACGAGCGGGGCGACGTTTTCCGGCAACTGATGCGCGTACGCGGCGTTATCGGCCAGCAGTACTTTGCTCACGCCAGCGATTTTCGCAGCGGCTTCAGCCACGGCGCCTGCGCCTTGGCCTGCTACCAGCACGTGAATATCGCCACCGATTTTAGCGGCAGCAGCCACGGTGTTCAGGGTGGCCGGGGCCACGACCTTGTTGTCGTGTTCAGCGATTACCAAGATAGTCATTTTTAGATTACCTTCGCTTCGTTTTTCAGTTTCTCGACCAGTTCTGCAACCGACTTGACCTTGATGCCCGCGCTGCGTGCAGCCGGTGCTTCAACCTTGACGGTCTTGTTGGTGGAGGCAGTGGAAACGCCCAAAGCTTCCGGAGTCAGCGACTCAAGCGGCTTCTTCTTGGCTTTCATGATGTTTGGCAGGGACGCATAGCGCGGCTCGTTCAAACGCAGGTCGGTGGTGACGATGGCCGGCAGTTTGAGCGAAACGGTCTGTGCGCCGCCGTCGATTTCACGGGTCACAGCTACGCTGTCGCCGCTCACTTCAACCTTGGAAGCGAAGGTGCCCTGGCCGTAACCGGTCAGTGCAGCCAGCATCTGGCCAGTCTGGTTGTTGTCGCTGTCGATGGCTTGTTTGCCGAGGATCACCAGCTGAGGCTGTTCCTTGTCGACAACGGCCTTGAGCAGCTTGGCCACAGCCAGGGAGGTCAGGTCTTCGGCGGATTCGACCAGGATCGCTCGGTCGGCGCCCAGTGCCAGGGCGGTGCGCAGCTGCTCTTGAGCAGTGGTCGGGCCGATGGAAACCACGACGATTTCAGTCGCAATACCTTTCTCTTTCAGGCGTACGGCCTCTTCCACAGCGATTTCGCAGAAAGGGTTCATCGACATTTTGACGTTAGCAAGGTCGACGCCGGAATTGTCCGCCTTGACGCGAACTTTGACGTTGTAGTCGACCACCCGCTTGATGGCTACCAGGACTTTCATGAATAACTCCATAGCAACTTAGTGAACCCGATACACCACCGGCATACCGGGAAAAAAGATCAGCGCTCGCCCAATTGCTCGATCACGCCACTGGCCTTCAACTGCGCCAATCGCTCGTCATCCAGCCCGAGCTGACGCTTGAGCACTTCATCCGTGTGCTCACCCAGCATCGGCGCCGGGCGCAGGTATTCCACCGGTGTGCCGGACATCTTGATCGGGCTGCCGACCGTCACGAAGTCCGCTTTTAAGGGATGTGGAATCGTCACCAGCATATTGCGCGCCTTGACCTGAGGTTCATCCAGGGCCTGGGCGATACTGTTGATCGCGCCGATAGGCACGCCACGCGGATGGACTCGGTCAATCCACTCCTGCGCACGCCCCTCGATGAAGTGCCCTGACAAGATCTCAATGATCGCTTCGCGATTGGCCACACGGTCGGCATTACGCGTAAAGCGTGGGTCCGCCGGCAGGTGCCCAAGGCCGATGGCGTCGCACAGTGCGACAAATTGCGAGTCATTGCCGCAGGCGATGATGAAGTCCTGATCGCTGGCACGAAACACCTGATACGGCACGATATTGGCGTGAGCATTGCCGTAGCGCCCCGGTGGTTTGCCCGAAGCCAGATAGTTCTGGCTCTGATTGCACAAGGTAGCGACCTGCACGTCCAGCAGCGCCATATCGATGTGTTGGCCTACACCGGTTTTTTCCCGGCTGAGCAAAGCCGCCTGGATGGCAACCGTGGAATACAGGCCGGTCATTAGATCAGAGAAGGCCACGCCAACCTTCTGCGGGCCACCGCCAGGCAAGTCATCACGCTCACCGGTAATACTCATCAGCCCGCCAATGCCCTGCACAATGAAGTCGTAACCCGGTTCGGCCGCGCGCGGGCCAGTCTGCCCAAAGCCTGTCACGGAGCAGTACACCAGCCGAGGGTTCAACTGCGACAGCGAGGCATAATCCAACCCGTATTTGGCCAGGGATCCCGCCTTGTAGTTCTCGATCAGCACATCACAGTCGGTCGCCAACGCTCGCACCAATTCCTGCCCTTGCGCGCTGGCCAGGTTCAGCGCGACGGATAACTTGCCGCGATTGGTCGATTGGTAATACGAGGCTTCAGAGGTCAACTCATCGCTCTGGCCTTTCATCCAGGGCGGGCCCCAACCACGGGTATCGTCGCCCACGCCCGGCCGTTCGACCTTGATCACTTCTGCGCCCAGATCGGCCAGTGTTTGCCCGCACCAGGGGCCGGCAAGCACACGGCTCAAGTCGAGTACGCGGTATCCAGTCAAAGCACCCATGTTATTTCACCTTTGCTTGAGCAATTACACACGCTCGATGACCATCGCCAGCCCTTGGCCGACCCCGATACACAGACTCACCACGGCATAGCGCTTACCGCTGCGCTGCAAGGCTCGCGCAGCGCTCAGCGCCAGACGCGCACCGGAGGCGCCCAAGGGGTGACCCACCGCAATCGCGCCGCCATTGGGGTTGACACGAGGATCGTCAAACGCCACGCCAAGCCCTTTGAGGCAACCCAGCACCTGGCTGGCAAATGCTTCGTTGATTTCGATGATGTCCATGTCCGCCAACGTCAGATCAGCGCGGGCCAGTGCTTTATTGATTGCCTCCACCGGGCCCACGCCCATGATACGAGGGGCGACACCGGCAGCCGCGCTCGACAGGATACGCACCATGGGCACCAAACCATGGCGCTCGCCGGCCGCACGCGTGCCGATCAACAATGCTGCCGCGCCGTCGTTAACACCGGATGCATTACCGGCGGTGACTACACCCCCCTCGTGCAGAGGGCGCAGACGGCTCAAGGCCGCGAGGTCAGATTGCGGGCGTGGGTGTTCGTCGTGCTCCACAAGATTGGGCGGTGTTTTACGGCCAGTGGGCACACTCACGGCCAGTATTTCATCGTCGAAGAAACCACTTGCCCGCGCGGCTTCGTAATTGGCCTGCGAGCGGGCGGCGAAAACGTCAGCCTGTTCACGGTTGATGCCGTATTCCTGCGCCACGTTGTCGCCAGTCTGCGGCATGGTGTCGTTGCCAAACTCCGCCACAATTTTCGGGTTCGGGAAACGCGCACCGATGGTGCTGTCGTAGACGCTAAAATCCCGGCTGTAGGCTGCCTCGGCTTTGGCCATGACAAAGGGCGCGCGCGACATGCTCTCCACCCCACCCGCAACAAACAGTTCGCCTTCTTGGCACGTGACTGCGCGTGCGGCATCAATCACTGCTGCCAGCCCGCTGGCGCACAAACGGTTGATCGTCTGCCCAGGCACAGTCACGGGCAACCCGGCAAGCAGCGCCGCGTGACGAGCAATATTGCGGCTGTCCTCACCGGCCTGATTGGTATTGCCGAGAATCACGTCCTCAATAGCGTCGCCAGGGATGGCGTTGCGCGCGAGCAGTTCCCGAATCACATGAGCCGCGAGGTCGTCAGGCCGTACCGGCGCGAGTGCACCCGCATGGCGACCGAAAGGCGTACGTAACCCCGCAAAAATATAAGCATCGAGCATGGCAGTTTCCTAAGCGTTGAAAGATCAGGTCAATGTCGGTTCTGGATGGCACAGCGATAAACCCAGGGCTGCGCGACGGCGCAACCACGGGCCGGGCCGATAACGCGGGTCTCCGGTCAGTTCGGTCATGCGTTCGAGGATGGTCAGCAAACGCTGGGCGCCTACGCTGTCGCCCCAGGCCAGCGGGCCTTGCGGGTAACCCAGCCCACGGCGCACGCCCTCATCCAGGTCCTCAACGCTGGCAATGCGCTGCTGGACGATATCGCCCGCCAGGTTGACGATAAGCGCCAGTACGCGCTGAGCGACAAACCCTACGCTGTCATTGATCACACTCACGCCCACGCCGTCGCGAGCCAACAATGCATGGGCGGCGTGGCGCATATCGGTGCGGGTCGCCGGTGTGACCATCAGCGTGCGGTAGCGCGTGCAATCCAACAACGGGTCAATACAGACCGTGCGCGTCGGGTCTACGCCAAAACGTTGGGCCGCGCTTGTTGCGTCGACACCATAGGGAGCCAACAGGCAAAGCGCAGCGTCGGAAGGTGTGCTGCCCTGCTCTACCTGGGCACCCAGTCGCTCCAGCATCGCACTGAGGCTGACTAGGTCGGCATCGTTTTCGGCCCCCAACCACACCGGTGGCATAGCCTCCACGACTGGCACGGACTGAGGTTGCGGCGCGTCGACCATTTGGCCATTGGAATAGCGGTAGAAACCACGCCCTACCTTACGCCCCACATAGCCAGCTTCAAGCATTTGTCGGGTCAACGCGGCGGGACGATAACGGGGCTCCTGGTAGAACTGGTTATAAATAGACTCGATCACCGGGTGGGAGACATCCAGCGCCGTCAGGTCGAACAGCTCCAACGGGCCCATGCGAAAACCCAGGCCCTCACGCAGAATGCGATCGATCTCGGCGGGCTCGGCGACGCCTTCCTTGAGGATCTGCAAGGCTTCAGTACTGTAAGCGCGCCCTGCGTGATTGATGATAAAGCCGGGGGTGTCTTTTGCGCGGATCCCGCGGTGCCCCAACCGCGTGGCCAATGCCTGCAGGCTGTCACCGACGCGAGGGTCACTGGCCAGGCCATCAATGACCTCCACCACTTTCATCAGCGGCACCGGATTGAAAAAATGGAACCCCGCCACACGTTCAGGCTTGCGGCACTCGCGAGCGATACTGGTGACCGACAGCGACGACGTATTGGTGGCAAGAATGCAGTCGTCACGAACGACGGCCTCAAGCTGGGCGAGCAAGGCTTGCTTGGCATCGAGGCGTTCGATGATGGCTTCGACCACCAGGTCAACGTCGCTGAGATCGGTCAATGCGCTGGCAACACGCACGCGTTCAAGGGTTGCCTGGGCATCACTGGCCGAGATTTTGCCTTTGGAAACCAACTTGTCTAAGGTCTGGTGCAGGTTTTCGCAAGCGGTCTGCGCGGCGCCTTCACGGTTGTCAAACAGCAGGACCTCAACACCGGCCTGGGCCGCTATCTGGGCAATCCCAGTGCCCATCACACCCGCACCCACAACAGCCATACGGTTGACTTCATTTGCCATGGCTCATTCTCCTGTGAAGGTTGCTTTGCGTTTCTCAAGGAACGCATTGGCGCCTTCCTTTTGATCCCTGGAATCAAACAGCAATTGAAACGCTTTGCGCTCCAACGCCAGTGCGCTTTCCAGAGGCAGGTCGGCACCGAGCAGCATGACTTCCTTGATCTGCGCAACGGCCAGCGGCGGCAACGCGGCTATTTGCGCTCCCAATTCGAGGGCTCGGGGCAGTGTGAGCTCGTCACTGACCACTTCGCTGATCATGCCCATGGCGAGTGCCTCGGGTGCGGGCACCAGGCATCCCGTCAGGGCTATTCGCATCGCTTGGAATTTGCCGACTGCGCGGATAAGCCGTTGAGTGCCGCCGGCTCCGGGCATCAGGCCAAGCTTGACCTCGGGCTGACCGAAGCGCGCCGATTGGCCGGCAACAATGATGTCGCAGTGCATAGCCAATTCGCAGCCGCCGCCCAAGGCGAACCCATTGACTGCGGCAATGATCGGTTTGGGACAGCGAGCGATAGCCTCCCACAGCAGTTCCGTGTGGCGAAGATACATCTCGACAGGGCTGGCCTGAGCAAACTCGCGAATGTCAGCCCCAGCGACGAAGCACTGCTCGCCGCCAGTGAGGACGATTGAACGCACGCTGTCATTTCCGGCCAACGCGCGGAAGATATCGGCCAGTTGTTGCCGTACGGCACCGTTAAGGGCGTTCTTGACTTCAGGCCTCTCAATGCGCACGACTGCGACGGCATCGTCTTGTACGTGAAGGTGCACGACGGGCTCTTGATGGGAGTTCATATCGACCTCTTATTATTGTTTCGCTAGGCGAAACTCGATTCCATATTTACAATCAATCATAGGTAACCTCATAAAGGCCTGTAAACCAAAAAAGAAAAAACATGCTTAAAGCCCTATATCAATGGCCATAATGAGCAATAGATAAGTGAGTTGGTTTTTAACACGCCAGCGAATATAATTTCGCCTGACGAAACCGTGTTTTATTTTCTTGCATTTTTTTAAAGTGAGGTTCTACCATGGCTCGCATCAAGGCAGATCAACAGGTCGCCAGCACGACAACGGGAGCGGATGAAATCGGGTTACTGAAGATGGGCATGCTCGACCCCGCCAGCGCGTTGAGCGACGACGAAAACAGCGGCCAGTTCGTAACGGCGCTGGCTCGCGGGTTGGAGTTGATGCGCTGTTTTACTCCGCGCGACAACGTGCTGGGTAATCAGGAGCTGGCACGCATGACGGGCCTGCCCAAGCCGACTGTGACTCGCCTGACCAATACGTTGATGCGTTTAGGCTGCCTGAAACGAGAAGTGCATTCCGGCAAGTATCAGTTGGATGTTGGGGTGCTGGGGTTTGGCTACGCGATGCTGTCGAACCTGGCGATTCGAACGGTGGCCCATCCGTTGATGGAAGAGTTGGCCAACCATGCGCAGGCAGCTGTCGCGATGGCTTCCCGCGATCGCCTGCAGATGGTCTACCTGGATGTGGTTCAGGGTCAGGGCAACATGACCATGCGCCGTCAGACCGGCAGTTACTTGCCACTGGCACAGAGTTCGGTTGGCCGCGCGTGCCTGGCGGCAATGCCTGAAACCGAGCGGGAGTTTTTGCTTGATCACATCCGCCAGCGTGAATCGGAGCAGTGGCCAACCATTCGCAAGGGGCTGGACCGAGCATTCAGGGATTACGCCGACTATGGCTTTTGCTTGTCGATCGGCGAGTGGCATCGCGACGTGAACTCGGTGGCGGTACCGCTGCTGCACCCGCAGTACGGGTTGCTGACCTTCAACTGCGGCGGACCGAGCTTTCAACTGCCGCGCGAACGACTGATGGACGATATCGGGCCGCGCCTGATCAACATGGTTAACAACATTGGCGCCGCTGCTCGCTGACGCAACGGAGTAACGGCGCCCTAATAAAACAACCGCTCGCCTGCGAGCGTTAGGAGCGCACATGATCCGTGATACCGAAACCCTGCAGATTCTGTTGGACTCACTTCGCCAATTTGTCGGTGAAGTGCTGATTCCTCGCGAAAATGAGGTGGCTTACACCGACGCGATCCCCCAGGACATCGTCGAGCATATGCAAGCCATGGGGTTGTTTGGCCTGACGCTGCCGGAAGAGTTTGGCGGGCTGGGCGTGACGATGGAAGAAGAGGTGAATATCGCCTTTGAGTTGGGGCGCACCTCCCCCGCCTTTCGCTCGTATATCGGCACCAACAACGGGATTGGCTCCATCGGTATCCTCTTGGATGGCACCGCAGAGCAGAAACAGCACTACCTGCCCAAGCTTGCCAGCGGCGAGCTGCTCAGTTCCTTCTGCCTGACAGAGCCCGATGCTGGCTCTGATGCCGCCTCGCTCAAGACCACTGCCGTACGGGATGGCGACAGTTACATCCTCAATGGCACCAAGCGATTCATCACCAACGCGCCCCACGCCGGCATCTATACCGTGATGGCGCGTACGAGCACGGAAATCAAGGGCGCTGGTGGTATCAGCGCGTTTATCGTCGAACGCGGCACACCCGGTGTGTCCTTGGGCAAGCCCGACCACAAGATGGGTCATAAAGGCGCTCACACCTGTGACGTCATCTTCGAAAACGCTCGCGTTCCCGCTAGCCAACTGATTGGCGGCGTCGAAGGCGTGGGTTTCAAGACCGCCATGAAAGTCCTCGACAAAGGCCGCCTGCACATTGCGGCTTTGAGCGTGGGCGCCGCAGAGCGGATGCTCGACGATGCCTTGCGTTATGCACTCGAACGCAAACAATTCGGCAAACCTATCGCCGAGTTCCAACTGATCCAAGCGATGCTGGCCGACAGCAAGGCAGAAATCTACGCCAGCCGCTGCATGGTCCTGGATGCTGCCCGCAAGCGTGACGATGGCCATAACGTGAGCACCGAAGCTTCCTGCGCCAAGATGTTCTCAACGGAAATGTGCGGGCGCGTTGCCGATCGCTGCGTGCAGATCCATGGCGGCGCCGGCTACGTCAGCGAATACGCGATTGAGCGTTTCTACCGCGATGTACGCCTATTTCGCATCTATGAGGGCACTACCCAGATTCAACAGATCGTGATTGCGCGGAACATGATTCGCGCCGCTCAAGACTAAGGCACGCCCTTCCCTGCTCTACTCCACCCTAATAAATACAATAAAGGTAAGGCCCTCTATGGACGCGACTGTTCAGGCAAGCGCGACTGCGCACGCAAAATCCAGTACATGGGTACTGGTGTTCATTTTTTGCTTTCTGGGTTTGTTGATCGACGGCGCCGACTTGATGCTGCTGTCGTACAGTCTCAATAGCCTGAAGGCCGAGTTTGGCCTCACCAATGTCGAGGCTGGCAGCCTGGGTAGTTTCACCCTGGCCGGCATGGCGATCGGCGGCATCTACGGCGGCTGGGCATGTGACAGGTTCGGCCGAGTCAAAACCGTGGTCTGGAGTATTTTGCTGTTCTCCATCGGCACTGCTGCCCTGGGCTTGACGCACAGCTATTGGCAGTTTGCGACCGTCCGATTTCTCGCTTCATTGGGCATCGGCGCGCTGTATGTAGCGTGCAACACCTTAATGTCCGAGTACGTTCCAACCCGTTATCGCACCACGGTCCTTGGCACCCTGCAGGCCGGCTGGTCCGTGGGCTACATCGTCGCGACCCTGCTAGCCGGCTGGATCCTGCCGATTCACGGGTGGCGCTGGCTTTTCTACATTGCGATTATCCCGGTGATACTTGCTCTGGTTATGCAACGGTTCGTACCGGAACCACAGGCCTGGATCAATGCCCAGGCCGAGCGCGCCAAAGAAAAACTCGCAGGCATCCGTCATGGGGCAGTCGTCAAACGCGAGAGCATGTACAAGCAGATTTTCAGTGATCCGCAGGCAAGCAGAATGTTTTTGTGTTGGGCACTTACGGCCGGTTTTCTCCAGTTCGGCTACTACGGTGTGAACAACTGGATGCCAACCTACCTGGAAAGCGAACTGGGCATGAACCTCAAGTCCATGACCGGCTACATGGTAGGCACTTATACCGCCATGATCCTGGGCAAAATACTCGCTGGAATGGCCGCCGACCGTATCGGCCGTCGAAGCGTATTTGCCTTCGGCGCATTGGGTACCGCTGTTTTTCTGCCAGTGATCGTGCTGTTCCAAAGCCAGGAAAACATCCTTTGGATGTTGGTGGTGTTCGGCTTTTTGTACGGTATTCCGTATGGGGTAAACGCGACGTACATGACCGAAAGCTTCGAGGCAAAATTACGTGGGTCGGCGGTGGGCGGCGCCTATAACATTGGCCGAGTAGGCGCGGCGATTGCCCCAGCCGCCATCGGTTTCTTGGCTTCCCACGGTTCCATTGGCGTAGGTTTTCTGGTGATGGGGGCTGCCTACTTTATCTGCGGTGTGATTCCGGCTTTGTTTATTCGGGACAAGCAATTCGATCCGCAGAAGCAATAACGCGTGTTTCGTATATGACCGGGAGCGGCGATGGGATCTGCAGCGTGGGTCGCTTCGGGCTAGACAAGTGATCTAAAAAACAAAAGCCCACGTCCATAGGTGGGCTTTAAGTTCGTCACAGGGCGCGGTTTGAGTAACAGTTTCCGGTGGGTTGCCTTGTCACGGATGATGGCCAGGTGAGGGATCTGTCAGGCCCGACTTTCATGGATATGGTTCTATCCTTGGTATAGCTCATACTCTTACCGTCAGCGGGTTCCAATCGCTCGAGGCGCCAAGCACCCATCGGGCATACCGATGGATTTGCGAAGGACGTTCTACATGGTATTGATAATACTTATCGACAAGCTCTAGACTGCACGTCCTGCCAGGACGCTTCAAACTATTCGAGTCATCACCCATGTCCGATTCATCCGCGCACCTGCACATGTTCCTGTCCATTCGCCGGGAATTGGTGGGTTATGCGGCGAAAATCACCGGGGATCGGATTCAGGCCGAAGATATCGTCCAGGAAGCCTGGATTCGCTTCAGCCCGACAAAGGCCGAGACCCGTGCGGCTGTTGAGCAGCCCGTGGCCTATCTCTATCGGATCGTGCGTAACCTGGCCCTGGACCTCAAGCGTTCGCGCAGCCGTGAGGATGATCACACTGCCTCCCCGCCCCTTTGGTTGTTGCCGACTACGGCCAATGATCCCGCCGAAATCTGTCAGCACAGCATGACATTGGAGCGCCTGTCTGACGCTCTGCATGCGCTGCCCGAGAACAGCCGAAAGGCGCTGGAATTACATCGGTTTGGCGGCTTCACCCTCGCTGAAATCGCCGGCCAGTTGGGCGTTTCCCTGACCACCGCACACCGTCTGCTGCGCGAGGCGTTACTGGCGCTGGCCCGCGTGGTGAACGATCAGGAAGACGGCAAGGATGCGCACCGTGAGTAACCCTCAAGACCCGCTGGAGCAGGCGGCCGACTGGCAGATTCGTCTACAGGAAGAGCCCCACACGCGCGCAGACTTCGAACAATGGCTGGCAGAAAGCGACGCACATCGCGCGGCGTGGCGAAAAATGGAAACCCTGTGGGGCGCGCTCGGCGAGCTTCCGGTCGAGCCTCAGACCGCCCATGCGCGCAGCCTGGTGCCCGAGCCGACCCGGCGCCCGCAACCGATCAATCGCTCACGCCGACGCTGGCCAGCGCTGGCAATTGCGGCAGGCGTAGCAGCCATCGCCATATTGATGGCGCCTCAAGCTACGCTGGCACTGCGCGCCGACTATCAGACGGGTGTCGCTCAAGTACGCACGGTACAACTGGCCGATGGCTCAACGGTGGTGCTCAGCCCGCAAAGCGCGCTGAAAGTGCTCGATACCGATGGGCGTCAGGTCGAGTTGCTCAAAGGCCAGGCCTACTTCCAAGTCGCGCCCGACCCACAGCACCCTTTCATCGCACGCGCAGGGCAATTGTCGGTGCGGGTACTGGGCACTGCGTTCGACCTGGAGCTGCAACAGGACGCGGCCGAAGTCGCGCTCGAACATGGTCAGGTCCAGGCCGAAAATGCCCAGCCGCCCCTCAGCGAACGCCTGATGCCGGGCCAACGCCTGAAATTCAGCTGGCCGTCCGGCAAGGTCGAGCGCTCCAGCCTGGCACCGACACAAGTCGCGGCATGGCGCAGGGCTTCGTTGTTCATTGAGAACCAAAGCGTGGCAGACATCGTCGAGCAACTTCAGCGGTACACCTCTGGATGGATCGTCATAACCGACCCCTCCTTGAACACTCGTCGCATCACCGGCGTCTACGACCTGAACGACCCGCCCCGTGCATTAAAAGCCCTGGCGCAATCGCTAGGCGTAAACAGCCGTCAACTGACCCCATGGGTGCACACATTGGGAAATTTCTGATTTTTTTCATTAACTGTGGAAAAAATCCGGGAGCACTACGTCTTTCATGGTCGGTTTGAGAATTTTTCTCAAATGTAATTCAGACGTATGAAGGATCGTATCCATGTCGCGTTACCCTGCTCTCCCGTCCCTGGCGCTGTTGTGCATGCTCCCCATGAGTGGTTGGGCAGCGGACGCGACGCAAGATGTGCGCACCGTGCGCTACGCCATCGTCGCACAACCGTTAGCCTCGGCCCTGGCGCAGTTCGCCCAGCAGAACAGGCTGCAATTGAGCTTCGACGCCGCGCTTGCCCAAGGCAAAATGGCGCCTGCGGTGAGCGGCGAGTTGAGTCAACACCAGGCGCTGTTGCAGTTGCTGAGCCAGTCCGGACTGGGTTGGACGCTGACCGACGACCGCACCCTGCTGCTGTACCCGCAGCCCGACAGCGGCGCACTGAATCTGGCGCCATCCACCATTACCGCCGACGCTTTTTTCGAACGCGCGGACGGGCCGGTCCAGGGCTACCGTGCCACTCGCAGCGCCACCGGCACCAAGACCGACACGGCGCTGCGTGACATCCCACAGTCGATTCAGGTGGTCTCGCGCCAGGTGCTTGAGGATCAGCAGGTCAACAACCTGGGGGATGCGCTGACCAATGTCAGCAGCGTGCAGCGCGGCAACAGCCACGGTGGTTCTTCTGAAAGCTTCGTGATCCGGGGTTTCAAAGCCACGACCTACGCCGTCGATGGGATGTTGATCAACCCGCTGGTTTCGCGCCCCGAGGCCTTGCGAGATCTGGCCAACGTCGAGCGCGTCGAAGTGCTCAAGGGGCCTGCGTCGGTGCTGTACGGCCGTGGCAACCCTGGCGGCTTGATCAACCTGGTCACGCGACAGCCAAGCTTTACCCCTGAAGCCCAGGTCAAGGCGCAAGCCGGGTCCTTCGATTTCTACCGGCTGGAGGCCAACGCCAGCGGCCCGTTGAATGAATCCAAGACGCTCGCTGGGCGCATGACCGTGGCGACACAGACCGACCGTGGCTTTCGCGACACCTTCCGCGACAGCAATCGCACCTACGTCGCGCCCACGCTGCGCTGGGAACCCAGTGACTCGACACGGGTCGACGCGGGCGCCGAGTACATCGACCAGACCAGCCCCTTCGACCGAGGGCTGATCCCGCTGAACGGCAAGATCAACATGAATGCCGATCGTTACCTGCACGAGCCCTGGTCGCGTGACAAGGCTGAAAAATTTTCGGTCTGGTACCGCGCAGAGCACGATGTCAACGATTGGCTGACGCTGCGTCAGATGACCCGCTGGGACCAGTCACACAAGGACCGCTATGTGGTCGACCTGCGTGCCCTCGACGCCGACGGCCGTACGTTGGAGCGCCGCGCCACAGACGGCGATGAGCGAGTGCAGACGCTGGACATGCAATTTGAAGCCATCGCACGTTTCGCCACAGGCGGGCTCAAACACACCGCACTGGCCGGTTTCGAGTACATCGACGGTAAGCGCAACGTCAGCAGCGATCGTGCATCGCTGACCTCCATCGATATTTTCAAGCCCGTCTACGGTGCGCTGCCAGGCCCCTTCACCTTCAATGAAGAGACCGACTACAAGGTCGAGTCGTACAGTGTGTACCTGCAAGACCAAATCGACCTGAGCGAACAATGGAAGTTGATCGTCGGCGCCCGATACGACAACACCCGCCAGCGCAATAGCACCACCAACGCCGCTTACAAAGTCACCAAGACCAATATCGACCCGTCCAAAGTCTCGCCACGCCTGGGTTTGGTGTATCAGCCCACTGACTGGCTCGCGCTATACGCCAGCTACAGCACTTCGTTCACACCGCAGAGCAATATCCAGCGCAACCGAAGCGTACTGGACCCAGAGGAAGGCAAGCAGTACGAGGTGGGGGCCAAAATTGATGTCATCCCGGATCGTCTCAGCGCTACCGTCTCGGTGTTCGAAATCACCCGTGAGAACGTCGCCGCCCCCGATCCGTCCGATGACAACTACTCGCTGCAGACTGGCGAACAGAGAGTTCGCGGCGTTGAGCTCGACGTCACGGGCACGCCGCTTGAAGGCTGGGAGATCACCGGCAACGTCAGCGCGCTCAACGCCAAGGTGACCAAGGACACCCGCATTGATGTGGGTAATCGCCTGGATGGCGTACCGATTTTGAGCGGTTCGATCTGGTCCAGTTATCAGTTGCAGGAAGGCCCGTTACGCGGCCTGGGCTTCGGCGCTGGGGTGATTGCCGTCGGCGAGCGTCAAGGCGATATCAACAACAGTTACGACGTTGGCGGTTATGCGCGGGTCGACGCCAGCGTGTTCTACGACATCAACGAAAACGTGCGGGTCTCGCTCAACGGCCGCAACCTCACTGACCGCAAATACATTGAAACCGTGGCCGGCACCGATGGTAACTACGCCGGTGCGCCCGCATCGGCAATCGCGGCGGTGAGCGTGAAATTTTGAGGCTTTCAGAACCGACGGTAACCGCACATTCCCTGGCTGCGGCCTACCGCAAGACCTTGCATAAACGTTTGTGGATCTGCGGTGCACTCGCCCTGGCCCTGCTGTGCTGCCTGATCACTGACATCACCTTGGGCAGCACGCGATTCGCCGCCGGGGATGTGCTGTTGGCGATCCTCAACCCGACGCAGGTCAATGCCGACACCCAGGTGATCGTGCGCGAGCTGCGCTTGCCGTTTGCCCTGATGGCAGTGCTGGTGGGCGCGGCATTGTCGCTAGCCGGCGCCGAAATGCAGACGATCCTCAACAACCCCTTGGCCAGCCCGTTCACGCTGGGCGTGTCGTCGGCAGCTTCACTGGGCGCAGCGCTGGCCATTGTGCTGGACCTGGGCGTACCCGGCGTGCCGTCGAGCTGGTTGATCACCGCCAACGCTTTTGTCTTCGCCTTCGCCTCGGTGCTGCTACTGCAGGCGGTGGCGAGCATGACCGGGGGGGTGCAGTCGTTGGTGCTGTTCGGTATCGCGTTGGTGTTCAGTTTTAACGCGATGGTCGCACTGCTGCAGTACCTGGCGTCCGCCGATGCCCTTCAGCAACTGGTGTTCTGGAGCATGGGCAGCCTGAGCCGTGCCAGTTGGCCAGCGGTGCAGACCCTCGGGCTGGTGGTGTTACTGGTCATTCCGTTCAGTTTGCGCGCGGCCTGGCAGATGACGACCCTGCGCCTGGGCGATGAGCGTGCCGAGACCCTGGGCATCAACGTGCCGCGCTTGCGCCTGGGTGCGCTGCTGCGTATCAGCCTGCTGGCGGCGACTGCCGTCGCGTTTGTCGGCACCATCGGTTTCATCGGCCTGGTCGGCCCGCACATAGCGCGCCTGCTGATCGGTGAGGATCACCGCTTTTTCCTGCCTGCCAGTATTCTGACCGGCGCGCTGATCATGTCGCTTTCGGCCATCGTCAGCAAACAGCTGATACCCGGCGTAGTGTTGCCCATCGGCATTGTCACTGCCGTCGTCGGTGTGCCGCTGTTCATGACCCTGATATTCAAGCGAGGTCGCTCATGAGTGCATTACGGGTCAGCCAACTGGATGTGGGTTACCGGGGGCGCCAGGTGTTGCACGGCATCAACCTTCCCGACATCCAGCCCGGCCAAGTCGTCGCACTGGTGGGCCCCAATGGCGCAGGCAAATCGACGCTGCTGCGTGCTCTGGCCGGCTTACTGAAAGCCAGCGGAGAGGTACGCCTGGGGACGCTCGACCTGCTCAACTGCGATCGCCGTGAGCGTGCCGCGGTACTGGGCTTCATGCCTCAGACCCTGCCGGAGGGTATCGAGTTGAGCGTACTGGAGACTCTGCTGGGTGCTCTTCGCGGGGCCGATACCTTGGGGCTGCGTGGCAATAGCCAGGCCCTGCAAGCAAAGGCGTTTGCGGTGCTCGAACAATTGGGCATTTTGCCCATGGCGCTCAAGTCCCTGGACAGTCTGTCGGGCGGGCAGAAACAGGTGGTCAGCCTCGCCCAAGCGGTGATCCGCGAGCCGAGCCTGTTGCTGCTGGACGAGCCAACCAGCGCACTGGACCTGCGTTATCAGAACGATGTGATGGGCACCGTTCGCCAGTTGGCGGATCAGGGACGAATCGTCGTCGTGGTGCTGCACGACCTCGGCCTCGCAGCCCGCTGGGCCGACTGCATCATGGTCTTGCAACAAGGTCGGCTGCATACAGCGGGCACGCCCGAGCAGACCTTGACCCCCGCCATGCTGGAGCAGGTCTATGGGGTACAGGCGCGCGTCGAGCATTGCAGCCAAGGCCGGGTGCAGATTCATGTGGACGCATCATGCTGATGCGCCCTGTGTTGATGTTGCTGTGGCTGTTGAGCGCGGGGGCTCAAGCCGCCGACTATCCGCGCGTGGTCACCGACCTAGGCGGGCGCAGCGTTACCTTGCCACACGCGCCACAACGCATCGTGCTGCAAGACAGCAACGACGTGCTTGCGCTCGCACTGCTCGAGCGCGAAAACCCGCTCAAGCATCTGGTCGCGTGGGACAACAACCTGGCCAGCTCCGACCCAGGCCTATGGAACGTTATCCAGCAACGCTGGCCCGAAGCACGCAACGTGCAAACACTGGCCTTCCCGCAAAGCGGACAACTCGATATCGAAAGCCTGCTACGCACTCACCCGGACTTGATCATCGCTCGCCTGAGCGCTCGGTCAGCCATCGAAAACACGGTGCTTGAAAGCGTGTTACAACGCATGGGCATCGCGCTGATCTACGTGGATAGCGAACTTGACCCGTTAGTGAACGTACCCCGCAGCATCGAACTTCTAGGCCGTGTTCTGGGGCGCGAAAAGCAAGCGCAAGCGTATCTGGACTACTACCGGCGCCAGCTTTCCAGCCTGCAACAGCACATCAAAGGTCTCGAGACCCCCAGAGTGTTCGTTGAAGCCCGAGCCGGGCAAGCGGGCGGCGGTGGTTGCTGCCATACCCAGGGGCACAGCGGCTGGGGCTTGTTGAGCGAACACCTTGGCGCAATCAACCTGGGCTCGCATTACATGCGAAGCGAATCAGGCGACGTCGCACTGGAAACCCTGATTCTGAGCAAACCCGATGTGTACCTGATGACCGGCACCCAACGCATGCGCAACGGCGTCGGTGCGATTCCGTTCGGCTACGCGGCGGATAACGCGAAAATCCGGGGTGAGATGCAGCGACTGATGTCGCGCCCGGGGTTCAGGGCTATCGCGCAGTCCCCAGATCAGTGTGTACAAGGGCTCAGCCATCAGTTTTACAACAGCGTGTTCAACGTCGTCGGGGCGCAGTGGCTGGCTAAAATCTACTGGCCTGACGCCTTTGCCGACTTAGACCCAGACGCCGAGTACCGCCGCTTGATCCAAGACTTCACCACCCTCCCCGATCTGCCGTTTATCTTTCACGAAAAGGTCTGTTTCGAGGCGCTGGACACCAAGGCTGGATGACTCACACCGAATGATTAGCGCAACCGTGCAACGTCTCAAATCCTGGGCCAAAACGCTCAAGACAAAACTCATACTGCTCTGGCTGTGTTGCCGTCAGCCCGAAATGCCTTGGAGTGCCAAAGTCGTAGCATTGACGACTGTGGCTTACGCGCTGAGCCCCATCGACCTCATACCGGATTTCATCCCGGTACTGGGGTTTCTGGATGACGTAATTCTGCTACCCCTGGGTATCGCCCTTGCATTGCGGATGATTCCAGCGCACGTGCTGCAACGCTGTCGCCCTCAGGCGCTGGCTCTAGCCGGGCAACGCATCAATTTTGAAGGGCGCTGGTTGATGGCTGGGGGGATCGGCATTGTCTGGCTGGCAGCGATAGCGTATGGCTTCACCTTCATGGGGTAGAGACGAAGCATAAAGTTGCCTGTGCTCAAAGACCCTGAGGATTTGCGAGAGATTGGTTTGGCGGCTTTCCTTCTGGCTCAGGCGGCGGAACGCAATCCACTCGTTGTAGACCGCTTGAAGGGTGTAGGTTTTATCTGTAAGTCGGGCGTGCCGAATCGCCATATCTGATAGAGGCATGGTGAGCTCCTGTGAGATAGTCAGCACCCGATGCTCGTCTGGCGACCTGAGAAGATCCAGCAACAATACGAATTTGAGCCTTTCCGAAAAAAGTACTTTAAAAGGTACTTAAACGCACTGGATTACCCTGGTTTTAAGTGGTTTTCCGCAGAAACGAAAAAAGACGCCGAAGCGTCTTTTTTCGTGAATCCCAGCGCCCAATGGACATCTGTGGATCTATGTTTGGAGCGGGAAACGAGACTCGAACTCGCGACCCCGACCTTGGCAAGGTCGTGCTCTACCAACTGAGCTATTCCCGCTTGGTGATGCGCATTCTATAGAAATCTCAGAAGCCGTCAACCTCTTGATTCAAAAAAGTTTTATTTCTTTTCCACGGTAGTGCGCAAATGCGGCCAGGCAGCGCGCAGGTACTGGAGCATCGACCACAACGTCAGGCCGGCCGCGATCAGCAGCAAGGCGTAGCCGGTGAGTACCCAGAAGGAGAAGTCCGACGGGTTGGCCAGCAGGATCACCAACGCAAGCATCTGCGCAGCGGTTTTCCATTTACCCATGTTGGACACTGCGACGTGGGCACGGGCGCCGATTTCGGCCATCCATTCGCGCAGGGCCGAGACGACGATCTCGCGGCCGATGATCACCGCAGCCGGCAGGGTCAGCCACAAGTTGCCGTGTTCCTGCACCAGCAGCACGAGGGCGACGGCCACCATCAGTTTGTCGGCCACCGGATCAAGGAAGGCGCCAAACGGCGTGCTCTGCTCCAGCCGACGGGCCAAGTAGCCGTCGAGCCAGTCGGTGGCGGCGGCAAAGGCGAACACCGAACTTGAGGCCGCATAGCTCCATTCGTACGGCAAATAGAACAACAGAATGAAAATTGGAATAAGCAGGACGCGTAGAACGGTGATCAGATTAGGGATATTCATCGGCACAACTGGCTACGAGGTGGAAAGGCATTCTATTCGCTGTGCAGATTGGCATAAATCAACTCAGCGAGCTTTTTACTGATACCGGGAGCTTTGGCTATTTCGTCAATGCTGGCACGGGATAGCTCCTGCAAGCCACCAAAATGTTTAAGCAAGTCGCGGCGGCGCGTCGGCCCTACCCCCGCCACCCCTTCCAGGGTTGAGGTTCGTCGGGTTTTGCCACGGCGGGCACGGTGCCCGGTAATGGCGAAACGGTGGGCTTCGTCGCGGATCTGCTGGATCAAATGTAATGCGGGTGAGTCGCCCTTCAAGGTGAACTCATGGGCGGCATCATTCAAGTACAACGTTTCGAAGCCGGCTTTACGCGTGGCGCCCTTGGCGACGCCGAGCAGGATCAGGTCGGGCACCGCCAGTTCGTTGAGCACGTCGCGGGCCATGGACAGTTGGCCCTTGCCGCCGTCCACCAGCAGGATATCCGGCAGCTTGCCCTCGCCGTCCTTTAACTTGCTGAAGCGTCGCGTAAGCGCTTGGTGCATCGCTGCGTAGTCATCGCCGGCAGTGACGCCCTCGATGTTATAGCGCCGGTAGTCGGACTTGATCGGCCCTTCCGGCCCGAACACCACGCAGGAGGCCACGGTGGCTTCGCCGCTGGAGTGGCTGATGTCGTAGCACTCAAGGCGCTGCGGCGGCTCGTCCAGGTTGAGGACTTCAGCCAGGGCATCAAAGCGTGCAGCAACGTGCTGTCGATTGGCCAGGCGTGCGCTCAGGGCCTGCTCAGCGTTGGTCACCGCCAATTGCTGCCAACGGGCGCGGGTGCCGCGTACGCGGTGGCTGATGTCCAGCTCGCGACCACGCAGTTCGTGGATGGCCTCGATCAGCGTGGGGAAATCTTCATGCACCACGTTAACGATCAGCTCCGACGGCAGATCGCGTTCGGGGCTGCTGACGTAGTACTGACCGAGGAACGCGGCCATGACTTCGGCCACTTCTTCATCGATACCAGTCTGCGGGAAGAAGTTCTTGCTGCCCAGCACCCGGCCGCCACGCACGCTGATCAGGTGCACACAGGCGCCGCCTGGGTTGACGAAGGCGGCGATCACATCGACATCGCCGGTGCCGCCTTCCATGCTTTGCTGGTCTTGCACACGGCGCAGCAGGGAGATCTGGTCGCGCAACTCGGCCGCACGTTCGAAATCCAGCGTGCTGGCGGCCTGCTCCATGGCGCCGGAGAGTTCATCGGTGAGCGCATTGCTGCGCCCTTCGAGGAACATCACCGAATGGCGCACATCCTCGGCGTACTCTGCCGGTTCAACCAGCCCTACACAGGGCGCCTTGCATCGTTTGATCTGGTATTGCAGGCACGGTCGGGTACGGTTCTTGTAGAAGCTGTCTTCACACTGGCGCACAAAAAAGGTCTTTTGCAGCAGGCTCAGGCTTTCTCGAATTGCTCCGGCACTCGGGTACGGGCCGAAATACTTGCCCTTCTGCTTCTTCGCGCCCCGGTGGATGCTCAGGCGCGGAAAGGTGCCATCGGATAAAAACACGTAGGGGTAGGATTTATCATCACGCAGCAGGATGTTGTAGGGCGGCCGCCATTCCTTGATCAAGGTCTGCTCAAGCAGCAGCGCCTCGGTTTCGTTGGCCGTGATGGTGGTTTCGACCTGGGCGATACGCGCCACCAGCGCGGCCGTCTTGGGCGCGAGGCCGCTCTTGCGAAAGTAACTCGCCAGGCGGTTTTTCAGGTTCTTGGCTTTGCCGACATAAAGCAGGCGCGCCTCGCTGTCGAACATGCGGTACACGCCGGGGCGGCCACTGCAGGTTGAGAGGAAGGCACTTGGATCAAACGGTGTGGTCATGTCAGGCGCTGGCGTCCACCATGCCGTGGCGCACTGCGAGCAGAGTCAATTCAACATCACTGCTGATGGCGAGCTTCTCGAAAATGCGATAGCGGTAGGTGTTGACGGTCTTGGGCGACAGGCACAGCTTGTCGGAAATCGTCTGCACCTTCTGGCAACCGACGATCATCAGGGCGATCTGGATTTCCCGCTCCGACAACGCATCAAACGGCGAGTCGCTGACGGGCTGGAAGGACTTGATCGCCAACTGCTGGGCGATTTGCGGGCTGATATAACGCTGACCGGCAAACACCAGGCGAATGGCTTGCACCATTTCGGCCAGGCCTGCGCCCTTGGTCAGGTAGCCGGCCGCACCGGCTTGCAGCAGGCGCGTTGGAAACGGGTCTTCCTCGCACACGGTCACCACTACGACCTTGATGTCGGGGTGACTGCGCAACAATTTGGTCGTGGCACCCAGACCGCCGATGCCCGGCATCTTGACGTCCATCAGCACCACATCGGGTTTCAATTCCCGGGCCTTGATCAGGGACTCTTCCCCGGACTCGGCCTGACCGACTACTTGCAGGCCATCGATGTCAGCCAGCATTCGTGTAATGCCTGTACGAACGAGATCATGGTCATCGACTACTAGCACCCTAATCAAGCAGACACCTCGCGATATGGTCTTATAGGTTGCGCAACACCTTAGCAAAAAACCAGGGCGCAGACCTAGCTGCAAGCGTCATATATATAGAGTTTACCCGCACTAGAGCGACCAACGCTCGGCAGGTTGCCAATTGTGCGGGCCAAATTTTCAGCTTTGCGAGCGTGCCGGCCTGGGTTTTCCATTGTTCAGCACGGAGTGTTCCGCCAGCGTGTTAGTCAGACGGCGGATAGCATCCTGATCTTCCTTGAACATGACCCGGTAATTTTCGAGAATTTTCTCTTCAAGTTGGCTGAGGTTCTCCAGCTGGATCGGCGTCGGGCTGCCCGTCAGCACATAAAGTACATCTACACCGCGCTGGGCCACACGTGACAAATAGTCAGCCTTGGGTGCGCGGCCACCGCTCTCGTACTTGCCTTGGGCGTTGGCTTCCACACCACCGATTTCACCAAAATTTTTCTGCGAGAGGCCGAGGCGCTCTCTTTCCTGCCTTAAACGCGAACCGATTCCACTCATTTGGATGTATGATCCTTTTTGGCACACCCCAAGAGGTGACACACTCATCTCGTTTTACACAAACTTGAACGGTTTTGAACTATGCCCGGAATCCGTACTGCCGCACAAGCCAAGGCCTGGCTGGAACATCAAGGGAAGTCAGTTCAAGCGTTCGCCCGTGAACATGGCGTCGATCCGGCAACCACCTATCAAGTGCTCGCTGGGCGTAAAAAGGGACGGCGTGGGGAAGCCCATAAGGTGGCGGTCCTATTGGGCATGAAAGAAGGGATTATCGTGGACGAGCCGCAGGCTGCGTATCGCGATCCGCAAGCGGCTTCTTGATGCCAGTATGCGCCAATTGAAAATCAGCGCAGGTTTAACTCACGTGGGGGGCAAATGCGCTCCATCTGCCAGAAGCAATTCTCTTCAGTGACCACACTGAACCCCTGCCGCCGATAGAGTGCGCTGGCGGGATTGATCTTGAACACCGTCAGCCGCAACAACCCCAAACCCAGTGCGCCAGCCTGCTGGGCCATCTGCTCCAACACCCAAGTGCCAGCGCCCTGCCCTCGGTGCGCCTCGATCATGTGCAGTTCGCGGATGAACATCGCGTCCTCGTCCCGGCTCAGGCTGATAAAACCGATGACCTCGTCGTCGCGACAGATCAACCAGTTTTTGCGCACGGCCCAGGCCGTATCAAAGCCATCGTTGGACCACAGAAAGCCGTAGTGCTCGTAGTAGCGATTCATCGCTTGACGGGTAAGCGCGCGTGCAAATGACCGATCCTGGTCTGTAGCGGTGCGCAAGTTGTAGGCCATTGCTTAAGATCCTCTCATTCAAATGGGCATCTGCCTTCCGGTGCAGTGCCCACGACCCTATCAGCCTCCGATTCTGCCGCAGCGCGCGCAAGACCGACATGGGAGAAATCTGCGTTAACCCGCAAATTACTGATTGAATCCTGTTGCGCGCCTCTAGTAAGCTCCCCCCATCATTTGGAGAAACACCATGTTGCAACTCACCCACACTCAGGTTTGCCCTGCTGCCAGCGCCCCGCGCTCGGTGTCGGCTACCCGTGTGCACGGTTCGAGCGCAGCTGTAAGCTTTTATTTTGGGTATTGGTTTAGCCACTGGCGCGCCTGATACCTGAAATCGGCGCCCACTGTTCAAGGGGTCGCCTACCAGAGAAATCTAACCCCCGGTCGGCTCCCCGACCGGGGGTTTTGTTTTTCAGGCCTTTTAAAAACTTTGCAAGAACACTCAAGGAATTACGACATGAACTACGCCACCTATTACCGTTACGACACCTGCACTGCATGGCGATTTAGCAAGCTCCGTTCGGGACAGCCTGCCGCCTCCGATCGGTCACCTCTTGGTGGCAAGCCAACACACGTAGCCGATACGGCCAATTGTCGAACACCCCAGTAGGGCCAAGCGCGCGGGAACAGCCCGCCGCTTGCCCAGGAAGCCTTGAATATGAACTCTGCCACCGCCGCTCTGCCTGTCACCGCACTGACCTGCGCCAACGAAACGCTGTCCCAACGCCTGCCCAGCGCCCTGGAGCTCAAGCATCAGTTGCCCCTCAGCCCGTTCCTCAATGAACAGATTCACGCCCATCGCCAGGCCGTGCGCGCCATCCTCAATGGCGAAGACTCACGCTTGCTGGTGATTGTCGGCCCGTGCTCGATCCACGACCCCGAATCGGCCATGGAATACGCCCGCAACCTGAAGAAGCTGGCCCTGGACGTCAGCGACCAGATGCTGCTGGTAATTCGCGCCTACGTCGAAAAACCGCGTACCACCATCGGTTGGAAAGGCCTGGCCTACGACCCGCACCTGGACGGCAGCGATGACATGGCCGCCGGCCTCACCCTGTCCCGCCAGTTGATGCGCGAGATGCTGCGCCTTGGCCTGCCGGTCGCCACTGAGCTGCTGCAACCCATGGCCGCCGGTTACTTCGATGACCTGCTCAGTTGGGTGGCGATTGGCGCGCGCACTACCGAATCCCAGATCCACCGCGAAATGGCCAGTGGTCTCGGCATGCCGGTAGGCTTCAAGAACGGCACCGACGGCGGCGTAGCCATTGCCTGCGATGCGATGCGCTCGGCGTCCCACCCGCACCGCCACTTCGGCGTCGACAGCCAGGGCCACCCGGCGATCATCCAGACCCCGGGCAACCCCGACACCCACCTGGTGCTGCGCGGCGGTCATCGTGGACCAAACTACGATGCGCAAAGCGTCGCGCAGGTGAAACTCGACCTGGCCAAGTCCAAAGTTGCGGCGCGCATCATGGTCGATTGCAGCCACGCCAACAGCGGCAAAGACCCATTGCGTCAACCAGCGGTGTTCAATGAAGTGCTGGAGCAGCGCTTGCAGGGCGATACGTCGCTGATCGGCATGATGATTGAAAGTCACCTGTTCGAAGGTTGCCAGCCGTTGAGCGCGTCGATGAAATATGGCGTGTCGGTGACGGATGGTTGCCTGGGTTGGGACGCTACCGAGCACTTGCTGCGCGATGCTGCTGAGCGGTTACGCGGGCAACACAAAACCGACTGACCGGTGCAGATCAAAATGTGGGGGGGGCTGGGGGACAGTGCTCGGTGGAATGGCCGGCTTTAGTGACCACTATTCGTGACCTGCGGTAAAGACTCCTTTTCGGTTTCGGCGGTTTTTCCAAATGAACGACGGGCGGATACTCGACTCCATTGTTCACACGCCCTTCTGGAGTTACTGATGCCTACCCCCCTGCAAAACGTACCGGCTTTTGGCCTTGGCACCTTCCGCCTACAAGGTCAGGTGGTGATCGATTCGGTCAGCACCGGCCTGGAGTTGGGCTACCGCGTCATCGATACCGCGCAGATCTACGAGAACGAAGCCGACGTCGGCCAGGCCATCGCTGACAGCGGTATCTCCCGGGATGAATTGTTCATCACCAGCAAGATCTGGATCGCCAATTTCGCCGAAGGCCAGTTGATCCCCAGCCTCAAGGAAAGCCTGCGCAAACTCAAAACCGACTACCTGGACCTGACCCTGATCCATTGGCCTTCGCCCGAAGACCAAGTGCCGATCGCCGAATTCATGGGCCAATTACTGGAAGCCAAACGCCTCGGCCTGACACGCCAGATCGGCATTTCGAACTTCACCATCGACTTGATGAAGCAGGCGATAGCCGCCGTCGGCGCCGAGCATATCGCGACCAACCAGATCGAACTGCACCCCTACCTGCAAAACCAGCAGGTGGTGGATTTCGCCACCGCCAACGGTATCCAGATTACCTCGTACATGACCCTGGCCTACGGCGAAGTGCTTAAGGACCCGCTGATCCAGCAGATTGCCGAGCGCCACCAAGCGACCCCGGCACAGGTGACGTTGGCCTGGGCCATGCAATTGGGCTATGCCGTGATCCCCTCCTCTACCCAGCGCGCCAACCTGGAAAGCAACCTCAAGGCCCTGCAACTGACCTTGAGTGCCGACGACATGGCGCAAATCGCAGGCCTGGAACGTGGCCACCGCTTGACCAGCCCCAAGGGCATCGCACCTGAGTGGGACTAAGCCCCAACCACCCGCGAGCGGGATAACTCCCGCAGCCACGGCAGTACCCGCAGCCCGGCAGTGGCTGCGGGCGGGTCGATAATGTCCATGAAGTGTTCAAGATTGACGTTGTCAGGCACGCCGGGGAGCCGTACCAGCACAGAGGGCGTTACCCCGGATGGCGCCCCCAGATCCAGGTGGTCGTAGACCAGCACATGCCGCACCTGGGGTTGGGGCCCGCAGGTCTGCACCGTGAGCCCGGCATTGATGATCAGCACATCGAAGGGTTCGGCGGGTATTGCCGTGAGGATTTGAACCTCTTCAAAGGTCTGCACCGGAACAATCCGGTGATACCCCAACTGGTTGAGCATTTTTTCGATGTACAGTCGTTGCAGGTGCTGTTCATCGGCAATCAGGATGGTCAGTGCTTTGTTCGGCATGGCAAACCCCTGGGCAGGCAGCGCTCGTCATTGAGCGAGGCCCATTTTCCAGACATATCCCGAAGACAAAATCAGGCTTGTTCCCCATGCGCGTAGGAGTTCTCCCAAATCCACCGAGTGGCGGCCTAACCCGTCATGCCTGCTTGCAGTGAAGCGTCAGGCCACGATGCAAATCCTCAATGGCGACGCCAACTGCAGTGGCAGCAGCGTCCAGCCGCTCCTGGTCATGACGTTCGCACACACCTTCCAAAATCTCACAGCTGCTAATCAATGCCTGGGCCTTGACCATACGTGCACCGCCTTTGGCGCGATGTGCCAAGTCGTGCAGCTTCGCGAAATCGACCTGCTCGTGCAGCGTCGGCAGCAACCCACGATCATCTTCAAGGCTACCCAACAAGGGCTCCAACAATTCGTTAAGGGCTCCAAGATCAGTACCCACCAAAGTGATCAATGTGCTCAGGTCAAACAACGGCTCAGGGTCATCGTTTTCGTCGCCAGCCGTGCGCGAAGCCAAGGCCGCGCGTAAATCGTCCAGCCCTGTAGGCTTGAACAGGCAACCGTCCATGCCTGCCTGCTGACAGCGCTCCCTCTCTTCAGGCTGGGCATTGGCAGTAAACCCGAGCAAAAGACAGGGCTTAAGACCGCGCTCACGTTCCAGTGCGCGAATATCGCGTGCCAGCGTATAGCCGTCCTTAAGGGGCATGTTGCAGTCGGTGATCACCCCATCAAAGCGCCCGGCTTTCCACAAGGCAAGCCCTTGCACACCGTCGTCAGCGGCCATGATGTGATGCCCCAGAAAGCTTAATTGCCGTGTTAGTAGCAGACGGTTGGCGGGATAGTCGTCCACCACCAGGATGCTCAACGCACGCGCCGGCGGAAGGTGATGCACCGGTAAAGTCGTCGGCGCAGCAGAGGTCTTCGCGAGCGTCAATGTCACTTCCACTCGCGTACCTTTACCGAGCACACTGCTCAAATGCAGTTCGCCACCCATTTTTTCACACAGGCTGCGACTGATCACCAGGCCCAGGCCCGAACCGCTGCGCGCCGATTGCTCAGTATTGCTGACTTGAATAAAGGGGTTGAATAAACGCTGTTGGTCTTCGGCGCTGATACCAATACCGGTGTCTTCTACCCATAACCTCAGGTTCAACTGGCCATCCATCGCAGAAAATTCGACCCGGGCCCCCAGGCATACCTGCCCTGTGGCAGTGAACTTGATTGCATTACCCAACAGATTGGACACCACTTGTTTGAAGCGTAGCGGGTCGATCAACACCGACTGGTGGATCAAGGGGTCAAGATCAACTTGCAACGTAAGCCCCTTGTCCCGCGCCAGCCCTTCAAACACCCGTGCCACCGACGCCAGCAACTCAAACAGGTTGGCCCCCTCAAGTGCCAGGGACAGGTGGCCGGTTTCGATCCGAGCAATATCAAGAATATCGCCGATCAACTCCAACATACTGTGGGATGCCACTGACGCCACTTCCAGCGCATCTCGGTCAGCCCGGCCCTGCTCGGCGTTTTTCAGAGCCAGTTCGATCATGCCGATGACCGCGTTCATCGGGGTGCGAATCTCATGGCTCATGGTCGCCAAAAAGGTCGTCTTGGCCCGATTGGCGGCGTCTGCGTCCTCCTTGGCGTCCTGCAACTGGCCCAGCAGGCGTTGGCGCTCGCTTACGTCGACCCACCCGGCGATCATCCCCACTACCTTGTCGTCACCATCTCGGTAAGGCAGCATCCATTGGTAGATGATCAATACGCCACCATTGGGCACTTTGAGCACACGATCCTGGATCTGCGGTTCGCCGCGCTCCATCAAACGCAGGTAATCGTCGTGAAACGACTGGGCCTGCGGCGGGTTGCCGGTATCGGTTTGCACCACGGTCTTGCCAATCACGTCTTCGAGTTTGAAACCGAACACGTCGAGGTAGGCGTTATTGCAGGCCATTAACCGGCCCTGGCGATCGCGCACATAAATCGGGTGGGGCGTGCCGTCGATCAATACACTCATAAAGCGCATCTGGTCGCTCAAAGCCCGCTCGGCCTGGGTGCGCTTGTGTATCAAGTTGCGCAGGTAGAAGACCCAGCCCAGAGTGGTCAGCAGCAACAACGTGGCCAAGACGAACCCTTGGATAATCACATTACGGTGCCGCTTCCAGTAGCTGTCTTCGATGATGATTTCGCTGCGCCAATGGTTGGTCATCTCATCCATTTCTTCGGGTGTGATGCTCAGCATGGCTTTGTCGAGAATGGAATACAGCTCCAATTGACTGCGGTTGACGCCAAAAGTGATGCGCGCAAGGTCGGTACCCACCGTACTGGTGATACGCAAGCGATCACGGTAGTTGCGCGCAATCATGTATCGCGCGCTGATCAGCGAAATAACGGTCGCATCCACACTGCCTTTGGCGACCAGCTCCATCGCTTGCTCGGGGCTCTCGACGTCAACAAGCCCAATACCGGGATGGTCCCGGGATATTTGCGCTGCGAGGCTGTTGCCACCAATGAACGCCAAGCGTTTTGCGCCCATGTCTTCCAGGGTAACCACGCGATCGTCGTCGGCGCGCACCACCAGCACGTAAGGGTTTGACAGGTAAGGCCGAGTAAAGCGCAGCTTCTCGCTGCGCTCGATGCTGGGTGTGATCACCGCCAGCATGTCCACCTTGCCACTGCTGACCTCGTCGATTTGCCGGGACAACGAGTTGCCTTGCACCACTTCAAATTTCAAGCCAGTACGCAGGCTGATTCGCGACAGTACTTCGGCGCTCAACCCTTCGAATTGCCCTCGCTCGTTCAAGAATGACAGCGGCACGTATTTGTCGAGCACCGCGACTTTGACCTGGGGATGCTTGTCGAGCCAACGCTGCTCACGGTCACTCAAGCGCAATCGGTCGGCCTCCAGGTACCCACTGCCCCCGGCGCTCCAACGTCGCAGGATCTCCATCTGCTGGCTAGCGGGTATTGCGGCCAAGGCGGCGTTGAGGATGTTCAGCAGCCGGGTGTTGCCCTTGATCATGGCGAGCCCGAACGGGTTGACTTCGAGCGCGGAAAAGTCCGCCATCCGCACATTATTGAGATGGTTCTTGTTGATCAGGTACCGGGTGCTGATGGCATCGCCCAGATAAACGTCCGCTTGGCCAAACGCTACTGCGCCGATCGCTTCAAATGTCGACGCAAATAGCAACAACTGCGCATCCGGGTAAAAGGCCTGGACGGCGTCAGGTTGCATGTAGTGGTAGAGCATCGCCAACCGTTTGCCGGCCAGGTCGGTACTCAATGAATGACTGTCACCTGCGCGGGTCACCAGCACAGGTTGATCATTGGCGTAGGAGCGCGACAGGACCAACTGCCGGTCGGCCGCCTCATAACCGTTGGCTGAGCCCACAAAGTCCAACGTGCCTGATTTGAGCGCATTGATCACTGCATCGCGGGTGTCATAACGCCGAACTTCGATAGGAATGTTCAGCATCAAGCTGATCACTGCCGCATAGTCAGCAGTGATACCTTCGAAGTCGTCGTTATTATTGCTCATGTCAAACGGCGCGTAATCGGGTGCTGACACCCCCATCACCAATTTGCGCCGCTCACGCAGCCAGCGCCAGTCGGCTTCTTCAAGCGGCACGGCAGGGGTTTCGAGGGTGGAATGACCGAGCAGGCGCAGGTCGTGTGGTTCATCCAGGGCCATCGCCACGCAGGGCAACAGCCCCATCAGCAGGATGGCTGTGAGTCTCGCCAGCCGAGGGAAAGTCATTTTAAATCAGATGGTTGCGCTGGGCGAACTTGGACAGGTGTACTACCGAAGACATGTGTAGTTTTTCCTTGAGGCGGGTCTTGTAAGTGCTGATGGTCTTGTGACTCAGCAACATATCTTCGGCGATTTCCTTGTTGCCCAATCCCAACGCGAGCTTTTGCAGCACCGTTAACTCCCGATCCGACAGGGACTCCACCAGCGTCTGCTCAGTGGTCTGCAGATCATCACGCCGTACCGAACTGGTGGGCAGGCTGGGGAAGCAACTGTAGTTGGACATCACCGCCTTGATCGCCTTCTGCAGCTCGTCCAGCTCGCCGGTCTTGGCCACAAACCCCATGGCTCCGGCGCGCATGCAACGGGTGGAAAAAAACACTGCCAGGTACGAGGTGAGCACCAGGATCTTGCAAGGCAGTTCCAGTGCCTTGATCCGGCTGATCACTTCCAGCCCACCCAGCTTGGGCATCGCCAGGTCAAGGATGACCAAGTCAGGGCGCTCCTCGCGGGCAATCTGCATGGCGTCGGCACCGTTGCCCGCTTCATAGATCTTATCGAAGCCTTCCTGCTTCAGCAGGTACTTCACGGTGGCGCGTATAAAAGGGTGATCGTCCACAATTAAAGCTTTGTTGCTCATAAGACTCCCCTGGGAGGATCAGTACGCTTACATATCACGCGGGACCTAACTACCTGTGAGAAGTAACAGTTCCGACAGACGGTTCTGATTACGTTGCGCAGCACCTCAGGTAATACAGGCCCCCTCTTTTGAAAAACACAGTAAACACGTAATGCCGCACCCCGGCTCCTGGGCAGGCGCAAGCGCGCAACTTTAACAACCGTATGTTTTTTCAAATGAAGGGATAGTCTCGGATACTTGTAGGATTTTTCCTCACCAAAGCATAGCCAGCTTTAGGCAAGGCAAAAGCTCGTCCCGTGGATTACTCAGTCGTACTTGGGCTCCAAAATGCCTGCACGACCAAGGTCGACATCGAGATTCGCGCCACCAACGCATCCAGCTCGTCACCGTCCACCGAGGTCACCGCCAGGGTGGCTTCGATTTCCACTTCATCGGTGCCGAACGGCCGCACATCCACATCGCTGGCGGGGTAGTTACAGCGCGCAAGTTCAGCCTCCAACAATGCCAGCACAGCCTTTTGCTGGGTACGCCGGGCGATCACATACAAAATATTGGTGACCTCCGCCGACACCACATCCAACGGCTGGCGGTTGATGTTATTGACGATCGGCCGCAGCAGCGTGTTGGCCGCCAGTACAAATAACGTCCCCAGCAGCGCTTCTAGAATCAGGTCGGCACCGGCACAGGCCCCCACCGCCGCCGAGGCCCACAGGGTGGCAGCGGTGTTGAGCCCACGCACATTGCCTTCTTCGCGCATGATCACACCGGCACCGAGGAAGCCGATACCCGACACCACATAGGCCACCACCCGTACCGCGCCTTCCGCACCGCCCAGGCGGTTGGCCATGTCGACAAAGATCGCTGCGCCCACCGCCACCAGCACGTTGGTACGCAGCCCTGCCGTACGCTGGCGATACTGGCGTTCAAAGCCGATCAGGCCGCCGAGGATAAAGGCGGAGCTTAGGCTGACCAAGGTATCGATCAGGGAGTTGAGGTTGATGTTGTCGATTGCCTGCATAGGAAATACTCCCTGTTCATTGCCAGCCAAACTTACGGATATAGAAACCCTTCACGGCCTGGGTCAGGGCCATGTAGGCCAGCAGGATTACTGGCAAGAACACGAAGTACAGCGACGGCAGCGCCTGCAATTTAAAGTAGTGCGCCAGCGGCCCCATCGGCAGGAAAATCCCCACCGCCATGATCACCCCCGTCATCACCATCAACGGCAGGGCCGCCCGGCTTTGCAGGAACGGGATCTTCGGGGTGCGGATCATGTGCACGATCAGCGTCTGAGTCAGCAACCCCACCACAAACCAGCCGGACTGGAACAGCGTCTGGTGGTCAGGGGTGTTGGCATCAAAGACGTACCACATGAGTGCGAACGTGGTGATGTCAAAGATCGAGCTGATCGGCCCGAAGAACAGCATGAAGCGCCCCACCTCCCCCGGCTGCCAGCGCTGAGGTTTTGCCAGCATCTCGTCGTCGACATTGTCGAACGGAATCGCAATCTGCGAGATGTCATACAGCAGGTTCTGCACCAGCAGGTGCATCGGCAGCATCGGCAGGAACGGGATAAATGCACTGGCCACCAGCACCGAGAACACGTTGCCGAAGTTGGAGCTGGCGGTCATCTTGATGTACTTGAGCATGTTGGCGAAGGTGCGCCGCCCCTCCAGCACGCCCTCTTCCAGAATCATCAGGCTTTTTTCCAGCAGGATGATATCGGCGGCTTCCTTGGCGATGTCTACCGCACTGTCCACCGAGATACCAATGTCGGCGGTGCGCAGTGCCGGTGCGTCATTGATGCCATCGCCCATAAAGCCCACCACATGACCGTTGGCCTTGAGCAGTCGCACGATGCGCTCCTTGTGGGAGGGGGTCAGCTTGGCAAACACATTGGTGGTTTCCACGGCCTTGGCCAATTCGGCGTCGCTCATGTCCTCGATGTCATTGCCCATCAGCAGGCCTTGTTGCTCCAGGCCCACTTCGCGGCAGATCTTGGCGGTCACCCGCTCGTTGTCACCGGTCAGCACTTTGACCGTAACGCCGTGGGCCTTGAGCGCTTGAAGCGCGGGCGCGGTGCTTTCCTTGGGCGGATCGAGGAAGGCTACGTAGCCGATCAGCGTCAGGTCTTTTTCATCCGCCAGGCTGTAGGTGTCACGCCCCGGCGCCATCGGTTGCGCAGCCACCGCTACTACGCGCAGGCCTTCTTCGTTAAAAGCTGCGGTGACTTGGCGAATACGCGCCAGCAGCTCATCGGTGAGCGCCTCGTTGGTGTCGCCGTGGCGCACGCTGTTGCACACCGACAGAACCTCTTCCACCGCCCCCTTGCAGATCAACAGGTGCGGCAAGCCATCCTGGGCTACCACCACCGACATGCGCCGGCGATTGAAGTCGAACGGGATCTCATCGACCTTCTGGAACGCTGTGCCGACGTTCAACTCACGGTGGACTTCCACATGCTCCAAAACGGCCACGTCCAACAGGTTTTTCAGGCCGGTCTGGTAGTAGCTGTTGAGGTAGGCCATTTCCAGTACGTCGTCAGACTCCTGGCCCCACACGTCCACATGGCGAGCCAGGAAAATCTTGTCCTGAGTCAGGGTGCCGGTCTTGTCGGTGCACAGTACGTCCATGGCGCCGAAATTCTGGATCGCGTCCAAGCGCTTGACAATGACCTGCTTGCGCGACAAAAACACCGCGCCCTTGGCCAGAGTGGACGTAACGATCATCGGCAGCATTTCCGGGGTCAGGCCCACGGCAATTGACAGGGCGAACAACAGTGCTTCGGTCCAGTCACCCTTGGTGAAACCATTGATGAACAGCACCAACGGCGCCATCACGAACATAAAGCGAATCAGCAGCCAGCTGACCTTGTTGACGCCATGCTGGAACGAAGTTGTCGCGCGGTCAGTGGCGGTCACACGTTGGGCCAGCGCGCCGAAATAGGTGCTGTTGCCAGTGGCCAGAATCACCGCTGTGGCTGCACCAGACACCACGTTGGTGCCCATGAACAGGATGTTTTCCAGGTCCAGGGGGTTGCGGGTATGGGCGTCCTGCTGGAGAGCGAATTTTTCCACCGGCATCGACTCGCCCGTCATGGCTGCCTGGCTGACGAACAGGTCTTTGGCGCTGAGCACGCGGCAGTCGGCCGGGATCATGTCACCGGCCGACAACACGATCAGGTCACCCGGCACCAATTGCTTGATCGGCAGTTCAATACGCTTGGCCTCATCCCGACGTAGCACGGTAGCGGTGTTGCTCACCATGGCCTTCAACGCATCGGCAGCCTTGTTGGACTTGGCTTCTTGCCAAAAGCGCAGCAGCGTCGACAGCACCACCATGGAGAAAATCACCGTGGCGGCCTTCATGTCTTCGGTCAGCCAGGAGATTACCGCCAGGAGTGTCAGCAGCAGGTTGAACGGGTTTTTGTAGCAATGCCACAGGTGCACCCACCACGGCAGCGGTTGCTCGTGCTCGACCTCATTGAGCCCATGCTGCACGCGCAGGGCATCGGCTTCCTGCGTATTCAGACCCTCGGCACAGGTGCCCAGCGTGCCCAATAATTGCAGGCTATGACTGTTGGCCGCCGCCACCAGGGTTTGCGCCAGGGTCGGCGGGACTTCGCGGCTGACATTGGCGTCGGCCACGGTTTCAAGCATCACCAGGCGGCGGAAATGCCGGGCGATATGCCGGGTCTGCAAGAAACCGGCGAAGAACTCTTTCAATACAGTGAAGTTCATGGTGTTACTCCTGCGCGAGGAAACCTGCGTGCAGGTACGACCGTCTGCACCGTGCCTTTTTTTTCAAAGGCACAGTCAGCTTGGCCCGCCCACCATAAAAGGCAGGCGCGTCCGTAGCATCCCGGGGTTTTCCAGGTGCTGGTCAGCGTCGATGAGAGGGATTCAGGCAGGCGCCAGGAATGGCTGCTGCCGGGATGCCGCTTCTCGCTTTAGTGGCGAGACAACGGCATCGAAAGAATGCGCGTTACCTTGCCAAGTATGTGCCGGTTATCAGAACCGGCCGACTACTGTCACTCGAACAAGTACCCACTGAGGGTCTCCGCTATTGATGAAAACGCGCGAAGCTTACGCCCCGATGATAGGAGAGTAAACCGTAGGAAAGTAACCCGATGGAGAATAAGAGGATTCTTCAGGATGGGTTCAGCTACACAGCGTCTCGAGCCCAATGCAGGTCAAATGTGGGAGCGGGCTTGCTCGCGAATGCGGTGGGTCAGCCAACGAATCAGTTCACTGATACACCGCATTCGCGAGCAAGCCCGCTCCCACAGGGAATTTGCTTACATTCACGGCTACGGTGTGCCAGGCCGATCCCTAGCCACCCGCGCCAGGTAATCCTCAACCTGCCCACCTGCCAACGCCTTGACCTGAATCGACACCTTGTTCACCTGCCGACCCATGGTGATGCCCTCTCGCGTACGCACCTGCACATACCCAAGCTTGGGCCAGAAACGCTCGGCCTTGGCGTTGCCGATGACGACCGTCAACCGCAGCCATTGCGCGCCATGCTCGGCGGCCCAGGTTTCAAGGCTCGCATGCAGTTGCTGCGCCAACCCCGAGCCATGCAAACGCGAGTCGACCAGTAATAAACCGATATGCCAAACGCCGACCGCCAATAAGTCCGCGGCAATGTTCACCACAGCGACCAATTGGCCATGCGCATCGCGATAACCCAGCCAATACAGACGGCGGCACTGCCACCCCGCCGGCAACTGGCCCCGCAGTTCTTCACGCGCTTCGTTAGGCATGGCGGGCTCGCCGTTCACGGCGATGAAATACTCGGGCGCCCTTTCGAAAAACTGCTGCAACTCGACTTCATCGCGATCAAGCAACTCAACCACACGAATGCCTTCTACGACGCAATCAGGCAACGACACGATCAATCATCCCGCGTCAGCACTTCCAACAACTCAATCTCAAAACGCAGATTGCTGTTGGGCTTGATATGCGCGCCCATCGAGCGTTCGCCATAGGCCAGATGCGCCGGCACAAACAGCGTACGTACACCGCCGACCTGCATGCCCATCAGCCCTTGGTCCCAGCCCTTGATAACGCGGCCCGTACCGATCACACATTGAAACGGTTTGCCACGCTCCCAAGAGGAGTCGAACACCGTACCGTCTTCCAGGGTGCCGGTGTATTGGGTGGTGATCAGCGCGCCCTTGACCACGGCTTTACCGTCACCCAGGCGGATGTCATTGATCTGGAGTTCGTTGTCGTTCATGGGGTTCTCTTGGACTGCGCAAAGGCTGGGGTTTTCCCAGAAATACGTGAATTTGGCAAGTGCAGGTGCAGTTGAATCAAGGAGCGTTAGTGCATCCGCACTATCCCAAGCCCCAGCTGTCGTATTTCCATGCCTACAACGCCGGAGCCCCCCATGACCCAAGACGTCCTCACCAAGGAAACCAACCGCCGCCAATTGCAGCAGATCATCTCCGGGCTGTCCGACGGCGTGATGCTGGCCGAAGTTGATCAAACGATCCTGTGGGCCAATGAAGCTGCGCTGGCCATGCATGGCGTGGGCGACGTGATGGGGCTGGGGGCTAATGGGCAGCAATACGCCGAACGTTTCGCCCTGCGTTATCGCAACAACCACCCGGTATTGCCCGAAAACTACCCCCTGGCCCGTGCGGCACTGGGGGACGAGTTCAGTGATGTCGTGGTGGAAGTCACCCCCACCGCCGATCAGGACAAAACCTGGGTTCACCGCTTGCGCAGCCTGGTCATCACCGACGCCAAAGGTGAGCCAGAGTTGCTGGTGCTGATCCTCAGCGACGCCACCGAATGGGCCAGTGCCGAGCAGCGCTTCGAGAAAACTTTCAACGCCAACCCTGCACCTGCCGTGATTTGCCGCTTGAGTGACTTGCGTTACATCAAGGTCAACCAGGGCTTTTTGGAGATGACCGGCTACAACCGCGACCAGGTCATCGGCAAGTCGGTCTACGAACTGGATGTGCTGGAACAGGCCGAGCGCAAGGACCTGGCCATCGAGCGCCTGGGTGAAGGCGCGACCATCCCGCAGATGCAGGCCGAACTGCGCCTGCCCGCAGGCGGCAGCAAACTGGTGATCGTCGCCGGCCAGCCGTTGGACATGAACGAGGAAGACTGCATGCTCTTCTCCTTCATGGACCTGGAACCGCGGCGCAAAGCAGAAATCGCTCTGCGCCAGAGCGAGGAGCGCTTTGCCAAGTCATTCCGTCTTACCCCGGTGCCCACCCTGGTGTGCAGCGCCGGTCAACGCCAGGTGGTAGACGTCAACGAAGCCTTTATGAACATCACGGGCTATATCAGTGAAGAGCTGATCGGTAAATCCATCGAAGACATCGACTTTATCGACAGCCCCCAGGCGGGCGCCAAACTGTTCGCCAGCCTGGAAAAAGCCGGCAACCTAGAAGGCCAAGACCTCAAGGTGCGCAAAAAAGGTAACGAGGTGATCGACTGTGTAGTTTCTGCCGACACCGTGATCATCGAGGATGTGCCGTGCTACCTGCTGGTGATGATGAACATCACCGAGCGCAAACGCTCGGAGCTGGAACTGGTCGCGGCCATTGAGGAAGTGATGCAGGATGCCTCCTGGTTCAGCCAGACCCTGATCGAGAAACTGGCCAATGCCAAAAGCGTCAACAGCCCCAACCTGCCCAATGTCGCCTTTACCGACCTAACCGCTCGCGAACGCGATGTGTTGGGCCTGATCTGCGAAGGCCTGGCCGATAAGGAGATCGCCTCACGCCTGAAACTGGCGCCCAATACCGTGCGCAACCATGTGGCCACGGTGTACTCCAAGCTGGGGGTGCACAGCCGTAGCGCGGCCATCGTCTGGGCCCGTGAACGCGGGCTGTTTGCCGGTGAATTGCGCCTCAAAAAGTAAGCATGGGAAGTGCAAATGCACTAGTGCCGCTAGTGCGAATTCGCCTTATGGCGCGGCAGGCCAGTCCTTAACCTTCAAGGGTCAAAACCTATGCCCTGAAGGAACTTGCATGTTTACCCTCTCGCAACTGCGAAACTGCATCGAAGAAGGCCTGTCGCCGCTGACGTGTGAGTTCACCCTGTGCCGGGACGCGTCCTTGACCCTCAAGGTCTTCGACGCTGAAACTGGCCGGGTGGACCTGGTCGTTACGGGGATCAGCACCAACCGGCTGCAGACCCCGCAAGAAGTGGAAAAGATGGTGGAAGAGTTGCGCTACGAACTGCAAAGCAACACCGTCGGCAAGCTCACGCTGGATGATTGGCCTTCAGCGACGCCCCAATAAAATAGAACACCCCGCCCCCGACAATAAACGCCCCCAGCATGTAGAACATGTAGTGGGCCGGCAGGCTGGCCAACACCAGCCCACACAACACCGGCCCCAGGGCAGCGCCGAGGTTGGAGAGGTTTTGCGCACCGTAATACATGCCCCGCAGGTGGTCTGGTGCAATCCGGTCGATAAACATATATTCGGCCGGGAACACCACGATCTCCCCCACCGTAAACACCGCCATCGCCAGCACCCACCACAGCACGCTGGTGGACAAGGCAAAGCCAATCAGCCCGAGCATGAACATGCTCAAGCCAAAAATCAGCCACTGGCTCAGGTAACGGTGAGAGATGCGTCGGCCGATCACGTATTGCAAGGCGATCACCAACACGGCGTTGGTGGTGAGCACCGCATTGATGACGGTGTAGGTGTATTCATTGCTCGTGGTGGTCACCAGATATTGGGACAGGTAGGCCGTGAACTGGCCAAACACCACCGCACTGAGCAAGCCGCCAATCGTAAAGCACACCAGACGATGATCCCTCAGCAACACACGCCCAACTGCAATAAACGACACCGGTTTTTGCGTAGCATCCACAGTGGTCAGCGAGCGGTCGCCCCAGCGCCAATACAGCAGGAAAAACCCCACCCCCAGCAGCGCCGACAGCATAAACGGCAAGCTGATATCCAGCCTGGCAATCATCGCCCCAAAAAACGGCCCTACGGCATAGCCGATATTGGTCAGGGTGTACTTGATGGAAAACACTTCACTGCGCGCCTCTTCAGGCAGCAGGCTGGCAAAGCCGGCTTTGACGGCGATGTCGATGACCGCGTAGGCCAGGTTGATCAGGATCAGGCAGCTGTAGAACGCCCAGATATTCTGCGCGAGCACCGTGCCGATAAAGCCCAGCACAAACACCACACTCAAACCGAGCAGCAGCCGATAACTGTTGATGCGATCGACCAGAAAACCGCCGTACACACTGAGCAATGAGCCAACGATCAACGAACTGCCGATCACTAGGCCCACCTGGGTAATGTCCAGGGCAAAGTGGCTGGTGAGGTAGATCACAAGGTAGGGAAAGGTAATCGCCTTCGCCAGCGTCAACATCAATGTGGCGGACAGCAATAGATTAACGGTGCGGGGGTAACTTCTTATTGTGGCAAGCATCCTGCTCTCTTTTTTAAGGTAACGCGGCCTCTATAGCCGGCTACCTTAACTCAGGAGCAGGAGCAAAATACAAGGTCATTTCTTGACGGGCGTGATCTCGAGAATCGTGCCATTGGTGGTCTTGAGCAGCACGAATCTGTCGCCTACCCGCGCCCATTGGCTTTCGTCCTCAGGCTGCTTGAGGCCACGTTTTTTCCAGTCGCTGACGGCTGATTCCTTGCGCATCAAAATATCCGGGGCGCGGTCGCCTTCTTTCAGGTCGCGGGTGTTGATGTTGGAAGGTTGCACGGTTTCCTGGGGAGTATCACCGGCCTGTGCGACAAAACTGACGGTGGACAGGCTGGCGGCGACCAGCAGGCAGGCAGCGAGGGATCTGGACTTCATGGGATGCTCCTTCAATTAATGGCGCTTACCAGGTTCGGACCACCGGCAAGCGCAATCATTCACCCGATGCAGGCCCATGGTGCAATTGAGGCGGGCGAAGAACTACCTGTGTAACGCACATCCGGGCCGGGCTGGCACAAACATAGGCATTCCCTAAGTCTTCCAGGCCTTTGATATGCGCTACTACCCTGCTCCCTCCACTCCACTCGTGACGACCTTGAGCACCCGGGATACCCAGCTGCAAAAGCGGCTGACGCAAAAAATCCAGACGCTGGATGCCGAGATAATAGAGCGGCTGGCCCAACAACCCACGTTCGCCCTGTTTGTGCAGCAGGCGTTCGACACCGCGTTCAAAGCGTTGAGCAGCCCCATTGATCTGGCCGCGACCTTTATCAACACTGTGCCGATTGAACCCGCACAGCCATCCTCTGCGCCAGGCAAGCGACAAGAACCCTCACCGCCGCCAGATGAAACGCCAAATGCCGTACTGCCCAGTCTGCTGGACGCCGTAACCGAGCGCATCGTGCTGAACACGCCGGCCAGTTTTGCCAGCCGCGATACCCGCTTTCACCGTAGCGCCACGGGCAAGCCTGTCGAGGACCTTGCCGCCGATGCGTTCGACCGCTTTCTGGACAGCCTGGCAGAGACCCTGACCACGCAATTCGACGCACACTTGCAGGCGTTCTGGAATACGTCCTTCAGTGCTGCCGATACCCGTACCTGCAAAGCGTGGGTGAACGAAAAGCGCCTGGAATTGATGAAGGCCGAAATTGAACTGCTCAAGATTGACGGGGTGATCGACACATCGGCCGAATTACTACTGATGCGCGTCGTGCGGTCGCCGGATGCCGCGGCCCGAAGCACCTTGCAGGGCTATCGACCCTGTGCCTACGGACTGGCCGTCAAAGACCCATTGGCCACCGATATCCCGCTGCACGGCGCCCTCATTATTACCACTCGGGATCAGGACGATGACAAGGTCAGTCAGGAATCAGAGGTGAGTGCCCCCAAGGTGCGTGACATCCTGCCGCAAGCCAACGTCGGGCAGGTGCTGCTGTACCTGCCTACCAGCGGTTTCGAGGCCTTCGATTCGCTGGCCAGCCTTGACCTTGAATTGCATCGGCGGTTGAACAGCCCGGTGGAGTTTGTGGACATCCTGGCGTTGATGAACGAGAACGATCGGCCGTCTGGCCTGGCGTTTCATCAGCAACACAATACCCGCGACCAATTTCGTTACCTCGAACAGCTGGAGTCGATCTTCAGTTATGGCACCGACTCGCTGTGCGAGCGGGCCAAGGCAGACTTCACCTGGATGGTCACTCGCTACCAGCGCCAGGCCGACGAGTTGGACAGCTTCCAATTGCCGGCGAGTCTGGACCGGGTCACGCAATTGGCGCGCTTGTTCGACGCCGGCGCGATACTGGTCGCCCGGCAGAAAAAGAATGCCCAGCGCCAGCTCAGGCAGTTCCTTGACGCGGCAAGCGCTGACGACAAGGCGCAATGGGAAGCCGCAGCGCGCGATTATGCCGAGTTACTGCAGCAATTGTTCGAAGAGGACGCTCTGCCCTCGCTGTCGCAGTTCAGCGACCGGACGAGTCTGCTGTCGTACAGCAATGAGCAGCTGCGCAGAGTCCTTGAAGCCGAATACGGCCTGACGACTGATCCCGATGAAATCAAGGTTCACACCAAAACCTACGCCAACCGCCTCACCGGCAGTTACGTGCCGGGTGGCAAACCTCACCCCTCGGAGCCGGGAACGCCACTGTTCACCGCTCGAACGCTGACGCTGACAGAACTCGCCCTGGAGAACATCGAGTGGCTGGACCTCAACTTCACGCGCTTTGCCCGTCTGACCGACAGCGACCAGCAGCCCTACACCGCCCTGACCGTCGAACAGGTCAAAACGCTGATTCGTACGCTCAACATCGGCGACAGCTACGAACAATTTTTGAAGGCACGCCTGATCTCCTCCCAACAGGCTCAGGCGACGCAACAGCAATACACCGAGGTCATGGCTCGGCAGCTCCGGGTCGACGCACGTGAAGCCAAGATCGCCAGCGACTTCCTCACCGACCGGCAAGACCGTGGGTTCAACTGGGTCATGAGTGTGCTCGACGGCCCCGTTGATGACGATCAGCGCAGGACCGTCGAAGAACACCGTGTGATCGTTAACAGCTTGAGACTGCGCGGCGAGCGAGTGCGTGGTGTGCTGGTCTTTGCAGCCGCGTCCCAGAGTATCGGTTCGTTGGTGGTGTACACGCCAAGGAGCAAAACCGGTCGCCGGTTTCAGGAATACGCCGATGCATCGGCCATGCATCGTGACTTCATCAACCACAGTGCCTGGCAGGATTACCTGGTCGAGCGCGTGGAGTTGAACGCGCAACCGCGCATCCGCAGTGTGCTCAAGGGTGGTGCCAGGGCGTCGGTGATCGCCTTGACGCGCATCGCCGGCAACTTCCTTGAAGAGGCCTATCAAACCGAGGCCAGCGCGGTGATCAACGACGCCAATGCGCAAACGATCAGCACCCAGGAAACCAATCTGGAGAGCGCTAAGACAATCCTCACCACAGCCTTCGACCTTGCAACCATGGTATTACCGGTGAAGATCATGCTGCCGATCGGACTGGCCAGAAGCATGCTGTCGATCATCGATGCCGTGGAAGCGGCCCAGGTAGGCGACCGGGCCGGCGCTGCAGAATCCATCGTGCGGGCCGTGGGTGAATTGGTGGGCGCGGTGATCGACGGCGCATCGGCGGGTGCGCGTTCGGCGGGCAAGGGTATTGTCAGAAGCCGCAGTAATACACTCGACCCGAAGCTGGCCCTGAACAAGAAACCGGAGGGTGTTGCGCTATTGGCAGGCTGGGAAGATCAGCACATTTACGCTCGCGACATCGTGGAACCGGGAACCTATCAGGCCCCCCAGCATTTCTTGCTGGAAAACAGCCACTGGTATTCGATACGCCGGGACAGTGATGCCCTGGTCTGGCGGCTCAAAGATCCACGCCGCGCGCCCAGCGCTTACCCAGGCGCGCCACTGTTTCGCAACGCACAGGGCGTCTGGGAGATTCGCTCGCCGCACCTTGGGCTGCGTGGCGGTGCGCCCACTCCCAGTGCGGCGGAGTCCGCCTTGATGAACCTTTTCCCGCACCTGAGCCTGGAAGACGCTCGGCGCGTGTTCGACTCCTTTGTGTTTCCTGCCCGGCGCGAAGCCGAGCTGCAGGTGTCGCTGGTGCAACACCTGAGCCTGTCGACCGAGCGGCTGCCTGTTCACGCGCAATACCTTTCCGTCAGCAGGGAGCGCTTCACGGAACGCCTTGCCGGACGCGACCTACCGGCCTCACTTTCAGCGCAACCCGCAGGCCCCACCGCCGGCCCCAGCCGCGCGCCGGCAGCACCTGCACCCGCACCCAGCCCTGCTCTTGACGCGACGTTGCCGCCTCGCACCGAATGGCGCAAGCGCCCCAAGCATGAGCGCTTTGTGGATTGGGGCGAGTCATTTGCAGCCGACAGCATCGATGCCGTACCAGGTTTGCAGGGGGTCTGGCGCACCCGAGACGCGGCCCCTGGGCGGGCGTTGCAGGAATACATCATGATCGACAACCGCTACTACCCGATCCTGCCGGGCATCGGGAATTCTGCGCAACAAGGTGCCAGAGCTGTCTTGGTCCCCAGTAACCACCCCTGCAGCACTTTCCCGCAGTTCGAGCAGATCCTCAGGTATCTACCGTTTGATCAACCCCGGATCGCGCAATACAGCCCTTCGCTGAACACCTGGCTCCTCGCTCCACGGCTGCCCTTCAGCCGGAGTATCGTTCAGTATATGGGCCAAATATTCACTCACTTTACCCCGCCTACACTTAAACGACTGAGTGCCGCTTTTTTCGACCATGCCAACCCGACGGGAATGACCACGCCGGGTTACGGCCTTTTACTGCGCTGGCTGACTGATTGGCGATACTGGTCAGCAGGCACTGTCTCAGGCGATCCACTTCCAGGTATTCCCGGCGACCCACTGGCGCTGCTCCCGCGTTTGCCGATGAAACATAACCTGAACGCTTGGTCATTGGACCTCACGCGTCCATTCAGCATGGTTCGGTTTCGTACAGACCTCGTGCCTGCGACCCTGATCAGAACCGCCACACTCACGCCCACCCCAGCCAATTTGCGCAACCTGATGCAGGCACTGCTAAGGGACATGCGTTACCAGATATTCGATTCAGCCGACCCGACAGAATTGATCTTCAGGCGGCAGGACCGGCCGACCGTGTATTGGATGACGATCGTGGGTTCGTACACCCGTGAACTCTCCGCACAATTTCACAACCCCCAAGCTCCAACACCGGCCAGCGTCGCGCGTTTAGGTCCAAACGTAAGGGCAACGGTAGTCGCCGCCCAAAACGATGGTCACCTGATCGTATTGCTCGGCGGCGTGCAACTGGAAGGCAGTAGCTCGATATCGCCGTTTATATTCCGGCCTTGAGTATCCGACCCGTGCGGCGATCAGCATCGTCGCCGGGTCAGTGCTGCCTAACAGCCCTGCTTGCACGCATGAAATTAATACTGTAATTTTTCATGAAATTTATCGAAATAATTTTCATGACCGCACAAGAAGAACTCGCCACCCTCGCCGCACTGATCCATGATCTGCGCAAGCATAAGAAGCTCACCCTCGCTCAGCTCGCGCAAAAAATCGAGCGTTCCGTGGGCTTCCTGTCTCAGGTCGAACGCGGTCTGTCGCGCCCGACCGTGGCGGATCTCACTGCCATCAGCCATGCCCTCGACGTGCCCACCACGTATTTCTATAGCCAGCCCAAACCCAAGGCGGTGGACTGGATCACCCGGCCCAACGAACGGCGCACGGTGTACTACGCCAATGGCATCACCGACATTCTCGTCTCGCCCAGCATGAACGGCGCTTTCTCGATACTCGACAGCCTGTTGGCCCCCGGCGCCAACAGCGGTGAACAAACCATGAGCGACCGCGCGGAGCAAGCCGGTTTTGTGCTGGAGGGCGAGCTCACGCTGTGGGTGGAGGGTGAAAACGATTCTGTCACCCTCGTCGAAGGCGACAGTTTCCACCTTGCCAGCTTCGCCCATTGCCGCTACGCCAACCTGACCGACCTGCCCGCCCGCGTGCTGTGGGTCTACAACTAGGAGCTGCACCCGTGAAAAGCCAATCCACCACGTTGCTGGCCGAAGTACGGACCTTTCGCCAGAACCACCCCGACGTGCGTTACGTCGACCTGATCGCCTTGGACATTCCGGGCCACTTCTATGGCAAGCGCTACCCCGTGGAGATGCTGGAAAAGGTCGCCGCCGGTAGCCCCTTGAAACTGCCACAAAACGCCGTACTGCTGGGCGTTCAGGGTGGCTTGTTCAAGATCGGCGACTACTGCTTCAACGACGGCGACCCGGACGCCAACCGCCGCCTGGTGCCGGGCACGCTCAAGCCGGTGAGTTGGGAGTCGCAGCCGCTTGGGCAAATGCTGATCACCTCGGACGGCACCGACGCGCCCATCGAATTCGAACCCCGTGAGGTACTGGCCAACGTGCTGGAGCGCCTGCACCACAAGGGTATCCACCCGGTGGTGGCGTTTGAGCTGGAGTTCTACTTGTTCGATAAAAAGCTCGCTGATGGCCTGCCGCAATTCGCCCGCGACCCACTGAGCGATGACGCCGACGACCAGCCCAATCTGCATATAGAACGGCTGTCGCGGTTCAGCGAAGTCCTGGACGACATGGCCCAGACCGCCAAGGACCAGGGCATCGACATCACCGTAATCACCGCCGAAATCGGCCCCGGCCAGTTCGAAATCAATTTCGGTCATCTGGACGACGGCCTGCGCGCCGCCGACTGGGCTGCCCTGTTCTGCCGCAGCACCCGAGGTGTGGCGCTCAAGCATGGCTACCGCGCCAGCTTCATGGCCAAGCCCTATCTGCAATACCCCGGCAGCGGCATGCACGTGCATGTCAGCCTGTATGACGGCGCCGGCAATAACCTGCTGGCGGCGCACCAGCAGCAACCCCTGCGCCACGCCGTGGCCGGCTGCCTGGAGTTGCTGCCCCACTGCATGCCGATCTTCTCGCCCAACCACAATGCCTTCCGCCGCCTGGGCGGTACAGTCAATGCCGCGACCCGCGCCAGCTGGGGCTTTGAAGACCGCGACGCGTGCGTGCGCATCCCCGAGTCCGACCCCCGCAACCTGCGCATCGAACACCGAATGGCCAGTGCCGATGCCAACCCTTACCTGGTGCTCGCGGCGATTCTCGTCGGTCTGGAGCACGGCCTTGAAACCCAGCGCGAACCGATCCCCCCGCTGAACGAAGACCGCAGCAGCGGCACCGACTTTCCCGTTGAAATGCTCGACGCGGTGCGAGCCATGCAACATCAACCGGTATTGCGCGATAAGCTGGGCGCCGAGTTTGTCGACGTCTTCTGTGAGAACAAACGCCAAGACCACCTGGCCTTCCAGCAAGAGATCCATGCGCGGGAATATCGCTGGTTTCTTTAACCCTCTGATGGGATCACCCATGACCGACCAAAGCGCCCCGGCGCTCAAGGAAATCTTCAACGTCGAACGCCTGCAACACATCGCTACCGAGATGACAGCGGTGTATCCAGCGTTCGACGCGCAGGGCTTCCTCACATACGCGACGTCCGGGCTGGTCGAATTGTCGGTGATGCAGCGCATGGCACGTGTCAGCGAGAGCCTGCACGCGGTGATCCCGCTGGACTACGCGCAAACCCTCAAACTGCTTTACGCCCTGGCACCGCGCTTGAACAGTGGGTTTGTCAGCCTGTTCCTGCCGCACTTTGTGGCGAGCTACGGCCTGGATGACTTCAAGCGCTCCATGGCTGCACTCAAATACTTCACCACCTTCGGCTCCGCCGAATTCGCCATCCGCCACTTTTTGCTGCACGACTTCCAGCGCACCCTGACGGTGATGCAAACCTGGTCGCTGGATGACAACGAACACGTACGCCGCCTGGCCAGTGAAGGCTCGCGACCGCGCCTACCCTGGTCGTTTCGCCTGGCCGACGTACAAGCCAACCCCGAACTGTGCGCTTCGATTCTCGACAACCTCAAGGCCGACTCCAGCCTGTACGTGCGCAAATCGGTAGCCAACCACCTCAACGACATCACCAAAGACCACCCGGACTGGGTGCTTTCCCTCATCGAAGGCTGGCCCCTCGACAACCCCCACACCGCCTGGATCGCCCGCCATGCCCTGCGCAGCCTGATCAAGCAAGGCAACACACGCGCACTCACGATCATGGGCGCCGGGGCCAAGGCTGAAGTGAAGCTGCACGGGTTGAGCGTGACCCCGGCGGTCATCAGCCTGGGGGAGCGGATCGAGCTGTCGTTCAGCCTGGAATCAACAGCGGCCACAGCACAGAAGCTGGTGGTGGATTACGCCATTGATTACGTGAAAAGCGCCGGGCACAGCGCGAAGAAGGTGTTCAAGCTCAAGGCGTTTAGCCTCGGAGCGGGTGAACACCACAGCCTCAAGCGCGAGCAGCATATCCGCGAGTTGACCACGCGCAAGCACTATCCAGGGCGGCATGTGGTGCATGTGATGGTGAATGGGGAGAAACTGGGTAGCGCCGAGTTCGAACTGCGGGCCTGAAAGGCTCCACGCAACACCACTGCTCAAATGTGGGAGGGGGCTTGCCCCCGATGGCGGTGTGTCAGTTGGTGAATGTGTTGACTGACACACTGTCATCGGGGGCAAGCCCCCTCCCACATTTTGATCCGGTTTCGGTCAGTTGGATTCGCCGATGAGCAGCCCCTGCTCCCGCGCGCACAATTCCACCACGTAGTCCCACAACACCCGCAGCCGCACCGACTTGTGCAGCTCCCTGCGAGAGCTGATCCAGTAACTGCGCTGGATGCCCTCCCCCGGCAACAACGCCACCAGATCCGGATCGCCAGAGGCCATGAAGCAGGGCAACACCGCAATCCCCAGCCCCGAGCGCGCCGCCTGGTGCTGGGCGATCACGCTGGTGCTGTGGAACACCACTTTGGGGTTGCGGCAAAAGCTGCTGAGGAATTTCAGCTCTTGGCTAAACAGCAGGTCGTCCACGTAATCGATCCACGCGTGAGCAGCCAGGTCTTCGCGCTTTTCAATCGGTGGGGTGCGCGCTAAATAGTCGCGACTGGCATATAGCGCCAGGCGGTAGTCGGTGAGTTTGCGCGTGACCAGTTGATCGACGCTGGGGCGTTCAAGGTGGATGCTGATCTCCGCTTCGCGGTTGAGGATGCTGACAAAGCGCGGCACGGCCACCAGCTCCACTTCCAAGCCCGGATAGCGCTCAAACAGCCCACCCATGCGGCTGGCAAGGAACATCACGCCCAGACCTTCGGCGACCCCCAGGCGGATCTTGCCCAAAGGAGCTGCCGAGTGAGTCAGTTCGTCTTCGGCCAACAGCGCGACGTTCTCCATGGCCTCGGCATGCTTGAGCAGGGCTTCGCCGGCGGGGGTCAGTTCGTAGCCTTGGGCGTGCTGCACAAACAACGCAGTGCCCAGGCTCTTTTCAATGGCCTCGATATGCCGGGCCACGGTGGCGTGGGTGGTCTTCAGGCGTTGCGCGGCGGTAAGCAGGCGGCCGCTGCGTTGCAACTCGAGAAAGTAGCGCAGGTCATTCCAATCGAACATGTCCCCTCCATCTCCATGGGTCTTCGCCGCGCTGTTTAAAAACGCACAGCAGCTGGGTAAAAACTAACATTTTTAAGACGAAAACTAACAACTAGGATGGAGCCAATAAGAAAAACAAGCGAGACCTCACATGCCCACTGCAACTGCTGAGTACGATTACATCGTCGTAGGCGCCGGCCCCGCAGGCTGCTTGCTGGCCAATCGTCTGTCCGCCAACCCCGCCCACCGCGTCTTGCTGCTGGAAGCCGGTGGCCGCGACAATTACCCCTGGATTCACATCCCCGTCGGCTACCTCTTCTGCATCGGCAACCCGCGCACCGACTGGTGCCTCAAGACCGAAGCCCAAGAAGGCTTGCAAGGCCGTGCGCTGAGTTATCCACGGGGCAAGGTGCTGGGCGGTTGCTCGTCCATCAACGGCATGATTTATATGCGCGGCCAGGCCCGGGACTACGACGGTTGGGCGGCAGAAGGCAATGAAGGCTGGGCATGGAACGATGTACTGCCGCTGTTCAAGAAGAGCGAAAACCACTTTGCCGGCGCCACGGAGTTCCACAGCGACGGCGGCGAGTGGCGCGTCGAGCAACAGCGCCTGCACTGGCCGATCCTTGATGCGTTTCGCGACGCGGCGGCGCAAAGCGGCATTGCCAATATCAATGACTTCAACCAGGGCGATAACGAAGGCTGCGGCTACTTCCAGGTCAACCAGAAGGCCGGCGTGCGTTGGAATGCGGCCAAGGCGTTTCTCAAGCCGATTCGCCAGCGCCCCAATCTCACGGTGCTGACCGAGGTTGACGTAGACCGCGTGCTGCTGGAAAACGGCCGCGCCTCCCAGGTACTGGGACGTCAGCATGGCGAACAGGTGAGTTGGAAGGCGCGCAAGGAAATCATCCTGTGTGCCGGCTCCGTGGGCTCGCCAGGCATTCTGCAACGCTCAGGCATCGGCCCCTCCAGCGTGCTCAAGCCGCTGGGCATCGATACGGTGCACGAGCTGCCCGGTGTTGGCGGCAACCTGCAAGACCACCTGCAATTACGGCTGATCTACAAGCTGGAAAACGCCCGTACCCTCAATCAAATCGCGGGCACCCTGTGGGGCAAGATGGGCATGGGCCTGCGCTACCTGTATGACCGCAGCGGCCCGCTGTCGATGGCGCCCAGCCAGCTTGGCGCATTTGCCCGCTCCAGTGCGGACCAGGCCTCGGCCAACCTCGAATACCACGTGCAACCGCTGTCCCTGGAACGTTTTGGCGAGCCGCTGCACGCGTTCCCGGCGTTTACCGCGTCGGTCTGCGACCTACGCCCGCAAAGCCGGGGGCGCATCGACATTCGCTCGGCGAACCCGGCGGATGCGCCGCTGATCAAGCCCAACTACTTGAGCCATCCAGAAGATTTGCGCGTGGCCGCCGATGCCATTCGCCTGACTCGGCGCATCGTCTCGGCACCCGCTCTCAGCCAGTTCAGGCCGGTGGAATACCTGCCCGGCGACTCACTGCAGAGTGAAGAGCAACTGCACGAAGCGGCTGCGCGCATCGGTACTACAATCTTCCATCCGGTGGGCACCTGCCGTATGGGCAGCGATAAAGATGCGGTGGTCGATGCTCAACTGCGGGTACATGGCGTGCCCGGCTTGCGCATCGCAGACGCCTCGGTCATGCCGCGCATTACGTCCGGCAACACCTGTTCACCTACGCTGATGATCGCGGAGAAAGCCGCGCAACTGATCCTTTCGCCGAACACTGTAGGAGCGAGCTTGCTCGCGAAAAACGCAAAGGCGCCGCATTCATCCAGGCATCCCGCGTAATCGTTAACAACCTTCGCGAGCAAGCTCGCTCCTACAAGGAAGATGTAGAAATAGCGGCGCCGAGACTGGCGCCGACAGTGGAACAACAATAAATAATCACTGTGAGGGCTACCCGATGTCAGAACATGCTCAACCCCTGGGCTCGACGGCCAACGCCGCCAGCACCAGCAACGACTCAAAAAAGGTCATTTTTGCCTCCTCCCTGGGGACGGTGTTCGAGTGGTATGACTTTTTCCTCTACGGCGCCCTGGCTGCGGTGATCAGCAAGCAGTTCTTTGCCGGGGTCAACGACACCACGGCGTTTATCTTTGCGTTGATGGCCTTTGCGGCCGGCTTTGTAGTGCGACCGTTCGGCGCGCTAGTATTCGGCCGACTGGGGGACATGATCGGGCGTAAATACACCTTCCTGGTCACCATCATTTTGATGGGCGTAGCGACCTTTTGCGTCGGGCTGCTGCCGACTTACGCCAGCATCGGTATTGCGGCGCCGATCATCCTGATCGTGCTGCGCATGCTGCAAGGCCTGGCCCTGGGCGGCGAATACGGCGGCGCGGCGACCTATGTGGCCGAGCATGCACCTGCGGGCAAGCGCGGCTTCCATACCAGCTGGATTCAATCCACCGCCACCCTCGGCCTGCTGCTGTCGCTGCTGGTGGTGCTGGCTTGCCGCTACTTCACCGGTGACCAGTTCGAAGTGTGGGGCTGGCGTATTCCATTCCTGTTTTCCATCGTGTTGCTGGGTATCTCGACCTGGATTCGCATGAGCCTGCACGAGTCGCCGGCCTTCTTGAAAATGAAAGAGGAAGGCAAGGCCAGCACGTCGCCGATCCGGGATTCGTTCGGCAAATGGGAAAACCTCAAGGTGGTGTTGATCGCGCTGTTCAGCATCAACGGCGGGCAAGCGGTGACCTTCTATGCCGCGCAATTCTATGTGCTGTTCTTCCTCACCCAATTCCTGAAAATGGACCCGGCCCTGGCCAATATGCTGCTGATCATCAGCGTGGTGATCGGCGCACCGTTCTTTATCTTCTTTGGTTGGCTGTCGGACAAGGTCGGGCGTAAGCCAGTGCTGATGCTCGGCCTGTTGCTGGCCACCGTGCTGTACTTCCCGATCTTCAAGAGCCTGGCGCACTACACCAACCCGGCAATGGACCAGGCCAGCACCCAGGCGCCGATCACCGTATTGGCTGACCCGGCCACCTGCACCTTCCAGTTCGACCCGGTAGGCAAGGCAAAATTTGACAGCCCGTGCGACAAGGTCAAGACCTTCCTGGTCAAGCAGGGCCTGCCTTACAGCAGTGCTGCGGCCCCAGCGGGCAGCCCGGTGCAGGTGAGCGTCGGCGAAGTACGCATCGACGGCTTCGACGAAGCGGCCCTGCGCGGCGCCGTGACCCTGGCCGGCTACCCAAGCTCGGCCGATGTGGCACAAGTGAACAAAACCATGGTGGTGGTGCTGATCGTGGCGCTGATCCTGATCGCCGCCATGTGCTACGGCCCGCTGGCGGCGCTGATGGTGGAGTTGTTCCCGACCCGCATCCGCTACACCTCGATGTCCCTGCCCTACCACATCGGTAACGGCTGGTTCGGCGGGTTCCTGCCGACGGTGTCGTTTGCGCTGGTGGTGTACACCGGGGATATCTTCTATGGCCTGTGGTACCCGGTAGTGGTGACGGGGGTGAGTTTGGTAGTGGGAATGTTCTGCCTGAAAGAAACACGCCACGTAGACATCGACAACAACTGATCGTCAAAACGCTGGAGACCCCCTGTGGGAGGGGGCTTGCTGTGGTGAGGGGGCTTGTCCCCCGACGGGTCCACTGGAGATCCAATAGGGCTGCTACGCAGCCCAGCGCGGTGCAAGCCCGCTCACCACAGCAAGCCCCCTCCCACATTTGCTCAATGGTGCCCACACAAATTGCTGTATATCCATCCAGATAAAGGTTGATCAAATCCATTCCTTTGCCCATGCTGCCTCCCATTCAACTGTGTAACGAATGGGCTGACCATGCGGCTGTACCTCTGTGAAAAACCGTCCCAAGCCAAGGACATTGCGGCCGTACTCGGCGCCACTCGCCGGGGCGACGGCTGCTGGCTGGGCAATGGGGTCACAGTCACCTGGTGCATCGGCCATCTGCTCGAAACCGCCCCGCCCGATGCCTACGACGAAAAGTACAAGCGCTGGGTACTGGCCGACCTGCCCATCGTCCCGGAAAAATGGAAGATGCGCGTCAAACCCAAGACCGCCAGCCAGTTCAAAGCCGTCAAGCGGTTGCTGGGAGAAGCCCAGGAACTGGTCATCGCCACCGACGCCGACCGCGAAGGCGAGATGATCGCCCGAGAATTGGTTGAGCATTGCCGTTATCGCGGGCCGATTCAGCGCTTGTGGCTGTCGGCGCTGGACGACGCGTCTATCCGCAAGGCCCTGGCGGCCCTCAAGCCCGGTGCCGAAACCTTCAGCCTGTATCACTCGGCCCTGGGCCGCTCCCGTGCGGACTGGTTGATCGGCATGAACATGAGCCGCCTGTTCACCTTGCTCGGGCGCCAATCGGGGTATCAAGGCGTGTTACCGGTGGGCCGAGTGCAAACGCCAACCCTGCGCCTGGTAGTGGACCGCGACCGCAGCATCGCCGACTTCGTGCCGGTAGCCTATTGGGCAATTGACGTAGACCTGCACCACGAACGCATGACGTTCACCGCCCAGTGGCGCGCCGCAGATGATGTCTGTGACGATCAAGGCCGATGCCTCAACCCCCAACTGGCTCGCGAGGCGGCCGAAGCCATGCGCAACGCTGCCAGCGCACGGCTGATCAAGCTGCGCACCGAACGCATGCGCGAAGTGGCACCCCTGCCCTTCGACCTGGGCACACTGCAGGAAATCTGCTCCAAGAAACTCGGCCTCGGCGCCCAGGAAACGCTGGATATCGCCCAATCCCTCTACGAAACCCACAAAGTCATCACTTACCCACGCAGTGATTGCGGCTACCTGCCGGTGAGCCAGCACAGCGATGCGCCGAAAATCCTCGCCGCGCTGGGCTGTGCCGATACGGCGGTGAACGAGCTGATGCCGCATATCGACCCTCAGCGCCGCTCACGGGCCTGGAACGACGCCAAAGTCAGCGCCCACCATGGCATCATCCCTACCGGGGCCGGCAAAGACGTTGCACAACTCAGCGGCAAGCACCGCGCGGTCTACACATTGATTCGTGCACGGTACCTGGCGCAGTTCCTGCCCAACCATGAATACGATCGCACCCAGGCGGATTTCGACTGTGCGGGACAAGCGCTGCGTGCAGTGGGCAAGGTGGTTATCGAGCCAGGCTGGAAACGCGCCTTGCCCGAAGCCCTGGCGCCAGCCAAAGGGCGTGAGGCCCCTGCACCGCAGGCCTTGCCGTCATTGGCACAGGGCAAGGACTATGCAGTGGCCAAGGTCAACCTCAAGGACCTGTGGACCCAGCCGCCCAAACCCTTTACCGAAGGCGATCTGATCAAGGCGATGAAAAACGTCGCCAAGCTGGTGGAAGACCCCCTGCTCAAACAAAAGCTCAAGGACACCACCGGCATCGGCACCGAAGCCACCCGTGCCGGGATTATCCAGGGCTTGCTTGACCGGGGTTACCTGGTAAAGAACGGCAAGGCGCTCTCGGCCACACCGGCAGCGTTCAGCCTGATCGACGCCGTGCCTCGGGCCATTGCCGACCCCGGCACCACCGCCATCTGGGAGCAGGCGTTGGACATGGTGCAAAGCGGTGAAATGAGCCTGGAAGAATTCGTCGCCAAACAAGCGGCCTGGATGAGCAAGCAAGTGGCACGTTGCAATGGCATGCGCATGACCATCACTGGGCCAGCCAGTCCCTCAGGCCCCGGGGCTGCGCCATGGAAAAAGAAACGCAAGAGCGCCCCCCGCAAGACCACGGCCAGCCCAAAGCACGCCAAAAAACCGACAAAAGCAGGGTAAATATCAAAAAAATCCGGGGAATGACGTTTTTCGACGGGTTTCACGCCGCTTTGGACCTTGCCCCCGCGCAGGCCGTCTAGGATTCTTGAGGGACCTTGACTACCTAACAACAACACCGGAGTGGCCGCCATGAAAACCGTCGCAGAAGTGCTCAAAGCCAAGGAGCTTAGAAACCAGGACGTCCACACCATCCAATGGGACCACACCGTCTTTGAAGCACTGGTGCGGATGTCGGAGAAAAACGTCGGGGCCTTGCCGGTCGTCAAGGAAGGCGTGGTGGTAGGAATCATCAGCGAACGGGACTACGCCCGCAAACTGATCCTCAAAGGCTTGTCGTCGGTGACCACGCGGGTCGATGAAGTGATGAGTTCTCCGGTGATCACCGTCGACACTCATAAAAAGGTCGATGAGTGCATGAACATCATGACCGACAGTCACCTGCGCCACCTGCCCGTGGTCGAAGACGGCAAACTGCTGGGCCTGCTGTCCATCGGCGACTTGGTGAAAGAAGCCATTGCCGACCAGGCGGACTTGATCAAGCAACTGGAGCAATACATTCGCGGCGAATAGGGGAACCCATGCTCGATACCCTGGACCATCAGGAAGACCACCTCGACACACTGCACCGGGCGATGGCCGGGCGGCGCTTTCTGGTGCTGACTGGCGCGGGGATCAGCACGTCATCGGGCATTCCCGATTATCGCGACAGCGAAGGCGTGCGCCGGGGTAAACCGCCCATGATGTACCAGGAGTTCCTCGCGACTCCAGAAGCTCGGCGCCGGTATTGGGCCAGGGCGATGCTGGGGTGGCCGAGGGTACGTATTGCCCAGCCGAACCAGGCGCACCGGGCGTTGGCGGCCTTGCAGCAACGCGGGCGCATCAGTGGGCTGATCACGCAGAACGTCGACACCCTGCATGATCAGGCCGGTAGCCATGACGTGATCGAGTTGCACGGCAGCCTGCACCGGGTGCTGTGCCTGGATTGTCAGCAATGCAGCGAGCGCGACGCGATCCAGCATCTGATGGAACAACAGAACCCCTACCTGGCCGGCGTCGATGCCGTTCAGGCACCCGATGGTGACACCCTGCTGGATCCGGCGTTTGAAGAACACTTTCAGGTGCCCCACTGCCCCCATTGCAATGGCCAGCGGTTGAAACCGGATGTGGTGTTTTTTGGCGAGAACGTGGCACCGCCCACAGCGGCCAAGGCCATGGCTGCCGTGGAACAAGCGGATGGGCTGCTGGTGGTGGGTTCTTCGTTGATGGCGTATTCAGCGTTTCGGCTGTGCAAGGCGATGGTGGCGCAAGGCAAGCCGGTGATTGCCATCAACCTGGGCAGGACACGGGGGGATGAATTGTTGCAGGTGAAGATCGAGGCGTCTTGCGAGACGTTGTTGCCCCTACTCACTGAACGCCTCCAATAGCAAAAACACCAAAAATCAACTGTGGGAGGGGGCTTGCCCCCGATTGCGGACTATCTGCTCCAAGTGTTCCGGCTGACACACTGCTATCGGGGGCAAGCCCCCTCCCACATGGGTTTTATGTTGAGTCTGCATTTTTTGCGCAGCGACCAAACACTCCAAAAAATGACGCCCAAGTCACATTTCCCCGCATCCCCCCGCCCCCACGGCAAATTATGTAGTGACCAAAAATAATCACTACATAACCGTTGACGTAATCTTTTTGTCCTTGCATTATCGAGACGTCTCCCGGATCGGGAGCGTTGGCAACACGTGTTTTGAACCAGCTCGTCTGACCGCCGAGCTGTTTTATCCGGATGTGCACTGCCCACAAGGCAGATTGATGAAGCTGACCGGCCCGCAAGGATCGGTACAAGGAGCTCAAACGCTGCTTGTCTTCGTTATGAAACCATTGCGTAGCAGTTCATCAGCAAGACTACATGCATCAGGTTCAAGACCCTGCCCGTATTCGGCAGACAGTCGCTGACGCCCGGTTTTCGGAACCGGAGACAACTTACTAATCAATTGATAGATCGCCAACTGGTCAAGGGGCTTACACATGAATCTGAACAACCAACCAACTATTGATGAATTGGCTGAGATGTTCGCAGCGCAGAAAGACACACTCGACGACCATATCCTCTGGGTTGGCAAATCGGGCGAAGTCCAAATTGACTGCCTGGCGCCCCACACCGAAGAAGCCGAATTTGATCGCAATAACCGTGAGCTCGCGGCCCGCCTGAAGATGTACCGTCGCGGCCAGGGCTATGTCGGCAAGAAAGCAGCGGCTGATCGTAACTTTATCGAGCAAGTATTCGACACGCTTAACAATGCCTGGGCGTCTTTCAAAGACAGCTCGCAAGTTAAAGTCGTTGACCGTTACTACTAAGTAATGCTCAACAAGTAATGCTCAACTTGAATGGGCACTGGTTTACCAGTGCCCATTTTTATTTAAGTACCGTCAAAACGTGGGAAACCTGCCCTTCCCCGCTTCATCCCGAAAAATATCAAACAGCACCTGAGCCGCCGCCGACAATTCATGCCCTGGCTTGGTCAATACGCCAATGGGGCGTTCGATCACCGGGTCGCGCAACGTAATGCAGTGGGCGCCCGCCTCTTCCATCTGCCGCGCGCATAAAGCAGGCACAGCGCTGACTCCCAGGCCATTGGCTACCATCTTGCCCACCGTCGCCAATTGATGGCTTTCCAGTGCGACCGGCAGTTTCATCTGCAACGCGCCCAAGTGTTCTTCCAGCATCACCCGCACCGTGGACGGCCGCTGCAATGTGATGAAGGGCTGCTCAAGCAGGGTTTTCCAATCAATCTCGGCACACGCCGCCAACGGTGAATCACCGGGCACCACAGCGATGAAGCGATCCAGATAAAGCGGCGTGAAGGCAAGCGAAGAACCTTCTGACGGCTCGAACGCCACGCCCAACTCCACCTGGCGGTCTCGTACCATCTCCAACACCTGCTCGTTGATCAAGTCATGCACCGTCACATTCACCTGCGGGTAACGTGCGCGGAATATCTTCAGGATCGGCGGCAGAAGGTTGCCGGCAAACGACGGCATCGCCGCCACCGTCACACGCCCACGCTGCAGGGTGAAGCGCTGGCGCAGTTCGTCTTCGGCGTTGTCCCACTCCGCAATCAAACGCCGGGCCAAGGGCAGCAGGGACTCACCTTCAGGCGTCAGCGCAACATTGCGTGTATTGCGACTGAACAGACGCCCGCCCAGCCCTTCCTCCAGACCCTTTATGGTCAGGCTCAAGGCCGATTGGGAAAGGTGCAAACGCTCGCAGGCGGCGGCAAAGCTCAAGGATTGGGCCACGGCGAGAAAGGCCCGCATCTGTTTAACTGTCATGAGGCTACTCCGAGCGTCTGGGCAACTATGCTGTTTTCTAAATCAATTGACCTTAAAAAACAACTTAACAAATAAATCCATCGGCGCAACACTCGGTTCACTGGCTGGACCACAAACAATAAAAGAGGTGCATATGGCAGGTTTCGATAAACGCGTGGCGTCCTATGAAGAAGCGCTGGCAGGCTTGGAAGACGGCATGACCGTGCTCTCCGGCGGTTTTGGCCTGTGTGGCATTCCAGAAAACCTCATCGCCGAGATCAAGCGCAAAGGCACCCGCGACCTGACGGTGGTTTCCAACAACTGCGGCGTCGACGGCTTCGGCCTGGGCGTGCTGCTGGAAGAAAAACAGATCAGCAAAGTGATCGCCTCCTACGTCGGTGAAAACGTCCTGTTCGAAAAGCAACTGCTCAGCGGCGAAATCGAAGTGGTACTGACCCCCCAAGGCACCCTGGCAGAAAAAATGCGCGCAGGCGGTGCCGGCATCCCGGCCTTCTTCACCGCCACCGGTGTCGGCACGCCCGTTGCCGAAGGCAAGGAAACCCGCGAATTCAAAGGTCGCCCGTACCTGATGGAAGAATCCATCACTGGCGACTTCGCCATCGTCAAAGGCTGGAAAGCCGACCATTTCGGCAACGTGATCTACCGCCACACCGCCCAGAACTTCAACCCACTGGCCGCCACTGCCGGCAAGATCACCGTGGTCGAGGTCGAGGAAATCGTCGAACCGGGCGAGCTGGACCCGGCGCAGATCCACACCCCTGGCATCTACGTCGACCGGATCATCTGCGGCACATTCGAGAAGCGCATCGAACAGCGCACCGTGCGCAAATAATCCGCCTCCAGCCCGAATAATAAGAGGAAACACACATGGCTCTTACCCGCGAACAAATGGCTCAACGCGTCGCCCGCGAAATGCAGGACGGTTTCTACGTCAACCTCGGCATCGGCATCCCGACCCTGGTGGCCAACTACATCCCAGACGGCATGGAAGTCATGCTGCAATCGGAAAACGGCCTGCTTGGCATGGGGCCGTTTCCTACCGAAGACACCATCGATGCCGACATGATCAACGCCGGCAAGCAGACCGTCACCGCTCGCATTGGCGCATCGATCTTCTCCTCCGCCGAGTCCTTCGCAATGATTCGCGGCGGCCACGTTGACCTCACAGTGCTCGGCGCGTTTGAAGTCGACGTACAGGGCAACATCGCCTCGTGGATGATCCCCGGCAAGTTGGTCAAGGGCATGGGCGGCGCCATGGATCTGGTGGCGGGTGCTGAAAACATCATCGTGATCATGACCCATGCGTCCAAGGACGGTGAGTCCAAGCTGCTCAGCCAATGCAGCCTGCCGCTGACCGGTGCCAACTGCATCAAGCGCGTATTGACCGACCTTGCGTACCTGGAAATCGACAATGGCGCTTTTGTCCTCAAGGAACGCGCACCTGGCGTCAGCGTTGAAGAGATTGTGAGCAAGACCGCCGGTAAACTGATCGTCCCGGGCCACGTTCCAGAAATGCACTTCCAGTGAGGACAGATTCCATGCAAGACGTCGTGATTGTTGCTGCCACCCGCACCGCTGTGGGCAGCTTCCAGGGTTCGCTGGCGAATATCCCGGCACCTGAACTAGGCGCTGCGGTGATCCGCCGCCTGCTGGAGCAGACCGGCCTGGACCCGGCCCTGGTGGACGAAGTGATCCTAGGCCAAGTGCTGACTGCCGGCAGCGGCCAAAACCCGGCACGCCAAGCGTCGATCCTCGCCGGCCTGCCCCACGCCGTGCCAAGCCTGACCCTGAACAAGGTCTGCGGCTCTGGCCTCAAGGCATTGCACCTGGGCGCCCAGGCCATTCGCTGCGGCGACGCCGAGGTGATCATCGCCGGCGGCATGGAGAACATGAGCCTGGCGCCGTACGTACTGCCCGCCGCGCGCACCGGCCTGCGCATGGGCCACGCCAAGATGATCGACAGCATGATCACCGACGGCCTGTGGGATGCGTTCAACGACTACCATATGGGCATCACCGCCGAGAACCTGGTGGACAAATACGGCATCAGCCGTGAAGCCCAGGACGCGTTTGCCGCCGCCTCCCAGCAAAAAGCCACCGCCGCTATCGAGGCCGGGCGCTTTATCGACGAAATCACCCCGATCCTGATCCCCCAGCGTAAAGGCGATCCCGTGACCTTCGCCGTGGACGAACAGCCCCGCGCCGGCACCACCGCCGAGTCCCTGGGCAAACTCAAACCAGCGTTCAAGAAAGACGGCAGCGTCACCGCCGGCAACGCTTCGAGCCTCAATGATGGCGCGGCAGCGGTGCTGTTGATGAGTGCCGATAAGGCCAAATCCCTCGGCCTGCCAGTGTTGGCGCGCATCGCCAGCTACGCCAATGCCGGCGTAGACCCTGCGATCATGGGCATCGGCCCGGTCTCGGCCACCCGCCGCTGCCTGGACAAAGCCGGTTGGAGTCTCGGTGACCTGGACCTGATCGAAGCCAACGAAGCCTTCGCCGCACAGGCCTTGGCGGTGGGCGAAGAGCTGGAGTGGGATACCGAGAAGGTCAACGTCAACGGCGGCGCCATTGCCATCGGCCACCCGATTGGCGCCTCAGGCTGCCGTGTGCTGGTGACGTTGCTGCACGAAATGATCAAGCGTGATGCCAAAAAAGGCCTCGCGACACTGTGCATCGGCGGCGGCCAAGGCGTAGCGCTGGCCCTCGAACGCAACTAAATAACAAGCAACACCGATCAAATGTGGGAGGGGGCTTGCCCCCGATGGCTGCCTGCCAGCAACCGATGTATGGACTGACACCCTGCAATCGGGGGCAAGCCCCCTACCACAGTAGATCTTCATTTTCTGTCAGGTTGCGGCACCGCAAACACCGCATTCGCCCGCGCCACGACCTTCTCGCCCACCTGCAAACTCACCGTGGCAAACGCCATCTGCCGCCCGCGCTTTTGATGCTCCAACCGCACCACAATCCACTCCCCCACCTGCACGGCGCCCAGGTAATCCAACGTCATGCTCGCAGTAATCAACGGCAACGGCGGCTCACTGGAAAACGCCATGGCATATCCCATGCCGATGTCCGCCAGGGTTGCCAACACCCCGCCATGCACGGTACCGCGCCCATTGGCATGACGGTTGTCGGCACGCAAACCGATTTCCAGTTGCAAGCCTTCACCCCGGCAATAGGCAGGGCCTAATAAATCGAGAAGTGGGCTGCTACGGGGCAACGAGACAAAACCTTCGGGCACGGCGTGGGCGATCATGGCGAGTTCATCCTTGGAGTCAGGCTTGAGGTGTACGCCTGCCCCTCAGTCACAGCCATCACCATCAGCGGCGCAAATCCCCTTTGATGCTTTGCGTTAATCCGCCAGACCCGCTTTAATCGCCGTCCAATTTCCCCGCACCTCCCAAGGAACTGCAATGCGCCACCTGGACGGCAAACCGAAATCCTACCTGTTGTGCCTACTGGCAGCCCTGGCCCTGGCGGGCTGTTCGCCCAAGGATCACTCCCGCGCACGTGTGATCAACGGCGAGCAAAGCCGCGCTGGCGCACAACTGGCATATGAACATGAACTGACGCTTGCCCTACCGGGCGCGCTGCTGGCTCCACGCATGCAGGCCACCCGCGAAGCCTGCGAAACCGCACGCTTTGGCGCCTGCAATATCCTGGGCATTACCGAAGACGGCAACGGTGGCGAGATCATCCTGCGCATCGCGCCAACAGGTGTAGAGCCCATGGTTGCGATGGCCGCCGAAGGTGGCAAACTCGGCCAGCGCATCACCACCGCCGAAGACCTGGCCGACGCTGTCGCCGATGTGCGCCGCCGCCAGGACCGCCTGCAAGCCCAGCAACAGCGCCTGGACGAATTGGCCAAGCGCAAGGACATCACCGTCAGCGACCTGATCGCCTTGAGCAAGGAGCAAGCCGCCATCGAAAACGAGTTGCAGGAACTGGCGCAAATCGCCGCCAATCAGCAACGCCGTCTCGACACCAACCGCGTGACCCTGAACTTCCGCTCCGCTGACGGTGCCAACCAACCGTCGCGGTTCAGCCGCATGTTCAGCAACCTCGGCGACAACCTGGTGAACGGCACTGCCGATGCCCTGGAACGCTCCAGCTATGTGCTGCCGTTTGTGATCCTGGCGTTCCCGGTGGTGTGGTTGTGGGTGTGGCTGTGGCGCCGATTCGTCAAACGCCGCGGCTGATCAGCGCTTCATGCAACGCTGATAGCGCTCATCCACCCGCTTTGCGAACCACGCCGTGGTGAGGTTGCGGGTGATCTTCGGGCTCTTGAGCACGATGCCCGGCAGGATTGCCCGTGGCATCGGCTTACCGGCAGCCTTGTCGGCCAGGGCGAACACGCGTTTGTAGAGAGCTGTCTGCTCAAAGTCCAACTGCTCACCCTGCTCCAGTTGACTGCGGATGCTCGGGTTGCGCATATCCAGCTTCGCCCCCAGCGAACGCACCGCCAACTCGGTGGTGCCGGGCAGCAATGAACCGAAGCGAATCAAATCCCCATCTAACGCCAGCTCTTTGCCTGTGGCACGGCTGACCGCCGCCTGGAACGCGGCGTTGCGGCTGGCGTACCACCCGGCATTGAAGTCGGCAAAGCGGTACAGCGGCTGGTCGTAGTTCACCGGGTAACCGAGCAAGTGGGCAATGCCGAAGTACATGCCGCCACGGCGGGTGAAGACTTCACGTCGGATCGTGCCATCCACGGTGTAGGGATAACCCCGCGCCTGTTTCTGCGCGAAGTCGATGCTGACCTGCATGGGGCCAGCGGTGTGCACCGGATTGAAGCCGTCAAAGAGGGTTTTGCCCAAGGGCACCACACTGATGAAATCATCAAAAATGCCGCTCAGGTCTTTCTCCGTGCGCGCGGCGCTCAGCCGGTCGGCGTAGGTCTTGCCCGTCGGCGAACGCAATTGCAGGGCGCTGCGTACGACAAACGCCGGCACATGGACTTTGCCCGCGCGGCGCAGGATTTCATCCTGGGCAATCTTGCCCATGTTCGGCACGGGCGGGTCGACCTGGTAGGTGGACTCCTGCTCGGTCACCGCCAGTACAGCGCAGATGTTTTCAGTGCTGGGGTAAATCTTCTGGGTGTCGAAGGCGGTGTAGATGTCCTGGGCCCAGCCGTTACGATCCGGCACTTTGGCGGGCAGCAGGCGCACGATTTGCGCCTTCACCTCAGCCTCGCTGCGCTCCGGCTGCTGCGGGCTGCGTGTGGTGGAGCAACCGGCCAGTACCAGCAAAGGGGTGAGGCACAGGATCAGGCGACATAGGGGCATGGGGCTTCCTTAGATTGCAACGGGCCAGGCATTGCAGATATGGACCTGTAAGTCTAAGCAGCGTTCGCACCGCAGGGTGCGGCTGGGCCGGGCCAGGGCAACAGCTGCCGAAATTTCCCACGCGAACGCCGGATAACCTCTACTCCCCAGCCCTGAAAACCTCTGCAAAGTCCCTCGCCTGAATAGTGCGAGGGATTGCAGATGGATTTTCTTGTGAGTGCTTTTGTTGATCGAGTCCTTTGCGGCGCAGCCCCTACGGGGAGGCGTCAAGGATGACCAATACGGCCCACATTGCCCTTATCGAACATGAACTCGATGGCTTTCATCAGAGCCTGGCGCTCTATCGCCAGCAAATGAACGCCTGGTATGCCCGTGCCTTGGATTCGGTGAGCCATGCGGCGGATTTGCCGTCGTTGCTGGGGATGGATCGGGTGTTGCGGGTGGGGGATTCGCAGCAGTCGGTGAGCATGAGCGATGCGGATTTTAAGGGCGCTGTTGCCATGTGCTCACGCGGCGGTGAGCTGAAGATCGAGAGCACATTCGAGTCGGTGTACGACGTGCCGATTGGTGAGATTCCGGTCGAGGTGATCGGGCTGGATGACGGTAGCTCTACCGTGATCATGCTCGATGAATACGGCAAGGGCTCGCACTTCTGCGCGGCGGGTGGGCGTTATCAGGTCAGGGTTCAAGGCGGGGTTTCGACTGAGCAGGTGGACGCGTTATTTGCGTCGTATGACGGGTTGACGGCGGATCTGGAGCAGTGGCTTCGCGGGCAGTGGCAAGGTTTTAGGCCCCATTGGGAAAAGTCCACCGCCAGCGCGATTGGCAGTGGCTTGTTGGCAGGCAGTTGGGCCGCGATTCGGGATGTGTGGGACAGCATCAAACTGGTTCAGGCGATTCTGGCAGACCCGCTGAAATACGTCGAAGAGCTGGGCGCGCAAGCGACTTCGTTGGCGCAAATCGCCACCGATGCCCCCAAGGTCATGGAGCAGGCGATGCTGCTGGCCAGTGATGAGGCGGCGCTGTTTTTGATGCTGCGTACGGCGATGGTGTGGCTCGACG
>NZ_UTKY01000092.1 GCF_900583165.1 Pseudomonas viridiflava | reverse complement strand
GCCCGTCAGGATCGATCTTGCGCGTGACGTCGCCTTGGTCATTGCGCTCATATTTCCAAACCGCGTCACCGCGCCGTACAACCCGTACGAACCCGCTGTCATGCTCGTAGGCTGTCGGCTCATCGTCCCCCGGAAACACCGCCACCAACCGCCCAGCATCGTCGTACTGATACGCCGTCACCGCCCCCAGCG
>NZ_UTKY01000023.1 GCF_900583165.1 Pseudomonas viridiflava | reverse complement strand
CCCACATTTAGACTGTGCCAGCCTTGAGGGCCTGCATCACTGGCATCCACAGCCTTGGGCCACACCACCGCCTGAAGGGTTGTACAGAGATCAAAACTGTGGGAGGGGGCTTGCCCCCGATGAGGGAGTGCCAGTTAGCCTATTTTTAGCTGACCCACCGCCATCGGGGGCAAGCCCCCTCCCACATTTCGACGGTGCCAGCCTTGAGGGCCTGCATGACTGGCATCCACAGCCTTGGGAAACACCACCGCCTGAAGGGTTGTACAGAGATCAAAACTGTGGGAGGGGGCTTGCCCCCGATGGCGGAATGTCAGTCAGCTCATCTATAGCTGACCCACCGCCATCGGGAGCAAGCCCCCTCCCACAATTAGTCATCACAGAACTTGAATGCTCGGCAGCCTTTAGGGCTTCCAGGTTTGTACATCCTTGGCATCCACGGGCTTGGGCAACAACCCGGCCTTGAAGAACGCATCGGCAATCTTCTGCTGTTCACCCAATTGGTCCGCTGTCACCGGCTGCACCTGATAACTGCGGTGCGCATTGGCGGCCTCAACCGTAGCCACATCCAAATTACCCCACAGCGGCCCCAACACTTTCGCCGCGTCCTGCGGGTGGGTTTTCACCCACTGGCCCGCCTTATCCAGTTGCTCATAGACCACCTTCAGCACCGCTGGATGCGCCTTGGCGTACGGCGTGCCCGTCAGGTAATAACGCTTGTAGCTGGCCAGGCCTGCGCCGTCGGCCAGGGTGCGCGTCGGCAGTTGGCGCTGCACGCTGGTGAGGAAGGGTTCCCAGGTGACCCAGGCATCCACCTTGTTGTTTTCAAACGCGGCGCGGCCATCGGCGGGGGACAGGTAGGCCGGTTCGATATCGGAGAATTCCAGGCCCGCTTTGGCCAGTGCGGCGATCAACAGATAGTGAGTGCCGGCCGCTTTAGTCACGGCAATTTTCTTGCCCTTCAAGTCGCTCAGTTGCTGGATCGGCGAGTCCTTGCGCACCACGATGGCCTGGGCCGAAGGCGAGGGCGCTTCCTGGGCGAAATAAGTGAGCTTGGCCTGGGCGGCCTGGGCGAAAATTGGCACGGTGTCGGCGACGTCGGCGCTGATGTCCACGTTGCCCACGTTCAGGGCTTCCAGCAGCGGCAGGCCGCTGGGAAACTCGTGCCAGCTCACGTCGATATGTTCGGCTTTGAGGGCTTTTTCCAGGGTGCCCTGGGTCTTGAGCAAGGTGATCAGCGTGGAGGATTTCTGATAACCGATGCGTACGGTTTCCTGGGCGCCGGCGCTCAGGGCGACAGTGAAGACCAGCAATCCGAGTACTGCGGCGAGGGGACGATGTATAGGCATGGCAAGCTCGATCTTCAACGGAATAAGCTGAGCTTAAAGTTCTAAAAACTATTCGTTAAATACTCTTTCGATCTTAGCTTAGGGCGGTTTTTTCCCCTTCCAACCAATCGGGCATAACCATAGCGTTATATGTTTCTTTCATAATCATTCTTCATTTATATAATCGAATTGATTTTATAAACGAGTGCTTGTGCATGGATGATTTCGACCGTCTCACCCGCCGCCGCCTGCTGGGCATCGCCGGGATCACTGTGGCCAGCCTGTCGCTGCCACGCTTTGGCTTCGCCGCCGACGCACACGCTGGCCACAACACGGCCCAGGAGCCCAACGGTACCGGCGATTTCATCCGCCTTGACGCGCCACGCAAGTTGAAACTGGCCGTCAACCTCAATGCTGTATGCCTGGCCCCGGTGGTCATCGCCCATGGGCAAGGCTTCTTCACCAAGCACAACCTGGATGTGGAGTTGGTCAACTTCGGCAACTCCACCGAAGTGCTGCTGGAGGCGATCGCCACCGGTAAAGCCGATGCCGGCGTGGGCATGGCGCTGCGTTGGCTCAAGGCGTTGGAGCAAGGCTTTGACGTGAAACTCACGGCCGGCACCCACGGTGGTTGCCTGCGTTTGCTCAGCGCGGTGAACGGTGGCGTGACCAAACTCGAAGACCTCAAAGGCAAGGCCATCGGCGTGACCGACATGGCCAGCCCGGACCGTAACTTTTTCTCGATCTTGCTGAAAAAGCACGGTGTCGACCCGGTGCGCGATGTGGAGTGGCGGCTGTACCCGGCCGACCTGCTCGGCACTGCGTTGGAGCGCGGGGAAGTACAGGCAGTGAGCGGCAGTGACCCGTTCATGTATCGCCTGATCAAGTCCGGTGTGGCGCGGGAGCTGTCTACCAACCTGGTGGAGGAATACGCCAATCTCAGTTGCTGCGTGGTCGGCGTCACCGGCAAGTTGGTACGCGAAGACAAGCGCGTGGTCGCGGCGCTGACCCAGGCGATCCTCGAAGCCCACGACTATTCCGTGCAACATCCGGAGGAAGTTGCCAAAGGGTTCCAGGCCCATGCGTTGAATACCTCGGTGGAAGAGGTGCAAGCGATCCTTCACGACCACACCCATGGCCACCACGCGGTGGGCGCCGCGTTGACCCAGGAAATCCTCACCTACGTCACCGACCTCAAGACCGTCGAAGTGATCAGCAAAAGCACCGACCCGGTGGAATTCGCCAAGGAGATCACCGCCGATGTCTTCAGTTGACGCCACCCCCCTTAACCCACCCCTGACCCTTAGGTTTTGGGGGCAGGGCGTTGCAGTGGTGGTGGCCTGGCTGGCCGTTGCGCTGTTGATCAGTTACTGGCCCAACGCGATTCGCAACTGGCCGATGACCCAGGGGCTGGCCAATGTCTGCTGCGGCGTGGCGGCCGTGTTCGTTGTGTTGAGTGTGTTGGGGCGCTCGGTTGCCAGGTTGGGGGCGCGCCTGCGCAATGCCGGGCCCTGGTTAATTGCGTTACCGGTGTTGCTCGCTGTCTGGGAGTTGCTCACCGCCAAACTTGCGCTGTTGCCGGTGCCGTTTTTTGCGCCGCCCCAGGCGTTGCTCGCGGTGTATGTCGAGGACTATGCGCGCTTGGCCGACAGCCTGCTGCATTCGGCATTACTGCTGGGCTCGGGGGTTGCGCTGGGGGCGATCACCGGGTTTATCGCCGGCGTGGCCATCGGCTGGTCTACCCGGATCGGCTATTGGTTGCACCCGGTGCTGCGCATCCTTGGGCCCGTGCCGTCCACGGCGTTGCTGCCGTTGTGCTTTTTCCTGTTCCCCAGCAGTTGGAGCGCCAGTGTGTTTCTGATCGCTTTGGCCACCTGGTTCCCGGTGACCGTGCTGACCTGGTCGGGCGTCGCCAGCGTGGATAAAGCCTACTACGACGTGGCGCGCACCTTGGGCGCCAAGCAAGGTTTCTTGATTTTCAACGTGGCGATTCCAGCGGCCTTGCCCCATGTATTTGTTGGTTTGTTCATGGGCTTGGGCGCGTCGTTCTCCACCTTGGTGGTGGCGGAAATGATGGGGGTCAAGTCCGGTATCGGCTGGTACCTGCAATGGGCCCAAGGGTGGGCTGCCTACGCGAATATGTACGCCGCACTGCTGATCATGGCGCTGGCCTGTTCGGGGTTGATCACCGGGTTGTTCCTGGTGCGTGACCGCTTGCTGGCCTGGCAAAAAGGAGCAATGAAATGGTAGCCCTGGCACACGCATTCACGGCGCCGGAAGGCTTGGCGCTGCGCATCGATAACCTCAGCCACGGCTTTGCCCTCGACGGGCAGCACCTGCCAGTGCTGGAGCGGGTTTCGCTGGACGTGGCACCAGGGGAATTCGTCGCGCTGCTGGGGCCTTCGGGTTGCGGCAAGTCGACCCTGCTGCGCCTGGTGGCGGGGTTGGAACCGGCGGATTCGGGCCGCTTGCTGGCGGATGGTCAAGCCATTACCGGCCCGGACCCAAGTCGCGTGGTGGTATTCCAGGACCCGACGCTCTACCCCTGGCGGCGCGTGTGGGACAACGTTGCCGTGGGCCTGGAGGCCCAGGGCCTGCTCAAGACCCATTCGGCCAAAGTCGATGAAGCGCTGGAGAAAGTCGGCCTAAGCCAGTTCGCCCGTGCCTATCCCCGCCAGCTCTCAGGCGGCATGGCGCAACGAGTGGCATTGGCCCGCGCGTTGGTCAACCAGCCGCGCCTGCTGATTCTGGATGAGCCGTTGGGCAAGCTTGACTCCCTGACCCGTATCACCATGCAGAAAGAGCTGATCGATCTGTGGCAACGCCAGGGCTATACGGCGCTGCTGGTGACCCATGATGTGGAAGAGGCCTTGTTGCTGGCCAACCGGGTGATCGTGTTCAGCGACCGCCCGGCGAAGATCCAGGCGCAGTTAAGCATCGACCGGCCCTACCCGCGGCATCGGGATGATCCGTATCTGGTGGACCTGAGGCGCCAGATACTCGGGTTGTTGGGGCTGGGGGATAGCTGGTAGCCATGACCTTCGCCGGATTGGGTTGGATTAAGGGCGCGAACCGCCCTCAATCCTTGGTCGGCGTGACTCAATCCACGCAAATTGCCCGCCCCAGCGTTCCTTTTTCCACCGTCGCCGAGCAGCCAAAGCGCCCGTTGTCCACCTGGCACGCGCCCGTCACCGGGCTATTGCCTGACTGGGTGGTGACACTGGTCTGGCATTCGCCTTCACACTGGCTCGAATCGGTGCACGCCTTGCCGGCATCCCGGTAAGGCGTAATGCACTTCCAGCTCTGCAACTTGCCGACTTGTTTCATGGTACCGCCACCGGCAAGGCACTCGGACGCTGCGGCATCCTGCGCGGGCGGGGGCGTGTGGGAGGCAGTGGAGCAGGCGGATACCAACAGCAGGGCGGCCAGGCCGATCATCACTTTCATGCATGAGTCCTCAAGGAGTGAGTGCAGCGGTGCAGTGTACGGGCATTTGGACTACTTTGATTGACGAGCGATCCCTACCGGTACCCAACCATGCATACCTTATGGAAGCGTTATATGGCGCTGCTGGAAAACGACCTGAGCACGCAAATTTTTGACAACGTAAAAAACCTGCTGGTGTGCGCGCTGTTGTTTGCGGCGGGGACTAACACCTTACTGGGGCAGCGCGAACTGTTTATCGGGGTATTTGCGTCCAGCGTAGCGGGGTGGGGGCTGATCGTCCTGTCCACAGTACTGATGGTGCTGAATATCAGCGATGGTATCCGTAGGCTGGCCAAGCTGCGTTACCACTTGGCCTTGCAGCTATTTTTGGTCCTTATTTACCTGGTGATTGCCGAGCGGGTGGTAGAGATTGTGTGGGGCTTCCGCGCGCATTGAAGTATCCTCCGCGGCCCGCTTACCACCGATTCAAACACAGATGACAGGACAAGACATGCAGGCGCTGCTGGACGCGATCCTGGACGAAGTGCGTCCACTGATCGGCCAAGGCAAAGTTGCCGACTACATCCCCGCGCTGGCCGATGTGCCGGCCAACCAACTGGGCATTGCGGTATACGGCAACGATGGTTCGGCCTACAGCGCCGGTGACGCCACCACGCTGTTTTCGGTACAGAGCATTTCTAAGGTATTCAGCCTGGTGCAGGCCATCGACCATGGCGGCGAGAGCATCTGGGAACGTCTGGGCCATGAGCCTTCGGGGCAGCCGTTCAACTCGCTGGTGCAGCTGGAATTTGAGCGTGGCCGGCCGCGCAATCCGTTCATTAACGCGGGTGCGCTGGTGATCTGCGATATCAATCAATCGCGCTTCGCCGTGCCGATTTTGTCGATGCGCGATTTTGTACGGCGCCTGTCGGGTAACCCGCAGATCCTGGTCAACAGCGTGGTTGCAGATTCAGAGGCGCAACACGGTGCGCGCAATGCGGCCATGGCTTACCTGATGAAATCCTTCGGCAACTTCCATAATGAAGTGGATGCAGTACTGCACAGCTACTTCAACTACTGCGCATTGCAGATGAGCTGCCTGGACCTGGCCAAGGCGTTCAGCTTCCTGGCCAACGAAGGCGTGAGTGCCCACAGCGGCGAGCAGATTTTGACCGCGCGCCAGACCAAGCAAGTCAACTCCATCATGGCCACCAGCGGCCTGTATGACGAAGCCGGCAATTTTGCGTATCGCGTGGGGTTACCGGGTAAGAGTGGTGTCGGCGGCGGGATCGTTGCGGTGGTGCCGGGGCAATTTACGGTGTGTGTTTGGTCACCGGAGTTGAATACGGCGGGGAATTCGCTGGCGGGGATCAAGGCGCTGGAGTTGTTGAGTGAGCGGATTGGGTGGTCGGTGTTTTAGAGCGTTCCCATGCGGGGCATGGGAACGATTCCGGTCACTGGGCTTTGTTTGGTTTCACAAACAGATCCACCAGCAGATACAACGCTCCAGCGGTGATGGCGATATCGGCTATGTTGAACACGCCGGTATGCGTCGGGCCGACATTCAGCACCATGTAGTCGACCACATGGCCGTCGCGGAAGATGCGGTCGATAAGGTTGGCGATACCGCCTGACGCAATCGCGTACAGCGGCAAGACCTTGCGCAGTGGTTGGTTCCAGTTGGAGAGTGACCACCACAGCGCCCAAGCCACCACGATGGCGACTCCAACGATAAAGATCAGCTGTTTGACCTGCGGCGGTAGCGCTGCGCCCAGGCTCAGGAAGGCGCCTGGGTTCAGGCTCAGTTCCAATGCGAGGTTGATGGGGATGGAGCCGAATTTGAAGCTGTTGGCTTGCAGTGAAACCAGGGCCAGTAGTTTGACGAGTTGGTCTACGGCAATAAAGGCGATGCCTGCGAAGAGGGCAAAGGTGCGGCCTCGCAGTAGGGACGACGTGCTCAAGCGGCAACTTCCTGTTCCGGATGGATCGATAAGGCGTCCGAAGATAGCTCAGGCGCCTTATATCGTCTACGTTCAGGCGGTTGGATGAGCCTCGTCCAATGCCTTGTTCACTAAGAGTTGTACGCCTTCCAGCATGCGGCAGATACCCAGCGCCGTGTTGCGTTGAGCGCCGTCGACTTCAAATGCCAGGCGGGCTGCGATGTCGTTGATGGAGGCTAGGTCTTGGAAGGCGTTGGCCAGCAGGGTTTCCGTGCCCAGATTGGGGCGGACGGTGAAGAGTTTTTCTGAGGGATTTGGACTGTTTTTGATCATGGTGAAACTCCGTTGACACGTGGAGCTACCAACGTACGCGGTCAATCGAAGAGGGTGGCAGTTGTACGCGGGTTGACCGACCGGTTGTCAACGATCCCGGCTACCCGAAGGTATCCCGCGCACAACTGCCGCGACACACTACCTCAGGCACAAAAAAATGTTTAAGACGGGTGCAGGGCGTAGCAGTTCGTTAACAAGGTCGGACGGTCAAATCCGGCCGCTGAAAGGCATGCGCACATACCAAAAAAGACTGTCGTTTGACGGTCCTAAATCGCTGTAAGACGTTTCCCGTTGACCATCTTCCATCTTGCGTCTCCCAAGGATGTTTACCTATTTTGGTCAGCATCAATCAGGGAGGAATCACTATGTCTCGTCCTGTACTAGCCGAAGACGGATATGAGCACTACATGCCGCGGGTGAGTGAGTCGTATAGGGTCGAAGATCTTTCAGGTTTACGGCAGGAATTTGATCGGTTAGAGCGGGATGAATATGCCCCAGTGGGGGGACGTAGATTCCGTAGGTATGGCAATGGCGTCATTCTTCCGTGGGAAAATAAAACAGGTCATTGGTTGCCTATCGTTGAAAGTGATACCGGTGAACGGCGCGCAGGTTATGACCAGGGAGGTAATAATCCCGATCATTTAAGTGTTCGGTATTTTCACGCGCTGAGCGAGTCGGTGAAAAGTAACGCCATCCTGCGGGCACTGATCGAAGAGGATTTTTCCCTTACGTTCTGGCCCCGCGATGGCCAGCAGCTGCCTGTCTATTTCGGTGTGCACTTCGTAAAACTCACGTCCTCTGGAGCGAGCGATCCAGGAGTCAGTTCTCCGAATTTTTTTCATCAGGATGGAGAGCCATTCACATTCGCGCACCTGATTCACCGTTCCCAAAACATGATGGGCGGTGAAAACTTTATTGGCACGACAGGCATCCGAAATACGCGATTGGAGGAGGCTCCCGTTGATCAAATCCTTGCGAGATTTACTCTTTTTGAGACCTTCGAAAGTTTTGTCGTGCATGACCCGAAAGTTTCGCATTACGTAAGCCCAATTATAAAACGTGATGATGCGTGCGAAGAAGCGACGGAGCGCTGCATTGTTTTGATTGACTTCTCGCCAACTGTCCAGAGGCTATAAAGATGCAGGCATTGAATGCGGTGCTGCCTATTTCAATTGTCTTGGGCCTGGGTTTTTTATTAGGAAAGTTCTTATTCTCGACGACGATTATTTATCGGTTGGTCCGTTTGATTAGTCCCTTGATCTGGGCGTTGCTTTTTTTGGTGGGCGCTGAGTTTGGGGAAATCGTTTCCTCATTGGGCGTGATGGAGTACGTGCTGAAAATATCATTGCTCGTCACGCTCTTTACCACGGCTTTTCCATGCTTGCTGCTGGGTCTTGTCAGCTATAGGCGCAGAGGACTTGTCGTTAAGCAAATTGATGGTCACCTCCTGTTTGATACGCATGCACTGGTTAAGCCGTTAATGGAGTGTTTGATTGCGCTGTCGATGGTCGCCTTGGGTGTGTTGTTCAACCTGGCGATCGCATACATTGAATATCCCGACGCGAAGCGGTGGCTTCCGTCTAGCCACTATCTGTTAATGGTGTTGATCTTTCTGGTGGGGCTCGATTTATCGAGCGTCAAACTCGAGCGCAACTGGATTTCATGGAAAGCGTTGAGTGTGCCGCTCTTTGTCGTAATGGGTTCGATATTGGGCGCCTATTCCGTCCATCTCATTACGGGTGAAGATCTTCGCGTACTGTTAGCGCTATCGACAGGGTTTGGATGGTTCACGCTCTCCAGCGTCATGATTGGAGCACTGTCTGGCGATACCCATGGTGCAATCGCATTGTTTGTGGATTTGGGGCGTGAACTGATTTCGATCGTTTTACTGTATCTCTTTGGTCGCCAATGGCCGAGGGTTGGCATTGCAGCCGCCGGCGCTACAGCGTTGGACTCTACGCTACCGATTGTGCGCCAGGCATGCAGTACTGAGGTGTTACCCATAGCGCTAGTGAGCGGTTTCATCCTGACCCTTCTTGCTCCATTTTTTATCACATTCTTTCTTACCGCCTGACACGCTCCTCGTGGGTTTTTGTGCGAGGAATTACTGGAGAAAACGCATGGTATTGAAATTTTTTTGCGCCATTATAATTCTCTGTTTTCCGGTCTTTATCAAAATCGGGAAGGCCTGGTCTCACCCAACGATCATTGAAAATGTACGTGGCTACACGCTGGTGGCCGGTGGTCTGTTACGGTTTGACGCGCTCGCTTTCGATAGCGCAGGCAAAGTCATTTCGGTCGGAAAGGCGGCCGAGCTTCTCGCCGATTCTTCACTGGCAACTCGTATAGATGGTAAGGGCAATGTCCTGTTACCTGGTCTAACTGATGCGCACGGCCATATCAAATGGTTGGGTGAGTCATTGCGTAGTATCGATTTAAGTCGCGCACAGACATTGGGCAGTGCACAAGAGGCAATCAGTGAGTTCGTCAGGGCGAGGCCAGGCGAAACATGGCTCACGGGATCAGGATGGAATCAAGTCGTATGGGGGTTAGGTCGGTTTCCCACAGCAGCTGAAATCGACACGGTCGTAAGCGACAGACCCGTGTGGCTCACACGCGTAGACGCTCACGCTGGTTGGGCTAACACCAAGGCTATGCAACTTGCAGGTATCACCAAAAAAACGCCAGACCCAAAAGGTGGGCGTATTGAGAGGGACGTGCAGGGTGCTCCGACAGGGGTATTGGTCGATGCCGCAATGGCGTTGGTCACCAGCATTATTCCAAAGCTAAGTGAGAGGGATCGCGAGGTTGAACTGCAATTAGCGTTGGAACACCTCAGCGCACAAGGTTTGACGTCCGTTCATGATGCGGGTATCGACAGCCAAACGTTTAGTATTCTAAGTCGTTTCGCCGACCAAGGGCGCCTCCCATTACGTGTCTACGGGATGATTGGTGGTATTGGGGAGGATTTCCAAGCGTTCTCCAAGCGAGGCCCATTGGTTGGGTATGGCGATGACCGTCTTACCGTGCGCAGTGTAAAACTCTATGCCGACGGTGCACTGGGAAGTCGTGGTGCGTCCCTGTTTACGGGGTACTCGGATGATCCAGCTAATAAAGGTTTGCTTTTTGATAGCCAGCAGGAGATGCAAAATAAAATTGAGACGGCCCTGAAGTCCGGTTTCCAAGTGAATGTGCACGGGATTGGAGATGCGGCCATCAGCCAAGTTTTGGATAGTTTCGAGAACGCCTTCAACAACGTCGGTGGACGAGAGCTGCGCAACCGTATTGAGCATAGTCAGGTCATCGCTATGCAAGATATTGCGCGCTTTGTGGATCTGGACCTTATTGCGTCAATGCAGCCTATCCACGCCACCAGTGACATGAATATGGCGGAGGGGCGGATCGGTACGGAACGTATTAAGGGCGCCTATGCCTGGCGTTCCCTGCTGAATCAAGGAACCAAAGTTGCTGCGGGCTCGGATTTTCCGGTTGAGTCCTCAAATCCGTTCTATGGCCTGCATGCTGCTGTCGTGCGAGCAAACCATAAAGGCATTCCGATTGGCGGGTGGTACCCCGAGCAAGCCATGACCCTGTTCGAAGCATTTCGGGCCTTCACACTTGACGCAGCGTATGCAGGGCACCAAGAAACCACCCAAGGTAGTCTTGAGCCTGGAAAATGGGCGGACTTCATTCTTGTCGATCAGGATATTTTTCATATGAACCCAGCGCAACTCTGGAGGACACGTGTCCTCCAAACCTGGGTAGGCGGTAAGCAGGTCTATCAGTCCAGCAACTGACGTCTCAAGCTCCACCCGCCACCCTCTGCGCTTAACTCATACCCCGCTGTGTTTAGGGATGTTGAGGAAGGTTGGAGTCAACTCACATTCAATCGATCCAACAGGCTGCACCACGCCACCCTGTGCCTATGTAGAACCGCAGCAGTCCATGCAGCGGCCGGCCAAAGGTCTCGAATAACTTTAGAAGCCGGCTTATCGGCGATAGCTGTGGCCCAGCAACACATGCATTTGCTGACACTCCGAGACTTAAATCATACGAAAAGATTTCCGGTGGTTCTGACAGAAACAAGCTCAGTTACGTCAGCCATTGCTTAATGATGAACTGTGACCTGCACATTCTTTAGCGGTTGCCCGACAATGCGACCCCTGTTCCGGAGTAGTTCAGCGGTAGAACACTCGGCTCTTAACCGGGTGGGCGCTGGTTCGAATCCAGCCTCCGGACCCATCACATTCAAAGGCAATCTGGACACATCTCCAGAGCAAATGGAGCGACTCGCATGGACGCAGGTTATGCGGTCTTCCAACTTTCCAAGGCATTGATCGCACACGATCATACCCCTAGCCCTCTTGCTCGTTTCAACGCCCGCAGACGTATCTCACGCTGGGAGCAAGTGATTGCACATATGCTGCAAGGTACTGCCGAGTATGGTTCGCGAACCCCGCTGGCTGAGATACCCGCCTGGGTTACGCTGGAAGTCATTACAGGCGGCTTTGCCACCGGCAATCTGTTGGCAGGTGGTGAGTTGACTGACTATGAGCGTGAATTGGCCGCTTCTATCCCCGGTATTCGCAAAGGGTTTGAGCGGCTGGATCTCAACGCTTGGCATCTGACGGATGATGGCCTTAAGTCTCTGCAACAGCGTCTGACCCGTGGTGACTATAGCGTTGAACTTCCGGAGGAGGCCGCGCTGCTGACAGTGGCATGGTTATCAAGCCAGCGTCGCAACGACGAGGCGAGGGCACTGATAGACGTGATTGTTCCGTTTTTTGACCGATTGCGATTCTTTCCTGCAACCTCTGCACAGCTCCCGATTTCAGCTGCGCACGTACATATCGCTAGTGTGGGTGAGGTCAAACAGTTGCTCTCAACCTTGCCTGCGCGGGCTCAAATCTTTGCTCAGAAACACACAATTGAAGCCCGTCTGCCTCTTTATGATTCAGCCGTTGCGCATTTCCTCCTGACGTATCAGGCGGGTTGGCCATGCCGCATTTACCCGGCTCACTGGCACGAACAGGCAGCCGAATTGGCTGCGTGTTATGAACAACTCAAGATCAACAAGCGCTCTCCTGATCGTGTAGCGGAACTGTTTCTTTTGCTTGAACAATGCGCTCGCGATGCGCAGTCGCTTACGGGGCGTCAGGTAGGTCGTATACGTCGAGTGGTCGATGACTTCGTGCGCAAACATGGCGCGCCGGATTGCGCCTCTCACCTTGCGTTCCGCGAGGACCAGCTCCGCCAGGTATCAGGGCCGGAGCATCATCTGATTGCGCGTGCCGTGGCTAAGCGTCTCTCTAAGTATCCAGCGCAAAGTGGCATCTGTGATTTCGGTGATTTGGTCATGCCGCTTGATGTTGAAGATGCGGCGGATTGCGCGCAGGGAGAAGGTGTCGCGATACCCGCTCCAATCCTACGACGTGTACAGCGCTGTCGCAGCGGCACAATCAGCGAGTTGATCGAGCATGGGCTGATTACTTCGGGTGACACGATCGCACGAGTACTGCCTGCGATGACCGCGCAGTTGAGCAGTGCAGGGCTACGCGACGACACGTTGAGGGGGATCTATGCCTCCACCTATCAGGCCTTCCGCCGCAGGCGTTCGTTATTGCTGTTGAATCTTCAACGCCAGGTGGGCTTCAGTGAGTTGCCGTGGATTGCTTCCATTGAGGGCGATCGACAGTCAGGCATCGGGGCGGCGAGTGCAGCTAGGCAGGCTCTTGTTGAGTCCTCGGCATTAACGCTTCATGCCTTCCCTTACGCTATCCTTCCTAACAAGCTACTCCAAGAGTTTGGAGCGTTGGTGGATGCTGCGGAACTGGACCTTCCCTTGGTGGAGGATGTCGCTGCAGATATCTTCATGGGGCGGTTTTCACCTAAGTTCGCTGACGGTGCCCGGCGGGCGGGCCGGGTAATAGAAGGCTCCCTTTACGCACGTTACTACGCTATCGATCCCGAAGAACTGGCAGGCCTAATCACAAGAGGGCGACGGCGTGCGCGAGTTGCAAGCAGCGCTTTTTCAGCCTTATGCGCAAAACGGGCGCAGGCAGGCTTGGGCTCTTGGCACCCTGCAAGCAATGGCACCATCCTCGAGCAACAGCAGATTTTAACGACACAAAATCTTGCGCTGCTTTTCGACGAGCTTGGGTTGAAAGGTTTGCTAAGTACTCGGCTAGCGGGCATGGTTCAGGCGAGTTTTGAGTGGATATGCAAGCGACACCAGATGCATACCGATCGCTATCATGCTCGATTGATCATGCTCAAGAACACGGCTTATGCCTGGCGCCAGATGGTGTTTTACCTCGCAATGCTTAACGAACATGAATGCACAGATGCCTTGAAGTCGATCGAGGCTTGTTTCGCTAGGCAACCACAGGCTTTCCGCGAAAGATTTCTGCCAGTGATGATCGGTTTGCGCAAGGCTGCCGCAGGCGAAGTGTTGTCTCAGCAAGGTATGACCGCCGACGGTGCGAGGGTCTTTCTGGGATGGACCACTACACGACATTGGTTACTGCCGCCACAGGGCGCCACTTCAAATTAACTGTTTGGGCAGTAGGTCATGTACGGTGTAACGACGCTTTTGCAGTGTTTGAGGGTGCTGAGCAATTCGGCCCGCAACCTGGAGTAACAGGCACTGATATTTAAATGTGGGAGCTGGCTTGCCTGCGATAGCGGTGTGTCAGCCAGCACATCTGGCCCTGCACACCGCTATCGCAGGCAAGCCAGCTCCCACATTTTGACCTCATTGGTCGTGAGGGCTGTGTTTACCTCAAACAAAAAATGCGCCCCTGGGGGCGCATTTTTTTGTTCGGTCAGCTATCGCCTATCAGGCAATTGCATCCCAAGGCCGATCACCGTGCTCGTCTTTGATACGAGTCGGCAGGCCCATCACATCCAGCGCCTTCAGGAACGGCTCAGCCGGCAGTTCTTCGACGTTGGCCATGCGTTGCACGTCCCACTCGCCACGGGCCACCAGCAGCGCGGCGGCTACTGGTGGTACGCCTGCGGTGTAGGAGATACCTTGGCTTTCAGTCTCGGCAAACGCTTCTTCGTGATCCGCTACGTTGTAGATGAACACCTCACGTGCCTTGCCGTCCTTGATGCCTTTGACCAGGTCGCCGATGCAGGTCTTGCCGGTGTAACCAGGGGCCAGTGAAGACGGATCAGGCAGCACGGCCTTGACCAGTTTCAATGGCACCACTTCCAGGCCTTCGGCGGTCGTCACTGGCTTCTCGGAGAGCAGGCCGAGCTTGTTCAGCACGGTGAACACATTGATGTAGTGTTCGCCAAAGCTCATCCAGAAACGCACGTTCGGCACGTCGAGGTTTTTCGACAGCGAATGCACTTCATCGTGGCCGGTCAGGTACAGGTTCTGCGAACCGACAACCGGGAGGTCGTCGGTGCGTTTGACTTCGAACATAGTGTTGCTGGTCCACTGGCTGTTCTGCCAGCTCCACACCTGCCCGGTGAACTCGCGGAAGTTGATTTCCGGGTCGAAATTGGTGGCGAAATATTTGCCATGTGAGCCGGCATTGACGTCGAGAATGTCGATCGAATCAATGCGGTCGAAATGCTGTTGCTGTGCCAGCGCGGCGTACGCGTTGACGACACCCGGGTCGAAGCCCACACCCAGGATGGCGGTGATGTTCTTCTGTTTGCACTCTTCCAGGTGGTTCCACTCGTAGTTGCCGTACCACGGCGGGGTCTCGCAGACCTTGCCCGGCTCTTCGTGGATGGCGGTGTCGAGGTAGGCCACGCCCGTGTCGATGCAGGCACGCAGTACCGACATATTCAGGAACGAGGAACCAACGTTGATGACGATCTGCGATTCGGTCTCGCGGATCAGGGCCTTGGTCGCTTCCACGTCCATGGCGTTCAGCGCGAAGGCGGTGATGTCCGCAGGTACCTTGAGGCTACCCTTGGCCTTGACGCTGTCGATGATGGCCTGGCATTTGGAGATGTTGCGCGACGCGATAGCAATACGACCAAGTTCGTCGTTGTGCTGCGCGCACTTGTGGGCCACCACCTTGGCGACACCTCCTGCACCAATGATAAGAACGTTCTTTTTCAATTGCTTTATCTCTCCTTTATCCGCCAGCTTACGAAAGGCTGGACAGGTAGTCGTCGTAACCAAATTCACGAACCACCTCGACTGTACCGTCGAGTTGTTTCACTACGATGGACGGCATTTTCAGGCCGTTGAACCAGTTTTTCTTGACCATGGTGTAGCCCGCGGTGTCGATAAACGACAGCCGATCGCCGATGGCCAGCGGACGATCAAATTGATACTCACCGAAGATGTCCCCGGCCAGGCAGGATTTGCCGCACACCATCACGGTGTGTTCGCCATCGCTCGGCGCCAGCTTGGCGTTGAGGCGATAGATCAGCAGGTCCAGCAGGTGGGCTTCGATGGAGCTGTCTACCACGGCGAGGTTCTTGCCGTTGTAGAGGGTGTCGAGCACGGTGACTTCCAGGGAGGCGCTGTTGGTGATCGCTGCTTCGCCGGGCTCCAGGTAGACCTGCACGCCGTACTTTTCGGAGAAGGCTTTGAGGCGCGCGCAGAAGGCGTCAACCGCATAGTCTTCACCGGTGAAGTGGATGCCGCCACCAAGGCTGACCCACTCGACTTTGTGCAACAACGCGCCGAAGCGTTCTTCGATGGTGCCGAGCATTGTGTCGAACAGGCTGAAATCGCCGTTCTCGCAGTTGTTGTGGAACATGAAGCCGGAGATCTGCTCGATCACGCCTTCGATCTTCACCGGGTCCCATTCGCCTAAACGGCTGAACGGGCGAGCCGGGTCGGCCAGCAGGTAGTCGGAGCTGCTCACCTGCGGGTTCACACGCAGGCCACGGGTCTTGCCTTCGGACCGCTCGGCAAATCGCTGCAGTTGGCTGATGGAGTTGAAGATGATCTTGTCGCAGTTATCCAGCATCTCTTCGATTTCATCGTCGGCCCAGGCCACGCTGTAGGCGTGCGCTTCACCTTCGAACTTCTGGCGGCCCAGCTTCAACTCATACAGCGACGACGAGGTGGTGCCGTCCATGTACTGCTGCATCAGGTCAAACACCGACCAGGTGGCAAAGCACTTGAGCGCCAGCAACGCCTTGGCGCCGGACTGCTCGCGCACGTAAGCAATCTTCTGCATGTTGACCAGAAGCTTCTGTTTATCGATGAGGTAGTACGGCGTTTTGATCATTTTTGAGAGCCTGCGGCGGTGCCTGCCAAAAAAGGACACGCATTGTGCCCGCACTTGAATCGAATCGAAAGGTTAGTGGGCGGAATTTGCTGCGCCCGATTTTCGATCCTACCGTCTGAGTATGACTATCTATGGATGTACACCAGCCAAATGTGGGAGGGGCTTGCCCCCGATGAGGGAGTGTCAGTTGGTTAATCTGCAACTGACACACCGCTATCGGGGGCAAGCCCCCTCCCACATTGAGGTTGCGCCCAGCTTATGACCACAAACGTACAAGAATCCGTTCAACCCGCCTCCGTAGACTGGCCTCACTTTCTCTCCTGCAGGTCTTCCATGGACATCTTCCTCTACGCCTTCAGCGTCATGTACAGCCCCGGCCCCGTGAACTTCATGGGCCTCAACGCCGGGCTCACCGGCCAGTTCCGCCGTTCCACCGGTTTTTTCATCGGCGTGGGCTGCGCGATGATGTTGCTGTTCGTTGTGTTCGGCTACACCGGCGAGGCGATCATTTCCCAGGCGGCGTTGCCGTATATCTCGCTGATCGGCGGGGTGTATACGCTGTATCTGGCCTACCAGGTATTTACCGCACGCACGGTGGTGGATGAAACCCGCGCACCGGCCAAAACCCTCACCTTCTGGAACGGCCTGGTGATCCAGTTGCTCAACCCCAAGGGCATCATCGCCGTACTGCCGATCACCAGTGTGATGCTGCCGGCGGCGCACATCACCGGGGTGTCTATTGCAGCGGTATCCGCAGTGCTGGCCTTCGGCGCATTCGGTGCGCCATGGATTTACGCGTTGCTCGGCGCGGTGCTGGGGCGGCGTATCAATGGCGCGTCAGCGTTTACGCTGTTCAACCGCTGCATGGGCACTGCGTTGGCGGTGTGTGCGTATTTCATGTTCCACGCGTTCTATGCGCATCTGAGCTAAACATGAGTAAATCTTGTGATCATCTAGAATAATATGAGTTTGTCTCACTATCAGTGCTTGCCGACAATAGCTGCCATACAAAACGACATTTGGAGTTGTAAGTCATGGCAGTCGCTCATTCCCTCGGATTTCCGCGCATTGGACGCGATCGTGAACTGAAAAAAGCGCAGGAAGCGTTCTGGAAGGGCGAGCTCGACGAGGCCGGCCTGCGTGCCGTGGGCCGTGACTTGCGCAAGACTCACTGGGATCTGCAAAAGCAGGCCGGCATTGAGTTGCTACCCGCCGGCGACTTCGCCTGGTACGACCAGGTGCTGACCCACTCGCTGATGCTCGGCGTGATCCCCGAGCGTTTTCGCCCAGCCGATGGCCAGGCCACCCTGCAAACCCTGTTCGGCATGGCCCGTGGCGTCAGCGACAGCTGCTGCGGCGGCGCCCACGCCCAGGAAATGACCAAGTGGTTCGACACCAACTATCACTACCTCGTGCCTGAGTTCAGCGCCGACCAACACTTCCACCTGGGCTGGGATCAGTTGTTCGAAGAAGTGCAGGAAGCGCGCGAACTGGGTCACAACGTCAAGCCAGTGATAATTGGCCCGCTGACGTATCTGTGGCTGGGCAAGGCCAAGGGCGGCGATTTTGACAAACTCGACTTGCTCGATCGACTGCTGCCGCTCTACGGCCAGATCTTCCAACGCCTGGCCGACCTGGGCGTGGAGTGGGTGCAGATCGACGAGCCGATCCTGGTTCTGGACCTGCCGCAGGAATGGAAAAACGCCTTTGAACGTGCCTACAACCAGATCCAGCGTGACCCACTGAAAAAGCTGCTGGCGACCTACTTCGGTGGCCTGGAAGAAAACCTCGGCCTGGCCGCCAACCTGCCGGTCGACGGCCTGCATATCGACCTGGTGCGCGCACCGGAACAGTACCCGACCATCCTCGACCGTCTGCCGGCTTACAAGGTGCTGTCCCTGGGCGTGGTCAACGGCCGTAACGTCTGGCGTTGCGACCTTGAAAACGCCCTGGCCACCCTACAGCACGCCCATGAAAAACTCGGTGATCGCCTGTGGGTTGCGCCGTCTTGCTCGCTGCTGCACAGCCCGGTTGACCTGGGTCGCGAAGACAAACTCGATGCCGAGCTGAAAAGCTGGCTGGCCTTTGCAGTGCAGAAGTGCGCCGAAGTGGCGGTGTTGGCCCAGGCGGTCAATGCACCCGAAGCACCCAACGTATTGGCAACCTTGGCGCAGAGCCGCGCAGTGCAAGCGGCTCGTACGGCCTCGCCACGTATTCACAAACCGGCGGTACAAGCCCGTGTGGCGGCGATTACCGCGGATGATAGCCAGCGCCAATCTCCATTTGCGCAGCGTATCAAGCAACAACGCGCCGGCCTGAACCTGCCATTGTTCCCAACCACCACCATCGGTTCATTCCCGCAGACCGCGTCGATCCGCCTGGCGCGCCAGTCGTACAAGGCCGGCAAGCTGAGCGAGGCCGAATACATCGACGCGATGCACAGCGAGATCAAGCACGCCGTCGAGGTGCAGGAGAATCTTGGCCTGGACGTACTGGTGCACGGTGAAGCTGAGCGTAATGACATGGTCGAATATTTCGCCGAACAGTTGGACGGCTACGCATTCACGCGCTTTGGCTGGGTGCAGAGCTACGGTTCGCGCTGCGTTAAACCGGCGGTGATCTTTGGCGACCTGAGCCGACCCAAGGCCATGACGGTGGAGTGGATTCGCTATGCCCAAGGCCTGACCCACAAGGTGATGAAAGGCATGCTGACCGGGCCTGTGACCATGCTGATGTGGTCGTTCCCCCGTGAAGACGTGAGTCGCGAAGTGCAGGCCCGGCAACTGGCCCTGGCGATTCGTGACGAGGTGGTCGACCTGGAGGCCGCCGGTATCAAGATCGTACAGATCGACGAAGCGGCCTTCCGCGAAGGCTTGCCGTTGCGCCAGGCGCAGTGGCAGCACTACCTGGATTGGGCCACCGAGGTGTTCCGCCTGTGCGCCAGCGGCGTGCGCGATGAAACCCAGATCCACACCCACATGTGCTACAGCGAGTTCAACGATGTGATCGAGAGCATCGCGGCGATGGATGCGGATGTGATCACCATCGAGACGTCGCGTTCGGATATGGAGTTGCTGGAGGCGTTTGAAGCGTTCGCCTACCCGAATGAAATCGGCCCGGGGGTCTATGACATTCACTCGCCACGGGTGCCGGAGGCTTCGGAGATGGCGAACTTGCTGCGCAAGGCGGCCAAGCGGATTCCGGCCGAGCGGTTGTGGGTGAACCCGGATTGCGGTTTGAAGACGCGCGGCTGGCCGGAGACTGAGGCGGCGTTGATTCACATGGTGGCAGCGGCTCGCCAGTTGCGTACTGAACTGGCCTGATTCCAAGGTTTTACGCGCTTCAAATGTGGGAGGGGGCTTGCTCCCGATGGCGGTGGATCAGTCAGCTTATCTGTAGCTGACCCTCTGCCATCGGGAGCAAGCCCCCTCCCACAATTTGGCCTGCGTTGCGTCAGAGGTATTTGAGCCAGGCCAGATCCCGGCGCCGAGCTTTCAGCCCCGCAAACCAACGTACCGGCAAGTACAGCGCCAACGGCAACAACAGCGCCACCAGCCACACCGCCTCAATGCTCTCAAACCCAAAGTAGTTGCCACGGTTCAGGCCAAACAACGCCACACACGCGACATAGAGAATTTTCAGCACATACAAGTGCAACAGGTAGAAGAACATCGGCGCCGCCCCGAACGTGGCCAGCACGGCAATCCAGCGCTTTTGCCCCGCACGTTCAAACGCCAGCAACAGCAGCAACCCAATCCCCAGTGTCAGCGCCAAAAACAACAGCGAAGGCGGGTACTTGGTCACGTTGAAAAAACTCATCAACGTTTGCACGCCGCTATCATAGCTCTGCCAAGGCTTCTCACCGTAACCATTGAACGCACGCAACACGCCGAACCCCCCAAGCGCCACCACACCCGCCAGCCACAGATAACGCTGACGCAGCGCCGCCGGCATGCCATTGGCAAACCACGGGCCCAGGCCATATCCCAGGGCAATCACGCCGATCCACGGCAGCACCGGGTAGGTCACGCGCAGGCGCAGCGTGTCGCTCACCTCGATCCAACTGCGTTCATGCAGGATCGCCCACAGGTTTTGCGCGGCCGAACCCGGTGCGAAGTGCAGGCCATCCAGAAGGTTATGCCCGCCGATGATCACAATCGCCAAGCCGATCAACAGTGGGCGCGGCAACCACACCAGCGCGGCCAGAGCGAGCATGCTCACGCCAATGGCCCAGATCACCTGCATGTAAATCACGCTCGGTGGCAGTTGGAAGGTCCAGGCGAAGTTGACCAGGGTGAACTCCAACACCACCAGAAACAGCCCGCGCTTGAACAGAAAAGCCGATACGTCGCGGCGGCCTTGGTATTTCTGGCCATACAACCAGGCGGACAAACCGGTGAGCAATACAAACACCGGCGCGCAGAGGTGGGCGAGGGTGCGGCTGATAAACAGTGCCGGCTCAGTACTGTCGATGGCCATGGGGTCGCTGACCTGGCGATGCAGCAGGAAGGTCTCGCGCACGTGGTCGAGCAGCATAAACAGGATCACCAGGCCACGCAGGGCGTCGATGGAAAGCAGGCGTTGGCGCAAAGGAACAGCATCGGTCATGGGCATGATCACAAGGCAGGGCGAAAAAGTAGCGTTATCCTATAACATTGATGCGCGCGTTGCCGCTATTCCCAAGCGGAATGCCCCTATAAAAACCTGCCATTGTCTTTCGCGCGGCAGATCACGTAGCGTGGGCGTTCACTCAAGGAGACCCGCCATGAACACACCTGCGTTGCGCCTGTATGTCGATGCCCAGTTCACCAGCCCATATGCCATGTCGGTGTTTGTGGCGCTGCGGGAAAAAGGCCTGGCTTTCGATACCGTGCCCCTGGACCTGGACGCCGCGCAACAGCAGACAGCCGACTTCGCCACGCTGTCCCTGACCCAACGCGTGCCCACATTGGTGGAAGGCGACTTTGCGCTGTCGGAGTCTTCGGCGATCACTGAGTACCTGGAAGCGCGTTACCCCGATGCGCCGATTTACCCGGCTGACCCCCAGCAGCGGGCGAGGGCGCGCCAGGTACAGGCATGGCTGCGCAGCGACTTGTTACCCATTCGTCAGGAGCGTTCGACGCTGGTGGTATTTTACGGGCAGAAGATGCCGCCGCTGTCGTCTGCAGCCGAAGTGGCCGCCGCCAAGTTGATCGGCGCGGCGCAGGCCTTGCTGGTGGGTAACCCGGCAAATTTGTTCGGCGAATGGTCGATTGCGGATGTGGACCTGGCGGTGATGCTCCATCGCCTGATCCTCAACGGCGACAGCGTGCCTGAACCGTTGGTGGCGTACGCGCAACGCCAATGGCAGCGGCCGTCGGTGCAGGCGTGGGTCAACCTGACGCGGCCCGCGCTCTAAGGGTTTACGGCCATTCCTGGGCCACGCGGCGGTCCAGGTCTTCCCAGTCGGCCATGCCCAGCACCCGTGTAGTGTTCAAGCCACGCAGATAGCCGCGTAATTGCTGGGCATTGGCGCGGGTCTGGTCGGCGTCGGCCGTTGGGTCTTGCAGCACGCTTTCATAGTCGACCAGGTAATCGGCGACCCGCTCGCGAAACTCCGGCAAGACTGCTTCGCGTATGCGGTCGAAGGTTTTCTGGTGGGGCTTCATAGCGAGGTCCTTATAGGTTTTATGGGTGCACTATCGGTTCAGATAATAGTCACCATCACGGATCGCAAGTTCTGTTTTTTCGGCAAAAGCGCAAAATTGCCTCATCGAAACGCTGTTCAAGGAAATGCGTGATGAGGACTATCTTTCAGCTGGGTCTGATGATTCTGATGTTGGGCACCGTTGTCATCAATAACGCTGCAATTGCGGACGAATTGCCTAGTAGCCATTTGCTACCGATCGACGCTAGCGTAGACTCCCTGCAGCCTGCGCAATCGGTGGGTGTGTTGTTGAGCGATAATACCCGTGACAATCTCAGCTACCTTGAACGCTATCATGACATGGCCTTGCACGGCGCCAAGGATGCGCTCGACGAGCGTATCCGCCAGGCATTCGTCAGCAGTTCCGACCCGGAGCTGGCGATTGATTGGCTGATGAGTTCGCTGCAAGGCACCTTTTTGTCGGTCACGGTCTACGACAACTTGGACGCTTTAGTGCAGGCTCACCCTGATGTGGTGGTGATGCTCGATACCCATAACCAACTGCTGACCCAGCGTAACGATGTGGTCGAGGCGCGTTTTATTGCGCGATTCTATGACGCCAACCTGCAATACATCGCCAAGGCCGAAGGCTCGGTGCACAAACAATTGCCGTCGGTGTGGGTACATGACAAGGCTGCACCGGAGATTGCCGCGCAGATCGGGCAACAGCGCGATGTGCAAACCGATGCCTTGAAGCAGTTTGATGTGTCGCTCAAAGCCTTGGTGCGTGCGGGTTGATGTGAACTTTTATTTTTATCTTCAGGATTTTTTCATGCGTTCTTTTTGTGTACCGGCCCTGGCCTTTGCTTCGCTGTTGCTGGCCGGCTGTGTGTCTGCCCCCAATGCGCCAACCCTGACCCTGCAGACCAGCAAGGCACCTGAAGCCTATGTGCAGTGCGTGCTGCCCAAGCTGGAGAAACATGGGATTACTTCGGCGGTGACCCAGAACTCGCGTCACGCCAAAGTGGTGTTGACCAGCAAGATTGCTGCCGATGATGTGTTGGAGGTCTACAAGGCCCAGGATGGCGGCAAAGTGTTCTTGTATGAGCGCAAGCCGTTGGCCTCGGCTCTCACCCCATCTCGGCTAGAACTGGCAGCACAAGAATGTAAGTAACACACGAGGCTAAATGTGGGAGGGGGCTTGCCCCCGATAGCGGTGTGACAGTCACAGATGTTCTGACTGATCCACTGCCATCGGGGGCAAGCCCCCTCCCACATTTTGACCTGTATACGGCTTAGGGTTTGGCTTCGTTGCTGAACGCGCTGACGGTTTTGACCAACCCCTGCGCCGCCAACTTCACCAATTCCCCACCTTTCTCCACCGTCGCCAGCGCCGGGTCAGAACCCATGCGCCCATCCGCGAACCGCGCACGGAAATCCAGGGCTTCACGGATCGGCCCGGTACTGGCGATTTGCGGCGAGTATTCGGCCGTCTTGATCGACTCCGGGTACGCCCACTGCGTCACTGCGATCTCCGATGGCGTGGCATGGCTGCCATGGCCGACCGGGAACTGGCGCTGGGCCAGGTCACTCACGCCTTCCAAATCCCACCAGTTCACCAGCTTCAAGGCAAACCCGGCCGGGCGCCGCGCGAAGCTGGCTTCGGCATATAGCTCGGAAAACGCTGCCTCAATCGTGGCGATGTTGCCGCCGTGGCCGTTGAGAAACAGGATCTTGTCAAAGCCATGCCCGGCCAGCGAGCGCACCCAGTCGCCAATCGCGGCGATAAAGGTGGAAGGGCGCAGGGAAATGGTGCCGGGAAAGCCCAGGTGATGTTGGGCCATGCCGATATTGAAGGTCGGGCCGATCAGGATATCGGCGTTCTTCTGCGCCTCATGCGCAATGATTTCCGGGCACATCCAGTCAGTACCTAGCAGGCCGGTGGGGCCGTGCTGTTCGTTGGAGCCGATGGGAATCACTACCGTGCGGCTGCGTTCCAGAAACTGCCCGATTTCGATCCAGGTGGACGTGTGTAGAAGCATGGGAGGTTCTCTTATCTGTGAGGACAGGCTATCCGCCACGGATTGTACGACTACTCGCCACCTGTTGGGGTTTGCAATTGAGGTACGTCGAGGACTTCAACCAGCGCTGGTCCGGGTACCACGAAAACATGAACTGCCCATCCTTGAGTTTATCCACCACCTGGCGTGCGACCTGCGGGCGTACGGCCGGGCAACCCTGGCTGCGACCGATACGGCCTTCGCGCTTGCTCCACAGGGGGCTGACGTAGTCGGCGGCGTGGATCACGATGGCGCGGTCGCGGGCCAGATCGTTGAAGCCCGGCTCCAGCCCGTCCATGCGCAAGGAGTAACCGTGGGTGCCCAGGTAGCTTTCCTGGGTGCGGAACAAGCCCAGGCTGGATTGATGACTGCCCTCGCGGTTGGAGAATTCGGTGGCGAAATTTTCCCCGGACTTGGCGCCGTGGGCCACCAGGTCTCGCAGTACCAGGGTTTTCTTGCGCAGGTCAAAGATCCACAGGCGACGGGCGGTCGAAGGCTGGGAGTAGTCAATCACCGCCAGGCGGTCGGAGCGTTCCTCGCCATTGTTGACCGCACACTGCACCGCGCTCAGGGCGCTTTTAAGTACAGTGGGATTGAGTTCTGGAGCCGAGCGCGCCAGGCTGCTATACAAGGAAGGAGGGTTGCCATTGGCGGCGAGCGCAGAATTGCTCAATAACGCCAGGGTCATGGTAGCCAGGCCAAGCCGGCACAAAAAAGTCAGCATCTGCAGTACATCCCCCCGCTGCGGATTGGAGTTAAGTCAAGTGTTCAAAAAACACGCATGTTACTTGAGCATTTGCCTGCTCGTTGCACCACTGGTCGCGACAGCCGACGCGCTGCCGCTGGAGCCCCTGCCAGTGACAACCCCGGCGCCGGTGGATTTGGCACCCATGCAACAGGCACTGGCCCAACTGCCCAGCGTTTGCCCCGGCCTGGCACCCGTTATCGATGCCGCTGCGCAGTTGCGGCTGCAAGCGTTCTACCAACAGCAGGGCGACTTACCGCTGTGGGCCGACGACGAACGTCGCCAGCCTTTGCAAACCCAGTTGCTGATGCTCGCCGACGACGGGCTGGACCCTTCCCACTATAGCCTGCCTGCGCCAGACGCCACGGCCAACGTGCTGTGCAGCGATATCGCGGTCAGCCGCCAGTACCTGCAAGCCCTGCAGGATCTGCACTATGGGCGCCTGCAACAATCGCGCTTCGAGCCGTTGTGGCATTCCCAGCCGCCGGCCCGTGATCCAAATATCGAGGTGCTGGCATTTGCCGCCACCGGCCTGCAAGACATGGCGCAAGCGTTCGATCAGGCGCGCCCCAGCGCGGACCTGTATCGCAGCCTGCGCAATGCCTATGCCGCCATACGCCAGCAGCCATTGCCCCATTGGGACCCAGTCGCCAGTGGTCCACTCCTGCGGCCAGGCATGGACGACCCCCGTGTACCCCAGTTGGCGCGGCGCCTGGTCAGTGGCGGTTACCTGGCGACTGCGCCCAGCGGCCAGCAATATCGTGACGAGTTGGTCAAGGCCGTCAAGGCGTTCCAGCTCAGTCACTCATTGCAAGCCGACGGTGTGATCGGCGCCGGCACTGTGGCCGAGCTGAACATCAGCCCGGCGGTGCGCCGCGAACAACTGCGCATCAACCTTGAACGCTTCCGCTGGCTCGCCCAGGACCTGGAGCCCGAGGGCGTGCTGGTCAACGTCGCTGCCGCGCAATTGAGCGTGTACCAGAGCGGCATCCCCGTGTGGCAAACCCGCCTGCAAGTGGGGCGTGCCGAGCGCCAGACGCCGTTGCTTAAATCGCGTATCACGCGGCTGACCCTCAACCCGACGTGGACCATCCCACCCACCATCATGCGTGAGGACAAACTCCCGGCCATCCGCCTCAACCCCGAATACCTGCGCCAACAAAACCTGCAAGTGCTCGACGCCGAAGGCCATCCGTTGGCCCCCGAGCAAATCGACTGGGCGCGCCCTGGCAATATCTTGCTGCGCCAGGAAGCCGGCCCGCTCAACCCCCTGGGCAAGATCGTGATGCGCTTTCCCAACCCGTATTCGGTGTATCTGCACGACACGCCGAGCCAGCCGCTGTTTACCAAGGGGCCGCGGGCGTTCAGTTCAGGGTGTGTGCGGGTCGAGCAACCGCTGTTGCTGCGGGATCTGCTGGTCAGCCCGGCCGAGCGGGCGCGTACCGATGAGCTGTTGGCCACTGGCGTGACCCATGAATTCAGGCTGGCTACGCCGGTGCCGGTGCTGTTGAGTTATTGGACGGTCGAGGTCGACCGTCAGGGTGGGTTGGTGTATGCGCCGGATATCTATGGCCGGGATTTGGTGCTTATGAAAGCCATGGGCAGCGTTCTATAAGACTCGACTGGACCTAATGTGGGAGGGGGCTTGCCCCCGATAGCGGTGGTTCAGTCAGAACATCAGTGACTGACACACTGCCATCGGGGGCAAGCCCCCTCCCACATTTGACCGCGTTGAGCCGTTATGTCGGGGACCAGGTGCGATCAAACAGTGCTGCCAATGCCGCCTGATGGCTGATGCCAATCACCGTGCAATCAGGCAACTCTTCACGCAGTAACATCAGCAATGCCCGCGCACTCACCTCATCCAACTGATTCGTCGCCTCATCCAGATATAAGGTATCTGGCGCATACAACAACGCACGCGCCACGCCGATGCGTTGTTGTTCGCCGCCGGACAATTCCCGTGACCATTCCACCTGCTCATCTAGGCGCCGTGCCAGGGCCGCTAAGCCCACCTGCTGCAACACCGCCATCAACCGCACCGCACTCGGCACTTCCACCGCCGGATACGCCAGCAAATTACGCAACGGCACGCTCGGCAAATACGGTTTTTGCGGCAGCAACAAGCTGCGCCCCGGCGGCAGTTGCCAGCCACCCCGGCAGTACGGCCAGATACCTTGCAGGGTGCGCAGCAAGGTCGATTTGCCGATGCCGCTGCGCCCGGCGATCAACAACCATTCACCCTGAGCCACTTGCACCGACACATCCCCCAGCAACACGCCGGCGTCTGGGCGCAACACGTCCAAGCCGTTGATGCACAGGCAATCGCCGATCACCGGCGCCTTGGCCTGGCAGCGGCTGGCGGCGATGGCTTGCTCGAACTGCCCCAGCCGTTCTACCGCCGAACTCCAGTGCATCAACTTCGGGTACAGCTTGATAAACCAACTGAGCGAGCCTTGCACCGCGCTGAAAGCGCTGCGGATTTGCATCAAACCGCCCAGGGTGATGGTCTTGGCCAAAAAGGCGGGCAGGGCGGCAAACACCGGGATGATCAGGCTCACCCGCTCATAGCTGACGGTAAACAGACTGAGATTACGCTCGCGGCCCATCAGTTGGCGCCAGTTGCCGGCGATGGCCTGGAAGCGCTCCGCCAAGTGTTGGCGCTCGACCGCTTCGCCGCGATACAGGGCGATCTGCTCGGCATGCTCGCGCTTACGCAGGAGGCTGGCGCGAAAGTCGGCCTCGTAGTGCTGGCGGTCCACATTCAACCGGTGCAATGGGCGCCCAACCCAGTGTGTGATCAGGCTGCCGACCAGGGTGTAGAGCAACACAATCCACACCAGATAGCCCGACAGCGTGATGCTGTAGCCGCCGAGGCTGAACGTCTGCACCCCGGACAACTGCCACAGAATGCTCATGAACGCGCCTACCTGCGCCATGTTGATGATGAACGACGCCACCAACTCCACACTCAGGTCGGCGACGATATTGACGTCTTCGGCGATGCGCTGATCGGGGTTGTCGGGCTCGCCTGCCAGGCCCAGGCGATAAAATGCCTGGTCCGACAGCCACGCCTGGGTGAACTGCTCGGTCATGGCCTGGCGCCAACGCAACACCAGGGCTTTGCGCACCCAGTCCAACGCCACCACGATCAACACATAGGCGCCGAGGTACAGCACGTAGCGGCCCATCAACGCATACAAGGCGCTGGTGTCGAACTCGCCGAGGGTGTCGTAGAAGGTCTTGCTCCAGGCATTGATCAGCACGTTGATCTGCACGATCAACAGGCCCATGCCGATGATGCCCGCGAGCATCAGCCAGCCCAGCCATTGCGAGCCCTGGCGCCAGAACGGCGCGGCCAGGCGGTAGAAGGTACGCAGGCTTTTCACTGGGCGTGCGCCTTGGGCAGTACGCGCAGCAGCACTTGGTTAGCCACGGGGAACAGCTGGCCAGCCAACGGTTTCAACGACTCGATGCGCAGGCCCTCCGGCAGACGAGCCTGGCTGCTCAAGTAGCGTGGGTCCTGCCATTGGCGTTCGCTAAGTAATAGACGGCGCCATTGGGTGGCGGGGTCGGCGCGACGCTTTTGCTCCTGGCGGTGCAGCTCGTTGCGTGCGCTCGTGACCCATTTGGCATCCACTGAATCGCCCAACTGCGCCAGGGTCTGTTGGGCCAGCGCCCACAGCTCGTCGGCGCGCTGCGGGTCGCAGGTGAAGCTCAGCTGGCTTTCGATGCGCTGGGTGTCTGGGTTCAGTTCGCTGTCAAACCGCAGGCGATACACGCCGGAGGCTTCACCGCGCAGGCGCTGCTTGAGTTGTTGGTTGGCCAGCTCACGCAGGGCGGCGACGCGTGCGGCCGCCTCGGGCGACCAAGGGTGCTCGCTAAAACTGCTGGCTTCCAGTACCACCCGTGGCTCCAGGGCGACAGCAATGTCGGCGCGGCGTTGACCGGGCAGTTGCAGGGCAGGGTGGGTAGGCTGTGCAGCGCCACGGGGGATATTGGCCAACTGCTCGCGCACCAGCGTCTCAAGTTGCGCCGGCTCGATATCCGCCATCAGGTAGAAAGTGACAGGGGCGTTGACCAGTTGCTGCCAATCCTCGGTAAGGGTGCTTGTTTGCAATGGCTCCAGTGCTTGCTGATCGGGGCTCTGCCAGGTGTCGACGCCGTAGCGCACTTCACGCCGGGTCGCCGCGATGGCGTCCGGGCGTGTGCTCACCCGTGACAGCAAATCATCCCGCGCTTCGCTGAACAGCGCGTCATTGATCACTGCGCCCATTTGGCTCTGGCGGTAGCTTTGCATCAGTGTCGTCAAGGCAGCCAGGGACGGCTGGCTGGTGCCGCTCAGTTGTAGGCGCGTGGCGCTGTGTTCAAGGTTGAAGGTGGCGTTGTGGGTTTTGCGCCATGCCGTCAGACCTTCGTCACCACTGTCGTTACCCAGCTGCGCCGCCATCTGCAGGCGCCAGGCGGGCACGTCGCTGCGGTTGAAGCCCGCGGCGGACTCTGCTTGCAGGCGCCACTTGCCGTCTTCGGCATTACGGCGCAGCCACACCAGGCGATCACCGTTGCTTAGCTTCCAGTGCTCGATGTGCTCAGCGGCGAAAGCGCGCTTGCCCACAACTGTGCCCGGCTGGCCAGCGGTTGGTGGCGTGAACGTGATACTCGGTGGTGCCACGGGGGCTGCGGTGGTCGGTGCTACCAGGGAAGTGTGTGCGATGGACGCACGCAGTTGTTGGACTTCGCTCACGGTCGGCAGACGCACCACGCTGTTACCCGGCGCGGTGAATTGCAACACCTGGTCGGGGCTGTCGAGCCAGCGTTTGAGCCGCGCATTGATGGCCGCCAGGTCGATGCTGTCCAGGGCACGCAACGTGCGTTGGGCGATCTGGTGCGGCGCGACCACGGTGCGGTTTTGCACGGCGGAGTCGTTGAGGGAGGTTACCCATTGCTCGAAGGTGCGCGACTCATCCTTGGCCAGCATGCCGTCGGCCAACTGGCGCAGCTTGGTCTTTTCCCGATCCAGATCCTGGGCGGTCAAACCGTGTTGGCGCAGGCGCTCAAGCTCGGTCAGCACGTGTTTTAAGGCCGCATCGTGATGGGCATCTTCGACACCGGCGGCCACGCCCAGCACACTGGATTGTTCGCCAATCAGGGTTTTTTGCGCGGTCAGGCTGCGCACGCCGGGTTGCAGGGGTTGCAGGCGCAGTTGGGTCAACAGCGCGGCCAGGGTCATGCGGTCGATCAACCGCTCGCGGCTGGCTTCTGCGGTGGAGCCACGGCTGTCCGGCTCATGCAGGCGAAACAGCAGCGACACTTGGTTGCTGCCGGTTTGCGGGTCTTGTAGGCGAAAGATTTTCAGCTGTCCATCGAGGGGTAACTCACGATGGTCGCGCTCGGGCATTTCTTGCGCGGCGGGGCCGCCGAATGCTTGTGAGATCTGCTGTTCGAGCTGTTGCGGGTCGAAGTCGCCGACCACCGACAGGATCATATTGTTGGGCACATACCAACGCTGTTGAAAACGCTGCAAGGCACTCAAGGACGCCGTACGAATCGCAGCTTCGTTGCCGATGGTGCGGTGCTCCGGGTATCGCGAACCTACGCGCTGCGTCGCGGCGCGCTGATCGTTCATGCGTTGCGCCACCCCCAAGCCGCCGCGCCACTCTTCGATCACGATGGGGCGTTCACGCTCAAGGTCCAGGGCGGTGTAGTCGCCGGCAAACACCAGTTGGGCGAGTTTCTCCAGGGCTAGGGGCGCTTGTGTGCTGCCGGCCACGGGGCTGAGCAGGTATTGGGTGCGGTCGTAACTGGTCATCGCATTGAAGTTGCGGCCCTGCACCCAGCCCAATTCGGTCATTTGGGCGCGCAGGTCGGTGGCCTGGCTGGCGCGGCTGCGAAAGGTCAGGTGTTCAAGCATATGGGCCACGCCCACTTGGTCATCGTCTTCATCCACGGAGCCGGCGCGCACGGTCAGGCGCAGGTCCAGGCGCCCGGCCTGGCTGGTGTCGCGCACCAGGCGGTATTCCAGGCCATTGGTCAATTGCCCGCGTAACACTTGCGGGGCCCAGGGGAGCGGCGTGTCGGTCACGGGCGACGCGCAGGCGCACAGCAGCAGCGGGCCGAGCAGGCCAGCAAGAATCTTGTTCATCAGGGTATCCAGGCTAAGCGGGGGACGAGTTAGAAGCGGTAGCCGACTTCCAGCCAGTATTGGCGGCCGATTTCATAGCTCACGACCGAGCTGTTTTTGCCGACGATCTCGTTGACGTGGTCGGTCACGTTGGTCACATCCACGGCGGCGAACAGCGCCTGGTCCTTGCCGGTGGGGATCTCCCACTTAACGCGCAAGTCCCAGGTGGGTGCGGCCTTGACCTCGGCGGAGTCGTACACCGCCAGGGTTTCGTCGCCGATCACTTGGGTGGCGTTGGTGGAGATGATTTGCTCGTAGGCACCGCGATAGCGGAAGAAATTGCTCACCGTCACGTTCCACTGCGGGATCTCGGTGATGGTGGTCAGGCGCGCCGTCCACGGGCGGTTGAAGTCGCCGGCAGGCAGCTCGCTGTAAGCCATGCGCTTGCCGTCGTAGATCACATCGTCATCGGCGAATTGATCGTCATTGACGCCCGAGTCGTAGGTGCCGTAGGCGTCTTTGGTACGCGACCAGTCAAAAGCGGCCTGCACACTGTTGCGGGTGCCCAGCCACTTGAATTCGTGCTTGGGCGTAATGGTCAGGCTGATGTTGTCGCTCTCGCTGGAAGCGGCGTTGGTGTAGGTGTAGTAGATGGTGTCGTAGCCGGTCGCAGCGCCGGTACCCAGCACGCGGTTGGAGGCGCGGACGATTTTGTCCTTGCCCTCGCGGTGCACGTATTTCAAGCGAAAGTCGGTGTTGAGCCAGACCTGGTCCAGTCCCAGGGTCCACTCGTCGTCATAGGGCACTTTGAGGTCGGAGTATTTGTTCAGGTTCTTGCCTTGGATGGACGTCCAGGCACCGCCCTGGGTGGTACGGGTGTAGCGGGTGTTGAACGCTTGGCGACCATCGGCCAGGCGATACTTGAACAGGTTGCGCCCGTAGTAGCGGTTTACACCAAACACCAGCACGGTGCTGCGGTCGCCGAAGAAGTCGTAGTCACCGGCAAAGCGTGGCGCGAGGTTCTGGTCCTGCATGTAGTCGTCACCTTCAAAACGCAGGCCGGGGCGCAGGCCGAGCTTGCCGATCTGAATGGCGTCCTGCAGATGGAACGCATACTTGCTTTCGGTCAGGTCCAGCTTGCCGGCGCCGTATACGTTGATGGAGTTGGCCCACTGGCGGGTGGTGCCGTTGAGCATCAAGCCGACGGAACAGAGGGGGTCATTGTTGAGGCAGGTGGCGACGTTGTCGCGCCGGCCGATCAGCGCGCTGGTGGCTTGGGTCTTGCGCTCCCAGGTGGCCTGGTTGCGGGTCAGCTCCATGCCGCCGGTGATCTGATGCTCGGCACCGGCCCAGTTGAAGGCTTGCCATTCAGCCTTGAGCTTGTAGTTGATGCCGCGCTGGGTTTGGTCCAGGTCGCCATAGGAGCCTTCGCCGCTGCGGGCGTTGGTGGACAGCGGGATGCCCCAGTTCTTCACGCTGGAGTAGTACCAACCGATCATGTCCGAGGCTTCGGTGGTGCGCGAACTGTTGAGGTCGGTCAGCGCCACGGTGTGGGTCCAGCGCGCCGAGTCGCCTTCCCACACCGCCTTGAGCGAGCCTTGCCAACCGCCGTTGATATTGGTGAAGCCGGAGTTGATATAGCCTTCACGGAAATAGGTGTTTTCCTGGGGCGCCTTGATGAACGAAGCGTCCAGGCTCAGGCGGTCGTTGACGTTCCAATACGTCTTGAGCATGTAGTTGTCGAGCTGGCGCGTCTGGTCTTTTTCGTTGTCGGCGTTGGGGCTGGTGTAGCCGTCGGCATAGCGGTTGAGTGGGATCACCGAGCGCTTTTGCGAGAAGCTCAGAATGGCGCCGAAGTCTTCAGTAAGGTGGCCTTCGAGCATGCCGCGCACCGTGGTTTTCTTGAAGTCGGGCTGGTATTGCTCGTTGGAGGCGTTGTCGAAGGCTTCCTGGTCCTGGGCGGTGATGTGGTATTTGGTCCAGGCTGATTGGGTCATGGCGTAGGAGATCTTGCCGTGCAGGTCCTGGCTGGGGCGACGGGTAATTGCATCCACCACGCCACCGTTGAAACCGCCGTATTCGGCGGGCACGTTGCTGTCGTAGACCTTCACTTCTTCCAGCAGGTCGGCGTCTAGGGCAATGCCGTGGGAGCGGCTGGGGGCGGCGTCGAACTGGCGGGTTTCGCTGTAGCCGTGGGCGCCGGGGTCAATGTCGTTGTTGATCGACATGCCGTCGATCATGAAGTTGTTCTGGTAGAACTTGGCGCCGTTGATGCTGATGTCTGCCGGGTCGATTTCACCGGGGGTGTTGGAGCTTTTCTGCTCGCTGCTGAACTGCACGGCGGGGTGCATTTGCAGCAGCGTGGTGATGTCGCCGTTGGCGCCGGGGAACGCCTGGATCGCCTTGTGATCGATCACCGTGGCGCCCTGGAACGAGTTCTCCTCGGTAAAGCCCAGCACGATGGTGTTGTCCAGCGTCACTGGCCCGTCTTCGGCAGTCGGCAAGCGATGGAAGATCAACGCGCCGTCCTGATGGCCCCAACCGATGCCGGTGCCTTGCAGCAGGTAGGCGAGGGCGGCGTCGTTGCTCATCTCACCGTTCACGCCGGGGGAGTTCACGCCCTTGACCAGTTGCGGGTCGACAGTGATCTGCTGGCCACTCTGTTGGCCGAAGGCAATCAACGCGCCGGCCAAGGATTGGGCCGGGATGTTGAAGCCGCGCATCGAGTTGGCGGTCGCCTGAGTGTGTGACAGCGCCTGGGGCACCACGGCCAGTGCACAGCTAAGGCCGAGCAGGCCGGCGCCTGCGCTTTTTTTAAGGCGCAGCGACCACGGGCCGGGCTGCCCGGGCAAGCGGTGAAGGGTGTCAGTCATGCAAAAAGTCCCCGCGCCGGTTAAGCAACCGGCCAGTCAAATGAATACGAATAAATCTCAATTGCTGCGCGCGGGACAGAAGACGGGACAGCGCGGGGAATTTTCAGGAAAAAAATGAAATATTTTTGAAATCAGCGAAATTACTTGCTCAAGACCAGCAGCCAGGGGCTGTAGGCCGTGACTTTTGCGCCATAGGGTTGCAGCACGGCTTGCAGTGCCGCTTGGGGTTTGCGCAGGTCGTACACACCGGTGACCCGTTGTGCGCCAAGTTGTTTATCGCGCAGCACGATGATCGCCGGCGTGTAGTGGCGCAGTTGGGCAAGTACGTCGCTGATGGGCATGTCGTCGGCAATCAGCTGGCCTTGGCGCCAGGCGGCGGCTTGGCTGGGCGAGAAGGCTGCGAGCTGTGTATGCCCGACACGAAAGGTGAGGCGTTGACCCGGTACCAGGCTGGCGAGTTTGCGGCCAGCTTGGCGGTCGTCCACGTTGACCGAGCCTTGTTGCACGGCGACGCTGGGGTTGTCGTGTGCGGAATCAACGTTGAACGCGGTGCCGGTGACGGTCACCTTCAACGTTGTGGTCCACACATGAAAGGGTTTGCTCTTGTCTGGCATTACCTTGAAAAACGCTTGGCCTGAGAGCAGCTTTACGTCGCGGTGGGTGCCGGCAAAGTCCACAGCAATGGCGGACTGACTGTCCAGTTGCACCACGCTGCCGTCGCTGAGGGTGATATCGCGGGTTTCACCAAAGCCCGTGCGGTAGTCGGCTTGCCAGCGCAGCAACAGGCTCGGCGCCAGGGCCACCACCAGGCAGGCGGCGATGGCAGTGGCAACCCAGCGGCGGGTGCGTCGTGGGCGGGCAATTGGGCGGGTGATCGGGGTGACCGGCGTGGGCCATTGCTGCGCTGTCGTCGGCGCCAGGTGCCCGGTCATTTGCCACATGCGCTGGGCCTTGCGGTAGGCCTTGGCATTGGCCTCGTCAATAGCGCACCACTGAGCCAGTTGAGCCTGCAAATCCGCATCCTGCGGGGCTTGTTGCACGCGCAGCAACCAGTCCAGGGCCTGGTCGCGACGGGCGTTGGCGCAATCCTCGGTGGGCATGAAGGGGGCATCTCCGCGGGCAAAAAACGGCGGGCAGCATCCCATGGAATCGCCCTTGACTGCAAAAGACGCGGCAGCGGCGGGTTTTTTCAGAAAATCAGTCATCGTCCGGCTCCAGGCAGTCCATGCAATGGCGCAAGGCGTCGTGTACCAGTTGATGGACCAGCGCTGTCGATACTCCCAGTTCAGCGGCCACCTGCTGCAAGGTGAAGCCGCCCAGGCGATGCATCTCGAACGCAAGCCGCGTGCGCTCTGGCAACTGGGCCAGGGCGCGGGCGATGGCTTGCAGTTCGTTCTGGCTGCTCACTTCACGTTCCGGCGAGGCTGAGCTTGAGGGCAATTCGTTGAGGATCTCATCCCCGCCTGGCTGCACCCGTTCGGTGGCGGTGCGGCGCGTGAGGTCCAGCGCCAGGTTGCGCACGATGCGATACAGGTAACTGGCCGGGTGGCGGATATCGGCCTGGGCGTCCTGGCCGCTGAAACGCAGCCAGGCTTCCTGCACCACGTCCTCGGCACGGGCGCGACAACCCACGATGGGCGCGGCATAGTCCAGCAGCGCGGCCCGGTGGGTCAGGTAAAGCTGGAGTTTTTCATCCGCCAAGAGAGTCAGCTGCCTGCGGCGACTGTGCGATTGTGCACAGACGGGGAAGTGGGAGGGCGCGGAGTTTAGCGGTAGTTGATAATGGTTATCAACAAGTAGGATGTTTTTAATGCGTACGTAGGATTTGATGAAGGTATCCTGCCCTTCACTTCAACTGAAGACTGGACCGCCCATGCCCTTGCAGTTCGTAAAAATGCACGCCCATGGCGACGATTTCATCATCATCGACCGCCGTGGCCTGGATGACCCCATTAACGCAAAAATCGCCCGGCAATTAGGCAACCGCCACACCGGTATTGGCTTCAATCAACTGGCCGTGGTGCTGGACTGCGAAGACGCCGCCGCCCGCATCAAATTCTGGAACCCCAACGGCACGCCACTGGCCACGTGCGGCAGCGCCACCCGTGGGGTGGCTGATCGTTTGATGCATGAAACCGGTAGCGATTCGGTGGTGCTGCGCACTGATCGCGGCTTGCTGACCTGTGTGCGACAACCAGGGCGACAAGTGTCGGTGAACATGGGCGAGCCGTCGCTGGGCTGGTCGGCGGTGCCGTTGGCCGAGGCTATGGATACACAGCATTTGCCCATCGAAGGCGACCCGGCGGCGTGCAGCATGGGCAATCCTCATTGCACGTTTTTTGTCGAGGACATCAATGCTGTCGATGTGGCGGCCGTTGGCCCGGCACTGGAGACTCACTCACTGTTTCCGGTCAAGACCAATGTGCATTTTGTACAAGTGCTCGACCGTGGTCATATCCGCCTGCGTATCTGGGAGCGTGGTGGCGGTGTGCCGTTGGGCTCCGGCTCGTGCTGTTGCGGGGCGGTGGTCAATGGCATTCGCAGAGGGTTGCTGGATGCCACGGTGCAGGTGCAATGCGACGGCGGGACAGTGACCGTGCACTGGGCGGGTGAGGGCGGTGTGGTGTTGACCGGCAGTGTTGAGCCGGTGATGCAGGGCAGTGTGTTTGGTATTGGCTGACAGGCTGCTATCGGGGGCAAGCCCCCCTCCTACACTTGATTTGTTGAACGCAGTCAAAATGTGGGAGGGGGCTTGCCCCCGATGGCGATCTATCTATTACCAGCGATACGTGACTGACCCCAGCAAACTGCGCTCGTCGCCGTAGCGGCAGGTGGTGTTGCAGTACAGGTACTTCTTGTCGAACAGGTTCTGGGCCTTGGCCTGCACTTGCCAATGGGCATCCACGTCATAGCTGATCAGCGCGTCCACCAAGGTGTAGGCCGGTAACTTGCCGTCGTAGACGCTTGGCGTGGTCCGGGTGGTACCGGTGTAACGCGCGCCGCCGCCGATGCGCAGTTTCTCCAGGCCCAGGCTGGCCAGGCGGTAGCTGGCCCACAGGCTGGCGCTGTTGTAGGGGATGCCCTCGATGCGCTTGCCCACGTTGCTGGCGGTCTGGTCTTGCAACACGTGGGTGTCGGTGTAGGCGTAGCCGGCGCTCAGTTGCAAGTTGTCGGTGAGGTTGCTTTTGACTTCCAGCTCCGCGCCTTTGGTGCGGGTCTTGCCGTATTGCACGTAGGTGTTGGTGAGGCTGTCCAGGCTCAGGGAGTTGTCCTGGTCTAGTCGGTAGACCGCGGCGCTGAGCAAGGTGTCGCTGCCGGGAGGCTGATAGCGCAGGCCCACTTCGTACTGTTCGCCTTCGAGCGGCGCAAAGGCGTTGCCAAATGCCGGGTTGCTCACGCTGGCCGGTTGGAACGACTGGCTGTAGCTCACGTACGGCGCCAGGCCGTTGTCCGCCAAGTACACCAGGCCAACCCGGCCGGTGGCTTTCTTGTCGCCACGGGTTGCGCGGGCGTCGGTGGCAAAGGTGGTGGTGACGCTGTCGGCCCAGTCCTGGCGACCGCCCAGCAGCAGCACCCATTTATCGTTGTAGGTGATCTGGTCTTGCAGGTAGATGCCCGCCTGGGTGCTGTGCAAATCCGAGCCACTGTCGGCGGCGGTGTTGGCACCCACGCCGGTGTATTGCAGGGTGGCCAGGTTCAGGGGCGGCGCCAGTTGCGCGGCGGTGGCGCTGATGTAGCGGTGCGAATCATAGGTCTTGTGGTAGTAGTCCACGCCCACCAGCAATTCATGGCGCCAGGCACCGCTGTCGAGGGTGTAGCTGAGGTTGTTGTCAGTGGTCCAGCCGGTGGAGCGCTCCTGGCGATCACTGTAGCGACGGCTCAATTGGGTGCCGGAGATGGCCACCGGGATCAGGTAGCTCCAGTCGGTGTTGGCCTGGAAATACCGCAGGCTGTGATTCACTTTCAGTTGGTCGCTGAACTGGTGTTCAAACAGATACCCAAGGGTATCCATGCGGTTGTTGAAATGGTCATAACCCGGCTCGCCTACGAAATCATTACGCCCGATCTTGTAGCCCGGCGTGTTGCTGTAGGTGCTCATGCGGTAACTCATGGGCGGGGAAAAGCCGGTGTAGGTTTCCTGATGGCTGGCCAGTACGGTCAGCGAGGTGTCGTCGTCGGGCTTCCAGGTGATGGCGGGGGCGATGTAGCGGCGGTCGTCGTCAACGTGGTCGACCTGGGTGTCACTGTCGCGCCACAGGCCGGTGAGGCGGTAGCTGAACTGGCCCTGGTCATCCAGCGGGCCGCCGAGGTCGAGGGTGTATTGGCGGCGGTTGTAGTTACCCACTTCCACCCCGACTTCGTGCAGCGGTGTGTCCGTGGGGCGCTTGCTCACCGTGTTGATCATGCCGCCTGGCGACAGTTGGCCGTAGAGCACCGACGAGGCGCCCTTGAGTACCTCGATACGCTCCAGGCCATAGGCCTCGACGCTGCCGTCGTAGGGGTTGGACTGCAGCTTCATACCGTCGCGCAATATACCGCCGGTGCCTGCCCCCACATTGAACCCGCGCAGGGTGTAGTCATCTGCCGTGCGGCTGAAACTGCTGGGTTGGCTGCTGAACCCAGGGGTGTATTTGAGCGAGTCCGAGAGGTTATCGCTCTTGCGCTCGTCCAGTTCGGCGCGTGTCACCACCGACACCGATTGCGGGATTTTGACCAGGTCTGTACGGGTCTTGGTGCCGGCGCTGGAACGCTGCGCGACGAAGTTCTGGTTGTCATCGCCTGCCTGGGCGCTGGCGCGGCCGTCGATGTTGATGGCGTCCAGGGTCACCCCATCACCGCTGGCGGGTTGCACGCTGAGGGCGCCGCTGGCGGTGATGCGTACGCGCAAACCGGTGTCCTGCAGGGCGTTGCTCACCGCTTGCGACGCACTCAAGTGGCCACGTACGGCTTGGGCCTGACGCCCGTCGACATCGGCAGGAATGAACAACACCTGACGCCCGCTGGCCTGGCCGATCTGGATCAACGTGGTGGCCAGGGAACCTGCGGGCAAGTCGAAGTCTTGCGCGGGTTCGGCGGCCAGGGCGGCGCAGCTCAGCAGGCAGCCGCCGAGCAGCAGGGGGAAGAAGGTGTTCGGGTGCATGGCGTGGACTCGATAGGGCTCAGGACAGGGCGCATTTCGCGCGTTTCTATCTGGTCTGTAGCGTAAGTGCGCGGTTTTTTAAGGGGCGCCGGAAAATAAATTTACGCGTGGTCGATGCGCGTCCACAGGCCCAGGTAAGACACCACCTCCAGCGGCAGCACATCCGCCAGCGCGGCCAGGGCCTGGCGGCTGTCATCCAGATTGAATACCCCAGAGATGCGCAACGCGGCTGCGCTCGTCGACACCTGCAATAGCCCTGTGTGGTAGGGCCGCAGATGATCGATCACCTGACCCAGCGTCTGGTTATGGACCTCCAGCAAACCCTTGGCCCATGCACGCTCGTCGATATAGCCCTTGGCAACTGGCCGCCAGGCACTGCCGTCGAAGATCAGGCCCTGACCGGCTGCCAGGCGTTGACGAGAACCGGGTGTGCGTAGTTCCAACTCACCCTCCAAGGCCCATAGCTGGGCCGTGCCCGCTTGCAGGCTGAGCTGGCAGCGCCCGCTACTGAGCCAGGCTTCGCCCCAGGGGCACTGCAAGACAAACGGACGTGCCGGGTCGCTGTGCACCTGGGCTTGCACTGCACCGCGTAAGAGCTGCACGGTGCGTTGGGTGGCGCTGAAATCCAGGTCCACGGCGCTGCGGGCATTGAGCAGCAGCGCGGAGCCATCCTGTAGCGTGAAGCGCCGGCGCTCGGCGGTGGTGGTGCGCAGGTCTGCGCCCCAACGCTCATGCAGCGGGCCGCCGCGCAGGGTCATCAACGGCGTGCCCACGGCCACCGCACCCACGGCCAACGCACCCCGCAACAGGCGCCTACGGCTGTGGTTGACGCTATTGAGTGCCTGGCGCGAGCCCTGCTGCTGCGCCAGCGGCACCAGCGTACGTTCCAGTTGGCGGGTAAGCCCTTGCCAAGCATCCTGATGACGGGGGTCGGCCTTCAGCCACTGTTCGAATTGCGACTGCGCCGCCCCGTCAAACGCGCCCGAGCCTCGCCGTGCATACCACTCGATGGCCTGCGCCACCGCAGGCGGCAAGCCGCTCATGACGTGGCCAGGTAACAGGCGGTCAAGCCCTGCACCACGTATTGGTGCACGCGGGTCACCGACACGCCGAGCTCGCGGGCGATGCAGGCGTAGGTGCGCCCGTCGAGCTGGCTGTACAGGAAGGCGGCGCGGGCTTTGGACGATAGGCTGTCGAGCAGGCGGTCGATTTCCATCAAGGCTTCGATCACCAGCCAGTGTTCCTGGGGCGAGGGCGCCGTCGCTTCGGGCCGGGTGGCCAAGACTTCAAGGTAGGCGCGCTCCACGTCATTGCGCCGCCAGCGCGCAAAGATCAGTCGCTTACCGATCGTGCTCAACAATGCGCGAGGCTCGCGAATGGTCTGCGGATCAGGCATCGCCACCACGTGGGCAAAGGTTTCCGCCGCCACATCGGCTGCATCCTCACGACAACCCAGGCGCAGCCGCAAGCGTTCCAGCAGCCAGTGATGGTGGTCGCCAAACAGGCGGTGCAGGGCCGCATTGCGCGAGGGCGAGCAGGAAGAAGGATTGAGCGACACGTTTGACGCTACCTGGCGAATGACAATGATTCTCAATGGTGGCGTTATTGAGAATATATTGCAAGATCTTACGCAGGCAGAAAGCGCACACAGAACGTAGTGCCGCCTTGTTCGGTGGAATCGACGGCGACGTCGCCGCCATGCACCTTGGCCAACTCCCGAACGATATACAGCCCCAACCCCACGCTGCGCACGTCACTGCCCTGGTCGGTGCCACGAGTCATGGGCTCGAACAACCCGGCCAGTAACGTTTGGGGAATCACCGCACCATGGTTATGCACCGATACTTCGCAATGCCCATCCCCCAACCGTGAGGTAATGCTGATCGGCCGCAGCAAGTCGCCATAAGCCACGCTATTGGCCACCAGGTTGCCGATGATCTGTTGCACGCGGTCAGCGTCCAGGCGGGCGTCGCCGCTGCCAATGGCGTGATGTTCCAGGGTGGCCGTGGGGAAGGCCACGCGCAGTTCGTCCACCGCCTGGTGGGTCAGGGCATGCAGGTCTACGGGGGCGGTCTTGATGGTAATACCTTGGCCGACCCGTGCCTGGGTGAAGTCCAGCAGGTCGGCGATCATACGTTGGGCGCGTTCTGAGGATTGGCCGATGTGGCCCAGCAACTGGCGTTCCTTGGCGGTGCGTTCGCCACGGTTGAGAAAGTCCGACGCCATGCGGATCGCCGTCAGCGGGTTTTTCAGGTCATGGCTGACAATCGCCACCATCTGTTCGGCAAACAGCGCCCGGCGCTGGGCGATGGCATAGGCTTCGCTCAGCTCGGCCTGGGCTTGCTGCAACGCGAGTTCAGTCGCGGTTTTTTCTTGCAGCAGCGCCTCGGCCAACTTGCGGGCGTTGAGCAGTTCACGCTCGTATTTGTCACGGTCGGTGGTGCCGAACAGGGCCAGGTCGTAGAGGGTTTCGCCCTCGTGCGTACGCTTGATGGCGTTAAGCAGCACAGTCACCTTGCGGCCGTCGCTGTGGCGCATGTCCAGTTTTACTTCGGTGAAGTTACCTTGCATGCGCAGCATGGGTGCCAGGTGGGTCTGGTGAAAAATCCGCCCGCCCATGGTCAGCAGATCCTGGAAGCGTCGCCCGCACAGTTCGGCGGGGCTCAGCCCGAGCCATTCGCCGAAGCGCGCGTTGGCTTGCAGGAGGGTGCCGTCCTCTGCGGTAACGGCCAGCGCGCAGGCGGCATTGTTGAATAGGTCAACGGGCATCGGCTGTGGCCCAGGGTGCCAGAAAGGAATGCATCGCGTCCGCGCAGGCTTGGGGCGCGCTCATGTGTGGGCAGTGGCCGACGTTGTCCACCAGGCAGTAGGTGCTGTTGGGCAATACGCTGTGCAGGTACTGCCCCACGGCAACGGGGGCGATCAGGTCGTCGCTCGATTGCAGGATCAACACGGGCGTGGCCAGGCCGTTTATGTCCTGACGGTTGTCGGACATAAAGGTCACCCGCGCAAAGTGCTTGGCGATCTCCGGTTCAGTGCGGCAGAAACTGTCGGTGAGTGCTTCGCTCAGGGCCGGTTGATCCGGCGCGCCCATGATCACTGGGGCCATAGCGCTGGACCAGCCCAGGTAGTTGCTGTCGAGGGTGTCGAGCAGGTCGTCGATGTCGTCGCGCTTGAAGCCGCCGACGTAATCGTCCACATCGATATAACGCGGCGACGGGCCGATCATCACATGGGCGGCGATGCGCCCAGGCGCCAGGCGGTCGGCGAGGGTGCCGATCATTGCGCTGACGGAGTGCCCCACCAGTATCACCGGGCCGATGGCGAAGGCGTCGATCAGTTCGTTCAAGTCACGGGCATAACCGTCTAGCGCGCCATATTTGTCTTTGTCGAATGCCGTAAGGTCCGACAGACCCGCACCCACCAGGTCATACATCACCACGCGAAAACCTTCGCAAAATTGCGGCGCCAGAAAATTCCACATGGCCTGGTTGCACCCGAACCCATGGGAGAACACCAGGGTGGCGGTGCCGTTACCCATTACTTTGACGTTATTGCGCAGGCGTAAGTCCATGGGGGTCTCGGTTATGGCTTTTTGCTATGGGTGGACGCAGTTTAGAGAGTCACATGCCTGGGGTCACGCGGTAAACCGCTGATAGGGTACAGTCGGCGCCTTCAGGAAGAAACTTCAGGTAACAAAGTATGACGGCGATTTTGCGGCAATCGGTATGGGGCCTGTTGGTGTTGATGTGTGTCGGCCTGTGGGGCACTGCCCAGGCGGACCCTTCGCCGATTGGCGTCGCCCTCGATCAACGGGTGATCGACCTCACCGGCACCCTGGACGCCAGCACCACCTCCCGCCTGAAAAGCCAGCTTGCCGACCTCGAACAGCGCAAAGGCGCCCAGGTGGCCGTGCTGATGGTGCCCTCCACCGGCGGCGCAAGCATCGAGGACTACGCCAACCAACTGTTCCGCGCCTGGAAGCTGGGTCGCAAGGATGTAGACGACGGCATCCTGCTGGTGGTGGCCAAGGAGGATCGCAAAGTGCGTATCGAAGTTGGCTACGGCTTGGAAGGCACGGTGACCGACTTGCTGGCCCATCGCATCATCGAAGAACACATCACGCCCGCGTTTCGCCAGGGGGATTTCGCGGCGGGTGTGTCCCAGGGCGTCAATGACCTGGTGGTGCTGGTGGAGGGCGGAGACCTGCCTGAGGTTGCTGCGCCCGGCTTACCAGCCGGGGCCATTGCCGTGCTGCTGGCGTTTGTGTTCGGCGGCGTTGGCGGTGTGCTGATGGCGTCCGGCACCCTGAAATGGCGCCGCGCTTTAATGGCGGCGGTGGCTGTTACGGTGCTGCTGGCGATTTACGTTGGCGGACGGGAGTGGCCGATGTACCTGCTGGTGGTGCCGCTGACGGCGCTGATCGGTGGGGCCACGTTCGGTGCGCTGTGGATGGCACGTACGGCGTTCTATAGTGTGCTGGGCTTGCTGGCCTATATCGCTGGTGTACTGGTTGCGGACCACTACGTAGACGTCAACCTTATCCATTGGCTGGCGTATCCCTTGGGCGGCGCGGTGGTGCTGGGGTTGTACCTGCTGCTGTTCTTGCTGATCAAGGAGTCCTGGAAAAACAGCCCAAAGTTTTTCCTCTTGCGCTTGTTGGCAGTTGCGCTGATTTACGGTGTGGCGGGCATGTTGTTGGGCAACGCAGCCCAGGGGTGGTTGGTGGCGATCCCCATGGCTTCATTTGCGGCGCTGTTTGTGTTTATCCAAAGCGGCACGGGGGCAGGGTCGAGTTCAAGCGGTGGGCGGTCGAGTTCGGGTTCCAGTCGTTCCAGCTCCAGCAGCAGTTCGTCGGGGGGCGGTGGTTCCAGCGGCGGCGGCGGGGCATCGGGGAGCTGGTGAATGTGGTGCGCGGGCTGACCCGCGTTGGGGATGGCGAAGCCGCCCCACCTTAGGCAGCTCTGCTTTCTGAAACAGCGCGGTGGCTTTGGTAAAGCGGCTTCGCCGCCCGGCGCGTGGCAACCTCGTTCAAGACAGATTTGTTTGCACAGTGGTGGAGATAGAGCGGGCCGTGGTCCATGCGCAGACATGCAGGGTGTCTGCGGTAAAGCATCTGAAGATAGAAACGCCCGATGTTCACGGGCTTATTAGTGGAAGGGGGTGCGCAGTGATTGATGAGCCGGGAATGCAAACGCTTGCCTATTTTTTGTCCAAGGCAACGAGTACAGCGGACGTGAATCAGCTTTGGATGTCCATGGGACTTGAATCCGACATGACAGCAATTGTGGCTTTGGAGGATTACAAAAGATCAAACATTCCAGCGTCTATCTTGAAGTACACAAAGGGCGATCAAGCTGTTTTAAGTCGTTACTTCTCGGGTGGGGAAGTGTACTTCGTTAACGATAAAATCTTGAAAGATTATTACGAAAAAGGGCGTAGCGATTTTAAAATTGACTATAGCTTGATGTTTGATACAAATATGGCAACTTTTGTTGATGCTTTGGTCAGGGGGCGGCCCTTGAAAAGCATGCATCATAAGGTTGTTGGTTTTGTGGATGATATTTTGAATGATAATCTAAACTTCGATTTTTTTTATTATATGGTGGAGAATGTCAAGACAATTAGGGGGGTTCACGCACGTATCGATGACTCACCCTTGTTATTTTGGAAGTCCCTCAATAGAGACTTCAGGGTTAACTTGGTAAGTCTGCAATTATTTAGAAGTATCGACTGCGACGAATACAAGCGCACCTCTAACCCGAAACCTATTTTTACTCATCGCGAGGCTGTGCGTAGAGCGATTGCCTATACTTACGATTTTTATGCGTCGGAAGAGGGGCGTGATCACATACTGAGTTTTGCATTGATGCAACGTGTTATTTTATTGCAAGTCATCGGGATGGTTAGGATCCAGCTCTCATCGAATAAATCCGCAAAGAATAAGATGTTAGAGTTTATTGACTTTGTCAATGATGTGGTAGGTGTCTACCTGGATCGTGAAGCAATTATTGCGCATAAGTACTTTCTAGAGCCGCTGTCGGTCAGTATGCTGGAAAAAATAAAAAAAGGTGGCGGTGGTAAAAAACAGAAAAGGGTATTGAAGCGGTTGGATAATGCAGCTTGGGATATGGCCGCGCCGCGCTACATGGAAAATTTAATAATGTCTCAGGGCGAGGGGGACTTTTTTGTACCCATGTTTATAAGTTTTGATGGTGGATTGAGTCAGCTGTTAAAAGCCTATGAAGTGAAAGGTGTTATTTTTGATAGTCATCGAGGTAATCTTATTCCATTGCCGCTAGTCAGTAGCGAGGATTACTTCAGTGAAAATGGCTGTACAGATGCATTATTGAAAATTTCCGCAAACAGAGATAAGCGATTAGCTAAACCCCCTGCGAACAGGGGCGAGCTTCATGAGTTGCTCAAGCGTGAATACAGAGCTCTCCGGTCGCTTCTGTAAACGATGGTCACTCGAATGCACCTCTGTGCTAAAGCGCTTTTTCCAGCCCTCAGCATGGAGGGTTGGACATTGGTTATCAGCTTATTTTGACATAGCGCTGCCCCTCACAATACCTTGGACAAAAACACCCGGCTGCTACCCTGTGGCTCGCACGGTATCTCCCCAAACCGCACCCACCCACGTTTCTCATAAAACCCCGGCGCCTGGAAACTGAGGGTGTATAGCACCGCACTCATGCAATCCCGGCGCCGGGCCTCGTCTTCGAAGGCTTGCAGTAGCTGACTGCCCAAGCCCGAGCCGCGCAGGGTATCGGGCAGGTGGAACAGGTCGAGGAAGGCCGTGCCCAGGGTGGTTTTGCCGCTGATGCCACCCAGGATCTCTCCGGTTCCAGGGTCCTTGACCAGCACCGATAAAGGCAGGCGATCGTTGAAACCCGTGATGCCTATGTTGAACGCTGCGAGGCCCGCGCCAAGAATGCGTTCGGCTTCTGGGTTGGGCTGGTCGCAGATTTCGATGAAGGGGGTTGTCATCACGGGTTCTCACCTAGATTACGGATGCTGCGTTCCTGTCACCGATTGGCGCGCACTTCAAAATCTACCGGCTCTCGGTAAGGATCGCCAAGATCGGTATAACGGCCATTGCCCGCAGCTTGGGTAGGTTGCCAGCTTTGGGTGGCCGGGTTGAAGTATTCAGCATCATCGCCGGCCCATTTGTCCATGGGGTTGAACCGTTCGCTATCAACACCTCCCTTGGGATCCAGGGGGTTCGGGCGTGGCTTGTCGTTGTCGATGGGGAGTTGAGTGGTTTGGTACGGCAATGAGGCTTGGCGCGACGCATTGATTGAAGACATGGGAAACCTTTCTGATTAAGGAAGTCGAAGGCCCGTCAGTGGGTTGTCGATGGGCTTCGCGGAGGTTACTGAGCCCTCGACGTTCATTCAATGCGATGGTTTCAGGCGGATGTAACGAGTTGAAACCACCATTAAGTGCGCTGATGAAAAGCATTATTGGGGTGTAGTACATGTCCTGTTTCTTGCTTGTCGTTTCAGGCGCTGCAGCGGTTTTCAGCGTGCAGGGATGCATTTCGCGCGGTGCCGTCTTTATCCGCAATACCTTTTGATACAACTGCGCGCCGGTCGACGTGCGTTAAATCGCCATGACCATCTCATGCCACGCCATCCCACCGTGGTCCGACGCCGACGGCTGCACATAGCGATAGCCCATGCGCTGGTACAGCGGCACATGCTGGTCCTTGCACATCAAGTGAATGGTTTGCTTGCCCGTGTCACGCATGCGCTGCACAAACTCGGTCATCAGCGTGGTGGAATAGCCTTTGCCCTGGTGCGCCGGGTCAACCACTACTGACATGATCACCACGTTTGGCGCGTCGGCGGAATGGCCTACCAGCTCCTTGAAGGCTTCGTCTGACATCACCACTTCATGGGCGCAGCCGCCGTTGATAAACCCCACGGTTTCACCATCGGCTTCCAGGATCAGAAAGCCTTCGGGGTACAGCGCAATGCGCGTGGCGATCTTTTCCATGGTCGCGGCCTCGTCGCCTTCGTAGGCGGTGGTTTCGATTTCAAAGCAGCGGGCGGCGTCGGCGGGGAGGGCGTTGCGCAGGGTGAGGGTGGGCATGGGGGCTTCCTGAGGCGTGGGGCGAAAGGGGAACATGATAGCGGCGCACCTTCAACTGTGGGAGGGGGCTTGCCCCCGATGGCGGCAGACCTGCTGCTGTACCATCACTTAACACTCACAATCCATCCACTCTCACCTGCCGACACGCCTACAAGGAGCCCTTAATTGGATGTCAGAAAGTACTGGCTAACCCTCGGGGAACGAGCCTCAGACAATCTGTTCGCATGGGCGGCGTTTGTTGCGCAAACAGAATTCCTGTGGCAAGACACGGCCTTGGTCCAGGACGCCGAAGCATGGCAGCGCCCGTGGTTCGAACTGGAGATCATCAACGGGCTCGCATTGTCACAATGGGACGATCAAGGAAAGCCAGTCGACTGGTCATACAGCTGGAACAAAGACTACCAACAAGAAGCCGTTAACTGCACGAGGCCAAGATGGGTTATCACGTTTGCCACAGGTACATAGCCGACATTAGGGTTTGCCCCCGGTGATGGCAGTCCAACGCAGGCGGTGGCTGGACCGTGATTGCTTCAACGCTTTTCAATCAGCATCATCAGGCTTCGACAAGGAGACGTCCCCATGCCCAACCCCGTGCTTCATCTCATGTCAGGCAAAATAGCCTCCGGCAAATCAACCCTGGCCAAAAGCCTGGCTTCCGAACAGTCGGCCATTCTGCTAAGTGAGGATCAATGGCTCTCTCGGCTGTACCCTGATCAGATCAAATCCATCACCGATTATGTGTGCCTCGCAAGCCAGATCCGCGAGGTGGTAGGCCCGCTTGTCACCGATCTACTGAGGACTGGCGTGACAGTGGTCCTGGATTTTCCTGCCAATACACCTCAAAGCCGACAGTGGTTGCGTAGCCTTGCTGACGCCGCTGAGGCTTCCCATTGTGTTCACTACATTGAGGTGGACGATGATACCTGTCGAGGCAGGTTGCATCGTCGTAACCAGCGTGCGGAGCATGAATTTGCCGCGACTGATGCGGAGTTTGAACTGATCACCAGCTACTTTTGTGCACCGGATGAGGGGGAGGGGTTGCGGGTTAAAGTTCATCGGGGTTGATGGGTGTGTCGTGGCGTGTAGGATGAAACTCCGAGCTGTCGATAACCGATTATCGTACGGAGGCAACACTGTGTTGAAGGTAGGTATTCTGGGCGTCGGCGAACTGACCGAAAAAGTCGTGATCGGCCTGCGTCGCAGCGGTTTCACCGGGCGGATTGTGCTGTCTGCACGCAATCATGAGCGAGCTCAGCAGTTGCGCAAGGTGTGGGCTTGTGAAGTGATGGACAGCAACCAGCACGTGGTTGATGCATCAGACCTGCTGGTGTTGGGGGTACGGCCCGACGTGGTTGAAACGCTCGCGGTGGAGGTGCAACTCAAGCCAGGGCAAACCCTGGTTTCACTGGTCGCGGGTTTGAAACTGAGCGAGTTGAAGGCGCTGTTCCCTCAAGCGCAATGCGTACGTGCGATGCTGTCGTATGCGGCCCAGATCAATCAGTCCACCGTCGTTATCACCCCAGGCGGCGAACCCCAGGAAACGCTGCTGGCAGCGCTGGGTACTTTGACGGTGTTGACGCACGAAGACGCGTTTGAACTGGCGACCGTGGCGGCTTGCATGAACGGCTGGTTCTATTTCTTTCTCGACGATCTGCAGCAATGGTTTGTCGATAAGGGCTTGCCTCGGGAGCAGGCTGCGCAGTTGGTGATGGGGAACCTTCAGGATTGTCTGGCCAGCGCGCGCCATCAGCCGCAGGTTGATCTGCAAACCTTGGGAAATGCGATTGCGACGCCGGGTACGTTTACGGCAGCGGGGTTGGAAGTGCTGAAGCAGGAGGGGGCGACGCAGGGCTGGAGAGAGGCGTGTAATGAGGTGTTGGGGCGGTTGCAAAAAAAGATCTCATGACTTGAATGAATCGTTAGGGTTCATCCGCCAGCTCCGAGATTACCTCGACTTGCCACATCGTCCCGAGATCGACCGCTCGTGAGTCTATGGTTGCAATTGCGTTTAGACAATTAGCCATGGCCTCCTTGGTGAGATGAAGCGAGCGGTTAGCACATTGTTAGAATCCAGCTATGGCTTGGCGAGAACGCTATCCGGCCCAGGCTATTACTCTGGAACCCCAGTCACCGTATGCACCACCCGCATCGCACAAGGCGGTCGAGCCCCTTCCGGTTCTAACAGTTCGCATTTCTTCAGCAGGGGATAAGCATCAGCAAACTTCATCGCCGCCACTTGTTCCCCATGCTGCTGCGAAACAAAGCAGCGCTCAAACCGAAAGGCTGCATACACCTCGGGCAGCAGCACCGGATAATCGTAAACCTCGTCGACGATGCTCTTTAGCATCTTGGACATCTGCCCATCGGCCGCGGGGGAAATTTTGGTGAGCAGTTCATCCTTGGTGACGCCGGCTTGCCTGGCCTCAATCGCTTGCTTCGACGCACCGATGGATGCCTGCATTCCCTGCGGAAACGGGCAATCAGACGCCGCCAATGCCGGGGCTGACGCGATGCAACTCAGTAAGGTGAAAACAGCGGCCATCCTTGTCATGTAATTCCCTCGTTTGTAGCAAGCATTGTCGAAATAAGCTGCGGATTCTATCCGATGCCAGAGGATGAAGCGCTCTATTCACCTGCCAAGCTTCGTGGTTGCCTCGGCCATCCCTGTAGTTGTAACTTCTGTCTCCAGTTAGCGAGGGCATCTCATTGAACGACTCTGAACATTTGAACGCACTGTGCGCCCGTTTCAACTCGGGAGAAGCGCTGAGCTTTACGTTTTTCTGGGGGCACCAGCGCAGCAAAACTGTCGTCACGGCTTCGTGTTTCAGCCAATGGTTTGAGGCCGAATTTATCGTTGAGGGTCAACATTACCCAACGGCCGAGCACTTCATGATGGCCGAGAAAGCGGCGTTGTTCGACGATCAGGACATTCGTGCGCAGGTGTTCGAGGCTCCCACGCCTAATGCCGCCAAAGCACTTGGCCGCAAGGTGCGCGAGTTTGATGAAAAGGTCTGGCTGCAACACCGATACGACATCGTGGTTCGAGCGAACCAGGCCAAGTTTTCGCAGAATCCGCCGTTAAACGAATACCTTCTACACACCGGTTCGCGGGTTATTGTCGAGGCCAGCCCGGTTGATAGCATCTGGGGTATTGGGCTCGCGCAGGACCACGCGGATGTGAACAATCCGAATCTTTGGAAAGGCTTGAACCTACTGGGCTTTGCGCTGATGCAGGTGCGGGACGGGGCCAGTGTGCCAGCCCCAAGGTAGTGGCCCTGAGTGCGTAAAAGCGTACGTCTAGGTGCATCACATGCAGCTAGCAAGCAGGGCCAACCGCCGGAACGTTCTGACGAACATAATAATTGTCGAACTCACTGCTTTCGACAAATTGGAAGCCATGGCGGATATAAAAGCGATTCGAAGCGCTTTCTTTGAGAGCACCCACTTTAATCGGGAGCGCAGCCGCATCCGCCACGTTGAAAATGTGCGCGAGAACAACAGAGCCTATACCTGAGCCTTGTGCGCTCGGTCTCACATACAGGTGGTCGAGCAAGAGTTCATTGTGGTGATGCTTGACCACGACAAAACCAACTCTCTCTCCGGATACTTCGATGTGGTGCGTATTGGAGGCTTCAAAGCTGCTGACAAACCGTTCACGCGCGCGCACCGGATCAAACCGCCCAACGCGCTCCAGGCTTTCGCGCATGGCCTCGATTCGAATGGCTACCAGATTGTCCAAGTCGCTTTGTTGAGCGGGGACCAATATGACTGGGGGATTTTGATTGGGGGTGACGGGCATATTTTTCGCTCTACCTACCATCCTGGAAGGCCATTAGGGCAAGAAGGGCCGAATGCTAACAATCTTGGTTGGTTGCTGTCTTTCTCAATTCACTCCAACGCCGTTATGCTCACCCATCCCCTGCGCGCGCAACTACAAAGATCCAGCTAGGACGGCGACTTGCTGGCAGCAGCAGGCCGCTTCGAAGACGCGATAGCCCAATAATGGACGTTCTCAAGACCCGCGCCGATCTTTGATCAATACCGCACACACTGTGAGTTTCATATGAACGAAGGCTGGCAAAACCACGATTACCTTATCCTCCTTGATCAGGATGAAAGCTTCGCCGCGATGCAAGCCTACATATTCGATCGTTATCTGCCGGGTTATACGCTGGTAGGCCTGAAGGGCTGGGATGATTTCATCGTCATCAACGCGTCCGGTGTGATGCTTACCGTGCCCACCCTGCCACTCGATGCAACCTTTGCCGCGCCGTTTACGCTGACTCAACAGCCATCACTGCACCCCGACGCGCGCTTCACCGCGAAGATCAAGTGGTACCTGAAACCACTGGTGTTTGGAGGCGACCCGACAGACCGAGCGAATATCCAGTGGATCACGCACAAGCAACATGCCGAGCTTGTCGTCTGGTGGAACGAGCGGTATGCGAGTGCTAAAGCCTAAAGCCCGGTCGGAGCCCATACCAGCCATCACCCAAATAACGGATATGTACCCCGACCAAACATACCCAGCACCTGACACTCCGCAATCGGGGGCAAGCCCCCTCCCACATGTGCACCGTGTACACCCGCTACCTCACCTGGCCCGCAGCAAAAGCAGCCCGCAACCGCGCAATCACTTCCTGAACTGAATCGCTCCCAACCGGCGGCAGCACCTGACTTTCGCCGTATTCTCGCCACACAAACAGCGTCAATTCCGCCCCGTCCGTCAGCGATTGACCCTGAGCATGCGCACCAAAACCCTGCAGTACCCGATAACGCTCGTCCCGCCAGAATGCATCTTCCACCCAGTCATACACCGGGATGAAATGAAAGTGCAGGGGGAATCCCGGCATATGCCCATAGCGGCTGATATACAGCCATTTGGGCCGCAGTTGCGACTCCATGATCCGCTGGGTTCTAGCCAGTAAGCCGCCCAGCTCGGCCAGTGCGTCCTCTGGCATATCCGCCAGCGACCGATGGTGTGTCTTGGCGCCCAGCATCAGGTAACCCGGCAATGTCGAAGCAAGGTGATGGTTCAGCAGCCAGTGTTCGGTTTCATAAAGGACATACGTAGGGTCGATGTGCATAAGCCAATCCATAAGCGCCGCTGGCAGATTAACAAATCGCCTGTATCCCACAAAACCCAGCCATCTGTGTCTACCGCGTACGCCACCGGCTGGATAGCCTCAACCTTCTTCAAACCGCCGCCGAGCCCACTATGGATCTCACCGCTGTCCCCTTTGGCATCACAGATTGGTCCACGCTGGAACCCGTCGTCCATCCAGGCATTACCGGGAGCGCCTTATGGCGTACCTGTCACTTCGGCACCACGCGTGTGCGCAAGGTGGAATACACCGCCGGTTACCTGGCTGATCACTGGTGTTGGCGCGGGCATGTGCTGTTGTGCCTCGAAGGCGAGTTGCACACGGAGTTGGAGGATGGTCGCCAGTTCATTCTGACGGCGGGGATGAGTTACCAGGTGGGCAATGACATGGAAGGCCATCGTTCATCGACGAGCATTGGGGCGAAGTTGTTTATTGTGGATTGAGGTGCACGATCAACTTGGCGAGATTGTGTGAAAAGGGGGACAGATTTATTTCTAGGAAAAATAAATCTGTCCCCTTCTAAAATACTTGATAGCCCGGATATGTAAGGATGCTTTCATCACACGGATGGAAAAAAGGAAGATGCCATGGACGCAGTAATCCGGCTTGCCAAACTTGCCGATATCGATGCGATTTTTAAGATTCGAACCAGTGTTCGGGAAAATCACTTATCTCAAGATCAGTTAACGGAGATAGGCGTAACGCCTGAAGCGATAAGTCAGGCAATTTCAGAGAGTCCGTGCGCTTGGGTCGCGGAGGTCAGTGGTGTTCCAGTCGGTTTTTCGATGGTCGATATTGAAGAGGGTTGCGTATTCGCGGTCTTCGTCTTGCCGGAATTCGAAGGGTACGGGGTGGGGCGCAATCTGATGCACAAAGCAGAGTCTTTTCTATTTCAACGCCACCAGAAGATATGGTTAGAAACCGCTGAAGCAAGCCGTGCGAGCGGATTCTATAGACACCTTGGCTGGCAGCCCGTGAAGCACCTACCCGAAGGTGACATTCGTTTTGAGAAGCAACGAAAGTAAAGCGAGAATCACGGTGTCGAGACGGCTAGATGGGCACCTGGCCAATTGCGCAAGGTGTGTTTGGTAGACGCTTAGGTCCGATCAGTTGTTGACCAGCTCCATGATGTGAGTGGCATGAACATCGTCTATTCGCATGAAGCCGCAGCGTAGGTAGAACGCGTCGCCTCCAGGCGTATCGGTGGAAAGACGCACCCTCTGAAAGTGAAGAGCGGCCTGTGCAACCAACGCTTGTACCAGCGCCTGACCAACGTGTTGATTCCTTGCCTCAGGTGCCACGTATACCCGCCGTAGCCTTGCGATATCGGGCTTACTATAAGGATCAACTGATAGACCTCCGATTCCTATTAGTCGCTGGTTCGAATACGCGGCCATGAGACATTCACCGGGAGCATTGAAGCGGTTAATCCCGGAGCGCCACTGCGCAATCAGCCGGGTCAAAAACCTGAAGCCTTCTGCGGTTGCCTCTTTCTCCAGGGTAAGAACATCCGGTGGCAGGTGCGTAATCTGTTGGATCTCGATTAGTTTCATTCATCATCCCTGGTTCACTTTGAACCCTTCTAGCTGATTCGAGATGCATTGGGTGCTTACTACGAGCGATGCAAGCGCCAGCTCGAATACAGCCGCAAGAATCGGATAGCAAGTATTTTACGAATTCCAGTCTGATAGGGCTCCAAACCAATAGGAGTACGACCATGGCGTTCCGTATAACCGGCCTTTCCCCCGAGCCATTCCAGTCACTGTTTGGGCTGCCCGACCAAGACCTGGCATCTCTTGGGATGAAGCGTTACATCGTCGACTGCAATCCAGGCTTTCCTGACCGTATCGAAATCAAAGATGCGGAACTCGGTCAGAGCGTGCTGTTACTCAACCATATCTGTCAGCCGGCTAACACGCCATACCGCGCCTCGCACGCGATCTTCATACGGGAGTGGGCCATGCAGGCTTATGAGGCGGTCGATCAGGTGCCTGAGGCTATGCGAATCCGCCTACTATCACTTCGCGGGTTCACTGACGATGGGATGATGCTCGACGCTGACGTAGTTGATGGAACAGCACTAGAACCTGTCGTCACTCGGCTGTTTGCCAATCCCGAGATTAGTTATATTCACGTGCACCATGCCAAACAGGGTTGCTACTCCGGCCGAATAGATAGGGCATAGGCACCACAGGTCTTTGTGGCTCGTCCGTGAGCCAACACTGCCGGTTACCGACTGGCCGGCAGACGAGCACTCCGATGTTACCCACCCCGGTAACGCCGCATTTTCCCTCTCTAACCCACCCCCGAATACTTAACCGCCGCCGCCGCCCGCGAACTCACCCCCAACACCCTCAGCAACGACGACACATGAATCCGCACCGTAAACGGCGAAATATCCAACGCCTTGGCAATCTCCTTGTTCGTCTTGCCCTGGGCAATCAACCTCAACACATCCTGCTGACGCGCCGTCAACGTATGGGTATCCAACGGTAATAGCCCCGACGGCGCAAATTTGACCAACACCTCACCCTCACGAATCGCCAGCAACGCCTGGCCGATCTCCTCGGGTGCGATGTTCTTGCCGATAAATCCGTCTGCCCCCAACGCCATTACCTGATCGATCAACGCCGGGTCATCCACCATCGACACCACGATCAAGGTGGTACGCCGTAGTTGTTGGCGCAGTTCGGCCAATTGGCTCAGGCAGGTCAGGCCGGGGAAGCGCAGGTCGAGGATCAGGGTGTCGATGTCGCCGCCGTCGCTGATCAGCGCGTGTACCGTGTCTAGATCGCCGGCCTCTTGCACTTCGGTGCCGGGCAGCAGGCGTTGCACGGTGCGCAGCATGCCTTCGCGAAACATCGGGTGGTCGTCGGCGATGATGATGCGGCCGGTCATGGGGGGCTCCTCCTTGGGGCGCTGTGTGGCGGGGTCATGCTACCTTAGCACCGCATTGCATGACGCCGCTGACGACTGCCGCACAAGGACGTAACCCATGGGTAGTGAGACCAACTCTGAACTCGACCAGGCCAACCTGCGCATTGTGGTGGCCGGTATCGCGATTGTTTATATCAGTGTGCTGGGTTTTTTGCCGGGGCAGTCGCTGGAGACTTATCTGCCGGTGATTCTGTACATCGTGCTGTTCCTGATCGTCTCCATTGTCTTGCGCCAAGTGATCGCCCGTTGGCCGGGGCATTACCCGGCGCGGCGTATTTTCGGCATGATCCACGACTACACGGGCACCTCGTTCGGCATGGTGGTGGGCGGCGAGGCGGCGTTGCCGTTGTATGCGGTGATGGTGTGGGTCAACCTGGGCAACGGCATGCGCTACGGCTCGCGCTACCTGGCGATTGCCACGGCGTTGGCGTTGTGGGCGCTGCTGATCGTGTACCAGCTGACGCCGGTATGGCAGGCGCAGCCGTTTATGGTGCTGATGTTGATGATCACCAGCACGGTGATCCCGGTGTATGCCCATATCCTGCTGGAACGTACGCGCAAGGCGTCCGAAGAAGCCATCGCCGCCAACCTGGAAAAATCCCGTTTTCTCGCCCAGGCCAGTCATGACCTGCGCCAGCCCATTCACTCCATCGGCCTGTTTACCGCGTGTTTGCGCGAAGCGCGGCTGGGCGATGAGGAGCGGCGGTTGGTGGATAACATCGACCGTTCGCTGCTCAACGTGTCCCAGTTGTTTCGTTCGATTCTCGACCTGTACACCCTCGACAACGGGCGTCTGCTGCCCAAATACCAGGCGGTGAACCTGGGCGAGTTTCTCGCCGATCTGGTGCGCCAGAACGCCGAAGCCGCGCGCTGGGCCGGGGTGGAATTGCGCTTGCGGCCTTGCGCCCACTGGGTGTTGGTGGACCCTGCGCTGTTGGCGACCATGGTGCAAAACGTGCTGTCCAATTGCTTCAAATACGGCGCGCACCGGCCGGTATTGATGGGCGTGCGTATCCGCGACGGCGGGCTGGCGGTGGAGATTCATGATCGGGGGCGGGGGATTGCCGAGGAGCATCTGTCAAAGGTCTTCGAAGAGTTCTATCGCGTACGCCACCTGCGGGACAAGGACGTCGAAGGCGTGGGCCTGGGGCTGTCCATCGTCAAGCGCCTGGGGCAGTTGATGGAGGTGCAGGTGAGCCTGCGTTCAAGGGTGGGCCATGGCACCTCGGTAAGCCTGCATGGCTTGACCCTGGCCAGCGCGCCGCGTGCAGCAGCGCCCCGTGACGACATTCGGCAGGCCGGCCTGCTGACTGGGTTGAAAGTGTGCCTGGTGGAGGATGATCACAACGTGCTGCTCGCCACCCAGGCGCTGCTGGAGCGCTGGGGCTGCGAGGTGCAGGCGGAGTCGTCGGGGCGTGATTTGGTGAGTGATTGCGACATCATCGTTGCCGACTATGACCTGGGCAACCACGCCACCGGTATCGAATGCATCGATGCCCTGCGCGAACAACGTGGCTGGGCGGTGCCCGCGCTGATCCTCACGGGGCACGACGTGGAACGCATCCAGGCCGCCTTGCACGACCGTCAGATCGCCATCCTGTCCAAGCCGGTGCGCCCCGCAGAACTGCGCGGCACACTGCGCGACTTGAGCCTGCAACCCCTTACTGGGCGAATGGAACAAGCCCGTTGCCCTTAGCGCCTTTGGGCTGGCAATAGGCGGCAGGTTTCATCAGGCCGAAACTGGCGACGGCAAACATACCGCCACTGGCGCCGCTGGGCACCGAGCAGTTGTATTCGCCGGAGGCGGCGCTGGCCACGTAGTAGGTGCTCATGGAGTCGCTGCGCACATTGGAGATGCGTTTTACCGTCTCGCCCAGGTTGGTTTCCGACAGGGTCTTGAGGTGGTCTTCGCTGGGCTTGATATTGCTGCAACCGGCCACGCCGATGATCAAGGCGCCCAACAGGGTGATGCGGGTAACAGGGGAGTGCAGTTTCATGGTGCTTCTTCCTTGGGGTTGTTATGGTTTTTCCAACGCACAACGCGTCCGCGCGCAGGGTATGCGCGGTGCCGATGGGTGCGTTGGAAGTGCCGAGGAATATAGCGCCGCAGGAAGGAGGGGTCGATTAGCACAGGTGTGCTAGTGGCACGATGATTTCATGGAGGGAGATTGAAATGCTGGAGATAAAACGGGCTACGTTGAAGGATGCCCAAGTGGTTTTCGATATCCGCTTGCAGGCCATCCGCAGCCAATGCATCGGTGCATACACCCGTAAACAAATGATGATCTGGACTCAGGGCAAGGCTGAGGACGGTTACAGCGCCTTGATGGATAAATTGTTTTACATGGGCTGGTTGAACGGCCAGCCGGTCATCACCGGTATGCTGGACCTGGACAACAACGAAGTGGGCGCCTTGTTTGTATTACCCGGTTTTACCGGACGCGGGTATGGCAAGGCAATGCTCGACCACCTGGAAAACATCGCGCGGGGATTGGCGATTGAAGAGGTGGTGCTGGATGCGACATTGAACGCGGCAGGCTTTTATCGTTTGAACGGGTATGTGGGCGATGAGCAAGCGATCTATCACTCGCCATCGGGATTGGCGTTGGCGTGTTTTCCGATGACGAAGCGACTTGTTGACCGCAGACCTGCCAGAAAGACGTGTAACGGCACATTGTAGGAGCGAGCTTGCTCGCGAAAACCGTCAACGATAGCGCGGGAATCCTGGATGACCGCGGTGCCTGTGAGGTCTTCGCGAGCAAGCTCGCTCCTACAGGATTGGGGTCAGCCGATGGGCAATTCACCCGTCACAATGGCGGTCACGATGAAGATAAAAAACATCGGGATCGACCACTTGAAAAACTCTTTCTGATACTCCCCAAACGTCATCTCCGTACGGTTCATCAGCAAAAACAACCACGCCACCGTCGGGCTGGCGTAACGCAATGCCTGGCCCATAAACGACGCCACGCCGATCTCGGTGGGGCTGATGCCGAATTTGTAGGCGATGGGCGCCACCACTGGCAGGATGCCGAAGTAGTAGGCGTCCACCGGCAAGGCGTAGCAGGCCAGGGCGCCGAGGAAGGCGAAGATCAGCGCGGTGTGGCTGCCCATGGAGTCCGGGATTAGGCTGGCCATGTGTTCAGCCACGGCACCGGCCATGCCGCTGCCGTTGAAGATGCCCAAGAAGCACCCGGCGGCGAGGATGATCGAGGCCACGGCCACGGCGTCGCCACCGTTGGCGGTGATGCGTTCGCGCTGTTCCACAGCGGTGTAGTTGACCGTCAGCGCAATTGCGGTGCCGAGCATGAACACCACCGCGCCGCTGGCCCAGCCGGCGATGAGGATCACCAGCATGCCCAGGGTCAACGCCAGGTTGAATAGGAACAGGCGCGGGCGCTTGAGTTCCTTGTCGTGGTCCTTGATCACGTTGACCATCTGCACGATCTGCTCAGGCGTCACGATGCCGTTGGCACCCTTCACAAAACCCAGGCGTTTGCGTTCCTTGATGCCCATCAGGTAGGCCATGAAGAACACATAGAGAAACGACACGCCGAGGATCGGCAGGATCGCCACGAACAGCGTATTGACCTCCACATTCAACACCGCCGCTGCCCGCGCCAACGGGCCGCCCCAGGGCAGGCAGTTGCCCAGGCCACAGGGCAGGATGATCAACATGGCCAGATTCGACAGCTTCATGCCCATCTGTTTGTACAGCGGCAGGAACGCGGTGGTAATGATCAGGATGGTGGTGGTGCCGTCGCCATCAAGCGTCACTACGGCCGAGGTAAACGCGGTGACCAAAATGATTTTCAGCGGGTCGCCGTTGGCCTTGCGAATCAGGAAGGTACACAGCGGATCGAACAGCCCCACGTTCATCATCAGGCTGAAATACAACACGGCAAACAGGATCATCACCGTGGGGTTGACCGTGCCCAGGGAGACCTTGCCCGCCTCGTTCTGTGAGTAGAACAGCCCCTCGCGCACCCACTGGATGATGGTGTCCATCGGCACGCCATTGACCAGGCACGCCAGCACCCCCACGGCCAGCGACACCACGATGAGGCCGGTAAACGGCGAAAGTTTTTGCTTGATGACCAGCACCAAAAACAAGGTGATCAACACATAGCCCAGAACTGTCAGCATCTGAACGTCTCCACAATTTTATTTTTATAGTGAGCGCAGCAGGAGGGGCGCCAAACGCCCCGGTACAGCCTCGAGCGTTACTGGCCTTCCAGCAGTTGGGTGACCCACGCCGGGGCCAGCGCCGGCAAGGGCTGGCCGCTGTCTCGGGCGCGAGTGTAAGCGTCGATCACGTCCCGGCGCTGGTTTTCGTAGGCACTTTTTTTCTCCGAGGCTTCCAGCACCTCCACCAAGCGTGCGCGGGGCACCACGGTGACGCCGTCGTAATCGCCGAACACCAGGTCGCCGGGTGCGACTTCGACACCGGCGCAGGTTACGGTGGCGTTGATCTTGCCGGGGCCTTGCTTGCCGGGGCTGCGTTGCATGAAGCCCTTGGCGTAGATCGGGATGTCCAGCAGGGCCAATGGCACCTTGTCGCGCACGCAGCCGTCGATGACCATGCCGGCCAACCCTACGGCCTGGGCGGCACCGGCCATCAGGTCGCCGATATACGCGCGGCCGGGGTAGGCTTTGCCGGCCACCACCAGTACGTAGCCGGGCTGGCCCTGGTACACCGCGACGTGGATGGGGAAGTTGTCGCCGTCTTCGGTATCGACCGTGTAGGCAGTGCCGAGCATCACCTTGCTTTCATCCAGGGGCATCAGGTCGGCATCCATGCAGCCGTTGCGCGGGATGCCCAGACTTTGCATGCCATCGCACAATTGCGCCGGGCTGAGTTGGCGAAAGCGCGCCAGCAGGTCGGCGGGGATCAGGTCGGGCAGGGGGAAGTAGTGTTCAGTGTTCATGGCAGGGCCTCAGGCGTGGGCAGCAAAGTGGGCGATGGCGATGCGAAAATCCATGTCGCTGCCACCGGGGCCGAGCAGGCTGGCCCAGTCGGTGGCGGCCAGGTTTTCGAGCTGGGCGTGGGTGGCGCGGGTCATCACCGGGTCGACGCCAGCGGCTTCGAGGGTGGCGACCGCATCGTCCATTTCCGCACTGCGGCGCTTGGCGTGGATCAGCGTGCGGGCGGTGAAGGTGTTGGCCAGTTGCTCGATGGTCTTGCCATTGAGCGAGTCGCCCAAAGACGCCACCAGGGTATCGAGCACGCCAAACTTTTCACCGGCCTGAAAGGCTTCCAGCAGCAATTGCGGCAGGCCTTTCATCACCACGCTCTTGAGCATTTTGATGGCGGAGGCGGCGCCAGCTTCGGCGTCCAGCACGGTCAATTGCATGCCCCGTGGGGTGAAGGCTTCTGCAAACGCAATGGCACCGTCGCCCGCCAGCAGCATGGGCACGCGATGGTTATTGCCGGGCACGGTGCCCATCACGGCGCTGTCGCAAAAACTCACACCAGCAGGGCGCGGCAGTTCGTCGATGGCTTGCTTGACGGTGGGCGCAGCGGAGTTCATGTCGATATAGGTTTGCCCGGCGACTAACAACGGCAAGACTTTTTGTGCGATGCCCAGCGCACTGCTGGCACTGGTGAGGCACACCACGAAGCGGGCATTGCGGCAGGCGTGTTCCAGGGAGTCGAAGAGGGTGACGTGCAGTTGCTCGGCGCGTTGTTGCAGGGGCGGGCTGACGTGGGCGTCGTAGGCACCGATCTGTAGATCGCCGGTGGTACGCAGGCCCGTGCAGAGGTGGTAGGCGGCTTCGCCAAACCCGATGAAGACGATATCCATCCAGTGTTTCCTTCATTGTCTTTGTTATTGATGAAGGAAGAGCAAGGGCTGTGCCACTGCATGCGGCTCTATATAAAACAATGGGTTAGGATGTTTAGCTTGAAACGCTTTATTGCATGGCATTTCAAATAATTGCGCCATGCAATAATCTGCGATCTCCGCCCATGCTGCTTGAGGTCCACCATGCAAGGCACCATCGCCGTGATTTCCCCCTCCAGCACCCTGACCTCGGTAATGCGCGGCATCCTCCAACAGCGCGGTTTGCACCTGGTGGTGATCGAAGCTGCTCAGCACGACGCTACCCTCAAGGCGCGCGAACTGCTCGAGAGCGGTGTCAGTGTGATCATCAGCCGTGGCCGTACCGCCAGTGTGTTACGCGAGCAACTGCGGGTGCCTATTGTCGAGGTCAAACACACGTTTTTCGATTGCATCAATGCCTATCACAAGGCGCAGCAGGTCTCGGACAAGGTCGCCTTCCTGGCCACCTCCGAGGGCTATGCGACGATTCTGGAAAAAGCGCGGCCGTTCATGCCGCAGGTGTCGATCTGCCTGATCGACCCCTTGGGCAGCAGCCAGGCCACCGAGGCGCAGCTGGATAGGTTGCAGGCGCAAGGCATTGAAGTGGCGATTGGTGGTTTGTCATCGCGCCAGGCAGTGATGGCGCGGGGCATGCGCTACATCATGTCCGAGGCCGACCCGGATGCGGCCGATGAGGCCATCGATGAAGCCTTGCACTTGTTGCAGATCGAGGAGGAGCGGCGGCTCAAACGCGTGGAATTGCAGAGCCGCTACGAGATGATCCAGTCGATCCTCAATTGCGTGTCCGAAGGCATTTTCAGTGTCGACAGCCAGCGCGCCCTCACCAACATGAACAGCGTGGCCACGGCTTACCTGGGCAGCCTGAGCATTGGTGACAGCATTGATGGCCTTTTGACCCAGGACTATTTCAGCCAGGTACTCAGCCTCGGCCGCCCGGTGCGCGGAGCGCTGATCAGCCTGGGGCGTCTGTCGCTGACGTTAAGCATCGCCCCAATCACCCTGGACAACCAGGTGATCGGCGCCGTGGCCACCCTGCAAAGCCAGACCGAAATCACCGCCATCGAACGCAAGATGCGGCGCCAATTGGCACGCCTGCACCTGGCCGAAAAAACCTTCGACGACATCATCGGCAGCAGCCCGGCGCTGGCCAAGGCCAAGCGCCTGGCCCTGACCTATGCGGCGGTAGACAGCACGGTGATGATCGAAGGCGAAACCGGCACCGGCAAAGAGTTGTTCGCCCAGAGCATCCACAACGCTTCGCGCCGCAAAAACGGCCCATTCGTGGCGATCAACTGCGCGGCGTTTGCCCCCGGCGTGCTGGAGAGCGAACTGTTTGGCTACGTCAAAGGCGCCTTCACCGGCGCACTTAACGAAGGCAAGGCAGGCGTGTTCGAACTGGCGCACACCGGCACCATCTTTTTGGATGAAATCAACGAAACCTCCACCGATATCCAGGTGAAACTGCTGCGCACCTTGCAAGAGCGCAAAGTGGTGCGCATTGGCGATGACAAAGTCACGCCCATCGACATCCGCATCATCACCGCCAGCAACAAAAGCCTGCCGCAATTGGTGGCTCAGGGGCTATTTCGCGAGGACTTTTTCTACCGCATCTGCGTGCTCAAGCTGCAGTTGCCGGCGTTGCGTGAGCGCCGTGTGGATATTCCCGAGTTGGTGCGTTACCTGTTGCGAAGCTTGCCGATGGACAGCGCCGAGCCTTCGGATGATTTGTTGGTGCGCCTTAGCGGTTATGCATGGCCGGGCAATATTCGACAACTGGGTAATGTCGTTGAGCGCCTGGCGGTGATGAGCCAGGGGCGGCCGTTTGCGCAGCCGTGGCTGGAGGAGGTGTTGGAGGATCTTTCCACTGATGTGGTGGCGGGGCAGGGCGCGCCCATCAAGAGCGAATTGGCATTGCTGCACGACGTACTCAGCAGCGTACGTGGCAACCGCGAAGAGGCCGCCAAGCGTTTGCATATCAGCACCACCACCTTGTGGCGGCGGATGAAAAAGTACCTGGATGAAGACCCCGGGTGCTTTGACAGTGCGCGGTATTAACGCTAACAACACCCGTCATGCTCTGGCTCTGGCTCTGGCTTTTGATTTGGCTTTTGATCTTAGGCGCCCCGTCAACCACGCTGGCCGGAGTGAGGGCATGTCGAGCCTAGGCGAGACACCGAGTGGTGGGGCAAGAGCCCTTTGCTTACTTTGGGGCTTTTCCAAAGTGAGCCGCCGTAAGGGCGGAACCGGGACTGTCATAAATTTTGTGTTCGGGCATAACATGTTGAAGAGGTGCATGTATGCCAACCAAAAAGAAACCGGCCCGTGAGGCCCCGCGTGACCTTCCATCCATTCCAAAAGAGCTGATCGACCA
>NZ_UTKY01000002.1 GCF_900583165.1 Pseudomonas viridiflava | reverse complement strand
GCCCATACCATTGTCACGCACCGAAAACTTCACCTCCCCGCCTGCGTTCACGTCCACCGTCACCGCCAGCCGGGCCTGACCGGGCTCGACCCTGCGCATCGCGTCCACCGCGTTGAGCATCAGGTTCAGCAGCACTTGCTGGATCTGCACCCTGTCCGCCAGCAGCGGCGGCAACCCCTCCGACACCTCGACCGTGAGCACGACCTGCTGCTCGTCGATTTCACTGTGGGCCAGCGATACGATTTCGGCCACGGTATCGGCTACGTTGATCCATTCCTTGTGCGCTGCCGAACGTTTGGCGAGCGCCCGCACCCGCACGATGATATCGCCCGCCCGGTTGGCATCGCCGATCATGCGCGCCAGCGCCTGCCGCGCCCGGTCCAGATTGACC
>NZ_UTKY01000094.1 GCF_900583165.1 Pseudomonas viridiflava | reverse complement strand
CTCCAACGTTGGGCGACGTCCACTAACGGCGAGTCCAGCGCCTGTTGCCCCAGTGGATGCACCGAGCCTTGTTGCAGGCTGTCACGGGTCAACAGATAGCCTTCGTCCAGCGCCGCCGCGCCGACAGGCAACGCGTAAGGCGCCGGATACAGGCCGCGCAGTTTCAGTTGCAGTTGGCCCAGACGCTCCAGCCCCGCCCTGGACACCCAAGCGACCTGCACGCGGCCATCGCTGTCGCGGGGGCCGTGTGCAACGTGCATCTGTTCGACGGGGCCAAGGATCAATGCCTGTGCGGCGCAGGCAACTGCCGCAGCGGTTTTCGCCGCCGCCAGCGGTGGCAGTTCCAAGCTGGTGAGCAGGCTGTCACGCGGATGCAGGTAACACTCCAGCGCCGTGCGCGACGTGCTCAACTGCGCCAGACTGTCGGTGCCCTCTTGCACCACCACGCCGCGGTCAAGCCAGGCAAAGCGCACCTGGCTTTGGGCCGTCAATTGATCCAGCGGCGGCAAGCCAATACGCAAACGCTTCATACACCCACCCGCGACCAGATCACCTGGGGCTGACGCTCTTCGGGCCGGTGCAACAACGCATCCATCGTTACCCGCCGCTGCTCACGCCGCGCCTGGCCCTGCAGGCGAAACCACTCGCTGGTAATGCCGACCTGCACCGTATCCACCGCAACTTGGGGTAAGTGCAGCCGGTTGACGAAATCCCCACGGTTGATAAACCACTGCCCACTGTCACGCTCAGCCACCAACCCGTGGGCCTGGGACAGGCTGAGCTGGGGCACCACCGCGCTGAGCACTTCGGCGCTGGCGGTGTTGCCATTGACCCAGGTCGGCGCGGGCAACACGCTGATATACGCCTGCAAGCGCTGGAGCAGCAACGGGTCGAGCCCTTCAAGGCCACCGAGGTCTTCAAGGCTGCGCAGCATCGGGTATTTAGCGGGCGGCACATAGGAGGCAACGACCCGCTGGCTGATCCGGCGACTCAGCGCCGGGTCGACGCCCAGGGTGCGACACAGCCGTTCAAAGTTCTGCAACTGCTCGGCATCCGGCTGGCCGCGATTGACCAGGTTGCGCAGGTTGAACTTGCCCTGCTCGTCGACGATGCGCCCCTCGAATGCCCCGCCTTGAGCACGGGCCCACGGCTGATCGAGACGGGTCAATACGTCTTTTTGCCGTGCGTCCCAAAGCAGCTGTCGACTGCGCTCAAGGCCACCTAACAACAGCCATTGGCCCTGGAGGCGCAGTTGCTCGGCCTCGAGGCTGCGGGTGAATACGCTCTGGCGGGTGAGCATGCTGCCGGCCAGCACCGCCACCACGGCGGCAATCAGCAATGCACTGATAATCGCCATGCCACGCTGCTTCGCCGCGGTGGGCGAATGCCGTTTCATGGCGCGCCTTACAACTGCCAGGAGCCGATATCGGCATTGACGCCGTCGCCGTCCGGCTGGCCATCGGCGCCGAGGGAAAATATATCCACCTCGCCGTTGGCCCCCGGATTCAAGTAGTGATACGGGTTGCCCCATGGGTCATTGGGCAGGCGTTCGAGGTAGGCGCGCCAGTTGCTGTTTTTCGCATCTGCCGGGCGTTCCACCAGCACCTTGAGGCCCTGGTTCATGTTGGGGTAGGTGCCATGGTCGAGGCGATAGAGTTTCAGCGCCTGCATCAAGCCGCCGATGTCCTGCTTGGCTGCGGTGGCGCGTGCCTGGTCCGGCCGGTCGAGCACCTTGGGGACTACCATGGCGGCCAAAATCCCGAGGATCACCACCACCACCATGATCTCGATCAAGGTGAAGCCACGCTGCCCGCGAGGGCCTGGCAATGGGGACGTTAGGCGCGCGATATCCATCTCGACATTCCTTGGCTTGAGTGCAATTGGAGCCGAAGTGTTGCAAGAACACATGTCAGTCGTATTGAAAATCCTCGGGAGGTTCGGTCGCCAATCGGTCAACTGGCCGCGCTAGTCTGCGGGCCTGTTCCCCGGCTTTGAGAGCGCCATGTACGGCCGTCGCAACGCGCAAGGTTTTACCCTGATTGAAGTGCTGGTGGCGCTGGCGATCATCGCCGTGGCCATGGCCGCCGCCGTGCGCGTGGCCGGGCTGATGACCCAGGGCAACGGCCTGCTGCGGGATAAATCCATGGCGTTGCTGGCGGCGCAAAGTCGCCTGGCGGAACTGCGCCTGGAAGGCCATTTGCGCAGCGGCAAGAAGACCTTCGACTGCGATCAAGGCCGCCTGAAACTGCGGTGCGAGCAGACCATCAGCACCCATGGCCGCCTGTTTGACGTGACGGTATCGGTGCTGGACGCCAGCCGCGACGCCCCGCCCCTGGCGCGCCTGGACACCCAGGTCATGGCCGAGTGAGCAACGGCAGCGCGGGGCCGTCCGGCAATTTATCGAGACTGACGCGAACCTTTTCGCCGCCATGCTCGACCTCCACGCCGTCGCCTCCGATGGCCGTCAGGCGCACGCCTGGGCTAAGCCGTTCACCGACTAAAAAGCTGCGCGGCGGGCCATCGTTAAGGCTGAGGATCGCCACTGCACCACGGGCCCCGGCAAGCACGCCGGTGACTTTTATCTGCGGGGCCGTCGCTACATTGGAAAACCACTGCAACGCCGGGTTATCGCTGCGCGCCGCCAATGCCTGGGGCGTGGCTTGGGGCGTGTGGGACTCGGCGGATGTCAGCAACAGCGGCGTCCACACCACCGCGCCAGCCAATGCCGCCAGCAAGGCCAGCGCTTGCACGCCTTGGGCCGGTGTTACACGAAGGGCGAATACCATGGGGAGAACCTCCTGTTTGTCCGTGGCGTCAGCGTACAGGCCAATTCGCACGCTTTTATTTCACAGACTCCCCAGTTCTCCAGGAAGCCAGCGATGAAACAGCAAGGTTTCACTCTGATCGAACTGATGGTGGTGCTGGTGATCATCGGCATCGCCAGCGCGGCCGTCAGCCTCACGATCAAACCCGACCCCCTGCACCTGCTGCGCAAAGACGCCGAACGCCTCAGCCAACTGCTGCAAGTGGCCCAGGCCGAAGCCCGTGCGGATGGCCGGCCGATCAGCTTGCGTACGGATGCCAAAGGCTTTCGCTTCAACCGTCGCAGTGATGATGGGTTGGGTGTGGAGGCGTTCCAGGGCGACGATCAACTACGCCCGCGCCTATGGGAAAGCACACCGATGCAAATCAACATCGAACCCCGGCAAACCCTGGTGCTCAATGCCGAATGGATCAACCCACCGGTGCGCGTGGTGCTATCGGACGGGCAACACCGCCTCAGCCTGCAACGGGATGCAGCGGGCTTAATGCGCGTGGTGAGCCAACCATGAATCCATCGCAAAAAGGCTTCACCCTGATCGAAGTCATGGTCGCGATCATGCTGATGGCCCTGGTCAGCGTCATCGCCTGGCGCGGCCTCGATAGCGTGACCCGCGCCGACCACCATCTACAGTCCAGCACCGAGCAAACCGAAGCCCTGCTAAGGGCCTTGAACCAGATGCACCGCGATATCAGCCTGCGCGCCAGCGTTGAACTGATTGCACCCGGCGCGCCGGAAGTCGAAGGGCTGGCGGCGGTGACAGTGCGCAGCTCTGACACCCAGGGCTTTCGCCTGGACGTGATCCGCAGCGCCCCGGTTGCGGGAGATGGTTTGCAACGGGTGCGCTGGTGGCTTAAGGGCGATGCGCTGTACCGGGCCGTGGCACCGGCACGGGATCGCTTCCCGCTGCCGGCGGCGAAAGATGGCGTAGAGGTGCTGACGGGAGTGAGTGACTTGCAGGTGCGGGTGTGGGAACAGGATAAAGGTTGGCGCCAACTGAGCGGCAATCGACGAGAAGACCCGCAGGGATTGGAGATCAGCTTGGTGCGCCAGACGCCACAGGGGGTGGAAAGGTATCGGCAGGTAGTGGGGCCTTTGAAATAAAAACCGCTCGGACTCAACTCAACAACACCACGCCGCCCGGCAGCTCCGTGCACTTGGCCCCATAAGCATCTCGAATCAACAACGCCACCCCCGCCAACTGCTGCAAACTGAACCGCGCCTGCACCCGGCGCTGGCCCAGTTGCTTGTTCAACAGCACCAGCATCCCCGGCCGATAGCGGTTGATCTCATCCACTACCGTCGCCAGCGTCGCGTTATTGAATACCAGGATCTGCTCACGCCAGGCCACCACGGCCTGGGTATCCACCGCCACCACTTCACTTACATCGGCGGCGCTGTAGGTCACTTGCCGTCCACTCTCCAGGCGCACGCTGTGCCCGGCCACGTCAACCGAGAGCCAGCCCTCGATGCAGGTCACACAGACGCTGTGGTCGGTATTGCGCACATTGAACCGGGCCTGCGCCGCGCTCACCCAGCCTTCGCCGGCCTGGACCTTGAGCGGTTGGGCGACGTGGGCCAGCACTTCGACTTCGCCTTCGAGCAGTTCGATGCCCTGCCCTACGCGACTGATGCGGGTCTGGGTGTTGAGTTCCAGGCTGATGCCCTCGCTTAACAGCACTTGGCGCTGTTCACCGACGTCGGTGCGATAGTCAGCCGTGAGCCCCGAGAAACCGCCGGGTACGCCAACGCTCACCATGACCGCAGCGGCTGAAGCGGCAATCGCGCCGCCCAGGAAGGCACGGCGGCCATAACTGCGCGGCTGCGACACCTGTTCGAGGGCCGGTGACAGGTGCTGCCACAGCACCTTGGCCTGTTCGAACGCCTGGGCGTGTTCCTCGCTCTGGGCGCGCCAGGCGTGCAGGGCCTTGGCATCGGCGACGGTGGCGCGGCCCGAGGTGAGCAAGAGCAGCCAGTCGCGGGCTTCATCGTGCAGAGGGCTGGCGGCGGCGTGCCGGGCGGTGGGGAAGCTAAAGATATTCAAGCGCGCACATACTCACGGATTTATCAGGGACTCGACACTAAGACGGTTTTCCGGCCCCGGGACCGAACCGCTGAATCACTTTTCTTTCGAGACGCTCGGCGCAGTGGCCCAGGGCGGCCTTGATTTCCTTTTCGACCATGCGCGTGGAAATCCCGAACCGCTGGGAAATCTCCAGGTGGGGGGCTTCTTCCAGGCGGGCGGCAATCAGGATTTTGCGGCGCCGCGCCGGCAGTTCATAGAGCGCCTTGACCGGGGACTGGATCTCCCGCTGGCCGCCCACCACGCGTGAGGGGTCCTGGGCTTCGTCGGCGGTTTGCAGCAGCTCCTCAACCTCACTGCCGGTGAGCAAGCGCGCATCGGCCTGACGGCGGTCGGCGGCGATATTCAGGGCCATGCGGTACAGATAGGCGTTGGGTTGCTGCAGGTTCGGCGGTACGTCCATGCGGTCGACCCGCAGGTAGGTTTCATGCAGGACGTCATTGGCCAAATCCTCCGAACCCAGGCGCTTGCGCAAACGCACCTTGAAGTCTTCGTAAGACGCCAGGAATAAGCTGACCATCGTACTGTGCCCGGTATTTTTCATCCGCCCGAGGCTCCCTTCCCTGCTATGCATTCCATGCGCATTCCTGTTGTGTCGGGCATCAAAAGTAAAGTCACCGGCTGGCGCAGCGAGCTGGGGGCCGGGCGTTCAACCCGGGTCGTGCCCAGGCTGCGCACCAGTGCTTCATCGCGTTGTTCATCGCCGGTGGAGCTGACCAGCCGGCTGTGTTCGATCAACCCTTCACGGTTGACCCATACCTGCACCAACGCGCGAAAACTACCGGGCTGGGTCAGGGGGGTACGGCACAGGCTGGCCTCGATAGCCTGCTGCAAAGCCGTGGCGTAGCTGTTATTGATCCGCGCCGCACTGCGAGCCGCCGCACCACGGGTCGCGGGTGGCTGGCTGACGTCCGGCAGCTGCAAGGTGAATGCGTCAACGCGTGCAAAGCGCGCCATCAAACCACTCCCTGTCAGCAACATCGACAGTGCCTCTTGCGCCGTAAAGCGCCCGCGCACCCCGATGGAGCGTCGGCCTTGCGTCAACTCGCGGTCTACCAGCACCGCCATGCCGGTGGCGCGACTGTAGGCTTGCAGTGCGGGTTCCAGTTCTTGGGCCGGCAGGTCAAGGCTCAGTTGCGGCGACTGCGCCTGTGCCGCTTGGCCTGCGCCCAGCAGCAACAGCAAGACCAGGGCGCATACGGCGCGCCGCCAGGCCCCCTGCTCACCCCCCGCATTGCATCGCTGCACGGCCGACGTGTCCTAGAAAACCGTCATCCTGAGGCCCCTTTATGAATCTGATGTTACGGTGATAGCAAAAAAAACATCACGGTGACGAGCAGGCCGCTGCACTACACTTTCAAGCCATACCGGCCCAATTCCTCGGGCCCGCCAGGAGGCCCAGATGAAGCGGTTACCCACCCTTGCCAGCGTGTTGCTGTGCAGCGCCCTACCCTTGTTTGCCCATGCCGACAAGGCCGCAAGCACCTGCACCGAAGTCTCGGTGGATGGCTACAAGGCACCCGACTATGGGTGCCTGAGCCAACAGATGGGCAGCGATACGAATACGACCAAGGCCGCGAAGAAAAACCGTGAGGCGCAGACAATGACCGTGGATAAGCGCGCACCGAACGCCGTGGGGTTATCCACCCCCGCCGCTACCCGTGTGCGCATGGGCAATACGTTCGGCACGTCGGTCAAGCCGCAAAGGCCTTGAGCAGGCAATATCACCGCGCCCTGCCTGATGGACGGAGAACCAAATGTGGGAGCGGGCTTGCTCGCGCCCACAAAAAGCAATGTCAATTCGCTCAAATCAGGCGGCGTGACGCTCTTTCTTCAAGCTCTCCATATCAATCACAAACCGATACTTCACATCGCCCTTGAGCATCCGCTCATAGGCCTCGTTGATGCCCTGGATATCAATCATCTCGATGTCCGAGACAATCCCGTGTTTGGCACAGAAGTCCAGCATCTCCTGGGTCTCTTGAATCCCGCCAATCAACGACCCTGCAATACTGCGGCGCTTGAAGATCAGGTTGAACACCGCCGGCGACGGGTGCGGGCTGTCGGGGGCGCCGACCAGGGTCATGGTGCCGTCGCGCTTGAGCAGGCTGACGAACGCGTCGAGGTTATGCGGCGCAGCAACGGTGTTGAGGATAAAGTCCAGGCTGTTGGCGACCTTGGCCATTTCGTCGGCATTTTTCGACACCACCACGTGGTCGGCGCCCAGGCGCAGGCCGTCTTCGCGTTTGTTGGGCGAGGTGGTGAACAACGTCACGTGTGCGCCCATGGCATGGGCAATCTTTACGGCCATATGGCCCAGGCCGCCGAGGCCGACCACGCCGACCTTCTTGCCGGGGCCGACATTCCAGTGGTGCAGCGGTGAATAGGTGGTGATGCCGGCGCACAGCAACGGCGCCACGGCTGCCAGATTCGCGTCGCCGTGGGAGATGCGCAGCACGAACTTCTCCTTGACCACGATGCTGTCCGAATACCCGCCATAGGTGTTCTCGCCGCCAAACATCGGCCCGTTGTAGGTGCCGGTGAAGCCGTTCTCGCAGTATTGCTCCTCGCCTTCGGCGCAGGACGCACAGTGCTGGCAGCTGTCGACCATACAGCCCACGCCCGCCAGGTCGCCCACCTTGAAGTTGCGCACATTGGCGCCCACCGCCGTGACGCGGCCGACGATCTCGTGGCCCGGCACCGAGGGATACAGGGTGTTCTGCCATTCATTGCGCACGGTGTGCAAGTCGGAGTGGCAGACGCCGCAAAACAGAATGTCGATCTGCACGTCATCGGCCCCCGGCGCGCGGCGCTCGAAGGTGAAGGGCTTGAGCGAGTCCTTGGAGTCCCGGGCGGCGTAGCTGTAAGTCTTGGCCATTTCGTTCACCTGTGTGATCAGACAGTAGGAGTCAGTGGACCAGCATAGACGCTCAACCGTTCAACCAAGCACACCCGTACAAGCCCTTCGTCTGGTTTAACGCAATAGTGAGCCAAGGTTCTAATCTCGCCCACCCAGGAGTTTTCCATGAGCACATTCGTTGCCAAAGACGGTACCCAGATCTATTTCAAGGACTGGGGCAGCGGTAAGCCCGTACTGTTCAGCCACGGCTGGCCGCTGGATGCGGACATGTGGGAATACCAGATGGAATACCTGAGCAGCCGCGGCTTTCGCACCATCGCCTTCGACCGCCGTGGCTTTGGCCGCTCAGACCAGCCGTGGACCGGCAACGACTACAACACCTTCGCCGACGATATCGCCCAGTTGATCGAACACCTGGACCTCAAGGACGTAACCCTCGTGGGCTTCTCCATGGGCGGCGGCGACGTGGCCCGCTATATCGCACGCCATGGCAGCGCGCGCGTGGCCGGCCTGGTGCTGCTGGGTGCAGTGACGCCGATTTTCGGCCAGAAACCCGATTACCCCGAAGGTGTGCCGACTGAAGTGTTCGATGGCATCAAGGCCGGCCTGTTGAAAGACCGTGCGCAGTTTATCGCTGACTTCAACACCCCGTTCTTTGGCATCAACAAGGGTCAGGTCGTCTCCGAAGGCACGCTGACCCAGACCCTGCAAATCGCGATGCTGGCGTCCCTCAAGTCCACCGTGGACTGCGTCACGGCCTTCTCCGAGACCGACTTCCGCCCGGACATGGCCAAGATCGACGTGCCGACCCTGGTGATCCACGGCGACGGCGACCAGATCGTGCCGTTCGAAACCACCGGCAAAGTCGCTGCCGCCTCGATCAAGGGCGCCGAACTGAAAGTCTATAAAGACGCACCGCATGGTTTCGCCGTGACCCACGCCCAGGCCTTGAATGAAGACCTGCTGGCGTTCCTGAACCGCTGATTCACCCTCTCCTTATTTGGCCGGGCTTGCCCGGCCGTTTTTTTGCGCTCAGGAAAACCGCTGACTCAACGCCAGTCGCCCCGGCCCGCCGATCAGCAGCGTGGTAAAGATGATCAGCAGCAACCAGCCGAACTGCGCTTCAAACAGCGTCCATTCCGGGTGCACCACCAACAGCGCAATCAACAACACGCTCAGGATCGGCAGGCACGCCAGGCGCACCAGCACACCGGCGATAATCAACAGCGGGCACAGCACCTCGGCAAAGATCGCCAGCAACAGCGTGATATTTGCCCCCAGGTGAAACGGGTCTTCAATCACCTTGAGTTGCTCGCTGTAGTTGAGCAATTTGGGCAAGCCATGCACCCACAGTAAAAACATCGCCCCGCTGACTCGCAGGAACAACAGCCCCAGGTCTTGAGTTTTTGATTCGTTCATAAGCGACCTTTACCCGTAGAAACCGCCGGCCAGTGCACGGCGGTAGAAAGCGGTTCAATCAATCAGCGGCACATGCGCGGCGCGCTTGTAAGGGCCGTATTCCACGGGCACCCATTGGAAATGCTTGCCCTCGCTGGCGATATGGCCAATGCCTGGAAACGGCAAATGCGCCGCCGTCACCCATATCTTGCTGGCCGCCGCCGCGCTGAATACCGCTTCACGGCTCTTGATCGCCTGCTGGCCATTGACGTCAAAGCCGATGGACACTTCGGGGTGCTCAAACTGCACCGCAAGGTTGTGCACCAGGTCGCCCATAAACAGGATGCTCTGGCCCTGGGAGTTGAAACGGTAAGTCGTACTGCCCGGCGTATGCCCTGGCTCCTGAGCCGTCTGCACGCCGTCGACCGGCAACTGGCCGGGCTCAAACGTCTTAAAACGACCGGCGGCGATATAAGGCGCAGTCGAGTCCTGGGCAATCTTGAAAAACCCTTTGGCGGCTTCCGGCGCCTTGGCCAGTGCCTGGGGGTCAAGCCAGTAGTCGGCCTCGGCTTTGGCCGCGTAGACGGTGGCATTGGCGAAGATCGGCTGTTGCTGGCCGTCGACCAGACCGCACACGTGGTCCAAGTGCAGGTGGGTCAACAAAATCGTATCGACCTGGGAGGGCTCGTAACCGGCGGCTTTCATATTGGCCGAGAGTTGCCCGGCCGTGGCACCAATGCACTGGCCGGCGCCGGTGTCCACCAGGATCAACTGTTTGCCGGTGTTGACCAGAAACGCGTTGAACGCGGTCTGCACGCCCGGTGTTTCAATCGAACGGCGTGCCAGCAGGGCCCGGATCTGGCTTTGGGTCATGCCTTTGAGCAGCTTGGGCGACAGGTCGTTGTAGCCATCGAACAAGGCGGTCACTTCATACTCGCCCACAGCCAGGCGGAAGTAGCCCGGCACTTGGGTTCCGACCTGGGCCGGTGCGGCGGCAAACGCAGTTGCCGTCGCTATCGCCACGGCAAGGCCTACCGCACACGTTAGTTTTCTTGTCATGTTGTCACCCCTGAACCTGCATAAAAGAGGGTGATTGTGAGCGCGCCCCGCCGCAGGAAATTGCAAGCCTGTGCTGACTACTCCCCCGTGCCGGCAAACGCCGCGACGATTTCATCGATCACCACCCGCACGCGCGCGGTGTGGCGCAGGTCCGCGTGGGTCACCAGCCAGACGTCATAGGGCACGGGGCGGATGCGCTCTGGCCACAAGCGCACCAGCCCCTCCATGGCGGCGCTGGGCAGCGGAAGTTCACCGATACCGATGCCGGCCGCGATGGAGCGGCGCACCAACAGGCTGGAGCTCAGGGTCGAGACAATCCGCCCACGGCCCAACGGCTCTGACACCAGGGTCATGTCTTTCTGGCTTTGCAGGTAGGGTTGGTAGACCACCAGGTCATGGCCTTCAAACAGGCTGCCGGGCTCGGGTATGCCGTGGCGGTCGATATAGGCTTGGGCGGCAAACAACCCCACCGGCCAGCGGGCGATGCGCCGCGCAATCAGGTCGGGGTTGTCGGGGCGCTGGTTGCGCACGGCGATGTCGGCTTCGCGCTTGGCCAGGCTAAGGAGCTGGGTGGACGCGTCCAGCTGTACGCGCACATCGGGGTGTTTGGCGTGCAACTGTGCAATCGAAGGGATCAGGTAGTCGATCGCCAGGGAATCGGTGGTGCTGACGCGCACGGTGCCGGTCAGGCGATCGTCCAGGCCTTGGATCTGACGTTGCAGATCGAGGGCCGAGCGCTCCATTTTTTCCACCGACAGCAAGGCGGCTTCACCCACGGCGGTGAGTGCGTAACCCTCGGAGGTGCGCAGGAATAATGTCGCACTCAGGGACTTTTCCAACGCATTGATGCGCCGGCCCACGGTGGCCTGGTCTACCCCCAACACGCGTGCGGCCCCGCGCAATGTGGATTCGCGGCACACCGCGAGAAACACCCGTGCATCGTCCCAATTCATTCTGTTCTCCAGTGCTGCATATATGCATCAGCGTGACGCCAATTCGCAGCATTATTGCATCATCAAACCTGGATATGCTGGCCCCCAGAGAAAAATACCCAGGACAGCCATCATGCTCGACACTCACGCTTCACCGCGCAGCCCGATCTGGCTGCCGATTTTCGCCGGCCTTTGTGCCAGCCTGGTCAGTATTGGCCTGGCGCGGTTCGCCTATACGCCGTTGATTCCCACGCTGATCCAGGCGCAGTGGTTTTCCGCCAGTGATGTGGTGTACCTCGGCGCCGCCAACCTGGTGGGTTACCTGATCGGCGCGCTGATCGGCCGGCCCATCGCCCAACGCACCTCCAACAAGACCGCCCTGCGCCTAATGATGGTGGCGGTAACCCTGGCGTTTTTCGCCTGTGGTTTTCCGCTGTCGGTGACCTGGTTTTTCGGCTGGCGCCTGCTGTCGGGCATCGCCGGTGGCGCGATCATGGTGTTGGTCGCCGCGACCGTATTGCCCCATGTGCCGGCGGCGCGCCGGGGCTTGGCCAGTGGTGCGATCTTCCTCGGTATCGGCCTGGGCATCGCCGGCTCCGGCACCCTAGTGCCGCCCCTGTTAAGCCTGGGTTTGCAGCAGACCTGGTTTGGCCTGGGCCTGTTGGCGCTGGTGTTGACGGCCGCGAGTTGGTTCGCGTGGCCTGCCAGCACACCTCATGAAGCACCGGTGCAAGCGGGCGTTTCGGCTCCGACGCCCTCCGGCGTGTACCTGCTGTTTGCGCAATACGCGTTTATGGCGGCGGGCCTGGTGCCAGCGATGGTGTTCCTGGTGGACTACGTGGCCCGAGGCCTGGGTGACGGGGCGCATATCGGCGCGATGATCTGGGTGATGTATGGCCTGGGGTCGATCGTGGGGCCGGTGACCTACGGGTTTCTGGCCGACAAACTCGGTGCCCGCGTGAGTATCCGTGTGGTGTTGGTGGTGCAGGCGCTTGCGGTCGGCCTGCTGCCATTTGCCGGTTCGTTCACGGCCCTGGCGGCACTGGCGGTGATCCTCGGCTCGTTCCCACCGGGCATTGTGCCGCTGGCCTTGGCGCGGGTGCACGAACTGCTACCCAACCATCACCAGCAACAAGTCGCGTGGAGCCGTGCCACAGTGTCTTTCGCATCTTTCCAGGCGTTGTCCGGTTTTGCCTATTCGGCCTTGTTCAACAGCAGCGGCGGGCAGCATGCACTGCTGTTTATGATCGCCGCCGGTGCGATTGTGGTCGCGCTGTTGCTGGAACTGGGCATGCTTATGCTGAACCGCCGACCGTCCGCCACGGTCCCACTCCATACGCTCACCGTTACAGGACTCGCAAAATGACCCTGCCTACCGACATGACCCTGATTGAAATCACCACCCCCGGCGGCCCCGAAGTGCTCAAGCCGCGCCAGGTACCCGTGCCCTCCCCGGCCGCCGGCGAGATACTGATTCGCGTGCACGCCGCCGGGGTCAACCGCCCCGATGCATTGCAGCGGGCAGGCAAGTACCCGATGAAACCCGGCATGAGCCCCTACCCCGGCCTGGAAGTGGCGGGTGAAGTGGTGGCGCTGGGTGAGGGGGTGAGTGAATACGCAGTCGGCGACAAGGTCTGCGCCCTGACCAATGGCGGCGGCTACGCCCAGTATTGCGCGGTGCCCGCCAGCCAGGCGTTGCCGGTGCCAAAGGGCATGGAGTGGATTCAAGCGGCGGCGATTCCGGAAACGTTCTTCACCGTGTGGGCCAACCTGTTCAGCATCGGCGGCGCCCACAAGGGCCAGCGCGCGCTGATCCATGGCGGCACCAGCGGCATCGGCACCACCGCGTTGATGCTGTGCCGCGAGTTCGGCATCCAGGCGTTTGCCACGGCGGGCAGCGAAGATAAATGCGCGGCCATCCGCGCCTTGGGGGCCGAGGCGATCAACTACCGCGAGCAGGACTTTGTCGAGGTGATCGGCGACCAGGGTGTGAATGTGATCCTCGATATCATGGGCGCCTCGTACCTCAACAATAACCTCAAAGCCCTGGCCATGGACGGGCGCCTGGTGATGCTGGGTTTCCTCGGCGGCGCCAAGGCCAATGAGGTGGATTTGCTGACCATCCTCGGCAAGCGCGCCATCGTTACCGGCTCGCTGTTGCGGGCCCGGACCCAGGATGAGAAAGCCGAGATTGCCGCGCAACTGCGCGAGCATGTCTGGCCGGCGCTGTCGGCGGGGCGTTGCCTGCCGATGATCGACCAGGTGTTTGATTACACCGAAGCGGATAAGGCCCATGCGCGGATGGAGGGCGGGGAGCATATTGGCAAGATTGTGTTGCGGGTCAGCTAATCTGAAACCACCACACATCAATTGTGGGAGGGGGCTTGCCCCCGATGAGCATAGGTATCTACACAACGATTGGACCTGACCAACCCCGAAGCTCTGGCTCTTGATTTGGCTTTTGATCTTGATCTTAGGCGCCCCGTTAACCCACGCTTGCCGAACGCAGGCTTGAATCCGTGGGTAACCCGGCAGGACGCCGGGTTAGCCGCCCCGCGCCATGGATGGCGCGTGGCGGCGGCCCACGGATTCAAGCCGGAGAGAGGGCATGCCGAGCCTAGGCGAGGCACCGAGTGGTGGGGCGAGGACCTTTTGGTTACTTTTGGGTCCGTCCAAAAGTGACCCGCTGTAAGAGCGGAACCCATAGCAGCCGTTACCCATATAACGGATATGTACTCCGACCAATAAGCTCCAGCGCCCAACACACAGCTATCGCAGGCAAGCCAGCCCACATGAGAACGATGTACATCCCATAAAACCTAGTCGCATGATGGGCCGCCTTCGCGAGCAAGTCGCACCGCCGCTACCACAGGTCCAGCGCAACACTCAAAGTTGTGTAGATACCTATGCTCCGATGAGGGAATATCAGTTAGTGCATTGATACTCCGCTATCGGGGGCAAGCCCCCTCCCACATTAGTCAGCTGTAGACGGGGTAATCGGTGTAGCCCTGCTCCGAGCCACCGTACATCCCGTCTGCCTGCAGCGGGTTCAGCGGCCAGCCGTTGAACAGGCGCTGTGGCAGGTCCGGGTTGGCAATGAACGGTCGGCCGAAGGCGATCAAATCCGCCAGCCCGGCTTCCACCAGTTTCGCCCCACGCTCAGCGGTGTAGCGCCCGGCATAGATAACCCGCCCGCTGAAGGTGTCGCGCACGGCACGGCGGAAGGTGTGCGGCAGTTCCGGGGCGTTGTCCCAGTCGGCTTCGGCGATGGACACGTAGGCGATGCCGGATGCCTCCAGCACTTTGATCGCTTCGATATAAGTGTGATGCGGGTCTTGCTCCACCAGGCCGATGTAGACGCGGTCTTGGTCGGTGCCGCTGAACAACGGCGAGAAGCGCACGCCCAAACGTTGCGGGCCGACCGCGTCACTCACCGCTTCGACGATCTCCCGCAGGAAACGCAGACGATTATCCAGGGAGCCGCCGTATTCGTCGTCACGCTGGTTGGCATGGGCCGAGATGAACTGGTTGACCAGGTAACCGTTGGCCGAATGAATTTCCACGCCATCAAAGCCAGCGGCAATCGCATTGCGCGCCGCTTCGACATACAACCCGACTAATTCCTTCACCTCTCGCGTGCTCAGCGCACGCGGCACCGGCGGTTGCACCAACTCACCTTCGCCCGGCGCGGTTTCGATAAAGGCCTTGACCTGCTTGGGCTGGATCGCGGACGGCGCAACCGGTGGCGCTCCCTCTGGCTGCAAACCGTGGTGGGACACACGCCCCACATGCCACAACTGGGCAAAGATCACCCCGCCTTCGGCATGCACGGCATCGGTGACTGTGCGCCAACCTTCGATCTGGGCAGCGCTGTAGATACCCGGCGTCCACGCATAGCCTTGGCCACGGGGTTCAATCTGCGTGCCTTCACTGACCATGAAACCAGCCGTGGCGCGCTGACGGTAGTACTCGGCCATCAAATCGGTGGCGATATCACCCGGTTGAGCGCTGCGCTGGCGCGTCAACGGTGGCAGCACCACGCGGTTTTTCAATGTATGACCACCCAGGGTGACCGGGGTACTTAGAACGTTGTTAGCCATTTGAATAGGTCCAAATTTTGGGCGAGCAAAAGCGTTGGCGACTGTTGAAAGTCGCCAAGCCATAACGCGGTTAATTAATTTAAGCGGTGAGTTTCAGCAGGGCTTTGGCGACATCGCTGGAGCTGCCAGGGTTCTGGCCGGTGACCAGCAAACCATCTTCAATCACAAAGGATTGCCAATCGGCGCCCTTCTCATACTTGCCGCCCAACCGCTTGAATTCATCTTCAATCAAAAACGGCACCACATCGGTCAACTCCACGGCAGCTTCTTCCGAATTGGAGAACCCAGTAACGCGACGGCCCTTGATCAATGGCTCGCCGTTGACCGCCTTGACGTGGCGCAACGCACCCGGGGCATGGCAGACAAAGCCGATAGGTTTGCCCGCACGCTCGAAGGCTTCGATCAGCGCGATGGAGGTCTGCGACTCGGCCAGGTCCCACAGCGGACCGTGGCCGCCGGGGTAGAACACGGTGTCGAAGTCATCGGCGTTGACCGTGTCCAGCTTGACCGTGGTGGCCAGGGCTTGCTGGGCAGCGGGGTCGGCGGCAAAGCGGTGGGTTTGCTCGGTCTGGAAGTCCGGCAGGTCGCTCACCGGGTCCAGCGGCGGTTGGCCGCCGGCCGGGGATGCCAGCACGATGTCGGCGCCGGCCTCTTTGAAGGCGTAATACGGAGCGGCAAACTCTTCGAGCCAGAAGCCGGTCTTGCGCCCGGTATCGCCAAGCTGGTCGTGAGAGGTCAGTACCATTAATACTTTCATTTTCCAGTGCCTCGATAGGTGTGAGTGTCGGTGTGTTCGGGCTGGCCCAACAGGTGCCGGGTCAGCGACAGCGCCTCGTCGAAAGGCGCGGGTGTACGGGTGATCTTGCTCATGACGCTGGCGCCAAGCCATAACGCGTAGAGCTGGTGGGCCAGGTGCTGCGGGCTGTGGGCCAGCAACAGCGAGCCGTCTTCAAGGCCGCGCTGCATCGCCACGGCGAGTAACTCAATGGTGCGCGAGGTGCCGCGCTGCAGTGCCTGGCGCATGGGTTCTGAAAGGTCTGACACCTCCGCGCCGAGTTTTACCGCAAGGCATTTGCCCGCATCGGTGCAACCGGTCTGGTTGTCGATCCAGCATTGCCAATAACGCATCAATTTGGCCAGGTGGGTTAAACCCGATTGGTCAAACAGCTGCTCCATACCTTGCACGTAGTGATCGAAGTAGGTGTCGAGCAGCACGACGCCAAAGCCATCCTTGGAATTGAAGTGGTGATAAAACGAGCCTTTAGGCACATCGGCGGCTTGAAGGATTTCGTTCAGGCCGACCGCAGAAAACCCCTTGCGACCGACGATAGGCAGCGCGGTCTCCAGAATGATCTGCCGTGCACTTTTGGTTTCGTGGTTCATGCTTCACTCCAAGCGATTAGACCAGTCGGTCTAGTGCGTTAGGTGAATGTTAGGAGTTGGGCCAAACACCCACAATGTCATATCCGCAAGGATTCCGGACACGCCCCGCTGCCAGTTGCCGTTTACCCGGCACACGCCGACAATCCCCCCTCCTACGCCCCTGGAGAACGACGATGCACAGTGTTGCGCTGATGGTTTACCCGAACTTCCAATCCCTGAGCCTCAGCCTGGGCTCGGTGTTTGAGTGCGCGAACCTGCTGCGAGGCGAGCCGGCCTATGAGTTTCACCTGGTGTCGGAGTGCGGCGGCGCGGTGATGACGTCCCAGGGGTTTTCGGTGAACACCACACCGATCCGGCCCGAGGGTTACGACACGCTGATCGTCAGCGGTTACTTGGAGTTTCGCCTGCCGGAAGCCAATCTGCTTGAGCTGGTCAAGGCCGCCTCCGCGCAATCGCGGCGTGTGGCCTCGCTGTGCATGGGTATTTTCGTGCTGGCAGAAGCCGGTCTGCTGGACGGCAAGCGCACCACCACCCACTGGATTCACGCGCCAGCCTTTCGCAAACGTTACCCGCATATCCATCTGGAAGAAGACAAGTTGTTCGTGGTGGACGGCCAAGTGTGGACCGGCGCCGGCATGAGCGCAGGCGTGGACTTGGCATTGGCAATGGTGGAGAACGACCTGGGCAGCGACCTCGCCCGACGCATTGCCCGCAAGCTGGTGATCGCCCAGCGCCGAGGCAGCGAGCAGTCGCAGTTGTCAGCGTTGTTGGAGCTGGACCCAAAATCGGACCGCGTGCAACTGGCCCTGGCTTACGCCCGCGAAAACCTCACCCACGACCTGTCGGTAGAGGCACTGGCCGATGTGGCACGGCTCAGCCCACGCCAGTTCAGCCGGGTGTTTCGCGAAGAAACCGGGCAGACGCCAGCCAAGGCCATTGAATCACTCAGGGTCGAGGCTGCCCGGGCGATGATGGAAACCAGCCGTCACCCGGTGGAAGTGGTGGCCCGCGAAACCGGCTTCGGTGATCGCGAGCGCATGCGCCAGGCCTTCCTACGCGCCTTCGGCCAACCGCCGCAGGCGATGCAGCAAGCGTTTAATGCAGCGCCGCCCGCGTGATCAGGTAGCTCACCAACTGCGGGTCGTCATCCAGTTCAAGCGTCTGCACCGGGCGCGGCAGGTTGTCGAGTAACGTGCGCCAGAACGCTTGCGACACTTCATCCTGATCGTAGAACCGCACCAGCCAATTGGCCTCGCCGCTGCACAGCACCTGGCTGGCGATGGCGCGGCCGATACCCTTGCGGCGATAGCGCTTGAGGATAAACAGATCGGCCAGCTCCAACGCGTTGATGCCCGGCAACTCGCTGCCTTCGATCAACAGGAAGCCCGCAATATAGCCGTCCACCAACAGCAGGTTGGCGCTCCATTGCGGGTCTTGCCAGTAGCGGGCCAGGTGTTCGTCGTGAATGTAGAAGCGCCCATCCACTTCCACATCTTCCTGCTCCCAGTCGGATGACTCGTAGGCGTAATACTGATAGAGATTGCGGATCAGCTCGGCTTCTTCGGGGCCGGTCTGGATCAATTCGACGGTGGTTTCGGGCATGGGGCTCTCAGGTGAAAAACGCAGGGCGCCATTGTTCACAAAACCTGGGGCCAGGCCAATAGTGCAGCGTACCTTTCTGCTGGCTGATGGGCGATGCGCAGGGTTTGCCTGATCGGTCACCGCTCCCACATTTGAATGTGTATCAGGCTCGGAAAATATCTACATCGCCAATTACCCGATCATTGCTGACAACTGCGCCACACCTCCCGAATCATCGCCTGCATCTTCACAGCTTCAGCCCACCGATCACTGATCTCGCGACCGTCGGCGCCGGTGATCGCATAAGGTGGCGGGCCCAGCTCGCAGGTGAAGGACAGGCTTTGCGGCGTGTTGGGGCGCGCCAGCCAGTCTTCAATCCCGTAGCGCCACCACTCGGTAAAGCGCTCGACCCACGCTTGGTGTTGGGGGAACTCCAGCGAGACCTGCACCTGTTCGCTGCTGGCCACGCGGCCATGAAAGCCCCAGCTGTGGCGCAGAATTTCGCGGATCTGTTCATCGTCTTCAACGGCACCCGGCTCGGGCAATTCGCGACCGACAACGTAGTGGGACAGGTCAGCCAACAGTTTCAGATCGGGCATCTGCGCCAACAGGTCGAGGGTGAACAGCAAGTCGTTGGTCAGGCGATAGCGGTGGGTTTCCAGCAACACCGGAAAGTCGACCTGTTCGGCCAGCCGTTGCCAGCCTTCCACCAAGCGCCCGGCCTCCACCTGCGTACGCGGGCGCACATCGGCTTGCAGGGTAAGGTGGTGACACCCATAGCGGCTGATCACATCCAGCGCGGTAGCCAAGTCGTCCACCGATTGCGGGAATAGCTGGCCTTCGATCTGCAAGCCCCTTTCGGTAGCGGCGGCGTGCAGGCGCGCGACGTTGGCGGGCTTCCAATAGTGGTCGGTGATGCCGTCGAAACCGGCGGCCTTGATGCGGTCGAGTTGAGCGTCGAGCGAGCCGGGCTCGGTCTGCATGGCCCACAGGGATTGGAACACCAGAAATTGGCGCATATCAGCCTCGCAACAGTGGCTTAAGGGACAGCTCGGGGTCGGCCAGGCTGGTCGGGTTGAGGGGGATGCGTGCGCTGATCAGGCGTTCACACAGTTTGATGTCCTTGGCCACGCTGTTGCCCGGCGCCCAGCCGCAGGCGCCTTGCAAATGCTGATCGGCGTCGAGGTAGAACAACAGCAGACCACCGCCGGGCAGTGCACGCGTGATCACCGAATCCGTCATCACACCCACGGTCAGCAGGCCCCAGTGGTACTGGTCGGACCAGAAACCAGGCAGCGCCTCGAACCCAATCTCGCGCCCCAGCAGATTCAACGCGGCGTGCCGGCCCTGAGATTCGGCGTTGCGCCAGGTTTCCTGGCGCTGGTACAGACCGCCGAGGCGAAACTCACACACATCGCCCGCCGCATAGATGTTCGGGGCGCTGGTACGCAGGTACTCATCGACGCGAATGCCCTGCCCTACGTCCAACCCGGCGGCTGTGGCCAGTTCGATATTGGGTTGCATGCCGATGCCCACCACCACCAGGTCACAGGGGAGACGTTGCCCATCCATTAACAGCACGGCATCGGCCCGGACGGATTCCAGTGCCACGTTCAGGCGCACGTCCACACCTTGATCGCGGTGCAAATCCAGCAAAGCCTCGGAGATCACTGGCGGCAGCACCCGGCCGGCCAGGCGTGGGCCAGCCTCCAGCACCGTTACCTCGCAACCGAGACCGCGTGCAGTCGCCGCCACTTCCAGGCCGATAAAGCCGCCGCCCACCACCACCAGTCGTGCGCCAGGCTTGAGCGCGCTGCGCAACGCCAGCGCTTCATCATGGGTGCGCAGGTAAAGCACGTTGGCCTGCTCTTGAGGCAAGCGCCGCGCCCGGCCGCCGGTGGCCAGCAGCAAACCGGCGTAGGGCAACCACTGGCCGTCGGCGAGTTGCAGGCGGTGTTGCTGTGGCTCTAATCGGGTGACGGGGTTGCCGGCGATATGTTCGATGCCCAATTCGGCCAACCGCTCGTTATCGCACAGGCTGTAACCCGCCAAATCCGCCGTACCTTGCAAGAGCCCTTTGGACAGCGGTGGCCGCTCATAGGGCAGGTGCGGTTCATCGCCGATCAGGATCAGGCGCCCGGTATAGCCTTCTTCGCGCAAGGTCAGCGCCGCACGGCCACCGGCATGGCCGGCGCCGACGATGATCAAGGGAGCGTTCATGGTCAGGCCGTGACGGCGAGCAATACCCGCCCCGCTTCGACCCGTACCGGGTAAGTCTTGAGGTTGACGCACACCGGTGCGCCCATGGCCTTGCCGGTGCGGTAATCAAAGCGGCCGTTGTGCTTGGGGCACTCGATGACGTGGTCCATCACCAGGCCGTCGGCGAGGTGGATTTTTTCATGGGTGCACAGGCCGGCGGTGGCGAAAAACTCATTCTCGGCTGAGCGATACACCGCGTAGGTGTGTGGGCCGTGGTCGAAGCGCAGCACGTCTTCTTCGTCGATATCGTCCATGGCGCAGACGTCGATCCATTCATCGTTCATGGCGTTCTCTCTTATTTTTTATAGATGGTCAGCTGACAGCCGCTTCTGCATGTGACGGAACATCGGCAGACGGCTCTGCACGCGGCCGAATCGGGCGTTGGACGAAGTAATTCGGATCGCTGCGCTGCTTCCAAATGGTCGGCAGGATTTCCTTGTAGGCCTCGAAGATATTCGCGTACGGCGGCGGGCAGTCGTTGCGGATTTCTTCGTGCAACTGCTCGAGTGCGTGGTACGGCACCATCGGGTACATATGGTGTTCGAGGTGGTAATTCATATCCATGTAGATAAACCGCAGCACCCGGTTCATGTAGATGGTGCGGCAGTTGCTGCGGTGGTCCAACACATCTTCGGCCAGCCCCACATGCTGGGTAAGGCCAAACAGGTAGCCGAGCCAGGCGCCATAGAGGCTCGGCAAGCCCACCAGCATCAGCGGCAACCAGCTGTGCAAGTACAACGCGAGGCCGATGACCACGGCATAGATACCCACCCAGATACGCGCAGCACGAAACACCTTGGGCCACTCGGATTCGGGGATGAAGTCCGCCTCTTCGGCACTCATCTGGCCAATGGCATGGCGCGCCACGCCGCTGAAGGTCTTCCAGGCCAAAGGCAGGTTGAAGACGCTGAGGAACATCATCAAGAAGCTCGGTGGGCGCGGCTCGACGATCTCCGGGTCACGGCCGACGACGATGGTGTCGGTGTGGTGCCGCGCATGGCTCCAGCGCCACACATGGGGCTCGAAGATGCACATGAAGCTGGCGATCTGGTACAGCACGTCGTTCATCCAGCGGGTCTTGAACGCGGTGCCGTGGCCGGTCTCGTGCCAGCGCGGGTTGGAAGCGGTGCCATACAGCACGCCATAGGCGATAAAGAACGGCACGCACGCCCAGGTGCCCCAGAACCAGTAGCCGCCAAACCCGGTGGCGAACAAGGCACTGACCCAAATGGCGGTGTCGCGCAGTGCCGGGCCGTCGCGGCGCTGCATCAGTTCTTTCATGCGTTTACGGGAAATCGGCGATTGGTACCAACTGGCCGAAACCAGGCCTTTTTCAGCAGCGCGGGCGGCTTCGGGGCCGGTGAGGCTGTAGTCGCGCCGTTGGGCGTGAGCGGTGTGTTCAGGCATTGTTATTGTTCTCCGCAAGCGTGTGGTTTCAGGTGCTTTGCTGGAGAAAATATAGAGAGCGCACAAATCTGCCTCAAGGGCTTGAATCCATTCCCTATCAAGCTATCATCCAGGCCCAGCGGGGCTTGATAGTTTTCTATCAAGACGCTTCAAGGGCTTGTCATGAACAATAATAAACGCCCAACCATTGCCACCGTGGCCGCGCAGGCGGGCCTCAGTGTGGCCACCGTCGACCGGGTATTGAATGCGCGTGCGCCGGTTAATCCAGAGACTGCCGAGCAGGTGTTCCAGGCGGCCGAAGCCGTGGGGTATTTTGCCGCGCGGTTGATCGGCCAGCGGATTCGTGAACGCCGGCCCACGTACCGCTTTGGCATCCTGCTGCTGGCCACCGCCCAGGCGTTCTATGCGAGCCTGGCGCAGGCCATCAATCAGGCGGCCGAGCAGCATGCCGGCGCCAACCTGACATGCCAGTTTGAATACATCGTTGATCGCAGCCCCAGCGCCATCGTCGCGCAGATCGAACAGCTCGCCGTGCAGTGCGATGGCCTCGCGGTGGTCAGCTTTGCCCACCCGTTGATCAACGCCTGCCTGGCGCAGATCCGCACGGCCGGTGTGCCCGTGGTCGCGTTACTGTCGGATATCCATGAGCACGCCGATGAACCCTACGTCGGTCAAAACAACCACGTCGTCGGCCGGACCATGGGCTGGCTGCTCGCCCGCACCTGCGGCGCACGCAAAGGCAGCGTGGGGATTCTGCTCGGCGGCCATCGTTTTCTCGGCCACCAGGCCCGGGTCGAAGGCCTGCACAGCTACCTCGCCGAACACGCGCCGGGGCTCAAGCCGCTCGAGCCGCTGATCAATCTCGACAACAGCGACATCACCGAAGAAGCCACCCTCGACCTGATCACCCGTCACACCGACCTACGCGGTTTGTGCGTGGTCGGCGGTGGTGGCGACGGCATCATCAATGCCCTGGCGCAACTGCCCAAGCGGCCTGATTTGTGTTGCATCCTGCAGGAGTCTACCGAGCTGTCGCGCCAGGCGCTGAGCCAGGGGTTGATTGATGTGGTGATGGATTCACAGCCGCGCCAGACGGGCGTGGCGTTGGTGGAGTTGATGCTGACGTTGCAGACCTGCGATGTCTTCGACCCGGTGCGGCATCGGGTGTATATACCGCCGCAAATCGTGACTTCGGAGAACCTGTCCCACTGACGCGCGGGATCAAATCATCATTGTGTTTCCAATCAGGTGTGAGCACCGCCAATCAAATGTGGGAGGGGGCTTGCCCCCGATGGCGGAGTGTCAGACACCAGACTCTTAGCCTGACCTACCTCAATCGGGGGCAAGCCCCCTCCCACATTGAAAGCATTCCAATGATTAATAGGCGTTGAGATCAGTGCCCCCGATAGTCCCCGGCATTCAAGCCAAACCGGCTCATCTTGTTGTACAACCCACCCCGTGACACGTTGAGCTGCCGAGCAGCCAGGCGGATGTTGCCACCGGTGGCTTGCAGCGCGGCGACGATGGCGTTCATCTCGTGGCTGCTCAGATCCTGCGCAGGTTGCGGCTCGTACGGACGCATCGATGAACGCTGCCGGGTTTCCAGTGGCAGGTCGGCCGCCTGGATCAGCTCACCCATGGCCAGGTTGGTCGCGCGCTCGACGCTGTTTTCCAGCTCGCGCACATTGCCCGGCCAGCCATAGGCCGACAGCAACGCCAGGGCCTCCGGGGAGAAACCCTCCACTGATTTACGCAGCGAACGGGCGCAGCGTGCCAGGAAGTGTCGCGCCAATAACGGGATATCTTCGCGGCGCATGCGCAGCGGCGGCACGGTCAGGTTCAGTACGTTGAGGCGGTAGTAGAGGTCTTCACGAAACGCCCCCTCCGCCACCGCCTGGCTCAGGTTTCGGTGCGTCGCCGCGATGATGCGCACATCCACCTGCCGTGAGCTTTTTGCGCCGACGCGAGTGACTTCGCCCTCCTGCAATACCCGCAACAAACTGACCTGAGCGTCGAATGACATGTCGCCAATCTCATCGAGAAAAATAGTGCCGCCATCCGCCAACTCAAACTTGCCCGCCGAGCCGCCCCGGGCGGAACCGGTGAACGCGCCCTCGACATGCCCGAACAGTTCGCTTTGCACCAGATCCCGCGGAATTGCGCCGCAGTTCACCGCCACAAACGGGCCCTTATGACGGTCACTGCCATTGTGGATCGCCTGGGCGAACAGCTCCTTGCCGGTGCCGCTTTCACCGAGGATCAAGGTGGTGGAATCACTGCGACTGGCGATGCGCCCCAGGTGCAGCGCATCCTGGATCGCCCGCGAGTGGCCCTGGATAGTGTCGAAGGTGTAGCTGGCCTGGGTGCCGATGATGCGCCGGGTAATTTCGCGAATGCGGCGGTTCTCACGCAGCGATACGATCACCCCGCCCTGCTCCAGTGGGCACACTGAAACCAGGCAGGCGAGCTGGCTGCGGTCGTGCAGGTGGAACGTGCAATCGAGGTCGCGCACGGGCTCGCCAAGGCTGTCGCTCAATTCGCTGCGGCCCAGTTGCTGGAACGGGCTGCCAATCAGTTCCAGTCCCACCCCGAACAGTTGTCGCGCATACCGGTTGAGCGCCTTGATGCAGCCGCGCTCATCCAGCACCACCAGGCCTTCGTTGAGCACTTCGAGCACGGTTTGCTGCTCTTCCAGCAGCCCTTGCAGGGCCATCTGGCGTGACACGGCATCGGCCGCCGCCTGCACGGTGCCCAGCGTATGGAAATGAAACCAGCCGGGTTCGGCCGTCAGGGTCAGCATGGCCAAGGTCTCGCCCTGGGCATTCTTGATCGGCGCGGCGGCGCAATGCATGCGGCGTTGGCGCAGGCCGATGCCGAAGTTTTCTTCGGCGAGCACATAGACCAGATGATCCTCGGCCAGGGCCAGGCCGGTGCAGTTGGTGCCTTGTACCGACTCCACCAGTCGGCTGCCCACCGGGGTGATATCCAGCCCGCAGAAATACAGGGTGGTGCCCTGGGCATCGGTCAGGTTGATATGCCCGCGCGGGTTATAGGCCAGCAGGCCATGCATGACTTGCGCGGCGGCGGCGATCAGCACGCGATGTGTCGCCAAGGTTGCGGCCAAGACCTCAGGATTGACGAAGCGATAGGCGTTGTCGGCAGGCTCGATACCCGCCTCGACGCTGCGCCGCCAAGAATCCCAGATCACTTGCCGCACTTGAGGCGGGCGCTCGCGCTGACCGGCCAGGCAATCGTGCCAGGCCTGCTCCAACGCGGCGACCGGGCCGTCATTGAGGGCTGCCGGCCCCAAGGCCGTAAGGTAATCGAGGTCTTGTACGCTGAACGCCATGGTCATCGGGGCGGTATCCATGTTCATGTTTTTGACATGTCAGTATAGGCATGTCATTGAAATGAACACTTTTTGTTTAAGGGTTTTTAATAACCTATAAATATCAACGACTTAATAGTTGGCACAGCCTTTGCTCCTACCTCTTTGCCCATCAGGACCGTCCTGAGGCCAACAATAAAAAAGGGGTCACTTCATGAGTTCACAGAACATCCGCCTGGGTTTGATCGGTGCCGGCCGCATGGGCAGCTTCCACGGTTTGACGGCAGCGCGGCATATTCCCGGTGCCAGCCTGACCGCCATTGCCGACCCGACCCCAGGCCAAGCCGCTCGCCTCGCTGCCGAGCTGGGGGTGGACAAGGTCTACACCGACCCGCAACAACTGCTCGACGACCCGGACATCGACGGCGTGATCATTGCCGCCCCTGCCCGCAGCCATGCTGAGCTGGTCATCAGCGCCGCCCGTGCCGGCAAGGGGATCTTCTGCGAAAAACCCATGGCCATCACCCTCGATGAAGCCGACCGCGCCATCGCTGCCGCCGCCGACGCGCGCGTGCCGTTGCAGGTCGGTTTCAACCGCCGCTTCGCCAAGAGCTTTCGCACCGCCCATCTCGACGTCGTCGCTGGCCGTATCGGCACCCCGCAATTGCTGCGCTCGCTGACCCGCGACCCAGCGCTGAACAACCCGGCCAACTCGCCGCAGTGGGTGATTTTCCTCGAAACCCTGATCCACGATTTCGACACCTTGCGCTACCTCAACCCCGGCGCCGAGGCGGTGCAAGTGCACGTGATGGCCGACGCGTTGATCGCCCCGGACTTCAAGAGCAAAGGCTTCCTCGATACCGCCGTGGTCACCATCCGCTTCGATAACGGCGCGATTGCCACCGCCGAGGCCAACTTCCAGGCGGTGTATGGCTACGACGTACGCGGCGAAGTGTTCGGCAGCGCGGGCATGCTGACCATGGGCGGCGTCACCGAGTCCGACCTGGTGCGCTACCTGGCCCAGGGCATCCAGGCCGACACCCAGCGCCTGGACACCGACCTGCTGCGCGACGCCTACATCGCCGAGCTCAACCACTTCGCCGATTGCCTGCGCACCGGCGCCAAGCCCCTGGCCAGCGGCGAAGACGCCCGCGCCGCCCTGGCGATTGCCCGCGCGTGCATCCAGTCGTTCGAGCAAGGCCAGGCGGTGGCCGTATGAGCCCGTTCAAACTGGCGATCAGTGCCGAGATGGTGTTTCTCGACCTGCCATTTATCGAGCGGGTCAAACGTATCCACGCGCTGGGCTTCAGTGCCGAAATCTGGAACTGGACCAACAAGGACATCGGCGCCTTGGTGGCGACCGGCGCCGACTTCACGTCGATGACCGGCTACATCACCGGCACCCTGACCGACCCGGACGGCATTCGCCAACTGCTCGACAGCGCTCGCGAGTCCATCGCGGTTGCCGAACAACTCAACTGCCCCAGCCTCAACCTGCATGGCACGGGGCTCGGTGAAGGCGGCCTGCCCGTCCAGCCGGTCAGCCAGACCACCGGGCGCATGTGGCTGAGCGCCTGCCAGACCCTGGAAAAAATTGCGCGCCTGGGCGAAGACGCCGGCCGCGTGTTCCTGCTGGAAAACCTCAACACCGAAGTCGACCACCCTGGCACCCCGTTCGCCCGCGCCGACGATACCCTGGCGCTGATCGAAGCCGTGGGTAGCCCGCACCTGAAGATGAACCTGGACCTGTACCACGCGCAGATCGGCGAGGGGAATCTGATCGAGTTGATCCAACGCGCCGGCCCTGCCATCGGCGAAATCCAGGTGGCCGACGTGCCAGGTCGCAAAGAGCCCGGCACCGGCGAGATCCACTACCCTGCCATTGCCAGGGCCTTGCACGCCATGGGCTACAGCGGCGTGGTCGGCCTCGAAGGCTGGGCCAGCGGCGACAGCGAGTTGGCCCTGGAACGTTTCCGTCAGGCGTTCACCCTATAACAATAAAAGGAACACCCTTATGAACCGCTTTGCATTGATTGTTGCCTCGCTGTTAGTGCTGTTCAGCCCCTGGTCGCTTGCCGATTACCGCATCGGCGTGAGCATTGCCCGGGTGGACGATAACTTTATGACCTACGTGCGCAACGGCCTGGACACCGCCGCCAAGCAGCAAGGCGTGAAGATCCAGTTCGAAGACGCCCAGGGCGATGTGGTGCGCCAACTCAACCAAGTCGAAGGCTTTCTGAACCAGAAGGTCGACGCGGTGATTGTGCTGCCGGTGGACACCTCCGCCACCGCCAACATCACCCGCGCCGCCGTGGCGGCCAAAACGCCGCTGGTGTACGTCAACCGCCACCCGGATGAGCGCACGCTGCCCAAGGGCGTGGTCACCGTGGCCTCCAACGATATTGAGGCGGGGCAATTGCAGATGCGCTATCTGGCCGAAAAACTCGGCGGCAAAGGCTCTGTGGCGATCATCATGGGCGACCTTGCACAAAACGCCACCCACGACCGCACCGAAGGCGCCAAGCAGGTGCTCAAGGACTTCCCCGGCATCAAGGTGGTGGAGCAACAAAGTGCCGAATGGCAGCGCAACAAAGGCATGGACCTGACCAGTAACTGGCTGCTGGCGGGTACGCAGTTCGATGCGATTGTTGCCAACAACGATGAAATGGCGATTGGCGCGGGGATGGCGTTGCAGCAAGCGGGCAAGGCCAAGGGGGAAGTGGCGATTGTCGGTATTGATGGCTTGCCGGACGGGTTGGCAGCGGTCAAGCGTGGGCTGTTGGCGGCGTCAGTGTTCCAGGACCCGAAAGCCCAAGCGGCCAAGGCGGTGGAGTCGGCGATCAAGATGATCAAGGGCGAGCCGATTGAAGCGGAGGTGTGGGTGCCGTTTGAGCTGATCAAGCCTGAGCAGGTGGCCATGTTTGAGCAACGCTACAAATAGGCCTGTAAACACTGTTCCAAATGTGGGAGGGGGCTTGCCCCCGATAGCAGTGGGTCAGCTAAAAATATGGTGGCTGACACACCGCAATCGGGGGCAAGTCGAATCGTCGCACCGCCCCTCCCACACTTGATCTCACCAGACCATTAGTCCAGGTCGCTAGCACTATGGCGTTCGGCGAGTTGCTCATGGGGTTCACCGGAAACCCGATTCACCCGCCGCCCCCGGTGCACCGCCGGCCGCGCATCAATCGCATCTGCCCAGCGCTGCACATGCTTGTACTCATGCACCGACAAAAACTCCGCCGCGCCGTACAAACGGCCTTTGACCAAGCCACCGTACCAAGGCCAGATGGCGATATCGGCGATGGTGTACTCATCCCCAGCGATGTACTCGCTCGCTGCCAGGCGCTGATCCAACACATCCAGCTGACGCTTGGCCTCCATGGCAAAGCGGTTGATCGCGTATTCCATCTTGCTCGGCGCATACGCGTAGAAGTGCCCGAAACCGCCACCCAGATAGGGCGCGCTGCCCATCTGCCAAAACAACCACGACAAGCACTCGGCACGGGCCGCAGGTTCGGTGGGGAAGAACGCGCCGAATTTCTCGGCCAGGTACTGCAGGATCGCGCCCGACTCGAACACACGAATCGGCGTAGGGCCGCTGCGGTCCTGCAACGCTGGGATTTTGGAATTGGGATTGATACCAACAAAGCCACTGCCAAACTGGTCGCCATCACCGATCTTGATCAGCCACGCGTCGTATTCCGCACCGCTGTGACCCAGGGCCAACAGCTCTTCGAGCAGGATGGTGACTTTCTGCCCGTTGGGCGTGGCCAGGGAGTACAGCTGCAACGGGTGCTTGCCGACGGGCAGTTCTTTTTCATGGGTAGCACCGGCAATGGGCCGGTTGATGCTGGCGAAAGTGCCGCCGCTTTCGGTGTCCCAGGTCCAAACTTTCGGGGGTACGTAATCGGTCATGCTTACTGCTCCAGAGGCGATAGCGATCAACGAATTCGACGACCATCTTACCGATTGCGTTCCATCATTGCGCATGTCGAGCGAGTGCCCTTACTCTTGGCGGCCAATGAGCGTGTGAGCAAAGGAGGCTTCATGAAATTGATCGGCATGCTGGACTCGCCCTACGTACGCCGCGTGGCCATTTCCCTGGAGCTGTACGGGGTGCCATTCGAGCATCAATCGCTGTCGGTGTTCAGCACCTTCAACGAGTTTTCCCAAATCAACCCGGTGGTCAAGGCGCCGACCCTGGTATTGGACGACGGCACGGTGCTGATGGACTCCAGCCTGATCCTGGATTACCTGGAAGCCCTCGCCCCAGCCGACAAAAAACTGCTGCCCCAGCCCCCCGCCGCCCGCGCCCATGACCTGCAACTGCTGGGCCTGGCCCTCGCGGCGTGCGAGAAGAGCGTGCAGATCGTATACGAACACAACCTGCGCCCAGCCGAAAAACTGCACGCGCCGTGGCTTGATCGCATCAGCGGGCAGTTGCTGGCGGCCTATTCACTGCTGGAGAAGCAGCTGGGTGACAGTGAAGCCTTGAACCAGGCCAACCTGACGGCGGCAGTGGCGTGGTCTTTCAGCCAGTACACCGTGGCGTCGGTCGTAAAGGAAGACGCGTTCCCCAACCTCAAACGCCTGGCTGAACGCCTGGAACAGCATCCAGCCTTCAAGAAATACCCCATCGAGTAAACACCACCCATCGCGTGTGGGAGTGGGCCCGCTCCCACATTAGGACTGCTGCGCCTGGCTACGTTGCTGCCAGATAAGCCCCTTGCACTTCGAGCATGCGAATCCTGAGGTAGTCCGCTGCAATCACTTCAGGATCAGCATGGACCAGATACACCGTACCCGGCTGGCTGAATACATCCTGGGTCACAGCTATCGGCTGCCCGTCATCAACGTAGAACACCGCATCGAAGAAGGATTCAAGCTTGAGCAGCTCCGTCAGAAATAAATCCTTCTCAAAGTGGCCATCCGCACGGCTGATCAAACAGACGTTGTAGGTGTGTTGCAAGAGCTGGTAATCAAACGGCCTTGCCAGCAATTGCCCAAACACATCCGGCGCAGTGACGGATAAAACTACGGCCTCAATTTGCCCAAGCCCGGTGGTTTGCCTTGATACACCGGGGCGCAGGATGCCATCGGTGCGCGCGGCGATTTCCACCAGCTTGGGGCCGTCATCCGTGAGCATGACCTCCGCGTGGCTGGGGCCGTTGCGGATGCCCAAGCTGCGCACCACCGCGCGGGTGTAGTCCACCAACAGGGCGTACTCAGCGCAGTTGGCGCCAATCAGCTCATCGATGTCATAGAGGGTGCCGCCTGTTAGCGTGCGCTGTTTCTGGTATCGCACCACCTCCGTCACCAGTTGCTGGCCATTGAGGGAGACCATATTGACTACATACTCCACACCCGCGAGGTATTCCTGGATCAACACCTGAGTATTGGCGATGTTCAACTTGTTCGTAGTGCCCAGCAGTTTGCCAATGGCAACCTGGCAAGCCCGCATGTCTTCACAGATAAATACGCCATCGGCCCCGGCACTTTCGAGGGGTTTGATCACCACCGGAAAACGCCCGTAATCGTTGATCCAGCCCTCGGCCTGCTGCCAAGTAGCTGCCACGAACTGCCGCGCAGCCGGCAGTTGCGCCTGGGTGATGCATTGAATCATGGCGTACTTGTTGCGGCGGGCGGTGCTCTGAGCGATGTCATTGCGATAGGGCAATTGCAGGTGATCATTCAACTGATCGGCCAGCAGAACACCGGTTTCGGCGCCGGCAATAATGAAGTGCGGTTTGAACCGCTCGACACTGGCCAAGGTAGCGGCGAAGTCAGCATCCACGATCATCTGTTCGTATAGCGAGCAGTCAAAGCCTTTGTAGTAATAACTGTCCAACTCGCCAGACGAAGCAATATGCATCAGCCAGCAACCGCTTTCACTCAAGCCTTTGGCGACAAACTTACCCGACGAAAAACCATCAACTACCACCACTTTGATCATCTTGCTCCCCTCGTCAATGCGAATAGCGCACGCCCAGACAGCAAGAACACAATGAGGCTGACCGCCGTGATAGTGGCAATGGAAAACTCGATACGCGCGTCGAGGTATTGCAACAAAAGAACAAATACCGGAAGGGTCAGCAACACGAGTGACACATGAATCGGCGTGAGGTAGTAGATGGTCCTTTGGATCAGATAGATCGGCAGCAAATGCCCCGCCACGACCAAAATTATCATCGGCAAAATCCACTCGCGACCCAGCGCATAACTTTCGCCTGTCGCTGGGATTGCAATAACACACACGCCGATCATCACAATGTTTCTGACGGCCAGCGTTTCATAGATGGACCATTGCCGGGCGAACAGCTCCTTGGAAAACACCGTGTACATGACCGTGCCCACTGCGCACACCAACACACTGGCAATGCCCAGCAAGCGTTGCTCAGCGGTGGTGGTGGCAATGCCGCTATCGCCGGCGAAGGAGTTGGACAGCATGATGCCCACCGAGATCAGCACCAGGCATGAGACCAGCGTATCGATGAAGGCAACCTGGGTACTTCGCTTAGTGGCAAGGGCAATGATCAGCGTCAACGCTGGGCCGCAGGCAACCGAAGCAACACCGACCACGGCGGGCTCAAGATAACGCAGCGCGTAAAACAAACCGCCCCAGTTGAGCAACACCGAGATATTGACGATGGCGATCAATCGCCAACTTTCGTTGAGTTTTGAAAGAAAAGGGCTCGACTTCTGGCAGAAGGCACATGCTGCAAAAAACAATGCTGAGACTGTGAAGCAATAAAAGATCACCACAAGCGTATTTATCGATTGGGTGATAAAAGCGACGTAAACATCAAATGCTGCGCTGATCAGGCAAAAGGCCAGGCCGATAATTACGCCGTAACGCACCATATTTAAGTGTCCGCCTTATGAAGTCTCTCATCTCACGACTCACTTAAACGCTAACAGAATGTTTTCGCGGCAAACAACTAGCCAAACGGTTAGGTAACGCCCGCCACTGTGGGAGCGGGCTTGCCCGCGATTGCGGCGTGTCAGTCGGTGCAAATGCTGACTGGCCCACCGCTATCGCAGGCAAGCCAGCTCCCACATTTGGCTTGTGTTGTCTGAATTACCGAGCCAGGTTTAGACCCACCCCCCATCCACAATAAAATTCTGCGCCGAGCACATCGCCGAGGCATCCGAGGCCAAAAACAACGCCATATTGGCGATATGTTCCGGCAGCACACTGCCCGGCAGGCACTGGCTGCGGCTGATCAGTTCCTTGGCGGCGTCGTCGACCCACATCGCCAGTTGTTTTTCGGTCATCACCCAGCCCGGCACCAGCGTGTTTACGCGGATATGGCTAGGCCCCAGTTCACGGGCCAGGCCGCGGGTCATGCCGTGGGCGGCGGCTTTGCTGGCGGCGTACACCGGGTAGCCGGCCGAGGCCATCATCCAGCCGACCGAGCCAAGGTTGATGATCGACCCGCCGCCGGCGCTTTTCATCATCGGCACCACGGCCTTGGCGGCGAGGAAGGCGTGTTTGAGGTTGACGGAGATGAGTTTGTCGAAGGTTTCGGAGTCGACTTCGTCGAGGGTGTGGCGCACGTCGTTGGCGGCGTTGTTCACCAGGATGGTGATCGGCCCCAGGGATTGTTCGAAGCGGCCGATGGCGGCCTTGTAGGCGATTTCATCGGTGATATCGCAGCACACGAACTCCACGGTGTGGCCCTTGGAACTCAACAGCGCAGCCAGGCGTTCGCCCTGGCTTTGGGCGCGGTCCACTAAGCCGACCTTGGCGCCCTGGGCGGCAAAGGCCCGTACCATGAATTCACCAATGCCCGAGGCGCCCCCAGAGATCAGGACGGTCTTGCCTTCAAGGTCGGGGTATACAGCGTGCTGGGTACTCATAAAAATACTGCCTCGCTTAATTAGTCTTATTTTATTTTGCAAAAACGGCGTTAAAGGCTATAAATTCGCTGTCACACCGACAAAATATCGCACATTAGTAGAACTATTCCACTCAAAACAACAAAAGGAAGTTCGACCATGAAGCACCCTCGATACCTGCTCTCGGGCCTCGCCATGTCCATGTTGATCGCCAGTGGCGGCGCCCAGGCCGCAGGGCTCACCAGCGAGCACAAGGCCTTCGGTAAAACCAATGACGGCACTGCCGTCGAACAATACATCCTGCGTAACAGTCACGGCATGCAAGCCACGGTGATCACCTACGGCGGCGTGTTGCAGTCGCTCAAGGTGCCAGACAAAAACGGCAAGGTCGAAGACGTGGTACTGGGCTTCGACGATGTACAGGGCTACCAGGCCGGCACGGCGTTTTTCGGCGCGACTATCGGGCGTTTTGGCAACCGGTTGGCCGGCGGTGCCTTTGAGCTCGATGGCAAGCGCTACCAGGTGCCGCTCAATGATGGCCCCAACTCCCTGCACGGCGGCGCCCAGGGCTTTGACAAGCACGTGTGGGCAGCCACGCCAGTCAAGGCCAAGGACTCGGTGGGTGTCACCCTCACCTACCTGTCCAAGGACGGTGAAATGGGCTTCCCCGGCAACCTGAAAACCGAGGTCACCTACCGCCTCAACGACAACAACGAACTGCACATCGACTACAAGGCCACCACCGACAAACCCACGGTGCTCAACCTCACCAACCACAGCTACTTCAACCTGGCCGGCGCGGGCAATGGCGACATTCTCAAGCAAGTCGCTACCTTGCACGCCAGCCATTACACACCGGTGAACGCGACGTTGATTCCCACTGGCGAACTGGCACCAGTGAAAGGCACGCCGATGGACTTCCTCACACCCACGCCCATCGGCCAGCACATCAAGGATGATCATCCGCAGCTCAAGTTTGCCGAACCCAAGCAAGGTGGGTTCGATTTCAACTGGGCGCTGGACACCAAGGGCAATGTGAAGCAACTGGCCGCCGAGGTGCATGACCCTGAGTCGGGGCGGCGTTTGCAGCTGTTTACCACGGAGCCTGGGGTGCAGTTTTATACCAGCAACTTTCTCGATGGGACGGTGAAGGGCAAGGCTGGGAAGACGTATCAGCATTGGAGTGGGTTTACGTTGGAGACGCAGCATTTTCCGGATGCGCCGAATCAGCCGAGCTTTAAATCAACTCGCCTGAATCCTGGGCAAACCTATACCCAGAACACAGTTTTTAGATTCACCTCGGACTAGAACTGTGGGAGGGGGCTTGCCCCCGATGGCGGTGTATCAGTCAACTTATTTGTTGCTGACCCACTGCTATCGGGGGCAAGTCCCCTCCCACATTTAGCCCTCACATGGCATCACTTAGCGTTGTTTCATGCGGTCGATAACCACCGCCAGCAGCAGGATCGAACCTCGGATGACGTACTGGTAGAACGTGTCTATGTTCTTCAGGTTCATCGCATTTTCGATGATAGCCAGGATCAACACCCCAGCAATCACGTGGCGAATCATGCCAACCCCACCACTCAACGACACCCCGCCCAATACGCAGGCAGAAATCACCGTCAGCTCAAATCCCTGCCCGATCATCGGCTGGCCCGAGGTCATGCGCGAAGCCAGAATCACACCGGCCAATGCACCAATCAACCCGTGCACGGCGAAGATCATAATCTTGGTACGGTCCACGTTCACACCGGCCAGCAACGCTGCTTCCGGGTTGCCGCCGATGGCCATGGTGTTGCGCCCGTAGGTGGTGTAATTGAGCAACCAGCCGAAGAACAGGAAGCACAAGACCGTGATCAGGATCGGCACTGGCACCCCCAGCAACTGGCCGTTGCCAAAGATAAAGAACTGTTCCTCGGAGACGCCCACCGCCTTGCCGTTGGCAAAGATATAGGCCAACCCGCGTACGATCTGCATGGTCGCCAAGGTGGTGATCAACGCATTGACCCGCAGCTTGGCGATAACGATGCCGTTGATCAGCCCGACCACCAGCCCCATCAGCAATGCCGCGCCGATGCCGAGCATGACGCTGTCGGTATCGCGCATGACGATGGCCGCCACCACGCCTGCACAAGCGATCACCGAGCCCACCGACAAGTCGAAGTGCCCCGACGCCAGGCAAAACAACATGGTGCAGGCGGCGATGCCCACGGTGGAAATCGCCAGGCCCAAGCCACGCATGTTCAGCGGCGAGAGGAAGTTGTCGATCAGCAAGGCGCAGAGCAAAAAGATGCTGACGGCGGCCAGCAGCATTGCCCAGTTGTCGAGCAGTGCGCGCACATCCAGAGGTTTGCGTGCAGTGGGCAGCGCGTTTTGTTGAATGGTCATAGTCGTCTCTCAGTTCGCCACGCTGCGCGGCAAAGCCAATTGCAGCAGGTTGGATTCAGTCGCGTGTTCGCGGGTTTGTTCGCCGCGCAATGCGCCTTCGCACAGCACCAGGATGCGGTCGCTGATGCCCATCACTTCCATCAGGTCGCTGGACACTACGATCACTGCAATACCCTGGGCGGCGAGGTTATGGATGATCTGGTAGATCTCAGCCTTGGCGCCGATATCGATGCCCCGCGTGGGCTCGTCCAGCAGCAGCACTTTCATCGGCATCGACAGCCAGCGGCCCAGGATCGCCTTTTGCTGATTGCCGCCGGACAGGTACATGATCTTCTGCGCCGCGTTGGGCGTTTTGACTTTCATGGCCTTGATCTGCTGGTCGGCGTTGGCCTTCTCCCAGCCTTCACGCAACAGCCAGCCAAAGGCCGAATGCGCACCACGGGCGCTGATATTGATGTTTTCGGCGACGCTGGACAGCGGGATGATGCCTTCCTTCTTGCGGTCTTCGGGGCACAGCAACACGCCGGCGGCGATAGCGTCGCGGGGTGAGCGCAGTTGCAAGGTTTCACCGCACAGTTCCAATTGACCGGCGCTGGCCCGTTCCAGGCCGCTGAGCAGGCGAAACAGCTCGGTACGCCCTGCCCCCACCAGCCCGAACAGGCCAAGAATCTCGCCCTTGCGCACATTGAAACTGATGGGCTCGCGCAGGCCGGGGCCCAGCAGGCCGTCGACCTTGAGTGCGACGTCGCCGTGCTCGCGGGGGCGATAGTCGTAGATATCCTGGATATCGCGGCCGACCATGCAGGTTACCAATTGGTCATGGGTCAACGCGCTCATGTCGTCAAAGGTGCGCACGTAACGGCCGTCCTTGAATACGGTGACCGCATTGCAGATGCGGAACACTTCCTCCATGCGGTGCGACACATAGAGCACCACTTTGCCCTCATCCCGCAGGCGCGTGATGATCGCCATCAAACGGTCGATCTCCCGCGCCGACAGGCTGCTGGTGGGCTCGTCGAAGGCGATCACATGGGCGCCACGGGACAGCGCCTTGGCGATTTCCACCAATTGGCGCTGGCCCAGGGACAGGCGACCGAGCTTTTCAGCTGGGTCGATTTCATCCGCCAGGCCCTTGAGGCACGCGAGGGCCTGCTTGCGCAGCAGGCCGCGATTGACCACGCCAAAGCGCGAGGGCAAATGCCCCAGGAACAGGTTCTCGGCCACGGTCATTTCCGGCACCAGGTGCAGCTCCTGGTGAATCACTGCCACGCCGCTGGCAATGCTGTCGGCGGCGTTTTTAAAGGCCATGGTTTGCTCGCCGATCTGCAACGTGCCAGCGCTGGGAATGTACGCGCCGCCAAGGATTTTCAGCAGCGTCGACTTGCCCGCACCGTTCTCGCCCATCAACGCGTGCACCTGCCCGGGCTGGGCGCTGAAGCTGATGCCGTCCAGCGCCTTGACCCCGGGAAAGGTCTTGCCGATGCCGTCAAAGCGCAGGGCTGCAGCGGTCATTGCCACAGCCCGATTTTGGTCAGCTCTTCCTTGAAGTTGGCGCGGGTGATCAGCGTCACTTCGTCCATGGCGGTGTACTTGGCCGGCTCGGTGCCTTTGGTGACCCACTCGTACATCATCAACGCGGTGTTGTAGCCTTCGATATGTGGGCTTGGCAGCATCGAACCGAAGAAGCCGCTGTCAGCCTTTTTCAGCTCGCCGATGGCGTCGGTGCCATTGATGCCGATGCCAATCACGTTGGCCGCCTTGAAGCCGGCGCTTTCAGTCGCACGTACGCCACCGAGCACGGTGTTGTCGTTCATGCCGCCGATGATCAGGTTTTTCGCGCCGCTGGGCAGCTTCACGAGGGCCGAGTTGGTGGCGTCCATGCTGCCAGGTACGTCGAGGGTCTTGGCGGCGGTGAAGAGGATGTGGTCCTTGGGAATACCGGCCTCTTCGAGGGATTTGACCGAGCCGTCAGTGCGTTTCTTGCCGGTGTCGAGCTCGTTGAAGGTGTTGATCACCGCGTAGGTGTCCTTCCAGTCCCAACCGCGTTTTTTCGCCTCAGCAGCCATGGCCGCACCCTGTTTCTGACCGACTTCGAAAGCCGCCATGCCCAGGTACGGCACGTCCTCCATGAAGTTGCCTTTGGCATCGACGAAACGATCATCCACGGCGATCACTTTGAGGCCGTTGGCCTTGGCCTTGGCGACGATGGCCGGCCCGAGGGAGACGTCCGGCGGGCAGATCACAAAACCCTTGGCGCCATTGGCCGCCAGGCTGTCGATGGCCGAGAGGGTCTTCTCACCATCGGGCACGGCGATCTTGATCACGGTAAAGCCATGTTCCTTGCCGGCTTTTTCGGCGAAAGCCCATTCAGTCTGGAACCACGGCTCCTCGGCCTGCTTGACCAGAAAACCGATCTTCACTTCTTCAGCGGCCAGCAACAGCCCGCTCAAGCTCATGGCCGAGACCGCCACAGCGGCGCAGCACAGGGAACGCAAACCACGACGACGATTCATAGGGTGACTCCTTGTTGTTGTTTTTAAGTCTGATGTTCAACCGGCAAAGCGGTGACAGGGTTTACCTGGCACGTCGACCTCGACAGCCAATACCGCACCATCCAACGGGTGATCCAAAGGGCTCGCCGCACTGGTGATGTACAGGGTGGTAAGGTTGGGCCCGCCGAATACACAGCTGGTGGGACGGCTGACGGGCAGTTCGATGATGCGCTCCACGCGACCATCCGGGGCAATGCGCAGCAGGCAACTGCCGTCCCAGCGGGCGTTCCAGAGGTAGCCTTCGACGTCCATGGCCGAGCCGTCCGGCCCGCCGCGCGCGTGAGGACCGAACCACACTTGCGCGGGGTCGAGCTGACCATCGGGTTTAATCGCGTGGCGGTACAAGGTGCCATCCATGCTGTCGCCAAAATGCACAAGGCTTGCGTCTTCATTCCACAGCAAGGTATTGGGAATACCCAAGCCGCTGAGCAATGGCGTGACCAGCGCATCAGCATCGATACGGAACAGCCCACCCGAACGCCGCGTTATCGGCAGGTCTTCACCGTGCTCGCCAATGTTGTTCTGCATGGTGCCCAGCCACAGCCGGCCTTGGGCATCGCAGCGTGCCTCGTTGCCCCGGTTGCCCGGCTGAGGGTCGGCCACGCACAGCAACGTCAGGGCCTCGGTGACCAGATCCAGCCGATACACGCCGCTGCTCAAGGTGACCAGTGCATCGCCGCTTTCACACGGGATAAACGCCGAGACATGCTCGGGCAACTGCCAAATCTGCAAGTGCCCGCCCATCAGGCGCAGCGCCTGTTTGCCAGCGATATTGACCCAGTACAGCGCCTGGGTCGGGGCATCCCAGAACGGCCCCTCACCCAACTGCGCGCGGTGCGGGGTAACGGCGATAAACGACATGATGCCTCCTGGATTGTTATTGTTCTCAGGCCTGCGTTTTACAGCGGATCGCGCGTGGGCGTGCCATCCACCAGACGTTGGATACGCAACGGGTTGGCGTTTTTCAACGCGTCAGGCAGCAGGCTGTCCGGGTAGTTCTGGAAGCACACGGGGCGCAGGAAACGGTCGATGGCCAGGGTGCCGACCGAGGTGCCACGGGCATCGGACGTCGCCGGGTACGGGCCGCCGTGCACCATCGAATCGCAGACTTCCACGCCGGTGGGGTAGCCGTTGAGCAGGATGCGCCCGACTTTCTGCTCCAGCAGTGGCGTGAGTTCGGCGAATTGCTGCAGGTCATTCGGCTCGCCAATGATCGTCGCCGTCAGTTGGCCGTGCAGGCCGTGCAACGCGGCGCTGAGTTGGGCTTGGTCGGCGACTTCGACAAGCACCGTGGTAGGGCCGAAGACTTCTTCTTGCAGCACTTCATCAGCGTCGATCAGCAGGCTTGCATCGGCTTTGAATAGCTGCGGTTGCGCCTGGTTGCCTGACTGCGTGTTGCCGGCCAGATGCTGGATACCCGGATGGGCCAGGAGTTTTTCCAGCCCTTTGCCGTAGCTACCCAGGGTGCCGGCATTGAGCATGGTTTGCGCCGGTTGATCACCGATCAATTGCGCGACCTGCTGGGTGAACGCGGTAAAGGCAGGCGACGCAATACCGATTACCAGGCCGGGGTTGGTGCAGAACTGGCCGCAGCCTTGTACCACCGAGGCGGTCAGGTCGCGGGCGATGCTCTCGGCGCGTGTGTTCAAGGCCTCGGGCAACACGATCACCGGGTTGATGCTCGACATCTCGGCAAACACCGGGATCGGCTGCGGGCGTGCTGCTGCCATGTCGCACAGGGCACGGCCGCCCTTGAGCGAGCCGGTAAAGCCGACTGCTTGAATCGCCGGGTGCTTGACCAACGCCTCACCGACGCCGCCGCCAAAAATCATGTTGAACACACCCGCCGGCATCTCCGTGGCCTCGGCCGCACGAATGATTGCATCCGCCACCCGTTCTGCCGTCGCCATGTGCCCGCTGTGCGCCTTGAACACCACCGGGCAGCCTGCCGCCAACGCCGCTGCGGTATCACCGCCCGCCGTGGAGAACGCCAGGGGGAAATTGCTCGCGCCGAATACAGCGACGGGGCCCAGGCCAATACGGTATTGGCGCAGGTCTGGACGTGGCAGCGGTTGACGCTCCGGCAACGCCTTGTCGATGCGCGCGCCGTAGAAATCCCCGCGACGCAGCACGGTTGCAAACAAACGCATCTGGCCGCTGGTGCGGCCGCGTTCGCCTTTGATGCGCGCGGCAGGCAGTGCGGTTTCGCGGCAGACCAATTCGACAAAATCATCGCCCAATGCGTCCAGCTCATCGGCTACGGCATCGAGGAACTGCGCACGCCGCGCCGCGCTCAGTGCGCGATACGCCGGGTAAGCCTGGGCGGCGGCCTTGGCAGCGGCGTCGACTTCTTGCGGGGTGGCTTGGTAGAAGTCCTGGGGCAAGGCCTCGCCGGTGCTGGCGTCGACGCTTTTGAGCTGGGTGCTGCCGTTGGCGCTGCGCTGGCCGCCGATGTAGTTGTGGCCGAGGAACTGGGTCATGAAGGTCTCCTTAAAGGGTGATGACGTGGCCGGGTTCAAACGCTGCGTCGCTGCTGCCGACACGGTTGACCAGCGGCGCGCCGAACTCGGCCTGGCTGATCTCGAACACATCCCCCGGTTGGGTACGTAGACCGTCGGCGAATGACAGCGTGGCGGTGCCGAAGAAATGAATGTGCACATCGCCCGGCGTGAGGAACTGGCGGTATTTGAAGTGGTGGTATTCGAGGTTTTCCAGGCTGTGGCACATATTGGCTTCGCCGCTGAGGAACTCGTTTTCCCAGATGACCTTGCCGTCACGCAGGATGCGGCTGCTGCCCGACAGATGCTGGGGTAATTCGCCGACGCGCAGCTCGGGGCCATAGCTGCAACTGCGCAGTTTGGAATGGGCCAGGTAGAGGTAGTTTTTGCGCTCCATGACGTGATCGGAGAACTCGTTGCCCACCGCGAAACCTACGCGGTAGGGCTTGCTGTCCGGGCCGATGACGTAGAGGCCACCGATCTCGGGTTCTTCACCCGCGTCTTCAGCAAAGGGCGGGACCGGGAAGGCTGCGCCGGGGCGCACCACAATGCTGCCGTCGCCCTTGTAGAACCATTCCGGTTGCACGCCAGCCTCGCCGGTTGCCGGTTTGCCGCCCTCGACGCCCCATTTGAAAATACGCATGGTGTCGGTCAGTGCAGTGTCGTCACCGGCCTGGTGCATCTTGTCGCGGGCCGAGGCGCTGCCCAGGTGGGTCAGGCCGGTGCCGCTGATCAGCATATGGGCAGGGTCCGGGTGGTCCAGGGGCGGCAGGATTTTCAGCTCGGCCAACAGCGCGGCGTAGTCATGGCTTTCGCCCAGACCCAGGTTGTCAACGTGTTGCGCCAGGCCCACACCGGCCTCAATGGCGGCCAGCGCGAGATCTCGCACGCTGCGGGCGGATTGGACTTCCAGCAGCCTGGAACCTTCCACCACGCCCACCCGGCGCTCACCGTTATTCAATTCGAACTGAACTAACCGCATGTTTTTTCTCCCGAAAATCCACGTTGGGGCGATCTTCGCCTGTTGTTTTTATAAACGTTGGGATCGACTATATAGTAGTACTATTTACTAAACAACAGCTCTATAGATGCTGATGCGGTGAGCTTTAAATCAATATAGTCGTACAATATGACGAGCTTTCGTGACAAAAAAGCTCAGGCCATTCCCACTAATTGGGATGCTATGATGCCGCGTATTTACCCAGAGCCTTTTTCCGTTATGGATCACCAGCCGCCCAAGCCGCGCAAGAGCATGCACGCCCAGATCGTTCAGGACTTGGGCATGAACATCGTTTCGGGTCGCTTCAAGCCCGAAGAAAGACTGCCCATGGAGGCTACGCTCTGTGAGGAATACAAGGTCAGTCGGTCGGTGCTGCGCGAGGCGACCCGGGTGCTCAGCGCCAAGGGCCTGGTGTATTCCAAACCGCGGGTGGGCGCAGTGGTGCGGCCGCGTTTGAAATGGCACTTGCTCGATCCGGATGTGCTGTCGTGGTTGATGCAGTCCACGCCCCACAGCGAATTCTTCAACACCCTGGCGGGTGTGCGGCGCATCCTGGAACCGGAGATTGCCGCCATGGCCGCGACCACCGCGACCGACGAAGACATCGCCACCATCGAAGAAGCCTACCAGGGCATGGAAACCGCCCAGACCCACGAGCAATTGCTACAGGCCGACCTGGACTTCCACCGCGCCATCGCCGATGCCACGCGCAACGATCTGTTGGCCTATATGTGCAACATGCTGTCGTTGCCGCTGCGCGAGTCGATCAATATCACCAACCGCCGCCCGGATATCCAGGGCCTGAGCCTGCCTCGTCACAAGGCGATTCTTACCGCGATCCAGAACCGCGACGCACTCGGCGCACGGCATGCGTCGCTGGTGCAGCTGGATGACACGCGGGTGGCGTTGGATACGGTGATGAATGTGCTGACGCCGCTTTGACGCAGGCACAAACAACTGCGCTTTATCAGGTACAAATCGGTTCAAAATGTGGGAGCGGGCTTGCTCGCGAAGGCGGTGGATCAGTCGATATATTCGGTGACTGAAATTCCGCCTTCGCGAGCAAGCCCGCTCCCACATTTTTGACCGCGCATCACGTGACTTCAGTGCAAGCCGTAGGAATACACCTGGGTGTCATCACCGCCATATGGCTTGCTCCAGAACACCCAGTCACTTGCACCATCAAACCCGCGCACGCCCTATAGCCGTCAACAGCCAAACGCTTCCAGGACTGCCCCCACTCCAGCGAATAGAACGCCGCATCAGCAGAGATGCTCGCCTCCCCCCACCAATAGAGCCAGCGTGGCGGGCGGTGGTCACTGTTAGTGTTGATCAGCAGGCTATTGCGCCCCACCCACAGCCCCCGCGCGTGGGTGTCGGCATTCAGGGGCGAGAACACGCTGGGCAAATCGCCCAAGGGTTTCCAGGCCAGGGTGGTGGTGTTCAACTCAGCCAGCACGGATTGGCCATGGCGGCCCTGGTCGATCAGGCCGATCACTCGCCCATCGCCGTTATCCGCCAATTGGCTGATGTACAGGCCGTTCTGCCGTTGGATATTGTCCACCTGCCATGTGCCCGCACTGCGCTGCAATTGCGCGCGCGTGGTGACGCTGATCGCCAGGTTGCCACTTTTGCCATCGGGGTGGCTGGCCCAAAAACGCTGGGAAACCCAGATAAAAGCGCGCTGCGCATCCACTTGCAAACGTGGGTGAGCTGGTCGCTTGAGTCGTGCCACTGCTTGATATCGGCGCGCTGGCTACGTATGTAGTCGGCCGTCATGGCCAATGGTTGCGTCACCGAAATCGGCACGCTATGGGCGCCACCATCGGCGGAGTAATAGACCCCGGCCTGCGGTTCGGCATCGTCGGCTGAACGCTAGGCCAATGAGCAGCGCGACAATCAGGCGGGTAATCAGGGCTGAACGAGGCATGCGATGTCCATATCCGGGGGAATGGGCATGCTTTTCTCATTTATTGTGGGGAGGCGTAAATGCTTATCTGCGGGGATTTGTCAGGGGTGTGACGCGGCTTGCAATCGACTGCAAGCCGCGGCGGATTTACAGGGTGTAGGCGATGCCGACCTGGACGGTACGGGGGGCGCCTGGGTAGGCGTAGATATTACCGAACGCCCCCTCTTCAAACTCGCGATTGAACAGGTTTTTTACGTCCAGGTTGAGGCGGACTTTGTCGTTGACCTTGTAGTAGCTGAGTAGGTCGACGACGGTGTAGCCGTCCATGGTGAACGCGGTGTTAGACGTCTGGCCGACACGCTCATCGACGTATTTGGTGCCAGCGCCCAGACCCAGGCCTTTGAATGTGCCGTCCTGGAACTCGTAGACGTTCAACAGGCTGAAGCTGTTGCGCGGGATATTCGCCAAGTGTGAACCGACGCGGATCGTGTTGTCCTTGGTGACTTTGGCGTCTACGTAAGCATAACCACCGATGACACGCCATTCAGGGGTCAGGTTGCCGGCCACGTTCAGGTCGAAACCACGGCTGCGCACTTGGCCCGCTGCGACCCTGGAGATACCGGTGGGGTCCGCTGGGTCGGTGGTCAGCACGTTTTTCTTGTCGATCTGGTAGATCGCAGCGTCAACACTCAACTGGCGATCAAAGCCTTCCCATTTGATGCCCATCTCATAGGACTTGCCCTTTTCCGGGTCAAATCCGCCACCCTGAAGGCTGGCGCCGGTGTTGGGTTTGAACGAGCGTGCCGCGTCGGCATAGACCGCCACAGTGTCAGTGAGATCGTAAGTCACCCCCACGCGCGGGGTGACGGCGTTGTCGCTGGCATTCCAGGGTTTAACGCCCGTTACGTAGCTTTCGTACTCATGCTCAAAGCGCTCAAAACGCGCACCCGCCAATACCTTCAGGCGCTCGGTCAGGGCAACTTGATCCTGCACAAACGCGGAGTAGGTTTTCAGGTTTTCAGTGTCATGGGTTGGCGTGCTGGTCAGCGCAGGGCGCGGCTTGCCATAGACCGGGTTGAAAATATCGCTGGTGTAAGGGGCGCTGGAACGCTGGATGATCGACTTGTAGTCGTAGTCCTCAAACTCGACGCCGGTGAGCAACGTGTGTTCAAACCCGCCCGTCGAGAAATGCCCGGTGAGGTTGAGTTGCGTGTCTTTGTCGGTCCACTCCAACTTGCGGTAGTTGAAGTTGCGGTTGAGGGTGTGGCCGTCGGCGGCCAGGCTGTTGGCTTCGATACCGTTGCCTTGCAGGGTGCCGTCCAGATATTGGAAACCACCGCCCAGTGTCCAGTTGTCATTCAGCGAATGCTCGAAACGCAACTGCGCCATGCTGTTGTCGTTATGCAGCTTGCCCACATCCTTGTCGCCCCAGAACGTATCGCGCGAGGCCGTGCCTTTTTGCGTGGCAAAGCGCGTCAAGCCCCGATCCAGCGGGTGATTGTTGCGCATGAAATCGCCTTCGAAAATCACCTTGGTCGCATCGGTTGCCTGCCAGGTGATTACCGGGGTTACGCCGTAGCGTTCGGTCTCGACATGGTCACGGAAGGTCTCGCCGCCCTCGCCCACTATGTTGAGGCGATAGGCCAAGCGGCCTTCTTCGTCCAAGGGTCCGGAAGCATCCAAGGTGCCACGCTTCATGCCCTGGTCATTCAGCTGGCTACCCAGGGTGACGGTGCGCTCGGGCAGCGGTTGCTTGGATACCACGTTAAACGTGCCGCCGGGATCGCCACGGCCGTAAAGCATGGTGGCCGGGCCACGCAGCACTTCGAGGCGCTCGATGGTGTTGGCGTCCGGCATGTTCGGGTAACCGCGGTTGATCGGGAAACCGTTGCGGTAGAACTCACCGGTGGTGAAGCCGCGCACGGTAAACGTGGTGAGGCCCTGCCCGCCGAAGTTGTTGGCACGGCCGACGCCGCCGGCGTAGTCCAACGCGTCCTGCAAACGGGTGGCGCCGATGTCTTCGACGGCGTCCTTGGTCACGACGGTGATGGACTGCGGGGTTTCGTGGATGGAGGTATCGGTTCGCGTCGCACTGGCTGAACGTGTGGCGAGGTAGCCCTTGACCGGGCCTTGGGCGGTCTCGTAGTCGGCCGTACCCGTGATGGAGGTGGCTTGCAACTCCACACTGGCCTTATCGGCGGGGAGCACTTCGGCCCAGGTAAAAGGGGAAAACGCCTGAAGCACACAGATGGAAACCAGGGTACGACGCATGAATGATGAGCCTAGTGAATGAGCCAGATGGGGCGGCATACGTGCCAGATTTTTGCGGCGCGATGGTATACCAAGATATCGATGATTGATATCTATTCTCATTCACTGGATTTTGGGTAACAACTTTGTATCAAGAACAATGCAAAACAAATGTGGGAGGGGGCTTGCTCCCGATGGCGGTGGACCAGCTAAAGACTTGTTAGCTGATACTCCCTCATCGGGGGCAAGCCCCCTCCCACATGTTGATGGTTTACACCCGAAACTTCATCGCCAATCAGCGATAGCGCTCCAGCCAATGCGCATACGGCGCAGGCAAGGTCCAGGACGATTTCTCGACACCCAGTTCCTTAGCTGCAAAATACGCCCAATGCGGATCAGCCAAATGCGCACGCCCCACCGAAACCAGGTCCAGATGCCCCGCCTGCAACGCACCTTCAGCCAGTTGCGGCGTGCCGAAACCCCAGGCCGAGGTCACTGCAATATCCGCTTCACGGCGCACGCGTTCAGCGATCGGGCCCATAAAGGCCGGGCCCCACGGGATGTTGGTGTCAGGGATGGTAAAGCCTACGCTGACGCTCAGCAGGTCCAAACCACCGGCCTTGAAACGGCGGGCCAGCTCGATGGATTCGACCAGGGTCTGCTCGTCGCGGCCGTCGTATTCGAGCACGCCAAAACGCGCGGTGAGCGGCAGGTTTTCCGGCCAGACTTCACGTACCGCCGCCAGGGTTTCGAGGAGGAAACGGCTGCGGTTATCAAAGCTGCCGCCATAGGCGTCGGTGCGCTGGTTGGAGTGTTCGGAGAAGAAGCTCTGGCCCAGGTAACCGTGGGCGAAGTGCAGCTCTATCCACTCAAACCCGGCGTCACGGGCACGGCGGGCAGCGTCGACGAAGTTCTGTTTGACCCGGGCGATGTCGTCCAGGGTCATGGCGCGGGGCACTTGCGGCAGGTTGGCACCGAAGGCGATAGCCGATGGCGCGATGGTTTCCCAGCTACGGGGATCGGAGGCAGCCATATGGTCATCGCCTTCCCACGGGCGGTTGGCGCTGGCTTTGCGGCCTGCGTGGGCAATCTGGATACCCGGCACGGAACCCGCAGCCTTGATGGCCTTGACCATCGGCACAAAGGCTTCAGCGTGCGCGTCGCTCCAGATGCCGGCGCAGCCCGGCGTGATACGGCCTTCTGGCGCGACGGCAGTTGCTTCCACCACCACCAGCCCTGCCCCGCCACGGGCCATGCTGGCCAGGTGAACCTGGTGCCAATCGTTGACGATGCCGTCATCGGCCATGTATTGGCACATCGGTGGAATCGCGATGCGGTTGCGCAGGGTCACGTCTTTAAGTGTGAACGGTTCGAACAAAGCGGCCATGGTGAGCTCCAACAGATGGATAGGTGATTCGATAGTTCGATGGTAATCGAACTATGGTATTCAGCGATACCCCCCTGTTATGATTCGCCCCATGCGAGCCTTCAAACACCCCCCACTTCAAGACCTGACCCTCGAACGCGTGCTCTACGCCTTGAGCGACCCGGTGCGCCTGGAAATCGTGCGCTGCCTGGCCGGCGTGCCCGAGGCCACGTGTGGTGAATTGGACGGCGGGCGGCCCAAGTCCAGCATGTCCCACCACTTTCGCGTATTGCGTGACGCCGGCCTGGTGCAAACCCGCAGCGTAGGCACTACGCATATGAATGCGCTGCGGGCAGAAGACCTTGAAGGCCGCTTCCCTGGCCTGCTGGCGAGCATCCTGGCGCAGCATTAAGTTTCGCTTCAGGTAGGCACCGAACCTTCCCCGCAAACCCGCGTCCGAGCTAAGGCACTGTTGCTTACCGCTCGCCGCGAGGTCCTCGTTTGAAAGCTGCCATCGTCAAAAAATACCGCCTGATCATCAAGACCATGGGCTATGTGGGCTGGGCCCTGTTCTGGCTGCTGCTGTGGGATATCGCCGTCACAGTCGACTTCATGCTGTTCCTCAACGCCAAGCTCAACCTGCCGTTGATGCCACTGACCCTGCTGGGCTCGGCACTGATCGTGCTCATCAGCTTTCGCAACAGCAGCGCCTACAACCGTTGGTGGGAAGCACGCACCCTGTGGGGCGCGATGGTGAATAATTCCCGCAGCTTTGCGCGCCAGGTGCTGACCTTATTGGACGACCCCGACAGGGAGGTCAACCCGGTCAAAGCCACCCTGCTGCGCCGCCATGTGGCCTATGTGAACTGCCTGGCCGCCCACCTCAAGGGCGAGCCTTGCCCTGAAGAAGTACGGGCGTTTATCCCCGGCGAGGAATTCGCCCGCAACGGCACCACCAATAACTTTGCCAACGACATTCTCACCGGCTCCGCCGCGTTGCTGGCCAAGGAATACAAGGCCGGCCACCTGGACAGCATCCGCCTGGCACGCCTGGAATCGACCCTGGTGGACTTGTCCAACGCCCAGGGTGGTATGGAACGCATTGCCAACACCCCGCTGCCCTACCCCTACGTGTACTTCCCACGGCTGTTCATCTCGCTGTTCTGCCTGATCGTGCCGGTGGGCCTGGTGGAGTCCCTCGGCTGGTTCACCCCGCTGGCGTCCACCGTGGTGGGCTTTATGCTGCTGGCCATCGAGCGCATCGGCACCGATTTGCAAAGCCCGTTCCGTGCCAGCGAGCATCAGATCCAGATGGACACCATCTGCGAAACCATCGAGAAAAACCTGCAATCGATGCAACGCGATGCACTCGGTGGCGAGCGCATCGGTTAAACCTCCCCTCCGGCCTCAAGTGCGTGACCCCGCAGTCGATATAGCGGGGGTACGCATGGCTTTCACCCCCCTCATAACAATGCATGCGACGCCCACCGCTACTGTTTCTGCCTTGCCAAAACTATAAATACCCGCAGGAGAAATCATGAACATCAAGCAAAAGCTGACCTGGGCGTTTGCGGCTATCGCGTGCGTGCCAGTTATCCTGGTGGCCGTGTTGGTCGTACTGAACCTGCGCGACGGAGCCCTGGCCAACTTCCTCGACAGCAGCGGCCGCGAGATCCGCCAGATCGATAACGGCATGCAGCAATTCTTCGACGGCATCAGCCAGAACGTCGACTATGTTGCCAAGGACCCGCGCGTTGTCGCGGCCAAAGACCTCAAGAGCTATGCCGGCGCCGACGCCGCGCAAATCCCCCTGACCCCTACGAATAAAGAGCTACTGGAGATTTTCGACCAGTTCGCCAAAAGCCATCCGAGCACGGCTTACCTGTCCCTGGGCCTCGCCGACGGTGGCTACGCCAGTTGGCCGGACGACACCAAGCTGAACAACTACGACCCGCGCGTACGCCCTTGGTACCAGGCCGCCATTGCCGCGCCGGGCGCCACCGTGCGCACGGGCGCCTACTACTGGGCACCGGACGATGTGGTACTGATCGGCACCGTGCATACCGTCGCCGACGCCGCCGGTAAAATCCTCGGTGTGGTTGGCCTGGACGTATCCCTCAAGCAGCTCACCGAACTGGTGCGCAACATCAAGCTCGGTGACAGCGGCTACCTGATGCTGGTGGAAGCCAACGGCAACGTGCTGGTCGACCCCAGCGATGCCAAGCACAACTTCAAGCCCCTGGCCGACCTGGGGCCCAACTACGCCGAGCTATCCAAGCGCGGCGACGGTGTGACCCAAATCGACATCGACGGCGTGGCCTACATGGCCAACGTGGTCAGTTCCAAAGACCTGGGCTGGCGCTTTATCGGCCTGATCAAGCGCGACGAAGTGATGGCCGGCGCCACCCGCCTCACCTGGTTGATTGCCGCCATCGCGGCCGCGTTGGCCGTGGTTTTCGCGATTGTCGGCGCCAGTTTCGCCAGCGTGATCGTGCGCCCTATTCGCGGCGTGGCCGACGGCCTGCAAGAGATTGCCGAAGGTGAAGGCGACCTGACGCGCCAGCTCAAGGTGCAAGGCAAGGACGAAACCGCCAGCCTCGCCGGCTGGTTCAACCAGTTCCTGAGCATGATCGCCCAGCTGGTGCAGCGCATCGGCAACGCCTCCTCCGACCTGCAAACCGCCGCCGCCGATACCAGCGAAGTCGCCAACAACATGAACCAGGCCGCCGGCCGTCAGCGCGAAGCCGTGGAACTGGTGAGCACTGCGTTCAATGAAATGGTCGCCACCGCCAACGAAGTCGCGCGCTCTTGCAGCGCCGCTGCCACCAGTGCCGACGAAGGCTATCGCGACGTGCACGACGGCCAGCAGCACATCGGCGAAGCCACCGGCAGCGTGCTCAAGTTGAGCGAAGACCTGCAAAAGTCGACCCAGACCATGCAGTTGTTGGAGCAAGACAGCAAAAACATCAACACCATCCTCGACACCATCCGCTCGATTGCCGAGCAGACCAACCTGCTCGCCCTCAACGCCGCCATCGAGGCCGCCCGCGCCGGTGACCAAGGCCGAGGTTTTGCGGTAGTGGCCGACGAAGTGCGCGCCCTGGCCCGTCGCACCGCTGACTCCACCGGTGAGATCGACAGCCTGTTGGGCAACCTCGCCCGCCGCACCCAGGAAGTCACCCAGCAGATGCAAGGCAGCCTGCTGGTGTCCCACACCAGTGTGGAACGCATCCAGCAGGCCCGCGACAGCTTCGACAAGATTCGAGGCTCGGTGGACTCGATCCGCGACCAGAACACCCAGATCGCCACCGCCGCCGAAGAACAGCACCAAGTCGCCGAAGAGATCAACCGGCACATCGCGCAGATCCATGCCGATGCGCAGTTGGTGGAAGGCTTTGCGCATTCGGCGCAGACCGGATCAGGGCGATTGACGGATATTTCGGGTCAGCTCAAGGGGTTGGTGGGCCGGTTCAAGTTCTAGGCATATTGATCTACGCCGTGGGCAGCGAGTTGCTTTCAACCGCGCCCACGGCTGATCTGCCAGCTGATCAGTTGATACACGCCCAGCAAAACGCCCGCCAGCAGCAATGTCCATTGCACACTTAGCGCCGCCGCAAGCAGGCCGGCCAACAATCCGCCAATCGCCTCAAAGCCGAAACGCATGGCGATGTAAAACGCGATCACCCTGCCCCGCAGCGCTTCCGGCGCGGCACTTTGCAGGGTCATGTTGCTGCTCACATTGCTTACCGTAATGCCAAAACCCAAACCGGCCAGCGCCGCCAGGGTGAACCACAATGGCAGGTTAGCCGCCACCGCGCACAATGAAACCGCGCACACTATCGTGCCCATCACGATGATGCGGCTCAGGCTGGAGCTGCTGCCGGCGAAGGCCAGGAAAATTGTCGCCACGAACGCCCCCGCCCCCGCTGCCCCCCATAGCCAGCCGAGGGTTTGCGCATCGCCGCTGAACACGTGCTTGGCCAGGATCGGCAGCAGCACCGTGTAACAGGAGGCGAGCAGGTTGACCATCACCACGCTGATCAGCAGGCGTCGGATCGACAGCGTGCTCCACAGGTAACGCAGGCCTTCGCGGAAAATTTCGCCGGTCGAACCCGAGGCCCTGACCTGCGCGCGGCTTTTCACCGTGCCCAATCCGATCAGCAACATGCCGAAGGCGATTGAGGTGAGCAGAAAGCAACCGGCCTCGCCGCTCCAGTTGATCAGTAAACCGGCCAAGGGTGGGCCGATAAAGCGCGCTGCGTTGATCAGCATCGCATTGAGTACGAGGGCGTTGGGCAGGTCCTTGGGGTCATCGACGAAGCTGGCAATCAAGGCTTGGCGCAGCGGTGTTTCCAGAGCATTGAGCAAGCCCAGCAGCAGCGCCATCGCGATGATCACTTCGCGGCCCATCCACTGTTGCCAGGTGAGCACCGCCAGCGCCAGCGATTGCAGGGCCAGTGCGGTTTGCACCGCCATCAGCAGGCGGCGCTTGTCATGGCGATCAGACCAAGCACCCGCCAGCGGCCCCACCAACAATTGGGGCAACAGCGTCAAAAACGCAATTGCCCCCAGCAGCACGGCCGAGCCTGTGAGGTGGTAGGCCAACCACGAGAGCGCGACCTGTTGTACCCATTTGCCGAGGGTGGAGAGCCCCTGGCCGACAAAGTAGATCTGGAAATTACGATGGCGCAGTGCACGGACAGGCGCAGGCCAGCGGGAGGTGGAAGCAGGATTCAAATAAACTCGCAGCCCTTTTGTACAAGGGATTTAAGGACCCAGGAGCGGTCGTTTTCGCCCAGCGCAATCTGTTCCAGCTGCTTTTGCTCGGCGGCATGTTTGGCGTAGGCGCGATCATACACCTCGGCGACTTGCTCGAAAGGCACGCAGAGCAAACCGTCTTCATCACCGATCACCAAGTCACCCGGTTCGATCACCATGCCCGCCAAGGCAATCGGCACATTCACTTCACCAGGGCCATCCTTGTATGGACCGCGATGGGTGATGCCCGCCGCAAACACCGGGAAGTCCCCCGCACCAATGCTCGCCGCATCGCGAATGGCACCGTTGATCACGATGCCGGCGACGCCTTTCTTGATCGCATAGGCCACCATCATTTCGCCGATCAACGCGTTGCTCAGGTCGCCTCCGGCATCCACCACGATAACGTCGCCAGGCTGGGCGATATCCAGGGCGTAATGCAGCATCAGGTTGTCCCCCGGCCGCGCCTTCACGGTCAGCGCCGGCCCCACCAGCACGCCGGTGCGATGCATAGGCTGCAGGCTGGAACCGCCAGCGGTCATGCGGTGCATTGAGTCGCTGATATTGGCGACAGGCACGCTGCGATAACGCTCGACCCACTCGGCGGCAACCTTGCGTTGCTGCTTGAGCACTCTGAATCCGATGGACATGGGTATTCCTCTAATGATTTTTATGTTTTTTTGAAACGACGTTTCGAAATTAGCATTTGAAATTCAAATCAACAAGACTAAAAACCGTCTATTTACTCAAGCGACTAACGGTTTAGCCTCACAAATAAAGTTATAAACCTGGATTTTTAAGGCCTTAGCGAGAAATTTCACTTGCATTTCACTACCCGCCAGCAATTTATTTATTGCAACGCCGTTTCATTATGATAGGTTTCTACCTCTGTTGAGCGCTGCAACAAGCCCCCAACTGCACACCGACAAGAAAACCAAGGTGCACAAAATGACCCGAACCCTGTTGCTGACCGGCCCGCAATTGACTGTCGAAGCCATGGCCCACGCCGCCTCCCACGGCGTGCGCGTGATACCCACCATTCCCTACGCACCCGCCGATGAACTCACCGCGATCATTGCCCGCGAACAACCGGACGCAATCATCGTGCGCCAGGGCAACCTGACCCGGGAAATGATCAACGCATCCACCTCGCTGAAGATCATTGCCAAGCACGGAGTGGGCTACGACACCATCGACATCGCTGCAGCCGCCGAACGTAATATCCCCGTGACCATCGCCCTGGGGGCCAATGCACAATCGGTGGCCGAGCATGCCTTGGCCTTAATGTTCAGCGTCGCCCGCCAGACCGCCTTGCTAGATGCACGCATGCGCGATGGGCATTGGGACAAAGCCACCTCGGTAGGCATTGAACTGTCCGGAAAAACCCTCGGCCTGGTTGGCCTTGGCGCCATTGGCCAGATCTTGATGGCCCTGGTGGCCCCGCTGCGCATGACCGTCAAGGTATTCGACCCTTACCTCGCAGACCTGCCGAACGTGCAACGCGTCGACAGCATTGATGACCTGCTGGCGAGCTGCGATATCATCAGCCTGCATTGCCCACTGACCGAACAGAACCGCAACCTGTTTGGCGCAGCGCAGTTCAAGCGCATGCGCCCGAACAGCATCCTGATCAACACGGCACGCGGCGAACTGATCGACACCGACGCCCTTGTGCACGCGCTGAGCTCCGGCCAGATCGCCGGCGCCGGCCTCGATACCTTCAACCCCGAGCCGCCATCTGCGGATTCGGCGCTGTGGGGTTTGCCGACCTTGGTCGCGACCCCGCATGTAGGCGCCAACACCGCCGAAGCACGGGACCGGGTAGGCCTGCTGGCCCTGCAACAGATCATGGATTTCTGGGACGGCACCGCACCGCCGCCGCGCGCAGTGGTCAACCGCCACCTCTACGCACACTGACATTGCCCGCCCCTCACTCGAGTGAGTGCGGGGCTGTAACGCTTCTCCAAAAAAAACAACACGGGAGAGAGTCATGCCTACCAGTTCTACCGACATCAGCGCCATCGAGCGTTCAACCATGCGCAAGGTGGCGTGGCGACTGCTGCCATTCCTGATTCTGTGCTACCTGCTGGCGATCATTGATCGCGGCAACATCGGCATGGCCTCGCTGCAGATGAACCAGGATCTGGGCCTTACCCCAGCGATCTTCGGCTTTGCCAGCAGCCTGTTCTTTGTCTCCTACTTCCTGGTGGAAGTGCCGAGCAACCTGGCCTTGCAGCGCTTTGGCGCAAGGGTATGGATCGCCCGGATCATGATCACTTGGGGCCTGATCTCTGCCGGCACTGCCTTTGTCACCGGCGCCAACTCGCTGTACGTGATGCGCTTTTTGCTGGGTGCGGCCGAAGCTGGGTTCTTCCCAGGCGTGCTGCTTTACCTCACTTACTGGCTACCAGCGGCGTACCGTGGGCGCATGGTCGCGATCTTCATGGTGGCGATTCCGGGTGCCAACTTCATCGGTTCTCCCCTGTCTGGCCTGCTGCTGAGCCTGGATGGCTGGTTTGGCATGCGAGGCTGGCATTGGCTGTTCATCATCGAAGGCATTCCGGCAGTGCTGCTGGGGATCGCCTGCCTGTTCGTCCTGACCGACCGCCCCGAGCAAGCCAAGTGGCTGAGCAACGAACAACGCCAATGGCTCACCACCCGCCTCGATGAAGAGCGCAGCCGCAAGACCGCCATCGGGCATATCTCGCTGTGGAAACTACTGCGCCACAAACATATCTGGGTGCTCGCACTGATCTACTCCGGCGCCTCGGCGGCGGGCAGCACCATGAGCGTGTGGGCGCCGCAACTGCTCAAGACTTTTGGCCTGAACAACCTGGAGATTGGCATGGTCAACGCCATCCCCTACGGGCTGGCATCGATCCTGATGATTATGTGGGGCCGCAGTTCCGACAAGACCGGCGAGCGCCGCTGGCACACCGCGACCACCTTGCTGCTGATCACGGGTGGCCTGCTGTTGGCGCTGGTGACGTCGTCACTGGTGGCAACGGTGGTCATGCTGTCGATGGTGCTGATCGGTGCGTACTCCATGAAAGGGCCGTTCTGGGCACTGGTCTCCACCTGGCTCTCCTCCTCCACCGCCGCTGCTGGCTTGGCGGCCGTGGGCGCGATGGCCAACCTGATTGGTGGCGGGATCATGGTCAATGTGTACGGCACCATTCATCACGCTACAGGTAGCTACGCCATTGCATTGCTGCCACTGGCGGCGCTGTGTACCGCAGGTGCAGTGATGGTGTTGCTGATGGGGCGCAAGCAGATGAAGGCATCAGACGAGTTCATCAAACCTGCAAACGCTGCTTGAACAGGTGGGAGGGGCTTGCCCCCGATAGCGGTGAGTCAGGTACAGATGAGCTGGCTGGCCCCCTCCCACATTTAGACCCAGTTGGCAGTCACGATTGCCCCCACCCGCCAATCCCCGTATTTTGCAGCCTACCCGCGCACACCTCACAAGGAGCCCACCATGGTTAAAACCCGCCCACGCCCCGCAGTCACCGGGGTGGCCTCGGCCGATCGGGTGCTCACCGTGCTCACGGCCTTCAAAATGGGGGACACCGCCCTGGAGCTTGCCGAACTCGCCGCACGTACCGGCCTGATCAAAAGCACCATCATGCGCCTGATGGTCTCCCTGGAAGACCATGGCCTGATCACCCGCCTCGCTGACGGCCGCTATCAACTGGCCACCGAGATCATGCGCCTGAACACCGTGTACCAGGACGGCCTCGACCTTGAGCGCCACATCACCCCCCTGCTGCACCGCCTTACCCAGGAAACCGGCGAAACCGCGTCCTTCTACGTGCGCCACGGCGCCTACCGTATGTGCCTGTACCGTGTGAACTCCCCTCATCACTTGCGCCTGCACCTGCAGCCGGGCGACACCCGCCCCATGGACGGCGCCGCCGGAGCCGAAGCCCTGCGCACGCCGTACTCACTGGCGGCGAAGATGATCAAGCCGATATTTTCCCACGGCGCTACCGACCCGCACGCGTCGTCGATGGCCCTGCCAATCTTCGGCCCAGGCGAAAACCTGATCGGCGCTCTGGTACTGTCGGGCCCGGCCAGCCGCCTTACCGCCGAGCAAGCGCAAACCCTGCACCCACTGTTCCAACAGGCGGCCCAGGAGCTAACCCGCAGCCTGGGCGGGGATGCGCTCGCCGATGCGGGCGCTGCGCAAAAAAATCCCCGAGGCAAAAAAGCCGTCTAGAGTTTTTATCAGACGCGTGCAGCAGTAGGGTGCGATGCCATCGCACCCTGGGCGACATTTAGCCACACTCCATCATCTCAGCACCTGTAATAGTCTATTGCAGGACTCTAATGTACTAACCAGTTACTTATCTTGCTAAAATCGCGTCTTTGCCCTCTCACCTTCGAGCATTTATCGATATGAAACGAGCATCGCGCGCCGCTGGCGTCTCTAGAATTATCCTGCTGGGCCTGGGCGTGATCATCGCCCTGCTCGGCGTGGCGCTGGCCGTTGGCGGCGTCAAACTGGTCAGCCTGGGTGGCTCCTGGTACTTCCTGATCGGTGGTGTGGCCATGGCGATTGCCGGCCTGCTGATCGCTTGCCGCAAGCCCGCTGGCGCGTGGCTGTTCGCGGCCTTTTTGGTCGGCACGGCCATTTGGGCGGTCGCGGATGTGGGCCTGGTGTTCTGGCCACTGTTCTCGCGCATCTTCATGTTCGCGGCCATCGGCATGGTGGTAGCGCTGGTTTACCCACAACTGGTGGGCCGGCCTGCGCGTGGCGCCTATGGCGTTGCCGCGGTATTGGCAGTGGGCGTCGCGGTCGCGGCGGGCAATATGTTTGTCGCTCACCCAAGCGTTGCGCCAACCGGCACCGGCCCGGGCATCACGCCAGTGGCTGCGGCCGACGCGCAGAAAGATTGGGCGCACTACGGTAATACCGAAGGTGGCAGCCGCTTCGCCGCGCTGGACCAGATCAACCGCGACACCGTCAACAAGCTCAAGGTGGCGTGGACCTACCACACCGGCGACGTGGCCATCAGCGACGGCAACGGCGCAGAAGACCAGCTCACCCCGCTGCAGATCGGCAATAAAGTGTTTATCTGCACGCCCCACAACAACCTGATCGCCCTCGACGCCGACACCGGCAAAGAGCTGTGGAAGAACGAAGTCAACGCCAAATCGGCGGTATGGCAACGTTGCCGTGGCATGGCCTACTTCGACGCCACCGCACCGCTGGCCCAGCCAACCCAGCCCAACAGCTCGCCGATCATTGCCGCCAACGTGCCTGCTGGCGCGCAGTGCCAACGTCGCTTGCTGACCAATACTATCGATGCGCGCCTGATCGCCGTCGATGCTGACACCGGCAAGTTCTGCGAAGACTTCGGCACTCATGGTCAAGTGGACTTGAAAGCCGGCCTGGGTAACGTGCCAGACAGCTACTACCAACTGTCCTCCGCCCCGCTGATCGCCGGTACCACTGTGGTCGTTGGCGGTCGCGTAGCTGACAACGTACAGACCGACATGCCAGGCGGCGTGATCCGTGGCTTTGACGTGATCACCGGCCAAATGCGCTGGGCTTTCGACCCGGGCAACCCTGAGGACAAGCAAGCGCCAACCGGCGACAGCACCTACGTGCGCAGCACGCCGAACAGCTGGGCGCCGATGTCCTACGACCCGCTGATGAACACCCTGTTCCTGCCGATGGGCAGCTCGTCCACCGACATCTACGGTGTGGAACGCACCCAGCTCAACCACAAATACGGCGCTTCCGTGCTGGCGCTGGACGCCTCCACCGGTGCTGAAAAGTGGGTGTACCAGACCGTCCACAATGACCTGTGGGACTTCGACCTGCCCATGCAGCCAACCTTGATGAACTTCACCCCACCGGGTGGCGACAAGGCGGTACCGGCAGTGGTCATCGGCACCAAGGCCGGGCAGATCTATGTACTGGACCGCGCCACCGGCAAGCCGCTGACCGAGGTTAAAGATGTACCGGTCAAGGCCGCCAACATCCCCAACGAGCCGTACTCCCCAACCCAGCCGAAGTCCGTGGGCATGCCGCAAATCGGCGCGCAAACCCTGACCGAATCGGACATGTGGGGTGCCACGCCGTACGACCAGCTGCTGTGCCGCATCGACTTCAAAGGCATGCGCTACGACGGCCTGTACACCGCGCCGGGTACCGATAAATCCCTGAGCTTCCCGGGTTCGCTAGGCGGCATGAACTGGGGCAGCATTTCCACCGACCCGGTGCACGGTTTTATCTTCGTCAACGACATGCGCCTGGGCCTGTGGATCCAGATGCTGCCGTCGCAGAACAAGGCCCAAGCCTCGTCCGGCGGTGAAGCACTGAACACCGGCATGGGCGCTGTACCGCTCAAGGGCACGCCGTACGCGGTGAACAAAAACCGCTTCCTGTCGGTGGCCGGCATTCCGTGCCAGGCGCCGCCATTCGGCACCCTGACCGCCATCGATATGAAGACCCAGAAAGTCGCGTGGCAAGTACCGGTGGGCACCGTTGAAGACACCGGCCCATTGGGTATTCGCATGCACTTGCCGATCAAGATCGGCCTGCCAACCCTCGGCGGTACGCTGTCGACTCAAGGCGGCCTGATCTTTATCGCCGGCACCCAGGACTTCTACCTGCGCGCCTTCAACAGCGCCAACGGTGATGAAATCTGGAAAGCCCGCCTGCCCGTCGGCAGCCAAGGCGGCCCGATGACCTACGTGTCGCCGAAAACCGGCAAGCAGTACGTGGTCATCACCGCGGGCGGCGCACGCCAGTCCACTGACCGTGGCGACTACGTAATCGCCTACGCCCTGCCATAACCCTCTGTTAGCGCGGTGCCCCCCGCACCGCGCTTTTCGTTTGGAAGACCCGCATGACCCCCACTTCTCATATCCCCTTTGGGCGCTTGCTGCTGGGCGTAGCCCTGAGTGCCGCCCTGCCCGTGCAAGCCGATGACACCACCCTGACCGGCGATTGGGGCGGCCTGCGCCGCGAGCTGGAAGACACCGGCGTCCGCTTTACCGGCGACTACAGCGGCGAAACAGCCTACAACGCCCACGGCGGCCAACACCGCTCGGCGCGCTACTCGCAAAACCTCAAGCTCGGCGTGCAGTTCGACCTGGGCAAGCTCTACGGTTTCAACAATGGCGACCGCATCCAGGTCACCATCAACGACCGTCGCGGCAACAGCGCCTCCGAGGACCTGGTGGGCAACCGCCTGCCGATCCAGGAAAACTACGGCGGCCTCTACACCCGCCTGACCGAGCTCAGCTACGAGCGCACGCTGTTCACCCCAGCGCTGAACGTCAAGCTCGGCTACATGGCCATGGGCAACGACCTCGGCGGCCTCGACAGCGGCATCCTGTGCAACTTCATGAACGCCGGTTTCTGCGGGCACCCGCTGAATATGTCCGGCGGCAGCGGCTGGACCAACTACCCCAACGCCCGCCTGGGCGCACGGGTGAAATACGATTTCTCGCCAAGCTGGCAACTGCGCGTGGCGGCGTTCAATGTCGACCCGGACAGCAACGGCAATTCCAGCCGCGCCTGGAAGCTGAGCCCCAAGCACACCACCGGCACCGTGGTGCCGATTGAGTTGGTGTACAAACACGCGGGCACCCTGCCGGGTGAATACAAGCTGGGTTATTACTACGACAGCTCAGATGTGAAACGCATCGGCAGCAACAAGGACGTCAGCGGTCGCAGCGGCCACTACCTGCTGATCGACCAGGCGGTGTGGGCGTCGGATGCCTCCGCCGGGCGTGTGCTGCACGCCTTCGGCCAGTATTCCGCCGCGAGCGAGGCCGCTTCGCCGTTCAGCAAGTGGTATGGCGCAGGCGTGGTGCTGTACAAACCGTTCGAAGGTCGCCCGCGTGACACCGTGGCACTGGGCTACGGTCGCGCCGTGCCGAACCCACGCAGTCGCGATGTGCAGGAATTGGCAGCGCTGAATGCGGGGACGGACTACCCGAACCTGAACAACGCCGAGCAGTTGATCGAGTTGAGCTACGGCTATCAGGCAACGCCGTGGCTGAGCCTGCGCCCGGATGTGCAATACATCATCGAACCGGGGGCGTTTTCCGGTGACAACATCGACAACGCGCTGGTGCTGGGCTTGCAGGTCAAAGCGGTGTTCTGAACCGGCTCATCAATCTCCTGTGGGGGCTGTGCCTGACCAATAAACCGAGTACACCGCCAACCCCCTGTGGGAGCGGGCTTGCCCGCGAAGGCGGCGTGTCAGTCGATACAAGTGCTGCCTGACCCACCGCTATCGCAGGCAAGCCAGCTCCCACATTTGGACCTGTGTCAGGCCTGGGAACCGAGTACACCACCAATCCCCTGTGGGAGCGGGCTTGCTCGCGAAGGCGGCGTGTCAGTCGGAACAAATGCTGACTGACCCACCGCTATCGCAGGCAAGCCAGCTCCCACATTTGGGCCTGTGTCAGGCTTGGGAACCGAGTACACCGCTGATCCCCTGTGGGAGCGGGCTTGCTCGCGAAGACGGCGTGTCAGTCGGTACAAATGCAGGCTGACCCACCGCTTTCGCAGGCAAGCCAGCTCCCACATTTGGACCTGTGCCAGGCCTGGGAACTGAGTACATCACCGATCCCCTGTGGGAGCGGGCTTGCTCGCGAAGGCGGCGTGTCAGTCGGAACAAATGCTGACTGACCCACCGCTATCGCAGGCAAGCCAGCTCCCACATTTGGACCTGTGTCAGGCCTGGGAACCGAGTACACCGCCGATCCCCTGTGGGAGCGGGCTTGCCCGCGAAGGCGGCGTGTCAGTCGGTACAAGTGCTGCCTGACCCACCGCTTTCGCAGGCAAGCCAGCTCCCACATTTGGATCTGCGCCTGGCCGATAAACCGAGTACACCACCAATCCCCTGTGGGAGCGGGCTTGCCCGCGAAGGCGGTGTATCAGTCGATACAAGTGCTGCCTGACCCACCGCTATCGCAGGCAAGCCAGCGCCCACATTTGGACCTGTGTCAGGCCTGGGAACTGAGTACACCACCGATCCCCTGTGGGAGCGGGCTTGCTCGCGAAGGCGGTGTGTCAGTCGATACGAGTGCTGCCTGACCCACCGCTATCGCAGGCAAGCCAGCTCCCACATTTGGTTTTGTGCCAGACCAGGAAACCGAGTACACCGCTACCACACTTTGCTCTGAGCCTGGCCTGCAAAGAGTCTAGCGGCCCTGTTGGTATTGCCGTGGCGTACAGCCGAACTCCCGGCGAAACACGGTGTGCAGGTACTGCGCAGATTTGAAGCCGCACTGCTGGGCAATATCGGCAATCGCCATGCGGTTGCCCTCCAAGCCTTTGGCGGCGTTGGCCAGTTTGAAACGCAGGATCTCGTCATGCACGCTGCACCCACGCTCCTTGCGAAAGTGCGCCTCCAACGATGAGCGCGACACCCCCACATACCCCGCCACCTGAGCCGTCTTGATGCCCTGGCACGCGTACTGCCGGATAAACAACAGTGCCTGCATCACGTAGGGGTTGCCTAAAGGTTGGTGCAAGCTTGAGGCCTGCACATTGATCGCCTCCGGCGGCACCAGGATCTGCTCTGCCTTGCAAGGTTTGCCATGCAGCATCTGATGCAACAACGCAGCGGCGGTACGCCCCATGGTTTCGGTGCCCTGGATCACTGAACTGAGCGGCACGCGCGTCAGGGTGCGTGTCAGCGGGTCGTTGTCGATGCCGATCAGCGCGACTTCTTCGGGCACCGCAATCCCGGCAGTGAGGCAGGCCTGCAGCAACTGCCTGGCGCGGGCGTCGGTGACGGCGATGATACCGATAGGTTTGGGCAAGGCTTGCAGCCAGGCAATCTGCTGCTCCACGGCGCTGTCCCACAGCGGTGCGCTAGTGCCCAAGCCGCGATAGACCTCAACCTGCAAACCATCCCGTTGCATCAAGCGGCGAAAGGCCTTTTCCCGTTCCTGGGCCCAACGATTGGCCTGGGCTTCGGGCAGGCTGAAACAGGCAAAACGTGTGAGCCCGGCTTCGATCAAGTGTTCGTAGGCCAACTTCATCAGCGCGTGGTTATCGGTCGCCACGTAGGGAATGCCTGTTGGATACGCCCGCGCATCGGCGTACGAACCGCCCACAGCCACCACCGGCACCTTGCTCCCGGCCAGCGCTTCGCCGATCAGCGGGTCATCGAAGTCGGCAATGATGCCGTCGCCTTGCCAGCGCTCGATGCCCTTGAGGCGACACAAAAAGTCCTCTTCAAGAAACAAGTCCCAGGACGCCCGAGTGCTGCTCAGGTAGTTGCCGATACCGGCAATGATGCCGCGATCGTAGATTTTGCTGCCGTTGAACAGCAGGGCAATGCGGTGCACGGGCGGTAGGGTTTTCATTGTTTTTATCCTGGGGCCGGTCGCCACAGACTAGACCCCACCACTCAAAATCGCACCCTCCCTTGGTGATTTTCATAATTTTCGGGCCCGACCCCGTTGCTAGTATCCAGACACCGCCAAGAACAATAAGGAAAACGCCATGCCGTACTTCCCGGGTGTCGAGAAGGTGCGCTTCGAAGGCCCCGACAGCGACGCGCCCCTCGCCTTTCGCCATTACGACGCCAATAAACTCATCCTCGGCAAACCCATGCGCGAACATCTGCGCATGGCGGCCTGTTATTGGCACACCTTCGTGTGGCCAGGTGCAGATATGTTCGGCGTGGGCACCTTCAAACGGCCGTGGCAGCGCAGCGGCGACCCCATGGAGGTGGCCATCGGCAAAGCCGAGGCAGCCTTTGAATTTTTCTCCAAGCTGGGTATCGATTACTACAGCTTTCACGACACGGACGTCGCCCCCGAAGGCAGCTCGCTCAAGGAATACCGCAACCATTTTGCGCAGATGGTCGATCACCTTGAGCGCCATCAGGAACAGACCGGTATCAAGCTGTTGTGGGGCACTGCCAACTGCTTCAGCAACCCGCGCTTTGCCGCCGGTGCTGCCAGTAACCCAGATCCGGAAGTATTCGCCGTGGCGGCCGCCCAAGTGTTCAGCGCAATGAATGCAACGCTGCGGCTCAAAGGTGCCAACTACGTGCTATGGGGCGGCCGTGAAGGGTATGAAACCCTGCTCAACACCGACCTCAAGCGCGAACGCGAACAGCTCGGGCGGTTTATGCGCATGGTGGTGGAGCACAAGCACAAGATCGGCTTTAAAGGCGATCTGCTGATCGAGCCCAAGCCCCAGGAGCCCACCAAGCACCAATACGATTACGACAGCGCCACGGTGTTCGGCTTCCTGCACGAGTACGGCCTGGAGCATGAGATCAAGGTGAATATCGAGGCCAACCACGCCACCCTGGCGGGGCACAGTTTTCACCATGAGATTGCCACCGCCGTGTCCCTGGGGATCTTCGGCAGCATCGACGCCAACCGTGGCGACCCGCAAAATGGCTGGGACACTGACCAGTTCCCCAACAGCGTCGAAGAGATGACCCTGGCCACCTATGAAATCCTCAAGGCTGGCGGTTTTAAAAATGGCGGCTATAACTTTGACTCCAAAGTACGTCGCCAGAGCCTGGATGAGATCGACCTGTTCCACGGCCATGTAGAAGCGATGGACGTGTTGGCCCTGGCCCTGGAGCGTGCGGCGGCCATGGTGCAGAACGATCGGCTGCAGCAGTTCAAGGACCAGCGTTATGCCGGTTGGCAGCAACCGCTGGGGCAGGCCGTACTGGCCGGTGAGTTCAGCCTTGAGTCACTGGCTGAGCATGCGTTTGCCAATGAACTGAACCCGCAGGCCGTGAGTGGGCGGCAAGAGATGCTTGAAGGCGTTGTGAATCGTTTTATCTATCGGTGACAGTGTTTGTTTTGAGTCTTCCAACAACAATAAAAGGACGCACAACCATGAAACGCACGCTTATCGCCACTGCCCTGGCGCTGCTCGCCCTGCCGGTGATGGCCGACTCGGCCCATCCGAAGATCGGCTTCTCCATCGACGACCTGCGTCTGGAACGCTGGTCCCGCGACCGCGACTATTTCGTCGCCGCCGCCGAAAAACTCGACGCCAAGGTGTTCGTGCAATCGGCCGATGCCAACGAACAGAAGCAGATCTCGCAGATCGAAAACCTGATCTCCCGAGGCGTTGATGTGATCGTTATCGTGCCGTTCAACGCCACGGTGCTCACCAACGCCGTCGCCGAAGCCAAGAAGGCTGGGATCAAGGTGGTGTCGTACGACCGCTTGATTCTGAACGCCGACATCGACGCCTATATCTCCTTCGATAACGAAAAAGTCGGCGAAATGCAGGCCAGCGGCGTATTGCAGGCAGCGCCCAAAGGCAATTACTTCCTGCTCGGCGGCGCGCCCACCGACAACAACGCCAAGGTGCTGCGCGAAGGCCAGATGAAGGTGCTGCAACCGGCCATCGACAAGGGCGATATCAAGGTCGTAGGACAGCAGTGGGTCAAGGAGTGGAACCCTACCGAAGCCCTGAGCATCGTCGAAAACGCCCTGACCCGAAATGACAACAAGATCGACGCCATCGTTGCCTCCAACGACGCCACTGCCGGCGGCGCGATTCAGGCCCTGGCCGCTCAAAAGCTGGCCGGCAAGGTGCCAATCTCTGGCCAGGACGCCGACCTCGCCGCCATCAAGCGCGTGATCGACGGTACCCAGACCATGACGGTGTACAAGCCCCTCAAGTTGATCGCCACCGAAGCCGCCAAACTCTCGGTACAGCTGGCACGCAATGAGAAACCCACCTACAGCTCGCAATACGACAACGGCAGCAAGCAGGTCGACACCATCCTGCTCACCCCGACCCCGTTGACCAAGGCCAACATCGACCTGTTGGAGAAGGACGGGTTCTACACCAAAGAGCAGATTGGCTTGTAGGAGCGAGCTTGCTCGCGAAAAACGTTAACGCTAACGCGTACCTCCTTGATGAACGCGGTGCCTGTGAGGTCTTCGCGAGCAAGCTCGCTCCTACAGTAATGTCGTCAGCCTCTTGCGTGAGCCATGGTCATGCCCGACTACCTGCTGCAAATGAACGGCATCGTCAAAACCTTTGGCGGTGTCAAAGCCCTCAACGGCATCGACCTTAAAGTGCGGCCGGGGGAATGTGTTGGCCTGTGCGGCGAGAACGGTGCGGGTAAATCCACCTTGATGAAGGTGTTGTCGGCGGTCTATCCCCACGGCACCTGGGAGGGCGAAATCCTCTGGGACGGGCAGCCGCTCAAAGCCCATTCCATCAGCGAAACCGAGGCTGCCGGCATCGTCATCATCCATCAGGAACTGACCCTGGTGCCCGACCTGTCAGTGGCCGAAAACATCTTCATGGGCCACGAACTGACCTTGCCGGGTGGGCGCATGAACTACCCAGCCATGCTGCACCGCGCCGAAGCCCTGATGCGCGAACTCAAGGTGCCGGACATGAACGTGGCGCTGCCGGTGTCGCAGTACGGCGGCGGCTACCAGCAACTGGTGGAAATCGCCAAGGCCCTCAACAAGCAGGCGCGCCTGCTGATCCTCGATGAGCCTTCGTCGGCCCTGACTCGCTCCGAAATCGAGGTATTGCTGGACATCATCCGCGGCCTCAAGGCCAAGGGTGTGGCCTGCGTGTACATTTCCCATAAGCTCGATGAAGTGGCAGCGGTGTGCGACACCATCGCGGTGATCCGCGACGGCAAGCACATCGCGACCACTGCCATGGCCGACATGGATATCGCGCAGATCATTACCCAGATGGTCGGCCGCGAAATGAGCAACCTCTACCCCACCGAGCCACATGACATCGGCGAGGTGGTTTTCGAGGCACGCAATGTCACCTGCTATGACGTCGACAACCCCAAGCGCAAGCGCGTAGACGATATTTCGTTTGTGCTCAAGCGCGGTGAAATCCTCGGTATTGCCGGGCTGGTGGGCGCCGGGCGTACCGAGCTGGTATCGGCGTTATTCGGCGCCTATCCGGGTCGCTACAGCGCCGAGGTATGGCTGGACGGCCAGGTAATTGACACGCGCACGCCGCTTAAATCCATCCGTGCCGGGGTGTGTATGGTGCCCGAAGACCGTAAGCGCCAAGGCATCATCCCCGATTTCGGCGTGGGCCAGAACATTACCCTGGCAGTGCTCGACACGTATGCGCACATCACCCGTATCGACGCCGAAGCCGAACTGGGCAGCATCGACCGGCAGATCGCCCGCATGCACCTGAAAACCGCCAGCCCATTTTTGCCGATCACCAGCCTGTCCGGTGGCAACCAGCAAAAAGCCGTGCTGGCGAAAATGCTGATGGCCAAGCCCCGGGTGCTGATCCTCGATGAGCCCACACGCGGGGTCGACGTAGGCGCCAAGTATGAGATCTACAAGCTGATGGGCTTACTCGCGGCCGAAGGCGTGGCGATCATCATGGTGTCGTCGGAGTTGGCCGAAGTGCTGGGGGTATCCGACCGCGTGCTGGTAATTGGCGAAGGCCAACTGCGCGGCGACTTCGTCAACAATGGGCTCACCCAGGAGCAAGTACTCGCCGCAGCCCTCAGCCAAAACAATAATAATGATCGGAAGACCGCGTAGATGAATCAGGTCAAACAGCTGTTCAGCCGCTACAAAATGCTCGCCCTGGTGATTGCCGTGGCGATGATCTGGGTGTTTTTCAGTTGGCAGACCGAGGGTGGGTTTCTGACGCCGCGCAACTTGTCGAACCTGCTGCGGCAGATGTCGATCACCGGCATTCTGGCGTGCGGCATGGTGCTGGTGATCATCAGCGGCGAGATCGACTTGTCGGTGGGCTCATTGCTGGGGTTGCTGGGTGGGTTGGCGGCGATTCTCGATGTGGTCTATCACGTGCCGTTGCTGGCCAACCTGAGTCTTGTAGCGTTGTGCGGGCTGATGATTGGGTTGGCCAATGGGTACATGACCGCCTACCTGCGTATCCCGTCGTTCATTGTCGGTTTGGGCGGGATGTTGGCGTTTCGCGGGATTCTGCTTGGGATTACCGGCGGCACCACCATTGCGCCGGTATCGCCGTCGCTGGTGTATGTAGGTCAGGGGTATTTGCCGCACTCGGTGGGCATTGGGCTTGGGGTGTTGCTGTTTGCACTGACGCTATTGCTGACATGGAAACAACGGCGCAATCGCGCGCTGCATGGGTTGGCGGCGCATTCCCTGGTCCGCGATCTGGTGCGTGTGGCGGTGATCGGCGCAGTACTGGCGGGGTTCGTCACGACCCTCAACAGCTACGACGGCATCCCGGTGCCCGTCCTGTTGTTATTGGTTTTACTCGGCGTTTTCAGTTACGTCACCAGCCAGACCGTCTTCGGCCGCCGCGTGTATGCGGTGGGCAGCAATATGGAAGCCACTCGCCTGTCGGGCATCAATGTGCAAGCAGTCAAATTGTGGATCTTCGGCATCATGGGCGTCATGTGCGCCCTCGCCGGGCTGGTCAACACTGCCCGGCTTGCTGCGGGCTCACCGTCGGCGGGCAACATGGGCGAACTCGACGCCATAGCCGCTTGTTTTATCGGCGGAACCTCAATGCGCGGCGGTTCGGGCACGGTGTATGGTGCGTTGCTGGGTGCATTGGTGATAACAAGTTTGGACAATGGAATGTCGATGCTGGATGTAGACAGTTATTGGCAGATGATTGTGAAGGGCAGCATTTTGGTGCTGGCGGTTTGGGTGGATGTGAGTACGCGGGCGGGGCGGCGGTGAATCGCTAGCAGGAACAGTGCAGGACAAATGTGGGAGGGGCTTGATCTCCCGCATTGATTGCATTTCAGCTTCAGGTCGTTGGCGTTGCTGGCGATCGCCAGTATCAAGGTAGGTCGCTCCATCAACTGCCTTAAACACGGTTAAAAATGTGGGAGGGGGCTTGCCCCCGATAGCGGTGGGTCAGTCAATTTCTAAAGGACTGACACTCCGCAATCGGGAGCAAGCCCCCTCTCACATTTGCCCTACGGTGTTCTGGCGAGCGTTATTTGGACACCGGCATGGCGAACTCGGCGCCTTGCTCAATGCTCTCCGACCAACGCTGCATAATCGACTTCTGCTTCGTGTAGAACCGCACGCCCTCAGTACCGTACGCATGCATGTCGCCAAACAAACTCTTCTTCCAGCCGCCAAAACCATGCCATGCCATCGGCACCGGGATCGGCACGTTGATACCGACCATACCCACCTGAATCCGGCGCGCAAATTCGCGGGCGATGTTGCCGTCACGGGTGAAGCAACTGACGCCATTGCCGAACTCATGGTCGTTGACCAGCTTGATCGCTTCGCCAAAGTCATTGACGCGCACGCACGCCAGCACCGGGCCGAAGATTTCTTCGCGGTAGATACTCATCTCTTTGGTCACGTGGTCGAACAGGGTCGCGCCGAGCCAGAAGCCGTTTTCAAGACCTGCTTCGGTAGGCACGTAGTCACGCCCGTCGAGCAGCAGTTGGGCGCCGGCCTGCACGCCTTGTTCGATATAGCCACTGATGCGTTCCAGGGCGGCGCGGGACACGATCGGGCCCATTTCGGCTTTTAAATCGCGGCCATCAGTGATGCGCAATTGCTTGGCGCGCTCGGTCAGGGCGGCGATGACTTTGTCACCCACGTCGCCCACCAATACCGCTACGGAGATGGCCATGCAGCGTTCGCCGGCACTGCCGTAGGCGGCGCCCATCAGGGCATCGACGGTTTTTTCGATGTCGGCGTCGGGCATCACCACCATATGGTTTTTCGCGCCGCCCAGGCCTTGTACACGCTTGCCGTTACGGGCCCCGGTCTCGTAGATGTACTGGGCAATCGGCGTCGAGCCGACGAAGCTCAAAGCCTTGACGTCCGGGTGTTCGATCAGCGCATCTACCGACTCCTTGTCGCCCTGCACCACGTTGAACACGCCTTTAGGCAGGCCGGCTTCGCGCAACAACTCGGCCATGAACAGCGAGGCGCTCGGGTCAGTCGGGCTTGGCTTGAGGATGAAGGTGTTGCCCGCCGCGATGGCGATCGGGTACATCCACATCGGTACCATCACCGGGAAGTTGAACGGCGTGACGCCCGCTACAACCCCCAGCGGCTGGCGCATGGTCCAGTTGTCCATGCCACGGGACACCTGGTCGGAATGCTCGCCCTTGAGCAGGTTGGGAATACCGCAGGCGAATTCCAGAATGTCGATACCACGGTCCACTTCGCCCTGGGCGTCGGTGAAAACCTTGCCGTGTTCGGCCACAATGATGCGCGCCAGGTCGTCTTTGCGTTCACGCAGCAAGTGCAGGTATTGGAACAATACGCGGGCACGGCGGATGGGCGGGGTATCGGCCCAATCGTCAAAAGCGGCCTGGGCGGCGGCGACGGCTTCGTCGACGGTCTGGCGGCTGGCCAGGGCCACGCGGCCGGTTTTTTCGCCGGTAGCCGGGTTGAAGACGTCCTGATAGCGATCATCGCGGGAAACGCGCTGGTCGTTGATGTAGTGCTCGATTGTCGTTGTCATGGCAGTAGATCCCAGGTGGGTAAGCGGTGGGATACACGATAGGCTTTCAGTTTGTTCCAAACCAGAGCAGAATCCAGAACTTATTGTCCATAAATGCGAACAATCAAAGCATGGAAAAGGCTGAAATCGAGGGGCTGTGGACCCATATCCACTGGCTGTCGGTGCTGGAGGAACACGGCACCTACACCTCTGCGGCTGCACGCTTGGGGGTGAGCAAATCCGCCGTAAGCCAGCGTATTTCCGACCTGGAAAAAGCCACTGGCACGCAGTTAGTGACGCGCACCACACGCAGCGTCAGGCTAACCGAGGCAGGGTTGTCGTTGACCCGCGAAGTGCGCAGCGCCTATGAGCAAATTGCCCGCAGCTTCTCGTCGGTACGTGATTCGGTCGGGGAGATCCGTGGGTTGGTGCGGCTGACCGCACCGGTGGCGTTTGCCCGACAGCAGTTGGTGCCACACCTATCAGAATTTTTGCAGCGCTACCCACAAGTACGCATTCAACTGGACGTGTCGGACGCCCTCAGTTCACTGGCCGCCGAAGGCTACGATCTGGCCGTGCGTCACGGTTTCCAGGTACCCGAAACCCATGTCGCCTGGAAGCTCTGCAATACCGGCTCGGTGCTGGTCGCCACCCAGGACTACCTGCGACGCCTCGGCGAACCCCGCGAACCCGGCGACCTGTCGGCCCACAACTGCCTGTTCTACCCACGGGGCACCGACCAACCCGCGTGGACCTTCGAACGCGGCAGCAAAAACGTCGAGCGCCTCACCGTGCCGATCTCCGGCAGCTTCGCCACCAACAACAGTGAAGCCCTGCGTGACTCGGCCCTCAACCACCTGGGCATCGCCCTTCTCCCCGACTTCAGCGCCCATGCCGCGTTGGCCAGCGGCAAGTTGGTACAGGTGCTCAAGGGCTGGACGCTCAAGGGCGCGTTTGCCGATGAGATCTACTTGATTCGGCCGTATTCGCCCCACGTGCCGAAGTCGGTCAGTGTGTTGGTCAGCTATTTAAAGGAGAAGCTGTCGGATGGATTTCGTTTCGTGGGGTGATGTTTGCCTCTTGCCCAACAGAACTAAATGTCCATAATGGACAAATTAGTTTAATTGCGGAGGCTTCCATGCCCAGCACACCTCAAGTGATCAACCAGACCCAAGCCCGCGAACTACTGGCCCGGGTCGATGTGCCGCAGATCCTGCGCAAGCTGTTCCGCGATCTGGCCGCCGGGCTTGCGGTGCAGCCGGCGCAACAGTGGGTGGAGTTTCCCCAAGGCGCCGGGGACTTTATCAACTATCTGGGCGTGCTGGCCGAAGATGGCGTGTATGGGATCAAGACCTCGCCGTACATCGTGCGCGAGCAAGGCCCGTTGGTGACGGCGTGGACGTTGTTGATGTCGATGCAGACTGGCCAACCCTTGCTGCTGTGCGATGCCGCCGAACTGACCACCGCACGCACCGCCGCGACTACGGCATTGGCGGTGGATGCGCTGGCGCCGTTATCCGCACAGCGCCTGGCGATTATCGGCAGTGGCAAGGTGGCGCAGGCGCATTTGCACTATCTCAAAGACTTCAGGGATTGGCAGTCCATCAGCGTGTATTCGCCCAGCCTGGCCAACGCCGCGCCCGATGCGATCGCACAACTCAAAGGACTGGACCCGCGTGTAACCATCGCCGACAGCTGCGATGCCGCCGTGCAAGACGCCGATGTGATCCTGCTGTGCACCTCGTCGGCCGGCCCGGTACTCGACCCCGCGCGCTTGAGCAAACCCGCGTTGATTACGTCCATCAGCACCAACGCGCCGCGTGCCCACGAAGTACCGCCCCAGTCCCTTAACGCCATGCAGGTATTTTGCGACTATCGCCAAACCACCCCTGGCTCGGCGGGCGAGATGTTGATTGCCACCGAACATCACGGCTGGGACAAACGCCACATCGTCGGCGACCTGCCGGAGTTGCTCAGCGAGCACGTACAACGCCCCACCTACGACCGCCATGTATTCTTCCGTTCCATCGGTTTGGGCCTGGAAGACATCGCACTCGCCAACGCCCTCTGGAGACAGCTATGAGCCACGCAGACTTCATCATCATCGGCGGTGGGATCGCCGGCGCGTCCACGGGGTTCTGGCTGTCGCGTCACGGCAAAGTGATCGTGCTGGAGCGTGAAAGCCATCCGGGCTATCACTCCACCGGGCGGTCGGCGGCGCTGTATACCGCCGCCTACGGCACCCCCCAAGTACGCGCCTTGACCCTGGCCAGCCGTGAGTTCTTTGATAATCCGCCTGACGGGTTCTGCGAACATCCGCTGCTGACGCCACGGGGCGAAATGACCGTGGATTTCATCGGCGATGCCGCCGAGTTGAACGTGCAGTACCTGAGCGCCAAGGCCACCGTGCCTCAGGTGGAACTGCTCAGTGCCGACCAAGCCTGCGCGAAGCTGCCTATTCTGCGCCGGGAGAAAGTCCACGGTGCGCTGTATGACCCGACCGCCAGCGACATCGACACCGACGCCCTGCACCAGGGCTACCTGCGTGGCATCCGCCGCAACGGCGGCGAGGTGCTCACTGATCATGCTGTGCAGAGCTTAAGCCGTGATGCTTCGGGCTTGTGGCAGGTGAACACCGGCGACGCAACCTACACCGCCCCCGTTATCATCAACGCCGCCGGTGCCTGGGCCGACACTATCGGCGGGCTGGCCGGCGCCGCGCCCATCGGCCTGCAACCCAAGCGTCGCTCGGCGTTTATCTTCGCCGGCCCCGAAGACGTCGACACCCACCACTGGCCGATGCTGGTGGCGCTGGACGAATCCTTCTACATGAAGCCTGATGCAGGCATGTTCCTCGGCTCCCCTGCCAACGCCGATCCAGTAGAACCCCAGGACATCCAGCCCGAAGAACTGGACATCGCCATGGGCATCTACCAGATCGAAGAAGCCACCACCCTGACCATCCGCCGCCCCACCCGCACCTGGGCCGGGCTGCGCAGTTTTGTGCACGACGGTGACTTGCTCAGCGGTTTCGACGCCCAGGTCCCCGGCCTGTTCTGGGTAGCCGCTCAAGGCGGCTACGGCATCCAGACGTCCCCGGCCATGGGCCAGGCCAGCGCGGCCCTGGTACGCGGCGCGGCGCTGCCTGAGGCCCTCACGCGGTTCGGCCTCGACGCTGGTATGCTCTCCCCTGCCCGCCTGGAGCCCCATTGATGAACACCGCTGAACAAGACAACGTCATGCAGAACTTTCGCGCGATGGCCGACGCCATCGCCACGCTGTTCTTCCCCCACGCCGAAGCGGTGCTGCACGATCTGCGTTCGCAAAAGGTCGACTACATCGCCAATAACTTGTCCAAACGTGCGATTGGCGATGACTCGGCGCTGGAGGACATGCTCACCGACGATGTCAGCGAAGTGAATATCGGCCCGTACGAAAAGCTCAACTGGGACGGCCAGAAAATCCGCAGCCTGAGCACCGTGCTGCATGACCACACCGGCCGGCGATTGGCGGTGTTGTGCATCAACTTGAATATTTCACTGTTTGAAAATGCCAAGGCCGCGCTGGATTTGTTCCTCTCGCCGAGCAGGCTGATCGCGCAGCCGGACTCGCTGTTTCGCGATGACTGGCAGGAACGTATCAATACGTTTTTGCATGGGTGGATGCGCGAGCGCCAGCTGAGTTTGAACCTGCTCACCCGTGACCATAAGCGCGAGTTGGTGTTGGCGCTGCATGCCGAGGGGGCGTTCAAGGGCAAGAGTGCGTCGAACTATGTGGCCAATGTGCTGGGGATGGGGCGGGCGACGGTGTACAAGCACCTCAAGGAATTGAAGGGATCTTGATGACACCGTATTCAAATGTGGGAGGGGGCTTGCCCCCGATAGCAGTGGATCAGTTGGTAATACATGACTGACACACCGCCATCGGGGGCAAGCCCCCTCCCACATTGACTGTGGCGGTCTTGATATCGGTGATCCCCCTCAATCGCCGTAGATATCGGCCTTGAAGTACTGCTGCGAAATCTTCTGGTACTCGCCGCTCGCGCGAATCCCGTCAAGCGCCGTGTTCAACTCGCTCACCAGCGCCTCATTACCCTTGCGCACCGCAATCCCCGCGCCCTCGCCCACGTATTTGGGGTCTTTCAATTCAGGCCCGACAAACGCATAGCCCTTGCCCCTAGGCATCTGCAAAAAGTCATTGAGCGGGATGGTGTCGGCAAAGATCGCATCCAATCGCCCGGCCGCCAGGTCCATGTAAATCTCTTCGTTGTTGCTGTAGCGCTTGACGTTGATGCCCTTGGGTTCAAACACCTCGGTGGCGTAACGGTCGGTGGTGGTGGCGCGCTGCACGCCGACGGTCGTGCCCTTGAGGCTGGCGTATTGGTCATCCACCACGGCACCGTCCTTCATCACCAGGCGCGAGGAGGTGAAGTAGTACTTGTGCGTGAAGTCCACCGACTTCTTGCGGTCTTCGTTGATGGTCATGGACGACAAGGCCATGTCGATTTTCTTCACCTTGAGGGAAGGAATCAGACCGTCAAACTCACCTTCGACCCACACGCACTTGACCTTCATCTGCGCGCACAGCGCATTGCCGATGTCGTAGTCGAAGCCCACGATCTTGCCCTCTTCGGTCTTGGACGCAAACGGCGGGTAAGCCGCCTCGATACCGATGCGAAGGGTTTTCTCGGCGGCCAGCAACGGGCCAGACGCAATCAGGCCCAAGGCCAGGGCGGTGATGAGGGGGAGTTTCTTCATGGGGGGTGATCTCGCAAGTTGTTGTTGATTTGGCAAGAGTGAAGAAAAAGACGCTGCTGTTTTTTGTACTTATAATTCCATACTGGACTTTTACGTATTTCCCGTCAATCACAGCTCACAGTTATAGCGTGTATGCACCAATACCCGCGTAAACGGTGGCGCCGCCCTGGCACCTTCCCGCGCCCCGCGAATCCAGCGCACCGCCGCCGCCATCTCGCCGACGAAATCGTGTGAGATCACGTAGTCCATCACCCCGGACTCCAGCATGCCCCGGGTGTGCACGGTCAATTCATGGCCGACAAACACCGGGCGCTGCTCGACAGCGATGGTGCCGATAGCCTGGGCCACGCCCCGGTTGGCGCCCGCTACGTTGTAGATGGCGGCCGGGTAGTGGTGCTTGGAGAAGTAGCGCATCAGCTGCTCGGTCGTGGTTTCGGGGCTATCGTCGGACATCATCCGTTCATCGATTTTCAAGTGGGGGAACTCCGCCCGCAGTACCCGTCGAAAGCCCATCTCACGCTCCTGCTGGCAACGAAACGCCATGCTGGTGACCAGCAAAATCTTGGCCTTCTGCCGCGCCAGTGCATTGCCGATCAACAGCCCCGCGACGCTGCCGGCGGCGTACTGATCGTTGCCTACATAGGCGCTGCGCCCCGAGTTGGCCAGGTCGGTGGTCAGGCAGACCACCGGGATGCCTTGGCGGCACAAGGCGCGAATCGCCCGGTTGATCGCAGGGTGCTCGCGGGAAACCACAATTACGCCGTCCGCCGAGGCGCCCTCGGCCTGCACCCGATCGGCAAACGCTGCCGGGTCGACCTGGTTAGCGGGCTCGTAGTGACCGTGCACGAGCACGCCGGGGGTGGTGCTGTTGATCACCGCCTCCGCTGCCGCCAACGTGGCGTTGAAGGTCTCTCCCGAATCGCAGAATAACTTGATGTGCAGGGTCGCCGTGCCGTTAGCCAGATCCTGCTTGAGCTTATCCAGTGCGGCCAGCACTTTGAGCCGGGTGTTTTCGCGCACGTTCGAGCGATTGTTGAGCACCCGGTCCACGGTGGCGACGCCCACCCTGGCGACCTTGGCGATCTGCTCGACGGTGGGGCCTTTCCAGGCTTGCGCGGCGATTTTCGGCGACATGAAAGGCGTGTCCTTATTGATTGAAATACCATCAGTTATAAACCGTAAGTCCCGATTCTTTGAATAACTTAGGCCGATAAATTTGATGTAATTCCTATCAACGTTACGCCGTGCTCATCCTTGAACCCAGTGTCTGCGCTGCCAATAATCCCCCCATAACAACCACAACAACTCGTCTGGGCCACCAAGGATCGTCTCTATGAAGCTGGGATTTGTCACCGATACCCTCGGCAACCTGCCGTTGGGCGATGTACTCAAGCACGCTGAACGCATGGGCCTGTCGGGCCTGGAGGTAAACACCGGCGGCTGGTCCACCGCGCCGCATTTCAACCTGGCGCAGATGCTCGAAAGCAACGCCGCACGCCGGGATTTCACCCGCAGCTTCGAGCAGCACAACCTGGAAATCATCGCCCTCAACGCCAACGGCAACCCGCTTCACCCCACCCAGCCACAGCAAGCGCAGTGCCTCAAGGATACCCTTCGCCTGGCCGGTGAACTGGGGATCAAGACCGTGTGCACGATGTCCGGCTTGCCTGAAGGCCAGGCCGGCGACCGCATGCCTAACTGGGTGGTGGCTTCGTGGCCGCCGGAAACCCAGACCATCCTGCGTTATCAATGGGAAGAACGCCTGCTGCCGTTCTGGAGTGAAATCGCCGACCTGGCCAAGGCCAACGGTGTAGAGCGCATCGCCCTGGAACTGCACGGCAGCCAGTGCGTGTACAACGTGCGCTCGCTGCACAAGTTGCGCAACGCCATCGGCCCGGTGATCGGCGCCAACCTCGACCCGTCCCACCTGTTCTGGATGGGCGCCGACCCACTGGCCGCCGCCGATGCCTTGGGCGATGCGCTGTACCACGTGCACGCCAAGGACACGATGCTCAACGCGCCGGTACAAGCGGTGGACTCGCTGCTGGAAAACGGCTCGCTGATGGATGTGTCGGCGCGCAGCTGGTCGTACATCACCCTCGGCTTCGGCCATGGTGAGCAGTGGTGGCGCCAGTTCTGCTACCGCCTGAAAATGGCCGGCTACGACGGCTGGCTGTCCATCGAGCACGAAGATGTGCTGCTCAACAGCCTTGAAGGCCTGGAGAAATCCGTGGCGCTGCTCAAAGGCGTGATGCCCGTCGCGACCAGCGATTTCAAGCCACAGGCAATCTGACCGGCTGCCTGCGGCGTGATGGCAAAAAAAGCCATCACGCCGCTATTAACAATCATTCTCGTTTGTTATATTGCGCCGCGCTTGCTTCCATGGCTGTCAGGTAGCTCTATGTCCGGCTCAGATCTCAAGGCGCTTTACCTCGCCCATCGTGGTGAAATCCAGGCTTACCTGGACCGCCGTCTACGCTGCAAGGAAACCGCAGCCGACCTGACGCAGGACGCGTTCATCCGGCTATCGGAACAGATGGGCCGCACCCGTATCGAAAATTTCCGCGCCTACCTGTTCTCTGCTGCGCGCAACCTGTTCATCGACCACACCCGCCGCCAGGAACACCGCAAGGGCGAGCAGCTGGACCAACAAGACCCCGGCTCCCTTGAACAACCCAGCCCTACCCTGGAACAAGCCGCCATCGCCAACCAACAATTGGCAACCCTCAACGACGTGCTGCACACCATGCCCGAGCCCTGCCGCGATGTATTTTTGCTGGTGCGGGTCGAAGGCCTCACCTACGTCGAGATCGGCGAACGCCTGGGCATTTCCCCCAAAACCGCGTACAGCCGCATGGTCCGCGCCCTGGACTTGTTGAAGCAGGGCATGCCCGAGTGAACGCCTTCACCTATACTCGCCGCCTGACCGGTTTTTGTTGAATTGATTAGCCCATGAGTGTTGAACCGCCGCGCCTGCTCCCGCCCCTCGCCCGCCCCGATGACGCCAGTCACCAGGCCAGCGAGTGGTTTGCCTTGCTCCAGGCAGGCTCGCCAACCCCAGCCGAGCGCGATGAGTTGGCCCGCTGGCTGGCCGCCGACCCGCGTAATGCCCAGGCGTATGCGCATCTGGAGAAGATATGGGCGGCGACTGCGCTACTGGCACCGCCTAAGGTTCAAGCGCCACAACTGTCCCGACGCCGCTTTGTCGGCTTGGCCGTCGCCGCCAGTGTGGCGGTGGTTGCCACCAGTGCCTCCACCTTGTGGCTCAAGGGCGTCAGCTCACCGTTTGCCGATGTGCGTACTGCCATTGGCGAACGCCGCAGCGTACAACTGCCTGATGGCTCCACAGTTGAACTGGCAGGCAATACCGCACTCAATCTGAATTTTTCCGCCACCCAACGCTCGGTGGAACTGCTGCAAGGCGAAGCGTTTTTCACGGTGCAGCCTAAAGCCGCCGGGGAGTTTTCAGTGCAGACCCAGGCCGGTCGGGTGCTCACCAACGAAGCCGACTTTTGTCTGTCCTGTGACGGTGCCAACGCGCAGTTGAGCGTGAGTCGCCATACCGTGCGGGTGATGACGCCCAACCAGCAAACCGACCTGGGCGAAGGCCTCTCGCTGTATTTCAGCGCCACCCAGACTGGCGCCATCCAACGCGCCGAACTGGAACAGGTATTAGCCTGGCGCAATGGCCGCCTGGTGTTCTTCGACACCCCACTGCTCACTGTGGTCAACCAGTTGCAGCGCTGGCGTGAAGGCAAGATCTTTATCCCCAATCAACAACTGGCGGCGCGCCGCGTCAGTCTGATCCTCAACTTGAACCGCCCGGACCAGATGCTCGATGCCCTGTCCAAGGCGCTGGCGGTGCGCATGACTCGCTACACCGACCTGGTCACCCTGATCCAACCGGCCTAATCGCAAATAATTCACATCGCCATCAGGTATTGCCACGTTTCATCCGTCCTAGAGGGATTGATCGCGCGACCTCATAGGGAAACACCTGAATGGCAAAGCATCCTCAACCCACCCTGCACTGGCGCGCCGCCGCCCTCGCCTGCAGCCTGCTGATGGGTGCAGTCCCGGCCTATGCGGCATCGGCTGCTGGCACCTCGGTCGATAAGCTGTCGCTCAACATCCCGGCCCAGCAACTGCGCCAGGCCCTGTTGGTGTTCAGTCAGCAATCGGGGCAAAACGTGCTGTTGGACGGCAACCTCGACAGCGCCTTGCGCAGCTCGGCGGTCGTGGGGGTGTACTCGCCGGAACAGGCGCTGGCCGAATTGCTCAAAGGCAGCGGCTACAGCTTTGCGCGCACCGATGCGGTCACCGTATATTTGGTGCCGTTACCCCAGCAGGCTGAAGGCATGACCCTGCCGGCCATCCACGTTCAAGACGACGCCCAACAGGATGGCGGCCAGAGTGTCGGCTACCTGGGCAAACCCAAATCCACCACCACCCGCCTAGGCCTCACCGACAAACAAACCCCGCAAGCCATCACTGTCGTGACCCGCGAGCAACTGGACGACTTCAAGCTCAACAGCGTCAAAGAGGCCCTGCGCAGCGCGCCGTCGGTGACCGTCGAACAGTTCGAAACCGACCGCACCGCGTTCACCTCCCGTGGCTTCAAGATCGAGAATTTCGAGTTCGACGGCATGGGCCTGCCCTTCTCCGGCGGCGTGCTGGTGGGCGAGCAAGACATGACCGAGTTCGAACAGGTCGACGTGCTGCACGGCGCCAACGGCTTGATGAGCGGCGCAGGCGACCCCTCGGCCACCGTCAACCTGGTGCGTAAGCGCCCCACCGACACTTTCCAGGCACGCATCGACGCCAGCGGCGGCTCGTGGGACAACCGGCGCCTGGCCCTGGACGTGTCCGGCCCGCTGACCGACAGCGGCAACGTGCGCGGGCGCTTTATCACCTCCCACGACAAGGGCAATTCCTACCTCGACAACTACAGCCACGAAGTCAACGTGATGGCGGGGTTGCTGGCCTTTGACCTGTCCGACGCCGACACCCTCACCGTAGGCTTCTCCCAGCAAGACAGCCAATCCAACGGCAGCACCTGGGGCGGGCTGCCGATTGCCGACTACGCCGGCAACCGCATCCACTACAGCAGCCGCAGTTCCAGCGTGGGCCAGCCGTGGACCTACTGGAATATCCAGACCCAGCGCGCCTTCGCAGAACTCGTCCACGCCTTCGATAATGGCTGGACCAGCACCCTCACCGTGTCCGGCATGAGCCAGCACTCCGATACCAAAATGCTCTACGCCATCCCTTTCACTGCCGACAGCGTGCTGGCCTATATCAACCGCACCACCAGCACAGAGCATCAGGTGGCGGCCGAAGGGCAATTGTCCGGGCCGTTCAGCCTGTTGGGGCGTGAGCATGAGTTGACCCTGGGCGCCAACTACGGCCGCCTGCACCACACCGAGCGCGGTCACTACCGCACGGCGTCGGGTAACCAACTGGAAAACCTGGAAGACGTGCTGGCCGGCAACGTGGTGGAGCCGCCGATGAACTACACCGACGAGCTCAACACCCAACTGTTCACTGACCGCCAGAAAAGCCTGTTCGCCGGTGCCCGCTTCAGCCTCACCGACGATCTGCACTGGATCGCCGGCGCGCGCATGCTCAGTGCCGATGGCGATGGCATGGGCTACGGAGCGCCCCACGACACCCGCGTACACGGCAAGGTCACGCCCTACACCGGCCTGGTCTACGACCTGACCCCGCAGTGGAGCGTCTACACCAGCTGGACCGAAATCTTCAAACCGCAATACCTGCGCAGCACCGCCGGCGGCATCATCGAGCCGCTGGAAGGCAAAAGCATGGAAATCGGCGTTAAGGGCCGTCTGCTGGACGAGCGCCTAGGCGTTACCGCTGCGGTGTTCAAGACCGAGCAACAGAACGTCGCCGAAACCACCGGGGCCATCGTCAACGGCCAATACGTGTACCGGGGCGTCGACTACAAGAGCCGTGGCGTCGAGTTGGAAGCCAATGGCGAAATCCTCACCGGCCTGTCCCTCAGTGGCGGTTATACCTACGTGCACATCGAAGACAACAATGGCGAACGCGCTCGCCAGTACGTGCCCACCCACAGCGTACGCGGCAGCCTGACCTATCGCCTGCCCGGCTTGCCCCAGGCCAAGATCGGCAGCCGTGTGCAATGGCAAAGCCACACCGAGGTCGACAGCAACAGCCGCGTGTACCAGGACGCCTACGCCCTGGTGGACCTGATGGGCAGCTACGACTTCGACGAGCACTGGAGCACGTCGCTGAACCTGAACAACGTCACCGACCAGAAGTACCTGTTGTCGCTGTACCAGGCCGCCGGTTCGACCAATTACGGCGCACCGCGCAACCTCACGGCGTCGGTCACCTGGAAATACTGAGCATGACTTTTTTGCACAACCCATCGGTGTTTCTGCGGGTTCATCTCTAGATTTATGCGTGCCTATACTCGGTTCAGCCACCCGGCTGAGCCGGGGGTCAGTCCCACAACAATAATTAAGGACAATGACCATGACGCACCCCTTCCTGGCCGCCCGGGATTTTCTACTCGCCCACCGCACCGATTACACCACCGCTGTGCGGGATTTCCGTTGGCCGCAACTGGGCGCGTTCAACTGGGCGCTGGATTACTTCGAGGTGATGGCCGAAGGCAACTCGGCCAATGCGCTGTGGATCGTCGAAGAAGACGCCAGCGAGCAACGCTACAGCTTCCAGCAACTGGCCAAGCGCTCCAACCAGGTGGCCAATCACTTGCGTTCCCTGGGCGTGCGTCGCGGTGATCGGGTGCTGCTGATGCTGGGCAACGATGTGGCGCTATGGGACACCATGCTCGCCGCGTTCAAGCTCGGTGCCGTGGTCATTCCTGCCACGGCCCTGCTGAACCCGGATGATTTGCGCGACCGTATCGAGCGCGGGCAGGTACGTCACCTGGTGGTCGGCGAAGCCCATGTCGGCAAGTTTTCCGGCCTAGCCGAGGGTTGCAGCCGCATCTGTGTCGGCCAGGCGCCCGACGGCTGGGTCGCTCACCATGCCGCGTTTGAATTCCCCGAGCAGTTCGAGGCCGAGGGCACCACGCTCGCCACCGACCCGATGCTGTTGTATTTCACCTCCGGCACCACCTCCAAACCGAAGATGGTGCTGCACAGCCACCAGAGTTACCCGGTGGGCCACCTCTCGACCATGTACTGGATCGGCCTGCAACCGGGCGACCTGCACCTGAATATCTCATCCCCCGGCTGGGCCAAACATGCCTGGAGTTGCCTGTTTGCACCGTGGAACGCCGGTGCCTGCATCTTTATCCATAACCTCGCCCGGTTCAGCGCGCCGGCATTGCTCACCGCGCTGGAACGCTACGGCGTGACCAGCCTGTGCGCGCCGCCCACGGTGTGGCGCATGCTGATCCAGGAAGACTTGGCCAGCTATAAATCGCGCTTAAGCCTGCGCGAATTGGTGGGTGCCGGCGAGCCGCTGAACCCGGAAATCATCGAGCAGATTCAACACGCCTGGGGCCTACCGCTGCGGGACGGCTTCGGCCAATCGGAGACCACCGCGCTGGTGGGCAATACCCCCGGCCAATTGCTCAAGCCGGGTTCCATGGGCCGGCCGCTGCCGGGGTATCAGGTTGCATTGTTGGACCCGGACGGCCTGCCCGCCACTGAAGGCGAAGTCGCCCTGCCCCTGGACGTTCGCCCGCTGGGCCTGATGCTCTGCTACGAAGACAGCCCGGAGAAAACCGCCGAAGTGATGCGCGACGGCTATTACCGCACCGGCGATACCGCGCAGATCGACGCCGACGGCTACATCACCTTTGTCGGCCGTGCAGATGATGTGTTCAAGGCCTCTGACTACCGCATCAGCCCGTTCGAACTGGAAAGCGCGTTGATCGAACACCCGGCGGTGATGGAAGTGGCCGTGGTGCCCAGCCCCGATCCTTTACGCCTGGCTGTGCCGAAAGCCTTTTTGATCCTGGCCCATGACGCGCTGGGCAATGATGAACTGGCCCGCCACATCCTCGCCTTCGCCCGCGACAACCTCGCGCCGTACAAGCGGGTGCGGCGTATCGAATTTGTCAGCGAACTGCCCAAGACCATATCCGGCAAGATACGGCGTGTGGAGTTGCGGCAGATGGAGGTGGCGCGGCGTCAGAGTGAGACGCGGGGGGAGTGGGAGTATTTCGAGGAGGATTTTGTAGTGACGACCCCCACAGTGTAACTGCCTGACTCGGTTAAAAATGTGGGAGGGGGCTTGCCCCCGATAGCGATGTATCAGTGCCAGAAATTTTGGCTGATCCACTGCTATCGGGGGCAAGCCCCCTCCCACATTTTGGATTGGGGGTGTCAGCAGCACTCTGAGCAGCTGACCTAATCCTCTTGAATACTTGCCTGATCCTGCGAACTTCTCGACCACTGGATACTTACCCCTTGCGCAGTGGTCTAGAGTTCGACAATAAGCGGCCACCGCATTCATAAAGGCCGTACCTACCGTCGATCAGCAGGTGAGCCATGGAATTAAGTATTAACAAACAGGCCTATCAGGTCGATGCGGACGCGGACACGCCCTTGTTGTGGGTGATCCGCGATGACCTGGGGCTGACCGGCACCAAGTACGGCTGCGGCCTGGCCCAGTGCGGCGCGTGTTCGGTGCTGGTCGACGGCAACGTGGTGCGCAGTTGCGTGACGCCTGTGGCGGCGGTGGTCGGGCGTGAGATCACCACCATTGAGGCCATCGAGGCCGATGACGTAGGCAAACGCGTGGTCGCGGCCTGGGTCGAGAACCAGGTGGCGCAATGCGGTTACTGCCAATCCGGGCAGGTCATGGCCGCCACCGCATTGCTCAAGCACACGCCCGTTCCCAATGACGCGCAGATCGAAGCGGCAATGATCAACCTGTGCCGCTGCGGCACCTACAACGCCATCCGCACCGCCATGCATGACCTGGCCAAGCCGGAGCGTGCCTGATGAACACACCCAAAGACCTGTTCGATGTGCCGGTGAATCTGTCGCGCCGACGCTTTTTGGCCAGTACCGCCGTGGGCGCGCTGGTGATCGGTTTCGGCCTGCCGCTGGGTACGTCCAGAGTGCAGGCGGCCACAACCGCTGAACGCGGCACCCAAGTGCCTGCGTTTTTGGAGATTCGCCCTGACGGCAGCGTGCGCCTGCTCAGCCCCTTCATGGAAGGCGGCCAGGGCACCCACACCGCCATGGCGCAGATTGTCGGTGAAGAACTGGATGCCGACCCCGCCACCTTCGTGGTCGAGGCCGCGCCGCCCGGCGAAGCCTATGTGGTGATGGAAAACGGTATGCGCATCACCGGCGGCAGCATGTCGGTGCGCATGAGCTACCCGACCATGCGCCGCCTCGGCGCCCTGGCGCGCACCATGTTGCTGCAGGCCGGTGCCGAGCAACTGGGTGTGCCGGTGGCCGAGCTGACCACCCAACCGGGCCGCGTGGTGCACGCCGCCTCCGGACGTTCGCTGGGTTACGGCGAGTTGGCCGGTCGAGCCCTTGATATGCCAGTGCCCGACCCGGCCAGTATCACGCTGCGCGACCCGAGCCAGTTCCGCTGGATCGGCAAACCGGTGAAGCGCCTGGACGCCTACGACAAATCCACCGGCAAGGCGCTGTACAGCATCGACCAGAAGGTTGACGGCATGCTTCACGCCGCCGTGCAGCATGCGCCGCGCCTGGGCATGACGGTGGGCAGCCTGCGCAATCAGGCGCAAGTGGAAGCCATGAAAGGCGTGCATTCGGTTCACCAGCTACCCGGTGCTGTGGCGGTGGTGGCCGAACGTTGGTGGCACGCCAAACGCGCGGTGGAAGCGATTCAGGTCGACTGGCTGGAGCCCGGAGCCGACTCTCAAGTGCGCGCCATGCCGGCGGACTTTTCCAGCGATGGTTTCCGTGATTTTCTCGCCGCCCAACAAGGCCCTGCGCGTGACGACGAAAACGAAGGCGATGTAACCGCTGCGTTATCCGGCGCCAAGACCAAAGTTGAAGCGACCTACCACAACCAATACCTGCACCACGCCCAGCTCGAGCCGCCGTCGGCCTTGGCCCGCTTCAACCCCGACGGCACGCTGGACGTGTGGCTGCCCAACCAGGCGCCGGATATGTTCCGCGCCGATATCGCCAAGCGTACCGGCTTGGACATTGCGCAAATCAACCTGCATTCACCCTTGCTCGGCGGTTTTTTCGGCCGGCATTTCCTGTATGACTCGGCCAGCCCGTACCCGCAGGCCATCGCCTTGGCCAAGGCGGTGGGTCGCCCGGTCAAGCTGATCTGGAGCCGCGAGGAAGAGTTCCTGCGTGACGTGTTGCGCCCGGTGGCGGTGGTCAAGTTCCGCGCCGCGCTGGATGACAAAGGGCTGCCGGTGGCCATCGAAGCCGTTAGCGCCACCGAAGGCCCCACCGAAGCGATCGCCGGCAAACAGGGCGAAAAACTCGACCCCACGGCCCTTGAAGGGTTGTCGGGCAAGGCCTATGCGATCCCCAACAAACGGATCGCACAGATCTACGTCAAGGGCCCGGCCATGCTGGGTTACTGGCGTTCGGTGGGTAACTCCTTGAATGACTTCTTCTATGAGGCGTTCCTGGATGAGCTGGCGGACAAGGGCGGTCACGACCCTTACGAGTTGCGCCTGCACTTGCTGCGCGATAACCCTCGCCTGACCACGCTGCTGCAGGCGGTGGGCGAACTGTCCGGCGGCTGGAAGCGCGGGCCCTACACCGCTGAAGACGGCACTCGCCGCGCGCGCGGGGTGGCCATGGCGTCACCATTCGGCTCTCATGCGGCAGTGATCGCTGAAGTGTCGATTGAAAGTGGCCAGGTGAAGGTGCACCAGATCTGGGAAGCCATCGACCCGGGCAGCATCGTCAACCCGGCGATTGTCGAGGCGCAGGTCAATGGCGCCGTGGCTTTGGGTTTATCCCAGGCACTGTTGGAAGAAGCGGTCTACGTAGACGGCAAGCCACGGGCGCGCAATTACGACCTGTACCCGATCCTGCCGCCCTCGCGCATGGCGCAAGTGCATGTGCGGATCGTCGAAAGTGGCGAAAAAATGGGCGGCATCGGCGAACCACCGCTGCCCGCCGTGGCGCCGGCCGTGGCCAATGCGGTGGCGCAACTGACCGGCCAGCGCATCCGCAGCCTGCCGTTGAGCCGACACACTTTCAGCTAACCGAGCGAGACCGCCCATGAACAACCGTCGATTCGCAAGAACCGCAGGCTGGCTGGCGCTGCCCTGCCTGGTCGCCGCAGCCGTGCTGGCCTGGTACGTCACCCGCCAGCCCGCCTCACCGCTTGAACAAACCCCCACTGTGGACGCCGCCTTGGTCAGCCGTGGCGAATATGTAGCGCGCTTGAGCGACTGCGTGGCCTGCCACAGCCTGCCGGGCAAGACGCCATTTGCCGGCGGCCTGGAAATGGCCACGCCGCTGGGGGCGATTCACGCCACCAACATCACCCCGGACCGCGAACACGGCATCGGCGCCTACAGCCTGGCCGACTTCGACCGCGCCGTGCGCCACGGCGTGGCACCGGGGGGCCGCAGGCTTTACCCGGCCATGCCCTACCCTTCATATGTGAAGCTCAGCGACGATGACGTGCGTGCGTTGTATGCGTTCTTTATGAAAGGCGTGCAACCGGCCAGCGAGCCGAACATTCCCAGCGATATTCCCTGGCCGCTCAACCTGCGCTGGCCCATTGCACTGTGGAACGGCGTGTTCGCCCCCAGCGAGCCTTACGCCGCCAAGTCCGAGCAGGATGCGTTGTGGAACCGTGGCGCGTATATCGTCCAGGGCCCTGGCCACTGTGGCAGTTGCCACACGCCGCGTAGCCTGGCCTTCAATGAAAAGGCGCTGGACGAATCCGGCAAGCCCTACCTCGCCGGCGCGCTGCTCGACGGCTGGTACGCACCCAGCCTGCGCCAAGACCCCAACACCGGGCTGGGCCGCTGGACCGAGCCGCAGATCGTGCAGTTCCTGAAAACCGGGCGTAACCAACATGCGGTGGTCTATGGCTCGATGACCGAGGCGTTCAACAACTCCACGCAGTTCATGGCCGACGACGACCTGGCGGCCATCGCCCGCTACCTCAAATCACTGCCGGGCGACCCGCAGCGTGACGGCACGCCTTGGCAGTACCAAACGGCGTCCACCGACAGCAGCCCAGGTGCGCACACCTATGCGACTCGCTGCGCGTCCTGCCATGGCCAGGACGGCAAGGGCCAGCCCGACTGGATGCCGCCGTTGGCCGGTGCCACGTCCGCGCTGGCCAAGGAAAGCGCCTCGGCGATCAACATCACCCTTAACGGCTCGCAACGCGTGGTGGTCGCCGGAGTGCCGGACGCCTATCGCATGCCGGCGTTTCGTGAGCAGTTGTCTGACCAGGAAATCGCCCAGGTGCTGAGCTATGTACGCAGCACCTGGGGCAACGCAGGGGGCGCGGTGGATGCCCAGGCGGTGGGCAAACTGCGTGGGCACACAGACCCGGCGAGCAGCAGCCCGATTATTTTGCATATGCGCTGACTGTCCCCATTTGGATTTGAGCCGGACCTGATTTGAGAACACACCGCGATCCCCTGTGGGAGGGGGCTTGCCCCCGATGGCGGTGTGTCTGTTGATGCATGTGCTGACTGACCCACCGCTATCGGGGGCAAGTCGAATCGTCGCACCGCCTCTCCCACATTTGGCTCTTTGCCGAACTTGACCTAGGGGTGTCCCGGTGGGAGGCACACCCTGCTACCGTCCCAACAAATGCGCACCCCAAACGTGCGTCGTTTCTACCCAGGTGACAGTTTCTGGGGCGCATCCATACCGGCAACATGTCAACATCCCCTTGAAAAACATAAACATAGCGTTTATGGCCTGAAGCTTGCTTTTGAAACAGCGCCGCGCCTTGCGGTACTCGTTTCCCCCATCCCCTTGCGATGGGCGACCCAGCCTCAACGATGCGGCTGGCGTCTCCAAGCGAAACGACTCACACATTCAGCCGACAGCGTCGTCGGTATGTGAAATCAGGCCCTCCTTCCCCCGCCTGCATTTCTTCCCAGACCTTTCCTCTTCCAGCGCACCTGCCTTCAGGCAGCGGTGGACGTTTGGGCCTGGGTTCCAGGAGTCTTCCGAATGGCTATGAATCGTCGTGCTTTCCTGCGTACGTCCGCTATTTCTGCTGCTGCATTGTCCACCTTGAGTTTGAAGAGTTTCTCGGCATTTGCTGCCGATGACGCGATCAATATCGCCTCGCTCTACGACAACTCCGGTGGCCTGGACATCTATGGCAAACCCATCGTCGACGCCCTGACCTTCGCGGTCGAAGAACTCAACGGCGCCGGCGGCCTGCTCGGTCGCCCGCTAAACCTGATCAAGTACGACACCCAGTCGAACATGCAGCTCTACGCCCAATACGCCCAACAGGCGGCGCTCAAGGACCGTGCCGCCGTGGTGCACGCCGGTATCACCTCGGCCTCGCGGGAAGTGGTGCGCCCGGTGCTCGACCGCTACAAGACCCTGTACTTCTACAACAACCAGTACGAAGGCGGCGTGTGTGACCGCAACGTGTTTGCCACCGGCGTTACCCCCGGCCAGACCGTGGAAAAGCTGGTGTCCCATGTCACGAAAAAATGGGGCAAGAAGGTCTACATCGTCGCGGCCGACTACAACTACGGGCAGATCGTCACCGCCTGGGTGAAGAAGTATGTGGAACAAGCCGGTGGCGAAAGCGTGGGCATCGAGTTCTTCCCGCTGGACGTGACCAACTTCGGCGCGACCATCTCGAAGATCCAGGAGGCCAAGCCGGACTTCGTCTGGTCGGCCCTGGTGGGCGGCGCGCATATGTCGTTCTACCGCCAATGGAAAGCCGCGGGCATGACCGGCAAGTTGCCGATTGCATCCACCACCTTCGCCGGGGGCAACGAGCACATCGTGCTGTCGCCGGAGGAATGCAACGGCATCCTGATCTGCCAGAACTATGTGCAGGAACTGGCCACCCCGCAAAACCAAGCGTTCGTCGAGCGCTTCCACAAGCGCTTTGGCGCCGACTACCCCTACATCACCGAACTGGCCATGGGCGCCTACCAAGGCATGATGCTGTGGGCCGAAGGTGTGCGCCAGGCCGGTACGGTGGAGCGCATGGCGGTCACCCAAGCCCTGGAAAAAGGCATCAGCCTCGACCTGCCCAGCGGCAAGGTCAGCGTTGACCCGGCCACTCACCACTGCATTCTTGACGTACACATTGCCGAGGTGCGCGACCGCCGCCTGGAAGTGGTCGAAAGCTTTGCCCAGCAAGCGCCGTCCGACACCGCCGCCGTGTGCGATTTGGTGAAGAACCCGCGCGACGCCAAACAATACAGCATCGCGCTGTAAGGAGGCCGACATGGATTGGGCTGCTATTTTTTCCCTGCAAATCGTGGGCGCCATCGCCACGCTGGTGCTGTTGAGCATCGGCCTGGCGGTGGTGTTCGGGATGATGAAGATCATCAACCTGGCCCACGGTGAATTCATGATGCTCGGCGGTTACGTCGCCGTGCTCGCCACTCATCACCTGCATGTGCCTATCTGGATTTCGATCCTGGTGCTGGCGCCATTGAGCGTGGGGTTGTTCGGCATGTTGGTGGAGCGCCTGCTGGTGCGGCACCTGTATGGCCGCATGATCGACACCATGCTCGCCACCTGGGGCCTGAGCCTGGCGCTCACGGGTGCCGCAACCATGTTGTTTGGCAATACTACGGTGGGCATCAGCTCGCCATTGCCGGGCATCACCATCGGCGCTTATCAAACCAGCGGCTACGGGCTGTTTGTGATCGGCGTGGCAGTGGCCGTACTGCTGGGCATGTGGGCGTTGCTGCGCTTTACCCACTTCGGCCTGTGTGCCCGCGCCACCATGCAAAACGCCAAGATGGCAGCGGCGTTGGGGGCCAATCCCGGGCGCATCTACAGCCTCACGTTTGGCCTGGGCGCGGCGCTGGCCGGTCTGGGTGGTGCGGTGTTGGCGCCGCTTACCGGAGTGATTCCGACCTTGGGCGCCAGCTACATTGCCAAGGCCTTTATCACCGTGATCGGCGGTGGTAGTGCAGTGATCACCGGCACCCTGAGCGCCGCCAGTGGCTTTGGTGTGATCAGCCAGGTGGTGACGTTCTTCAGCACCCCGGTGTTCGGTGAAGTGGCATTGCTGCTGGCGGCCATTGTGTTGATCCGCGTACTGCCCCAGGGCATTACCGGTCGTTTCTTTCGGAGGGCGTTCTGATGCCTGTTGATACCCGCACCCTACTACCGGTGCTCGGCTGCGCCCTGGCCGCCGTGCTGGTGGCGGTCCTGCCGCAGTGGCTGGACCTGTTTACCTTATTGTCCCTGACCATCTACCTGGTGATGGCGCTGTTGGCGTTGAGCCTGGCATTTATCTGGGGTTTTGGCGGCATCCTGTGCTTCGGTCAGGCGGCGTTTTTTGGCCTGGGGGCTTACGCCTATGCCATCGGCGTGATCAACCTCGGCGACAGCACCTGGCCGGTGTTGCTGGCCATCGCAGTACCTGCGTTGGTCGCGGCGGCCATGGGTTACTTCATGTTCTACGGTGGCATCAGCGACGTGTATCTGGGGGTGATTACCCTGGCGGTCACCTTGATTTTGTTCAATGTGATGAACTCCACGTCCGGTTCCGAGTACCACATCGGCAGCGCCTTGCTCGGTGGTTTCAACGGGATACCTGCGATTCCCACATTGAATGTGCCGTTCAACCCGGACCGTGTGCTGGAGCCGGAAACCCTGTTCCAGGTGATCGGTGGCGCGTTGATCCTATGCTACCTGGGCCTGCGCGCCCTGCTCGCCAGCCGTTTCGGCAAGGTGGTGGTAGCGATTCGCGAGAACGAACAGCGCGCCGGTTTATTGGGTTATGACACGCGCCTGCACAAGCTGATCGTGTTCAGCCTGGGCGGCGGTATCGCTGGTTTGGCCGGTTGCCTGTTCGCCAACTGGGGCGCGTTTGTCAGCCCCGGTGTGTTCGGGCTGGCGCAGTCGGCGCAGATCATCATCTGGGTGATCGTCGGCGGGCGCGGCACCTTATTCGGGCCGATCCTGGCATGCATCGGCATCCAGGCGCTGATGGCGCGGCTGGGTGAGCAACAGCATGTGGACAGCGGATTTGTGCTGGGGCTGATTCTGCTGGTGTTTGTGATGCTGCTTCCACGAGGCTTGCTACCAACTCTAAGCAGCGGCGTAGCGCGGGTGTTCCAACGTCGCCCCCAACCGTTGCCTGCCCAGGAGCGCGCACTATGAGTCTGTTGCAAACCCAAGGCCTGGGCGTGAGCTTCGGGGGCGTGCATGCGGTAAAGGAGGTGGATTTCACTCTGGAAAGTGGCGAACTGCGCTGCCTGATCGGGCCCAATGGCGCCGGTAAAAGCACCTTTTTCAAGATGCTCAGCGGCCAGCTCAAACCCACCCGTGGTGTATGCCACTTCAAGGGCCAGCGTATTTCCGGGCTGGCGCCGCATAAAGTCGCCCAGCTCGGCATCGGCATCAAGACCCAGGCCCCCAGCGTGTTCGATGGCCTGGATGTACTGGAAAACCTGCGCCTGGCCGCCAGCCGCAGGCAATCCCCTGCACAGGCGCGTAGCACCGCAGAGGAGACCCTGCAACGCATCGGCCTCACCGAGCTGCGCACACGCCTGGTGGGCGACTTGGCCCACGGCCAACGCCAATGGGTGGAGCTGGGCATGATCCTAGCCTCGCGCCCGGAGTTGGTACTGCTGGATGAACCAGCGGCCGGCATGACCTATCAGGAAGTGCGCAAGACCGCTGCGCTGATCAAGGAAATCAATGCCCACAGCACCGTGGTGGTGGTGGAGCACGACATGGAATTTATCCGCTTGATCGCCGGCACCGTCACGGTGTTCAACCAAGGCGCGATCCTGGCCCAAGGCAGTTTTGCCCAAGTCACCCAAGACCCCGCCGTGCGCGAAGCCTACCTGGGCAAGCAGGAGATCAAACATGCTTGAAGTCATCGGTTTATCCGCCGGTTACGGGCGTATTCCCGTGCTGCGCGACATTCGCTTGAGCTGCGCGGCCAACACCTGCGTGGGGGTGTTGGGGCGCAATGGCATGGGCAAAACCACCCTGCTGCGCGCCTTGATGGGGGAAATCCCGGCCATGGCCGGCAGCCTGCACTTTGCCGGTGAAGACCTGAGTAAAGCCGCCGCCCACCAGCGCGCCCGCGCCGGGATCGGCTATGTGCCCCAGGGGCGGCAGATCTTCCCGTTCCTGAGCGTGCGGGAAAACCTGCGCATGGGCTGCGTAAAGGATTTTGCCAAGGCCGATGCCACCATCGAACGCATCCTGGCCTACTTCCCGCGTCTGCAACGCTTGCTCGACCAACCCGGCGGCGCGTTGTCCGGCGGTGAGCAACAGCTGCTGGCCCTGGCCCGCTGCCTGTGCGGCGAACCCAACATCATCCTGCTGGACGAGCCTACCGAAGGCATCCAGCCCTCGATCTGCGACGAAATCATTGAAACCCTGAAACGCCTGCGCGTGGAACAAAGCCTGGCGGTGATCCTGGTGGAGCAAGACATTGAATTCTTGAGTGCCTTGTCCGACCGCATCCTGATCATCGAGAACGGCCAACTGGTGGACGAGGTCGACCCGGCCCACACCAGCCCCGAGGCCATCGCCGAGCGCTTCATGGGCTTTCATGCATAAGGAACCTGCTATGTCGATTCAACGCCCTACCCTGGCCGATCTCACTGACGTCGGCCGCAGCCTTGGCCTGGAAATGGCCGAGCCGCAGCTGGATGAGTACGCACATATCCTCGAAGCCGTGTGGCAGGACTACGACCGCCTCGATGCCATCGCGCGCCCTCCAGCGGCCCCACGCTATCCGCGAGGCCCAGGCACGGTGCCCGAGAGCAACCCCTACAACGCCTGGTATGTACGCACCGATATTCAAGGCGCCGCCACCGGCAAGCTGGCCGGCAAGCGCGTGGCCCTCAAGGACAATATCTGCCTGGCCGGCGTGCCGATGATGAACGGTGCCTCGACCCTGCACGGCTACGTGCCGGACATTGACGCCACCGTCGCAACCCGCGTGCTGGACGCCGCCGGGCAGATCCTCGGCAAGGCCCATTGCGAGTTTTTCTGTGTGTCGGGCAGCAGCCATACCAACGCTACCGGTGCAGTGCACAACCCTCGCAACCCAGGGCACTCCACGGGTGGCTCATCGTCAGGTTGCGCGGCATTGATCGCAGCGGGTGACGTCGACCTGGGCATCGGCACCGACCAAGGTGGCTCGGTGCGCATTCCGGCGGCCTATTCCGGCATTTACGGCATGAAGCCGACCCACGGGCTGATCCCCTACACCGGCATCATGCCCATCGAAATGACCCTGGACCACGCCGGGATCATGAGCGCCAACCTGACGGACAATGCCCTGATGCTGGAGGTGCTGGCGGGCGCCGACGGGCTCGACCCACGCCAGGATCGGGTGGTGCCCACCGAGGCCTACACCCAGGCGCTAGGCAAGGGCTGCAAGGGCTTGCGTATCGGCGTGGTGCGCGAAGGCTTCGGCCACGCCAACTCCGAGGCTGATGTGGATGCTGCGGTGCGACGTGCAGCGGCGCTGTTCGAAGGCTTGGGCGCGCGGGTGGATGACATCTCGATCCCGCTGCACGCTCTGGGCCATGCGATCTGGACGCCCATTGCGGTGGAAGGCACCACCCAATTGCTGCGCGGCTACAATTACGGCTCGAACTGGAAAGGCCTGTACGTGGAAAGCCTGATGAACGCCCAACAGGATTGGCAGAGCAAGGCCGGGCAATTCCCCCATGACCTGAAAACCTGCCTGCTGGCCGGTGAGTACGCGTACCAACGCTTCGGCGGCCAGTATTACGCCAAGGCCCAGAATGCCGCCCGGCAACTGCGTGCGGCTTACGACCAGCACTTGCAGGATTTTGACGTGCTGCTGATGCCCACCGTACCGCTCAAGGCACCCAAGCTACCATCGGCAGATGCCTCGGCCAGCGAGTGGGTGCAAAGGGCCCTGGAAATGAACGCCAACACCGCGCCGTTCGACGTGACCGGCCACCCTGCCCTGTCGATCCCCTGCGGGCTTGCCAGTGGCCTGCCAGTAGGCATGATGCTGGTAGCGCAGGACTACGACGAAGCCATGCTGTACCAAGTGGCGCACGCGTTCGAACAACATATCGACTGGGAAAGCCTGACGTCATGAGCACCCCCGACTACACAGTCGGCCTGTTGTTTTCCGAGAGCAGCCTCACCGCTGCCTCGGAAACCACCCAGGCCAATGCCACCCACCTGGCCATTGCCGAGGTCAACGATGCCGGCGGCATCCATGGCCGGCAAGTGGTGCCGGTGGACGGTCACCCCGGCGCCGAGCCGGCGGATTATCGCGACAGCGCCCTGCGCCTGTGTGACGAACACCAGGTGCAGGTGCTGTTCGGCACCCACATGTCCAGTACCCGCAAAACCGTGTTGCCGGTGGTCGAGAGTCGCCGCCGACTGCTGTTCTACCCCACGCTCTACGAAGGGTTTGAATACTCGCCGTGGTGTTATTACACCGGTTCCGCACCGAACCAGAACTCGGTGCAACTGGCGCGTTATGTACTGGAAAATTTCGGCAACCGCGTGCTGTTCGTCGGCGGTTCCTACGTGTACCCATTCGAGTCCAACCGCATCATGCGCGAGCTGTTCGAACAGGCCGGCGGTGAAGTGGTGGACGAGATCTACCTGCCCTTCCACGCCACCGCCGAGGACTTCGAACGGGTGATGCAACAGGCGCGAGCCACGGCGCCGGATGCGATCTACTCGACCATCGTCGGCAGCGATATTCCTGCGCTGCACCGAGCCTATCGCCAGGCCGGTTTCGACCCGGCGCGCATGCCTATCGTCAGCCTGGCGACCAACGAGGTGGATGTGTTGCGCATGAGTGATGAGGAAGCCGAGGGGCATGTGTCGGCGGCGCCGTGGTTCTCCACCTTGCAGACGCCCGCCAGCCAAGCCTTCGTGGCGCGCTATCGGGCGCGTTTTGGTGACGAGGCGCCGCTCACGGCGGGCGCCGAGGCGGCGTATTTCCAGGTGCACCTGTTCGCCGAAGCCGCGCGGCGGGCGGACGGTCCATCCATCGAAGCGCTGCGCCAAGCCTTGGCCGGGGCGCAGTTCGACGCACCCCAGGGCCGCGTGCAAATCGACGCCGACACCCAACACACCTGGCTGTGGCCACGCATCGCCCGCCTCGATCACCAGCGGCGTTTCGAGCTGGTGGTACACAGCGAGCAAGCGGTCAAACCCAGCCCCTACATGGTCGACTACCAACTGGACGGGCAGCCATGAGCGGGAGCAGCGCGCCGTCATTGCTGCGCGAACTCAAGGGCCTGCGCGTGCTGGTGATCCACCCGGTGGACGCCGAAGCCCGCGTGGTGCTGGACCAGTTGCAGCGCATCGGCTGCATCGTCGAGCAATGCTGGCCGGTGCCCGCGCACTTGCCGGAACACACCGACGTGGTGCTGCTCGCCGTGGAACTCAGCCAGCGCCTGAACACCCAGGCACTGGTGGAGGGCCTCAGCGAACAAGCGCCGCCGATCATCGCCGTGGTCGGGTATGAAAACCCTTCGATGCTGCAACTGGTGCTGGAAACCCAGCCGGCTGCCGTCATCGAGCGCCCGTTGCGACCGTTCGGCCTGCTGACCCAACTGCTGATGGCCCGCGCCGCCTGGCGTGCGCGCATCGACATGCTGGCGCAACTGCGCAAATTACAAACCCGGCAACCGGCGGTGTCCAAGATATCCATGGCCAAGGCCTTGCTCATGGCTCGCCATCGTATCGGTGAAAACGACGCCCATCGCCGCCTGCAACGCGATGCCATGGCCAGCCGCACCAGCATGGAAGCGGTGGCCCAGACTATTATCGACGCCGGCCTGCCCCCTCAACCCGAATAAGCACCCCGGTGCATCCAAGAATACGTAGAGGTTCGTTAATGCAAGCTTTCAATTTCAGCACCACCGCCCACCTGATCTGCGCCAGCGGCGCCGCCGCCCAACTCGCCGAGCATTGCGCCGCCCGTGGCGCGCGTAACGTCTTGCTGGTGACCGACGCCGGCATCCTGCGCCACAACCTGCTGGACTCGGTGTTGCCCGGCTTCGCCGCCGCCGGTATCAACCTGCAGGTGTACAGCGAAGTCCTCGCCGACCCGGCCGAAGAGTTAGTACTGGCCGCCACCGCCCAGGCTCGCGAAATGGCCGCCGACCTGATCGTCGGCTTCGGTGGCGGCAGCTCCATGGACACCGCCAAGCTAGTCGCCTACCTTGCCCAGCCTGGCCAACGCCAGGGCCTGAGCGACATCTACGGCGTCAACCAGGCCACGGGCACGCGCCTGCCGCTGATCCAGGTCCCCACAACCGCCGGCACCGGCTCGGAAGTCACACCGATCTCAATTGTCACCACCGCCACCGGCAAATCCGGCGTGGTGTCGCCACAGTTGCTGCCGGACCTGGCGATTCTTGATGCGCAACTGACCGTGGGCCTGCCCGGCCCAGTCACCGCCGCCACCGGCATCGACGCCATGGTGCACGCCATCGAGGCCTACACCAGCAAGCTGCGTAAAAACCCGATCTCCGACCTGCTGGCCCGCGAAGCCCTGCGCCTGCTCAGTGCCAACCTGGAACTGGCGGTGCGCGAGCCGCAGAACCTTGAAGCACGCCAAGCCATGCTGCTGGGTGCCTGCCTGGCCGGCCAAGCGTTCGCCAACGCCCCGGTGGCGGCGGTGCATGCGTTGGCCTACCCGCTGGGGATCACGTTCCACCTGCCCCATGGGCTGTCCAATGCGCTGGTGCTTAACCCGGTGTTGGCGTTCAACCTGTCCCACGCCGGGGCGCTCTATGCCGAACTCGCGTCATGCGTTTTGGGGCGGCTGGAAGCGGGAGATGGCGCGGCGCAGTTCATTGCCGAGATGCAGCGCATACATGCCGCCGTGGGCCTGCCACTGCGACTGAGAGATGCGGGCGTGACCCTGGAAAGCCTGCCCGAGCTGGCTCGCAGTGCGATGCAGCAACAACGACTGTTAGTGAACAACCCGCGTGAAGTGAGTGAGGCGGATGCGTTGGCGATCTACACCGCTGCGTACTAAAAGCCCGGCGCAACACAGTTCAAATTTGGGAGGGGGGTTGCCCCCTCCCACATTTTGATCGCCATGTATCAGGGCTGTTCGCGCAACAATGCGGCGATCATCTGCACCGCAGGTTTGTCAGCCAAGGTAACGTTTTGCGCAAGCTCAGGACTTCAACCGCTTTACGCTGGCAAACGTCGACTCCCCCCGCGCCTGTTCCAACGGATTCATCGGCGCCGCAACGGGCTGACGATGAATGATCGGTTTAACCACAATCGAGCGCTCACTGTCCGTCGCCGCTCGCTCATCACTGGGCGGCACGCCGAAGTATTCGCGGTAGCATTTGGAAAAGTGCGGCGTGGACACAAAGCCACAGAGCACCGCCAACTCCACGATTGAAATCGGCGTTTGCTTGAGCAACTGCCGCGCCCGAATCAGGCGCAGGCGCAGGTAGTAGCGTGAGGGCGAACACAGCAGGTATTTCTGGAACATGCGCTCCAGCTGGCGGCGCGACAAGTCAACAAATGCCGCCAATTCATCCAGGTTGATCGGCTCTTCAAGATTGGCCTCCATCAACGCAACGATTTCCTGTAGCTTCGGCTGCTGGGTGCCCAGCATATGCTTGAGGGGTACGCGTTGGTGGTCCTGCTCGTTGCGAATACGCTCGTACACAAACATGTCCGAGATCGCCGCCGAGAGTTCATGCCCGTGATCACGGCCGATCAGGTGCAGCAGCATGTCCAGGGGCGCGGTGCCGCCGGAGCTGGTGAGACGGTCGCGGTCGAGGCTGAACAGGCTGGCACTGACGGTCACCCGTGGAAAAGCCTCCTGCATGGCCGCCAACCATTCCCAGTGCACGCTGCACTCAAAACCGTCGAGCAGCCCGGCCCTGGCCAGCACCCAACTGCCAGTGCAAATACCCCCCAGGCGCTTGGAATAACGCGCCTGGCTACGCAGCCACTTGACCAACTCGACGGTCACCGTGCCTTGGATATTGGTGCCACCGCACACGATCACGGTGTCTGCCGGCGGCACGCTGCTGATCGAACCATCCGGCGTGATGGGCACCCCGTCACTGGCCCACACCGGGTTGCCGTCAACGCTCGCGGTGTGCCAGCGGTACAGTTCCTGGCCCGACAGTTGGTTGGCCATGCGCAACGGTTCCAACGCAGACGCCAGGGAGATCAGGGTGAACTGGTCCAGCAGCAAGAACACCAAGCTGCTGACAGGCCGCACACTCATGGCCGCGAGACTGCAGGCACCGACTTCGGCGCACCCTCGGGATGCCGCGCGGTGATCAACCCGATGAAGGAAATGATCAGGGCCAGGCCAATGGTCGAAGACACTTCAAAGCGATGCTCAGGCGTCACCAACATCACCGTCAACGCTGTGCAGATAAAGGCGATGACCAGCCAGGTCAGCCAAGGAAACAGCCACATCTTGAAGGTCAACTTGACGTTGCGGCGCAGCAGGATCTTGCGCATGCGCAGTTGGGAAACGGCAATCACCAGGTACACCAGCAAGGCAATCGCGCCTGAGCTGGCGAGCAGGAACTGGAACAATCCAGCCGGCATAAAGTAGCTGAGCAACGTCACGCCCGCCCCCAGGATCGTGCTGGCGATCACCGCCGCCCGCGGCACACTGGCCGCCGAGGTCTTCTTCAGCATGGCCGGCGCATCGCCGCGCTTGCCCAGGGAAAACAGCATGCGCGAAGCAATATAGATCGATGAGTTCATGCAACTGGCCACGGCGATCAACACCACGACGTCCACCAGCAGCTTGGCGTGGGGAATATTCATCAATTCCAGTGCCCGTTGATAGGAACCGACCGAGGCCAACAGCGGGTCATCCCACGGCACCACCGAGATCACCACAAAGATCGACAGCACATAAAACACACCGATGCGCCACATCACCGAACGCGTTGCGCGGGCGATGTTCTGCGCCGGGTTGCTGGACTCGGCCGCCGCGATTGTGACCGCTTCGGTGCCGATAAAACTGAACATGATGGTGATAAACGCCCCGACCACCGCCGACAGCCCATTCGGTGCAAACCCACCGTGGTCCTGCATCAACTGGCTGAGCCCACTGGCCTCGCGCTCAGGCACCCAGCCCATCAACACCGCAAAGCCCACGCCAATGAAACCGATGATCGCCACCACTTTTGCCATCGCAAACCAGAACTCGAACTCGCCGTACTTGGACACGCTGAACAGATTGGTGACCACCAACAAAAAGATCGACAACAAGGCAAACAGCCAAGCGTCGATCTGCGGGAACCACTGGTTGAGGATATGCCCGGCGACCAGGGCTTCGATGGGGATAACCAGCACCCAGAACCACCAATACAGCCAGCCGATGGTAAACCCGGCCCAGCGCCCGATGGCTTGGTCGGCATAGGTCGAGAACGACCCCGTGTCCGGGTTGGCCACCGCCATTTCCCCGAGCATGCGCATGACCAGCACCACCAGCAGGCCAGAAAACAGATAGGCCAACAACACCGCTGGCCCCGCCGCCGCGATGGCGTGGCCGGAGCCGACAAACAACCCCGCACCGATGATGCCGGCAATGGAAAGCATGGTGACATGGCGAGGCTTGAAGCCCTGCGCCAGCTGGGCGTTGGAGTCGTTCGGGGTCGGGCTATTCATTGTTTTCTTATTCTCGGTGATCGACGTAAGGCCTACTGACTGAAGAGTCAGGCGATCATCATTTTTAATGATGGGGTCACCTTACGCGGCCAGCATCGACCGAAAATAGCCTGGGTGCGGCATGATTTAGCCTGATATCGACATAACGACCTCTTGCTGCCCAAGATTGCCCGTCGCACCCAGCGCTAAATCTGGGTGCGGCGCCAACGCTGCATCATCAATGAGCAATACACACCGACTTCAACTCGGTATACGCCTCAATCACCGCCCGCCCAAACTCGCGCCCCATACCGGACTGCTTGACCCCACCAAACGGCATCGCCGGATCCAACAAGACGTGGGCGTTGACCCATACAGTGCCAGCTTCGATGCGGGGCACCAGGTTCAATGCCTTGGTCAGGTCGTTGGTCCACAGGCTCGCGGCCAGCCCATAAGGATTGTCGTTGGCTTGGGCAATCACGGCGTCTTCGTCATCGAATGGCAACACCGCCAGCACCGGGCCGAACACTTCTTCACGGGCTACGGCCATGCTGTGGTCCACACCGGTCAGAATCGTCGGTTGCACATAAAAGCCTTCGCCTTCCAACGGCTCACCGCCGCACACCACCTGCGCGCCTTGCTGACGCGCCAGCTCGATGTGTTTGAGCACGCCCTGTTGCTGCTTGCGCGATACCAATGGGTTGATCAACGCCTCGCCATCCATGCCTGCGCCCATCGGCATGGCCGACACTGCCGCGACGAGGCCTTTGACGAAGGCGTCATGGATCGAGCGGTGCACATAAAAGCGCGATGCCGCCGCACAGACCTGGCCGTTGTTCAGCAGCCCGCCGAGAATTGCGCCCTGGATGGCTTTGTCGACGTCCGCATCGGCCAGCACAATCATCGGGTTTTTGCCGCCCAACTCCAGGGCAAAGCGGGTCATGTTCTGCATGCACGCGACACCGACGCTTTTGCCCACGGCGGTTGAGCCGGTGAATGACACTTTGCTCACCAGCGGATGGGTGGTCAGCACACCGCCCACCGAGGCGCCGCCACCGGTGACAACGTTGAATACGCCTGCCGGGATGCCTGCCTCAATCGCCAGTTCAGCCAGGCGCATGGCGGTCAGCGGGGTTTCCATCGCGGGCTTGATGATCACCGTGCAGCCCGTGGCCAGGGCCGGCATCAGCTTCCAGGCGGCGATCATCAACGGGAAGTTCCACGGCACGATGCCCACCACCACGCCGACCGGTTCGCGCTGGGTGAACGCGGTGAATTTGGCGCCCGGCGGCAGCGGGATCGATACATCGAAGGTCTGCCCTTCAATCTTGGTCGCCCAACCAGACATGTAGCGCATGAATTCCACAGTGGCGTTCAGGTCCAGCGCCCGTGCCATGTTGATCGACTTGCCTTGGCTCAGGGTTTCGAGCTGGGCCAGCTCTTCGGCGTGCGCTTCCACCAGTCGGGTGAAGTTCAGCAGGATGCGTTCACGGTCCGCCGGGCGCAGGCCAGACCATACGCCCGCCTTGAACGCGGCATGGGATGACTGCACGGCACGCTCGATCACTTCCAGCGGCGCATCCAGGGTTTCGCACAGGGTCTGCCCGGTGGCCGGGTTCAGCACGGCAATGGTTTGCCCTTCGGCAAACACCCACTGGCCGTCGATAAAGCAGCCGTGGCGACGGTCAAGGAATGCAGCCACCTGAGGCAGGATTTCAACGTTGCTCATGATTCACCTTTTATTCGAATGATTCAGCAGGGGTAGCGCTGTAGGGGCAACGCTGTCGGGCTTGACGCGATTGTCGGCGCGCGCGTTGCCTGCGGGTTTTCCCTGCGTGCCAGATGCTTTTGCCGCACTGCCAAAACGACCACGCTGGCAGCCACAGTCAAGCCTTTGGCAACCACACACAAGGCGGCGAAGCGCGTGCGCCTTAGTATCGAAAAGGCGTGAAAACCTGCGCCCAAGAACAACAACGGATGCCACCCCATGCTCAAGTCCCCCAAGTTTTGTGCGTCAACCCTCGCCCTGTTGGCCTGTGCCGGCCACGCCCAGGCCTACGAACTCTACAGCGATGCCGACAGTCATCTGAGCGCCACGCTGGAGGCGGTATTTGGCGTGTTCCACAGCCAGCAAAACTACGCGCCATCCGGGCGCCTGAGCCAAGGTTCCTCGGCATGGCGCGAGGGCTACATCAAATATGGCCTGAGCGTTGACAAGGGCCTGGCCGGCGCAGGCACTGCCTATGGCGCAGCCAACCTATTGAGCTCGGGCACCTGGGGGGATGGCGATGCCGCCGGCTTCAGCGACGGCTCGGAACACACCACGAAGTTCGAAGACGCCTACCTTGGCTGGCGCTCCGGCACGTTGTTCGAAGCCCTGGGCGACGATGGCGTAGACCTGTCCTTCGGCCGCCAGAACATCGTGGTCGGCGACGGTTTCCTGATTAACGGCGACGCCCTGAACATGGGCAAAGGCCTCGCCGATGGCGACTACGATCGTGGCGGCGCCTACTACCTGGCGGCGCGCAAGGCCTTCGATGAGACCGCTGTGTTGCGCATGGGCGGCAAGCAAGGCTGGCGCAGCGACCTGATGTGGCTCAAGTCGGACAACCGCGCCCAGGCCAAGACCGAGATGGTCATCGGCACCCTGGAGCACGTGGCCGCCGAAGGCACGGTGGGCCTGACCTACATCGACACCACCGACGTGGACAAGCAATACGCCTCCCCCGCCCAGCTGGAACGGGACGGCATGAAGACCTATAGCCTGCGCGCCCAGGGCAACGCCGGGGTAGAAAACCTGTTCCTGTCCGGTGAATACGCCAAGCAGGATAAGCCCCACGCTGCCAACGAAAACGCCTGGTACCTGGAAGCCGGCTGGACCTTTGCCGACATCACCTGGGCGCCAAGCGCCAACTATCGCTACAGCCGCTTCTCGAAGGGTTTCGACCCGTTGTTCTACGGCCTCAATCGCGGCTATGGCACTTGGTTCCAGGGCGAAGTGGCGGGTAATTACGCAGGCCCGTTCAACACCAACTCGCGTATCCAATCGCTCACGTTAAAGGCGTCGCCCCTTGAAACCGTCAGTGTGGGTGCTGTGCTGTTTGACTTCGACACCCTCGACCGTGGCCTGGGCAATACCGATGGCCATGAAATTGACCTGTTCGCCGAATGGCGAGTGAATGCCCACCTGACAGTGATGCCGCTGATCGGCCTCTACCAACCGGACAAGAGCGCCGAGCACGGCGGTACCCAGTTGGGTAACAACGATAAGAACGTCTACAGCCAACTGGTTTTCGCCACCACGTTCTAACCCCGGCCAGTGCAGTGGCGCAGGCCATTGCACCGCTGCAACAAGGCTTTTTCCATGTACATAAAACGCCTGACGATCCAGAGCAAGATCACCTTGCTCGCCAGCCCCGCACTTGATCCCACTGGAACAACCAGCCCGCCAGGCCCTAAGATCCATTCAGGCACGCAGCACAAGGATTTTGGCGAGAATCCAAAAGCATCCCCCGTTCTGCTGTAGCAAAGTGCTACCTGACCCTGTCCTCGGTTCACCTCAAGGAACTCAGAAATGTTTTCGTCCGACACTTTGCTCAAAAGAACGCCCCTGGCCCGGCTCGCGCTGGCCATTGCCTTGGGCACCTTCGGCCTGCCTGGCTTGCAATCCACTGCGCAGGCCCATGGCGGCGCTGCCGAAATGGTGCCGTTGCAATCGACCCTCGAAGCGTTCGGCGCCTCGGTCAAATGGGACGACTACGCCAACGTGTTCGTGATTGCCAAGGACGGTGCGTACGTCAAGGTCAAGCCCGACAGCAAGGTCGCCGTGCTCAACGGCAAGCGCATGGAGTTGCCGGTGCCGGTGGTGTTCAAGGGCAAGACCGCATACATGTCCAAGGACTTTATCAACCAGGTGTTCCAGTCCGGCCTGGACAAGACCTTTGTCATCGAGACCCGCCCCAGCCCGCTCAACCCGCTGAGTGCCGATGAGATCAACAGCGCCGTCGAGATCATTAAAAAGTCTGAGCACTACAAGCCTGGTTTGCGCTTCACCGAGGTGTCGGTGCACACGCCGCCCAAGGATCAGGTGTGGAGTTTCATCTACAGCGGGCAGAAACCGACCCAGACGCGCCAGGCCAATATCGTGGTGCTCGATGGCAAGCATGTAATCGAGGGCCAGGTCGATTTGGACAGCAAGACACTGCTGTCGTGGAAGCCGGTCGAAGGCGCCCATGGCATGGTGTTGCTTGACGATTTCGCCACGGTGCAATCGGTCATCACCACCAGCCCAGAATACGCCCAGGCGCTGGCCAAGCGCGGCATCACCGATATCAAGCAAGTGGTGACTACGCCATTGACCGTCGGCTACTTCGACGGCAAGGACGGCCTGACCCAGGACAAGCGTCTGCTGAAAATCGTCAGCTACCTCGACACCGGTGACGGCAACTACTGGGCGCATCCGATTGAAGGCTTGGTGGCAGTGGTCGATCTTGAGCAGAAGAAACTGATCAAGATCGAAGACGGCGCCGTGGTCCCGGTGCCGATGAAACCCACCCCTTACGACGGTCGCGGCCGCAAGGGTGTGGCGCTCAAGCCGCTGGAGATCATTGAGCCGGAGGGCAAGAACTACACCATCACCGGCAACAGCATCCATTGGCAAAACTGGGACTTCCATGTGCGCCTGGATTCTCGCGTGGGGCCAATCCTGTCCACCGTCACCTATGACGACAAGGGCAAGAAACGCAAGATCATGTACGAAGGCAACCTGGGCGGCATGATCGTACCGTACGGCGACCCGGATGCCGGCTGGTACTTCAAGGCCTACCTGGACTCGGGTGACTATGGCATGGGCACCCTCACCTCGCCGATTGCCCGCGGCAAAGACGCGCCGGAAAACGCGGTGCTGCTGGACGCGACCATCGCCGACTACACCGGCGCCCCGACCACCATCCCCCACGCGATTGCGGTGTTCGAGCGCTACGCCGGCCCCGAATACAAACACCAGGAAATGGGCCAACCCAACCTCAGCGCCGAACGGCGTGAGCTGGTGATCCGCTGGATCAGCACCGTGGGCAACTACGACTACATCTTCGACTGGGTCTTCCAACAGAACGGCACCATCGGTATCGACGCCGGCGCCACCGGTATCGAAGCGGTCAAGGGCGTCAAGTCCAAGACCATGCACGAAGCCACCGCCAAGGAAGACACCCGTTACGGCACCCTGCTGGACCACAACATCGTCGGCACCACCCACCAGCACATCTATAACTTCCGCCTGGACATGGACATCGACGGCGAGAGCAACTCGCTGGTGGAAGTGAACCCGGTGGTTGCACCGAACGACCGTGGCGGCCCACGTACCAGCACCATGCAAACCGAGCAACGAGTGGTCAGCACCGAGCAGCAGGCCGCGCAGAAGTTTGACCCGTCTACCGTGCGCCTGTTGACCAACTTCGGTAAGGAAAACAAGGTCGGCAACCCGGTTTCCTACCAGTTGATCCCCTATGCCGGCGGCACACACCCGGTGGCCAAGGGCGCCAACTTTGGCAAGGACGAATGGCTCTATCACCGCCTGAGCTTTATGGACAAGCAGCTGTGGGTCACGCGCTACAACCCGGAGGAAAAATACCCGGAAGGCAAGTACCCGAACCGCTCGCAAACCGACACCGGCCTGGGGCAGTTCAGCCAGGACGATCAGTCGATCGAGAACAGCGACGACGTGGTCTGGCTGACCACCGGCACCACCCACATTGCGCGTGCCGAAGAGTGGCCGATCATGCCGACCGAGTGGGTGCACGTGTTGCTCAAGCCGTGGAATTTCTTTGATGAAACGCCAACGCTGAACCTCAACTCACCTAAATAACGACGCCCCTATAGGAGCGAGCTTGCTCGCGAAAGACGCATAGACACCGCGTGCTTCCAGGCTTCACGCGTTATCGTTGACGTCTTTCGCGAGCTTGCTCGCTCCTACAGAGAATCAGGCATATTGCTTGCGGTACTCACCCGGCGAAATCCCAAAGCGCGACTTGAACGCGGTAGAGAAGTAGCTCGAATCAGAAAACCCCCATGAATACCCCAATGCCGACAGCTTCTGCTCGGCCCGGGATTGGCGCAGCGACTCCGCGCACAAATCCAACCGTCGATGCTTGATATAGCGCGCCACCACCAACCCCTTGCGCGCAAACATCCGGTATAGCCCGCGCATCGACACGCCAACCTCCCGTGCCAGCCATTCAGGGCACAGGTCTTCCGAACGAATATGCGCATCGATGTAGCCGAGGGTCTTGCGAAAGATGCGCTCGTGCGGGTCATCCGCGCCGTCGCATTGGCTGATCGCCGGGCGCAACAGGCTGACCACGGCATCCAGGGTGGCTTCGCTTTCTTGCTGGCTCAGGCTGGCCTGGCGCGTGGCGTCCAGTATCAAGTGGTGGGACAGCGTGGCGATGGGTGACGTCGCGGCGATCCGATGACCACACTTCACCGGGTTAAAGCGCAGGGATTGCTCCACCAGCGGATACGGCAAGATCAACGATAACTGCCGGGAGCGGTCACTGTAGGTGAAGTCGCTGGGCTGCGACGCGTCGATCAGGGTTATATCGCCAGCCGACAACGCCACCCGGTTATCGCCCTGGGCCATGCTGGCGGTGCCGTCGAGCTGGAACACCGCGAAGTACTTACCCCCCTCGCCCGCCGCGACTTCCCGGGGCGTGCGATAGAGCCGCGCCTGGCAGGCATCGACAAAACTGAGCTTGAGCGCACCGCTGCGGTACTCGCGGATGTGCCCGGAGAACTCATTGCCCAGGGTTTGTGCATTGAAAGCGCCGCAGATCTGGTTGATCTGATGGAGCCATTGGTCGAACCCATCACGGCGCTGTGCAATTGAAGAATTCATGTGAGGCCTCACGCAGGCTTATTTTTATTATCTACGTCGATCCACGCTAAAACAGACAGCGATGTTGCTTGATTGAGGGTGGGTTATTTAAGCCCGCCAAAGCGTCGATAAAAGCTCTCGCCGACATCCGGCAAGGGCCCGTCGGCGGTTTCCAGTGCGCTGTTCAACCACTCTTCGGCCTTGGCGAAGATCAGACGGTAGATATTGCGGCACAACTGTCGTGCGGCGCGGCCTTCCCAATCGCCGGGCAGTAACTCGTCCGGTAACTGCGGGTCGCGCAGCAGTAATTTGCGATATTCATGCACAAGCAGAACCCGTGCCAGGAAGCAGTCAGCGGGAAGCAGGTTTTCCTGCTCACGCAGGGCTTGCCAGAGTGGGCGGAACAGCTGGATGAATTCGCTGTAATGGGTCGCGAGTTCTTCGATATTCCAGCTTTCACGCACTTGCAAACGCAGGGCCTTGGAGGCCAATACGTCTTGGGCGGTGGTTTCGAAGACGATGGTTTCTTCGAGGGCGCCCAGGTCCTGCAACGTGGCATTGACGTCGGCGCGATCGCTGCGCGGGCAGGCCAGCAGCACGGGCGAGATCGCACCAAAACCTTGCCACTCCAGTTCTTCACGCACTTGTTTGCGCTTGTCCTGGGCCAGTTGCGTGAGCATCACCAGGCACCAGGAACCGTCCCAGGCCGGCACGGTAGAGCTGTATACACGCTTAAAGGCTTTGTCGAAACGTCGGCGGCCGGTACCAGTGAGGCTGTAGTAGCTGCGCCGCCCGACTTTCTCGGCGGTGAGCCAACCCTCTTTGGTCAGGCGGAAAATCGAGGTGCGGATCAGCCTCTCATTGATGCCAATGGGCTCGAGCAACTGGATCAGGCTACCCAGCCAGACGGTGCCGCCGTGGGGTTCGATGGCATCCCCATAGAGGGTGATGATCAGCGAACTGGCGCGAATCGGCGTCTGCTCCTGGAAGCGCGTGATCAGGGAATTCAATGGGGCTAGGGACGACATGGGCGTACCGGACAGGAAAAAAGGCTGAAATATACCCGGCGAGCGGGCCTTGTGACCATCCTGCGCATGCAATGCACGCTCACAGCGTTGCGCCCTTGGGCCGCAGGCCGCTGTCGCTGACACGCGGTCGGTCCGCCTCGACCGCCTGCAGTGGCTCGCATTCCTGCATCTGAGTCAGGCAACGCTTGGCCAGTTGCTGGTACTCACGAGTGCCGGTTTGCTTCCAACTTACCTCCGCATCACTGAGGCTGCGCTTGACGCTGGCCGGGGTGCCCATCACCAACGATTGCTCGGGGCATTCGAAGCCGGCCTTGACGAACGCGGTAGCCGACACGAATGAACGCGGGCCAATCCGAGCGCCGTCCATGACCACGGCATTCATGCCCACCAGGGCATCTTCGCCAATGCGACAACCGTGCAAAACCGCACCATGGCCAATGTGGCCGTTGCGCTCGATCACTGTGTCGCTCTCCGGGAAACCGTGCATGACGCAGGTGTCCTGAATATTGGCGCCTTCCTCCAGCACGATGCGACCAAAGTCACCGCGCAGGCTGGCCAGCGGCCCTACATAACAATAAGGGCCAATAATCACATCGCCGATCAGCACGGCCGAAGGGTGCACATAGGCTGTGGGGTCGACTACCGGGGTGAGGCCATTGAGGCTGTAGCACGTCATGGAAAATCCTTTGAAGGCGCAAAGCGATGCGCTTGCAGACTTATTTTGTATCACATCACACAGCCAACACAAAGCGCGAAAAACCGTATCACTTTTTCAACACACCTGAACCCCGCGTAAAACGCCAATTACAGGGGTTTATAAGCAGCTTTACTCTCTAATCTTCGTTTAGCAAAAAGCCAAATTTATATAGATAGGACACGTTAATTCCATTTCGTCCTTGATTTTGTGTATCGCATTGTAGGTATACTCTGGCAAAACCGGCCGCCTACGGCCGATCCAATAATGAGCCGGCATTCAAGCCGTGCGTGCACCGAGGGCATCCGCCATGCCTCAGACCCTTGCCGTCGAATTCTTTGCACCGGGCGTGCGCCTGATTACCTTGCAGCGCCCTCAAGCGTTGAATGCCCTCAACACCGAACTGTTGAGCGAACTGGCCGCTGAATTGGCTCTCGCTCAAGCCGACGACGACACCCGCGTCGTCGTTCTCACCGGCAGCCGCAAAGCGTTCGCCGCCGGGGCCGACATCAATGAAATGGCCGAGCGCAATCTGGTGGGTATGCTCAATGACCCACGCCAAGCTGCCTGGCACGCCATCACCCACTTCAACAAACCGCTGATTGCGGCAGTCAACGGTTTCGCCCTGGGTGGCGGCTGTGAACTGGCAATGCACGCCGACATCCTTATTGCGGGTGAGGATGCGCGCTTTGGCCAGCCCGAGATCAACCTGGGCATCATGCCCGGCGCCGGCGGCACTCAACGCCTGCTGCGCGCCGTGGGCAAATCCCTGGCAATGCAAATGGTCCTCACCGGCGAGCCGATCGACGCCCGCCACGCCCAGCGCGCCGGCCTGGTCAGCGAGGTGACCCAACCCGAATTCACCGTCGAACGCGCCCTGCAGATCGCCCGCAACATCGCCGGCAAAGCGCCGCTGGCCGTGCGCCTGGCCAAGGAAGCGCTGCTCAAGGCCATGGACACCGACCTGGCCAGCGGCCTGCGGTTTGAGCGCCATGCCTTTACTGTTTTGGCCGGCACCCGCGACCGCGATGAAGGCATCCGTGCCTTCCAGGAAAAGCGCACGCCCACCTTCATCGGCCAGTAATCCCCAGCCTTCCCAGAGAGCCCCCTGACCATGACCTTCGAACACATCCTGTTTTCCATCGACGCCGGCGTCGCCCTGCTCAGCCTCAATCGGCCGGAGCAACTCAACAGCTTCAACACGCACATGCACGGCGAAGTCAAAGAAGCCCTCAAGCAAGTGCGCCAGAGCCCCGATGTGCGCGTGTTGCTGTTGACCGGCGAAGGTCGCGGCTTTTGTGCCGGGCAAGACCTCAGCGACCGCAATGTTGCACCCGGCAGCGCCGTGCCAGACCTGGGTGAGTCGATGGAAAAGTTCTACAACCCACTGATCCGCCAGTTGCGCGACCTGCCGATGCCGGTGATTTGCGCGGTGAACGGTGTGGCGGCCGGGGCCGGGGCGAATATCCCGCTGGCCTGCGACCTGGTGCTGGCAGCGCGTTCGGCCAGTTTTATCCAAGCGTTCTGCAAGATCGGCCTGATCCCCGACTCTGGTGGTACCTGGACCTTGCCGCGCTTGGTGGGCATGGCCCGGGCCAAGGCACTGGCGCTGCTGGGCAACCGCTTGAGCGCCGAGCAGGCCGAGCAATGGGGGCTGATCTACCGCTGTGTGGACGATGCCGAACTGCGCAATGAAGCGCTGACCCTCGCCCGTCACCTGGCCACCCAACCGACCTATGGCCTGGCACTGATCAAGCGCAGCCTCAACGCCAGCCTGAGCAACACCTTCGACGAACAGCTGGAGCTGGAAAAAGACCTTCAACGCCTGGCCGGGCGCAGTGAGGACTACCGTGAGGGCGTCAGTGCCTTTATGGAAAAACGCACCCCAAGCTTCAAGGGACGCTGAACCATGACTGCACTCAACACCACTGCGCGCATTGCCGTGATCGGCGCCGGGGCCATGGGCGCCGGGATCGCCCAGGTCGCCGCCCAGGCCGGCCACCCGGTGCTGCTGCTGGACAATCGCCCCGGCGCCGCCGCCCTGGCCATCGACGGGATTGAGCGGCAATTGGGCAAGCGCGTCGAAAAAGGCAAGCTGTCGGCCGATGAGCGTGCGGCAACGATCGCTCGCCTGCAGGCGGTCGAGTCCATCGACGCCCTGGCCGATTGCGCACTGATCATTGAGGCCATCGTCGAAAACCTGGAGGTCAAGCGCGCCCTCTTCCGCCAGTTGGAAGGCATCTGCGGCGAGCAGTGCATCCTGGCAAGCAACACATCCTCGCTGTCGATTACCAGCATTGGCGCCCAGCTGGAACGTCCGCAGCGCTTGCTCGGCCTGCACTTCTTCAACCCGGCGCCGGTGATGGCGTTGGTGGAAATCGTCTCCGGCCTGGCCAGCGATCCAGCCTTGGCTGACTGCCTGTACGCGACCGCCAAGGCCTGGGGCAAAAAACCGGTGCATACCCGTTCGACGCCGGGCTTTATCGTCAACCGCGTGGCCCGACCGTTCTACGCCGAAAGCCTGCGGCTGCTGCAGGAAGACGTTGCCGATTGCCCGACCCTGGATGCACTGATGCGTGACGCCGGCGGGTTCGCCATGGGCGCCTTCGAGCTGACGGACTTGATCGGCCATGACGTTAATTACGCGGTGACCTGCTCGGTGTTTGACGCCTACTACGGCGACAACCGCTTCCAGCCGTCGCTGATCCAAAAAGAACTGGTGGACGCCGGACGCCTGGGGCGCAAAAGCGGCCAGGGTTTCTACCCCTATGCGCACGGCACCGAGCGCGCAGCCGCCAAAACCACCCGCAGTGAGCGGACCGTCAGCTGTTGTGTGGCCGAAGGTGACTTGGGCGTCGCCAACGCACTGATCCCCCGCCTGCGCGAGCACGCCATCGAAGTAATCAGCCGCGACGGCCAAGGCCTGCTGCGGGTCGGCGACGCCGTGCTGGCCTTGAGCGACGGGCGCATGGCCTGCCAGCGCGCCCAGGAAGATGGCCTGCGCAACCTGATCCTGCTGGACCTGGCGCATGACTATGGCAAGGCGAGCCGCCTCGCCATCAGTTACGCCGCTGGAATTGACCCGGCTGCCTTGGAAGACGGCGTGGCCCTGCTGCAACAGGCCGGGTTCAGCGTCAGCCTGCTCAGCGACAGCCCGGCCCTCGCCGTGATGCGCACGGTGGCGATGCTTGCCAACGAAGCCGCCGACGCCCTGCTGCAAGGCGTCGCCTCGGCCGCCGACATCGACTTGGCCATGCGGGACGGGGTCAATTACCCCCAAGGACCGCTGGCCTGGGCCGATGCCATTGGCCTGGCCCAGGTGCTGCGCATACTGGAAAACCTGCACGCCAGCTACGGCGAAGCACGCTACCGACCATCGCTGCTGCTGCGCCGTCGCGTCGCCGAAGGGAACCTGTTCCATGACTAATCACGACGCGATGCGCCTGGCCAGTGCCTGCGCCCAAGCCATGTTTGAACGCGATAGCGCCAGCCAGGGGATGGGCATGCGCCTGCTCGCAGCTGCACCGGGCACCGCCTGCGTGGGCATGAGCGTGCGCGCCGACATGATCCAGGGCCACGGCACCTGCCATGGCGGCTACCTGTTTGCTCTGGCCGACTCGGCCTTTGCGCTGGCCTGCAACAGCTACAACGAAGCCACGGTCGCCATGGGTTGCAGCATCGACTACGTCGCTGCGGCTCGCCTGGGCGACACCCTGAATGCCGAATGCATCGAGCAAAGCCGCTCAGGCCGCACCGGCAACTATGACGTGCGTATCGAAAACCAACGGGGCGAGTTGATCGCGCTGTTCCATGGCAAATCCTACAAAGTGCGCGGCCCGGTGCTGGCGCAGGAGACCCCGAATGAATGACGCCCTGATCATCGACGCGGTGCGCACCCCCATTGGCCGCTACGCAGGCGCGTTGAGCAGTGTACGTGCCGACGACCTCGGCGCAGTGCCGCTGCGCGAGTTGCTGCGCCGTCACCCCACTGTGGACTGGAACAGCGTGGACGATGTGATCTACGGCTGTGCCAACCAGGCCGGTGAAGACAACCGCAACGTGGCGCGCATGTCGGCGCTGCTGGCCGGGCTGCCGGTAAGCGTGCCCGGCACCACCCTCAACCGCTTGTGCGGCTCTGGGCTGGATGCCATCGGCACCGCCGCACGCGCCATCCGGTGCGGTGAGGCGGGGCTGATGCTGGTGGGCGGCGTGGAGTCGATGTCCCGCGCACCGCTGGTGATGGGCAAGGCTGAGCAGGCATTTGCGCGCCAGGCCGAGATCCATGACACCACCATCGGCTGGCGCTTCGTCAACCCGCTCATGAAGAAGGCCTACGGCATCGACTCCATGCCAGAAACTGCCGAGAACGTCGCCGCGCAGTTCAATATTTCCCGCGCCGACCAGGACGCGTTTGCCCTGCGCAGCCAGCAACGCGCCGGCGCTGCGCAAGCCAACGGGCGCTTGGCAAAGGAAATCGTCCCCGTCGAAATACCCCAGCGCAAAGGCCCGGCCAAGGTCGTGGAGCATGATGAACACCCGCGCGGCGACACCACCCTTGAGCAATTACAGAAACTCGGCACGCCATTTCGCGAAGGTGGCAGCGTAACCGCCGGCAATGCATCCGGCGTCAATGACGGTGCGTGTGCGTTGTTGCTGGCCAGCCCGGAAATGGCCAAGGCGTTCGGCCTGAAAGCCCGCGGCCGGGTGGTGGCCATGGCCACTGCAGGCGTCGAGCCGCGCATCATGGGCATTGGCCCCGTGCCGGCCACCCACAAAGTATTGGAATTGGCCAACCTGAGCCTGGCGGACATGGACGTGATCGAGCTCAACGAAGCCTTCGCCGCCCAGGGCCTGGCCGTACTGCGCGAACTGGGCCTGAGCGACACCGACCCACGAGTCAACCCCAACGGCGGCGCGATTGCCCTCGGCCATCCGCTGGGCATGAGCGGCGCACGCCTGGTGACCACCGCCCTGCATGAGCTGGAAGAACGCCAGGGTCGCTACGCCTTGTGCACCATGTGCATCGGCGTCGGGCAAGGCATCGCACTGGTCATCGAGCGTCTATAGAAGCAAATAATCCGAATGCCCAAGGAGCTGAGCGGTATCCTTGGGGCATGCACTCAAAGCCCTGATGCAACAGGGCCGGAACACAACAATAATTCGAGTGAAGTCATGAACATGCCAATTGCCAAAGCCGTGCTTGAACCTGTGCTAGACCCGCTGGAAACCGCCAGTATCGATGAGTTGCGCCAGCATCAGTTGGAACGCCTGCGCTGGAGCCTCAACCTCGCCTACAACAACGTGCCGTTGTACCGTCAGCGCTTCGATGCGCTAGGCGTGCACCCTCGCGATATCACCTGCCTGGAAGACCTGGCGAAGTTTCCCTTCACCACCAAATCCGACCTGCGCGACAACTACCCCTACGGCATGTTTGCCGTGCCGATGCACGACGTGGTGCGCCTGCATGCCTCCAGCGGCACCACCGGCAAACCGACGGTGGTCGGCTATACCCAGAACGACATCGACACCTGGGCCAATGTGGTCGCCCGCTCGATCCGTGCGGCGGGTGGACGCCGTGGTGACAAGGTGCATATTTCTTATGGCTACGGCCTGTTCACGGGCGGCCTGGGCGCGCACTACGGCGCCGAACGCCTGGGTTGCACGGTGATCCCGATGTCTGGCGGGCAGACTGAAAAGCAGGTGCAACTGATCAAGGATTTCCAACCGGACATCATCATGGTCACGCCCTCGTACATGCTCAACATCGCCGATGAAATCGAGCGCCAGGGCCTCGACCCGCACAAGCTCGCCCTGCGCCTGGGCATCTTCGGTGCCGAACCCTGGACCGGCGAACTGCGCAGCGCCATCGAACACCGCCTGGGGATCACTGCCCTCGACATCTACGGGCTCTCGGAAATCATGGGCCCCGGCGTCGCCATGGAGTGCGCCGAAACCAAGGACGGCCCGACCATTTGGGAAGACCACTTCTACCCGGAAATCATCGACCCAGTGACCGGCGAAGTGCTGCCGGACGGCCAGATGGGCGAACTGGTGTTCACCTCTCTCACCAAAGAAGCGCTGCCGATGATCCGCTATCGCACCCGCGACCTGACGCGCTTGCTGCCCGGCACCGCGCGACCGATGCGGCGCATCGACAAGATCACCGGCCGCAGCGACGACATGCTGATCATCCGTGGAGTCAACGTATTCCCCACCCAGGTCGAGGAACAGGTACTCAAAGTCAAACAGTTGTGCGAGTGCTACGAGATCCATTTGTATCGCAATGGCAACCTGGACAGCGTCGACGTGCATGTGGAGCTCAAGGCCGAACACCAACACCTGGGCGACGAACAGCAAAAGGCCATCGCGGGCGAGCTGAGCCGTCACATCAAGACCTACATCGGCATCAGCACGCGTATCGTGTTGCAGCCCATGCACTCCATCAAGCGCTCAGAAGGCAAGGCCTGCCACGTGATCGACAACCGCCCGAAAGCATGACTGCTGCACTTTAAGCCCCGCTCTGGCGGGGCTTTTTTTTGCCCCACGGAAAACCATTCAGCGCAAAGCGATACAAAAACATTAATGACACGCTATTTTATGTTTGATAAATATTTCCGTATCACTTATAAAGTTCTCCATGCCTTTAATAGATTCACGGCGGGAGACTCACCATGTACGCACAGCTTGTAGAAACCGGAGTGAAGCGCATCAAGGACCTGTCGGAGATGTCCGAACAGGAGCGCCACTTCCAGGAAAAGATCGACGCCGAAATCAAGATCGAAGCCAAGAACTGGATGCCTGACGCCTACCGTCAAACCCTGATCCGGCAGATCTCCCAACACGCCCACTCTGAAATCGTCGGCATGCTGCCGGAAGGCAATTGGGTCACCCGCGCGCCCACCCTAAAGCGCAAGCTGCAACTGATGGCCAAGATCCAGGACGAAGCCGGTCACGGCCTGTACCTGTACAGCGCGATGGAAACCCTGGGCGCCGACCGTGACGAAGAGATCGCCAAGCTGCACAGCGGCAAGGCCAAGTATTCGAGCATTTTCAATTACCCGACCCTGAACTGGGCCGACATGGGCGCCGTAGGTTGGCTGGTGGATGGCGCCGCGATCGTCAACCAGGTGGTGCTGCAGCGCACTTCCTACGGCCCCTACTCCCGGGCCATGGTGCGCATCTGCAAGGAAGAGAGCTTCCACCAGCGCCAGGGCTACGAAATTCTGCTGACCATGATGCGTCACGGCACCCAAGCGCAAAAAGACATGGTGCAAGACGCAATCAATCGCCTGTGGTGGCCGTCGCTGATGATGTTTGGCCCAAGCGATGAGCACTCGCCCAACAGCGCCCAATCCATGGCCTGGAAGATCAAGCGCCAGAGCAACGACGAGCTGCGCCAGCGTTTTATCGACCAAACCATCCCACAGCTGGAACTGCTGGGCTGCACCTGCCCCGACCCAGACTTGAAGTGGAACGCCGAACGCGGCCACTACGACTTCGGCGAGATCCAGTGGAACGAATTCTACGAAGTGCTCAAGGGCAACGGCCCGTGCAACCAGGAACGCGTGGCCACTCGCCGCAAAGCCATTGAAGACGGGGCCTGGGTGCGTGAAGCCGCCGTTGCCCATGCCCGTAAAAAACACAATAAGAACGCTGCCTGATCCGGAGTCACCGCTATGTCTGAATGGACCCTTTTTGAAGTCTTCGTGCGCAGCAAGCACGGCCTCAATCACAAACACGTCGGCAGCGTGCATGCCGCCGACACCACCATGGCCATCGAGAACGCCCGCGAGTTGTACACCCGTCGCAGCGAAGGTGTGAGCCTGTGGGTGGTGCCCTCGGCCTTGATCACCGCCTCGTCGCCGGATGAAAAAGACCCGCTGTTCGACCCCTCTGACGACAAGGTCTACCGCCACGCCAGCTTCTACGAGTTGCCGGCCGAAGTCGGGCACATGTGAGGTCGACCATGAACACGCACACCGATCTGATCGAATACCTGCTGCGCCTGGGCGACAGCGCCCTGATCCAGGGCCAGCGCCTGTGCCAATGGTGCGGCCACGCGCCGGCACTGGAAGAAGAACTGGCGCTGATGAACGTCGGCCTCGACCTGGTGGGCCAGGCACGCAACTGGCTGGACTACGCCGCCGAACTGCTGGACGACGGCCGCGATGCCGACGACCTGGCCTTCCGCCGCGACGAGCGCGCCTACCGCAACCTGCTGCTGGTGGAACAACCCAACGGCGATTATGCGGTGACCCTCCTCAAGCAATTTTTGTACGACGCCTGGCACTTGCCGGTATTGGTCGGCCTGAGCCATTCCACTGATGAACGCATCGCCGGCATCGCCGCCAAGGCGGTCAAGGAAGTCACTTATCACCTGCGCCGTTCTGGTGAGTGGGTGGAGCGTCTGGGCGACGGCACCGAGCACAGCCACCAACGCATGCTCGCGGCGATCCCCGAGGTGTGGCGCTTTACCGTCGAGCTGACCAGCGCCGACGACAGCGAACAGCGCCTGTGCGCCGCCGGCATCACCCCAGACACTGCGCAAGTCGCGGCGGCCTGGCAGAACACCGTCAGCGCTATCTTTGCCAGCGCCACCCTGCCCGTCCCGCCGGCGCCGAGCTACTTCTACCTGAATGCCCGGCGCGGGCTGCACACCGAGCACCTTGGCATTTTGTTGGCCGAGATGCAGTTTTTACCCCGAGCGTACCCCGATGCGACCTGGTGAACTGATCGCCAGCGACCGGCCGGCGCAACCCACCGACCTGGCCGCCGCCTGGGCCACCCTGGCCCAGGTGATGGACCCGGAAGTGCCGGTGGTCAGCGTGGTCGACCTGGGCATCGTGCGCGACCTCGACTGGCAGGCCGGTCACCTGCATGTGGTGGTCACGCCCACCTACTCCGGCTGCCCGGCCACCGAAGTGATCGAGAGCGATATCCGCGAAGCGCTGGAGCAAGCCGGTTTTCGCGCGCCGCACCTGGAGCGCAAATTGACCCCGGCCTGGTCCACCGACTGGATCACCGAAGGTGGCCGCGAGCGCCTGCGCGCCTACGGCATCGCACCGCCCCAGGGCAGCGCCAGCAAGCGCAGCCTGCTCGGTGAAAGCCCGGTGGTGGTTTGCCCGCAATGCGCAAGCAGCCACACCGAAGTGCTCAGCGAGTTCGGCTCCACCGCCTGCAAGGCGCTGTACCGCTGCCGCGACTGCCTCGAGCCGTTCGACTATTTCAAGTGCATCTGAGGGGCCGCTGGCGCTCTCGGTTGGAGAATAACAATGAGCAAATTTCACAGCCTGGTCATCAAGGATGTGCGCAGCGAAACCCGTGACGCGGTGTCCATCGCCTTCGAGATTCCACAGCACCTGCAAGACAGTTTCCACTTCACCCAGGGCCAACACCTGGTGATGCGCACGCAATTGGATGGCGAAGAAGTACGCCGCTCCTACTCGATCTGCACCGGGGTCAACGACGGTGAGTTGCGCATCGCCATCAAGCGTGTGGCCGGTGGGCGCTTCTCCGCGTTTGCCAACGAGCACCTCAAGGCCGGCCACAGCCTTGAGGTTATGCCGCCCGCTGGGCATTTCCATGTTGAACTGGACCCTACGCGCCAAGGCAACTACCTGGCAGTGGCGGCCGGCAGCGGCATCACGCCGATCCTGTCGATCATCAAGACCACCCTGCAAACCGAGCCCAATAGCCGCGTAACGCTGTTGTACGGCAACCGTTCCAGCTCTGGCGCGTTGTTTCGCGAGCAGCTCGAAGACTTGAAAAACCGCTACCTGCAGCGCTTGAACCTGATCTTCCTGTTCAGCCGCGAGCAGCAGGATGTCGACCTCTACAACGGCCGCATCAACGCCGATAAGTGCGAGCAATTGTTCTCGCGCTGGCTGGAGGTAAAAACCCTCGACGCGGCCTTCATCTGTGGCCCGCAGGAAATGACCGAGACCGTGCGCGACAGCCTCAAGGCCCGGGGCATGCCCGCTGAACGCATTCATTTCGAGTTGTTCGCCGCCGCCGGCAGCCAGCAAAAACGTGAAGCCCGCGAAGCCGCCCGCGAACTGGACGCCGCCGTCAGCCAGATCACGGTGATCAGCGACGGCCGCGCCCTGGCCTTCGACCTGCCACGCAACAGCCAGAGCATCCTCGATGCGGGCAACGCCCAGGGCGCCGAGCTGCCGTATTCGTGCAAGGCCGGCGTGTGCTCCACCTGCAAGTGCAAAGTCATCGAAGGCGAAGTGGAGATGGACAGCAACCACGCTCTGGAAGACTACGAAGTGGCCGCCGGCTATGTGCTGTCGTGCCAGGCGTTCCCGATCAGCGACAAGGTGGTGCTGGATTTCGACCAACTCTGACGCGTGCAGCCACACCCCAACACAACAATAAAAAGGACCACACCGCCATGACCCCCGACGACATTGAACGCATCCGCCAGCACCCCGACTTTATCCAGTTGGTACGGCGCAAACAGCGCCTGTACTGGTCACTGTCGCTGATCATGCTGGTGGTTTATTTCGGCTTTGTGCTGTTGGTGGCGTTTTCCCCCGCCACCCTCGGGCAGTCCCTGAGCGGTGGCGTCACCACCGTGGGCATGCTGGTGGGCGTGGTGATTGTGCTCTTGGCCTTTGCGCTGACCGGTTATTACGTGCACCGCGCCAACCATGTGATCGACCCGCTCAACGACACACTCAAGCAGGAGTGCGCCGCATGAGCCGTTTGATAGCGTGGTTTCTGTTGCCGCTGGCGCTGGCCACTGACTTGGCTATCGCGGCCGATGGCGTGGCGCGGCCGCTGAACTGGAACGCCATCGGCATGTTCCTGGTGTTTGTGCTGTTCACGTTTGGCGTGACGCGCTGGGCGGCGTTGCGCACCCGCTCGGCGAGTGATTTCTACACCGCTGGCGGCGGCATGACCGGTTTCCAGAACGGCCTGGCGATTGCCGGTGACATGATCTCGGCGGCGTCCTTTTTGGGCATCTCGGCGATGATGTTCCTCAACGGCTATGACGGTTTGCTCTACGCCCTGGGCGTACTGGCTGGCTGGCCGATCATTTTGTTCCTGATCGCCGAACGCCTGCGCAACCTGGGTAAATACACTTTTGCCGACGTGGTGTCGTACCGTCTGGAACAAACCCCGGTGCGCCTGACCTCGGCCTTTGGCACCCTGACCGTGGCGCTGATGTACCTGGTGGCGCAAATGGTCGGCGCGGGCAAGTTGATCGAGCTGCTGTTCGGCATCGACTACCTGTATGCGGTGATGCTGGTGGGCGTGCTGATGGTGTTCTACGTGACCTTCGGCGGCATGCTCGCGACCACCTGGGTGCAGATCATCAAGGCGGTGATGCTGCTGTTCGGCACCACGTTCATGGCTTTTATGGTGCTCAAGCATTTCGGGTTCAGCACTGAGGCAATGTTTGCCGGGGCCACTGCCGTGCATGCCAAAGGCAGCGCGATCATGGCGCCGGGTGGTTTGTTGTCCAACCCCATCGACGCGATTTCCCTGGGGGTGGGCATGATGTTCGGCACCGCCGGGCTGCCGCATATCCTGATGCGCTTCTTTACCGTCAGCGATGCCAAGGAAGCGCGCAAAAGCGTGTTCTACGCCACGGGTTTCATCGGTTATTTCTACCTGCTGCTGATCGTGGTCGGCTTTGGCGCCATCGTCATGGTCGGTACCGACCCGGCGTTCCGTGACGCCAACGGCGCGATCATTGGCGGCGGCAACATGATCGCGGTGCACTTGGCGCAGGCGGTGGGCGGCAATCTGTTCCTGGGGTTCATTTCGGCGGTGGCCTTTGCCACGATCTTGGCGGTGGTGGCCGGGCTGGCGTTGTCCGGCGCGTCGGCGGTGTCCCACGATCTGTATGCCTGCGTCATGCGCAAGGGCCAGGCCACCGAGCAGCAGGAGATCCGCGTGTCGCGCATCGCCACGCTGTGCATCGGCGTGCTGGCGATCATCCTTGGCTTGCTGTTCGAGTCGCAAAACATCGCGTTCCTGTCTGGCCTGGTGCTGGCGATTGCCGCGTCGGTGAATTTCCCGGTGCTGTTCCTTTCGATGTACTGGAAGGGCCTGACCACCCGCGGCGCCGTCACTGGCAGCCTGGCCGGGCTGGTCTCGGCGATTGTGCTGCTGGTGCTGAGCCCGGCGGTGTGGGTCAACGTGCTGCATTACGACAAGGCGCTGTTCCCCTATTCCAACCCGGCGCTGTTTTCCATGAGCCTGGCGTTTTTCAGCGCCTGGCTGTTTTCCGTCACCGACACCTCGCCGCGTGCAGCGCTTGAGCGCGGTCGTTACCTGGCGCAGTTCATCCGCTCCATGACCGGGATCGGCGCCTCGGGCGCCAGCAAACACTAACCCACTGATTTTCTACCCTGGAGGACTCGTGATGTCTCACGCCCCTACCCTGCAAAGCTTTATCGCCGGTCGCTGGATCGGCCAACACGGCGCCCAAGTGCTGCGCAGCGCCATCGACGGCCACGAACTCGCGCGCACCCACGAAGAACGCCCCGACTTCGCCGAAGCCGTCGCCCACGGCCGCAGCCTAGGGGTCAGCGGCCTGATGGCGCTGGACTTCCAACAACGCGCCCAGCGCCTCAAGGCATTGGCGCTGTACCTGAGCGAGCGCAAGGAACAGCTCTACGCGATCTCCCACCACAGCGGCGCGACGCGTGCCGACAGCTGGATCGACATCGAAGGCGGCAACAGCACCCTGTTCACCTACGCCAGCCTGGGCTCGCGGGAGTTGCCATCGGGCAATATCGTCCACGAAGGCCCGGCGCTGCCCTTGGGTAAAAAAGGCACGTTTGCCGGCACGCATATCCTGGTGCCACGCGGCGGCCTGACGGTGCACATCAACGCCTTCAACTTCCCGATCTGGGGCATGCTGGAAAAATTCGCACCGAGCTTTTTGGCGGGCGTGCCATGCATCGTCAAGCCGGCCAGCGCCACCAGCTACCTGACCGAGGCCGTGGTGCGGCTGATGGATGAATCCGGCCTGTTGCCGGCAGGCAGCCTGCAATTGGTGATTGGCAGCACGGGTGACCTGCTCGACCGCTTGCAAGGCCAGGACGTGGTGACCTTCACCGGCTCTGCCGACACCGCCGCCAAGCTGCGGGTGAACCCGAACCTGATCCGTCATTCGGTGCCGTTCAATGCCGAGGCCGACTCGCTGAACTGCGCGATCCTCGCCCCGGACGTGACGCCAGACGATGAAGAGTTTGAGCTGTTCATCAAGGAAGTCGCCCGCGAGATGACCGCCAAGGCCGGGCAGAAATGCACGGCCATTCGCCGCGCCATTGTGCCGGCCAAGCACATCGATGCGGTGGCCAGCCGCCTGCGTGAGCGCTTGGCGAAAGTCATCGTCGGCGACCCGTCGGTGGAAGGCGTGCGCATGGGGCCTTTGGCGTCCCATGATCAGCAGCAGGATGTGGCTGAGCGCCTGGACGCCCTGCTGCAGAGCAGCGACGTGCTGTTCGGCGCTCGCGACGGTTTCGAACCGCGGGGTGAACACGTCAGCCAAGGCGCGTTCTTTGCGCCGACGCTGCTGCAATCACGCGACCCACACGCCGAAGGCGGCGCCCACGATATCGAAGCTTTCGGCCCGGTCAGCACGCTGATGGCCTACGACGATCTGGACGAAGCCCTGGCCCTGGCCGCACGCGGCAAAGGCAGCCTGGTGGCAAGCCTGATCACCAAAGACCCGCAGATCGCCGCGAAAGCCATCCCGGTGGCCGCTGCCTGGCACGGCCGCTTGCTGGTACTCGACCGCGAATCCGCCGCCGAATCCACCGGCCACGGCTCGCCGCTGCCCCAACTCAAGCACGGCGGCCCAGGGCGTGCCGGCGGCGGTGAAGAACTGGGTGGCCTGCGCGCGGTGAAGCACTACCTGCAACGCGCTGCGGTACAAGGCTCGCCGACCATGCTTGCAGCGGTGACCGGTGAATACGTGCGCGGCGCCAAGGTCATCGAAACCGAGGTGCACCCGTTCCGCCGCTTCTTCCAGGACCTGCAGATCGGCGAGTCCCTACTGACCCACCGCCGCACCGTCACCGAGGCCGATCTGGTGAACTTCGGTTGCCTGTCGGGCGATCACTTTTACATGCACTTCGACGACATTGCCGCCAAGGAATCCCAATTCGGCAAACGCATTGCCCACGGCTATTTCGTACTATCAGCGGCCGCCGGGCTGTTCGTTTCTCCGGCGCCTGGCCCGGTACTGGCCAATTACGGCCTGGATACTTTGCGCTTCATCACCCCGGTGGGCATTGGCGACACTATCCAGGCGCGCCTGACCTGCAAACGCAAGATCGACCAGGGCAAGCAGAGCCCCCAGGGCATCCCGCAAGGGGTAGTGGCGTGGGATGTGGAGGTGACTAACCAACTGGGGGAACTGGTGGCCAGTTATGACATTTTGACGTTGGTGGTGAAGCGGGAGGCATAAAGCGGCCCCTACCGTTCGCACAGTCCCCCGCACAAGCGGGGGATGTTCCATCTGACAACCGAAACGAAAGCCAACTACGTAACGGGCAACCCATTGGCAGTTTCCCATCACACTATTCCTCCAGAGATCTGCACAACACCAGCCGATCAATTTGGGCGATTATCGAACAACTCCCCCTTTGGGCGCTTGTCTGCCTGCCCCGCAAAGTTATGATGAACTTCAGCAAAACAGCCCCAAACAATAACAATCGAACAGTGGATAGACGCCGTTAATCTGCTGCGGTTAGTTGGTCGTGGGTACAACTTTTTTCGCCGTCACTTTATGCCCTTGTGTGCGAAAGCGACGCCGGCGGTATTGGCTCTCCCAGGAGAAACACGTGCTCGATAAAACCGATTCATCTGTGATGGCTGCAATCAGCCAGATCCACGATGGCGCCACCATCATGATTGGCGGCTTCGGCCCTGCCGGGCAACCGGCTGAACTGATCGACGCCCTGATTGAGCACGGTGCACGCGACCTGGTGTTGGTCAGCAACAATGCAGGCAATGGTGATTACGGCCTGGCCGCGCTGCTCAAGTCCGGGCAGGTGCGCAAGATCATTTGTTCGTTCCCGCGCCAGGCAGATTCCTGGGTGTTCGACGGCCTGTATCGTGCCGGCAAGATTGAACTTGAGGTGGTGCCTCAGGGCAACCTCGCCTGCCGTATCCAGGCGGCCGGTTCCGGGCTGGGCGCGGTGTTCACGCCCACCGGCTATGGCACCCTGCTCGCCGAAGGCAAGGAGACCCGCGAGATCGACGGTAAGCACTATGTGCTGGAGTTTCCGATCAAGGCCGACTTCGCCTTGATCAAGGCCTACCAGGGTGATCGCTGGGGCAACCTGGTGTATCGCAAGTCGGCGCGCAACTTCGGCCCGATCATGGCCATGGCCGCCACGACCACCATCGCGCAAGTCAGCGAGATCGTTGAGCTGGGCGCCCTTGACCCGGAACATATCGTGACCCCAGGCATTTTCGTCCAGCACGTGGTGCGCGTCGGCACAGCCCAACCGGCTCAGGAGGTTTAACCCATGCCTTACACCAAGCTTTCCCGCGATGCCATCGCCCAGCGCGTCGCCCAAGACATTCCTGAAGGTGCCTACGTCAACCTAGGCATTGGCCTGCCGACGAAGATTGCCAGTTACCTGCCCGCCGACAAGGACATCTTCCTGCACTCGGAAAACGGCCTGCTCGCGTTTGGCCCGCCACCGGCCGAAGGTGAAGAAGACCCTGAGCTGATCAATGCCGGTAAAGAGTTTGTGACCATGCTCAAGGGCGGCAGCTTTTTCCACCACGGTGATTCGTTTGCGATGATGCGTGGTGGGCACCTGGATATTTGTGTACTTGGTGCCTTCCAAGTGGCCAGCAATGGTGACCTGGCGAACTGGCATACCGGTGAGCCTGATGCGATTCCGGCCGTCGGGGGTGCCATGGACCTGGCCATTGGTGCGAAGAAGGTTTTTGTGGTGACCGAGCACCTGACTCGCCAGGGTGAAGCGAAGATCGTTGATCAGCTGACTTACCCGGTTACTGGCATGGGGTGTGTCGACCGTATTTATTCGGACTTGTGTGTGATCGATGTCACCCGTGATGGGCTGTTGGTGACCGAAATTATTCCGGGGCTCAGTTTTGTCGAGTTGCAAGGGTTGACGGGGGCTCGGCTGATCGACGCCACACGAGAATAGCCTCAGTGGCGAGGGAGCTTGCTCCCGTGACGGCCGGACAGACGACCGCGTTCTATCAGGTGTAAATCAATCCAAATGTGGGAGGGGGCTTGCCCCCGATGGCTATGTGTCAGGCGCTAGAGGGTTTGGGCGGGGTACATATCCGTTATTTTGGTGAGGGCTGCTATTGGTTTCGCCCTTACGGCGAGTCACTTTGGAAAAGA
>NZ_UTKY01000082.1 GCF_900583165.1 Pseudomonas viridiflava | reverse complement strand
ATACGAGGCCGTTGCAGCCCTGTTCCTGCATCCAACATGCCGTGGGAATGTGACGAGTGATGCGTGGGAGGAGGAAGGCGTACATATTTTGATCAGTCGTTCATGACGCTTCACAAATCGCAGGCAATAAAAAACCCGCCGAAGCGGGTTTGTACCAAGACCATTCCAACTCCCTGTCGGCTGCCTTCGTGGCGATGGTCGATCGTCCCTGATCCTGGCGAACTCCTTGTTCACCAGTTGTTGGATCCAATCTTACGGCTATGTCACGGGTTCAAAAATAGCTGATGGCTCATTAGCGTGTAAGCCTTTCGC
>NZ_UTKY01000108.1 GCF_900583165.1 Pseudomonas viridiflava | reverse complement strand
CAATGACAGCGACGTTGATAACGACCTCACGGTGACTACCTTCACCGTGGACAACGTTACGTACAACGCTGGCCAAACCGCCGTTATTGCGGGTGTTGGTAGCATCACTATCGGTGCTGATGGCGCTTACGCCTTCACCCCGGTGAAAGATTTCAACGGTGATGTGCCACAGATTGGTTACACCACTAACACCGGCTCCAGTAGCACCCTCGACGTCACTATCTCGCCTGTCGATGACGAAAGCGTCCTGGTAGCGGATAACGGCAGCGCTGAAGAAGATCATGTTGCTAGCGGCAACGTGCTGACCAATGACAGCGACGTTGATAACGATCTCACGGTGACTACCTTCACCGTGGACAACGTTACGTACAACGCTGGCCAAACCGCCGTTATCGCGGGTGTTGGTAGCATCACCATCGGTGCTGACGGCGCCTACGCCTTCACCCCAGTCAAAGATTTCAACGGTGACGTGCCGCAAATCGGCTACACCACCAACACCGGGTCGAGCAGCACGCTCGACGTGAGCATCTCGCCTGTCGATGATGAAAGTGTTCTGGTAGCGGATAACGGCACTGCCGAAGAAGATCATGTTGCCACCGGCAACGTGCTGACCAACGACAGCGATGTCGACAACGACCTCACTGTTGCGACCTTCACCGTCAACGGCACCAATTACAACGCCGGCCAAACCGCCGTTATCACGGGTGTTGGTAGCATCACCATCGGTGCTGATGGCGCTTACGCCTTCACCCCAGTCAAAGACTTCAATGGTGACGTGCCGCAAATCGGTTACACCACCAATACCGGTTCGAGCAGCACGCTCGACGTGAGCATTTCTCCCGTCGATGACGAAAGCGTTCTGGTCGCTGACAACGGCAGCGCCGAAGAAGATCACGTTGCCAGCGGCAACGTGTTGACCAACGACAGCGATGTCGACAACGACCTGACAGTTACGACTTTCACCGTCAACGGCACCAATTACAACGCTGGCCAAACCGCCGTTATCGCGGGCGTTGGTAGCATCACCATCGGTGCTGACGGCGCTTACGCCTTCACCCCAGTGAAAGATTTCAACGGTGATGTGCCGCAGATTGGTTACACCACTAACACCGGTTCGAGCAGCACGCTCGACGTGAG
>NZ_UTKY01000062.1 GCF_900583165.1 Pseudomonas viridiflava | reverse complement strand
GTAGCAACCCAGGTTGGCAATCGGGCGGCCGATTGGCACGCTGTCGCGCCCCTCTTCGACACAGGTCCAGTGGGTCACGTCGATGGCCGCTTCAGTCGGGCCATACAGGTTGTACAACTGCGCGCCTGGCAACTTGGCGAACACTTGCTGCTGCGCATCCGCCGGCAGGGCTTCGCCGCTGCACACGATGCGTGCAAGGCTGGTGCAACTGGCGACGTCGCGGTCCTGCAAGAACGCCTGCAACATCGACGGCACAAAGTGCAAGGTGCTGACTTGTTCGCGGTTGATCAGCGCCACCAGTTGCGCCGGGTCGCGATGGGCGCCGGGCGCGGCGACCACCAGCCGTGCGCCGGTCATCAGCGGCCAGAAGAACTCCCACACCGAGACGTCGAAGCTGAATGGGGTTTTCTGCAAAACAGTGTCGCGGGCGGTGAGTTGATAGGCCTGCTGCATCCAGCACAAGCGGTTAGTCAGTGCCGAATGGCGGTTGCCGGCGCCTTTGGGCTTGCCGGTTGAGCCAGAGGTGTAGATCACGTAGGCGAGGTTTTCGCCCTGTACCGCGATGTTTGGGTTGTGGCTGCTAAACGCTGCGTCATCCAGTGCGTCCAACGCCAACACCTGCACGCCTTGCGGCACCGGCAATTGCGCGAGCAAGGCCTGTTGGGTCAACAGCAGGCCGATGCCGCTGTCGTCGATCATGTACTGCAAGCGTTCTTGCGGGTAGTCCGGGTCGAACGGCACGTAGGCGCCGCCGGCCTTGAGAATCGCCAGCAGGCCCACGACCATTTCAATTGAGCGCTCGACGGCAATGCCCACCAGCACATCCGGGCCGACGCCCTTGGCGATCAGTTGATGGGCCAGGCGGTTGGCTTTGGCGTTGAGCTCGGCGTAGCTCAAGTGCACCTGAGCGAAGGCCAGCGCCGGGGCATCCGGGGTGTTCAGCACCTGGGCTTCGATCAACTGCTGAACCGAGGCGTGCAGCGGGTAGGTTTGGGCCGTGGCGTTCCAGTCGTGCAGAATCAGTTGGTGTTCGGCTGGGCTGAGCATCGCCAGCTCGCCGACTGCGCGGTCCGGCGTATCGACGATGCCTTGCAGCAAGGCCAGCCAATGCTGGGCCATGCGTTCGATGCGGGCGGCTTCGAACAGGTCGGTGGCGTA
>NZ_UTKY01000006.1 GCF_900583165.1 Pseudomonas viridiflava | reverse complement strand
ATCTTTCACTGGGGTGAAGGCGTAAGCGCCGTCAGCACCGATGGTGATGCTACCAACGCCCGCGATAACGGCGGTTTGGCCAGCGTTGTAATTGGTGCCGTTGACGGTGAAGGTCGCAACGGTCAGGTCGTTGTCGACGTCGCTGTCGTTGGTCAGCACGTTGCCGGTGGCAACATGATCTTCTTCAGCGCTGCCGTTATCCGCTACCAGGACGCTTTCGTCATCGACAGGAGAAATGCTCACGTCGAGCGTGCTGCTCGAACCGGTGTTGGTGGTGTAGCCGATTTGTGGCACGTCACCGTTGAAATCTTTCACCGGGGTGAAGGCGTAAGCGCCGTCAGCACCGATGGTGATGCTACCAACACCCGCGATAACGGCGGTTTGGCCAGCGTTGTAGTTCGTGCCATTGACCGTGAAGGTCGCAACGGTCAGGTCGTTGTCGACATCGCTGTCATTGGTCAGCACATTGCCAGTAGCAACGTGATCTTCCTCAGCGCTGCCGTTATCCGCTACCAGAACACTTTCATCATCGACAGGCGAGATGCTCACGTCGAGCGTGCTGCTGGAACCGGTATTGGTGGTGTAGCCAATCTGCGGCACGTCACCATTAAAGTCTTTGACCGGAGTGAAGGCGTACGCGCCGTCAGCACCGATGGTGATGCTACCAACACCCGCAATAACGGCGGTTTGGCCAGCGTTGTACGTAACGTTGTCCACGGTGAAGGTAGTCACCGTGAGGTCGTTATCAACGTCGCTGTCATTGGTCAGCACGTTACCGCTGGCAACGTGATCTTCTTCGGCACTACCGTTGTCAGCGACCAAAACGCTTGCGTCATCGACAGGCGAGATGCTCACGTCGAGCGTGCTGCTCGAACCGGTATTGGTGGTGTAGCCGATTTGAGGCACGTCACCATTGAAGTCTTTGACCGGAGTGAAGGCGTACGCGCCATCGGCACCGATGGTAATGCTACCAACACCCGCGATAACGGCGGTTTGGCCAGCGTTGTAGTTAGTGCCGTTGACGGTGAAGGTCGCAACGGTCAGGTCGTTGTCGACGTCGCTATCATTGGTCAGCACGTTGCCGCTGGCAACGTGATCTTCTTCGGCGCTGCCGTTATCCGCTACCAGGACGCTTTCGTCATCGACAGGCGAGATAGTGACGTCGAGGGTGCTACTGGAGCCGGTGTTGGTGGTGTAACCAATTTGTGGCACGTCACCGTTGAAATCTTTGACCGGAGTGAAGGCGTACGCGCCATCGGCACCGATGGTAATGCTACCAACACCCGCGATAACGGCGGTTTGGCCAGCGTTGTAGTTAGTGCCGTTGACGGTGAAGGTCGCAACGGTCAGGTCGTTGTCGACGTCGCTGTCGTTGGTCAGCACGTTGCCAATGGCAACGTGATCTTCTTCGGCGCTACCGTTGTCAGCGACCAGAACGCTTGCGTCATCGACAGGCGAGATGCTCACGTCGAGCGTGCTGCTCGAACCGGTGTTAGTGGTGTAACCAATCTGCGGCACATCACCGTTGAAATCTTTCACTGGGGTGAAGGCGTAAGCGCCGTCAGCACCGATGGTGATGCTACCAACACCCGCAATAACGGCGGTTTGGCCAGCGTTGTAGTTGGTGCCGTTGACGGTGAAGGTCGCAACGGTCAGGTCGTTGTCGACGTCGCTGTCGTTGGTCAGCACGTTGCCAGTGGCAACGTGATCTTCTTCGGCGCTACCGTTGTCAGCGACCAGAACGCTTGCGTCATCGACAGGCGAGATGCTCACGTCGAGCGTGCTGCTCGAACCGGTGTTAGTGGTGTAACCGATTTGCGGCACGTCACCGTTGAAATCTTTCACGGGCGTGAAGGCGTAAGCGCCGTCGGCACCGATGGTGATGGTACCAACGCCCGCGATAACGGCGGTTTGGCCAGCGTTGTAATTGGTGCCGTTGACGGTGAAGGTCGCAACGGTCAGGTCGTTGTCGACGTCGCTGTCGTTGGTCAGCACGTTGCCGCTAGCAACATGATCTTCTTCAGCGCTGCCGGTGTCGGCAACCAGAACGCTTGCGTCATCGACAGGCGAGATGCTCACGTCGAGCGTGCTGCTCGAACCGGTGTTAGTGGTGTAGCCAATCTGCGGCACTTCACCATTGAAATCTTTGACCGGAGTGAAGGCGTACGCGCCGTCAGCACCGATGGTGATGCTACCAACACCCGCGATAACGGCGGTTTGGCCAGCGTTGTAGTTGGTGCCGTTGACGGTGAAGGTCGCAACCGTGAGGTCGTTGTCGACGTCGCTGTCGTTGGTCAGCACGTTGCCGCTGGCAACGTGCTCTTCTTCGGCGCTGCCGGTGTCGGCAACCAGGACGCTTTCATCATCGACAGGCGAGATAGTGACGTCGAGGGTGCTGCTCGAACCGGTGTTGGTGGTGTAGCCGATTTGCGGCACGTCACCGTTGAAGTCTTTGACTGGGGTGAAGGCGTAAGCGCCATCAGCACCGATGGTGATGCTACCAACACCCGCAATAACGGCGGTTTGGCCAGCGTTATAATTGGTGCCGTTGACGGTGAAGGTAGTCACCGTGAGGTCGTTATCAACGTCGCTGTCATTGGTCAGCACGTTGCCGCTGGCAACATGATCTTCTTCAGCGCTGCCGTTATCCGCAACCAGGACGCTTTCGTCATCGACAGGCGAGATGCTCACGTCGAGCGTGCTGCTCGAACCGGTGTTGGTGGTGTAGCCAATCTGCGGCACGTCACCGTTGAAGTCTTTAACCGGGGTAAACACATACGCGCCGTTGGCAGCGATGGTGATCGTACCGACATCAGCAATGGTGGCGGTTTCACCCGCGTTGTAGGTGGTAGTGCCGACCTTAAAGGTCGCAACGCTCAATGCGCTGTCAATATCGCTGTCATTCGTCAGCACATTGCCGCTGGCTGCGTGGTCTTCCTGAGCACTGCCGGTATCGGCAACCAGTACGCTCGCGTCATCGACGGGGACTACATTGATGACCAAAGGAGCCGAGACGGACTTCGCCTGCGCTGAGCCATCTTGCGCCGTGGCGGTCACGGTGAGGTTTACCAGGCCATTGGTATCCGGCGCCGGATTGAAGACGAGGGTTGTCTTGCTCCAGGTACTGATGTCTACGCTTTGATTGCCGGCGCTCGCCGTAAACGTGTGGCCCGTGGTGCCATCGGTGATGGTCGCGCCTTCCGGAATGCCGCTGATCTCCAGCTTGAACGTCTCGGAACCGTCGGCATCCGTGGCGTAAGCATCGATAGTCGACAGCTTGATTGGGTGATCTTCCAGGCCGGTGTTCAGTACCTGGGTGACGCTGATGTTGTCCAGCACGCCGCCGAGCGAGTTGTTGGTGTCACCGGTCGGGGCCTTGAATTCGAGCTTGGCGTCACCGCTGGCAGTGACCGGTACCGTGAAGGTGTAGGTCTGCATGCCGACGACGGTGGTGTCCAGGGTGCCGACTTTAACGCCACCCCAGAATACATCGATAACCGAATTGTTCTCGGCACCCGCTCGTGGCGAGTAGTCGACACTGATGGTGTAGGCCGTGCCAGCTTCGGCGCTGATGATGGTGTACAGACTAGCGTCGTCGCCGGTGTTTTTCTCGAGTTCGATGACTTGGCTGTTGCCTGGGGTTTCTACGCCGTAGACACCGCTTTGGCCGATTTCGACGTTGCCGTCGCTGTTACCGGTCAACCATTGGGTGGATGGAGTAGCGCCATTACCGGCTGCATTATTGGCGTCACCGACGGCAACCGTGTTCCACGCACCGTTGAGCTGTGCGCTGTCGAAGTTGATCGAGGTGACGACGCCACCACCCAGCAGGCCCAGGTGAGGGGTATCGGTCACTGGGGCGATCGTGACTGGGGTTGTCACTTCAGCGCTGGCTTGGTCGCCGTTGTCGACTGCAGTGAAGGCAACTGAAGTCGTGCCGCTCCAGTCAGCGGTTGGGGAGAAGTAGACCGAAGCCTGCCCGTCCTGACCCGCCGGTACCGAATCACCGACCTTGAGTTCGATAGTCAGGTCGACATCGCTGTACAGCTTGCCGTTTTCCGGCAAGGCGGTGATGACGAACTTGGCGACGGTGCCGTCCACATCCGCGCCGCTCAGAACGATAGTGGCCGCGTGGTCTTCGTCGGCACCTGCCGAGGTTGCCGAGGCAGTCGGGGCATCGTTGAACAGGTCGATGGTGACCTTGCCAGTGGCGCTGCCGGTTTCCGGTGGCTCACGGTCCAGGTTGCCGCCACCAATATCAGTGACTGCGATGGTGACATCCCGCGCGGTGCCATCCGGGTTAACGCCAGGGCTTTGGAAGGTGATCGCTTCAACCAGCTTGATGAAGTCGGCGGCACTGCTGCCCGCCGGTGAATTGCTGGTGAGGGTATAGACAATTTTACCGTCGGCGGCGCTGCCCGTTTGCGTGATGGTAATACCAGCAACGGCGAGGGCCTTGAGCACATCGGCACTGCTTAGCAGGTCGCCGGATGCCAGGTGATCAACGGTGACCACCACTTTGCTGAAGGTGGAGTTGTCGACGTCGCTGATGCTGAGGTTTTTGACCAATGCGCCTGCGTCGGCTTGCTCGCTAAAGGTGGTGCTGTCGAAAGATACCTTGGGCGGATCGTTGACTGGAACCACGTACACCGTGGAATTCACAGGGATCGATTCTTTATCGCCGTCGTTTACGGAGATGGTCAGGTTACGGTTGACCGGGCTCGGGTTCTCGCTTTCGCTGGCGAAGTGCACCGAGCGCAGGACTTCCTGGTATTCAGCTTTGGTGGCCTCGCCGGTCAGGGTCAGAACACCAGTGGCTTTGTCGTAACTGACAGTGATTTTGGTATTGCTGGCATCTGCGATGAGTACATCGCCGTCCAAGTGATTGATTAGCGTGACTTTGGCGCTTTGCAGCGTGGCGCTGTCAACGTCGCTGACCGTCAGGTTCGCCGCAACGTAGCCGCCCGGCTTGCCTTCGATGTAGGTGTCACCGAAGTTATTGGTAGAGGCATTGCCCAGCTCAGGAGCGTCGTTGACTGCTGAGATGGTCACGTCCAGCGTGCTGCTGGAACCGGTGTTGGTGGTGTAGCCAATTTGTGGCACGTCACCGTTGAAGTCTTTGACCGGAGTGAAGGCGTACGCGCCGTCGGCACCGATGGTGATGGTGCCTACACCGGTGATGGTTGCGGTTTGCCCAGCGTTGTAGTCCGTGCCGTTGACGTTGAAAGTCGCAACGGTCAGGTCGTTGTCGACGTCGCTGTCGTTGGTCAGCACGTTGCCAGTGACAACGTGATCTTCTTCGGCGCTGCCGTTGTCAGCGACCAGAACGCTTTCGTCATCGACGGGAGAAATGCTCACGTCGAGCGTGCTGCTCGAACCGGTGTTGGTGGTGTAACCAATTTGTGGCACGTCACCGTTGAAATCTTTCACCGGGGTGAAGGCGTAAGCGCCGTCAGCACCGATGGTGATGCTACCAACACCCGCGATAACGGCGGTTTGGCCAGCGTTGTAGTTGGTGCCGTTGACGGTGAAGGTCGCAACAGTGAGG
>NZ_UTKY01000037.1 GCF_900583165.1 Pseudomonas viridiflava | reverse complement strand
CGGGAGCGTGCCCGCGATTGCAGTGGGTCAGCCACTGCATCGTTAGCTGACCTAGCGCCATCGGGGCAAGCCCCCTCCCACATTTGAGCTGAGCATGGCTTCAGTTTCTGGCGAAAGCCACTGCCGCCTGGAATGCTTAGCCCAACTGGAACAGGCATAACTCGGTTAAAACTGTGGGAGGGGGCTTGCCCCCGATTGCAGTGGGTCAGCCACTGCATTGGTAGCTGACCCAGCGCCATCGGGGGCAAGCCCCCTCCCACATTTGAGCTGAGCACGGCTTTAGTTTCTGGCGAAAGCCAATGCCGCACGGAATGCTTAACCCAACTGGAACAGGCATAACTCGGTTAAAACTGTGGGAGGGAGCTTGCCCCCGATGGCAGTGTGTCAGCCACTGCATTGGTAGCTGACACACTGCTATCGGGGGCAAGCCCCCTCCCACATTTGAGCTGAGCACGGCTTCAGTTTCTGGCGAAAGCCACTGCCGCCTGGAATGCTTAGCCCAACTGGAACAGGCATAACTCGGTTAAAACTGTGGGAGGGAGCTTGCCCCCGATGGCAGTGTGTCAGCCACTGCATTGGTAGCTGACAC
>NZ_UTKY01000084.1 GCF_900583165.1 Pseudomonas viridiflava | reverse complement strand
AATACCACCAGGGTCATCAGCAGAATCACCAACAATGACTGTGTCAGCCGACGCAATGCCCAGCCGATCATGAGCGTAACTCGTCGGCATTCGGCTGGCTGGCGACCCACTCGTCACCCAGCAATTCGGGATCGGCGTAGTCGCGCATGGCCTGAAAGTGCAACGTCACGTCTTCATTGAACAATTGCCCGACCAATGCGTGCGCCAGTCGCTTGGAGCCTTCGCTGATCGCCGGGATGTCACCGGACACCGCACCGTAGCTCAACGCTGCCGGGTAGCTGAAACA
>NZ_UTKY01000068.1 GCF_900583165.1 Pseudomonas viridiflava | reverse complement strand
CTCCCACAGTTTGGTGTTTGCTGCCCGACCGCGCGGTGTCGGAAACGCAGAGACTTTAAGCCGTCCTCTGATGCAACCCGGCCAGAAACGCCATCAGGGCACCTGACACAAACTCCGGGTTTTCCAGATTGGCGATATGCCCGGCCTCGGGCACCAGCACATAGGGGCAGCCAATCAGGCGGGCCATCTCGCGGGTTTCCGTTGGCGGCCTTGGAATGTCGGCATCGCCGCACATGATCAAGGTGGTATCCGCATCCAGCTGATGCAGAAGCCCGAGCC
>NZ_UTKY01000025.1 GCF_900583165.1 Pseudomonas viridiflava | reverse complement strand
ATACGAAGATGCCCAAATCCAGACGCAGCAGGTCCGGGTGACGCAACGTCTGCCCGAGCGCCTGGTTGGCGACGCCGGACTCACGATGCAACAGCGGGCCGTTCGCCTTGGGCACGATGAACGCGATGATCAGGATTCCCAGCAGTGTCATGCCGCCAGTGGCCAGAAACAGCCCCGACAACCCGAACACGCCGGTGATGACCGGACCGACGACCATTGCGACAGCGAACGACAGACCGATGGTCATGCCGATCATGGCCATGGCCCCGGTGCGGTGCTGCTCGCGGGTCAGGTCGGAAAGCAGCGCCATGACCGCAGCGGAAATCGCACCGGCACCCTGCAGGATACGGCCGGCGATGATGCCCCAGATTGAATCCGCATTCGCCGCGACAACGCTGCCGATGGCGAAGATTACCAGACCCAGGTAGATGACCGGACGCCGACCGATGAGGTCGGAAATGATCCCGAACGGGATCTGCAGCAC
>NZ_UTKY01000027.1 GCF_900583165.1 Pseudomonas viridiflava | reverse complement strand
GTGGTGCATCAGCCATTCGATGGCGGCGAAGAAGTCGTTCATCAGTTTGGTCGGATCGACTGTCTGTTGCAGTGCTACGCCTTTTTCATCGTTGCCGGGGTAGCCGCCCACCGAGGTCAGGCCATCTGGCGCCAGTGCGATAAAGCCGGCTTTTGCCAGGCGTCGGGCGACATCTTCGATATACGGGTTCAGGCCACGGTTTTCGTGCACCACCACCACGGCTGGCAGTTTGCCTGCGGCTTTGGCTGGGCGTACCAGGTAGCCGCGCACCGTGCCGTTGCCCTTGGGCGAAGGGTAGGTGATGTAGTCGGCGATGATGTCCGGGTCGGTGAATTTAACTTGTTCTGCCAGCGCGTAGTTGGGACTCAGGGCCGCCAGCAGGGCCGAGGCGGTGAGACCGCCAAAGGTAAACAGCGCGGCACGGTCGAGAAATTCGCGGCGATTGATCTTGCCGTGGGCGTAGCCGTCGTAGAGTTCCAGCAGTTCGGGAGCAAAGTCTTTCGCGGTGAGACGAGTCATCGGTGCAATCCTCGATTGGCGGTGGCAACCAATGTAGACCAGGATCAGCCCTCGCGACCATGGGCGGCGGCGGCCAACTGCCCGGTGTCGACGCGCACGAAGACCGAGTCGCCAACCGCCGTTAGCACCTCCCCTGCGTACACCTCGCAGACCACGCGGCTTTTGCGTCCGATGTCGCCTTCGACGCGGGCGCGCAAGGTCAGGGTGATGCCCATGGGCGTGGGTTTGATGAATTTGATGCCCAAGTTACCGGTCACGCAGTCGATACGCGGCAGGCTGCCGGGCTCACGTTGTTCGGCGCGGTAGTGATAGGCCATGGCCGTCCAATTGGAATGGCAGTCCACCAGCATGGCGATCAGGCCGCCGTAGACCAGGTCGGGCCAGCCGGTGTACTGGGCTTCGGGCAAATGTTCGGCGATCAGGTGCACGCCATCGGTGTCCCATCGACTCTTGATGTGCAGGCCGTGAGGGTTGCTGGCGCCGCAGCCGTAGCAAATACCTTCTGGTGCGGTGGTGTCCTGAAGAGAAGGAGCGTACATGCAGGGTCCTTGTTGTTCTTGGGCGACTACTCTGTTTACCAAAACAGCGGCACGATGGGAATCCGTGGCTACGTCCCAACCTTTTGCGGAGCATTGCATGAAACGTCAATTGTCCTCGATCGCTGCGCTGGTATTGACCCTTGCGTGTTGCGCCAGTGCGCAGGCGCAGGAGTATCGGGACGTGAACCCCACGGCCAGCCAGATCAGTTTTACCTACAAGCAGCTGGGTCAGCGCGTGTATGGCACTTTCGGTCAATTCGAAGGCAGCTTGGCCTTCGATACGCAACGGCCTGAAGCGGGGCATGCGCTGCTTAAGATCCAGCTCGCCAGCATCGACGCTGGCAGCCCGGACGCCAATGATGAACTGCAGCGCGCTTCGTGGTTCGACACGGCGACCTATCCGGTGGGCGTCTATGAGTCCACCGCTGTCGCGGCGCTGGGCGGCAACCGTTACAAGATCGATGGCAAGCTGACCATCAAGGGCATGACCCGCCCTGTCTCTGTGGACGTTTTGCTCAAGGAGCAGGACGGTATCGGTATTTTTGACGGCGAGTTCATTCTCAAGCGTGATGATTTCAAGATCGGCGAGGGTGAATGGGCGGGTAACAGCGTGGTGTCCAACGACATCATGATCAAATTCAAAATGGTCGCGCCGCAGCGTTAGCGGGCGAATTTCTTCGCGCCGGCCACGCAGCCGATCACCGCGACCGTCACCAGCACCATGCCCAGGCTGACCTGCTCATGCAGCAGGCCCGCCGCCAGCGCCAGGCCAAAAAACGGTTGCAGCAACTGCAACTGGCCAACGGCGGCGATGCCACCCTGGGCCAGGCCGCGATACCAGAACACAAACCCGATCAGCATACTGAACAGCGCCACATAACCCAGGCTTAGCCAGGCCGGCAGGCTGATGCCGCCGAAACTCGACGGCGCAAGTACCAGGCTCAGCGGCACCACAACCGGCAGCGACACGACCAGCGCCCAGCAAATCACCTGCCAGCCGCCGAGGCTGCGGGACAAGGTGGCGCCTTCGGCATAACCCAGGCCGCACACCACCACGGCCAGCAGCATCAACAAATCCCCTACGGGGGCGGCGCTCAAGCCCTGGGCGAACGCATAGCCCATCACCAGCACGCTGCCCAGGATCGAAAACAGCCAGAACACCGGGCGAGGGCGCTCGCCGCCAAGCAATACGCCGAATACCGCCGTGGCCAACGGGAGTAGGCCGATAAACACGATGGAGTGCGCCGACGTCACGTATTGAAGTGCCAGCGCGGTGAGCAGGGGGAAGCCAATCACCACGCCCAGAGCAACGACTGCCAAGGGTACCCACTGGTTGCGGGCAGGGCGGTTCTCCCTGAACAGCCACAGTAAGAGCAAGCCCAGTACGGCGGCGATCGTGGCACGCAGCATCGTGAGAAACACCGGGTCGAATTCCATGACTGCCAGGCGCGTGGCCGGTAGTGAACCGCTGAATATCACCACGCCGATAAAGCCGTTGATCCAGCCCTGGGTGCTGCTGCCTAGGGTGTTGAGCTGCGAAGTACGTTCCATGATTAGGCGCCCGGAAAAGAAAGGTTGCGTGCTGCTGATCGTAGAATTGAAGATTAGGACAATCAAAAAATTGTCATGGATACATCGCCTATGCCCCGCGCCCGCTACAAGTCGCTGGTCGATACCTTTGCCCACGCCATCCGCAGCGGCAAGATGCTCCCCGGCACACGCCTGCCAACTCATCGCCAACTCGCCGCCGAACATGGCCTAGCGCTGGTCACAGCCAGCCGTGTCTACAGCGAACTGGAAGCCATGGGCCTGGTCAGCGGGGAGACCGGGCGTGGCACCTTTGTGCGTGAGATCGCGCTGCCGCCGGGGCAGGGCAGCGGGCAGATGACCCTGGCGACAGGCATGCTCGACCTCAATTTCAACTACCCCTCGCTGCCCGGCCAGGCAGACCTGTTGCGCACCGCATTACGCCAATTGGCGCTGTCCGGTGACCTGGAATCATTGCTGCGTTACCAGCCCCATGCCGGTCGTTTGCATGAGCGCGCGGTGATGGCGCGGCACTTGCTGAGCCGTGGGCTGACGGTGGCGGCCGAGCAGGTGCTGGTGGTAAGCGGCGCCCAGCACGGGCTGGCGGTAACCATGATGGCGTTGCTCAAACCAGGGGATGTGATTGCGGTGGATGCGCTAACGTATTCGGGCTTTAAGGTGCTTGCTGAGACGCTGCACCTGGAGGTTGTCGCGATCCCGGTCACCGCTGACGGGCCTGATTTGGACTACCTGCAGAACCTGTGCCGCAAGCGCCCGGTTCGGGCTATCTACTGCATGCCGACCCTGCACAACCCGTTGGGCTGGGTGTTGAGCCACGCGCAGCGCGAGCAGTTAGTCGGGATCGCCCGTCAGCACGATCTGATGATCATCGAGGACGCGGCCTACGCGTTTTTAGTGCAAGACGCACCGCCGCCTTTGGCCAGCCTGGCGCCGGAACGCACGGTGTATGTCGGCGGGCTTTCCAAGAGTGTCGCGACCGGCCTGCGGGTAGGTTTTGTTGCCGCGCCTATGGCATGGATGGGTCAATTGGAGCGCACCATCATGGCCACCACGTGGAATGTGCCAGGGGTGATGAGCGCCATTGCAGTGGCCTGGATCGAAGACGGCACCGTGGCACAGTTGGAAGCGCAAAAGCGCCAGGATGCTCAGGCACGGCAGGCCTTGGCGGCACAGGTGTTGAGCGGCCTGGAACGCATCAGCCACCCCTCGTCATATTTCCTGTGGTTGCCCCTGGCCGAGGATGTGCGCGCCGATCAGGTCGCGATGACGTTGCAGCGCGAGCATGTCTGGGTCTCCACCGCCGAGCCGTTTGCCGTCTCGGCCCATGTGCCCCACGCATTACGTCTGGCTCTGGGGTCGGTGGAGATGCCCGCGCTGCGCGAGGCCCTGGTCATGGTCCGCCAGGTTTTGGTGTGGTAAGCCGGCCTCAGTACTTGTAAGCCTGACGGCCGATCAGCAGCCACTTGCCTTTCTGGTGCTGCCAGACCTGGAAGTTGTCGATATCAGTGGGCACTTCAACGCCACTGTTCACGGCCAGGGCATGGAAGTGGTTGCGCACCAGCGCGGTGTCGCCGTTCAGGGTGATGGTCTGGTTTTGCATTTCCAGGGTCTTGAACGCACTGGTGTGGGTTTCAAGGTCGGCGATGAACTGGGCCTTGTTCTGCACCTTGCCGCTGGAGTGGCCGTAGGTGAGTTTGTCGGACGTCAAGGCATGCAGTTGCTTGAGGTCCAGGTGCAGCATGGCTTGGGTCAGCTGATCGACCGCTTGGGCGACTTCCTTTTCGGCGGGGGCAGGCGCGGCAGCGACGTAGCCGCTGAACAGGCACAGAAAACCGATCAACACTTTGACGTTGGGCATGGGGTGTTTCCTTATTGTTGTAGGGGTGTATACGACAGCTGAAGTCGTCGTACAACAATGCAATAACTTAGGTGGGAAAGGAAAGTGAAATTTGAATTGACCGGAAAAGGTTGGGCCTTTAAAGCTGAGTGATGTTGTACGACGTCGCAACATTAATGCCCGCTTATGCGCATGCATTTGAAATGCAGTCAAACAACGTGGGAGGGAGCAAGCCCCCTCCCACATTTTTACCGTGTTTATTCTGTCAGCAGCGGCGGAGTGCGCGGTGGCGTCAGGCGTTTGCTGCCGGTGGCTTCATAGGCCGCCGCAAACTTCAGCAGAGCAGAATCATCATAGGCGCGGCCTGCAAACGTCAGCCCCACCGGCATGCCGATATCGGCCATCACACCCATCGGGACGGTGACTGTTGGCACGCCCAGGTGGCGGATGGCGAGGTTGCCGTTGGCCACCCAGATACCATTGCTCCAGGCAATGTCCGCCGAGGCTTCGTTCACGTCGGCATCCGCTGGGCCTACGTCGGCGACAGTGGGGAAGAGCACGGCGTCGAGCCCCAGCGTGTCCATCCAGTCTTCCAGGTCCAGGCGGCGGGTTTGTTCCAGGCCGCGCAGGCCGTCGGGTACGGTGCTGATCTCGTTCCACGGCGTGATGCCGCGCTCGGCCATGCGCACGTATTCGTCCATGCCGGCGGCCAGGTCGTCTTCGCGGTTGGGCAGGGTGCCGGGGTCGTGGGGGAAGATCTTCGGCCCGTCCACGTCTGCCAGGCGATTGAGGGCCGGGTCGTTATTGGCGCGCAGGAAATCGTCGAAGGCCCACGCCGACAATTCCCACAATTCATCGTGCAGGAATTCCTTGGACACCAGCCCACGGGTAAACACGGTCGGCGCGCCGGGGCGATCGCCTTCGCAGTTGGAGACCAGCGGGAAGTCCACCTCGATCACTTCGGCGCCCGCAGCTTCCAGGGCTCGGCGTGCGTCTTGCCACAGGTCGATCACGCTAGCGCGGGTGTTGATTTTTTGTCCGGTGGGGCCGCCGATGCCGGGCTTTTCGCTAGTGCCCGCTTCGTGATCGGCGTTGATGTACATGCGCGGTACGCCAAAGCGCTTGCCGGCGAGGGCGGCGCTGCCGACTGCCAGTTCAGCGTAGGACGCCGGGCGCACTGACGCGACGCTGGGGATCGGCACCCAGGGTTGCAGGCGCCATAGGTCGCCACGGGTGTCCGGGTCTTCGGCCACCACCACCTCGAGTACTTCCAGCAGGTCGGCCATGGTGCGAGCGTAAGGCACCACCACGTCCATGGTGGGCGTGAGCGGCCAGTTGCCGCGCACCGAAATCACCCCTCGGGACGGGGTGTAGGCGCACAGGCCGTTATTGGACGCCGGGCCACGGCCGCTCGACCAGGTTTCTTCGGCCAGCCCGAACGCCGCAAAGCTCGCCGCCGTGGCCGTGCCAGCGCCGTTGGACGAGCCGGAGGCAAACGGTGCGGTCAAGTAGTCGGCGTTATACGGGCTTTCTGCCCGGCCGTAGACGCCGCGCTGCATCCCGCCATTGGCCATCGGCGGCATATTGGTCTTGCCCAGGCAGATGGCGCCACCGGCCCGCAGGCGCTCGATGGTGAAGGCGTCGCGCTGGGCAACCAGCTTGGCAAACGCCGGGCTGCCGGAGGCAGCGGTCAAACCCTTGACCAGGTAGCTGTCTTTGGCGGTATAGGGAATGCCATCCAGCGGCCCCAACGTTTCACCCTTGGCTCGGCGTGCATCGGATGCCCGGGCTTCATTGAGGGCTTCGCGGTTGCGCACGACGACGGCATTCAACGCACCGTCATAGGCCTCGATCCGCGCCAGGTACGCCTGAACCAGTTCGACGGCCGTGGTCTGGCCGGACTCAAGCGCCGCGCGCAATTGGGCAATGGAGACTTCAGTAACTTGCATCACGATTTTTTCGCCGCCTTCAAGTGGAGGTATGGCGGCAGTCTACGTACAGATATTTCACAAAACCAGCGTCGCATACTCGGCGTAGGCGCTGCGCATCACTTGCCACGTGTGGGCGTCTGCGGGAATCAGATGCTCGATGCGTAGCGACGCGAGGGTGATGTCCTGGGGCATGCCGAAGGTGGTGAAGGTGGACAGAAAGTTCAGCTCGCCCTGGCTTGAGCGCAAGCGCGTCATCACCAGCGGCGGCAGCGTATCGGGCTGATCGGTGTGGGCCGGGGCGGGCAACCCCGCCAGTAGTGCCGCCAATGCAGGGTTGCCTAGCGCTTCACGGGTTGCGCGTTGCCACGCCAGGGTGCGGATCTCTTCGCCATTGACCAAGTGGTCGCCCAGCCCGCCGGGTTGCAGCAGGGTCGTCAGCAAATTCACACCGTTGGCGGCATCCGGTTGGATGCCCACCAACGCAAACAACACGCGGCTGCTGGCATTGGTCGCCAGCACGTCCCATTGGCTGTCCAGCAGGATCGCCGGTGCAGGGTTGTTGGCGTGCAGCACATGTTCGACCGCTTCGCGAATCGCTGCCATGGCCGGTGATGCTAGCGGAGTTGCGGTGTAGCACGGGGCAAAACCGGCCGCCAGGAACACACCGTTGCGCTGCTCCAGTGGGGTCTCCAGTGCGTTCAGCAGATTATGCAGCGTGCTCGCGCTCGGCTTGGCCCGGCCGGTTTCGAGGCAACTGAGGTGACGCTGAGAAACACCGGCGATCAAGCCCAGGTCGAGTTGGCTCAACCTGGCGCTGCGGCGCAGTTGGCGCAGCTGTTCGCCGGCAGTAGAGGGTTTGTCCATGACGGGTTCATGACCTCCAAGGTCATTGCGAGGGCCAGAACCTTATCACTAACCTGAGCCTTCATCACGCTAAGGAAGCGACCATGCAAAGACCCTATTTCGCCCTGGCCGGCCTGCTGGGATTCTCGATGTATACCCTGTTTACGATGTTTACCGCTGAGCAGTCGCTGTTGGCCTTCGGACGGGAATTGTTGTCGCGACCGGATACGGCCCAGGTGGTGATCGACCTGTACCTGATGGCGGCACTGGCTTGTGTGTGGATGTATCGAGATGCGCAGCGACGAGGGACGTCGCTGGCTTCACTGGTACCGTATTTTTTGCTGACGGCGGTGTTTGTCTCGGTGGGGCCGCTGCTTTATATCGTCGTGAAGGGATTTCGGGATGAATGATCTGCTGCCTGTATACCCTGTGCCGAGGGAGCTTGCTCCCGCTGGACTGCGCAGCAGTCCCATGCCTTTAAGCAAGAATGGGGGCCGCTTCGCGGCCCAACGGGAGCAAGCTCCCTCGCCACAGGTACAGTGTTCATCCTTAACTGACTGCTCCCTACACTTCAGCGTTATGGATTCAGAAACGCTTGGTAGTTCGCCTTAGTGATCTGCTGGTAAGGAATGGTCAGTTCAGCGGTATACGGCTCTTTCTTCACCATCTTCACCGCCAAGTCCACCGACCCCACCGCCTGACCCTTGTTGTCCTGGTAAGCCGTCACCAATAACAGCCCTTTTTTCACCGCATCCAACCCCGCCGCGCCACCGTCGCTGCCGGCCACCAAGATGTCCTTGCCTGGCTGCATACCCGCCTGACTGATCGCCATGGCCGCACCGATGGCCATTTCATCCGCGTTCGCGGCCACTGCGTCGATCTTGGTACCGGACACGATCCAGTTGTTCATCAGGTCGATGGCCTTGCTGCGTTGCCACTCTGCGCTCTGTTCCTCGACGATCTTGATGTTGGGGTAGTCCTTGAGCACATTCTTCACACCCTGGGTGCGGTTATGGGTAGCGTTGTTGGACAGCAGCCCAAGCATGATCGCCAGGTTGCCCTTGCCGCCCATTTGCTCGGCCAGGTAGCGCATCTGGATTTCACCGGCCTTGATTTCATCAGAGCCGACATAACCCACGCCGGCTGGCACTTCCTTGAACTCAGGGCGGCGGTTAACATACACCAGTGGGATCTTGGCCTGCTGGGCATTAACGGTCATTTTCGCTGTGGCAGCGGTGTCGACCGCGTTAACGATGATCGCGTCCATGCCTTGGGCGGTGAAGTTTTGCACCTGATTAAGCTGGCGCACCACATCGCCCTGGGCGTCTTCAAATTGCAGGGTCACGCCGGGCAGTTCCTTGGCGTGGGCAGACATGTAGTCGCGCATCTGCGCGAGGAACACATCGTCGACCTGAGCGATGCTCACGCCGATACGGATATCGGCCAGCGCCCAGGGCGTCACGGCCAGGGTGAAAAGTGCAGCAAGGAGTTGTTTCTTCATGGTTGTGCTCCGTTATTTTTGTTGTTGTTAAAGCAGGGTGGTTCACGCTTGGCGTTTGGCTCGCATCTGCTCGACCGCCGCGGCAAAGTCCGGCAGTGACCAGCGTTCGTCGAGGGCCTGCGCCATCAGTTGCTGGCCGGTTTGCGGGGCCAGCCCCTTCAAGGGCGGGTCGGTATCGAGGTTGGTGGGGAAGGAGTAGCCGTCGGCCGTACAGCCGATTACGGCGTCCACGGCTTGGGCGTCCAGCGCCGTATTGGCCAGCAGGGCGGGGTAGATCGCCAGCATCATGCGGTCGCGATCCAAGGCCTCCATGGGTTTGCCGAATGCCGATGAGATTTGCAGCAGGTTGGCCATGCGCTGGCGGTCTGGCGTGCGGTTAGTGCCGGCGGCGTGGAACAGCGCCGGGTTAAAGAACAGCAAGTCGCCTTTATTGAGTGGCAACTGCACGGCGTTTTGCTGGAAGTATTCGATGAATTCCTCACGCCGCCAGGCCAGATAACCCAGGGCATATTGTTGGGAAAACGGCAGCAACTGAGTGGGGCCGGTTTCCAGCGGCATATCCGAATGGGCCACCGCGCCCTGCAACGTCAGGTACTGGGACAACAGGTGCAAGGGCAGGGGAAAGCGCTCCACCACGTCATCTGTCTGGAAGCCAAGATGGTAGTCGCGGTGCGGCTGCTGCGCCTGGCCGCCGGGGTGCACCACATTCACCTGGGCGGTCACCTGATAGCTTGGCCCCAGCCAAGCCTCGGCAATCAGCCCCAGCAACGGGTTGGCGTAGTACTCGACAAAGGACTCCGGCGACTGCAATGCCGCTTTTTGCAATGAATTCCAAATACGCCCGTTACTGCCGGCCTTGGCAAAGTGGTCGGCGGCCACCCCTTGCGCTGCCTCATTGGCAAAAATCGCGTCGAACACCTGGCTGTGGCGGTCCACCACCTCCAGGTCTTCATAGGCGCGGCGTACCACCATCACCCCTGGCCCATCGCGGAACAGGCGGTGCAGCTCGTTCATCACGGTAGGACGGTCGCTGTTGCGCAGGGTGTGGGCCTGATAGATCGGCACATTGCTGACCACTTCGGCGCACAGCGGATACGTCTCGGCACTGGCCTGTTGTGCGCAGATCCGGCTGAAATCCGCCAACTGCACGGCGGCGCTGGTGACGAACGCCGACATCACACACCTCCCGGCAGGCCCAGCGCCTGATGCGGTTGCGGGCTGCCGCCGTCGGTGCAGCCGACCACGCCTTGCTCCAGGTCGATCACCGAGCCGGTCATCATCCCCGACTCACTGGACAGCAAAAACGCCACGCTGCGCGCCACTTCTTCAGGCTTGAGCAGGCGCCCGAACGGCTGCGCTGCCTCGGCTGTTTCCAGCCAGCCATCCTGGGCACCGTGGTACTGACGCTGGATATCATCTTCGTGGGGTGTGTCCATCCAACCGATATTCAAGCCGTTGACACGGATGCGGTTGCGCAGCGCACTGAACGCCACGTTCTTGGTGAGGATCGCCAGCGCGCCCTTGGACGCCGCGTACGCGCTCAGGAATGATTGGCCGCCATGCCCGGTAACGCTCTGGATATTCACCACCGCGCCTTCTACCCCTTGGCCGATCATCAGCTTCAAGGCTTCCTGCATCAGAAAGAACGGCGCCCGCACGTTCACTGCAAACAGGCGCTCGAACAGCTCCGGCGAGGTGTCGAGGATGGTGCCGCGGTCCGACATGCCCGCGCAGTTCACCAGCCCGTGCAAGGTGCCAAAGTGCGTGCGCGCCGCGTTGATGATTGCTTGGCAATCCTCGACCTTTTCCAAGTCGGCCTCGACAAAAAATGCCTGGCAGTCCAACTGCGCCAATTGCCGTACCTGCTCTTCGCCCTGGGCGCGGCGTCGCCCGCAGATGATCAGCCCGGCCGCGCCACGCTGCGCCAAGGTGTGGGCTACCGCCGCGCCCAGGCCCTGGGTGCTGCCGGTGACGACAAAATATTGGCCGCTGAATGAGGTGGCGAGATCGGTGTGAGGCATGCAGTTCTCCTGAATTCTTGTTGTTGTTCATGGCCCGGCTCGACGCCGGGCAAAACTGAGACTAGCATTGCCAAACCTCAGTAACGCCCAAATAACACCTCAAAAACACCTCAGGCGAATGGCATGCTCGAACGCGCAAAAAACTTCTCGATCAAACAACTCGCCACCCAGGCCGGGGTCAGCAAAGCCACGGTTGACCGCGTACTGCACCAGCGCGGCAGCGTGCATGCGCAGACGCGGCGACGCATTGAGCAGGCGCTAGATGAGCTGGAATCCCAGGAGAAAAACGGCCTGGCGGTGGGGCGCACGTTTCATGTTGATGTGATCATGCACACGCCCAAGCGCTTTAGCGCGGCGGTGCAGGCGGCAATCGTTGCGCAACTTGCCAGTCTGGCGCCGTTCCGCATTGCCCCGCGCTTTCACCTGTTCGAAGAAATCGCGCCCCAGGCGATGCATGATCAGTTGCTGCGCTGTCTCGAGACTGGCAGCCAAGGCGTGGTGCTCAAGGCGGCTGACGAGCCGGCCGTCAACCAGGCCGTCAAGCAATTGATTGCAGCGGGTATCCCGGTAGTGACCTTGGTGACCGACCTGCCGCAAAGCGAGCGCATCGGCTATGTCGGCATGGACAACCGCACCGCCGGGCAGACCGCCGCCTACCTGATGTCGCGTTGGTTGCCCGCCCAACCCCAAGACGTGGCAGTGGTGATCGGCAGCGAACTGTTCCGTGGCGAAGAAGAACGCGAAATGGGCTTTCGCGCCTGGCTGCGGGGGCGGGCGCCGCACTTACGGGTGCTGGATATCAGCGGCGGTTACGGGGTGTACGACCGCACCTTCGAACGCGTCACCCAAGCGCTTAAACAACATCCCGAGCTCAAGGCGGTGTACAGCGTTGGTGGCGGCAACCGTGCAATCGTCGACGCCTTCGCCGCCCTCGACCGCCCGTTGGAAGCGTTTATCGGCCACGACCTCGACGAAGAAAACCGCCAGTTGCTGCGCGAAGAAAAAGTCGCCGCGATCATCGACCACAACCTGCAGATCGATGCACGCCACGTATTCCTGCACATCCTGCAGTACCACCGGCTGTGGAAGACCGGGCCGATTGCGCCGTCGCAGGTGCAGATCGTCACGCCCTTCAATCTGCCGGACTGAATCTCCCCCCAATAACAACATCAGGAGTTTTCACCATGCTACGAATTGCCGTTCTGGGTGCCGGGCGCATCGCCAAGATCCATGCTGCCAACGTCGCCGCCCACCCCAACGCCACGCTGGTGCTGGTGGCCGACCCCTGGCGCGAAGGCGTCGATGCACTGAGTGCCCAACTGGGGTGTGAAGCCGCCTACGATTGCGCCGCCGTACTGACGCGCAACGACATCGACGCCGTGGTGATCGGGACACCCACTGACACCCACATCGATTTGCTGTTGACCGCAGTGGCAGCAGGTAAGGCCGTGCTGTGTGAAAAACCCATCGACCTCGACATCGCCAAGGCCCGTAGCGCCGCCAAGGCGGTCGAACGCCAGGGCGGCAAGGTGATGCTCGGTTTCAACCGCCGCTTCGACCCCGACATGCTGCGCCTGCGCCAGGCCCTCGATGCCGGGCAGATCGGCGCCGTGCGCCAAGTCATCATCACCAGTCGCGACCCCGGCCTGGCGCCGCGTGATTACCTGAAGCACTCCGGCGGCATCCTGCGCGACATGACCATCCACGACTTCGACACCGCCCGCCACCTGCTCGGCGAAGAGCCTGTAGAAGTCAGCGCGATTGCCAGCCGCCTGGTCGACCCCAGCCTGGCCGACATCGACGACTACGACAGCGTGATGGTGTTGCTGCGCACGGCGTCCGGCAAGCAGTGCCATATCAACTGCTGCCGCCAGGCGGTATATGGCTATGATCAGCGGGTGGAGGTGTCTGGGGCCAATGGCGTGTTGCTTACCGACAACCACCGTCCCAGCACCTTGCGCCACTGGAGCGCCGAGCACACCGAAGCGCTGGAACCGTTGCAGCATTTCTTCCTGGAGCGTTACGCCGATGCCTATCGGAATGAGCTGAGCCAATTCATTGATGCGCTTAACAACAGCCAGCCGCTGCCCACCAGCGTGCGCGACGGGCTGTATGCCTTGCATCTGGCGGATTGTGCATTGGCGTCGGTGAAGACCGGGCGCAGTGTGGCGGTTGATTACGACGTTTAGTCGTAGGTGTTGGCGCCGGTGCGATCCACCAACCGAATACTGTCGCGCCCACTGCGCTTGGTTTCATACAGCGTGGTGTCGCCTTGCTCGATCAAGGCCGTCAGGCTCGCTGGCGGCTGGTCGAACAGATTCGCGCCGATGCTTAACGTCACCGGCGCCGGGGTCGCAAAAGTGTGCGCGGCGAGTTGAGAAAATTGCTCGCGCAGGCCGCTGCCCAGCTCGACGATCTGTTCGGTCGAGGCACTGTTGAGCAGGATCACAAACTCATCACCCCCCAGGCGTGCCGCCAGCGCGCCACGGGGCACCACGGCGCGGATCATCTCGCTCAGCGCGATCAGCAGGCGGTCGCCGGCGGTGTGGCCGAACAGGTCGTTGACTAACTTGAAGTTGTCGATATCGATGAGCAACAGTGCACCCGGTTGCGCCGGGGACACCTGGGCCAACAGGCGCGGTGCGCGCAGGTCCAGGGCGCGGCGGTTGTAGAGCGTGGTGAGCGGGTCGCGGGCAGCGAGGCGGGCGATCTGTTGTTCACGGCGGTAGCGTTCGGAGCCCGTCATCGACAGGGCAATCAGCATGATCGCCATCGCGCCCTCCACGAGGGAAACCTGGATGATCTCGCCCTTGAACGACGCCAGGTCGATCAACGTGCCGGGGATCATTACCGACACCGCCTTGGCTACATAAAACGAGCCGTGGAACAGCAGCACATAGCGCAATTGCACCGCACCGATGCTCAAGGATCTGCCATGGGGCCGCAGCAGGAAGCTCGCCCGCAGGGTGGGCAGCGCCACCAGCAACGATTGCACGCTCAGCATGGCTTTGGACCATGACTGATCGACCGGCAACATCAGCATGCCAAACCAGATCACCACCATCAGGGACCACAGCCACGACACACGCACCTGGGTAAACCTGGCCACGCCGAGCAAAAACAGAAAGTGGGCCGTCACCAGCAAGCCGTTGGCAAACCAGATGCCGATCATCATAAAGCCGTTGATGCGCAGCAGGGCCAGGGTTGAACCGACGGTGATCGTGGCGAAGCCGGCGCTCCAAAAGAGCAGCGATGGTTCGCGCACGCTGCGCCATTCAATGGCCAGGTATAGGGCCGCAGCGGCGGCCAGGGCCACGGTGAGGGCCAGAATCGTAGGAGGGTCGAGCGTCATGTGCTGCCAGGTATGCGTTGAAAACCGCGATTGTAAGCGTTCGCGAGGGGTTTTCGGAGCCTTACTGGCGAACGGCTATCTTTGTCTTTATGCGGTGCCCAACGGCACGCTTACGCGGAACACTGTGCCGGTCTTCTCCGCAGACTCGACTTCGATCAAACCTTGATGCGATGACACAATCTCCGAGGCAATAAACAAGCCCAGGCCCAGGCCTGCGGTTGGGCCATGCTCAATCACCGAGCGCTGGGAAAAGCGCCCCATGGGGTTGAAGATAAAAGGCAGCACGTCGGCCGCGATGGGCTCGCCGTGATTGTGCACGGTGAACACCAATGCCTCAGCGGTTGCCGACAGTTCGACCTGGATCGGGGACCGGGCAGCGCCGTGATGCACGGCATTGCTGATGATGTTGGAAAACACTTGTTCCATGCGCGAGCTGTCAAAGAGGCCACGGGCCGGGCTCTTGGCTTCGAAGATGATGGTTGCTTCAGGGTGAAAGGCCTGGATTTCTTCGACGATACGCTCGCAGATCGGCGCCAGGTCAACGGCAACGCGTTTCACCGGTATGCCCGGGCCCATCTGGCAGCGCGTCAAGTCGAGCAGGTCGCCGACGATTTTGCTGGCGCGTTGGACGCTGGTGTAGATCTGTGTGGCCACCCGCGTGCCGCGCTCGCCCACGTTGTCAGACCGCCTAAGCATGTCGGCGCCCAGCAAAATCGCGCCCAGGGGCGTGCGTAGATCGTGCCCGAGGATGCCCAGGAACACATTGCGCGAGGCTTCGACCGCACGCGAATAACTGGCGATCGACTCAGCCAGGGCTTGATCGATGGCTTCGTGGAAGCGATTCATGTCGTCGACTTCAAGCGGGGTGCCGTGTTTGATCTGAACCAGCCACTGGCTGAGCACACTGGCGCGCAGTGCGCGATATTCCGAGACCATCTGGTCAATCGAAAACCCGGCCATCAAGCGAGTCACCGCGTGGGTTTCGGCGGGCGTCTCGTCGTCGTGCTGCGGTGCCAGCCCCTGAGCCTTGTCAATTTGTTCCTGCGCGGTCTGGGTCGTGCGCAGGTCAAGCACAATGGCGCGCAGCATCTGTTCCGCATGGTCGCGTAGCCCCTCGCGGTCCAAGTCGGCGCCGGGGGTCTGGATCGTGCGAGCGAAATCTTCCCAGGCCTGCAGGATCGGCTCGAGGTTGTGGAGGATGAAATCTGGCAGGCGCATGAGAGGGAAGTCCTTGAGGGGCGACGAGCAAAACGCTCGCGAGGCTGCCAAACAAGGATTTAAGCATGAATTGGTGTGTCACACGCTGAACAGGCGCAACTTATGAGCTTTAGAAAGCGGGGAACGAGCAAGCCCGTTCCCATCGGGGGAGTGCAGTCAGACGCCCTTGGTCGACGGCAGCAATATCGTCAGGATGCCCACCAACGGCAAGAACGAACACAGCTGGTACACGTACTCAATGCCGTGATTATCGGCGAGCAAACCCAGCAACGCCGCGCCAATCCCGCCAAAGCCGAACATCAGGCCGAAGAAAATCCCGGCGATCATGCCCACATTGCCCGGCACCAGCTCCTGGGCAAATACCACAATGGCCGAGAACGCCGACGACAGGATAAAACCGATCAGCACGCTCAACACCGCGGTCCAGAACAGGTCGACGTAGGGCAGGGCCAGGGTGAAGGGCGCAGCACCGAGTATGGAGAACCAGATGACCTTCTTGCGCCCGATCCTGTCGCCAATCGGGCCACCCGCGAAGGTGCCGACGGCCACAGCGCCAAGGAACAGGAACAGGTACATCTGCGAACTGGCCACCGAGAGGTGGAATTTTTCAATCAGGTAAAAGGTGAAATAGCTGGTCAGGCTGGTCATGTAGAAGTACTTGGAAAACACCAATACCGCCAACACCACCAGGGCAAAGGTCACGCGGCCTTTGGACAAACCGTGGGTCGCCTTGCTGCCTTGCTTGAGCTTGAACAGGTTGAGGTGGTTGCGGTACCAGCGGCTCAGGCCGTAGAGCACCATGATCGCGAACACCGCAAACAGGCCGAACCACGCGATATGGCCCTGGCCGTAGGGAATGATGATCGCCGCCGCGAGTAACGGGCCGAAGGCGCTGCCGGTGTTGCCGCCAACCTGAAAGGTCGATTGCGCCAGGCCAAAGCGACCACCGGAGGCCAGGCGCGCCACGCGGGAGGTTTCCGGGTGGAAGGTCGAGGAGCCCACGCCCACCAAACCGGCTGCCAACAGGATCATCGGGAAGCTGCCGACAAACGCCAACATCAATATGCCGATCAAGGTGCACACCATGCCCGCTGGCAGCAGCCACGGCTTGGGATGACGGTCGGTGTGGTAGCCGATCCACGGTTGTAGCAGCGATGCGGTCAGTTGGAACGTCAGGGTAATAAGGCCCACCTGGGCAAAACTCAGACCGTAGTTAGCCTTGAGCATCGGGTAGATCGACGGCAGCACGGCCTGGATCAGGTCGTTGATCAAATGTGCCAGGGCGCAGGCGCCGAGGACGCGCATGACCAAGGGGCTTGTCTGGGGCGTACTGGTTGCAGCAGCGGGTGACGCGGTGAGGGTCGACATGCAGGCATTCCATACAAGGCAGCAAACAAAGATGGCGAGTACTTGAGCCCGCCACCTATTTCAAAATGATTCGGCGTTCATGCTAGATTTGCAGCAAATGCCTGTCTCGCGAAATTCGGGCAGCAATCATCGCAAAAAGGGCGAAATCATCAAATCACTGGATAAATTTCTGCAGGAGATCAACGAGGGCGACTGGGCAGTGATCAGTTCGGCCACGGATTATCCTGAAAACTGGGTGATCCCCGACCACAGCCACGAGAAGCATCAACTGCTCTACGCCATCGAAGGCGTGATGGTGGTGTACTCGGCGCTCAACCAATGGACAGTGCCCCCCAATCGCGGCATCTGGATGCCCAGTGGGCAGGTGCACTCGCTGCGGTGTGTCGGCACCCTGAAGATGCGTAGCGTGTTTGTGCGCCCGGATCGCTTCCCGAACATGCCCAGCGAGCCTAAAACCGTCAGCATCTCGCCCTTGCTGAGTGAGTTGATCAAGGCGTCGGTGAGCTTGAAGCCACCGTATGCCGAGGATTCGCGTGATGCGCGGATCATGCACCTGATCCTCGACGAACTGGCGATGCTGCCGGCGTTGCCGCTGTCGCTGCCGCAACCTGCCGACCCGCGCGTCAACCGCATCTGTCAGGCGTTACAACACGAGCCAGGGGATGCGTCCACCGTGGCCGATTGGAGCGAGCGCCTGGCGCTGGACCAGAAAACCATCCAGCGCCTGTTCCGCAAGGAAACCGGCATGACGTTCGGCCAATGGCGCCAACAGGCGCGCTTGCTGTTGGCATTGGAGCGCATTGCGGTGGGGGAGAAGATCATCGACGTGGCGTTGGAGCTGGGCTATGAAAGCCCCAGCGCCTTTACTAGTATGTTCAAGAAGCAGTTTGGCAAGACGCCGAGTCAGTTTTTCAACTGAGGCGGGCGAGTGAATCTTGCTCGCTTTCTAGCAGGGCATTGAAGCTGGCAAGGTCCAGCGGCCGGCTGAGGAAAAACCCCTGGCCCTCATCGCAGGCCACGGTCTTGAGCAGCGTCAAGTGCTCGGCGGTTTCGATGCCTTCGGCGGTGACGGTAAGGGCCAAGGCACGGCCCAACCCAACAATCGCCTGAATGATCGCGATGTCGTCGTCGTTTTCGACCAGTCGGCTCAAAAAGCTGCGGTCGATCTTCAAGCCGTCAAAGGGAAATGAGCGCAGGTAGCTGAGGGACGAATAACCAGTGCCGAAATCGTCCATGGCAATGCGCACGCCGAGCGCCTTGAGCGTCTGCATGATCTCAAGGGCGCTGTCGGCATCTTCGAGCATGACGCTCTCGGTGATCTCCAGTTCAACGCGATTGGGGGCGATGCCCGATGTTGTCAACGTCTGGCTGACGCGCTCTACTAAGTTGCCGCGCTTGAACTCAGTGGATGACAGGTTCACCGACACAAACAGGTTGCCGGGCCAGCTGGCCGCACACGCGCAGGCGGTGCTAAGCACCCAGTCACTCAATGCCAGAATCAGCCCCGACTCTTCGGCAATCGGGATGAACGTGTCCGGCGCAATCAAGCCGCGCTTGGGATGGTGCCAACGCACCAGGGCTTCAGCGCCGACCATTTGCCCATCGGCAATGCGGTAGCGCGGTTGAAAGTGCAGGCGCAGTTCGCCGTGTTTGATCCCGTAGCGCAAGTCGCTCTCCAGGCTGCGGCGTTCGATGATGCGGGCGTTCATGTCGATGGCATAAAAGCGCCAGGTATTACGCCCGGCGGCTTTGGCTTCGTACAGCGCAATATCGGCGTAACGCAGCAGTTCCGGCGCTTCACTGGCATCGGTGGGGGCCATGGCGATGCCGATGCTGGCGCTGACGAATACTTCCTGGTCGTCAATGGTGATCGCCGACTCAATCGAATCGATCACGCGACGGCACAGGGTTTCGACTTCGGCCTGGGAAGCTACGTCGGTCAGGATCAACACGAACTCATCGCCGCCGACCCGAGCGACCAGGTCGCCATGGCGCACACAGGACGACAGGCGGCTCGACACCTCATGCAGTACCCGGTCGCCAGCGGCGTGGCCGAGCAAGTCGTTCACCGGCTTAAAGCGGTCCAAGTCCAGGCTGAGCATGACCAGCGGGTGGGCAGCGGTGGGCGCGGCCTTGAGCCTGCCGTCGAGAAATTCCTTCAGGCGCGTGCGGTTGGGCAAACCCGTCAGCGCGTCATGCCGGGACAAAAACTCGATGCGCCGGCGTGCTTCGACTTCTTCGGTGACATCGGTGGCGGTGCCGCGAAAACCGCTGTCCGGCATGGCTCGCGCCGAGAGCCGCGTGATGCGCTCATGTGCGCCGGCATCGACGTAGCGGCACAGTACGCTCAGGTCTGGACGACGGCTGGGGGTGGCGAGCCAGTCCGACAATAAGCCGGTTTCGGTGTGCAGCAGCGCGTCAATTTCGGCGCCGATCCAGGTTTGCCTGGCGAGCCCGGTGACGTTTTCAAAGCGTTCGGACAAGTAGGTGAAGCGCCCCGCATCATTGATCTCCCAGACCCAGTCCGAACTGGCTTCGACCACATCGCGAAAGCGTGCCTCACTGGTGGCCAAGGCGCATTGGCTGGCGTGAAGCGACGCGTAGCTGCTGTCCAGCGCGGCGGCGCTGGCCGTGGTACGACGCAGAATCACCCATGTCATCAGCGCCACCAGCAGTGCCGTCAGGCCAATCATCGGCAAGCCCAGGCTCAGCAGGCGCAGCCCCGGTTGTTCTGGCTGCCAGTGCAGGTGGCCGGCGGCGCCATCGTCGCCCAATGGCACGACTCGATGATTGTCGGGCTCTCCCGGGGTATCGATGTGCAGGTTGTCCAGGCCGAATTCGTTGCCGATCGCGGTCAGCTTGGCGTTGTCCAGGATGTCGATAAAGAGCAGCACTGAGTCAGGGCGGTTGTCAGAGGTGACGGTGGGGTCGGTGCCTGGCGTAATAGCCGCCGCAGCGACCAGCGCTGGGCTGCCGTTGACCTTAATGAATTGCGTGACAGGGTTTTCAGTGGCCGCGCCCGCGCGCGCACGCTCGAGGATGGTGTCGATGGGCTGGCCGAGCCAGGTGCTCAGTTGCACCGATTTGAGTTCGCCCTCGATGACTGAATAAACGGTGCGGTTGAGCGAGTCCACCACGAACAGGCCCTGAAAGCCGAAATCCTCATACAGCGTGGGCCCGACATTTTGCCGCACGAACGCCCAATCCTGATCGACCTTGAGGTGCAAGTGCCGATAGGCATCGCTCCAGAACGCGTAGTCCTTGACTGTCAGGCGCAGGGATTTTTCCAAGGATTGCACGGCTTTTTGCGTGTAGAACGCGCTCTCGACATCTTCGGTGTGGTCCAGATCGTTGGCCAGGTACACCAGCGAATAACTGGTGAGCACAAACACGCCCGCCAGCAAGGCGACGAATTTGAACAGCGACGCGCGCGCCAGCGACAGGCTGGTGCGGTTGGAATGGGGGCACACGATTGGAGCAGGGGTATTCGGCATGGGGTTCCGCAGGGCTGAAGCTGCAAGAGAATATGCCTTTGTATCGGCAGCGTCGGCGCAAGGATGAATGCGCCGAGCCTTCGAACTGACTAACGGCAGTGCGTTAGCCGAGGTTCAGCGGGTGGTCACGGGCGGTGAGGTTGGCAAAAAAGATGCAACCGATCAGCCGTGCAAACAGGCTCAGGGTTTCAGGCAGGTTGGGATCATCAAACAAGGTTGCCCGGGAGTCCAGTGCACACAAGGCACCGTATAGGCGGCCATCGGGCAGGAAGATCGGCGCGCCGGCGTAGCTTTCAATGTCGAATTGCTTGACCACTGGCCGGGTGGCAAAGCGGCCGTTCTTGCTGATCTCGGGGATGAACAAAGCCTGGGGGTTGATGCAGAACTCGCTGCACAGGGTGGTTTCCAGATCCAGCACGTCGCCGGCGTTGATGCCCATTTCCAGCGGGTCGTAGGTCGAACATACCACCCATTCCTGGTCCGCGAACTTGGCAATACCGGCAAAGCGCATATCGGTCAGGCGAGTGACGAGGTGCAGGATGCTGGTAGTGGCTTCAATCTCGGCAATGGCAGCGCGTTCATCGGGGCTGAGTAGGGATTGTGCTGCGGTGACGCTTGGAACCATGTTTATCACTCCAAAGGCGTGGCGGTCGGGAGCGCCACGCCGTATCAGGCACTAATTGATGCGCGGATGCTGCTGCACCAGATTCTTGCGCTTGGCTTCCAATTCGGCAATCTCGGCATCGATGTCTTCGATTTTCTGCTCGATATTGTCGTGATGCTCCTGCAGCAACTCCTTGGCTTCTTCCATATCCGAAGCTGCTGGCGCTGCACCGCGCAAGGGTTTGTTGGCGGTTTCCTTCATGGTCAGGCCGGTAATCAGGCCGACTACAGCAAACACCATCAGGTAATAAGCGGGCATATACAAGTCATTGGTGCTTTCCACCAACCAGGCCACGGCGGTCGGCGTCACGCCGGCGATCAATACCGAAACGTTGAACGCACTTGCCAACGCGCTGTAGCGCAGGTGGGTGGGGAACATCGCCGGCAGGGTCGAGGCCATCACGCCGATAAAGAAGTTCAGCACCACGGCGAGGATCAGCAAGCCTGCGAAGATCAGGCCGATCTTGCCGCTGGTGATCAGCATGAACGCCGGGATCGACAGCACCAGCAGGCCGATGCTGCCGGCGATGATGAACGGCTTGCGGCCGATCTTGTCACTGACAAAACCAATAAACGGCTGCACAAACAACATACCGACCATGATCGCGATGATGATCAGCACGCCGCTGTTTTCTTTGTAATGCAGGTTGTGGGACAGGTAACTCGGCATGTACGTCAGCAGCATGTAGTACGTGACGTTGGTGGCCGCGACGATACCGATGCAGGTCAACAGGCTGCGCCAGTGTTTGGTGGCGATTTCCTTGAACGATACTTTAGGGCCGTGGCTCAAGCCTTCACGGTCGCCTTGTTCGAGTTTTTCTACATGCTGTTGGAACGCAGGGGTTTCTTCCAGCGCATGACGCAAATAGAGGCCAATGATGCCCAGGGGTAGGGCGAGGAAGAACGGCAGGCGCCAGCCCCAGGCTTCAAATTGCTCTTCGCCCAACACGCTGGAGATCAGCACCACTACGCCGGCACCGAGTACAAAACCTGCGATGGAGCCAAAGTCCAGCCAGCTGCCGAGGAACCCACGCTTGCGGTCGGGTGCGTATTCGGCAACAAAGATCGAGGCGCCGGTGTATTCACCGCCTACCGAGAAGCCTTGGGCCATTTTGCACAGCAGCAACAGGATCGGCGCCCAGATGCCAATCGAGGCGTAGCCGGGAATCAGGCCGATGGCAAACGTGCTCAGGGACATGATCACGATGGTGGCGGCGAGTACTTTTTGTCGCCCGTATTTATCGCCCAATGCGCCGAAGAACAGGCCGCCCAGAGGGCGAATCAGGAAGGGCACCGAGAAGGTCGCCAGCGCGGCAATCATTTGTACGCTTGGGGAGGCGTCGGGGAAGAACACCTTGCCCAGTACATAGGCCACAAACCCATAGACACCAAAGTCGAACCATTCCATGGCATTGCCCAGTGCGGCGGCGGTGATCGCCTTGCGCATCTTGGCGTCGTCGACAATGGTGATGTCATTGATTCCGATGGGGTTGACGCGTTTCTTGCGAGATTTCATGGGAACTACTCTAAAGCTGAACAGGGGAGGTGCCATCGCCGCGATGGCACCGCTCTGTCAGTTCAGATACAAGCCGACACGAAATAATTCACCATTAATTTCGATTTTTTCCGGCGGACGGCAACATTTTCAATGTTTACCCGTTGTCGTCCTACAACTGTGTTGAGTACATGCCAGCAAACGCTGATATTTCAGATTGACACGCTTTCGTCCGATCGATATAAAAGCCACAGTTGTACGACGACATATGACGTTACATATGTCCTACCTAACAAAAATAAAAAGTGATGCCATGAACCTCAACGAGCCCATCAACGCCCATCGCGTTGGCCAGGCGGTAGGCAACTATCGTTGGACCATCTGCGCGATGCTGTTCTTCGCCACCACCGTCAATTATCTCGATCGCCAGGTGCTGAGCCTGCTGGCACCGCAATTGTCCACCCAGTTTGGCTGGAGCAACTCCGATTACGCCAACATCGCGGCGGTGTTCCAGTTTGTCTATGCCATCTCCATGCTGTTTGCCGGGCGCTTCGTCGACAAGATCGGCACCAAGGCGGCCTACGTGGTTGCGATTGGCATTTGGTCCACCGGCGCGATCATGCATGCGTTCTCGGTGCAGATGGGCGAGGGGATCGCCGCGATCAGTACGGCCGTGGGCCTGGCGGTGATTCCGGTGTCGATTGCCGGCTTTATGTTGTCGCGTGCGGTGCTGGCGATTGGCGAGGCGGGTAACTTTCCGATTGCGATCAAGGCCACGGCCGAATACTTTCCCAAGAAAGAACGCTCCCTGGCCACCGGCATTTTCAACTCCGGCGCCAACGTCGGTGCGATCCTGGCGCCGATCTGCGTGCCGTTGATTGCAGGTATGTGGGGCTGGGAAGCCGCCTTTATGGTGATCGGTATGCTCGGCTTCGTGTGGGTCGCGGTGTGGGCGGCCATTTACGAAAAGCCCGACCAGCAGAAGCGCCTGTCCGCTGAAGAGCTGGCCTATATCCGCAGCGATTCCACCGTGCAACCGTTTACCCCGACGCCTGCCGGTGCGGTGCAGAAGAAAGTCTCGTGGTTCAAGCTGCTCACCTACCGACAGACCTGGGCCTTTGCCTTTGGCAAGTTCATGACTGACGGCGTGTGGTGGTTCTTCCTGTTCTGGCTGCCCACTTACCTGTCAGCGCAGTACGGCATGAAAGGCGCCGATATCGTCATGCCCTTGGCGGTGCTGTACAGCATGACCATGGTCGGCAGTATCGGGGGCGGCTGGTTCCCCAGCTACTTCATGGCGCGTGGTGATGCCGCGTATGACGGGCGCATGAAGGCCATGTTGGTGATTGCGCTGTTCCCGCTGGTGGTATTGCTGGCGCAACCGTTGGGCTACATCAGCTTCTGGGTGCCGGTATTGCTGATCGGTGTGGGGGCCTCGGCGCACCAGGCGTGGTCGTGCAATATCTTTACGACAGTGTCGGATATGTTTCCGCAAAAAACCGTGGCGTCCGTGGTGGGTATCGGCGGCATGGCTGGAGGCCTGGGCGGTGTGGTGATGACCAAGATTGGTGGTTGGGTGTTTGACTATTACAAGTCCGTCAACGACATCCACACTGGGTACATGATCATGTTTGCGATCTGTGCGCTGGCGTATCTGGTGGCGTGGAGCGTGATGAAGACGCTGGTGCCGCGTCACAAGGAAATCACGGATTTGTAAACACTATCTGGGTGGCTACTGAGCGGATAGCTGATGTATGCAGGACCCAATGTGGGAGGGGGCTTGCCCCCGATGGGGGAGTGTCAGTTTACATATCTGAAACTGACACACCGCCATCGGGGGCAAGCCCCCTCCCACATTTGGATTGTGTTAAACCTCCAGCGCAGCGTTACTGGTTGCGCGTCACCCGCCAAATCGTATTGGCCAGATCGTCCGCAATAATCAGCGCACCTTTAGGGTCCACCGTCACACCCACCGGGCGCCCACGGGTCTTGCCATCATCGCCGCGAAACCCTGTGGCGAAGTCGATAGGCTCACCGGACGGCTTGCCATTGCTGAACGGCACGAAGATCACCTTGTAGCCCACCGGGTTGTCGCGGTTCCAACTGCCGTGTTCGCCTACAAACACGCCATCGGCAAATCGCTCACCCATCTGTGGGATCGAAAAATCTACCCCCAACGCTGCCACGTGCGAGCCCAGGCTGTAATCCGGCTTGATCGCAGCGGCGACCTTGGCGGGGTTTTGCGGTTGGGCGCGTGGGTCGACATTCTGGCCCCAATAACTGTAAGGCCAGCCGTAGAACGCGCCTTCACGTACTGAGGTGAGGTAGTCCGGCACCAGGTCGGGGCCCAGTTCGTCACGCTCGTTGACCACCGTCCACAGTTGCCCGGAGTCGGGTTGGATAGTCAGCGCGGTCGGGTTACGCAACCCGGTGGCGTAAGGCTTGTGGGCACCGGTGGCCGCATCGATTTGCCAGACCATGGCGCGGTCGATCTCCACTTCCATGCCGCGTTCAGTGACATTGCTGTTGGAGCCGATCCCGACATACAGCTGGCTGCCATCGGCACTCACGGCCAGGGATTTGGTCCAGTGGTGGTTGATCTGCGCCGGCAAGTCGGTGACTTTGGTCGGCGGGCCAGCGGCCTTGGTCTGGCCGTCGGCGTAGTCGAAACTCACCAGGGCGTCCTGGTTGGCCACGTACAGCTTGTTGTTAGCGAAGGCCAGGCCGTAAGGCGCGTTGAGGTTGTCGGCAAACACCGTCTTCATTTCGTAAGTGCCGTCGCCGTCGGCATCGCGCAACAGGGTCAGGCGGTTGCCGCCCTTGACCTTGGTGTTGCCCTCAGCCTTGATCAGGCTGGCAATCACATCCTTGGGTTTGAGCTTGGCCGCACTGCCGCCTCGGCCTTCAGCGATCAGGATATCGCCGTTGGGCAGCACCAGGGTCTGGCGTGGGATGGCTAGGTCGGTGGCGATGGCGGTCACGCTGTAGCCTTCCGGCACGGTGGGTTTCTGCGCGCCCCAAGGCGCAGGTTCGGCGATTTTCATGCTCGGCAGCAGGCTGCTTTGTTGCGCCGGCAGCTTGGGGTCGGGGCCGCGGGCCTGGGTCTTGTCACCCTCGCCACCGCAGGCGGTCAGCAGCAGTGCCGCGCTTAACAGACTCAATGCGTAAGACGTTTTCATTTGGCACCTCTTCATTTGGCACCTGCGCTACGCAGGCCGGTCCAGGTGGCTGCCAGCGTCAACACCAACACGATGGCCGACAGCACCAGGCCGGTAGGCATGGAGGCGTAGGCGTCTTTGGCATGCTGGAACGCGTTGACCAGGCCCAATACCCAGGCGGCCAACAGCAGCAGCACATAGCGTGCGGGCCGGCCGGCCCTGAGCCCGGTGCGGAATAGATTGATCAGCGCGAACAAAAACGCGAACCCACCGAACACCAGCCCCCCGGCGATCAGCCAGGACGCGAAGTTCGCCCACTGAATCTGGTAGGTCTGGGTGTAGGCAATGTCGCTGAGCAAGGCACCGAGAAACAGCGGCACGGTGCCGGCGAGCAAGGTCGCATGCAGCGGCCCTGGGCCGGTTCGATAGAGGGGAAGGGTAGTCATGAGGGCGGCGGCTCCTTGTAGTACAACGCCCCAGGGATGGGGCAACGCATTGCAAAGGAGCCCTGCGTTCGTCAGATAGTTCAGGGTATTTCGTGACGAAATATTATGAACCCGCTGGGAGGCACCGTGACTAACGCCGTATCATCCCGCAACTTTCTCCCGCCAGGCGCTCCCATGACTCACCCTCGCATCGGCTTCGCGTGCCAATACAAGCATCCCGAACGCCTGCTCTCGGCCAGTGCGCTGAAGTTGATCGAAGGCCCATTCAACCCGCGTACCACTACCTTGCGCTGGATGGACGGGGTCACGCCGCAAGTAGCCCGCGCCAAGTTGGTCGAGGTGGTCACCCATAACCTCGCGGCGCAGTTGCGCCTGCTGACGTATGTCGCCACGCTGCCGGCCACCTTGCGGATGTTGCGCCTGAGTAGCGACCTGCTGCCGTTCTACAGCCATCCCAAGGTAGCGGCCGTCTACAAAGACCCGGATATCGTTCGGCAGTTGGAAGATGGTTTCGCCGCCATCGGCGAGTTGGCGCGGGCCTCAGATATCCGCCTGTCCTTTCATCCTGGCCAGTATTGTGTGCTGGGCTCGGAAAACCCCGGCGTGGTGGAAAACAGCCTGGCGGAATTCGAATACCACGCCGATATGATCCGCATGATGGGCTACGGTCGACAATTCCAGGATCTCAAATGCAACGTGCACATCGCCGGGCGCCTGGGAGTGGAGGGCACGCGTGCGGTGTGGGCGCGGCTGTCGGAAGTGGCGCGCAATTGCATCACCTTCGAGAACGACGAAAAGACCTACGGCCTGGACCACTGCCTGCAAGTTGCCGACCTGGCGCCGGTCGTGCTGGATATCCATCACTGCTGGATCAACGAAAACGACTACATCGACCCCCATTCGGAACGGGTCGCCCGCGTGATTGACAGCTGGCGCGGCGTACGACCGACCATGCACTACTCCCAGCCGCAGGAAGTCTTGCAGGAGCTGGGGTTCGACGCCGAGCACAAGCTAGAAATGGAGCCCCTGTTGCAGGTGATCTCCAAGCGCGACCTATACGCCCACAGCGCGCAGATGTGGAACCGCTGGACTAACGATTACGCGCTGCAGTTTTTCGATCGCTTTGACATCATGCTCGAAGCCAAGGACAAGAACGTCGCCGCGCTGGCGTTTTATGAGCATCTGAAGCGGCGCTCGCCTTAGAAGAAGGCGGGCTTGGTAAACCGTCTTCGCAGCATAGTTATCTTCACTTCTATCCAAATTCATCTAGCGCCTGACATTCTGCAATCGGGGGCAAGCCCCCTCCCACCTATGACCGCATTTCAAGCGGTCAGGTTAGATCAGGACTTGAACCGCCCCACCAGCCCATTCAGCTCATCCGACAGGTTCGACAACCGCCCCGAATCATCCTGGGCCGAGTTGGCCAGGCTTTCCACCAGCCGCGCCTCGTCGTAGATCTGCTGGATATGCCGGTTGATCTCTTCGGCCACGCTGTGTTGTTCCTCGGCGGCGGCGGAGATCTGCAGGTTCTGGTCGCGAATCTCGTTCACCGACAATTGGATGCCTTCAAAGCTGTCCCGTGCGCTTTCGATGGACGACACGCTGGCCCGCGACAGGTCCAGGCAACTGCCCATTTTCTGGGTGACTTCCTGGGTCTTGTTTTCCAGGGTGCCGAGCAGCTGTTCGATTTCGCCGGTGGAGTCGGAAGTACGCTTGGCCAGGGCGCGCACTTCATCGGCGACCACCGCAAAGCCACGGCCTTGATCCCCGGCGCGAGCGGCTTCAATGGCGGCGTTCAGGGCCAATAGGTTGGTCTGCTCGGCAATGGCGCGAATAGTGCCAAGGATCTGGTTGATGCTACGGCTACCGGCTTCGAGCTCGACCATGGCCTGGGACGACTCCGTCAGGCGGCGGCCCAGACGGTTGACGTTATCGGTGGTGACTTCGATCTGCTGCTTGCCTTCCGCCACACGGCGGTGGCCGTTCTCGGCGGATTCCGCCGCGCCGCTGCAGGAGCGTGCAACCTCGTTGGCAGTGGCGACCATCTCGTTGAACGCAGTAGACACCAGCTCCACCGCCTCACGCTGACGCCCGGCAGCTTCGTTCATGTTATGCGCCACTTCGCTGTTGACCTTCGACGCGTTCTGCAAGTTGGTCGACGCTGCGCCAATATGCTGGATCAGTTGGCGGATCGCCGCGAGGAACTTGTTGAACCAACCGGCCAGCTCGGCGGTTTCATCCTTGCCTTGCACCTGCAGCTCATGGCGCAGGTCGCCTTCACCCTGAGCGATCGATTGCAAACCGGTGCTGACCTGTCCGATAGGCTTGACGATCACTTTGGAAAACGCCGCTGCGACCAGCCCGAAGATCAATACCAGCACCGCGACAATGGCGCTGGTCAGGTAGGTCATGCGTGTGGCTTCGGCCATCACTTCGTTGTATTCGATCAGCCCCGCATAGCGCCAGCCCAGGCCGGGGGAGGTCCAGATATTGGCCATGTAGCGCACGCCGTTGATCACCACTTCTGTGGAGCCTTGGGCAGTGTTTGCCAGATGCGCGTAAGGCTCGCCCAGGTCTTTGAGGGGCTTGAAGTTATGGCCGGCGTCACGCGGGTCGACCAGCACCACCCCGTCCTCGATAAGCATCACATAGCCGCTTTCCCCCAACTTGATGCTCTTGAGCAGTTCGGTGAGGTTTTTAAGCGACACGCTGACCACGAACACGCCTTTGGCCTTGCCGGTGTTATCCAGCAGTGCCCGGGCGGTGCCCACCAGGGCTACGTCGTCTTTGTCGTAGTAGTACGCCGGGGTGCGCACGGTCTTGCCCGGGCTGGCCATCGCCGCCTTGTACCAAGGGCGGGTGCGCGGGTCGTACTTGGACAGTTGTGGATCATCCGGCCATTTGGCGTAGGTGCCGTCTTCAAGGCCGATGGACAGGATCGCGGCGGCAGGATGGGTCGCGCCGTAACGTGAGAAGTGCTCAATGACCTGTTGCGCTTGCGCCGGCATCGGTTGGCTGGCCGCATTGGCAGGCTGGTAATCCTTGAGGGTGTCAATCGAAGTGTATACAGGATCAGCTGCCAGTTGATCGACGTTCTGCAAGGTGCCATCAAAAAACTGGCGAATATTACCGTCAATTTGGCGAATCTCCCGCGTACTGCCGTCGATGAACTGATCCACCGCCTGGGTGCGTGTATTCATGACGGAGATTACCGCCACCAGGCTTACCGGGATAAACGCGACAGAGACAAACGCCAGTACAAGCTTATTTTTTATTTTCATCGAGACGACCATCAGCTAGAGGGCGGCCAGATCGCCGGAGGTTTGGCGATCTGCTATCACTGCTGTTTCGGCCTGGCGTCGATAAATCTTTAGGGTTTTTTGTACACAATACAAATGGGTGATTGTTCTGTATCCAATCAGTACACATCACGTAGATAACGCTTTTGCTCGCTCAGCTGGCGCCAATACGTTTCGGCACCCTCAACCCCAAGCCCGCCGTGGCTTTGCGCGACGTCACGCAGGGCCTGGTCGACATCTTTGGCCATGCGGCTCGCATCGCCGCAGATATAGAGCTGCGCTCCATCCTGCAACCAACGCCACAACTCAGCACCCTGTTCGCGAATACGGTCCTGCACATAGATTTTCTGTGTTTGATCGCGGGAAAACGCCAGGCTCAAGTGCGTCAGCAAGCCGTCGTTCTGCATGCCTTGCAGTTCGTCTTGGTAGTAAAAGTCCGTGCGGGCATGTTGTTCGCCGAAGAACAACCAGTTACGGCCCTGATGGCCCAGGGCGCGGCGTTCCTGCAAGAAGCCTCGGAACGGCGCGATACCGGTGCCGGGGCCGATCATGATCATCGGCACGTTGCTGTCGGTGGGCGTGCGGAAGTGTTTGGATGGCTGCACGAACAGCGGCACTTCGCTGTCGCCGGCGCGGTCGGCGAGAAAGGTCGAGGACACGCCCTTGCGCTTGCCGTAGCGCACGGCGGCCACAGTGAGGTGCACTTCGTTCGGATGGGCCTTGGCACTGGATGCAATCGAATACAGCCGCGGTTGCAGACGTTTGAGGGTGCCGAGCAATTCTTGCGCCGAGCAATCGATGGGGTATTGCTGCAGCACGTCCGCCAGTTGGCGGCCCCAGAGCCAACCTTTCAGGTCGGCTTTGCGTTCAGGTTCGAGCAAGTGTTTGAGGTCGCGATTGCGGCTGCGCTCGGCGATCAACATCAGGGTGTCATGGCTGGGTCGTGCGATTTCGAAATGCTGGGTCAGCGCCTGTTGCAGCGGTACATCACCAAAGGTGTCGATGTTGACGCAGGTTGCACCGCCCAGGCGGGTAAGGTCGAGCAGTTCGCTGACCAGTTCCGGGCAGTTGCGCGGCATCACCCCCAAGGCGTCACCAGCTTCATAGGTCAGCTCGGAGCCGGCCAGGCCCAGGGCGAACTGACGCGTATCCTTGTAGGCGCTGTGGGGGTTGAGTCGGCGGTTGAGCATCAGTGCACAGCCTTGCAGTTTGGTTTTGCCTGGCGGCTTGATGGGCGCAAGGGGCTTTGTCGGGTCAAGGGTTTGTTGCAGCTGCGTGAGCCAGGCATCGGCGCGCTCTTCAAACTCGGTGTCGCAATCGACGCGCTCCAGCAGACGCGTGGCACCCAACTCCAACAGACGTTGATCAAGCTGTTTGCCGTGTTGGCAGAACCGGTCGTAATTGGGGTCGCCCAGCGCCAGCACCGCGTAGTTCACCGACTCAAGGCACGTATCGGCATGGCTGAGGCTGCGCCAGAAGCTTTCGCCATTGTCCGGCGGGTCGCCGTCGCCGAAGGTGCTGCTGATCAGGGCCAGGGTTTTTCGACTGTGCAGCTTGGTGATGGGGAAGTCCGCCATCGCGCTCGACTCCACGGCAATGCCAGCATCGCGCAAGCGCTTGGTAAAACCCTCGGCCAGGGCTTCAGCATTGCCGGTCTGCGAGGCCCACAGCACGGTGACGGTTGGGGCGGGGCCATCACTGATCACTGGTTCGGGGGGCTGTAGATCCACAAACCGATGGTCGATCAATTCGATACGGGCCAAGGCAACCGCGCAAAATTTGAACTCGGGCTGCAAGGAAATCGGGTCCACGGCATCGTTGGTCACGGCGTTGATCGCCAGGTGCTCGCCGAACACATCGTTCCAGTGGAACGGCGCAAAACAGTTGCCGGGGCGCACGCGGTCGGTGACCACGGCGGGCAGCACGGCGCGGCCGCGTTGGGAGCGGATTTCTACAGCGTCTTTGTCCTTAATGCCCAGATTGGTCGCGTCCTCGGGGTGCAGTTCGACGAACGGGCCGGGGTTGAGTTTGTTCAGCGTGGCGACTTTGCCGGTCTTGGTCAGGGTGTGCCATTGGTGTTGCAGGCGACCGGTGTTAAGCACGAAGGGGAAGGCCGCATCGGGCATTTCTGCCGGTGGCAAATGTGGGCGGGGGAGGAACTGCCCTTTGCCGGATTCAGTCGGGAATTTGAGTGTTCCTTCATTCAGGTAGCGGATCGGGTTGCGGTCCGGTGCGTCGCTGGATGTGCAGGGCCACTGCAGGGGTTTCTCGCGCAGGCGTGCATGGCTCGCGCCGCGAATGTCGTAGCCGGTCTTGGGATTGCAGGCGCGCTTGATCTCTTCGAACACCTGGGCAGCGCTGGTGTAGGTGAAGGCCTCGGCAAAGCCCATTTCACAGGCGATCCGGGCGATGATTTCCCAGTCCGGCAACGTATCACCGGGCGCGTCTACCGCCTTTTGCATGAGGGTCAGGTTGCGCTCTGAGTTGATCATCACCCCTTCGGCCTCGGCCCACAGGGCGCCGGGTAACAGGATGTCGGCGTAGCGGTTGGTCTCGGTGTCGAGGAACGCGTCCTGGGTGATCACCAGCTCGGCGGCCTGCAGGCCTTCGATGACGGTGCGACGGTTGGGCACGCTGGCCACCGGGTTGGTGCAGATGATCCAACAGGCTTTGATCTGCCCGGCAGCCATCTGCTCGAACATCGCCACGGTGCCATCGCCCGCCTCACGCGGCAGACTATCAGGAGGGAGTTGCCACAGGTCTTCGATAAACGCGCGGTCGGCATCCACCAATACCGAGCGCTGCCCCGGCAGGCCTGGGCCCATGTAACCCATCTCGCGACCGCCCATGGCATTCGGTTGACCGGTGAGGGAGAAGGGCCCGCTGCCGGGGCGGCAGATCGCGCCGGTGGCCAGGTGCAGGTTGCACAGCGCGTTGGTGTTCCAGGTGCCGTGGGTGCTCTGGTTGAGGCCCATGGTCCAGCAGCTCATCCACTCAGCGGCTTGGCCGATCCAGTCGGCCGCTTGGCGGATGTCAGCTTCGGCCAGGCCGGTCAATTCGGCGACGGTGTGCGGCGGGTAATCTTCAAGGAAGCCGGGCATGGCCTCCCAACCTTCGGTGAACGCGGCGATAAAGGCCGGGTCCGTGTGGCCGTTTTTCACCAGCAGGTGCAGCAGGCCGTTGAGCAGGGCCAGGTCAGTACCGGGCTTGATGGGCAGGAACAGGTCGGCCTTGTCGGCCGTGGCGCTGCGGCGTGGGTCGACCACGATCAGCTTCGCCCCAGCCTTGACCCGGTCCATCATGCGCAGGAACAAAATCGGGTGACAGTCGGCCATGTTTGCGCCGATCACGAAGAACAGGTTGGCGCGGTCGAAATCCTCGTAAGAGCCAGGCGGCCCGTCTGAGCCCAGCGACAACTTGTAGCCGCTGCCGGCGCTGGCCATGCACAGGCGCGAGTTGGATTCGATATGGGGCGTGCGGATAAAACCCTTGGCGAGTTTGTTGGCCAGGTACTGGGCCTCCAGTGACATCTGCCCTGATACATAGAAGGCCAACGCCTGCGGCCCGTGGGTGTCGAGGATCTGCCGCAAGCGTGCGGCGGTCTCGCTGACGGCGCTGTCCATGGCGATGCGCACCGGATCGTGGTCGCGTGCTTTTCGTACATAGGCGCTGCTCATGCGACCGGATTCAGCAATGGCCTGCCCGCAGGTGGTGCCCTTGGTGCACAGTCGGCCGAAGTTGGTGGGGTGGGCCTTGTCGCCGATCACCTTGACCACTTTATTGTGTTCGACCTGCATGACGATGCCGCAGCCCACACCACAATAAGGACACACGCTGCGTACGCTTTGGCTTGTCATCCGTCATCCTTTAAACAAAAAAAAGCGCCTTGCGACCCTCCGTTTAGAACGGGGTCGCACGGCGCCTTTGTCGTGAGAGTGCAGTCTGCGTTGACTGCTTGATAACTGCATTGCTCGCAAGTCACGTGCCAGTTTTGCGACACCTTTGTAGGAGCGAGCTTGCTCGCGAAGATCGCCAACGATAACGCGGGCATTCAGATGTAACGCGTTGCCCTACGTTCTTCGCGAGCAAGCTCGCTCCTACATTGGTCGTGCTCGTTTATGTGGCGTGTTGCACCAGTTGGAGGCGTGAAATGACAGATTTGACGTCAGTGAATGTCCCGGATAGCCGATGGCGTGGGCTTTTGCCCCCTTGGCACGCCGCCTGCAAGCTCCCCAACCATCCCACCTCGGTCAACGACGATCGACAGGCCAACACCGGTCTAGGGCATAAGCGGCAAGACCGCATAAGAACAGGCAAAGACGCCTGGAACCGCAAGGTTTCAGGCGTTTTTTTTTGCTTTTTTAAAACCGTGATGAGCTTCGTCGGGAGCTAACTATGAACAGCCTCAAAACCCTGATCGTCGTCGGCAATGGCATGGTCGGCCACCACTGTGTGGCGCAGTTGATCGAGCGCGGTGCGCTGGAGCATTACCGGCTGCATGTGTTCAGCGAAGAGCCGATGCGCGCCTATGATCGTGTGCACTTGTCGGAGTACTTCACTGGCCGCGATGCCGAATCGCTGGCGCTGTCCGAGGCGTCGCTTTACCTGACGCCTGGCGTGACCCTGCACCTGGGCGTGCCGGTGCTGGAAATCGACCGCGCCCGCAGCGAAGTGATCACCGCTGAGGGCTGCGTGGCCTACGACAAGCTGGTGCTGGCCACCGGGTCGTATCCGTTCGTGCCGCCGATTGAAGGCGCCGAAGGCGACTCGCGGTTGGTGTATCGCACCCTCGAAGACCTGGATGCCATTCGTGCCGCCGCTGCCAATGCGCGGCGGGGCGTGGTGGTGGGCGGGGGGCTGTTGGGCCTGGAAGCTGCCAACGCCCTGAAAAGCCTGGGTCTTGAAGCCCACGTGGTGGAGTTCGCACCGCGCTTGATGCCGGTGCAGTTGGATGATTTCGGCGGCTTGGCGCTCAAGGCGCAGATCGAGCGGCTGGGTGTCGGCGTGCATTTGTCCCGCGCCACCCAGTCCATCAGCGCGGGCGAGCACTACCGCTACCGCATGAATTTTGCCAATGACGAGTTCCTTGAAACTGACCTGATCGTGTTCTCCGCCGGTATTCGCGCCCAGGATGCATTGGCGCGTCAGGCGGGTCTTGAGATCGGCCCGCGGGGCGGTGTGGTGATCAATGACGAATGCAAAAGCTGCGACCCGAACATCTATGCGATTGGCGAGTGTGCGTCCTGGAATGGCAGCCTGTTCGGGCTGGTCGCGCCGGGCTATCAGATGGCCCGAGGTGTGGCCGCCTTGTTGTGCGAGCAGACCGCCGAACCGTTTGTGGGCGCGGACATGTCCACCAAGCTCAAACTGCTTGGGGTAGATGTGGGCTCCATCGGCGATGCCCACGCCCATACACCGGGTGCACGCAGCTACCAATTTATCGACGAAGCCAGTGCCAGCTACCGCCGGCTCGTGGTGGACGCCTCCGGCAAGCACGTGATCGGCGCGGTGCTGGTGGGCGATAACAGCTATTACGACACTTTGCTGCAATACATGCAGAACAGCATCCCATTGCCTGCGGAGCCGGCCAGTCTGATTCTGCCGTCGTCTTCGGGCGCACCCACACTGGGCCCCGGCGCATTGCCAGAATCGGCCACCGTATGCTCTTGCCACAACGTCACCAAAGGCGCGATTTGCTCGGCCATCGACGGTGGTTGCAGCGACCTTGGGTTGCTCAAGACGCAGACCAAGGCTTGCACCGGTTGCGGTGGCTGCGCCGGGTTGCTCAAGCAGGTGTTTGAGCATGAGTTGATCGCCCGTGGCGTCAGCGTGGATAAAAGCCTGTGCGAACACTTCGCCTATACCCGCCAGGAACTCTACGCCCTGGTGCGCGTGGAAGGTGTGACGACGTTTGATGAACTGCTGGCCAAGCATGGTCGGGGCCACACTGGCTGCGATGTGTGCAAGCCGGCAATCGGTTCGATCCTGGCCTCGTGCTGGAATCAGCCGATCATGGACGCCTCGCTGGTGCCGTTGCAGGACACCAACGACACCTTCATGGCCAATATGCAAAAGAACGGCACCTACTCAGTAGTGCCGCGCATCCCCGGCGGTGAGATCACCGCCGACAAACTTATCGTGATCGGTGAAGTGGCGAAGAAATATGACTTGTACACCAAGATCACCGGCGGCCAGCGCATCGATCTGTTTGGCGCGCAGTTGCATGAGCTGCCTGAAATCTGGGGCGAACTGATCGCCGCCGGGTTTGAAACCGGGCATGCGTACGGCAAGTCCACGCGCACGGTGAAATCCTGCGTGGGCAGCACCTGGTGCCGCTACGGTGTGCAAGACAGCGTGAAAATGGCGCTGCTGATCGAAGACCGCTACAAGGGCCTGCGCTCGCCGCACAAACTCAAGTTTGCGGTCTCTGGCTGCACCCGCGAATGCGCCGAAGCGCAGAGCAAGGACGTGGGCGTCATCGCCACCGAGAAGGGCTGGAACCTCTACATCGCCGGCAACGGCGGCATGCGCCCACGCCACGCCGAACTGTTCGCCACCGACCTCGATGACGCGACGCTGATCCAGTACATCGACCGCTTCCTGATGTTCTACATCCGCACCGCCGACAAATTGCAGCGCACCTCGGTATGGCGCGAAAGCCTTGAGGGTGGGTTGGATTTCCTCAAGGACGTGATCCTGCACGACAGCCTGGGGCTGGGGGCCGAACTGGAAGCGCAGATGCAACTGGTGGTGGATCGTTATGAATGTGAATGGGCCAATGCCCTCAAAGATCCCGAGAAACTCAAGCGCTTCCGCACCTTCGTCAACGATAAACGCCCAGATCCCGACATCCAGTTTGTGCAGGAACGCGGCCAGCGCCGGCCGATCATGGCCACCGAACTGAACCTGATAGCGGTTGTTGAGGAGATTGCCTGATGAGCCAGCCGACCTGGAAAACTGTGTGCAATGAGCGAGACCTGGTAACCAACTCTGGCGTAGTTGTGTGGTTGGACGGCACGCAAGTCGCGCTGTTCTACCTGCCGGGCGAGAGGGTGTATGCCATCGATAACCACGACCCGGAGTCCGGCGCGAATGTGATTGGTCGAGGTTTGATTGGCAGTATCAAGGGCGACCTGGTGGTGGCGGCTCCTATCTACAAACAGCATTACCGTCTGCACGATGGCCAATGCCTGGAAGCGCCGAACCAGCGGCTGAGGGTATGGCCAGTGCGGCTGAATAATGGCGAAGTGGAGGTGCAATTCACCGCGATCTAACGGTGTGCGCGGTCAACTGTGGGAGGGGGCATGCCCCCGATGGCGGTGTGTCAGTTATAGGTATTCACGCTGACCCGGACTCATCGGGGGCAAGCCCCCTCCCACATTCTTAACCGCATACATCCGCTGAAATGCAGTCAACTGGGGGAGCTGTCGAGCTTTAGCGAGGCTGCGAAGGCGGCAGCGCAACGTAGGGCACGAAACATATCAGCCCATCTGCGCATCCAAACAGATATTGTTCTGAATGGCTCGTCACTTGCCTTTACACTGCCGCCCCTGAATTTCAGCAAGGAAGCTTTGGATGCGTTCGCTCGTCAGCGGTGTACTCCTGTCTCTGGCCCTAGCCACCCAAGTGGCGGCCGAACCCCGCTCATTCTCGGTCAATGACCCCAGCGGCCAGTTCCTCGTGGAATTGTTGTTCCCGGATGCTCCGCAGGAGCTGGGCCAACCGTCCCGCGCACTGATCACCGTGCGCGACAAAACCACCCTAGACATCCTTCAGCAATTGCAGACCCCGGCCGCCCCGGTGCCGGTGGATCACAACGGCAATACCCTGGACTGGCGCCTGGTGGGCGAGAGCGGGGTGCTGTACTTCGCCGATATCGATCGCGATGGCCGCATGGACTTGGCGATCCGCAATGGCGATGGCCCCGCTGTGGGTTTTCAGGCCAATTACGATGTGTACCTGCAAGACCCGCAGAAGCCTCACTGGGTGCTGAATACGGCGTTGACCGAATTGGCGAATGACACCAGTGGCTCAATGTTTTCCGTCAACCCCAAGGACGGCGTGATCCATTCGCAGGCCGACCGTGGCTGTTGCTGGACGCGCTCGTCTCAATGGCAGATGCGTGACGGTCGGTTGGTGCGGTTGGGTTTCTACACCCAGGAAGAAGTCTCACCCACCGAATTCGGCGAAAACTCCAGCATGCCCAGCGGCTACATGCTGCGTACCACCGGCGAATGGAAAGATGGCCAGTGGCAGGAAACCCCGCGCCTGGAAGGCCCGGTCAACGAAGACCCACAGATGCTCGCCGGTACCCTCGACGGCAAGCTCCCGGTCGAACTCTGGTACCAGCAGCAGGGCGCGGTACTGATTGGTGAGTTGCGCTACACCAAAAGTGGCAGCGGCAGGCCCATCAAGCTGGTGGGTGACCGCAGCGACTACGACGACAAACCCTTCGTCTACCTGCACGAGTACGCCGATGACGGCCATCAGACCGGCATCTGGCGCATCACTCGGGAAACCACGGAGCCCTACAACTACGCCGGCACGTGGGTCAGCAGCGCCAAGGGTGATCATCCCGAGTTGGCGATTGTGCTGCACGCTGCTGAGCGTGAACCGGAGTACGACAAGTACGATGAGGTCGCCCGCGACCAGCGCGACGGCCATTACCAGATGCGCGATGACTTCCTTGGGCGTGACGGCGACCTCGACGTGAAGATCCTGCCCGAGCGCGATGCCGAGGGCAGGGAAGTGGTCGAGTTCACCGTGACCCTAAAAGACACCAAGACCGGCAAACAGCTGGTGACCGCGCACCACACCGTACCCATGGAAACCGAAAACCTGATCATCGTCCGCGAGCCACTGGCGCCCAAAGGCAATGGGCCGTATCACATCCAATTGGTGAAAGGCTTTGCGGTGATCGAGCACAACTCGGCGCCGGATAACCTTGAGTATTTCACCGGGATGTATCGTAAACAGCCTTGATGGGGCCACGCTGTAACGGTAGCTGGCGAAAAGAAGGGCCGCCTTGAAAACTGGCGGCCCTGCGAATCAATCAGCCATCAGTTATCGGCCTTGACCCATTTGCAGTCGGTCAGTGTGTTGCGGACGTCCACTTTCAAATGCCGCGTGATTCGTCGAAAAAAATCTTGAGATAGCGCCCGCCAGGCTCAATGGCGGGCGCGCAATGGTCTTCGATCAGCGATTGAACCGCTCAACCAACGCATATTGCGTGGCCGCGGTATTGGTCAGCTCTTTGCTCAAGTCGGTGGATTGATGGGCCTGCACCGAAGTCTGGTCGGCCAGCTCGGCAATGGTGGTGATGTTGCGGCTGATCTCCTCGGCGACTGCGCTTTGTTCCTCGGTAGCGGCGGCGATCTGGGTGGTCATGTCGGTGATGTGCGACACCGCTTCGCTGATACCCACCAAGGCCTGGTCGGCTTCCAGCACCCACGCCACACCTTCCTGGGCCTGGCGTTGGCCGTGCTCCATGCTCTGCACAGCGTTGTTGGATGAGGCTTGCAGCTTGGTAATGAGGGCATGGATCTGGGTGGTGGATTGCGACGTGCGCTGTGCCAACTGGCGTACTTCGTCGGCCACCACGGCAAAGCCACGGCCTTGTTCACCCGCGCGGGCGGCTTCGATGGCGGCGTTGAGGGCCAGCAGGTTGGTCTGGTCGGCGATGCCTTTGATCACGTCGACCACACTGCCGATCTCGTCGCTGTCGCGAGCCAATTGCGCCACGGTCACGCCGGTTTCACCGACCACGGCAGACAGCCGCTCAATCGCCTGGCGGGTATCGCGTGCGACATCTCGGCCGCGCCCGGTCAGGGTATTGGCTTGCTGGGTGGCGTCGGCGGTGCGTTGTACGTGGCTGGCGACTTCCTGGGTGGTGGCGGCCATTTGGTTGACGGCGGCCGAGACTTGTTCGGTCTCGACGCGCTGGCGGTCCAGGCCTTTGGCGCTGGCAGTGGCCAACTGGTCGGACTGCCCGGCGAGGGCACTGAGTTGTTCGGCGCTGTCCTGTAGGCGCGTGAGGCACGTTTTCAGGCGTGCGGTCTGGCTGAGGAATGCGGTTTCCAAACGTGCCTGCGGCCCGTGTGCGTCGCTGTACATCTGCGCGATCAGCGCGTCCGAGGTGGATGGCTCGACACCTTCCAACAGGCGCAACGTGCTGCTTTGGCGCACGCGCGAGCAGAGTATGCCTACTGGAATAGCGACCGCCACGGCGACCGCGACGGCCACCGGCGCACTGAGGTAAAGCCCGGCGAGGCTGCCGGCGATAGCGGTGGCGGCGTAGGGCACGCAACTCAACAGCGTCGGTAGCCACGCATCCTGGCGCGGTACGCCCGGCTTGCCGCTGCTGATGCGCTGATACAAGGCCTGCGCGCGGCGGATTTCATCGGCAGTGGGTTTGACCCGCACCGACTCAAAGCCCACCACCTTGCTGCCGTCGAAAATCGGCGTGACGTAGGCATTGACCCAATAGTGGTCGCCATTTTTGGAGCGGTTCTTGACGATGCCCATCCAGGGCAGGCCTTGCTTGAGTGCGCCCCACATGTGGGCGAATACGGCTGGGGGCACGTCGGGGTGACGGACGATATTTTGTGGCGCGCCGATCAAATCAGCACGATTGAAACCGCTGATCTCGACAAAGGCGTCGTTGCAATAGGTGATCACACCCCGAACATCGGTGGCGGAAATAAGTTTCTGTTGAGGCGCGAGGGAAATCTCGCGTTGTGTCACTGGCTGATTGTTGCGCATTCCGACTACTCCCTGGTTGCACTCAGCCATCGGCCTGAACTTCGAAAAGATTAATCCACATTGGGAATTTCGCCAGCCATTGGTCAAAAGCCTGAAATTTGCGGATGAAAAACCCCATAATGGCGGCCATTTTTGTTTAGCCCGTTATTCTGGTGTGCCCGCATGGAAATCAAGGTCAACTTTCTCGACAACCTTCGACTTGAAGCCAAGTTCGACGACTTCACGGTGATTGCCGACCAGCCGATTCGCTACAAAGGCGACGGTTCGGCGCCGGGGCCGTTCGATTACTTCCTCGCTTCGTCGGCGTTGTGTGCGGCGTACTTCGTGAAGTTGTATTGCCAGACACGCAATATCCCCACCGACAATATTCGTCTGTCGCAGAACAACATTGTCGACCCGGAAAACCGCTACAACCAGATCTTCAAGATCCAGGTGGAGTTGCCGGCGGATATCTCCGATAAGGACCGCCAGGGCATCCTGCGTTCCATCGACCGCTGCACGGTTAAGAAAGTGGTACAGGCAGGCCCCGAGTTCGTCATCGAAGAAGTTGAAAACCTCGATGCGGATGCACAAGCCCTGTTGATGCCCAACTCGACCTCCGAGGGAGGTACCTATATTGCCGGCAAGGACCTGCCATTGGAGCAGACCATCGCCAATATGTCCGCGATCCTCGCCGGGTTGGGCATGAAGATCGAAATCGCCTCGTGGCGCAATATCGTGCCGAACGTGTGGTCGTTGCATATCCGCGATGCCCATTCGCCGATGTGCTTTACCAACGGCAAGGGCGCGACCAAGGAAGGCGCCTTGGCGTCGGCGTTGGGCGAGTTTATCGAGCGCCTCAACTGCAACTTCTTCTATAACGATCAGTTTTGGGGGGAGGAACTGGCCAATGCGGCGTTCGTTCATTACCCGGACGAGCGCTGGTTCCAGCCGGGCCCTAACGACGAGCTGCCGAGCGAGATCCTCGACGCCTACTGCCTCAAGGTCTACAACCGTGAGGGCGAACTGCGTGGGTCGCACCTGTTTGACACCAACTCCGGCAATGAAGAGCGCGGCATCGTTTCGCTGCCGTTCGTGCGTCAGTCCGATGGTGAAGTGGTGTACTTCCCGTCCAACCTGATCGAGAACCTGTACCTGAGCAACGGCATGAGCGCCGGTAACACCTTGGCCGAAGCCCAGGTGCAGTGTTTGTCGGAGATTTTCGAACGGGCGGTAAAGCGCGAAATCATTGAAGGTGAATTCGCTTTGCCGGACGTTCCCGCCGAAGTGCTGGCCAAGTACCCAAGCATTGTCGCCGGTATTGAAGGCCTGGAAGCCCAGGGCTTCCCGGTGCTGGTCAAGGACGCGTCCCTGGGCGGTGAGTTCCCGGTGATGTGCGTGACCCTGATGAACCCGCGCACCGGTGGCGTATTCGCCTCGTTCGGCGCCCACCCAAGCCTGGAAGTGGCATTGGAACGCAGCCTGACCGAACTGCTCCAAGGCCGTAGCTTCGAAGGCTTGAACGACTTGCCGCAGCCGACCTTTGAAGGGCAGGCGGTGACAGAGCCGAACAACTTCGTCGAGCACTTTATTGATTCGAGCGGCGTGATGTCGTGGCGCTTCTTCAGTGCGCAGTCGGACTATGAATTTGTCGAGTGGGACTTCTCGGGTGAGGGTGAAGACTCCAATGCTCAGGAAGCCGCGACCCTGTTTGGCATTCTGGAAGGTATGGGCAAAGAGTCCTACATGGCGGTGTATGAACACCTCGGCGCTACCGCGTGCCGCATCCTGGTGCCGGACTACTCGGAAATCTACCCGGTGGACGACCTGATCTGGGACAACACTAACAAGGCGCTGTTTTTCCGGGCCGACATCCTCAACCTGCACAGCCTCGACGAGGAAGCGTTGCAGGCCTTGGTCGAGCGTTTGATCGAAAGCGAGCTGGACGACTACACCGACATCACCACCCTGATCGGCATCGAGTTCGATGACAACACCGCTTGGGGGCAACTGACCATCCTGGAATTGAAGCTGCTGATCTTCCTGGCCTTGCAGCAATATGAAGAGGCCAAGGAGTGTGTGGAGATGTTCCTGCAGTACAACGACAACACTGCCGAACGTGGGCTGTTTTACCAGGCGATGAACGCGGTGTTGGAGATGGAACTGGATGACGATCTGGAACTGGCTGACTACGAGGCCAACTTCCGCCGCATGTTTGGCAATGAGCGGATGGACGCGGTGATTGGCTCGGTGAGCGGGGATGTGCGGTTCTACGGCTTGACGCCGACCAGCATGAAGCTGGAAGGGCTGGAGCGGCATCAGCGGTTGATCGAGAGCTACAAGAAACTGCACTCAGCTCGGGCCAATATCACCTCGGCCAGCTGAAATCTGTCTGGTGGGCTGAGATCAAAATGTGGGAGGGGGCTTGCCCCCGATGCGGTGGACCAGTCACTGGATTAGGTGACTGACACACTGCCATCGGCGGCAAGCCCCCTCCCACATTTGGCTCTGCGCCGGGCCTGAATACTGAGTACACCACCAATCCCTGTGGGAGGGGGCTTGCTCCCGATGCGGTGGACCAGTCACTGGATTAGGTGACTGACACCCCGCCATCGAGGGC
>NZ_UTKY01000039.1 GCF_900583165.1 Pseudomonas viridiflava | reverse complement strand
CGGCTGGGCTGAGCATCGCCAGCTCGCCGACTGCGCGGTCCGGCGTATCGACGATGCCTTGCAGCAAGGCCAGCCAATGCTGGGCCATGCGTTCGATGCGGGCGGCTTCGAACAGGTCGGTGGCGTAAATAAACGACGCTGACAGACCGTCATCCGCTTCATGGACTTCAAGGGTCAAATCCAGCTGCGCCACCTGGGTATCCCAGGTCACGCCCTCGACGCTCAAGCCTGGCAGTTGCTGGGCCGCGCCGGCCTGACGGGCAGCACGTTGATGATTGAACATCACCTGGAACAACGGATTGCGACTCAGGCTGCGCTCTGGCGCCAGAGCCTCTACCAGTTGTTCGAACGGTAGATCCTGATGGGCCTGGGCCGCCAGGGCGTGTTGCTTGACCTGTTGCAGCATCTGCTTAAACGTCAGCCCTTCGGAAAAGTCGGCGCGCAGGATCTGAGTGTTGACGAAAAAGCCAATCAAACCCTCGGTCTCGACACGATTGCGGTTGGCCGAGGGGATGCCGACACGTACGTCGTTTTGCCCGCTATAGCGGTGCAACAGGGTCTGGAATGACGCCAGCAACAGCATGAACAGCGTCACGCCTTCACGGCGCGCAATGGCCTGCAAATCGCGACTCAATGCCTGCGTAAGCGGGATATTGCAGCGTGCGCCGCGATAGCTCTGCACGGCTGGGCGTACATGGTCCTGCGGCAATTCCAGCACAGGCTGTTCGCCGCCAAGGCGCTGCACCCAATAAGCCAGTTGTCGCTCGCGCTCACCGGCTTCCATCCAACTACGTTGCCACAATGCATAGTCGGCATATTGAATCGCCAATGCAGGCAGCTCGACCGGCTCATTGCGGCTGTAACCGCCATATAACTGGATCAATTCGTTGACCATCACCTGCATCGAGCCGCCGTCGGACACGATGTGATGCTGTACCACCAGCAGAACGTGATCATCGTCGGCAATACGCAGCAACTGGACCCGCAGCAGCGGGCCCTGCTCAAGATCGAATGGCTGGGTAATCGCCCGTTCAACCCAGTCCTGGACCCTTGCCTCATCCGCGCTTGCGGCCTGTTCCAGATTTATGGCCACAGAACCCGCGCGCTCAATCACCTGCCGCGTCACCTCGTGCTCACGCACAAACCGGGTCCGCAGGCTTTGATGCCGTTCAATCAAGCCATCAAAGCTCTGTTGCAACGCCTGCAGGTCGAGCAACCCACGCAAGCGCAAGGCCGTGGGGATATGGTACGCGGCGCTCTGAGGTTCCAACTGCCAGAGAAACCACTGACGCTCCTGGGCATAAGAAAGCGGCAAGCTGTCAAAAGCGGACTGCACCTCGGGAATTGGCAGGTTGGCCGGCGAAACACCTTGGGCCAACATTTTCTCAAGGTAAAGCGTGCGTTTGTCCAATGGCAGGGTGATGAAACGCCGGGCGATGCTGGCTGCGACGGTGCTGTCCATTTACACCCCCTCCATTTCGTCAAGCAGGCCTTCGAGCAGGCTGAGTTTCGCCGCGCTGACTTGCTCGCCACTGCTTTGCAATTGCGCCACCAGATCAGCCAATACCGGGAATTGGAATAACAGTTGCGGGACCAGGGTCATCCCAAGTTCGAGTTGAATACGCGACACGATATTTATCACCAGCAGGGAGTGACCTCCCAGTTCAAAGAAATGGTCGGTCATGCCGACTTGATCCAGTTTCAGTACATCCGCCCAGATCGCCGCCACTTTGTGTTCCAGCTCACTTCGCGGGGCGACGTAGGCCTGTTGCAGCAAACTCGCATCCGGCTGCGGCAAGGCTTTGCGGTCGAGCTTGCCGTTGGCGGTCAAGGGCATATGTTCGAGCAGCAATAGGTGCGCGGGCACCATGTAGTCCGGCAGACGCGCCTTGAGCGCTGCGCGCAAGGTTTCCCGCCATGCAGCCTGGTCTGGCACCGTTGCGCCAGCCACCAGGTAGGCGACCAACTGCGTGCCGCCAGCGCCTTGGGTAGCCAGTACAACCGCTTCGCGTACCGATGGCTGGTCGAGCAGACGCGCCTCGATTTCCCCCAACTCGATGCGAAAGCCGCGGACTTTCACCTGATGGTCAATACGCCCTGCATACTCGATGACCCCCTCGGCGCGATAGCGCGCCAGGTCGCCAGTGCGATACAAGCGGCCGCCTTCGCGGCTGAACGGGTCCGCCACAAAACGGGTGCAGGTCAAGCCCGCACGGTGCAGATAACCCCGCGCCAGCCCGGCCCCTCCGACATACAGCTCGCCGATACAGCCCCGCGCCACCGGGTTGAGGTTTGCGTCAAGCACGTACCAGGACAAATCGGCGATGGCCACGCCCAACGGGCTTGAAGCGCCGTTATCCAAGTCGGCCCGCGACAGCGGGCGGTAAGTGACATGCACGGTCGTTTCGGTAATGCCATACATGTTGACCAGTTGCGGCGCCGTATCGCCAAAACGCTCGAACCAAGGCCGCAAGCTGTTGACTTCCAGCGCTTCGCCGCCAAACACCACGTAACGCAGGGCCGTGTCCTGTTGTGCGGCGCAGGCCACTTGCATCAGTTGCTTGAACGCCGAGGGCGTCTGGTTCAACACCGTCACCTGTTCGGTGCAGAGCAATTCGAAGAACGCCTGGGGTGAACGGCTTATCTCCTGCGGCACAATTACCAAGCGCCCGCCATACAGCAACGCACCAAAGATTTCCCACACCGAGAAGTCGAATGCGTAGGAATGGAACAGCGTCCAGCAATCCTGCGGCCCGAAGTTGAAGCCGTCCTGCGTGGCCTCAAACAGGCGCAACACATTGCGATGGGGCAGCAAGGTGCCCTTGGGTTTTCCAGTAGAGCCCGAGGTGTAGATCACATAGGCCAAGTTGTCCGGCCCCACATTGACCTGCGGGTTGTGTTCAATGGCCGGATGATCAGCCTGGATCAGCAGGTTGCGTACCCCCTCCGGGGTGGGCTGGGCAGTCAGCGTCAGCAGCAAGCCGAGGCCGCTGTCCTCAATCATGTACTGCAAGCGATCGGCCGGGTAGGCCGGGTCCAGCGGCACGTAGGCACCGCCCGCCTTGAGAATGGCCACCAGGCCCACCAACATGTCGAACGAGCGCTCGACGGCGATGCCTACCAGTACTTCCGGCCCTACCCCCTCGGCGATCAAGGCATGGGCCAACCGGTTGGCCCGACGGTTGAGTTCGCCGTAGGTGAGGTGCTGGCGGTCCAACACTAACGCCACCGCATCGGGCGCCTTGGCGGCCTGTCGTTCGATCAGGCCATGCAGCGTGCCCGTCGCGGCATAGGTCGCGGGTGTGGCATTCCACTGTGCAAGGGTTGCACGGCGCTCGTCCTCGGCCAGCATCGGCAGTTCGCCAATGCGCTGCTGTGGCTGCACCGCAATGGCTTGCAGCAAGGCACACCAGTGCCTGGCCATGCGCGCAATAGTGGTGGCTTCGAACAGGTCAGTGGCGTAAGTCAAGGACGCCACTACCTGCCCCGCGCTTTCGTAGGTTTCCAAGGCCAGGTCAAATTGCGCCGTATGGGTATCCCAGTCCAGCCCCTCGAAACTCAAGTTACCCACCTGCTGGGCTTGCGTCTGGCGAGGCGCTGCGGTCTGGTGGTTGAACAGCACCTGAAACAGCGGGCTGCGGCTCAGGTCACGGTCGGGCGCCAGGGCCTCCACCAGTTGCTCGAATGGCAGGTCCTGATGTTCCTGGGCCGACAGGGCCTGCTGCTTGACCTGCTGCAACAACTGCGCAAACCCGGCATGGGGATCGACTTCGGCTTTGAGCACCTGGGTGTTGACGAAGAAACCGATCAATCGCTCAGTCTCACTGCGGTGGCGGTTGGCAATCGGCACGCCGATACGAATATCGCGTTGGGCGCTGTAGCGATGCAACAGCACCTGGAACGAGGCCAGCAACAGCATGAACAGCGTCACGCCCTGCTGACGCGCCAGGGCCTGGAGAGATTCGGCCAACCCATCGGGCAAGGCGATATCCAGGCGCGCACCGCGATGACTTTGCAGGGCCGGCCGTGGATGGTCCAGGGGCAGCTCCAGCACCGGCTGCTCACCCCCCAGGGTCGTCTGCCAGTAGCTCAACTGCCGCTCACGCTCGCCGGCATCCATCCATTGGCGCTGCCAGTGCGCATAGTCGGCGTATTGCACCGGCAAGGCCGGCAATTGCGCTGGCCGGCCCTCGAGAACGGCGGCGTACAGCGCAAGCAAATCCTCGACCATCACCTGCATCGACCAGCCATCCGAGACGATATGGTGCTGCACCAGCACCAGCACGTGCTCCTCGGGTGCCAAGCGCAACAGGCTGACACGCAATAGCGGCCCCTGGCGCAAGTCGAACGGCGCATCCAAAGCCGCTGCAATAAATGCATGCACGCTTGGCTCGTCGGCGCCGAGCGCGTCTTGCAGCGCAATCCTCAGGGCACTCGCTGCACCAATCACCTGAACCCCACGGCCATCGACCTGGCTGAACTGCGTGCGCAGGCTTTCGTGGCGCTCAATCAAGCAATTGAAGCTCACTTGCAGCGCATCCACATCCAGCGGGCCGCGTACACGCAGCACCGTGGGAACGTGGTACGCACTGCTGTGGGGATCCAACTGCCACAGGAACCATTGACGTTCCTGGGCAAAGGACAACGCCAGCGGCTTGTCACGGTCGGCAAGCGCCATAGAGGTCGCCGGGGCTTGCGCGCACCCCTCACCGAGGCACTGCACGAACGCCTGCAACGTACTGTGTTCGAACAGCGCTTTGAGTGGCAGGGCAAGCCCCAGCACATGACGCACGCGGGAAATCACCTGGGTAGCCAGCAGCGAATGCCCGCCCAGTTCGAAGAAGTGATCGTTAAGGCCTACCCGCTCCAGACGCAGGACGTCGGCCCAGATGGCCGCAACCTGTTGCTCCAGTGGCGACACCGGGGCCACGTGATCTTGCTGCAAGGCACTCACGTCCGGCTTGGGCAGCGCCTTGCGGTCCAGCTTGCCATTGGGCGTCAATGGCATGCGCTCCAAGGGCAACAAATGGGTCGGCACCATATAGTCCGGCAGGCTGCGTTTAAGCTGCGCCTTGAGTGTTTCGCACCAGGCCAACAGGGGCTCTTCAGGCTGCATCGGCACCACATAGCCGACCAGTTGCTGCCCACCGGGACCGGCGTGCGCAACCACCGCCGCGTCACGCACCGAAGGTTGCTCCAACAGGCGCGCTTCGACTTCGCCGGTTTCCACGCGAAAACCACGAATCTTGACCTGATGATCGACACGCCCCAGGTAATCGAAAATACCGTCTTCACGCTGGCGTACCCGGTCACCGCTGCGATACAAGCGGGCGCCAGGGGCACCGAAGGGGTCGGGTACAAAACGTTCGGCGGTCATGCCTGGGCGGTCCAGGTAGCCGCGCGCCAGGCCTTCGCCACCGAGGAACAGCTCACCTGCAACCCCTTGGGGTAGCGCGTCAAGCTCGGCGCTCAATACCCAGGCACTGCGATTACCGATACGGCTGCCAATAGGCGCATAGGCGGCGTCGCAACGGGCCTGGGCGTCGGCCTTCCAGATCAGCGGTGTAACCACGGTCTCTGTAGGCCCGTAACCGTTGATGATGTGCATAGGCTTGAGGGCGTCGCGCACCCGTTCAAAGCTGTCGTTCGGCACCGCGTCGCCACCAAAGCAATAGATCCGCACAGGCGGCGGGTTGCCATGCAACTCGGCGTGTTCGGCCAATTGCAGCAAGTACGCAGGTGGGAAGGCGACGACGCTGACGCCATGGCGATGCATCGCGGCATAGGTTTGTTCCGGGCTCCACAAGCTGTCATCGCGCACCACCAGGCGGCTACCATGGGTCAACGCAGTGAGCCAACGTTCATGGGCGCCATCGAACGCAAATGACATGAAGTGCAACTCACAATCGTCTTCAGTCATGGCGTAGCGCTGACCGATGGCCTCGCAATGCATTGCCAGCGGGCCGTGGGCGACACACACGCCTTTGGGTTGGCCGGTAGAGCCGGAGGTGTAGATCACGTAGGCAAGGGTGTGGTCGTGCACCTGTACGTGGGGGCTTATATCCGGCAAATGGGCTAGATCGAGCTGGTCGAGTTCAACCGCCAACAACTCCACCGGCAATGGCAGTCGGGCCCGCAGGTTTGAATCCGTCAGCAGCAGGCCGATACCGGAATCATCCATCAGGTAAGCCAGGCGCTCGCGCGGATAGCTGGCATCCAGCGGTACGTAGGCACCGCCGGCCTTGAGCACCGCCCATAAGGCGGCAAGCATCTGCGGGCCGCGCGGCAACGCGACGCCCACCCGCACTTCCGGGCCGACGCCTTGGGCCACCAAATACTGGGCCAGGCGGTTGGACTGACTGTGCAGTTGGGCAAAGCTGGTCACTGCGTCATCGAATACCAGCGCCGCTGCATCGGGACGGCGTTGCGCCTGCTCGGCAATACGCTGGTGCACGTAACGTTGATCAACGGCTGGCACCGGGCGGTTACCGGTGTGGAGTGCGGCATACGCCTGCGCCTCCAAGAGGGACACATCCCCCAGACGCGTTTGCGGCGAGCGACTCAACTGCCCCAGCAGGCCTGCCAACTGAGCATGCAGGCGACTGACCTGGGCAGCACTGAAATGCGTGTGCATAAAGCTGTAATGCAGCTCCAGCTCCTCACCCAGGTTGCACCCCAGGGTCAACGGGTAGTTGGTCTGCTCGTGACTGGCAACCGCACCAAAGCTCAAGCCCTGGGGTGCGCCTTGCTGCAACGCTTCGGAAACCGGGTAGTTTTCGAATACCAGCAGGCTATCGAACAGCGCCTCACCACCCTGCCCCGCCCAACGCTGAATATCGAACAACGGCGTGTGCTCGTGTTCGCGCAGCCCCAGGTTTATGTCCTGGACCTGTTGCAGCCAAGCGGCAACGGACAGCTGCGGGTCCGGGCAGGCGATGACCGGCAATGTATTGATAAACAGACCAATCTGTTGCAAGGCACCCGGCAGCTCGGTCGGACGGCCCGCTACTGTGGCGCCAAAAGCCACCGTCGACTGGCCGGTATAGCGTTGCAGCAATAACAGCCAGGCTGCTTGAAGCAAGGTATTGAGCGTGACTTTCTGCTCACGGGCAAAACCCGCCAATTGGCGCACCTGGGCAGCATCGACAACGTGCACCTGCTGCCCGTAACCCTGCACATCTACCCGCTGCCCAGCGCCTGCCAGGCTTTGGGCCAGATGGGTCGGGGCTTCCAATGCGGCCAGTTGTTGCTGCCAGAAGCTTTGCGCTGCACCGCCATCCCGGCGTTGCAGCCACTCGATGTAATCGCGGTAGCGGCCCACAGGCTCCACGGTTTGGCCACTGTAACGTTGCAGAACTTCGCCGAGTAACTGTGAGTTGCTCCAACCGTCCATCAGGATATGGTGATGGGTGTAGATCAGCTCGTGTTCATCGGCGCCAGTCCGCACCAGGCACAAACGCAGCAAAGGTGCCCGGGCCAAATCGAAACCACGCGCGCGCTCTTCGTGCGCCAACTGTTCCAGAGATTCAACAAGATCGGCCCGCGCTTGCCAGTCAAGTATCTCGACCGGCAGGCTTAGGTCACGCTGGACGACCTGCACCGAGTGGGGCAAATCGCCCTCCCAGACAATACTGCTGCGCAAAATCGTGTGAGCGTCCAACGCCGCTTGCCACGCCGCGCAGAACCCCTGCGCATCCAGGCCCTGCACCCGCAGGCGCATCTGATTGATGTAATCACCGGCATCCTGCTCCAGAAGGCTGTGGAACAGCATGCCCTGCTGCATCGGCGAGAGCGGGTAAATGTCTTCAATCGTGCGCGCACTGACGGGCAAGTTGTCGAGCTGCGCCTGGGTCAACTGCGCAAGCGGGAAGTCCGATGGTGTGACGCCAACGTGGGCGCTGTCGCCGCAGTGCTCAATCAACACCATCAACTGCTCGGCGTAGTCATCAGCCAGACGTTGCAGGGTGGGCTCATCAAACATTTTTTCACTGAAGGTCCAACCGATGCTCAGTTGGCCGCCGTACACCTGGCCATCGAGGCTCAGCCAGTTGCCAAGCGGTGCCAATGGGCTCTGATCGAGCCCACGGTCTTCTGCCGCAGGCGTAAACAGGGCGCCTTGATCATCGTCAAAACTGGCGTCGAATTGACCGAGGTAGTTGAAGGTGATCCGGGGCACCGGCAGTTCGCGCAAGAGAGATTGGGTCTGACTGTCGGCCAGATAGCGCAGCACGCCGAAGCCGATACCTTTGTGAGGGATTGCGCGCAATTGCTCTTTTATTTGCTTGATCGAATCACCGAGGCCTTCGACCGGCGACAGGCGCACAGGGAATGCGGTGGTGAACCAGCCCACGCTGCGACTGAGATCAATACCGTCAAACAGGTCCTCACGGCCATGGCCTTCAAGCTGGATCAGTGTCGAAGCCTGCTTGGTCCAGGCACAGACCACACGGGCCAAGGCGGTCAGCAACAGGTCGTTGACTTGCGTGCGATATGCCGCAGGCGCCTGCTGCAACAGGCGTTGTGTCGCATCCACGCTCAGCCGTGTGTGCACCGTGCGTGCATCGCGGTTGTGCAGACTGGCGGTGGGTGTGTGGCAGGGCAGCTCGGCAACCACGCCTTGCAACTGCGCCTGCCAGTAGGGCAACTGCTCGCGCAACTGCGCTTCACCGGCATAGCCTTGCAGGCGCTCGGCCCAGGTTTTGAAGGCGCTGGTCTTGGCAGGCAAGGACAGCGGCAGGCCTAGGGAGATTTGCGTGTGGGCGGTTTGCAGATCTTCAAAGAGCACACGCCAAGAAACGCCATCGACCACCAAGTGATGGGCCACCAACAGTAGACGCTGGCTACCGTCCGCCATATCGGCAAGCAAGCCTCTGAGCAGCGGGCCTTCTTGCAGGTTCAAGCTGCGCTGAATCTCTTCGCACAGCGTCAGCAGCTGGCCTTCATCGGCCACGTGTACGGCGTTTATCAACGGCGTTAATGACGCGGCGTCGGCATGCATTGCCTGCCACTGCCCATCGTGCACATCAAAGCGCAAACGCAGGGCATCATGATGGGCAACCAGCGCTTGTAGCGCGGCCTCCAGTGGCGCCAACGTCACGGCACGGGAAGGTCTCAACAGTACCGATTGGTTCCAGTGATGGGCCTCAGGCATGGCGCTGTCGAAAAACCACTGCTGAAACGGCAGCAGCGGCGCAACGCCACTGACCGCTTGCTGATCGATCTGCACGTCAGCCTGACCCAAGCGGGCCACACCGGCCAAGCCTTGCACGGTCTGATACTGGAACAGCTCTTTAGGGGTGAAATGAACCCCCGCCTGACGCGCGCGACCCACTACCTGGATCGAGATGATCGAGTCGCCGCCCAGTTCGAAGAAGTTGTCGGTGACACCCACCTGATCCACGCGTAATACATCGGCCCACACGCTGGCAATGCGTTGCTCCAGCTCACTGCGCGGCGCCACGTACACCTGCTGCGTCGCCGCTTCTGGCTTGGGCAA
>NZ_UTKY01000015.1 GCF_900583165.1 Pseudomonas viridiflava | reverse complement strand
TTGTCAGCGAGGCACTATCAGGGGAAAGGATAGGGCTCAAAGAAGCTGAGGAAGATGTTTGGGATTTGTACCTGTGTGATTATCCCTTGGGAAGGCTTGGACGTGGCATGACCCGTGTCCAAGCCTCGAATGTGTAAACGATGTCCCCGGTTTCAGATGTAAACGATGTCTACGGTTCAACACCCCGATAGCGGTGTATCAGCCAGCATATTTGCAGCTGACCCACTGCCATCGGGGGCAAGCCCCCTCCCACAGTTTTGATCCCATCGTGTCAGTGAAATTATGCAGCCCGCTCTTCGCCGGGGTTGCGCTCAAAGTAACGCTTATATTCGCGACTGAACTGCGACGTACTCTGGTACCCCACGCTGTGCGCCGCCTGCGCCACACCTACCCCTTCCACCAGCAGCAACTGCTGGGCCTTCAACAAGCGCAAACGCTTGAGGTACTGCACCGGCGACAACAAGGTGCAGCGCTTGAAATGCTCGTGAAACGTCGACGCACTCATATGCGCATACCCGGCGAGGGTCTCGATATTCAGCGGCTCGGCGTAATGGGCATGCAGGTGACTCAAAGACGTGGCGATCCGCGAAAACTGCCCTTGCTGTTCCACCAAGGCGCGCAACACATCCGCCTGGGGCCCGCGCAGCGCGCAGAACAGTAATTCACGCACCCGCGCCGGGCCCATGATCCGGCTTTCCAGCGGATCGTGCAGGCACTGCAGCAACCGCTCGACGCAACCGCGCATGGCGTCATCAAGCACCACCGAACTCATCGACTCCAGCGTCTGCGCCGTCGGCGGCGGCCCGGCCTGAATGCCCATGGCCATCACCAACTCCCCCAGCACTACGCGATCAATACCCACCGTGACTCCGTACAACGGTGCATCCGGCGCCATGGCAAACGTCTCGCATTCGAACGGCACCGGCATTGCCTGGATCAGGTAGTGCCCGGCCCCGTACTCCAGCGTACGCGGGCCCAGGTAGGCGAGTTTGCTGCCCTGGGCCACGAACATCAGGCTCGGTTCGTAGATCTGCGGCCCGCGTGCCACATCGCAACTGGCGCGCAACACTTTCACCCCAGGCAGATGAGTAGGCGAGAAACCGTCGCAGGGCGTAAGCCCCTCAATCAAGGACACCAGCGTGGCATTCGCATCGAGATGGCGGGTCAACAACATGGCAAAAAACTTCGCTAAAAAGGGATGAGCGCATCATCGCAGGTCTGAAGGCACATAAATCCAAACACGGGGCACTCCCGGACGAATAGGCATGAGACTCGGAGCAATCGCCATGGCCGCATCAAGGCCCGGCGCGCAGAATGCGCCGCCTCTCTTGTTAGTGTTTTTGCGAGGTTCCGCCATGTACACCGCCATCGGTTATGCCGCCCAGTCGGCCACCACTCCCCTCGCCCCCATGTCCTTCCAACGCCGTAGCCCGCGTGTTGACGATGTGGCCATCGAGATCCTCTACTGCGGCGTGTGCCACTCCGATATCCACCAGGCGCGCAACGAATGGGGCATCGCCGTGTACCCGCTGATGCCGGGCCACGAGATTGTCGGCAAGGTCACCGCCGTCGGCGCCAACGTCACCGCGCATAAAGTCGGCGACCTGGTGGGCGTGGGCTGCATGGTGGACTCGTGCCGTCACTGCGACGCGTGCAAGTCAGACCTGGAGCAATACTGCCTCGAAGGCCCGACCATGACCTACGCCACCCCGGACCGCGTGGATGGCAGCAACACCATGGGCGGCTACTCCGACAGCATCGTGGTCAGCGAACACTTCGTGGTGAAGATCCCGGCCACCCTCGACCTGGCCAGCGCCGCGCCGATCCTGTGTGCGGGCGTAACCATGTACTCGCCGATCAAGCACTACGGCATCAAGGCCGGCGACAAAGTGGGCGTATTGGGCATGGGCGGCCTGGGCCACATGGGCATCAAGCTGGCCAAGGCGATTGGCGCTGAAGTGACCCTGTTCACCCGCTCGGCGAGCAAGGCCGAAGAAGGCCGTCGCCAGGGCGCTGACCATGTGATCGTGTCCACCGATGCCGAGCAGATGAAAGCCGCCGCCGGGCACTTCGACTTCCTGCTGGACACTATTCCAGTGCAGCACGACCTGAACCCCTACCTCGACGTGCTGCGCTTTGACGGCGTGCACATTCTGGTCGGCCTGATCGAGCCGGTCGACCCGCCGGTCAACGCCGCCAAGCTGATCATGGGCCGCAAGGTGCTGGCCGGCTCGTTGATCGGTGGCATTGCCGAAACCCAGGAAGTCCTGGATTTCTGCGCCGAGCACGGCATCAGCTGCGACATCGAAATGCTCGATATCCGCAACATCAACGAAGCCTACAGCCGCATGATCGCCGGCGACGTGAAGTACCGCTTTGTCATCGACATGGCGACCCTGAAGGTCTGATCAGGCTTTCGCGCCCAACTCCGCTGACAGCCGCGCTGCGACCTGTTTGATCACAGGGATCAGCTCGGCCATTTTCTCCAGCGGCATGTAGGGCACGGTACTGGCGATGCTGATGCCGGCGACGATTCGCCGGCTGGCATCGCGCACCGGTGCCGCCACACAGCGGATCGACGGTTCGTTGTCTTCCAGATCGAACGCAAAGCCTCCCACCACGTATTCGTGCATGCGCTGCTCGAACTGCGCCCAGGACTGTTCCGGGTGCTGCGGCCACTGCTGGCTTTTGCCTACGGCTGGCTGGCTGACGTCGTACAGGCGCTGCCACTCTTCTACCGTCTCGTCCAACAGCAACGCCTTGCCAATGCCCGTGCGCGCCAGCGGCATGCGATGGCCGACCCGCGAGCGCATTTCGGGGCCGTTGCGGCCAGGGTTCTTGTGCAGGTACAGCACGTCGTCGTATTCGCGAATGGCCAGGTGGATGGTGTCGCCGGTCAACGCCGACAGTTCATCCAGATACGGCACCGCCAGCGTAACCAACGGCAATTCTTCACGCGCCTGGAAACCCAGCTCGATCAACTTCGGCCCCAGCAGGTAACCGACTTGCGGCACTACACGCAGGTAGCGCTCATCCACCAGGCAACTGGCCAGGCGGTGGGTGGTGCTGCGGGTGGTGCCGATGCGCTTGGCGATCTCTTTGAGATCCCGCGCGCCGGCCGCCACCGCTTGCACCACGCCCAGGCCACGGAGCAGGGTTTGGGTGCCGGTGGGGGCGGTGTCTTTGGCGGGGGATTGGGCGTTTTCCTGCATATCGGGCCTATTGGGAAGTACGAAAACGGCGCCATTATGGCAAATGACGGACCTCAATACAGTGGAGATCCAAATGTGGGAGGGGCGGTGCGACGATTCGACTTGCTCCCGATGGCGGTGTGTCAGCCAGCCTATTAGTAGCTGACCCACTGCTATCGGGGGCAAGTCGAATCGTCGCACCGCCCCTCCCACATTTGAACTTCACAGGGTTTGAGATCAGCGTTGTTTCATGCGGTCGATGATCACCGCCAACAACAGGATGGAGCCTCGGATCACGTACTGGTAGAAGGTATCGATGTTCTTCAGGTTCATCGCATTCTCAATGATCGCCAAAATCAACACCCCGGCAATCACATGCCGAATCATGCCGATGCCCCCACTCAACGACACCCCGCCCAACACGCAGGCCGAGATCACCGTCAACTCAAACCCCTGCCCGATCATCGGTTGACCCGAGGTCATGCGCGACGCGAGGATCACCCCGGCCAATGCGCCGATCAAACCGTGCACGGCAAAGATGATGATCTTGGTGCGATCAACATTTACCCCCGCCAACAACGCCGCTTCCTGGTTACCGCCGATGGCCATGGTGTTGCGCCCGTAGGTGGTGTAGTTCAACAACCAGCCAAAAAACACAAAGCACAGCACGGTGATGATGATCGGCACCGGCACGCCCAGCAGTTGGCCGTTGCCGAACACGAAGAAGCCTTCGTCCATCACCCCAACTGCCTTGCCGTTGGAGAAGATGTAGGCCAGGCCGCGTACGATCTGCATGGTCGCCAGGGTCGCGATCAAGGCATTGATGCGCAGCTTGGCAATAACAATGCCGTTGATCAGCCCTACCACCAGGCCCATGGCCAAGGCTGCCGACACACCGAGCACGACGCTGTCGGTATCGCGAATCACAATGCCCGCCACGACACCGGCACAGGCGATCACCGAGCCCACCGACAGGTCAAAATGCCCCGACGCCAGGCAGAACAACATGGTGCAGGCAGCGATGCCCACCGTGGAAATCGCCAGGCCCAAGCCGCGCATGTTCAGCGGCGAAAGGAAGTTGTCGATAAACAGCGCGCTGAGCACAAAGATGCCCAATGCCGCGAGCAGCATCACCCAGTCATCGAGGAACTTGCGCTGGTTGAAACCCGGCCAGAAGCCCTTTGCCGTTTTTACCTGTGACATACCTATACCCTCGAATTCAGGCCCGCGAACGCGGGAGAGCCAGTTGCAACAGTCGCGCTTCATCCGCTTGGTCACGGCTGAGTTCGCCGGTCAGGGCGCCTTCACTCATCACCAGAATGCGGTCGCTGATACCCATCACTTCCATCAAGTCGCTGGACACCACAATCACCGCAATGCCGCTGGCGGCCAGGTTATGGATGATCTGGTAGATCTCCGATTTGGCGCCGATATCGATGCCCCGCGTGGGCTCGTCCAGCAGCAGCACTTTCATCGGCATCGACAGCCAGCGGCCCAGGATTGCCTTTTGCTGGTTGCCACCGGACAGGTACATGATTTTCTGCTCGGCGTTGGGCGTCTTTACCTTCATCGCCTTGATCTGTTGGTCGGCATTGGCCTTTTCCCAGCCATCGCGCAGCAACCAGCCAAATGAGGAATGGGCGCCACGCGCACTGATGTTGATGTTCTCAGCCACGCTGGACAGCGGGATGATGCCTTCCTTCTTACGGTCTTCCGGGCACAGCAGAACGCCGGCGGCGATAGCGTCGCGGGGTGAACGCAGTGGCAGGTTTTTGCCACAGAGTTCAAGGCTGCCGGCAGTGCTGCGGGCCAACCCGCTTAACAGCCGAAACAACTCGGTGCGCCCTGCCCCCACCAGCCCGAACAGGCCAAGAATTTCGCCTTTGTGCACTTGGAAGTTGACCGGCTCGCGCAACCCTGCGCCGAGCAATCCGTCGACCTTCAAGGCCACCTCACCCTGCTCACGCGGGCGGTAGTCGTAGATGTCCTGGATATCGCGGCCGACCATACAGGTCACCAACTGGTCATGGGTCAAAGCGCTCATGTCATCAAAGGTGCGCACGTAACGGCCATCCTTGAACACAGTGACCGCATTGCAGATGCGGAACACTTCTTCCATGCGGTGCGACACGTAGAGCACCACTTTGCCCTCGTCCCGCAGGCGCGTGATGATCGCCATCAAGCGGTCGATCTCCCGCGCCGACAGGCTGCTGGTGGGTTCATCGAAGGCAATCACATGGGCGCCACGGGAGAGCGCCTTGGCGATTTCCACCAATTGGCGTTGGCCCAGCGACAAGCGCCCGAGCTTCTCCTCCGGATCGATTTCATCGGCCAGCCCCTTGAGACACGCCAGCGCCTGCTGGCGCAACTGACGGCGATTCACCACGCCGAAACGGGTGGGCAGGTGCCCGAGAAACAGGTTCTCGGCCACGGTCATTTCGGGCACCAGGTGCAACTCCTGGTGAATCACCGCCACGCCGCTGGCAATGCTATCCGCGGCGTTTTTGAAGGCCATGGTCTGCTCGCCGATCTGCAACGTGCCAGTGCTGGGAATGTAGGCGCCGCCGAGGATTTTAAGCAGCGTCGACTTGCCCGCGCCGTTCTCGCCCATCAACGCGTGTACCTGATGCGGCCGCGCTTCAAAGCTGATCTGCGCCAGGGCCTTGACCCCGGGAAACTCCTTGCCGATGCCGTTGAAGCGCAGGGCCGCGCCGGTCATTTCCACAGCCCGATCTTGGTCAGCTCTTCCTGGAAGTTGGCGCGGGTGATCAGGGTCACTTCGTCCATCGCGGTGTATTTCGCAGGCTCTTTACCGGTGGTGACCCACTCGTACATTGCCAGCGCCGTGTTGTAGCCCTCGATATGCGGGCTAGGCAGCATGGAGCCGAAGAAACCACTGTCGGCTTTCTTCAATTCACCGATGGCGTCGGTGCCATTGATGCCGATGCCGATCACATTGGCCGCTTTGAAGCCGGCGCTTTCGGTGGCGCGCACGCCGCCCAACACGGTGTTGTCGTTCATGCCGCCGATGATCAGGTTTTTCGCGCCGCTGGGCAGCTTCACGAGTGCCGAGTTGGTGGCGTCCATGCTGCCGGGAACGTCGAGGGTCTTGAGGGCGGCGGTGAGGATGTGGTCTTTGGGGATGCCGGCTTCTTCAAGGGATTTGATCGAACCGTCGGTGCGTTTCTTGCCCGTGTCGAGTTCGTTGTAGGTGTTGATCACGGCGTAGGTGTCTTTCCAGTCCCAGCCGCGTTTTTTCGCTTCGGCGGCCATGGCGGCGCCTTGTTTCTGGCCCACTTCGAAAGCGGCCATGCCCAGGTACGGCACGTCTTCCATAAAGTTGCCCTTGGCGTCGACGAAGCGATCATCCACGGCCATGACTTTCAACCCATTGACCTTGGCCTTGGCGACGATGGCCGGGCCGAGGGACACATCGGGCGGGCAGATCACGAAGCCCTTGGCGCCGTTGGCCGCGAGGCTGTCGATGGCAGAAAGCGTCTTCTCGCCGTCGGGTACGGCGATCTTGATCACAGTGAAGCCGTGCTCTTTACCGGCTTTTTCGGCGAAGGCCCATTCGGTCTGGAACCAGGGCTCTTCGGCCTGCTTGACCAGGAAACCGATCTTCACTTCTTCGGCCAGCGCCACACCGCTGAATGCCATCGCGAGCGCCACTGCGCCTAGAGTCTTCTTGAACATGAGCTACCTCTTGTTGTTATTGAGAGCTGCAGGTTTTAGTCGTGGTACATCACAGACCGCCCGCCATCGATCATCAGGCAGGTGGCATTGATAAAGGGCGCCTCGTCGGTGGCCAGGAACAGCGCAGTCATCGCCACCTCCACCGGTTGGCCGATGCGCTTGGGCGGGTGCAGGTCGAAGGCGCGCTGGCGTTCGGCGTGGGGGTCGGGGAAGCCGTTCCAGTAATCGACATTGAGCTGGGTTTCGATATAGCCGGGCGCGATGGCGTTCACGCGGATGCCCTTGGGCGCGTATTCGATGCCGAGGGCACGGGTAAGCCCGAGCAGTCCGTGCTTGGCCACGGGATAGGGAAAGCAGCCAGGGATAATGTGGCTGGAATGGGTGGAGGCAATATTGATGATGTTGCCGATGCCCTGCGCGATCATGTGCGGTAACACCGCTCGGCAGCCGAACCAGGCGCCGTCCAGATCGATGGCGAAGCAGCGGCGCCAGTCTTCGTCGGTCATTTCGAGGGGGTCACGGAACACATTGACCCCGGCGCAATTGACCAGCACATCCACACGGCCGAAGCGCTCGATGGCTAGGTTGACCACAGACTGCCATTGAGCCTTTGAAGTGATATCGACCGGTTGCGCGTAGATCTGGGCACCGCGTTCGCGCCAGTGGGCGGCGACTTTCTCGACTTTGTCACCCTGGATATCCGCAATCACCAGCCGTGCCTGCTGGGCCTGGAAGCACGCGACGATGGCCTCGCCAATGCCTTGGGCGGCGCCGGTGATGATCACCACTTTGCCTTTGAGCCGCTCGCCATAGGTGGGCTCGGGCACGGCGGGGAGTGACAACGGTTGTGCCTGCATCGCTTCACCTGTTTTATTTTTGGTAGTGAGGGCTGATGCAGGGGACTATAAACCCATCTTTTGGAATATCTCAATATATAAATTCATATCCCATATAGTGAGAGATGCGTAAAAAAATGTGGGAGGGGGCTTGCTCCCGATAGCGGTTGTTCAGTCAGTACAGATGTCGACTGATACACCGCTATCGGGAGCAAGCCCCCTCCCACATTTGAACGTCAGTGTTTTCTAAAAGGTATTTTCAGCCCAAGGCAAAATCCCGCAGCGCATCGCCTTCCATGCGATAGCGCACCCACTCCTCCTGAGGCTGGGCACCGATGGATTTATAGAAGGCAATCGCCGGCTCGTTCCAGTCCAGCACGCTCCATTCGAAACGCCCGCAGCCGTTGTCGAAGGCGATCTTGGCCAGGTGGCGCAGTAGTTTTTTGCCCGCACCGCCGCCACGTTGCTCCGGGTTGATGTACAGGTCCTCGAGGTATAGGCAGTTACTGCCCAACCACGTGGAGTAGCTGAAGAAAAACACCGCAAAGCCAATCGGCAAGCCATCACGCAAGCAGATCAGGCCGTGGGCAGTGGCGCCTTCGCTGAACAGGCTGCGTTCGATGTCCACCACGCTGGCGATCACTTCGTGCCGGGCTTTCTCGTACTCGGCGAGCTCAGTGATGAAAGTCAGGATCTGCGCAGCATCGCTGGGCACGGCGGGGCGAATCTCGATGGTCATGGGCGAGCCTTGGCAATTTCAAAGCACACATACTAAGGCGCTTTGATGACTGATTGCAGTGCAAATTAAGCTTGAGAGATACACATAATTTTACAGCTGCTGGACGACCGTTCGTCGCTATCGAGGCACGAAGGTCAGTGCCGTGCGGACCAAGAGAGGGTAAGGACATTAATCAGATGGAGACACCCTCATGAAGAATTCCAAGTTTGCTGCACTCGCGTTAGCTGGTCTGTTGTCTTCGGTTTCGCTGAGTGGTTTTGCTGCCTCATCGACGACTGGGCCGACCGATCCAGCCCCTAATGCCACGACTGAATCCCAAGACTCCATGGGCACCGGCCTCGACACCAATGGTGGCGCGATCATCGACAACAGCGCTGACCCCCGCACCAAGGGCAACGACACCCAACGCCAGGCCCCTGCGGCCGTCGGTAACGGCAAGATGGGCCCGGCTGTCAACCAACCGAATATCAACAAAGGCGACGACTCGAACGTGCCTGGCGCGCCAAAACAGCCTGCGCCCTGACCGATCGCCTGCACGACAACACCCGATCATTCCCCAGTGAAGAGGTACGCATGAACGTCGATAGAAACCTTGAAAAAGAAGTCCTCACCCGCCTGCTGCACGCCCACCCACATGGCTTGGGCAAGGAGGTGCTGGATAACTACCGAGGTGAAAAAGTGGTGGCCAGCGTCCTGGCGTTTTTGCAGGACCGCGGGCTGATCAAGGATGGGCATGTGACCACCGGCGACGATGGTGAATATTCGCTGAACTTGCCGATCAAGCTGACGGCGTCGGGGGTTGATGAGGCGCGCAAGCTGGAGAATGAAACTCGCCAGTAGCCTTCACTGAAAACCAATAATGTGGGAGCAAGTCTGCTCCCACATTTTTTTACCCATTCAGTCAGCTACTAGCGCATCGACCTCAGCGGTGCCGGGCGAGGTTGCAGGGCCCCAGCGCGTGACTGCCAATGCCGCCGCTGCGTTGGCCCGCCGTGCCGCATGAGTGGGTTTCAAACCATTGGCCAACCCCGCGATAAACACCCCTGCATGGGCATCCCCTGCGCCGTTGCTGTCCACCGCTTGCACCTTGAAGCCCGGCACATGCTCGGTGTTCACCCAACACCCGTTCGCACCATCACGCACCACCAACAACGCGTGCTCGGGCAGATGTCGCCTCAGGTCGCTCAACGCCTCTGCCAGCGAACTCGTACCGGTAAACGCCAGGGCTTCCGGCCCATTGCTGGTCCAGATATCGATGCGCGGCAGTAGCGCCACCATCAACGCCGAGTCAGGCGCCTTCACCAGCGGCCCCGGGTCGAACACAACGCTAATGTCACGCGGTAGCGCTACGACCCAATCGAGCAACGCCTGCGCCTTGCCTTCCAGCAACAGGCTGTAGCCGCTCACGTACACATAGTCGCCCGGCTGGGGCGATACGCGGGCCAAGTCCTCGGCACTCAATTCCCCTTCGGCACCAATATGGGAAATGAACGTGCGCTCGGTGGTGGCTTCGGTCAGCGACACGCACAAGCCGGTATCTTTATCGGTGCTGGCTGCCTGAGCCATCTCCACGCCTTCAGCCTGCATCGCTGCGCGGGCCATGTCGCCGAAACGGCCGTTGCCATGGCGACCGAGGTACACCACCGGCAGGCCGTTGCGTCGCGCCGCCGCCATCACGTTGAAACCACCGCCGGCTTCGAAATTGGCCGATTTTGCCAGCACGTCGCCGCCGGTCGCGGGCAAGGTGTCGAGGGCCATGACCAGGTCAACGATGACTTGGCCGGTGTGCAGCAATCTAGACATGATGACTCTCTACCAAAGCCGGGCGGCGGTCAGTTGCGCCGCCCAGTACTGCATAAATCCCACCGGCAACCAGGAAGGTGACGATCCAACCCAGACCGTTATGGCCCAACCAGGAGTCGGACAATGGCCCGGCGAACCAGATGTTCTCGGCCGTAGTGCCGATGGTGGTGAAGCTGAAACCCAGTACGATCGCCACGGCCCAAGCACCGAACGCGCGCCACTCCACACCACCGCGATACCAGTAGGCGCTGCTTGGGCTGACGTCCAGCAGGTCGGTGGGGCTGTAGTAGTGACGGTGGATCAAGTCGACCACGAAGATGCCAACCCACGCGGTAATCGGCACGGCCAACAGCGAGATGAAGGTGATGAACGGGCCGTAGAAGCTGTCGGCGATCAGCATGAAGTAGATGGAACCGGCGAAGATCGCCACGATGTCGACGATCACCGCGTGCACGCGCTTGACCTTAAGGCCCAGGGTCAAGGTGGTGAGGCCGGCGGAGTACACCGACAGGTTATTCGACAGCAGCAGCCCGCCAAACGCAGTGATCAGGTAGGGCACCGCCATCCAGGTCGGCAGCATGTCGCGAATCGCAATGATCGGATCGGTGGCCGAGGCTAGGTCGTTGTTGCCCACCGACAGCAGGCCGCCGAGGGTGATCAACAACACCAGCGGAATGCCCGCACCGAACGCGGCCGATGCCACCAGGCGCACGGCCTTGACGCTGCGGTGCTGGTAGCGCGACATATCAGCCCCCGCGTTGGCCCAGCCGATGCCGGTACCGGCGGCCATGGTGCCGACGCCGATGATCATCGCGCTCAGCGGTGCCGGCGTGGCGTTGAACACTGCGCTCCAATCAATGGTGGCGCAGAGGAAGCCACCCACCAAAATGTTCAGGCCGCCAAACACGTAGGTTGCCCACTTCTGGATCACCAGCAAGGTGGCATGGCCAAGGCCGGATACCGACAGGGTCAGCAGCACGAAGATGGCGATAAATAGCAGTGTCAGCACCGGCGCGCTTTTGGCCTCGACCGCAGTGCCGAACAGGATCGAACACAACGATAACAGTACGAACGCGGCGGTCGTGGTGTTGACCGTCTCCCAGCCCAGGCGTGACATCAGCGACACCAGCGTTGGCCCGATATTGCCGCGCACGCCGAAGATGGCACGCGACAGGGTCAGGCTCGGCGCACGGCCACGGCGACCGGCGATGGAGATGATGCCCACCACCGCGAACGAACCGGCGGCGCCGAGGATCGCCACGATGATTGCCTGCCAGATGGCCAGCCCACGAAACGCCACCAGCGTTGCACCCAACGGCAGGCCAAGGATGCTGATATTCGCCGCGAACCACACCCAGAACAGTTGCAGCGGATGGCCATTGCACTCGCCTTCAGGGACCGGCTCGATGCCACGTGTTTCCAATTGCCCGGCGCTTTGGCCGGAAGAGGTGTTGCTCATGAGGGGGTGCTCCTGGTGCCAATATTGTTGTGGTTGTGGCAAATATTTCATTCAACTCGGTCAAATGTGGGAGGGGGCTTGCTCCCGATGGCGGTGTACCAGTCACTGATACAACACCTGGAAAACCGCTATCGGGGGCAAGCCCCCTCCCACATTTTGACCCGTGGTGTTCAGCGCAATGCGAGCAACCCTTGAACCAGCGGCTGCAGATCCAAACCATTGACCCGCTTGACCTGCTCGACCATCGCCTCGGGCCAGCACTGCATGCCCAGGCAGGCACCCAGCATCGCACCCAGAATCGCGGCGATGGTGTCGGTATCGCCGCCCAGGCTCGCGGCCAGGCACAGCGCTTCGAACGCATTCATATCACCCACCGCCACTTGCTGGGCCAGGGCAAACGACACCACCACCGATTCCTGGGACGCGACGGAGGTGCCGATCAATTCGTACAGCAGGTCTGCGAACAGGGCTGTGTCGCCACTGCCCACACTCAAGGTGCGCGCCCAACTGATACGGGTGGACATGCGCCCGCCGGCAATCCAATGGCCATGGCCTTCGGCCTGCCGGGCGATCTGAGTGCCGATGTTGAGGGCTTCGCCCAAGTCCGCACCGTTGATGCCCGCCGACACCACCGCCGCCACTGCCGCTGCGCTGGAGATGCCCAGTGTCGTGTTATGAGTGACCTGGCAGGCCTGAATCACCGCCTGGATAAATTGCGTGGGGTCGTTGACGTCGGCGGCAATGCCAACGGGGGTGATACGCATGGCAGCGCCGTTGGTGGTGCCATAACGCCCGGATTCTTCTGGCGTGTGGCCGGCAAGGATCATGTCGATGGCACGCTTGGTCGACGGCCCGAGCAAATCCTGGGAGCCCTTGGCGCGCATCACGGCTTCCCAGTCGATCAAGCGTTGGGCGAGCACGGTGGGTTCGATAAGGCCCTGGCCGTCCACTAGCAATTCACCGACCAGGATCGCCTGTTCGGTGTCATCGGTAATGGAGCCGGCCGGCATGTTGGGTGCGATGGGCTGGTCGGCCCCGGCGTCTTCCAATGCAGTGATGGCGCCGAAGCGTTCACGGACTTGCTCGCGGCTCAGCGACTGGGTAGGCATGCCCAGGGCATCGCCCAGAGCCAGGCCGTAAAAAGCGCCGAGGGCGCGGCTGAGCGCGGTCATTTCAAACTCCCAAACTGGAGATGCAGGCGAAAGTGCAGAGGGTCGAGCCAGCTTTCGACGTGCTCCATGAAACGCTCGCGACGGTCGTAGGTGGTACGCGAGGCCTTGAGAAATACCGTGCCCGCTGGACGACCGAGCAGCACGGCATCTTCGTCGCTAAGAGGTTCGGCGCCGATCCATTGGTCGCCTTCAGCCCCCACGTAGCCGTAGGCGGCCAGGGTGATGGTCAGCGAATGATCGATCAAACCTACCTCCGGCAGGCTTTCCAGGCCGCCGCAAGCAGGCATTAGCGAACGTTCCAGGGACACGGCCGTGCCATCGGGCGTGCGCCGGCGACGGTCGAGGGCGATAAATTGGTCGCTGCCAAAACGGCTGAACAAGTCCGGGCGGGTCACCGCCTGCAAGCGCAGGATATCGGTGTTCACCAGAGCGCCGGAGTCGGCCAGGGCCTGCGCCCAACCGCTGCGCTGGTCGAGCGCCATGCCGTCAAAGGTGACGATGGAGCCGACGCCGCTTTGAGTCGCGATGTAATTGCGCCGCTTGAGTTCAGCCAGGGCTTCACGCAGGGTGCCGCGACTGACGGCAAACTCTTCGGCCAATTGATGCTCGCCCGGCAGCAGGAAACCGTCGACCATCACCCCACCCTCGATACGGCGGATAAGCTCATCGACGACGCGTTTTTTCTTATCAAATCGAACATGTCTAATCATGTACAAATTGATAACCGAAAGCAGACGTTTGCAGCAAGCGAATTATTTCAGCGGAATGAAAAAACCGACCTCAGGGCTCCAGGCCAATACGAAAGAATTCCCCACCACTCCAGACGCCGAGCCAGTTCTGACCGTTGATCGGGCGGCTCACCGCCAGCTCCACCAGTTGGTAGAACACGTTGCGGTGTACAAGGGCTTCAAGGTTGGTGCGCACCCGCAGATAGGGGGACGGTTCTTGAGTGACCGGGTCGATCAACACCCGCAGCGGATGCTCCAGGCCGGCTTCAATCGGGTCATCGACGTTGGTGGTAAAGCGCAGCAGTTGGTGTTCACCCTCCCCCTCCACCTCCAGAGTGATGGCAACAAATGGCGCATCTTCGACCGTGATGCCCACTTTTTCGACGGGAGTGATCAGAAAGTAATCATCACCATCGCGGCGAATGATATTGGAGAACAACTTGACCATCGGCTTACGCCCAATGGGCGTGCCCTGGTAGAACCAAGTGCCGTCGCGGGCGATGCGCATGTCGATGTTGCCGCAGAAATCCGGGTTCCACAGGTGAACCGGCGCCGGCCCCTTGCCCTTGGGCAGTTGGGCCAACAGATCATTGGCCTGGGCTGAATCGGTCATGGGGCTCTCCTTGGGATTACTGATCACTCATGCCCAGCAGGCTCCGTGCGTATTGCGCGAGGGGTCGAGCGATCAAGTCTTGTGGCCGGTTGTCGTGAAACGTCAGTAAACCGCCACGATTGCGAATGCGCACAGTATCAATCAAATACTGGGTGCTGGTCTCGATCAGCATGACCTGAATCACACTGGTGTCCAAGCCGAGGCGGTCGAGGGCTTCCTGGTCAGCCCATTCGTCGGCGTTGCCGATGCGGTCATCGGCTGCCGCAAAGCGGCAATACAGCAAATAATGCGCACCCGCGCCGCGAGCCTCAGCCATGGCCTGCTCCAGGCCTTCAGCCTGACGGGCACGGCGCACCATGGGGAAGTATTCGACGAAACCGTTGAAGGCTTCTTCAGCCACCACGTTTGGCCGCGGATAGGCGCTACCCGGCGGCACGAAGGCGCCCTGGGCGATGAAGATAAAGGAGTCCGGCTGCACGCGAACCGAATTGGTACGGCGAGTGTCACTGTGGTCCAGCAACCCGGCGTCACTCATCTGATAACGGGTGCCTTCGGCCATATCGCTGACGGTCATGCAACCACTCAGCGTCAATGACGCCAGCAACAACACCAGACTACGCATCCTAATCCTCCAGAAGCCGGTGACGGAAAACCGGCGAATGGGCGTGTGATGCAGAATCCGCGCCATTTGAAGGCGCAGAAAGTCAAATGTGGGAGGGGGCTTGCCCCCGATTGCGGTGGGTCAGCTCTGAATTAGCTGGCTGATACACCGCTATCGGGGGCAAGCCCCCTCCCACAGGGGATTTGTGTTGTCGCTCAGACCAAGTCAGCCGCCGATGATCTTCATGATGGTGGCGCCCCCCGAGAAAGCGACTTCCTGCTTGTCACCCAAGGCTTTCACCAACAGGCCTTGCAACGCCGGCAACGCCTGGTGGCGCGGTAGATCCAGCAGGTCACCCACGTAATGACGATTGCTCGACGACAAACAGCCATGCAGCCAGCCCGTGGACGACAACCGCAGCCGCGAACAGGTCCGGCAGAACGGCACGCTCTCATTGGCAATCACACCAAAGAAACCTTTGCCCGGCACTTCGTAGCGCACGGCGGTGGCATCCACTGGCGCATTGGCCTGCAGGTATTCGTGATGTTCTCCGATCAGGCTGAGCAGTTGCTGCAGGCTGACAAATTGCTGCAAAAACGCGTTGGAGTCCTTGGCCAGGTGGCCCATGCGCATCAGTTCGATAAAGCGCAATTCGTAGCCACGTTCAAGACAGTAGTCCAGCAGGGGCATTACCTGGTCCAGGTTCTGGCCGCGCAGGGGCACCATATTGACTTTGATCTTGATGCCGGCGGCGCGCGCCTGGTCCATACCGTCGAGCACGGTGGCCAGGTCGCCGCCACGGGCAATGCTGCGGAAGGCGTCGGCGTCCAGCGTGTCGAGGGACACGTTGATGCGCTTGATACCGGCGTCCACCAGCAGCGGCAATTTGCGAGCTAGCAATTGGCCGTTAGTGGTCAGGCTGATATCACTGAGCCCCATCTGCCCGACTGCGCCCATGAAGGCTTCCAACTTGGGGCTGACCAGCGGCTCACCGCCAGTGATGCGCAGGCGATCGATACCGGCCGCCTCAATGAGATACGCCACGCCACGGGCCATGGCCTCGGCAGAGAGTTCGTCCTGGGCAGCCACCAACCGCTTGCCATTGGGCACGCAGTAGGTACACGCATAATTGCAGGCTGAGGTCAGGCTGATCCGCAAATTGCGAAAACGCCTGCCTTGACGATCAACGATCATGGATCACTCCGGCAGAGGATAGGTGGGGCGCGCTAAAAGCTGACCTATAAATCAACTTTTAGCAAGCATCCTTGCCTGAGTATATTCCTGGGCTACTGCGTCTGGCAGTAAATCCTCAGGTGGCCGGGATTTCGGCAGGTGGCGCATCGCTGCTGTGCTTGCGCTTATTGCCCATGCGCACACCAATATCCATCAGGAACTGGAAAAAGCCTTCCTGATCTTCCAGCACATTGCTCCAGAACGGCGAGTGGTACAGCGCCACGGCACCGTGCACCAGCGCCCAGGCAGCGCAATAGTGGAAGTATGGCGGTACGTCTTCGAGCTTGCCTTCACTGATACGACCCTTGATCAGCAGGGTCAGGCGTTCGAAGTTCGAGGCACGGATCTTGTGCAGCTCCTCGACCATTTCCGGCACCTGATGGCCCTTGACCACCTTCTCTTCCAGGCGGTCGAACAGGCGGTAGCGCTGCGGGTCACGCATGCGGAACTCAAAGTAGGCGCGGGACAGGGCTTCCTTGTCCTTGTCGACATCGGCCGAATGCAGCAGCTCGTTCAAGTCACGCTCGTAGTCGAGCATCAGGCGCAGGTAGATCTCGGCCTTGGACTTGAAGTGCTTGTAGATCGTGCCTTTGCCGATACCCACGGCATCCGCGATCATCTCGACGGTGACGCTGTCTTCACCTTGTTCGAGGAACAACTTCAGCGCGGTGTCGAGAATTTCCTGCTCACGGCGGCGAAACTCACGGACCTTACGGGGTTCTTTTTGCATAAGGAAAAGGTCTGCAGAGATGAAAAGAGGGAGGGTTACGCATGGCCACGGATACGAGGCGATACGATTTACCCGGTGCGAGGGATTATCCAGACTGAATGGTCGCTGAGCAACGTCTATGTGAACCCGCTACGCACTTAACTTTCAATATGCCAACGTTTTTACCGTTATCAGTCAGAAATAATACGCAACAACTAACACTGGCACCTGCTTAATGAGAACTCAAGCGAAGCGCGCGTATTCCAAATCTGTTTAAAAAACGACCAGTCGCGACTGGACTGAATCAGATACTGATCAATACTTGAACTGTCGGCGTGACATCTCCCCCAAGTGACGCGCCGACCTGGGTACCAACGGACCGCGTACCCTTGTTTTACTCCTAATGGTCTTAACCCGGATTCACCCCCCAGAACCCGGGTTTTTTTTGCCTGCGATTTGGCAACGTCAACCAGCGACGTGGGCCAGCGGGAACAGCCGCTTGAAATTCTCAGTAGTCTGCTCGGCAAAACGCTCAACCGACTCACCCCGCAGCATTGCCAGATAATCCGCTACATCGCGCACATACTCCGGCAAATTTGGCTTGCCGCGATGAGGAATGGGCGCCAGGTACGGCGAGTCGGTTTCCACCAACAGGCGGTCGGCTGGAACTTGGCGCGCGACATCACGCAGCGCGTCAGCATTGCGGAAGGTGACAATGCCCGACAGGGAGATGTAAAACCCCAGGTCGAGGGCCGCCTTGGCCATGTCCCAGTCTTCAGTGAAGCAATGCAACACGCCGGCCTGCGGCAGCGCGGCCTCGCGCAACAGGGCCAGGGTGTCGGCTCGTGCACCACGGGTGTGAACGATCACCGGTTTGCCGGTCTGCTGGGCGGCTTGCAGGTGCAGGCGGAAGGAGGCCTGCTGCAATTCGGCGGCTTCGGGCTCGTAGTGATAATCCAGGCCGGTTTCGCCAATGGCCACCACGCGCGGGTGGTTGAGTTCGCCCAGCAGCCAATCGAGGGCCGGGGCTTCGCCGGGCTTTAGGTCCAGCGGGTGGATACCCACCGAGCAATCCACATCGGCATAACGCTCAGCCAGGGCTTTGACGTCGGCGGCGTTGTCAGCGCTGACGCCGATGCACAGGAAGTGCCCTACCCCGCGCTGACGAGCGGCTTCAAGCGCAGCATCGAGAGAGCCGCCGTGCTGGGAAAGGTCGAGGCGATCGAGGTGGCAATGGGAATCTACAAGCATAAGAACTCAGGACTTTAATCACAGAAAGTGTCTGACCAACGATACACCCGTCAGCCACGAAAATTAACGGCGGCCGAGCAAGCCCACCCACTGCACCAGCAACGCTTCGAGCAGCAACACGCGATTGAGGTTGGCCTTGCCGAGCACCTTTTGGCGCTGGGCGAGTATCCAGTCCTGGATATTCAGCACCTTGTCCTGAGCGCTTTTCTGCGCCAGGTACTGCACCACCTTGCGCATATCCGGCAGGCCCAGACCGTTTTCATCCTGAGTCAACTGGTAGCGCAGGATCAGGCTGGACCAATCGCAGAACCAGTCAAACAGCAGCAACAGCGGAATATCCTTCCAGGCGCTTTCGGCCAGTTGAGTGGCGGACATTTCCTGCTTGAGCAGTTTCTTTACGCCATCGACCACCAGCGCCCGCTGTTCGCGCACGCCTTGGGCTTGCAGCTTGACGGCGGCCAGTGGGGAGCCGGCGGCCAGGGTCAATAATTCGATCCGTTCTTCTGAGCTGCACGCTGGCAACGCCTGCGCCAGCCATTCAAGGCTCATCGCCTCGCTTGGCAACGGGCACGCTTGTTGGACACAACGGCTGCGAATGGTCGGCAGCAAACGGCTGGACTGATGACTCACCAGCAGCAGCACGGTATCTCCCGACGGTTCCTCCAGGCTCTTGAGCAAGGCGTTGGCAGCGTTGATGTTCATCGCCTCCACCGGCTCGATCAAGACCACTTTGCGCCCACCCATCTGCGCGGTCTGCACCACGAAGCTGACGAGGTCACGTACCTGGTCTACCTTGATTGCCTTGTCAGCTTCCTCGGGCTCCAGCAGGTAGTTGTCTGGATGGCTACCGGCCTTGAGCAACAGGCAGGATTTGCACTCACCGCAGGCTTCTAGATTGACCGGGCGCTGGCACAACAGGCTGGCCATCAGGCGCTCGGCGAGCGCGCGTTTGCCAATGCCGATCGGCCCATGCAGCAAATAGGCGTGAGCGTGTTGGGCACGGCCGGCCAGTTGCTGCCAGAGGCTGTCCTGCCAGGGGTAGGCTTCAGCCACGGGCGCGCTCCAGCAGTGTCGGCAACAGGGCATCAATGGCTTGCTGGACTTGGAGCAGCGGTTGGGCGGCATCCAGCAGGTGATAACGCGCAGGCTCGGCCTTGGCACGCGTGAGGAATGCACTGCGTACGGCGTCGAAGAAAGCCTGGCCTTCGAGCTCAAAGCGGTCCAGGCGACCCCGGGCGCTGGCGCGGGCCATGCCGACTTCCACCGGCAGGTCGAAAAGCAGGGTCAAGTCGGGGCGAAGATCGCCCTGGACGAAGGTTTCAAGGGTGGCGATGCGCTCCAGGGACAAGCCCCGGCCTCCGCCTTGGTAGGCGTAGGTGGAATCGGTAAAACGGTCGCAAATTACCACGGCACCGCGAGCCAGGGCTGGGCGGATCACTTCGGCCAGGTGCTGGGCGCGGGCGGCGAAGACCAGCAGCAACTCGGTGTCTGGGTCCATCTGTTCTTCGCCCGGAGCCAGCAGTACTTCGCGAATGCGCTCGGCCAACGGCGTGCCGCCGGGCTCACGGGTCAGCAACACTTCGATGCCCTCGGCACGCAAGCGCTCGGCGAGGTAGTCGCGGTTGGTGCTTTTGCCGGCGCCTTCGGGGCCTTCCAGGGTTATAAACAAGCCAGTCACAGGCGGTCCTTAGTCAGAGTCATTGCGGGCTTTGCGGTGCGGTCGCATCCGATGCAGGTCCAGCTGGCGCGGTCGCATCATCGGCAGGTTTTACCACCGGTGCCGGGCTGGAGCGGTAATCGGCACGGCGCTTGAGCTGAAACTCACGCACGGCCGCATTATGCGCATCCAAATCATCAGAGAAAATATGGCTGCCATCGCCACGGGCGACGAAATACAGGCTGCTGCCCGGCACTGGGTTCAATGCCGCGTGAATGGCCTCGCGACCGACCATGGCAATCGGCGTGGGCGGCAGGCCGGCAATCATATAGGTGTTGTAGGGGTTGGCTTCCTTGAGGTGGGCGCGGGTCAACTTGCCGTTGTAACGCTCACCCAGACCGTAGATCACCGTGGGGTCGGTCTGCAATAGCATGCCGATTTTGAGGCGGCGCACAAATACGCCGGCAATCTGCCCGCGCTCTTCGGGTACGCCGGTTTCCTTCTCCACCAGGGAGGCCATGATCAGCGCTTGATAGGGCTCGGTGTACGGCGCGTCGGCGGCGCGTTTGCTCCACTCTTGGGCAAGTACATCATCCAGACGGTTGTAGGCCTTTTTCAGGAACTCGACATCGGTCATACCGCGCACGAAGCGGTAGGTATCGGGGAAGAACCGCCCTTCGGGAAACACACCGGGATGACCGAGCTTGTCCATGACTTCGCTGTCACTGAGGCCCGAGAGGGTTTGCACAATTTTTTCATGCTTGGCCAAGGCTGAGCGCACCTGACGGAAATTCCAGCCTTCCACCAGGGTCAGGCTGTATTGCACCACTTCACCGCGCTGCCACAGGCCGATCAGGCCCTGGGCAGTCATGCCGGGGGTCATGCGGTATTCGCCACTGTGCAGCGGCTGGCCGTCGAGGTTAAAACGCCAGTACAGGCGCAACCAGAAGGCGCCGTCGATCACACCGTCAGCCTCCAGGCGATTGAATGTCCCCGTAGGGGTCGCCCCTGCCGGAACATCGAGCAATTGCTCCTCGGTGAGGTTCAAGGGCTGCTTCAAAGCAGAGTCGAACTTCCAGGCCGAATAGCCCAACAGCAAAGCCGCCGAGAACAGACCGATCAGCAGCAGTACAACCAGTTTTCGTATCAACTCAAATATCCAATAGTGCGCGAACAATGCCCTGCAGTTTACGGGTGAGCGGGCCAACCGGCCAGCTCATCGCAGCGTACCCACGCACAGGCCAAATGCCATAAACGCTGTTGCACACGAAGACTTCGTCGGCCTGCTGCAACTGCTCAAGGCTGATGTCAGCCACGGCCACCGGGATGCCCAGGGTTTGCGCCTGGGCCAGGATCTCGGCGCGCATCACTCCGGCAACGCCGCAGCGATTCAGATCGGCGGTTCGTAACAAGCCATTGCGCACCAAGAACAGGTTGCTGAATACGCCTTCGATGACCCGACCGGATAAATCCTGCATCAAGCCTTCAGCGTATTCAGCATCCTGCCATTCAGCGCGGGCGATCACTTGTTCCAGGCGGTTGAGATGCTTGAGCCCGGCCAGCAACGGCTGCTCGGCCAAGCGGGTAGCGCACGGAAACAGTCGGATACCGTCAGTTCCATGGGCTTGGGGATAGGTAGCGGGCGCACTGCCCTGTAGGATACGGCGCACCGGAGCGCCGGGGTTGATGCCGTAGCCACGCAGGCTGTCGCCACGCGTCAGGATCAATTTGAGCACACCGTCGCCGAGCGCGGCGGCATAGGCCAGCACTTCGCTGCGGATCAACGTGTGATCCGCAGCGAGTGCCAAACGCCTGCAACCCTCTTGGAGGCGTTGCAGGTGTCGCTCGAGCAGCACAGGCTGCCCAGCCTTGACGGCGATGGTTTCAAACAGCCCATCGCCGTATGCCAGGCCTCGATCCTTCAGGGGCACGCTGCCCTCTGGCTGACCGTCGACCCAGCTGTCCATCACTCGGCGAACCGGCGGAACACCAGGGAACCGTTGGTGCCACCAAAACCGAACGAGTTGGAGATCGCTACGTCGATCGGCATCGGCTGCGCTTCGTGCGGAACGAAGTTCAGGTCGCAGCCTTCGTCCGGCTCATCCAGGTTGATGGTCGGCGGAGCGACCTGATCCTTGATGGCCATCACGCTGAAGATCGCCTCGACCGCGCCCGCCGCACCCAAGAGGTGACCGGTCATGGACTTGGTGGAGCTGACCGCCAGCTTGTAGGCGTGCTCACCGAACACCGACTTGATGGCTTCGGCTTCCGCCAGGTCGCCAGTCGGTGTGGAGGTGCCGTGGGCATTGATGTACTGCACCTGATCGGCATTGACCTTGGCATCGCGCAGCGCATTGGTGATGCAACGCGCAGCACCGGCACCGTCGGACGGTGGCGAGGTCATGTGGTAGGCGTCGCCGCTCATGCCAAAACCGATCAGCTCCGCATAGATAGTGGCACCACGCGCTTTGGCGTGTTCCAACTCTTCCAATACCAGGGCGCCGGCGCCGTCGGACAGCACGAAGCCGTCACGGCCCTTGTCCCACGGACGGCTGGCACGGGTCGGCTCGTCGTTGCGGGTCGACAGCGCACGGGACGCGCCAAAGCCGCCCATGCCGAGACCGCAGGCGGCCATTTCAGCACCGCCGGCGATCATCACGTCGGCTTCGTCGTAGGCGATATTGCGCGCCGCCATGCCGATGCAATGGGTGCCGGTGGTGCACGCCGTAGCAATGGCGTAGTTAGGCCCCTGTGCGCCCAGATGGATGGACAGGAAACCGGAAATCATATTGATGATCGAGCCCGGTACGAAGAACGGTGAAATTCGACGGGGGCCAGTATCGTGCAGCGTGCGGCTGGTTTCTTCGATATTGGTCAGACCGCCAATACCCGAACCCATGGCCACGCCGATGCGTTCACGGTTGGCGTCGGTGACTTCCAGGCCGGCGTTACGCACTGCCTGAAAACCGGCTGCCAGGCCGTATTGAATGAACAGGTCGAGCTTGCGGGACTCTTTGATCGAGAGATATTCCTCGACATTAAAACCCTTTACCGAGCCGCCAAAACGGGTGGAATAGGCAGAAAGGTCCGTGTGTTCGATCAGACCAATACCACTGCGGCCAGCCAGAATGCCCTGCCAACTGCTCGGCACATCCGTACCCAGTGGCGACAACATACCCATACCGGTGACTACGACGCGTCTACGCGACACAGCACTCTCCTTTTTCTAATGACGACACTTTGCTTTAGAGCTAAAGAAAAAACCGCACGCTGTAACAGCAGTGCGGTTTTTCCCAACAGCAAGCGACGACTAAAAACTATTACGCCTGGTGGGCAGTAACGTAGTCGATAGCAGCTTGAACAGTAGTGATTTTTTCAGCTTCTTCGTCCGGGATTTCGGTCTCGAATTCCTCTTCCAGAGCCATCACCAGCTCAACGGTGTCAAGGGAATCGGCACCCAGGTCTTCTACGAAGGAAGCGGTGTTCACAACTTCTTCTTCTTTAACGCCCAGTTGCTCAGCAACGATTTTCTTGACGCGCTCTTCGATGGTGCTCATACCTTGTTTAACTCCTAATGGACAAATTCAGGCAGCTGGCCAGTGCGTAAGTGTATAGAAAGCCTTTTCAGCTTTTCAACTGAAAGCTTCACCACGTACCCGGTCGACCACCTGCCTATAAATTAAGTTGCAGCTTTATAACGGATTTTAGACAGCTCGTATGACATTTTTTTGAAGCGATCCGTCACAATTTAACTCATGTACATCCCGCCGTTAACCGGGATTGTAGCCCCAGTCACGTATGCCGCACCGTCAGATGCCAGGAAAGAAACCACATTCGCGATCTCTTGAGCCTGGCCCAGACGGCCCAGCGGAATCTGCGTCAGCAAGCCTTCGCGCTGTGCCTCCGGCAATTCGCGGGTCATATCGGTGTCGATGAACCCTGGGGCCACCGAGTTGACCGTAATCGACCGCGAGCCGACTTCACGTGCCAGGGCACGACTGAAACCTTCCAGGCCGGCCTTGGCAGATGCGTAGTTTACTTGGCCTGCGTTGCCCATGGCACCCACTACGGAGCCAATATTGATAATTCGGCCCCAACGCGCCTTGGTCATGCCACGCAAAACGCCCTTGGACAGGCGAAACAGACTGTTCAGGTTGGTATCGACCACGTCGTACCACTCGTCGTCTTTCATGCGCATCATCAGGTTGTCACGGGTGATACCGGCGTTGTTCACCAGAATAGCCGGTGCGCCAAACTCTGCCGTGATCTGGGCCAATACAGCAGCCACGGATTCATCACTGGTCACGTTCAGCTCAAGGCCGGTGCCTTGCACGCCATTTTCCTTCAGGGTCGCGGCGATACGCTCGGCGCCCGAGGCGGAAGTGGCGGTACCGATGACAACGGCGCCTTGACGACCTAGTTCAAGGGCGATGGCCTGGCCAATGCCTCGGCTAGCGCCGGTAACCAGTGCAACTTTACCTTGCAGACTCATGCAGGCTTCTCCTAATGCTTCAGGCCAGTGCTGCGCGAGCGGCAGCAAAGGCATCCGGGGTATTGAGGTTAGCGGTCGACACACCGTCGGCGCAGCGCTTGTTCAGGCCGGCCAGGACTTTGCCCGGGCCGCATTCAACCAGTTCGGTGGCGCCATTGGCGGCCAGGGTCTGGACCGATTCAACCCAACGTACGGGTTTGTAGAGCTGCTCCAGCAGGTCGCGCTTGAGGGTGTCGAGATCGGCGGCAACGGCCGCGCTGACGTTCTGCACCAGCGGGATCTGCGGCGCCTGCCAGTTAATGGCGGCGATGGACTCGGCGAAACGCTCGGCAGCCGGGCGCATCAGCTCGCAGTGGGACGGCACGCTCACCGGCAACGGCAACGCACGCTTGGCGCCACGGGCCTTGCAGCCTTCAATGGCGCGCTCAACGGCAGCCTTGGCACCGGCAATCACCACCTGGCCTGGGGAGTTGAAGTTCACGGCGCTGACCACTTCGCCCTGTGCCGCTTCGGCGCAGGCTTCGATCACTACCGCGTCGTCCAGGCCCAGGATAGCGGCCATGCCGCCCTGCCCGGCCGGTACGGCTTCTTGCATCAGTTGGCCACGGCGCTCGACCAGCTTGACCGCTTCAGCGAGGGTCAGGCTGCCGGCGGCAACCAGGGCACTGTATTCGCCCAGGCTATGCCCGGCCACGAATGCCGGGCGCGCACCACCTTCGGCCAGCCACAAGCGCCACAGGGCGATCGAAGCGGTCAGGATGGCCGGCTGGGTTTTGTCGGTTTGATTAAGCTGCTCTTCCGGCCCTTGCTGGGTCAGTGCCCACAGGTCGTAACCCAAGGCGTCGGAAGCTTCCTTGAAAGTGTCCAGGATCAGCGGGTATTGCGCGCCCAGCTCGGCCAACATGCCGAGGGACTGCGAACCCTGCCCTGGAAAGACGAATGCGAGGGATGTAGACATGTAACAAGCCCCTAATGATCTGGTCGTCAAAAATGAACGCGCCCACTCTTGAGATGAATGGATGGGAGCGCACGAAACTGACAGATTGGATGGTCAATTGAACTGGCCGGTCACATTTAAGCATTTCCGGGCCGATTCGCCTAAGCCAGCAGGTCCTCGAGACGACCGTGCAAGCGTTGCGGCAGGTTTTCCTGAATCTCGATCAGGGCCCGCGCAATGGCACTTTGAAAGCCCTCTACACCCGCCGAGCCATGGCTTTTCACCACAATGCCCTGCAAGCCCAGAAAACTCGCACCATTATGCCGTGCCGGCGCCAGGTCGGCTTGCAGGCGGCGCATCAACGGCAGTGCCAGGGCACCCACCACCCGCGACGCCAGGTTCTGCTTGAACAGCGACTCGATGCGCGTGGCAATCATGGTCGCCAGGCCTTCACTGGATTTAAGCAGGATATTGCCAACAAACCCATCACACACCACCACATCGGCTTCGCCCCGGTACACGCCGTCCCCTTCAACAAACCCGATGTAGTTCATGCCCCGCGCACCTTGCAACAAGGTGGCCGCCAGCTTGACCTGCTGATTGCCCTTGATGTCCTCGGTACCGATATTCAGCAAGGCCACCCGCGGACGGCTCACGCCCAGCGCTTCAGCGGCCACCGAGCCCATCACGGCGAACTGGAGCAGGTGCTCGGCACTGCAATCGACATTCGCCCCCAGGTCCAGCAACTGGCAATAGCCTTTCTGCGTCGGAATCGCCGCGACCATCGCTGGCCGGTCGATACCCGGCAGCGTCTTGAGCACAAACCGCGACAGCGCCATCAACGCCCCCGTATTGCCGGCACTGACACAGGCTTGCACCTTGCCATCACGCAGCAACTCAAGGGCCACCCGCATTGACGAGTCAGGCTTGCCACGCAGGGCCGCCGCCGGCTTTTCATCCATACCGATGGTTTCGCTGGCTGGCGTAATCGTCAGGCGCGCGCGATCCACCGCCGGATGGCTGGCAATCAGTTCTTCAAGTAAGGAGGGTTGACCGACGAGGGTCAGGTGCAGCGAGGGTGTAGCAGCCAGGCTGGCGATGCAGGCCTGAACAATGCTGCGGGGACCGAAGTCCCCGCCCATTGCGTCTATCGCGATGACTAGAGCAGACAAGTGATTACTCGTCAGCGCCCTTGTCGATCACTTTACGACCACGGTATACGCCTTCTGGCGATACGTGGTGACGCAGGTGAATTTCACCGGTGGTTTTTTCTACAGACAGAGTGCTTGCCGTCAGGGCGTCGTGCGAACGACGCATGTCACGGGCAGAGCGGGATTTTTTGTTCTGCTGAACAGCCATAATTGATTAACTCCTAAACGTTTGGGTCACGCTTTAACTGCGCCAATACACTGAACGGGTTGGACCGCGTTACCTCGTCCTCGCTCGGTTCGGCCTCGTCATCGAGACCCTCCGGCTGCTGGCATTCTTCCGGATGATGAGCAGGCACAATGGGCAAGGCGAGCAAAAGCTCCTCCTCGATCAGTGCATGCAGATCCAATGGATCTTCGCCCAGTTCCAGCACGTCATAACCTTTCGGCAACGACTGGGTATTCGCACCCTCCTTCACCACAGCATAACTGCACTCGCTGTGAATCGGCAGGGTGACCAGCTCAAGACAACGCTGGCAAACCATTTTGACTTCGGTGTCGATAAAGCTGTGGATTACCACAGATTTACGTTCATCTCGTTCAAAAACGAATTTAGCCTGGACCGTACCGACGGTGTCGGAAAGCGGGTCGCAGAGTCTCTCCAAATCGGCCAGCAGCAACTCACCTTGAAGGGAAGTGCCACGATCAGCCAATTTGCGCGGGTCAACGTGAGGTGGAATCGGGTCATTCAACATAGGCGCAGCATTATAGGGATGCACCCAGCCATGTCAAAGGAAATTCAGCCCTGTGCGTCAGCCGGTCGCCCCGCTAGAATCCCCCGCCGCCCTGAGGAGACGCCCATGCTGCCTTTATTACTCGCATCCAGCTCGGTTTATCGCCGGGAATTGCTGAGCCGCCTGCACTTGCCGTTCATCTGCAGCTCGCCGGATATCGACGAAAGCCATCGCGAAAATGAGTCCGCCGTGGAGCTGGTCAAACGCCTGGCCGAACAAAAGGCACGCGCCCTTGCTGCTAGCCACCCCGGGCATTTGATCATCGGCTCCGACCAGGTCGCGGCGCTCGAAGGACGCATTATCGGCAAGCCCCACACCTTTGAAAATGCCCGCGAACAGTTATTGGCTGCCAGCGGTAAGCGGGTCAGCTTTTTGACCGGCCTGGCATTGCTGAATACGAAGACAGGCCACTGCCAGGTCGACTGTGTGCCGTTTACCGTGCAGATGCGTGAGCTGGATGTGGAACGGATTGAGCGCTATCTGCGGATTGAACAGCCGTATGACTGCGCGGGCAGTTTCAAGGCAGAGGGATTGGGGGTGAGCTTGTTTCAGAGCACTGAAGGGCCGGATGCCACGAGCTTGGTGGGGTTGCCGCTGATTCGGCTGGTGGACATGCTTCTGTCCGAAGGCGTGCCAATCCCATAAGCACACCACAAACCAAATATGGGAGGGGGGCAAGCCCCCTCCCACATATTGATCTGCATCAGGCTCAGGATCTCAGCGCAGGCTCGGGCCCTGAAAGCCCATATACAGCGCCAATTTCTCCGCCACACTGGCACCCAGCTTCTTGGAGAACCGATCAAACGGCGATTCCTCCACGGTGAAGTCCACCAGCTCTTTCTCGCCGATCACATCCCGCGCAACCAAGCTGGCACTGCCAAGACCATCGATTAGCCCCAGTGGCAACGCCTGCTCACCCGACCAGACCAAACCAGAAAACAGCTCCGGGTGATCCTTGTCCTTCAGACGATCCCCACGCCCCTGCTTCACGCTGGCGATGAACTGGCGGTGAGTCGTATCGAGCACGCCCTGCCAGAACGCGGTTTCATCAGCCTTTTGCGGCTGGAACGGATCAAGGAATGACTTGTGCTCACCCGAGGTGTACGTGCGACGTTCCACCCCCAGTTTCTCCATGGCACCGACAAACCCGTAACCGGCAGCCGTCACGCCAATGGAGCCCACCAGACTGGCCTTGTCGGCGTAGATCTGGTCAGCGGCACTGGCGATGTAATAGGCACCCGAGGCGCCCAGGTCGGAAATCACCGCATAGAGCTTGATATCCGGGTGCAGGCCGCGCAGGCGACGAATCTCGTCATACACATAACCCGACTGCACCGGGCTGCCACCCGGGCTGTTGATACGCAGGATCACGCCCTTGACCTTGGGGTCTTCAAACGCAGCGCGCAGGCTGCTGACGATGTTGTCGGCGCTGGCGGGCTCCTTGTCGGCAATCACCCCACGCACTTCGATCAGTGCGGTGTAATGGGCGCCACGGGTCGCGCTTTTTTCCATGTCCATCAACGGACTGAACAGCGCCAGCATGATCAACAGATAGGTAAAGGTCAGCAGCTTGAAGAAAATCCCCCAACGCCGCGAACGACGTTGCTCCTGGACGCTGGCCAGGAGGGTTTTCTCCAGCAGCTTCCAACTTTTGTCGTCACCACTTTCTGCCTTTTCGGGCGCTTTCCACTCGTCACTCATGCCATTAACCCCAGCAAAGACTTATAAGGCCCGGCCAAGCCAGGCCTGCAATTCGGAAAAATGATCGATCGTCACGCGAGGCTCATATTGCTGCAACGCCTCGGCGGACTGGGCGCCATAGCTGACCGCCACGCTGTCCATGCCAGCATTGCGCGCCATCATCAGGTCAAAGGAGGCGTCCCCCACCATCAACGCCTGGCGAGACGACACACCGCAATGGGCCATGATCTGCTCAAGCATCAGAGGGTGCGGCTTGCTGGCGGTTTCATCGGCGGCGCGGGTGATGTCGAAATAATCTTCCCAGCCGTGGGCCTTGAGCACCCGATCCAGGCCGCGACGGGCCTTTCCGGTGGCGACCGCCAGGTGATAGCCCTGCGCACGGAAGGCATCCAGGGACTGCACTACCCCCTCAAACAGCGGCGACGGCGTCGCTTCAAGGGCGATGTAGTGATCGGCGTAGTGATCGCGGTAAGTGACTAACTCGGCATCGCTGATCTCGGGGTACAAGGTGCGAATGGCCTCGGGCAAACCCAGGCCGATAATGCCCTTGACCGCGTGATCGGTGCACAGCGCGTAACCCGAACGGGTCGACGCAGCGTGCATCGATTCGACAATCCGGCCAATAGAGTTGGCCAGGGTGCCGTCCCAATCGAAAATCAGCAGCTTGTAATCAAGGTGCGACACTCAAACGCTCCACGGTCTTGGCCCACATCTCATCGACCGGAGCCTGCAGCTTCAATTCGCCGCCATCGGGCAGCGGCACGGTGAGCATGTAAGCGTGCAGGAACAGGCGTTTGCCGCCCAGATCGCGGATTTCCTTGGAGAAACCCTCGTCACCATACTTGGTATCGCCGGCAATGCAGTGGCCCGCATGCAACGTGTGCACGCGAATCTGGTGGGTACGCCCGGTAACCGGCTTGGCCTCGACCATGGTGGCGAAGTCACCGAAGCGGCGCAGCACCTTGAACAGGGTCAGGGCTTCTTTGCCCTCCTCGTCCACTTCCACCATGCGCTCGCCGGAACGCAGGTTGCTCTTCTGCAACGGCGCGCGAACGCTCTTGATGGAGCTGGCCCAGTTGCCGCGCACCAGCGCCATGTAGCGCTTGTCCACGCCGTCGCCACGCAAGGCGGTGTGCAGGTGGCGCAACATGCTGCGTTTCTTGGCGATCATCAGCAGGCCGGAAGTGTCGCGGTCCAGGCGATGGACCAGCTCCAACTCCTTGGCATCCGGGCGCAACTGACGAAAGGCTTCGATCACGCCAAAGTTCAGGCCGCTGCCACCGTGAACGGCAATGCCGCAGGGCTTGTTGATGACAATCAGCTTGTTGTCTTCGAAGACAATCGAGGCTTCCAGGCGCTGCAACAGGCCTTGGGCCAAAGGCACAGGCTCGTCGCGCTCAGGCACGCGCACCGGCGGCACACGGACGATATCGCCCGCCTGCAACTTGTACTCGGGCTTGATTCGGCCCTTGTTCACCCGCACTTCACCTTTACGCAAGATGCGGTAAATCAAGGTCTTGGGCACGCCTTTGAGCCTGGCCAGGAGAAAATTGTCGATGCGTTGGCCGGCATATTCCGGCGAGACCTCAAGCAGCTGGACGCTGGGGGTCTGGGGGGCGGTAGTCGTCATGGCGGCGATGATAACAATTTTTTATGGAATTGAAGCACTTAATCATTGCTGCTATAGTCGCGAACGCCGCCAAAAGCGGCCTGGACAGAGGACTTGCGGCAAACTGCCGGCCCTGACCATCGCAATTCATCAGGACGCGAGGCCGTCCTACGGGGCTTTCGCCACCTTGGAAGGCTCAGGATTGTAACGAGCGCAGGTGACATGAGGCCTGAAGCGAGTGCAGAAAGCAGAGTGAATACTCGCGTTTTGCGCCGATATTTACGGCCAGTTCACAAAGTGCAGTCAGTCTTGAGCCAGACCATGGCGAATGCTTCGGAAACAACGCCTGTTAAGAGCTGAGTGAGAGCGCAATCGCCCGCATTCAGTCTTGTTTAGCCATGAGCGTGGACTCCCCATTGGAGAACACGGTAAATGCCAACCCGCTGCGGATTCTGCGCGCGGCAGCACCCGAATTATCAGGGATACGTGTAGGGTGGAGATGCACAACCGTCGGACCGTGTAGCACTAGGCTTATATTTAGACGCTTCATCTCGTCCACAGTCGCCGGTTGATTCCTCCTCCTGACCTTAGCTTTTGTTGAAGTGGTGCCTTTGTCACCACCGCTAACAAGCAGGACGCGTCCGTCGCGATACCGGCCCAATTGGCAGGTTTTGCTGGACACTGGAGTGGCCAACCACTCTTGACGCACCTGACACCGACCGTGAGAAGTCGTGTGTGCCGAACGCCGTTTCCGGCAGCCCGGAAACCGACGGTACAACATGAAAAGAATGCTGATTAACGCAACTCAACCCGAAGAGTTGCGTGTTGCACTGGTAGATGGCCAGCGCCTTTACGACCTGGACATCGAGTCCGGTGCACGCGAGCAGAAAAAAGCCAATATTTATAAAGGCAAGATCACTCGCATCGAACCAAGCCTTGAGGCTGCCTTTGTCGATTTCGGCTCCGAGCGCCACGGCTTTTTGCCCCTCAAAGAAATCTCCCGCGAATACTTCAAGAAAGCCCCTGAAGGCCGTGTGAACATCAAGGACGTCCTGAGCGAAGGCCAGGAAGTCATCGTCCAGGTCGAAAAAGAAGAACGTGGCAACAAGGGCGCAGCCCTGACCACCTTCATCAGCCTGGCCGGCCGTTACCTGGTGCTGATGCCAAACAACCCACGTGCCGGCGGTATATCCCGTCGCATCGAAGGCGAAGAGCGTAACGAACTGCGTGAAGCGCTGAACGGCCTGATCGCACCGGCTGACATGGGCCTGATCGTTCGTACTGCCGGCCTGGGCCGCAGCAGCGAAGAAATGCAGTGGGACCTCGACTACCTGCTGCAACTCTGGACCGCCATCAAAGAAGCCTCCCTGGATCGTTCCGCGCCGTTCCTGATCTATCAGGAAAGCAATGTGATCATCCGCGCCATCCGCGATTACCTGCGCCAGGACATCGGCGAAGTGCTGATCGACAGCGTTGAAGCCCAGGATGAAGCCCTGACCTTCATCCGCCAGGTGATGCCGCAGTACGCCAGCAAGATCAAGCTGTACGAAGACAGCGTCCCGCTGTTCAACCGTTTCCAGATCGAAAGCCAGATCGAGACCGCTTTCCAGCGCGTAGTCGAACTGCCTTCCGGCGGCTCCATCGTGATCGACCCGACCGAAGCCCTGGTGTCCATCGACATCAACTCGGCGCGTGCCACGAAAGGTAGCGACATCGAAGAAACCGCCCTGCAGACCAACCTGGAAGCGGCTGAAGAAATCGCCCGCCAGCTGCGCCTGCGTGACATCGGCGGCCTGATCGTGATCGACTTCATCGACATGACCCCAGCCAAAAACCAGCGCGCCGTGGAAGAGAAAGTCCGCGAATGCCTGGAAGCTGACCGTGCCCGCGTGCAAGTTGGCCGCATCTCGCGTTTCGGCCTGCTGGAAATGTCCCGTCAGCGCCTGCGTCCATCCCTGGGCGAAAGCAGCGGCATCGTCTGCCCGCGTTGCAACGGCACCGGCATCATCCGTGACGTTGAATCGCTGTCCCTGGCAATCCTGCGCCTAATCGAAGAAGAAGCCCTGAAAGACCGCACCGCTGAAGTCCGCGCGCAAGTGCCGATCCCGGTTGCAGCCTTCCTGCTCAACGAAAAACGCAACTCGATCACCAAGATCGAACTGCGCACCCGCGCCCGTATCGTCATCCTGCCGAACGATCACCTCGAGACGCCGCACTTCGAAGTACAGCGCCTGCGTGATGACAGCCCGGAAGCCCATAGCGGCCAGTCCAGCTACGAAATCGCTGCTGCCGCTGCCGAAGTGGAAGAAGTCCAGCCAGCCGCTGCGACCCGCACCCTGGTTCGCCAGGAAGCTGCCGTGAAAACCGCGCCGGCCCGTGCCAACGCACCGGTTCCGACCGAAGTTGCAGCGCCAGTTGCCGCCCCGGCCGCCCTGCCTGAGCCAAGCCTGTTCAAAGGCTTGGTGAAGTCGCTGGTCAGCCTGTTCGCTACCAAGGAAGAGCCTGCTGCTCCGGTTGTGGTTGAAAAACCTGCCACCGAACGCCCAGCACGCAACGAAGAGCGTCGCAACGGTCGCCAGCAGAGCCGCAACCGTAACGGTCGCCGTGATGAAGAGCGCAAGCCGCGCGAAGAGCGTGCCCCACGTGAAGAACGCGCACCGCGTGAAGCCCGTGAAGAAACCCCGGCCGTAGCCCGCGAAGAACGTGCACCGCGTGAAGAACGCGCGCCACGTGCTCCACGTGCACCGCGTGAAGATCGCAAGCCACGCGGCGAACGTGAAGAACGCGTACGTGAACTGCGCGAGCCGCTGGACGCAGCACCTGCTGTTGCCGGTGCCGCCGTTGTTGCCGAAGAACGCCCGGCTCGCCAGCCGCGTGAAGAGCGTGCACCGCGTGAGGAGCGTCAACCACGCGCCCCGCGTGAAGAACGCCAACCACGTGCCGAGCAAGCCGCTGCCGCCGGCGATGAAGAAGAAGTGCTGACCGGTGAAGAGCAACTGCAGGAAGACGGTCAGGACGGCGCCGAAGGCGACCGCCCACGCCGCCGCTCCCGTGGCCAGCGTCGTCGCAGCAACCGTCGTGAGCGTCAACGTGATGCCAACGGCAACGTAATCGAAGGCTCGGAAGAGACCGGCGAGAGCGCAGAAGCCGTTGAACCGACTGGCGCCGAACTGGCTGCCGGCCTGGCCGTGACCGCCGCCGTTGCCAGCTCGGTCATCAGCGCTCCCGCTGAAGCCCAGGCTCACGAGCAGGCTGAACGTGCCACCGCTACTGTAGAAGAAACCGCTGTTGCGCAAGCACCTGCGGTTGAAACTCCAGTGGTTGAAGCGCCAGTAGTTGAAGCGCCTGTCGCCGAAACCCCAGTGGTAGAAGCACCGGCTGTAGAAGCCACCACCCCAATCGAAGCGCCGGTTGTTCCGGAAGTGGAAGTTGGCCCGGTTCAAGAAGCCCAGCCAGCAGTTGAAGTGGCAGCGGTTGAGCCAGCACCGGTGGTTGAACCTCAGCCAGTGGTTGAAGCGGTAGTTGAAGCACTGGTTATCGAAGCAGCTCCAGAAGTACGTGATGCTCGCGAAGAAAAGCGCGAAGAACAGACCGCCTTCCAATGGACTGCCGAGCCAGCCACCCCGGTTGAAGCGCCAGCGCCTACGCCTGTAGTCGAAGAAGCACCAGCACCGGTTGCCGAAGTGATTGTTGCCGAACCAACCCCAGTGGTTGAGCCAGCCCCAATCGTCGAGCCTGCGCCAGTGGTTGAAGCATCGGTCATTGCCGAAGTGGCAGCCCCCGTGGCAGAAGCAGCACCGGCCAGCGCCCTGACCGAAAACGGCCGTGCACCGAACGACCCACGTGAAGTGCGTCGTCGTCGCAAGGAAGCCGAAGCTGCCGCAGCCGCCGCTGCACAGGAAGCTGAAGCACGAGACTAACCCCCTCGCGCAGCAACTAAAAAGCCCCGCCTGAGTGATCAGACGGGGCTTTTTTATGCATTCTGAAAAATGTCGCAGTTCCCGTGTGGGAGGGGGCTTGCTCCCGATAGCGGTGGGTCAGTTGATACATATGCCGACTGATACTCTGCTATCGGGAGCAAGCCCCCTCCCACATTTAGTCCTGCTTGAAGTCCAAGGAATGTGGCAGGTCGATATCCCAGAGCACACCGGGATCATCAACTACGACCTCTCTCACCACCGCCTGATCAAACAACGGTCTGGCTCCACGATCACCGGTCAACGCCATCAGCCCAGCCCCAAAAGCCTGGGCAAACGCTACTGGATGCCCATACTGCCCCTCCTGCACCGGCACGCTGATACCCCCCTCCTCCAGCCCCTCGATCACCCGTTCAATACTCGACGAGCGAATAAAAGGCATATCCCCCAGCACCACCAGCCAGCCATCCGCCGGGCCTGTGGCCGCAACTGCAGCCGCAATGCTGTCACCCATACCGGCCGAGCACAGCATCACGACTTCACAGCCATACGCCTGAGCCAAGCGGATAACCTCCGTACGCTCAGGTGACGTCACAAGCCAACGCCTTAGGACACGCTCAGGCAAATTCCTCAGCACCTGCTCAATCACCGGCCGCGCCACGCCATCAAGGCCTACGCACTCGGCCAGCAACTTGTCCTGATCGGCCCCTGCCTCAGCACGGAAGCGACTGCCCTGCCCCGCCGCCAGCACAATCGCCGCCACATTCACTGCGCCACACCATTTTTGATCGCAACAATTTCCGCCATCAACGACAACGCAATTTCAGCCGGTGTATGGCTGCCGATATGCAAACCAATCGGCCCATGCAAACGCGCAATCGCTTGCGGCGACAACTCCAGCGCTGCCAGGGTTTCCCGGCGCTTCTGACTGTTAACCCGCGAACCCAGCGCGCCGATGTAGAACGCCGACGAATTCAACGCCGTCAGCAACGCCATATCATCCAGACGCGGGTCATGGGTGAGGCAGACGATGGCCGTGCGCTCGTCGGTCTGGATATTCAGCACGGCCTCGTCAGGCATGCCCGGCACAAACCGGCCATGCTGCTCTTCCCAGCCGTAGACGAACTCTTCACGCGGGTCGCAGATCAACACTTCGAAATCCAGCAAGCGCGCCATTTCTGCCACATAACGTGACAACTGCCCGGCACCGATCAATAGCAGGCGCCAGCGCGGCCCATAGATAGCCCGCAGGCGTTCGCCGTCGAAGGTGACCACATCGGTTTTACTGGCTGCACTTAACGTGACTGTGCCGCTGGCCAGGTCCAATTCACGCGCGACGATCTGATGGTCTTCACAGCGTTCGAGCAATTGCGCTACCCAGTCCCAATCGTCGACTCGTTCTTCTGTCAGGCGCAGGGTACCGCCGCACGGCAGGCCAAACCGCGCCGCCTCATCGCGAGTCACGCCGTAGGTCACCAGTTGCACCGGCGGCCCGTCTTCAGGCAACCGGCCGTCTTGAAGCCGGGCGATCAAGTCATCCTCGATGCACCCCCCCGACACCGAACCGATCACCACCCCATCGCCACGCAGTGCCAGCATCGCCCCCGGCGGGCGCGGCGCGCTGCCCCAGGTCTGGACCACGCTGTACAACACCACTCGCTGCCCGGCACGGCGCCATTGCAGCACGCTGCGCAGGACGTTCAGATCCACACTGTCCATATCACCTCTCGCAAGCGTTAAAACGAATGACGGTTCGACTGACCCTAAAGCAAAAGAATTCCACGTTGCCCGCCACAAACGCAAACGCCCCGAACAAGTCGGGGCGTTTGTGGAGTCGCTTGGGCGTCAATTCACGCCATTAGCGTATTACTTCACCGACGGCGCAGGGCCTTCAGCCACACCCAGGTCGTCGATTTCGCGGGTTTCCGAGATACCAGTACCGCCGGACGCCAGCTCGCTTTGCAGCTTATCGGTGTCCAGTTCCTTGACCCACTTGGCCACAACGATGGTGGCAACCGCGTTACCCACCAGGTTGGTCAGTGCGCGGGCTTCGGACATGAAGCGGTCGATGCCCAGGATCAGGGCCAAGCCGGCAACCGGCAGGTGACCTACGGCCGACAGGGTAGCAGCCAGTACGATGAAGCCCGAACCGGTCACGCCTGCAGCGCCTTTGGAGGACAGCAGCAGCACCAGCAGCAGAGTGATCTGGTGGGTGATGTCCATGTGGGTGTCGGTCGCCTGAGCGATGAACACGGCAGCCATGGTCAGGTAGATCGAAGTACCGTCGAGGTTGAAGGAGTAGCCGGTTGGAATCACCAGGCCTACTACGGATTTCTTCGCGCCCAGACGCTCCATCTTGATCAGCATGCGTGGCAGTGCAGATTCGGAGGAGGAAGTACCCAGAACAATCAGCAGCTCTTCACGGATGTAGCGGATCAGCTTGATCACGCTGAAGCCGTGAGCGCGGCAGATACCACCCAACACCACCAGTACGAACAGCAGGCAGGTGATGTAGAAGCAGATCATCAACTGGCCCAGTTGCACCAGCGAACCTACACCGTAGGCGCCGATGGTGAACGCCATGGCGCCCAGGGCACCGATTGGCGCGAGCTTCATGATCATGTTGATGATGTTGAACATCACGTGGGCAAAGCGATCGATGAAGTCCAGTACCGGCTTGCCGTAGGCACCCAGGCGGTGCAGGGCGAAACCGAAGATCACCGAGAACATCAGCACTTGCAGGATGTCGCCGTTGGCGAAAGCGCCGACGATGGTGTTCGGGATAACGTTGAGGATAAAGCCAACGATGCTCTGGTCTTTACCGGCAGTCACGTAGGCCGCGACTTTGGAGGCGTCCAGGGTGGCTACGTCGATGTGCATGCCGGCGCCCGGTTGCACAACGTTGACCACGATCAGGCCGATCAGCAGCGCGACAGTAGAAACGATTTCGAAGTACAGCAGCGCGTAGCCGCCGGTTTTGCCAACCGATTTCATGCTTTGCATGCCAGCGATACCGCTGACAACGGTGCAGAAGATGATCGGGGCGATGACCATTTTGATCAGTTTGATAAACCCGTCACCCAGCGGCTTGAGGGCCACGCCGGTCTGCGGGTAGAAGTGACCGAGCAGAATGCCGATTACGATTGCAACGATCACCTGGAAATACAGGGATTTGTAGATTGGCTGACGAGTCGTCATTGCAAAATTCCTCAATCGTCCCGTGTGGCAAAGATCCGCCATTGCCCACGACACTTGAATTGCGAACCCTCCTGCACTGGAGGGATTTGTTGTTTGCGAAGCCTGTAGGGCCAAGCCTGCGCTGTAATCTATATCGCAAACGCCGTGCCACTTTGCTGAAAAGCCCTGGAGGCCTTTAGACATCAGGCTCTGAGGTTTTTTGCCAACATTCAATCGCCCAAATTAGGTGGCGGTTTTCCGCCGACTCGCCCAATCCCGTCCTACAATTTGGCGGATATCCGCCTTGTCGCCCTATCGAGGGGTGACTACCATCCGCCACTCCATGGACGAGGGCCCCGCATGCGTGAACGTACCATCGCCAGCCACTACGCTCGGGCCGCCCTCGGCGGTGCGCGTCGGGCCGGCTATGACTATTCGGGCTTGCTACAACAGCTGGGGCTCACCCCGGAACTGTTGTCCGAACCCCGCGCCCGCATCGCACCGGAGCAATTTACCCGGCTGCTGCAAATGCTCTGGTTGGCACTCGACGATGAATACCTGGGCTTTGCCGAGGCCCAGAGCAAGCGTGGCACCTTCGCCATGATGTGCCACGCGCTAATCCACTGCCGCACCCTAGAGAAGGCTCTGGAACGCGGCTTATTGTTTTATAGCTTATTCCCACAGGGTCCGCGCTGGCAGCTGACAAGAGAGGGCGATATGGCCCGATTGAGCCTGGACGACTCACAACTCTGGGACCCGGATCATTTTCTCAGCGAATGCCTGCTAGTAATCTGGCATCGCCTCGGCAGTTGGCTGATCGGCCAGCGGATTCGTTTGCACCAAGCGACATTCAGTTACCCGATGCCGGCCCATGCCGGTGAATATGACTTGTTGTTCCCCTGCCCCCAGGTGTTCGGCGCACCGAACAGCAGCCTGGTGTTCCCCGCCCGCTACCTGAGCCTGCCGCTGCTGCAGGACGAGCGCACGCTGAAGCACTTTCTGCAACGCTCTCCCGCCGACCTGCTGGCCCGACCGGATGAAGGCGACAGTTTAAGCAGCCAATTGCGTCGCCTATTAAGCCGTGACCGTACGCCCTGGCCCGATCTGGAGGCTGTCGCCCAGCACCTGCACATCAGCCCGCAGACCCTGCGTCGGCACTTGCGGGAGGAAGGCAGCAGTTTTCAAGCACTCAAGGACGAGCTGCGGCGGGACATCGCCATCTATCATTTGGGGCGAGGGAATTTGTCGTTGCAGGAGATTGCCGAGCAGTTGGGGTTTTCGGAACCGTCGGCGTTTCATCGGGCGTTCAAGAAGTGGACGGGGGTGACGCCGGGGGCATATCGGGCCCAAGACAGTTAGAGGTGTGGTGGTAGTACTGGCCTCATCGGGGGCAAGCCCCCTCCCACATTTTTGATTTGTGAATGCCTTCAAGTGTGGGAGGGGGCTTGCCCCCGATGAGGCCAGTTCAGTCAATAGCGATCACAAAGCCGGAAAGTGAATCTTGAACGCCGCCCCACCCAACGGCGAATCCCCCAAGGTCAGCCGCGCCCCGTAGCTTTGAATGATGTCCTTGACCACCGCCAGCCCGATGCCCTGCCCCGGATGCTGGCGATCCAACCGCTCGCCCCTTTGCAGAATGCGCGCACGCTGGTCCGACGGTACACCCGGGCCGTCATCTTCAATACACAGCTCACTACCTTCCAGGCTTTCACTCAAGCTGATGCGAACCTCGCTCAGGCACAGGCGATAGGCGTTTTCCAACAGGTTACCGAGCATTTCCAGCAAGGCGCCCTTCTCGATAGGCACATCGCATTCAGGCGGCAATTCAAAGGTCACGGTGACGCGCTTGTCGCGGTAAACCTTGTCCAGCGTGTCGCACAGGCTTTGCAGCACCGGCTCCAGGCGTACCTGATGACGCACCAGGCCGCTTTTGCGCAGGCTGGCACGTTGCAACTGGTAACCGATCTGCTGGCTCATGCGCTCGATCTGCGATTGCAGCACCCACGCCTGGTCGCGGTCTTCAGGGCGCTGGGCCATGTCTTCGCTGACGCCTTGCAGCACAGCGAGTGGCGTTTTCAGGCTGTGAGCCAGGTCGTCGAGGGAATCGCGGTAGCGCGCCCGTTGCTCGCGCTCACTGGCCAACAGACGGTTAAGGGAGCCTGTGAGGCGCAACAGTTCGCGGGGGTGTTCTTCAGTCAGGCTTTCGCGGGTACCGCCTTCGATCTGGTCCAGCTCCTGGCTCAGGCGTCGCAGGGCTTGCAGGCCCCAGGTCAGGCCCAGCCACAGCAAGGTCAGCAGCACCAGCAAAGCCGCGCCGAAGCCCAGGTAGAGGTTCTCGCGCAAGCCTTCGAGGGTCAGTTGGTATTCGCGCACCGGTTGCAGGGCAACAATACTGAACGCCGCACTCTTGCCTCCCAGTAGCTTGACCTCGACGTCATAGACGAAGAACTCCTGGCCGTTCGCCTCGCGAATCCGTGCGAACTCATTGCCGCGCCCGTCGTAACGCGGTTTGTAGTTGATGTTTTCTTCTTTGGTTGCCCGCGAGCGCCACACCAGATGGCCCTCGCGGTCGTAGATATAGCCGAGTAGTCGGCTGTCGGTGAGGTTGAAACGTTCGTCCGGCAACTGCGCGGGCATCAGCAGGCGATTGTTTTCCACACGTGCGGCGGAAATCAGCGTGGTGACGTCCGACGCCAACCGCTGCTCAATGGAATCCTGCAACGCCAGGCTGAAGGCGCCTTGCATCGCCGGCAACAGGCCGAGCATAAACAGCACGGCCAGGGTGGCGGCCGCCAGCATCAAGCGCACGCGTAGCGAGCGAATCAACGGCAGCGCTCATTGAACAGGTAGCCCAGGCCACGCACGGTGTCGATCGGTTTGAACCCGGCAGGGCCTTCCAGCTTACGGCGCAGACGGCCGACCAACACTTCGATGACATTCGGGTCGCGCTCGTCGTCATCGGGATAGAGCTGTTCCATCAAGCGATCCTTGGCGACCACTTGCTGATGATGGCGCATCAGGTATTCGAGGATGCGGTATTCGTAGGCGGTCAGTGCTAGCGGTTGTTCATCGAGGGAGGCTTGCTTGCGATTGAGGTCCAGCAGCAACGGCCCGGCGACGATGGTCGATTGGGTAAACCCGCTGGAACGGCGCAGCAGCGCGTTCATCCGCGCCTCCAGCTCTTCGAACTGGAACGGTTTGACCACGTAATCGTCGGCGCCGGCGGCCAGGCCTTCGACTTTGTCCTGCCAGTTGCCGCGTGCGGTGAGGATCAAAATCGGGAATGTCTTGGCCTGGGTGCGCAGTTGGCGGATCAGGTCCAGCCCGCCCATGCCGGGCAGGCCCAGGTCGATGATCGCCAGGTCGTGGTTGAATTGACCGGTCTGGTACAGGGCCTCTTCGGCATTGGCCACGGCCTCGACCACATGCCCGCTGTCGGTCAGGCGGGTAAACAGGTGATGACGCAGCAGCGCCTCATCCTCCACCACCAGCAATTTCATAAGGTTCTCCAAAACAAATCAGGGTCCGACCGAGGGATATCATAGCGGCCCTGACGCCCAGCGTACGCAAACACCCCTGAACTTCTGCTGAACAGGCGCAAGCCCCACGCTAACAACGCCAGGCTATGCTGGCGCACAGCAACGGGGCAAAATACCGTCCATGAATCCCCTACCCGCTTGCTGCACCCCACTCGACGCCCACTGGCCGTTGCCCGACCCCTTGCCGGGCACGGTGTTTCTCAGCACCCGCTTCGACCCGACCTTATTAACGGCGGGTGACTTCCAGCGTTGCGCGGTACCGCCACCGGCAAGCATCCAGCGTTCGGTGGCCAAGCGTCAGGCGGAGTTCCTGGCCGGGCGCCTGTGCGCCCGCGCCGCACTGCAACAGCTTGATCAACTTAATTGCATCCCGGCCATCGGCGAAGACCGTGCACCCGTTTGGCCGGGGCATATCAGCGGGTCCATTACCCACAGCACCGGGCACGCAGCGGCGATTGTCGGGCACAAAGCGCAGTGGCGCGGGCTGGGGATGGATTTGGAGAATGTGCTGAGCCTGGAACGGGCCGAGCGGCTGGCCGGGGAAATCCTGACCGCTGATGAAATGCAGCGCATGGCGTTGATGCCCCGCGAGCAGATCGCCTTATTGGTGACACTGACGTTTTCGGTCAAGGAGAGTTTGTTCAAGGCGCTTTATCCGATCGTGCTCAAGCGCTTCTATTTTGAGCATGCGGAGGTAGTGGAGTGGTCTGAGGCCGGGCATGTAAGGCTACGGTTGCTGAGCGATTTGTCGGATGAGTGGTGCCATGGCACAGAGTTGACGGGGCAGTTTGCGGTGGCGGATGGGCAGTTGTTGAGCCTGGTGGCCATCAGCGCCTGAACTACCACTATCGGGGGCAAGCCCCCTCCCACATTGGACCGCATTCCAATGTTGAAATGCAGTCCAATGTGGGAGCTGGCTTGCCTGCGATAGCGGTGTCAGGGTTTCTCTTGATCCCTGGGCCAACTCAAGCTGAAACATGCGCCACCCAAATTATTGCTCTTGCCAATCAGCGCTCGCCCGCCATGCCAATGGACAATCCGCCGCACAATCGACAACCCAAGGCCATGCCCGCCAGAAGCGCGGGTGCGGCTATCGTCCAGGCGCAGGAACGGCGTGAAAATGCGCTCCCAGGCACTTTCCGGCACGCCGGGCCCGTCATCCTCCACGTCGATGCGACAGCGCACCTGCCCCACTTGATAACTGATCAAAACACGCCCTTGGGCGTGCCGCATCGCGTTGCTCACCAGGTTTTGCAAGGCGCGGTGCAAGTAGCGCGGTTCCGCGTCAACCCACGCGTCATCCCAATGCGCTGAAGACAGGCAAATACCTCGGGCTACCGTGACCTGCGGGCGCAATGGCGCTAGCTCGTCGATCACCTGGTCAAGCAGTGTATTAAGGTCAACACGCTGGAAGTTCAGCGCCGGCGCGCCCTGCTCCAGGCGGGCGTAGGTGAGCATTTCGTCCACCAGGCCGTCCAAGTCCTGGATATCGTTGTCCATGCCGTCCATATATTTGTGCCGGGCTTCGGGGGTGGCGGCGCTGCCGATCATCTCCAGGCCAAAGCGCAGGCGAGCCACGGGGGTGCGCAGCTCGTGGGACACCGCGCGCACCAGTTCACGCTGGATCGCCAACAATTGCTGCAAGTGCTCGGCCATGCCATTGAACGCAGCAGCCAGGCGCCCCACGGAGTCAGCACCGCGGGCCGGCACGCGCACTTCAAGGTTGCCCTTGGCGATGCGCGTGGCGGCGGCTTCCAGGCCTTTGAGGCGGCGCTCCAATTGGCGCACCAGCAAATACACGATCAGGCCAATCAGGGTCAGGCCGATCAGCGCGATCAGGATCAACCATTGCGCCGGGTACGGGTTCATCTGGAACAGCGGGCCGATTTCCAGCACCCAGGGCGTGCCGACCATGCCAGCGAACACCCGGATCGAATCACCGCCCTTGCCCAGGGCCATCACCGTGTCGCCTTCGGATACGCGGCGACGCTGGTCTTCATCCATGTCCGCCTGGTCCAGCGTCATCAGGTGCATCTCGAAGCCAAACCCCTTGGCTTCCTTTATGTCTGCCAATCGCTGCGGTTGCTCGGCCACCGGGAAACGTACCAACTCATCAGCCAGCAGGTAGATAGTGGCGCGGGCCAGTTGTTCGCTGATCTGCTGTACCTCCCCAGTGAGCACCAGTTGTTCGCGCTCACTGACCAAACGCAACACGCGCGCCGCATGGGGGCCGGTCTGCTGCACCAGCACCTGGCCGCGTTGCAGGCGGTTGCGCTGGCCGAGGTCCAGCTGGGCATCGGTGAGGGTGCGCAACTCCAGGGGAATGCCCAGCAGACGCTCCCACACCGCCAGGGCACGCTGGCGTTCGATGGGGCTCATGGGCTGCAGGTTGTCGCCCATCAAGGCGAAGGTGCCGTGGGCCAGGCGCTCGCGGTACTGGCCGCTGCGCACCTCGTTGAGCAGATGCAGCGCCAGCACACCGAGCAGGGCCACCAGGATCAGCGCCGCACACATGCCGCCATAAATGCGCAGGAAAATCGAGTTCACAGCGGCATGTCGGCGCAAGCTTCAGGGACGAACAGGTAGCCTTTGCTGCGGATGGTCTTGATCAGGCGCGGGTGGATCGGGTCGTCGCCGATCTTGGGGCGAATGCGCGAAATACGCACATCAATGGAGCGATCCTGGCCGTCGTAGCCAATACCGCGCAAGGCGATGAAGATTTCTTCGCGGGAAAGAATACGCCCGGCATTCGCCACCAACAGCCACAACAGGTCGAATTCGGCGCTGGTCAGCTCGATGCCGCCCTCATTCAACCAGGCTTCACGCAGAGCGTTGTCCACCACCAGGGGGCCGAATTGCAGGCGGCGCTGGTTTTCCACTGCGACAGGTTCAGCAGGCTCACTGCGCCGCAGCAAGGCCTGGATGCGCGCCAATAAGAGGCGCGGGCGCACGGGTTTGCAGACGTAATCGTCGGCGCCCATGTCCAGGCCGAGCACCTGGTCCATGTCGTCGGTGCGTGCGGTGAGCATCAAGATCACGCCGTCATAGCGTTCGCGCACCTTGCAGCAGATGCTCAGGCCGTCTTCGCCAGGGAGCATCAGGTCAAGAATCACCAGGTCGGGTTGCTCGGCGATGATCCGCGCTGCGGCCAGAGCGCCGTCGCCTTCGATCGACACCCGCAGGCCGTTGCTCTCCAGATAGTCGCGGGTCAACTCGGCGAGTCGCTGGTCGTCTTCGACAATCAATACCTGCCAGGCTTCTTGCTCCACGGGTGGTCCTCATTGTTATTAGAAATTTTATTACCGGTGGAGGTTCAAATGTGGGAGGGGGCTTGCCCCCGATAGCGGTGGATCAGTAATAGATGCATTGCCTGACACACTGCCATCGGGGGCTAGCCCCCTCCCACACTTGATCTGCTTCGGTCATACCTTATTTGTCATCTTTGGCGGGCATAACAGGACCGATTGTAGCCACGCCCCAACCCTCTTGCACAAGCCTGGAAATCCATTCGGAGATCGCGTTTTTTTGTGATAGGGTTCGCGCCCTTCGAAAATGGCCGGGCTGTTTTAAGGCCGAAACATTTCATGACAAACGGTGCAACGCAGCAGTAATGCGGCCTACACGCGTGTTCCACCTTTCATACACACTTTACCCACAGCGTTATCCACAGGTTACTGCGTTGCCAACCCCTACAAAACGCATTATCTTGTACCTCGGCGCCAGAGAAGACCCTATATGTGGGGTTTTTGACCAAATCGCCCAACCACACAAGTGGCCCGATATTCAAGCGTTTTATTGCTAGCGCAGCATGGAACCAAGAGACTTTCAGTAGACCAAACCGCTCACGCGGATGGCAGCTGTTTCCCATCCCCGATATGGAAAACGGTACGGGTGTTGCAGGAAGAGCCTGGCACTCGCAATCAAATATAGAACGTGGAGACAACCCCCCATGCAAACCGACACAACTCGCGAGAACCCGCAGGGCTCCGTGCCGCAGGCCGCTGATTCAAACCTGGATCTGTCCGCCACTGCACCTGGCCAACTGCGCGTGATCAAGCGTAACGGCACTGTCGTGCCTTACACCGACGACAAAATCACCGTCGCGATCACCAAAGCGTTTCTTGCAGTTGAAGGCGGCACCGCTGCTGCCTCGTCGCGCATCCACGACACCGTTGCCCGCCTGACCGAACAAGTCACCGCAACCTTCAAGCGTCGCATGCCTTCGGGCGGCACCATCCATATCGAAGAAATCCAGGACCAGGTCGAACTGGCTCTGATGCGTGCCGGCGAGCAGAAAGTGGCCCGCGACTACGTGATCTACCGTGACGCCCGCTCCAAGGAACGCGCCGTGCGCGCCCCGGCCGACGAAGCATCGGTACAGGCTCACCCATCGATCCGCATCACCCTGGCCGACGGTACGTTTGCACCGCTGGACCTGGGCCGCCTGAACACCATCGTCACCGAAGCCTGCGAAGGCCTGGAAGAAGTCGACGGTGACCTGATCCAGCGCGAAACCCTGAAGAACCTGTACGACGGCGTGGCCCTGACCGACGTCAACACCGCCCTGGTGATGACTGCCCGTACCCTGGTTGAACGCGAGCCAAACTACTCGTTCGTGACCGCGCGCCTGCTGATGGACACCCTGCGTGCCGAAGGCCTGGGCTTCCTCGGTGTCGCCCAGAGCGCGACCCACCACGAAATGGCGGACCTGTACGCCAAGGCCCTGCCTGCCTACATCGCCAAGGGTATCGAATTCGAATTGCTGAACCCGATCCTGGCCACTTTCGACCTGGAAAAACTCGGCAACGCGATCAACCACGAGCGCGACCAGCAGTTCACGTACCTGGGCCTGCAAACCCTGTACGACCGTTACTTCATCCACAAGGACGGTATCCGCTTCGAACTGCCGCAAGTGTTCTTCATGCGCGTGGCCATGGGCCTGGCGATTGAAGAGAAGCACAAAGAAGACCGTGCCATCGAGTTCTACAACCTGTTGTCGTCCTTCGACTACATGTCGTCGACCCCGACCCTGTTCAACGCCGGTACCCTGCGTCCACAGCTGTCGAGCTGCTACCTGACCACCGTGCCGGATGACCTGTCGGGCATCTACCACGCGATCCACGACAACGCCATGTTGTCCAAATTCGCCGGCGGCCTGGGCAACGACTGGACCCCGGTGCGCGCACTGGGTTCGTACATCAAGGGCACCAACGGCAAGTCCCAGGGCGTTGTTCCGTTCCTGAAAGTCGTGAACGACACCGCGGTAGCCGTTAACCAGGGTGGCAAGCGCAAAGGCGCTGTGTGTGCCTACCTGGAAACCTGGCACATGGACATTGAAGAGTTCATCGAGCTGCGCAAGAACACCGGTGATGACCGTCGTCGTACCCACGACATGAACACCGCCAACTGGATCCCTGACCTGTTCATGAAGCGCGTCTTCGATGACGGCCAGTGGACCCTGTTCTCGCCATCCGAAGTACCGGACCTGCACGACCTGACCGGCAAGGCCTTCGAAGAGCGCTACGAGTACTACGAAGCCCTGTCCCAGTACCCTGGCAAGATCAAGCTGTTCAAGACCATCCAAGCCAAAGACCTGTGGCGCAAAATGCTGTCCATGCTGTTTGAAACCGGCCACCCATGGCTGACCTTCAAAGACCCGTGCAACCTGCGTAGCCCGCAGCAGCACGTGGGCGTGGTCCACAGCTCGAACCTGTGCACCGAGATCACCTTGAACACCAACAAGGACGAGATCGCCGTTTGCAACCTGGGTTCGATCAACCTGCCGAACCACATCGTCAACGGCAAGCTGGACACCGCCAAGCTGGAACGCACCGTCAACACCGCCGTTCGCATGCTCGATAACGTTATCGACATCAACTACTACTCGGTGCCTCAGGCGCAGAACTCCAACTTCAAGCACCGTCCGGTGGGTCTGGGCATCATGGGCTTCCAGGATGCGCTGTACTTGCAGCACATTCCTTACGGTTCGGATGCTGCGGTCGAGTTCGCCGACAAGTCCATGGAAGCGGTCAGCTACTACGCGATCCAGGCTTCCTGCGACCTGGCCGACGAGCGCGGCGCCTACGAGACGTTCCAGGGTTCGCTATGGTCCAAAGGCATCCTGCCGCTGGACTCGCAACAGATCCTGATCGAGCAACGTGGCCAGAAGTACATCGATGTTGACCTGGAAGAATCCCTGGACTGGGCGCCGGTACGTGCCCGTGTGCAGAAAGGCATTCGTAACTCCAACATCATGGCCATCGCACCGACCGCGACCATCGCCAACATCACCGGCGTGTCGCAGTCGATCGAACCGACCTACCAGAACCTGTATGTGAAATCGAACCTGTCGGGCGAATTCACCGTGATCAACCCGTACCTGGTTCGCGACCTGAAAGCCCGTGGCCTGTGGGACTCGGTCATGATCAACGACCTGAAGTACTACGACGGTTCCGTGCAGCAGATCGAGCGCATCCCGCAAGAACTCAAAGAGCTCTACGCGACCGCCTTCGAAGTGGACACCAAGTGGATCGTTGACGCCGCCAGCCGTCGTCAGAAGTGGATCGACCAGGCCCAATCCCTGAACCTGTACATCGCCGGTGCTTCGGGCAAGAAACTGGACGTGACCTACCGCATGGCTTGGTACCGTGGCCTGAAAACCACTTACTACCTCCGTGCCCTGGCTGCGACCAGCACCGAGAAGTCGACCATCAACACCGGTAAGCTGAACGCTGTTTCCAGTGGCGGCAACCACGGTGATGACTCGGTACTCGCCGCACCAGCCGGCCCGGCACCCGTGCCAAAAGCCTGCGCGATTGACGAGCCGGATTGCGAAGCTTGCCAATAAGCTGAGCTGGCAAACGCCCTACAGCGCTTGCCTAAAAACCCCCGCCAAGCCCCCTGGGTTTGGCGGGGGTTTTCTTTTATGGGTCTTTTTTGAAATGCATTCCCCTGTGGGAGCTGGCTTGTCGGGTCGCCGCATCGCTGCGATAGCTATCTGTCAGTTGGTGCAGCTTTGACTGATACACCGCCATCGCGGGCAAGCCCGGCTCCCACCCTTGATTTTCATTACCCTGAAGACAGCGCCCACAAAAAAGCCCCTCATGTGAGGGGCTTTTTGTTGAGCGCTACCGCATCAGGTCATCTGAATGATGGTCTGCATGATGGTGCTCTGGGTGGAGATGGTCTTGGCGTTCGCCTGATAGTTGCTCTGGGCCTTGATCAGGTCCACCAGCTCGTTGGTCAGGTTGACGTTGGAGTTCTCCAGGGAGTTAGCCACGATCGAACCCAAGGTACCGGCTTGCGGAGCGTCGAAGCCCGGCTGGCCCGAAGCGAAGGTCTCTCTCCAGGTGGTGCCGCCCGACGGTTGCAGGCCCTGTTCGTTGTTGAAGCTGGCCAGGGAGATCTGGCCGATGGCCTTGCTCTGCTGGTTGCTGAACGTGGCGAACAGCACGCCGCTGCCGTCGATTTTCAGGCCGGTGATCTGGCCGGTGGCGTAGCCATCGGTGACCGGTGGGTTACGGTAGCTGGCCGAATTGTACTGGGTGATGTTGGACATATTCACGGCAATATCCTTGCCGGCAGCACCGTTCGATTCCCACACGCCGTCGACGACAACACCTGGGGTCCAATCAACCGTCAGCGTGGTGTTAGGGTTGGTGCCGTCCATATCGGTGATGGACTTGAGCTTGCCGGAGTCATCGAAGGTCAGCAGCTTGCCAACAGGCGCAGTGCTGGTGCCATCCGGGTTACGCCCGTCGATCTGGGTGTAGGACGTCCACTGGTTCTGGTCCGACTTCACCATGTATTGCACCATCGAGTGGGCGTTGCCCTGGGCGTCGTAGATGGTGGTGGAGTACTGCGTGGTGAAGCTGTCGGTCTTGGTCGGATCGAACGGGTGCGCCGTCTGGTCGATCACCGGCTCTGAAGAGTTCAGGTTGCTGGTGGAGTCAACTTTGCTCGACGCCTGTGGCGGCAGGTACGACAGGTTCAATTGCAGGTCGGTCAGGGCGCCCTTGACGATCTTGCCGTCGGCATCCGCCGCATAACCTTGCAGGCGCGAGGTGCCGGTGTTGTTGGTGATATAGCCGTCTTTATCGGCACGGAAAGCGCCGCTACGGGTGTATTCCAACGAACCGTCGCTGCCCTTCTGAACGAAGAAGCCGCCGCCCTGGATCGCCATGTCCAGTACGCCGCCGCTGTTGTTGACGTCGCCCTGGGTGAACTGCTGCGACACTGCTGCCAGGTTCACACCGTTGCCGATGCTGTTCTGGCCAGTGCCCAGCTTGGAGGCGGCATAGATGTCAGCGAATTCCGCACGTGACGACTTGAAGCCCGTGGTCGCGACGTTGGCGATGTTGTTGCCGGTCACGTCCAGTTGTTTGTTGGCCGCATAGAGGCCGCTAAGGCCGATATTAAAAGACATGTTTCTCTCCCTCTGCCGTATTTAGCCGGCTCTATGTACCGATAGTCTGAATTTGCGACAGCTTGACGCTGCCCATACCGCCCGCGAGGTTCAACACCATTTCGCCGCCGGTTTTGCTTAGGGTCACGCTCGTTACCGTCGCCGGCAGCGAAGTCACCAGGGCAACCGAGTCGCCCGCATCATTCTTGGTGGTGGCCGTGAAGGTATAAGTGCCGGCAGAGGCCACTTCACCCGCATCGTTCTTGCCATCCCAGATAAAGTCCGCAGCGCCTGCGCTCTGGGCCCCCATGTCGATGGTGCGTACCACGTTGCCGTTCGCGTCGGTGATCTTCACCGCAACGTTGCCGGTGGCCGCCGTGACAGCCACCGAGCCGGTCATGCTCTTGCTGGTGTCCACCAAGGCCTTGTCGGTCTGGGTGATGATCGAGCGTCCTACCAGCGACGAAGCTTGAAGCGCCTGCGAGGAGCTGAAGTTGCTGGAAATTGCATTCACCGAGTCGTTCAGGGTGTTGATGCCTTCCAGGCTGCTGAACTGCGCCAACTGCGCCACGAACGCGCCGTTGTCTTGTGGCGACAGCGGGTCCTGGTTTTTCAGCTGGGTGACCAGCAGTTGCAGGAACGCATCTTTGCCCAGGGTCTGGTTGCCCGTGGCAGCGGTGGCAGTGCTTGCAACGTTATTCGTCGCCGTGGTGACCTTGGTGTTGAAAAGGTCCTGGACCGCGGTGTTGGTTGATGTGGTATCAACGATGGCCATCTTCGGCGCCCCTTATCACTGACCCAGGGTCAGGACCTTCTGCATCATGGATTTGGCGGTGTTCATCATTTCCGCATTGGTCTGGAATGAGCGGCTGGCGGAGATCATGTCAGCCATTTCCTCGACCACGTTGACGTTGGGGTAGTAGACATAACCCTTTTCGTTCGCGGCAGGATGGTTAGGCTCGTAACGAGCTTCGAGGTTGCTCTGGTCTTCGACCACGCCAAGCACCTGCACACCTGAACCGGCAGCACCCTGCTCCTGGAACAACGAGTCACTGCCGCCGTTCTGGCCAGCCTGGAACATGGTGGCAAACACCGGGTGACGGGCGCGGTAAGTCTGGTCAATGCTCGAAGACACGGTCTCGGCGTTGGCGATGTTACTGGCGACGGTGTTCAGACGGGTGGTCTGGGCGCTCATGCCACTACCGGCAATATTGAAAACACTGGACAGGGACATGGCTTACTCTCCACGCAGGGCAGACATCAGCCCTTTGAATTTACTGTTGAGCAGGGTAAAGCTGGCCTGGAAGTTCACCGAGTTCTCGGCATAGGCCGATTGCTCCAGCTGGGCGTCGACGGTGTTCTGGTCGATCGACGGCTGCATCGGCGTGCGATACAGCAACGACTCGTCACCATTGCTCAGGCCTTGGGCTTCGATATGACGGTTGTTGGTCATGTTCAAGGCGAAGGTGCCGTTCTTGGTCTTGTCCTGCTGTGCGGCGAGCACGGCGGAGAAGTCCAGATCCCGAGCCTTGTAGTTCGGGGTGTCGGCGTTGGCAATGTTGTTGGCCAGGACTTCGGCACGCTGGGCGCGGAAGCCCAGGGCTTGTTCGTGGATACCGAGCGCTTTATCGAAGCTGATGCTCATGGCGGAAACCTTTAGGCTGACCTGCTGTTCGTTAACAGGGTTATAGCAAGGTGTATGCCAATCTGTTGATAGCCCGTATTTACGGGGCTTGAGGGACAGTTGCCGGGCGGCAATGCCAGAAAAGCGGCAAGTGATTTCCGCGTGGTGCCAGTAAAGCGGCAATGGGCCTTGCCGCTGCAGTTAGGATTGCCACATAACAAGTGTGGGAGGGGGCTTGCCCCCGATGGCGGTGTGTCAGTGATAAATGTATCAACTGAACTACCGCTATCGGGGGCAAGCCCCCTCCCACATTTTGGACCCAGTGAACTCAGGCTTACTTAGCCTGGTAGATAATCCCAGGGCTGCACTGCACCATCTGGAAGTGATCCGGCAGACCGTTCAGTGCTTCAGAAGCACCGAGGAACAAATAGCCGCCACGCTTGAGCGTGCCGTGAATACGCAACAGGATGTCTTTCTTCACCTCGGCCGAGAAGTAGATCAGCACGTTACGGCAGAACACCATGTCGAACTTGCCCAGGCTGGCGTAGCTGTCGAGCAGGTTGAACGAGCGAAACTCCACCCGGCTCTTGATCGGCGCCTTGACCGCCCAACGCCCTGCCCCTTTCGGGTCGAAGTAACGTTGCAGGCGCTCCTGGGACAAACCACGGCCCAGGGCCAGGCTGTCGTACTCGCCGGTCTTGCAGTTGGTGAGCATGGTGCCGGAGAGGTCGGTGGCAACGATTTGCGCGCCGGCCTTCAACTGGCCCATGTTGGTCCGCTCGAACTCATCGATGGACATCGAGATCGAATACGGTTCCTGCCCCGAAGAGCACGCCGCCGACCAGATGCGCAGGCGCTGACCCGGGCTGGCCTTGATGGCCTCCGGCAGCACTTTGCTCTTGAGCACTTCGAACGGGTAGGTATCACGAAACCACAAGGTTTCGTTGGTGGTCATGGCATCGACCACCATCTCCTTGAGACCGCTGCGCGGCTGGCCCTGGATACGCTGCACCAATTCGCCCAGCGACTTGATACCCTGCTGCTCCATCAATTTGTTGAGGCGGCTGGATACCAGGTACTGCTTGTTTTCACCCAGCAATATGCCACAGGCTTTTTCCAGGAAGACCCGGAACTGTTCAAAATCCAAATTACCCGTAGACACTGATACCGCCTCTTAAATCGTATGACCGCCAGGGAGAAAACCCTAGCCGTGATCTGCTGCCTTGATCCGGTCGACTACCCGGTTTGCCAGGTCATCAGGACGGAATTTGGCCAAAAAGTCATCGGCACCGACCTTCTTGACCATCGCCTGGTTGAATACGCCCGACAACGAAGTATGCAGGATGATATGCAACTTTTGCATGCGAGGATCGCTGCGTATCTCGGCCGTGAGGGTGTAGCCGTCCATTTCCGGCATCTCGATGTCAGAAATCATCATCAAGAATTCTTCTTCCGGTTTCTTGCCTTCATCGACCAGCTTGCGCAGGTAATCCAAGGCCTGGCGCCCATCATTGAGCGCCACGACTTCCACGCCGACGGTTTGCAGGCAGCGGGTCACCTGCTTGCGTGCCACCGAGGAGTCATCCACCGTCAGCACCCGCAGCGAAATGGCTTTGTGTGCGGTCTCAGCATCGACGACACCCACGGAAATCGCTTCCGAGGTCGGCGCCACTTCGGCGAGGATCTTCTCTACGTCGATAATCTCAACCAACTGGTTATCGACCCGCGTCACCGCCGTGAGGTAGTGGTCGCGGCCAGTGCCCTTGGGTGGTGGATGGATCTCTTCCCAGTTCATGTTGACGATACGTTCCACCGAGCGCACCAGGAAACCCTGGGTCTTAGTGTTGTATTCGGTAATGATCACGAACGGGTTTTCACGGTCCTGCAACCCGGCCGAGCCCGTGGCCAAGGCCAGGTCAAGAATCGGGATGGTTGCGCCACGGATGTTGGCGACGCCACACACCACCGGACTGGACTTGGGCATGATCGTCAGCTTCGGGCATTGCAGCACTTCCCGCACCTTGAACACGTTGATGCCATATAACTGTTTGCCGTCCAGGCGAAAAAGCAACAACTCCAGGCGATTCTGCCCTACCAGCTGTGTGCGCTGGTTTACTGAATCCATTACTCCTGCCATGCCCAGACTCCTACGCTAAAACCTTCAGGGATGCGACGCGCACCCAACACTAAACGGCACGAGCTTTGCTATTTATTGGCTATGGATATTAAAACGACAGTTTCCCGACGCCTTCAATTTCCCCTGTACCGCAGATTGCTCTGCGCCTCGGTGGCGTTGCTCGCATTTTGCTTGGGCACCACGGCCCGCGCAGACAACGTCACCCTGCCTGATCTACTTATCGGCGTCACCCAAGGGTTTCTTGAGTTCACTGTAGAAGATTATCTGGCAACCACCCAGACACCGGGGCGTTATGAAATCCAGGTCAACCCGTTGGACCCACGCCTGCGCATGCCGATGTGCGACAAGGAATTGACAGCCACCCTGGAAAGTCCCGCCCAGCCCATCGGCCGCGTGACGGTCAAGGTGCGCTGCGAAGGCGCGTCGCCCTGGACGGTATTCGTGCCGGCGCAGGTCAAGCTGTTCCGCGACGTGGTGGTGGTTGCCCGTCCGATGAAACGCATGGGCATCATCGGTTTCGAGGATGTTGTATTGCGTGAACGCGACATCAGCCTGATCAACCAGGGCTACCTGACCTCCGTCGACCAGGCCATCGGCCAGAAGTTGACCCGACCAGTGGTCACGGATCAGGTCATGACCCTGGTGCAACTGGAACAGGCCGAGGTCATTCGCAAGGGCGATCAGGTGGTGATTTCCGCCAGCAGCGGCGCGTTAAACGTGAAAATGCCGGGGGAAGCGCTGTCTAACGGCGGGATGAGCGAACAGATCCGCGTGAAAAACCTGAACTCCAATCGCGTGATCAAGGCACGGGTGACAGCGCCTGGCCAAGTGGAGGTGGCTTTATAGACTACTGGTATCGGACGCCAGCTTTTCCTACACTGTCAGCCGGATTGCCGGCCTGTAGGTTTTATTGTCAATTGAGCCTAAAGTTTGTTTGGGTATGGCCGAAAACATGGCAAGCGTCCAAATACCCAGAGGTTTTTTATCATGGTCATCGATTTCAGCCGTTTAAATAACTCCCAGGCTTTGCCCGGCTCTACGCGCACCACAGGTGCCAAGGACAGCGTAGAAACCAAGGCACCGGCCCTGCCCGCGAAGGCAGAGCAGGCCAGTGCCAGCCAAAGCGGGGAATCCGTACACCTGAGCAATGAGGCTCAACAGTTGCAGAAGGTCACTGACTCGCTGCGTGATCAACCAGTTGTCAATAAAGCCCGTGTGGCTGAATTGAAACAGGCTATCGCCGATGGCAGCTATAAAGTCGACAGCAACCGTGTAGCCAGCAAGCTGCTTAACTTCGAAGCCGAGCGCTAGGCAAAGGCCTGCGCCGGGCTTTTGGACGCTTAAACCCCAAGGCCAGCCATGCATCACGACGAAAATCTGCTTCAACTGATCATTGATGATCTTGCGCCGACGCAACACCTGCTCGAGCTGCTGAAGGAAGAATCCCTGGCCCTCTATGGCCGGGACATGCCGCTGCTCGAAGACATTCTGGCGCGCAAGCAGTCGTTGATCGTCCTGCTGGAACAGCATGGCAAGAAGCGCAGCCAGATCCTCATCAGCCTGGGACTGCCGGCAGACCACGACGGGCTGGCGCAGTTGGCCAGTCACTCCTCGGTCGGCGAACAATTGCTGGCCCAGAGCAAAGAGCTCAATCAATTGCTTGCCCAGTGCCAGGAAGCCAACCTGCTCAATGGTCAGTCGATCCAGCTTCAGCAGGCTACGACCGCCAATCAGCTACGTATACTTCACGGCGGAGAGCCGCCGGCGCTCTATAACGCCCAAGGTTCCACCTCGCGCTTGGTCAAACCAAGCACCCGCAGCCAAGCCTGACGCCTGTTTACAGCGCGGCCTATCCAAGGCCCGCCACATACTGGCAAAATGCCGGTTCTTGCGTGTAGTCGTATTTTGTCTGGAGATGGAAGAACCGTGTTCAACGCCCTTAATGCGGAAGATGCACCGCAGCCACCCAAGGTGCTCACCACGCCTCTGGAAATCGCCAGCACCTTGCGCATGCTGCAAGACAGCCATGACCCGCTGATCATCACCTTTCACGAACGCAGCCAGCGCTTTCAGAGCTACCTGGTGAATGTCGATCGGGACAGTGGCACCCTCGCGCTGGACGAGATGATCCCCCGCGACGGCGAGCGTCACCTGGAAAGCGGCGAACCTTTCCGTATCGAAGGCTTTCACGACGGCGTACGTGTCGCCTGGGAAAGCAGCGGCAGCATGACCATCAGCGAAAAAGACGGTCATCGCATCTACACCGGTAGCCTGCCCGACGAGGTGGTCTACCACCAGCGCCGCAATGCCTTCCGCGCTGCCTTGAAGCTGGCTCAGCTGGTTAACATCGAAATGGGTGGCGAGAAACTCAAAGCCCCCGTCGGCGGCAAACTGCTGGATATTTCTGCCACAGGCTGCAAATTGCGCTTTGAAGGGGATATTTCCGAGCGCCTGCAATTGGGCCAGGTCTACGACCGCTTTGTCGCCGCCCTGCCTTTTGGCAGCATGACCACCTCCGTCGAGCTGCGTTATCTGCATTTCGAAGAGAAGATCAACACCACGTTCGCTGGCGTACGCTTCCACAATATGAGTGGCCTGGTGCAGCGTCAGGTCGAGCGCTTTGTGTACCAACTGCAACGCGAAGCGCGGCGATTTGACAAAGACGACGATTTTTAAAACTTAAAATCGCGCAAAAAACCGGGCAGTTTCTAATCGGAACTGCCCGTTTTTACGTTCAGGGGCGCGCCCTGCTCAAGTCGTGGGGGTGCTCATCCGGCCCCGCAGGCTCAGGAGGGCCCACAAATGGAGGCTCCTCCACAGCCGGAGTCGCATCGGTTTCTGGCTCAGGCTCAGGCTCCGGGACGGGGGTTTGCATCTGCTCCTGCACCACCTGCTCATCCACCCGTGGGTCCAGTGCAGCCACCAACGGGGAGCTGGACATACTGTCGGGCATCGCCACGTGATGCAGCGGCGCGTCGTCGACCTGATGCAGATTGGTCACCGCCTTCGGCCGGATGCGCCACACGAGAATCAACGCACACAGGCTGAAAAACGCATACAGCATGTGGCTGCCGAATAGCTTCATCACCACGCCCGCGAGCAGTGGCCCGATACTGGCGCCAACACCGTAGGTCACCAACAACATGGCCGTCAGGGATACGCGGCGATCACCTTCTACATGGTCGTTAGAGAATGCCACAGCCAGGGGGTACAGACAGAACTGCACCAATGAGCACAGGAACCCGGCCACAAACAGCACCTCCAAAGGCACTTTAGTCATTATCGCCAACGGCAACGCCGCCACCGCCAGGCTCAGGGCAAAGCAGCGAATCAACAGCGCGCGATCATAGCGGTCCGACAACCAGCCCAGCGGCCACTGCACCACCAGGCCGGCGAAAATGCAGCTACCCATAAACAGACCCACCTGCTCGGTGGTCAAGCCTTGCTGCGATGCATACAGCGGCGCCAAACCGTAAAACGAGCCCACGATCAGCCCCGCACCCAACACCGTACTCAGCGACTGCGGCACACGCTTGATAAAGAAGCGCGGCTCCATCGGCGCAGGGTGCAACGGCGCCGGGTGAATACGCCGGGTCATGGCCACCGGCACCAGGCACAGGGCGAAACACAGCGCGACCAGCATCAACAGTTCAAGGCCAAGCTCGGGGTGCATGACGAGAATCAACTGACCTAAAACCAGCCCCAAATAGGACGCGATCATATAGCCGCTGAACACCAAGCCACGCTGCTTGGCTTCAGCCTGCTCGTTCAACCAACTCTCGATGACCATGTACTGGCACATCATCCCAAGGCCCACGATCACCCTCAGCACGATCCAGGCCGGCAACCAGTCGACCAAGCCATGGCCCAGCACCGCCGCGCCGACGATACCGGCGCAGGTGGCATAGGCACGGATATGCCCGACCCGGGCGATCAGGCGGTGCCCAATCTTGCCGCCCAGCACCAGGCCGAAGTAGTTGGCCGCCATCAGCGCACCGACCCAAAGGCTGTCCACATGGTCAGCCGCCAGGCGCAAAGCCAGGTACGTACTGAGCAGGCCGGAGCCAATCAGCATCATCAAAGAGGCGAAATAAAGGGCTCGAAAAGATTTCCAGATTTGGCGCATCGGCGTTCCGAGCGGCTCCTTGCAGTGAGAGACAGGGCTATCGGCATGATAGTCCGGGGTGGCCGGTTCCGGACAGGCGATAGCCGCCGATTCGGGATTATTTTGCTGACGTGTTCAGACGCGCATAGGCTGCCTGCGAGGTACACGGCCCGCGATTAATACATCGCGCACCTGCTGTGAACCCTGAACCCTGGCAAGGTTCGACCTATCTTTAGCGAACGCCCACAAAAAAGCCCCGTCAGAGCAGTCTGAGCGGGGCTTTGAATCTGGTGTCCCAGGGCCGGTTCGAACGGCCAACCTTCCCCTTAGGAGGGGGATGCTCTATCCAATTGAGCTACTGGGACAAATGACAGCCATCGAGCCGAGGGCGTCGCGACGGACGGCGTGCATGTTAACGGCCAAGGTGGCTTTTGTCATGTCGTCCGTGGGCTTTTTGAGTGTAGGCCGATCCTCTCATGGCCGACGTGGGCTTCACCCCGTAAACCCGGGCACTTGAGCCTATCGTGCAAAATGCACTCCTCCAAAATGCCAGCATTGCAAATTGCAACCTTTAAAGCCTTTAAAGTAGACTTAAAGCATTGATTTTATTGAAGTAAAAGATTGGCACGACACCTGCAATACTTCTCCTACAAACCCCTTCAGTCACGGCGTTAAGCGGAGAACATAACCATGAACAGTGCCCTTCTGTTAGCCCTTAATGCCGTAGCCCTAGCTGCACTGGTGACGTTTCACTTTCAATCGACCGGCAGCAGCGACCCGGCGCAGATCAGCCAAGCTGTTCCGCACCACTTGCAGCAACGTCCGCAATTGGCGGTGATGACCCCTAACGCACAGTCGCCAGTACGCCTGACCCAGGGCACCCAGGCCGCTCCTGCATCTGAACATTGGGTTTTCTGAGGAAACCACTCGTGAGTAAATCTGCCTGGCTGTTTTTTTGCCTTACCCTAATCACCGGCGTGCTTGGCCTCACTGCCAGCAGCCAGGAAGCGCAAACCACTGCGCTGGTTGCCACAGGCATATCCGGCGCGCTGTTGTTGTTGACCCTAATCCTGGGTCGTCGCATCAAGTTCGATCCTGTCCTGCGCTAACACCTTTCCCCCTGATCCGCCCCTCCTTCGACCTTATGTCGCCCCGCCCTAGCTAATCGGCAAAATGCCACTAGTCTTAAAGCTAAGGGCAAAAGGCCACTTTGCTTTAGCATATGCCGACGAAAACGCTGTCTGGGCCCGGTTTTACCGGAAGTTCCCCGCCAGGATCGCTTGTCGAAAAGTTTTCCAACCAGTCCGCAAAAATGCAAATCAGTGCTGGCATAAAGCCTTTAGGCAGTTCAATATTTGTCACAGAATTGACGCCAAGGAACTGGCAAATCTGAGGCATGATGCGGCCTCTTTGCAATTGAGGTTGAACATTTGTCCGCAAGCCTTGTCCTAACAGACATCTTGCGGCCAATTCCAAAAACCGCTCCCCTGAACTAACCGGTTAAATATATGCGCCCATTGAAACAGGCAATTTATTCCAGCCGTACGGCTGACAAGTTCGTCGTACGTCTGCCAGAAGGAATGCGGGAACGCATTGCCGATGTGGCTCGCAATCATCACCGCAGCATGAACTCCGAAATCATTGCGCGCCTGGAACAGAGCCTTATTCAGGAAGGTGCGCTGGGTGAAGAGTTGAGCATGCGCCTGGACAGCCCAGAGCTGTCACTGCACGAACGCGAACTGCTGCAGCGTTTTCGTCAGCTTTCCCACCGCCAGCAAAATGCGCTCGTCTCGCTTATCGCGCACGACGTTGAGGCCGCAGAAGCCAGTTAATCTGCAGCTGAAAGCCGAAGCCAGCCATGTGCTGGCTTTTTTTTGCCTGGAATTTGAGAAGGTACAGAGAAATGGGGGCAGAGCTGCCCCCACAAGATGGGATCAAAGCAGGAAGATGGTTGCCAGGCCCAGGAAGATGAAGAAACCACCGCTGTCAGTCATGGCGGTAATCATCACACTGGCACCCATTGCGGGGTCGCGCCCCAGGCGTGCCAGGGTCATGGGGATCAATACCCCCATCAACGCAGCGAGTAACAAGTTGAGGGTCATTGCCGCCGTCATCACCACGCCGAGCGACCAGCTGCCGTACAGCAAGTAGGCCACCACACCGATCACCCCACCCCATACCAGGCCGTTGATCAGACCAACCGCCAGCTCCTTGCGCAGCAGACGAGACGAATTGGCGGTACTCACCTGGTCCAGCGCCATGGCGCGCACGATCATGGTGATGGTTTGGTTACCCGAGTTACCACCGATCCCGGCAACGATCGGCATCAGCGCTGCAAGCGCTACCAACTTCTCGATTGAGCCCTCAAACAACCCAATCACCCGCGAAGCGATAAAGGCCGTAACCAGGTTAACGGCCAGCCACGCCCAGCGGTTATGCAGTGAGCGCCAGACCGACGCAAAGATATCTTCCTCTTCACGCAAACCCGCCATGTTGAGGACTTCGGTTTCACTCTCTTCACGAATCAAGTCGACGATTTCGTCGATGGTCAAACGACCAATCAACTTGCCGTTCTTGTCGACCACCGGCGCCGAGATCAAGTCATAACGCTCAAACGCCTGGGCAGCTTCGTAGGCGTCCTCGTCGGGGTGAAAACTGACGGTATCGCTGGCCATCAGGTCTGCGACTTTTTTGTCCGGGTCATTGACCAGCAAACGCTTGATCGGCAGCACACCCTTGAGAATGCCTTCATAGTCGACCACAAACAGCTTATCGGTGTGACCAGGCAACTCTTTCAGGCGGCGCAGGTAACGCAGGACCACTTCCAGGCTGACGTCTTCACGGATGGTGACCATCTCGAAGTCCATCAGGGCGCCGACTTGATCCTCGTCGTAGGACAGCGCGGAGCGCACACGCTCACGCTGCTGGGTATCGAGAGCCTCCATCAGCTCATGCACGACGTCTCGTGGCAGCTCAGGAGCAAGGTCAGCGAGTTCGTCGGCATCCATCTCCTTGGCCGCAGCCAGGAGCTCGTGATCGTCCATGTCGGCGATCAGGGTTTCACGGACCGAGTCGGAGACTTCGAGGAGAATGTCGCCGTCGCGATCAGCCTTGACCAACTGCCAGAGGCTCAGTCGATCATCCAGCGGCAAGGCCTCGAGAATGTAGGCAACGTCTGCAGAGTGCAGGTCATCGAGCTTGCGTTGCAACTCGACGAGATTCTGCCGGTGAACCAGGTTTTCGACCAGGTTGTTATTCGGACCGTCCTGGCGATGCGTAAGGTCTTCGACCACGCGCTGGCGCTGCAGCAGCTCAATGACTTGAGCCAGGCGATCCTGCAGGCTTTCTTGTGTTTTCTTTACTTCTACTTCGGTCATAGGCGAACTCCACTCCCAGCAGCGGGGCACGCCGGAAGGATCAATCAGTCAATTCATGATTGGTAAAACGGGGTACTGAGTTACTACTGGGTAAGTCCATGGAGGTATTCCACAAGCCCCGGCGGGGCTGACGGGCGCAATGATACACGCTGCGTGCGTTTTAAACGTTAAAAAACTGGAAAGAACAAGCGCTTGCGAACCAAAGCTGAGTATTGGCTGCATCTATGAACTGCGACGACGCAGCGCGAAAGGAAAACACATGGGGCGGGAGAAAAAGATAAAACCCCAGACGGCAAAAAGCCCGCACTAGGCGGGCTTTTTGTTTGTATGGTGCACTCGACAGGATTCGAACCTGTGACCGCTCGGTTCGTAGCCGAGTACTCTATCCAGCTGAGCTACGAGTGCAGATTGTGTTTTTAGACCAGATCACAACTGGTTGAAGCCAAGTCACCTGCATTGCTGCAACTGACTCTTAAATGGTGCACTCGACAGGATTCGAACCTGTGACCGCTCGGTTCGTAGCCGAGTACTCTATCCAGCTGAGCTACGAGTGCATTTGTTGCCGCGCATTATAGGCCGTTCAATCTCTATGTAAAGCGTTTTTTTCGTTTAATTTCAACAACTTACGAAAAAAACCAGATTGCAACGTACTAAGCAAATAATGGCGGAGAACGGGGGATTCGAACCCCCGACACCCTTTTGAGGTGTACTCCCTTAGCAGGGGAGCGCCTTCGGCCACTCGGCCAGCTCTCCGCAACACGGGGCGTATATTAACCACGTTCATCCCCGTTTGCAAACATAAAAAACGATAAAAATTAAAGGCTTGGTTCTTCGTCCTTCTCTTTCTTGATCCGCAGGTAGATTTCCTCGCGGTGGACCGCTACCTCTTTCGGAGCGTTAACCCCTATACGCACTTGATTGCCTTTGACGCCGAGCACGGTCACGGTGATTTCGCCATCACCGATAATCAGGCTTTCTGCGCAACGACGAGTCAGAATCAGCATACCTTTCTCCTCACGCATTTCATTTCAGGAACAACAGTCTGCAAAAAAAGGCCTTCAGCCTACGACCCAAAGGCCATTGACCTACCGCCTAAGTATTGTCGAGCCCACGCAAAAGAACATGCGCCCTACAAAAAAAGGAAAGGCGCGGTAAACCGCGCCTTCCTGGCATTACATCACTCGCCCTGTCGGGCCGGAGCGTCCAGCTCAAACGCGGTATGCAGCGCGCGTACAGCCAGTTCCAGGTACTTCTCTTCGATCACTACCGAGACCTTGATCTCCGAGGTGGAAATCATCTGGATGTTGATGCTCTCTTTAGCCAGGGCCCCAAACATGCGGCTGGCAACGCCGGCATGAGAACGCATGCCAACGCCAACGATCGACACCTTGGCAATCTTGATGTCGCCGACCACTTCACGGGCGCCAATCTCGCTCGCGGTGTTCTCCAGGATCTTCAGCGCCGCATCGTACTCGTTGCGGTGCACAGTAAAGGTGAAATCGGTGGTGTTATCGTGCGAAACGTTCTGCACGATCATGTCGACTTCAACATTCGCGTCGCTGATAGGGCCCAGAATCTTGAACGCCACGCCCGGGGTGTCTGGCACGCCACGGATAGTCAGCTTGGCTTCATCACGGTTGAAAGCGATACCGGAAATGATCGGCTGTTCCATGGATTCCTCTTCATCAATAGTAATGAGGGTGCCCGGACCCTCTTTGAAGCTGTGCAATACGCGCAGCGGAACGTTGTACTTGCCGGCGAATTCCACCGCACGGATCTGCAACACCTTGGAACCGAGGCTGGCCATTTCCAGCATCTCTTCAAAGGTGATCTTGTCCAGGCGCTGGGCCACGGACACCACACGCGGGTCAGTGGTGTAGACACCGTCCACATCCGTGTAGATCTGGCATTCATCGGCCTTGAGAGCCGCTGCCAGCGCTACGCCGGTGGTGTCCGAACCGCCACGCCCGAGGGTGGTGATGTTGCCGTGCTCGTCCACACCCTGGAAGCCCGCTACAACTACCACGCGACCGGCCTTGAGATCAGTACGAATTTTCTGATCGTCAATCTGCAGGATGCGCGCCTTGGTATGCGCGCTGTCGGTCAGAATGCGCACCTGGCTGCCAGTGTAGGACACCGCCGGCACACCGCGCTTGTTCAGCGCCATCGCCAGCAAAGCGATGGTCACCTGCTCGCCCGTGGACACAATCACATCCAGCTCACGCGGCAGCGGTTGTTGATCGCCGCTGATTGCCTTGGCCAGTTCGATCAGGCGATTGGTCTCACCGCTCATGGCCGACAGCACCACCACCAGGTCGTCGCCGGCATCACGGAATTTTTTAACTTTGTCGGCCACCTGTTCGATTCTTTCGACAGAACCGACCGAGGTGCCTCCAAACTTCTGTACGATCAAAGCCATTTCTAAGCCGCCTCAGCCCGTAAAGGGGCGCCTAAATATCCAATCAACCAGCACTGGACCTGCCCGCGACTAGACCACGGGCCGGTTAACAGTGCCTTAAATACCTGCCTCGACAAACGGCACGGTCAGGGCCAATGCCGCGTCCAGGGCACCAGCGTCTACACCACCGCCTTGTGCCATGTCCGGACGACCACCGCCCTTCCCGCCCACTGCCGCAGCGGCTTGCTTCATCAAATCACCGGCCTTGAGTTGGCCAGTCAGGTCCTTGGTTACACCGGCAACCAGTACGACCTTATCCTCATGGACACTGCCGAGCAGGATCACTGCGCGGCCGAGCTTGTTCTTCAACTGATCGACCAGCGCCAGCAGCGCCTTGCCGTCTTGACCGTCCAGGCGCGCAGCCAACACCTTCACATCCTTGACATCCACCGCCGAGGCCGACAGATCGTCGCCCGCCGCACTGGCTGCCTTGGCTTGCAGCTGTTCAAGCTGTTTTTCCAGCGCACGGTTGCGCTCCAGCACAGCCGACAGCTTGTCGATCAGGTTGTCGCGGCTGCCCTTGACCAGGCTGGCCGCTTCCTTGAGTTGTTCTTCGGCCGCATTGAGGTAGGCCAGGGCCGCAGCGCCGGTCACTGCCTCGATACGACGCACGCCGGAGGCCACGCCACCTTCGCTGATGATTTTCAGCAGGGCAATGTCGCCGGTGCGGTTGGCGTGGATACCGCCACACAATTCCACCGAGAAATCGCCGCCCATGCTCAGCACGCGCACGCTGTCGCCGTACTTCTCGCCAAACAGCGCCATGGCGCCCTTGGCCTTGGCGGTCTCGATATCGGTCTCTTCGGTTTGCACCGGGGTGTTCTTGCGGATTTCCGCATTGACGATGTCTTCCAGGGCCTTGATCTGCTCTGGCTTGATCGCTTCAAAGTGGCTGAAGTCGAAGCGCAGGCGCTGGCTGTCTACTAACGAGCCTTTCTGCTGGACGTGCTCACCCAACACCTGGCGCAGTGCAGCGTGCAGCAAGTGGGTGGCCGAGTGGTTCAACGCAGTAGCGTGACGCACGTCGGCATCGACCTGAGTGTCCACCGGTGCACCGATAGTCAGGTTACCCAGCACCAGCACACCGTGATGCAAGAACGCGCCGCCGGTCTTGGTGGTGTCGCGCACTTCAAAACGACCGGACGTCGAACTGAGGAAACCACAGTCGCCGATCTGGCCGCCGGATTCGGCGTAGAACGGCGTCTGGTCTAGGACCACAACGGCCTCTTCGCCTTCGTTCAATACGTCGACCGACTTGCCGTCTTTATAAATTGCAACGATCTTGGCCGAGCCCACGGTGGCCTTGTAGCCGATGAACTCGGTAGGCACATCAACCTTGACCAGGGTGTTGTAGTCCAGGCCAAAGGAGCTGGCGGAACGCGCGCGCACGCGCTGGGCTTCCATCTCACGCTCAAAGCCGACTTCATCGATGGTCAGCTCGCGCTCACGGGCGATGTCAGCGGTCAGGTCCATTGGGAAGCCGTAGGTGTCGTACAGCTTGAACACCACGTCGCCCGGTACCACGGTGCCTTTGAGCTCAGCCAGATCCTGTTCCAGGATTTTCAGGCCATGCTCCAGGGTCTTGGAGAACTGTTCTTCTTCGGCCTTGAGCACGCGCTCGATGTTGCCTTGTTGCTGCTTGAGTTCCGGGAAGGCTTCGCCCATCTCGGCAACCAGTGCAGCGACGATCTTGTAGAAGAAGCTGCCGGTGGCGCCCAGCTTATTACCGTGACGGCAGGCGCGACGGATGATACGGCGCAGCACGTAGCCACGGCCTTCGTTCGACGGCAGCACGCCATCGGCGATCAGGAAGCCGCACGAACGGATGTGGTCCGATACCACCTTGAGGGACGACTGGCTTTCATTGGCACAACCAATGGCCGCAGCCGACGCGCTCAGCAGGTTGGTGAACAGGTCGATTTCGTAGTTGGAATGCACGTGCTGCATCACCGCGCTGATCCGTTCCAGGCCCATGCCGGTGTCGACCGACGGCGCTGGCAACGGATGCAACACGCCATCGGCGGTGCGGTTGAACTGCATGAACACGTTGTTCCAGATCTCGATGTAACGGTCGCCGTCTTCTTCCGGCGAGCCTGGCGGGCCACCCCAGATGTCGGCGCCGTGGTCGTAGAAGATCTCGGTGCATGGGCCGCACGGGCCAGTATCGCCCATGGTCCAGAAGTTGTCGGACGCGTACGGCGCGCCTTTGTTGTCGCCGATGCGGATCATGCGCTCGGCGGGCACGCCGATTTCCTGGGTCCAGATGTCATAGGCTTCATCGTCTGTCGCATAGACGGTGACCCAGAGCTTTTCCTTGGGCAGTTTCAAGACGCCGGTCAGGAAGGTCCAAGCGAAGGTGATCGCATCTTTCTTGAAATAGTCACCAAAGCTGAAGTTACCCAGCATTTCGAAGAAGGTGTGGTGACGAGCGGTGTAACCGACGTTTTCCAGGTCGCTGTTCTTACCGCCGGCCCGCACGCACTTCTGGCTGCTGGTGGCACGGGTGTAAGCGCGTTTTTCCTGGCCCAGGAAGCAGTCCTTGAACTGGTTCATCCCCGCGTTAGTGAACAGCAGGGTTGGGTCATTGCCTGGGATCAAGGAGCTGGAGGAGACACGGGTGTGACCTTGCTCTTCGAAGAAGCGAAGGAAGGCTTCACGGATTTCTGCGCTTTTCATTAGGTTCTTCCACGGAGGCTGCGGCCAAAGGCCAGTGCGCAACATCATCAGACGGAGCGACGGCAAAGGGCCGCATTATATCGGCCCTTTGCCGGGGGTACAGCGTGTTTATGCGATAGAGCGGTTCAATTGGACGGTCTGCACGGTCATTTGCGCGAAAATTCGACGAATGTCGCCAGCACCTGTTCGATCTGGGCCCGGCTCACATCCAAATGCGTGACCATGCGCAGGCGCGCTGCGGCGCTCAACTTGATCCCACGCTCGGCAGCGAAGTCTTTCAGCGCCTGGGCCCGGTCGCCGATTTGCACATAGACCATGTTGGTCTGCACCGGCTCCACTTCAAAACCGGCCTTGCTCAACTCATCCCCCAGCCATTGGGCGTTGGCATGGTCGTCAGCCAGGCGCTGTACCTGATGATCCAGGGCGTACAGCCCCGCCGCCGCCAGGGAGCCGGCCTGGCGCATACCGCCACCGACCATTTTTCGCAGCCGCCGTGCCTTGGCGATCAACGCCGTGGTGCCGCACAACACCGAGCCAATTGGCGCCCCAAGGCCCTTGGACAGGCACACCGACACTGAGTCGAAATGCTGGGCGATTTCCCGCGCATCCACCCCCAGCTTGACCGCCGCGTTATAGAGCCGCGCGCCGTCCAGGTGCAGGGCCAGGCCGTGCTCACGGGTGAATGCCCGCGCCTTGGCCAGGTACTCCAGCGGTAACACTTTGCCCTGCATGGTGTTTTCCAACGCGAGCAGGCGGGTGCGGGCAAAGTGGAAATCGTCGGGCTTGATAGCGGCCAGTACTTGGTCAAGGTCCAACGAGCCGTCTGCCTGCACTTCCAGTGGCTGGGGCTGGATCGAACCGAGCACGGCCGCACCACCGCCCTCATATTTGTAGGTATGGGCCTGCTGCCCAACGATGTATTCCTCGCCGCGCTCACAGTGAGCCATCAACGCCAACAAGTTGCTCATGGTGCCGGTGGGCACGAACAACGCTGCTTCAAACCCCAGTCGTTTGGCCAGCTCGGCTTCCAGGTGGTTGACACTGGGGTCTTCGCCATACACGTCATCGCCGCTGGCAGCCGTAGCCATCGCGTCGCGCATGCCGGGGGTGGGTTGGGTCACGGTGTCGCTGCGCAGGTCAATCACAGTCATGAAACAAGCCTCTGAGGGGATGGTGAAGTCCTTTTGTGGATGATTACTGCGGGCAAACCCGCTCAATATCAAGTCCCCCGCTGCATTCAATCGAATACCAACCAAACAAACCGATATAGCCTATCGATACGGCGGTGGTGCAGTTTTTGAAAAACCATGTTAAAAACTCTCCGCCGCCAGGGTTCTGGCGGCAACGTTCTCAGGGCGGGGTGTAATTCCCCACCGGCGGTAATTACACGCAATGTGTATAGCCCGCGAGCGCTTGGCGCCTCGAACTGCTCACGCAGGACGGCGACAAGGTCAGCAGACCCGGTGTGATCCCGGGGCCGACGGTCATAGTCCGGATGAAGAGAGAACGGGATTGGCACCTAAGGGCCGCTTTGTTTGCGTACCCTTAAATCCCATTCGATTCATAACGCCCTGTTTTTTTCTTAAACAGGAGTCAGAACATGCAACCCACCGCAATCGACAGCAAAAGCAAAAACCATCACGGCGAGCGCGTCGCGTTTATCCAGGCCTGCTGGCACAAGGATATTGTCGACCAATCGCGCAAAGGCTTCCTCGCCGAAATGATCGCCCAGGGCTATCAGGAATCGGACATCGATTTCTTCGAAGTCGGCGGCGCCTTTGAAATGCCCCTGCACGCCAAGTTGCTGGCCAAGACCGGTCGTTACGCCGGTATCGTTGCCGCCGCACTGGTGGTGGACGGTGGCATCTACCGTCACGAATTCGTCGCTCAATCGGTGGTCAGCGGCCTGATGCAGGTGCAGCTGGAGACTGAAGTGCCGGTGTTCTCAGTGTCCCTGACGCCGCATCACTTCCATGCGGGCAGCGAGCACCATGCATTCTTCCATGACCACTTTGTGCACAAAGGCCAGGAAGCCGCGCGCACCTGTGCCGACACCCTGCACAAGGTTCGTGCGATTCGACGCAGTGAACAGAAACTGGCCGTCTGACAGACTGCACAGTTAGAAAAAAAGCCCCCACAGGTTCACATGTCGGGGCTTTTTTTATAGCTGTATATCTACCGCATGTTCACCACGCACTTCCCGTTAAGTAAGGCCTTCCCCTTACTTGTTCGACAGGTCGTGCGACATGTTTCCAACCCGAAATGCTGATGGTATCTACGTCATCGATGCCAACATGCTCACCCCGAACCCTAGCCGTATACCCACCAACGACCGCCCAGGCGGCCCGGGTTTTATCGAAGTCCATCCGATCCTCAAAGATGAAAATGTGCGCATCGAGCGCAAAATTTTCAGGGATGAGGACGTAGACCAACTGTGCATCACCAGTTTTGACGGGCACGATACGGTCAATATCTTCGCTGCTGCTCCTGCTACCCCCACCTCGACGACGCTGACGGTGCAGCTCAACCAATCGCGCTATGAAATCACGCTGGGCTGGCGCAGTCAGACCCTGGTGCTAAATACCCAGGGTGGCAACGACCGCATTCATATCGAGGATAACGTGATAGTTCCGGTCTTTGTCTTCAGCGGCGAAGGCGATGACCGAGTCTTGAGCGCCGCCAAAAATGCCAGCCTGTATACCGGACCAGGTGACGATTTCATCTCTGCCATCAGCGGTACCTGCCACATTGAGGCGGGTGAAGGTGACGATGAGGTCCACGGTTATCAGGATATCCACATGACTGCGTACGGTGGTCCCGGCAATGACAATATCAGCGGTGGTCAAGGATCAAGCTTCATCGATGGAGGAGAAGGTGATGACCATATCGTTGGTGGTGTTGGCCACAATGTTCTCAGCGGTGCCGGCGGGGATGACCGTATCAAGGCGGGACCGGGCAGCAATGTCATCTACACCGGCGACGGGCTTAACGATGTCACCCAGCTAAAAGCCAATGACGTGACCTACCACAACTTCAAGAGCAACCTGACGGTGAACTGCGCGCTGATGATGCACCCGGATGTACCCACGGACATCCCCCCAGGACAATTGGCCTCTCACGCCGTTCACCTTGAGCCCAGGGCACTGGCCCACAGCGGAATTACCGTACAGGGCAGCGCGCAATTTATCGAACGGGTCAATGATGACTTGCGCCTGCTGCTCGGCTCGCCCACCGGTCAGCGGTTGCTTGGAGAGTTGGAGCGTGCGTCATTGGTGAGCGGCCTCCCGATCACCATCCACGAATTTTACCCAAAACCGAATGGCCAGTTCACACCAGACCCTACCAGCGCTGCCTGGCCCTTCATCGACAACAATAAAGCCGGGCGTCCGTCCTACGGCGGAAAGGTCTGGTACAACACCACGGATGTGCAGCCTGGAACACCCAGCATCATCAACCTGTTCCATGAGCTGTGCCATGCCTATAACCACGTCACAGGCACGCTGCTGCGGGGGGATAGCCTGGATGGTATCGACGGCACTCGTCGCCGCTACCCAGTCAACAACCCTGAACTGCAAGCCGTAGGTTTGCCAACAGGCGCACCACCGTTCGACTTCGACCAGAACCCAGACACCCCCTCAACGACCACCAACCCCGAACCCTTCAGTGAAAACGGGCTACGCAAGGAGCTTGGGCTACCACCTCGCAAACAATACCTTGCGCTGGACTAAGCCAGGTTTTGATCGTCGGTCGGCACGATCAAAATCCCCGCCCGCAGGCCATTCTTCACCTTCGGGTTGGGGAAGATGATACGAGCGCCCTCTTCTTCGATCACCCAGCGGGTTTTGGCAACGTCTTCAGCGAGCAAATACCCCTTCGCCAGCGGTGAGAAGTTTTCCACGTCGGCGGGGAGGTGCATGAGGAAGGCGTCGCTGTGCTTGATGACTTCACGGGACACGGCGAACAGTTGCATGCCATCCAGACTGGTGGTCTCAGGTTCGGCGCCTTCGATCATCTGCTTGAGGCGGGTCTCCAGGCGGGACACATCCACCCCCTGGTTCTGCCCGAACGGCCGCGCCTTGCCCAATTCCAGGGTAAAGGCTTCGGCATCCAGTTGCTCGTAGGTAAACGCGGTGAAGGTGATCGACGTTTTGTTCTGCAACAACACCGCTTGCATACCCGCAGCGCGCAGGCGGGCCAGTTCACGGCGCGAATGCGGGCGACCGTCCTTCCAGGGGTACAGCGCGAACTGCTCGATCTTCGAGCCACGGATGGCCGTGTGCAGATCGTAATGCAGCCGCGAGCGGTCAGGCAGGCTGAAGAAGGTGCGGGCCAATTGCTCAAGCTCGGCGGCGCGCATGGCCTCCGGGCCTACGTTTTGTTCGTGACGGCCATTGAACAGGCGGTTGACGTCCAGCTCCAGATAACGCTCACCGCGGCGCATGGCCTCGGGGTTACCGAACAGGAACAGGATTCGATTGCGGGGTTTGATCTCCCCACGGGCAATGCCATGCAACAGGCGGTCGAGCAGTTCGATCGGCGCCGTTTCGTTGCCGTGGATGCCAGACGACAGCAGCAGGTCGCCGCCATCGTCCTTGCCCTGCGGCGGGCGCACTTCAAGCGCGCCCTCGCTGAGCCAGCGCATCTGCACGCCGTCGACAGTCAGTTGAATTTTTTGCGCCGGTTCACGACCGGCGAGGGTCAGTTCAAGCAGTTTGCCGAGGGCGAGCATAGAGCGCTTCCTTAGTGGTTGCAGCCTGGGCCGTGGACGTGATCGTCGTCATCACCTTCAACGTCGGCCGGCTCCATTTCCAGTTGCAGGCTCATCAGGTTGGTGGCCAGCGGGCGCATCAGCAGGTTGGCGTATTCGGCATCGCCTTCTTCAACGTCCACACCGATCAACAGTTGGCCACGGCCGTCGTGCTGGATCCAGATTTCCTTGCCCTGCCACACGACAGCGACGCGAGTGCAGGAGGTTTCCAGCTGGGTGCCGTCGGTGTCTTCAAGGATCAGCTTCAGGGTGTCGGTGGTCATATATAGCTCTCAGCCATGTGGCTTCAATTGATTTGGAAAGGATAAACCGCGCCCAGTTTAAGGATTTGAGTCAGTTCATCCAGTGCCGTCCGGCACTCAAGCAGCAATTGCGGGTCAGCCAGGTCGGTTTCGCGCAGGCTGTCGCGGTAGTGCTTGTCGACCCATTGAGTCAGGGTCTCGTACAGCGGCGCGGTCATGATAACGCCTGGATTCACCGCCGCCAGTTCCGATTCATTCAAGGCCACGCGCAAGCGCAGGCACGCGGGGCCACCGCCGTTTTGCATGCTTTGCTTGAGGTCAAACACCTTCACTTCGCGGATCAGCCCACCAGAGGCGGTCAGGCCTTGCAGGTAGTTCCACACGCGCTCATTGGCGCGGCATTCTTCCGGCACGATCAGCAGCATTGAGCCATCGGCACGGGTCAGCAACTGGCTGTTGAACAGGTAGGAACGCACGGCATCTTCAACGCTGACCTGGGCCCGAGGCACGCAGACGGACTGGAAGTCACCCCCCAGCTTGCCCAATTTGGCCTGCAGTTCGGCGAGCATCTGCTCGGTATTGAGGAACGCGTCCTCGTGATAGAACAGCACTTCGCCGTTACCAACGGCAATCACGTCGTTATGGAACACGCCGGCATCGATGACCGCTGGATTTTGCTGGGCGTAGACCACACCGTCGTCCTTCAGACCGTGCAAGCGTGCAACCGCCTGGGACGCCTCGAGAGTCTGACGCGCCGGGTACTTTTGCGGCGCCGGGTAGCGGGGGTCGAACGCGCTGCGGCCGAACACGAAGAACTCAACGCCGGCGTCGCCGTATTCGCGGCAGAAACGTGTGTGGTTGGCCGCGCCTTCATCGCCAAACTGCGCCACCGCTGGCAATGCGGCGTGGTGGGCGAAGTGCTTCGCGTCGGCAAACATCGCCCCCAGCACGCGGCTGGTGGTCGGGTGTTCGATGCTGCGGTGGTATTTGCAGTTGAGGTTGGCGGCGGTGAAATGCACGCGGCCATCCGCTGTATCGGCGCTGGGGCTGACGGTAGCCGCATTGGCGACCCACATGCTCGATGCGGAGCAACTGGCGACCAGCAACGGCATGGCGTCCTTGGCGGCTTGCTGGATAACCTGGGCGTCGGTGCCGCTGAAACCAAGGCTGCGCAGGGCGGCGACGTCAGGGCGTTCCTGGGGCGCCAATACACCTTGCACAAAGCCCATCTCCATCAGGGCTTTCATCTTTTGCAGGCCCTGCAACGCCGCTTCCTTGGGGTTGGAATGCTGCTGACTGTTGCTTTGGGACGCGACGTTGCCGAAGGACAAACCGCCGTAGTTATGGGTCGGCCCCACTAGACCGTCAAAATTGACTTCATAGGATTTCATCGGCGAGGCTCCACGAACATCTGTTTTTATAGGCTTCAAATTACTTCAGCACACCACTAGGGCAATGTGGGAGGGGGCTTGCCCCCGATTTCAGTAGGTCAGCCACAGATGTATCCACTGACACTCCCTCATCGGGGGCAAGCCCCCTCCCACATTTAGATCAGCTTAATACCCGGGGTTAGCGTGGCTGGCACGACCAGGCTTGGGGTCTCCAGCGAAGCCACCGGATACGCACAATAATCTGCCGCGTAATACGCACTGGCGCGATGATTACCCGAGGCCCCTACCCCACCAAACGGCGCGGTACTGGCGGCGCCGGTCAGTTGTTTGTTCCAGTTGACGATGCCGGCGCGGCTTTCCAACCAGAACTGCTGGTAGCGCGCTTCAGAGTCCGACAACAGACCTGCGGCCAGGCCGTACTGGGTGTTGTTGGCCTCGGCGATGGCGGCTTCAAAATCAGCGTAGCGAATCACCTGCAACAATGGCCCGAACAACTCTTCGTCTTCGCGCTCGGTCACAGCCGTGACGTCGATGATGCCGGGGGTCAGCAAGGCCGCCTGATCCTGCGGCTGTGTCATCTCCAACAGCGCCACAGCGCCATTGGCCAGCATCAGTTCCTGGGCGTCCATCAAAGCTTTGGCCGCTGAGAGGGAAATCACCGAACCCATGAACGGTGCCGGCTGTTGATCAAACGCACCGACCTCAATCGTCGCGCTGACCGCGACCAGGCGCGCCAGCAACGCATCGCCCCAGGCACCTTCAGGCACGAGCAGGCGGCGAGCACAGGTGCAGCGCTGGCCAGCCGAGATAAATGCAGACTGGATAATCGTGTAGACAGCAGCATCCACATCGGCGACTTGGTCCACCACCAGCGGGTTGTTGCCGCCCATTTCCAGGGCCAGGATCTTGTCCGGGCGCCCAGAGAATTGCTGATGCAAGTGATTGCCCGTGCGGCTGGAACCGGTGAAGAACAACCCGTCGATCCCAGGGTTGGCCGCCAGCGCGATACCGGTTTCCCGCGCGCCTTGCAGCAGGTTCAACACACCCGCCGGCAAACCGGCTTCGATCCAGCACTGCACGGTCAACTCGGCGACTTTCGGCGTCAGCTCGCTTGGCTTGAACAGCACGGTATTACCCGCCAGCAACGCCGGGACAATATGCCCGTTCGGCAAATGGCCAGGGAAGTTGTAGGGGCCAAACACCGCTACAACGCCGTGAGGCTTGTGGCGCAACACGGCGGTGGCGTCGCCCAGGGGGCCGCTCTTCTCGCCGGTACGCTCGCGGTAGCTTTGCACCGAGATGGCAATTTTGTTGGCCATGCTGGTGACTTCGGTGGCCGATTCCCACATCGGCTTGCCGGTTTCCTCACCAATGCAGCGGGCGATTTCGTCGGCGCGCGCTTTCAGGGTCGCGGCGAAGCTTTCCAACACGCTGATACGTTCTTCCAGTGAGCGGCGGGCCCAGGCCGGGAAGGCCTGGCGCGCAGCCTGCACGGCGGACTCGACCTGCTCGGCGGTGGCGCCATTGCCGGCCCACAGCACTTGCTGGGTTACCGGGTTGCGCGACTCAAACAGCTCACCCTGGCCCGCCAGCCAGCTACCTGCGATATACAGCGAATTCATTATTTCGACTCCCGAGCAGCAGACAACGGAACAGCACGCACTTGATCACCCACCACCAGTTGCAGGCGCTTGGCGGTCTGCGGGTCAACCACCAGGGTGCCTGCCGCCAGGCGGGCTGGAGCGGCGGTAATGCGGCACTCCTCGCGTTTGCGGTTATGAATCAGGAACGGCGTGGCGTCGTCCCCCGGCGTGCCGATGGCCAGTACCAGCGATTGGCTGTCGCGCACCGCACGGATCTTGCCGGTTTCACACTCGACCGCCGGGCCGGCGTCGAAGATATCGACGTAGCCCTGGTAGCTGAACCCTTCACTCTTGAGCATGCTCAGCGCGGGCTCGGTGTCCGGGTGAACCTTGCCGATTACGTTGCGTGCGTCTTCAGAAAGGAAGCAGCTGTAGAGCGGAAACTTGGGCATCAGCTCCGCGATAAACGCCTTGTTGCCCACGCCGGTGAGATAGTCAGCCTGGCTGAATTCCATCTTGAAAAAGTGCCGGCCCAGGCTTTCCCAGAACGGCGAACGCCCGGCGTCGTTGGACACACCGCGCATTTCGGCAATGATCTTATTGCCAAACAACTGCGGGAATTCAGCGATAAACAGCATGCGCGCCTTGGCCAGCATGCGGCCGTTGAGGCCAGTGCGGTAATCGGCGTGCAAAAACAACGAACACAGCTCGGAATTGCCGGTGAGGTCGTTGGCCAAAAACAGCGTCGGGATCTCGCGGTAGATGTTCAGCTCCTGGGAGGCGCTGACCGTCAGGCCGACCCGGAAGTTGTACCAGGGCTCACGCAGGCCGACAGCACCGGCAATGGCAGAAATGCCCACCACGCGGCCCTCGTCGTTTTCCAGCACGAACAGGTAGTCGGCATCACCACGCCCGGCATCGCCGCGAAAGGTTTTCTCGGCCCAGCCAACCCGATGGGTCAGGCGCTCTTCGTTGGCCGGCAGGGTGGTGAGGCCGGTGCCGGTGCTGCGCGCCAGATCAATCAGGGCGGGTAAATCGCTGCTGCGTACAGGACGAACGATCATGCTATCTCCTCAAACGGGCCGCTCTATTCAAGCCACCCGCGAAACTCTGTTTAAACCGCTACCAAGCGCACACTTGCGCCTTCGCCAACGCCCAGGGCTTCGGCAGCTGCCAGGTCCAGGGTCACCGGTTTGCCCGGCGCGTAGTCCAGGTCGAGCATCACGGCGCGGTAATCCTGCAACGACGCATTGCTCACCAGGTACTGGCGGCCGCCGCCCTTGATCATCTCGCCGATCTTCACCGGCACCACCCGGCTCTGGGCAATCGAGCGAATGCCCGAAACCCGTGCGTGCAGCGTTGGGCCACCGTCGAAGATGTCGATGTAGTGGTCAGTCTCGAAGCCTTCGCGCATCAGGATGTCGAAGGTGATCTGGGCACGGGGGTGCACCTGGCCCATGGCTTCCTGGGCTTCGTCCGGCAGCAACGGCACGTAGATCGGGTAATGCGGCATCAGCTCGGCGAGGAAGGTGCGGCTTTTCAACCCGCACAAGCGCTCGGCGGCGGCGTAGTTGAGGTCGAAGAAGTTGCGACCGATGGCGTCCCAGAACGGTGAGTCACCGTTCTCGTCGCTGTAGCCGACGATCTCAGTCACCACCGAGTCGGCAAAGCGCTCGGGGTGGCTGGCGACAAACAGCAGGCGGCCACGGGAATTGAGTTCCGACCACGGCGAACCGACCAGCTCGGGCACCACGTAGAAACTGGTGAGCAGGCTGTTGCCGGTGAGGTCGTGGCACTGGGAAAGCACGTGAATCTTGTTGTGGATCTTCAGCTCGCGAGAGGCGTGCACGAAGGTCTCATTACGAAAGCTGTAGAAGGGTTCCGAGTAACCGGCCGAGGCAACGATGGCCGAGCAGCCGGCGAGCTTGCCGGTGTCGGTGTCTTCGAGCACAAAGAAGTAGCTCTCTTCACCGTTGAAACTTACCTCGGCCGCGAAGGACGCTTCGCTGGCGGCAATCTTGTCGCTGAGGCGCTCGACATCATCCGGCAAGGAAGTCACACCAATCGGGCTGTCCGCAGCCAGACGCTGTACCTCGCCCAGATCAGCCATTTGCGCGGGGCGCATCACCAGCATGGTGTCACTCCTTAACTCGAAAAACTCATAGAGGAAAAAATGCCGGACACAGAACCTGAATTCACCCAGATCCAATGTGGGAGGGGGCTTGCCCCCGATAGCAGTCTGTCAGTTGATAACTCTGGTGACTGAACCGCCGCTATCGGGGGCAAGCCCCCTCCCACATTTTTGACCTGGTCCGGCCAGTAGAAGGTGTAGCTATCAGCCTTGCGTCAACGTTTTCACAGCACGTTCAAAACGGTCCAAACCTTCCTGGATATCCGCCTCTTCCACCACCAGGCTCGGCGCGAAACGCACCACGTCCGGGCCGGCTTGCAGGATCATCAGGTTTTCTTTCTCGGCCGCGTTAAACACGTCCTTGGCCTTGCCCTTGAACGCATCGCTCAGCACGCAACCGATCAGCAGGCCCATGCCGCGCACTTCGGTGAAGATGCCGTACTGCGTGCCGATCTGCTGCAGGCGCGCCTTGAACAGGTCGTGCTTGGTGTTCACACCGGCCAGCACTTCAGGGGTGTTGATCACGTCGATCACCGCCTCCGCCACCGCGCACGCCAGCGGGTTGCCACCGTAGGTGGTGCCGTGGGTGCCGACCACCAAATGCTTGGCCAGCGCTTCAGTGGTGAGCATCGCTGCGATCGGGAACCCACCGCCCAGGCTCTTGGCACTGGTGAGGATGTCTGGCACTACGCCGTAATGCTGGTAGGCAAACAGGTGGCCGCTACGGCCCATGCCGGTCTGCACTTCGTCGAACACCAGCAGCGCGTTGTTGGCGTCGCACAGGTCGCGGGCGCCTTGCAGGTAAGCGAGCTCGGCCGGCAGTACGCCGCCTTCGCCCTGGATCGGTTCCAGCACCACGGCGCAGGTCTTGTCCGACACAGCGGCTTTCAGCGCTTCCAGGTCGTTATAAGGAACGTGGGTGATGCCGGTAATTTTAGGCCCGAAACCATCGGAATACTTGGACTGGCCACCGACGTTGACGGTGAACAGGGTACGGCCGTGGAAACTGTTGAGTGCGGCGATGATCTCGTACTTCTCGCTGCCGAAACGGTCGAACGCCACACGACGGGCCAGCTTGAACGCGGCCTCGTTGGCTTCGGCGCCGGAGTTGCAGAAGAACACACGCTCGGCAAACGTGGCGTCGATCAGCTTATGGGCCAGGCGCAGGGCCGGCTCATTGGTGAAGACGTTGGAGACGTGCCACAGCTTGTTGGCCTGTTCGGTCAGTGCACCGACCAACGCCGGGTGGGCATGGCCCAATACGTTGACCGCGATGCCGCCGGCAAAGTCGATCAGCTCGCGACCCGCCTGGTCCCACACGCGCGAACCTTCGCCACGCACAGGAATGAATGCGGCCGGTGCGTAGTTAGGCACCATGACCTGGTCGAAATCGGCACGTTGCACCGGGGCTTGCTCAACGGACATCGGAGTCTCCTGAAGAGGAACGCCTGCCTGGACATGGCGGGCGATGCAGGGATTGTAAGGACAGTTTTCAGCGCGGCCTTGCCGCCAAGCGACAACTTCTTATAGCGCCAACCCGCGATTTTGGCGGGTTTACGCCAATGCGACAAATAGCGTCGCAAAGGCGCAGTTTAAACTGACTCGCGGTTTTGCGGCGTATCAATACAACTATCTAGCCTCATGGGCCGTAGGGCGGCTGATTTACTAACGTTTTTTACGCCTCCCAGAGATCAGCCTGTATGACCACCGCCTCTTCCCTATCGCCCGTTGCCCCCGGTAACGTCCCACCCGACAGCCACTACGCGGTGCTCAACAGCGCATTTCCCTCATGGCTGGGCCACTCTTCGCAGCGGGCACGCAATGCCCTGAAAATAGCCAAATACTCACAGGGCAAGGCGCTTGGCACAGCTCCAAGCCCCTTGAAATCGGCGTTCTCGAAAGCTTCCGCCGAACACTGGCAAGCACGCACTAAGGTCGAGCAAACGCTCCAGCATCTGGAAGATGCTAAGGCATTCGCCAAGCCCATTCTCGAAGACGCCCTGCTCAAGCGCTTCAACCTGGTGCTGAATTGCGAGACAACCTATCTACGCCTGTACATTCCGCTGACCATTCCCTGGTTTCCTGTGCACTCGGGGGCTGCGCGCACGTGGACGGTGTCGCTGCTTGATGCTGCCTTGCACAACTTCGAGAGCGGGGAGACCAAGGCCGACGCCTATGAGGCGGATTCAACCTTTACCACTCGCCCGTCCGCCAGCGGCCAATTCGAGACATTGCCGGCGGTCAAGAAGGTGTTGTCGATTGCAGCATTCACTCGGTTATGCCGCGAGCTGGATATCGGCGCCCAATACGCCCGCCATGTGCGTGAGGCATTGGGTCTGGATGAGCCCGTGGGCGCCAGCGCACTGCAACACAACGTCATCGCCAGCCACGCCGCCGCCTTGCGCAGTGCCTTGCACCTGGCTCGCATCAACGGGGATATTGCCGAAGACATGTGGCGTGCCCTTGGCGAACTGATCGAGGGCAAGCCTGCGCTGCTCCAGGACGATCAGCCCCTGCGCGCCCATGATTTGCATATGATGGACGCCCCCTTGAATGGCGTCCTGCTGTTTGCCGTCGAGCTTGAACACCCTCGTACCGTGCAGCGTGTCGTCGCGTATGTGCCTGATGACCCTCAACACCCGCTCAAGGAATACGCCTCGTCACGGGCCTTCAAGCAAGCATTGGCCGAAAAGCTGCGCGATGAGCAATACCAGGGGTTTTTCAGCCGTTTTGTAAACCATGAACATCGCGGGCCATTTTTTTCCGGGCTCAGCCAACGCCTGGCGCGCATTACCTGGCACCCGCCGCAGCCGGGAAGCAGCCTGGCGCCATGGCGCAAGGAGCCCACCACGGACCCTCGGTTGAACTTCTCTGCGCAAGTCATCCCCGGCGACCTCTGGCAACACGTTTATGAGCAGCGACTCAACCAGATCATCAATGATGCGCGCACAATTGCCGTCTCCACCGCAGAGGCTGATCGCAAGGCGCGCTGGGCGGCCTGGGACGCCTTCGTCAATGTGGCGTCTTCGATCCTTAACGCGGTAGTGATGGTGGTGGCGCCGTTCATTCCAGGGTTGGGCGAGTTGATGCTGGGCTACATGGCGTACCAACTGCTGGATGAGGTGTTTGAGGGCGTGATCGACTGGGCGCAAGGCCTGGGCACTGAAGCGTTTGGCCACTTGATGGGCACGCTTGAATCCCTGGTCCAGTTGGGCGCATTCGGCGCCGGCATCAAGATCGGCACGCCGTTGATACGCCAGGCACTGCCCAGCGATGTCGTGGCGTTCCTCGACCGTTTCAAGCCGGTGACCTTGGCCAACGGTGAGGCGCGCTATTGGCAACCAGACCTCACGCCGTACGAACGCAAAATGACCCTGTCGCCAGGCATGGGCGTTAACGAACTGGGCCTGCACGAAGTACGTGACGAATCGATCCTGCCATTGGAAGACAAACTCTACGCCGTAGAAAAAACCGCGAACGCCCAGCACTATCGCATCAAGCATCCGACCCGCCCCGATGCCTACAAGCCCAGCGTGCGGCACAACCACTCAGGCGCCTGGCACACTGAACTCGAACGGCCCCGGCAATGGGACAAGCACACCCTGCTGCGCCGACTTGGGCACCGCACCCGCGAGCTGAGCGCAGCAGACCGCGAACTGGCGCTGCACATCAGCGGCGTGAGTGAAGGCAACTTGCGCAAAATGCACATCAAGAGCGAGCCGCTACCGCCGTTGCTTGATGACACGCTGGCGCGCATGCGCATCGACCGTGACATCCAACAATTGATTGATCAATTGCGCAGCGAAGACCCCGCGGTATTCAACCAGATTGACCCGCAAGACACCCTGCAGCTATTGACCACTCACGGCAACTGGCCGGCCACCAAGGCACTGCGCATTGTGACCGCCAGTGGTGACACTGCCTGGGAGTTCGGCGATAACACCCAAGGGGTGATTGAGATACATGAAGCCCAACTTGAGAAGGGGGATTTACTCAAAACGGTGCTCAAGGGCCTGAGCCCCGAAGAAATTCGCAGCCAATTCGGCGAGCGTGCCAGTGACCCTGAACTGAGCCTGGAGAACCGCGCACGCCAGCTACGCCACAAACTGGCAGACATTGCCGAACACCAACGCAATGCGCTGTTTGCATCGCGGTACGCCCCACTGCAGGCGCCTGGCGAACTTCATTCACGGCAAATAGCGGAAGCAGCACCGGGCCTGCCCACTTCGCTCGCACAACGCCTGGCATCCCAGGCCACCGGTGCGGAAATGGAGGCCCTTGACCAGCGCCGCATACCAGCCCGCCTGGCGCAGATGGCCAAGGCTGCCTGGGAAGAAGTGCAGCTGGCGCGTGCCTACGAAGGCCAGCATCTGCTGGCGACGACCAACCTGGATAGCGACCGCTTGGCCCTGAACTCATTGCAATTGCTGCCCGGCTGGTCGTCCGGGGTGAGGCTAGAGGCGCGTCACCGTTCGCCGCAAGGCCCCGTCTGGAGCCGTATCGGCCCCGACGAAAGCAGCGTAGCGCGAACCTTGGTGCGCACCGACAGCGGCCACTATGTTCCGTACCACAACGATGTCGCCTTGTTCGGCGAAACCGACCTCTACAGCGCCATTCTCAAGGCTCTACCGGATGCCCAGCGCGACGCCCTGCACATCGAAGTGACCCAAGGCGCCGAACTCAAACGGCGCCTTCGCCAACAGCTGTTGCCGCGCGACGAATTACGGGTATTGATGGAACACGCTACGCCCAACCCGGTGCGCATTGAAACGCTGCGCCTGCTCGGTAATAACGGCGCGGATGCCGCGCAATTCATCGACCCGGCAGCGGGCGTGCAGGCGGAGGACCTGTTCCCATCGCTCAGCCTCCAACAGCTACAGGCACTGCGTGAACGCCTGAGCAACCAACCCGGCGGCTTGGTCAACAGGCTTGCAGCCCTCCCCGCTGAGCGCCAACAATTAGAGCAACAACTCACACTTTGGCAGCAAGCTACACCGTCGATCCATCCCGAGACGGGCGTGGACCTTAACAGCCGCCAACTCCGCCGCTACCGACGCGACCGTCGACTCATAGCCGAGCAAATACTGCACTGCTGGGATCGAGAAACCAACCTTGATGCCTATTTCAACGGCCAGGCCCACGATCACTACACCCTGCGCCTGGAGAGGCCGATCATGGGTGAACTGCCGGCTCTGGACGCCAACTTCGATCACGTGTCGCTGCTGACGTTGGTCGGGGGGCCCCACACCCTAGGGGCGCCTACTTTTCTAGCGCAGTTTCCACAGTTGCGTCACCTTGAAGTCCGACACATTCCCCTCGGGCATTTTCCAGAGATCCTGAGCACCTTGCCCAACCTCAATACCCTTGGGTTAAGCGATTGCAATCTGACCTTGACCCCGCAGAGCCAGGCGCAGCTTTCATCCATGCACCGCCTGCAATCGCTGACGCTGGACCAAAACCCGCTGGGCCAGATACCCAGCGTGGAGACCATGCACGACCTGATTTCCCTGGACCTCGCCAATACCGGCATTGATCATCTGCCCCCTGGCGTCCTCACGCGCACACAACTGGTAGTTGCCATCCTCAGCGGCAATCAGATTAGCGAATTACCCGAGGCGTTATCTGAGCTGCCCGTGCAGCGCAGTGATGCCTTTGATTTGTCCGACAACCCCCTGTCAATTGCGAGCCTGGATCGAGTGAAACGCTACTTCCAGGCCCATAACAGCCACTGGCAGGCCGATGCACCGCAGGACAATATCCGCCCGGCCAAGGAGCTGTTCCCCACGTTGCCAGGGCGGGACCTCAACCGGCTGATCTTCTCCATGCCGGGCGACATGGCAGCAGGTACGAGCGAACTGGCACGCCTGGCCGCAGAGCTGCAAACCCTGCAGCATCAACTCAGCGACTGGGCGCATACGCCCGGGCTGCTCGAACTGGAGCGTGCACGACGCCTGGCGCTGAGCAACTTGCTTGAGAGGAGCTGGCGACGCCAACCCACACAGGAGACCCTGCATTTACGCAACCTGGTGATTCCGCGGCAGATGGCGGGCGAACTACCGACCCTCAGCGCGCGGATCAACCACACCCACTCCCTGCTGATTCAGGGCAACGGCGGCACGCTACGACCGGCCGCATTCCTGGAAAGCTTTCCGCAGTTGGATATTCTGGATATCGAGAATGCCAGTTTGGGCGACATCCCCACCTCAGCGCTCAGCCTGCAAAAACTTAGTTTCCTGGGGCTAACGCACTGCTCAATCACACTTTCATCGGCGAGTGTGCAGGCCCTGGAAGGGATGACACAGCTGGAGTATCTGGACTTGGGCCACAACCCGCTGGTCCAGTTGCCGGATTTCCATCAACTGCCGCGCCTAAACAGCGTGATGCTGGTCAATAGCGGCCTGCGTGAAGTGCCGGCGGGGCTGATCAACGGTGTGGCGCGCAGCAGCGTAAACCTAAGCAACAATAACATCGAACATTTGCCGGCCGAGCTGTTCAGCCTGCCACCTGCAAGGACACAGGCATTCGACGTTTCCGGCAACCCGCTGTCACGCGCCACATTGGGCCAGATCAAGCGTTACAGCCAGGAGTACCGCGAGCACTTCAATGCCCAGGCGCCACAGGCTGAACGCGACCGAGTGCGGCGCCTGTATCCGACGTTCATGCCCGCAGAAGCCGACAGGTTTATTTTCCGGCTGCCCGGCACGTTGGATTCAGTCCCCCACGCCCTCGCCCGCCTGGAAGCTGAATACGCAAAGCTCACATCAGATTTGCATGCTTGGACACAGAACGTGCCCGAACGCCACCCGATGTTTGGCACGCCGCTGGATGAGACTCAGCGCGAACAGGAACGGGAGGTGCGTCGTAACTTCAAGAGCCTGATGGAACAAGCCTGGCGCCGGGAAGGGGATGAAGATGAGGAAAGCTTGGACGACGAGCTCACCCGCCACCTGACGCTAGAAACACCCATCATGGGTGCATTGCCAGAGTTGAGCGCGCGGTTTGATCACGTGACGCGGTTCGAATACACCGGCCGCGGCGAAACCACCGATGTCGAGGGCACACTGCGCTGCTTTTTCAACCTGCATTCCCTAAGCCTCAGGCGATGCAACCTGGGCACCCTCCCCAATGCCGTATTCAGCATGAGGAGCCTGACGAGCATGGATCTGACCCACTGCGCAATCAGGCTCACCCCCGCTACTCGCCGCAAACTGGGTCAACTGTTTGCACTTGAGTTCCTCGAACTGAGTGAAAACCCTCTGACGCTCGCACCTGATGTGCGCCACCTTGAGCAACTCACCTTGTTGCATTTGCAAAACACCCAACTCAGCGAACTACCCCGCGGCATATTCCAACTCAGCACGTTGCACACCCTGGATCTAAGCAAAAACCAGATTACCCACGTGACACACGACCTGTTGGACATGGCCAGCGCCTTCGACGAGGAGTCAGATCTCAGCGATAACCCGCTGTCCCAACAGAGCCTGGACCACTTGCGTGAGTATTATCGGCAAACCGGAATCAACTTCAATGTGCCGCAAGCCCTTGTCGATGCAGAGGGCAACCGACTGGAGCCGCCATTGCCGTGGGACGATTCGGAGTAATGGCTCAGCCCCGCTCGGACGGCACCGACGACAGTTCGAACGGGCTGCTGCTGCGCCGTTGGTTGCGATCCTCACGCGGGGTCGCGCCAAAGAAGTTGCGGTAGGCGCTGGAGAAGTGCGGCCCCGAGGAGAAGCCGCACGACAGGCCGATCTGGATGATCGACTTGCTGGTTTGCATGAGCATCTGACGCGCCTTGTTCAGGCGCAGCTCCAAGTAGTACTGGCTCGGGACGCGATTTAGGTATTGCTTGAAGATGCGTTCGAGTTGTCGTCGCGACACGCACACATGCTGGGCGATCTCGTCGGTAGTCAGCGGCTCTTCGATGTTGGCTTCCATCAGCAACACGGCCTGGGTCAGCTTCGGGTGGCTGGAGCCCAGGCGGTTTTGCAGCGGGATGCGCTGACGCTCGCCGCCTTCGCGGATGCGCTCAACCACCAACTCTTCAGAGACCGCACCGGCCAGTTCGGCGCCGTGGTCACGGGCCAATACCGCCAGCAACAGATCGAGTACCGACATGCCACCGCAGGCGGTGAGGCGATCGCGGTCCCAGTCGAACAGATGGCTGGTGGCGATAACCTTGGGGAACCGCTCGGCGAAGTCGTCCTGCCAGCGCCAGTGCACGGCGGCGCGGTAACCGTCGAGCAAGCCAAGTTGGGCCAGCGGGTACACACCGGCGGACAACCCACCGATCACACACCCGGCCCGCACAAGCTGCTTGAGGGCCGTGCTCAGTTGGGAGGCAATGGCGGTCGGCGGTTCGTCTGCCAGCAGAAACAGTTTCTGGAAGCCTTCCAATTTGCCCGCCCACGGCTCGCCCGGCAATTGCCAGGCGCCGTCGGCTGCCGGCTCCGCGAGCAAAAACGACAGCTCGTAGACCACGTCCGGATGCACCCGCTGAGCAACGCGCAAGGCCTCCTCAGCCAGCGCAAGCGTGAGTGCTTTTGTGCTGGGCCAAATCAGGAAACCAATTTTATGGGCGGTCATGGAGTGCTATCCGAAGCCAGTAACAGTAATGAAGACAAGGGCCAATGCTAGCCCGTAAACCAACACAAATCTCAAAAACGATGAAGATCCCAATGTGGGAGGGGGCTTGCCCCCTCCCACAGTGGGTTGTTATTTCAAGCTGCCAGAGAGGAACTGCTGAAGGCGCTCGGACTGCGGGCTCACCAATACCTCCCGCGGGTTGCCACGCTCCTCAACAATGCCTTTGTGCAAAAACACCAACTGGTTCGACACCTCACGGGCAAAGCCCATTTCGTGGGTCACGACCACCATGGTGCGACCTTCCTGGGCCAGGTCCTGCATCACTTTGAGCACTTCGCCCACCAACTCAGGGTCGAGGGCCGAGGTAGGTTCGTCGAACAGCATCACCTCCGGCTCCATCGCCAAGGCACGGGCGATAGCTACGCGCTGCTGCTCGCCACCGGACATATGACCGGGGAACGCATCCTTACGATGGCCCACGCCGACTTTGGCCAGGTAGTGCTCGGCCTTTTCACGCGCCTCTTTCTTCGACATGCCCAGCACGTGCACCGGAGCTTCCATCACGTTTTCAAGCGCGGTCATGTGTGACCACAGGTTGAAATGCTGGAACACCATCGACAGGCGCGAACGCATGCGTTGCAGCTGCTTGGGGTCGGCCGCCTTCATGGCGCCGTCCTTGTTGGCGACCAGCTTCAGCTCTTCGTTGTTGAGCAGAATCTTGCCGGCGTGGGGTTGCTCCAGCAGGTTGATGCAGCGCAAAAAGGTACTTTTGCCCGAACCACTGGAACCGATGATGCTGATCACATCACCGGCCGCGGCGGCCAGGGACACGCCTTTGAGCACTTCATGACTGCCATAGCGTTTATGCAGGTCTTGGACTTCAAGTTTGTACATGCGGTCGGTTCTCACAAAAACAGTGGGTCAGTCATTCAGCAAATTGCCATGGCGCAGGACTTCACGCCCCGCAACCTTGGCCAGCCAAAAACCTGCTTGGGCATAACGCAGCCGCTCAACGGCAAACAGCACCCCGGACGTACCGGCGCAGACAATGCTGACCTGATCGGACAAGGGATCAATCACTTCAAAAATCTCATCACCGGACTCAACCCATTCACCTGGCTTGCGCAGGAAACTGATCACGCCGGGATGGGGCGCGAACAGCATCTCGGTGCCTTCAAACGGCATGCCCTCGCAGGCGTCGTACTGTGCCGCCGGCCATTGGCCTTTGATCAAGCCCTGCTCTGCCAGGAATGCCAGGATGCCTTCTGCGTGGAAAATCGCTTCGTCACGCCCGGTGTCAGACTGGCCACCCAATTCCAGCGTAGTCGCCATGCACGCCAAGGGGATCTGCGCTTCTGGAAAGGTCTTGGACAAACGCAGCCAGGGCGTCGAGCAGGCTTCATCGAACGAACTGCCGCCAGAATCTTCCGCCAACAAGCCGACTTTTACATTCAGGTGCGCTGTCAGCGAGCGCCACTGCGGCCAGTGCTGGGGCAACGCATACAGGTGCAGCGCGGCTTCGCAGTCGCAATGCAGGTCGAGCACCACATCGGCGGTGCAGGCGTGGCTGAGCAGGATGCGTTGCATGCCTTGCAGCTGGCTCGCTGGCTCGGGCAATGCGTGCAGCGCATCGCTCATCGCCTGGCGAATCATGCGCACGTTGGCGTGGGGATCATCCCCCAGCTTACCGTCGAGCAATGCCGCGACCGGCTCGCTCAACTCAACGAAATCGCGGTTGAAGTTCTTACCGCTGCCGACCTCGAACCGCCCCTGATGAGCGCCTTGCAGCAACTGACCAAGGCCCATCGGGTTGGCCACCGGGACCAGCTCTACCACGCCGTTGAGAGCACCCTGCTCTTCAAGTTCAGCGAGACGCTTTTTCAGCTCCCAGGCGGCACGCATGCCGGGCAACTCATCAGCATGCAGGCTGGCCTGGATATAGGCCTTGCGCTCGCCGCTGCCAAAACGAAACACACTCAGTTGGCGCTCGCAGCCCAGATTGCCCCAGGGCAACAGGTGGTCGATACGTTCCATAATCAGTGCTTCCTTGGAGCCAGGTAGCTCAGCCAGCGGCGCTCGGCCAACTTGAACAAGCGCACCAGGATGAAGGTCAGGCACAGGTAGAACAGGCCAGCGGTGATATAGGCTTCGAACGGCAGGTAGAACTGGGCGTTCACCGTGCGCGCAGCACCGGTGATGTCGATCAGGGTGACGATGGAGGCCAGGCTGGTAGTCTGCAACATCATGATCACTTCGTTGCTGTACTGCGGCAGCGCCCGGCGCAGGGCCGATGGCAGCAGAATGCGGCGGTACAATTTGTAGCGCGACATGCCCATGGCCTTGGCCGCTTCGATCTCGCCATTGGGGGTGGCCTTGAGGCTGCCGGCAATGATCTCGGCGGTGTAGGCGCTGGTGTTGATCGCAAACGCCAGGCACGCACAGAACGTGGCGCTGGACAGCAGCGGCCACACGAAGCTTTCACGCACCGCTTCGAACTGGGCCAGGCCGTAGTAGATCAAGAACAGCTGCACCAGCATCGGTGTGCCACGGATCACATAGGTGTAGAGCCAGGCCGCACCGTTGACCACCGGCTGCTTGGACACGCGCATCAGGCCCAGGGGCAAGGCCGCGAGCAGGCCGAAGAACAGCGAGATGGCGAGCAGTTTCAGGGTGGTCAGCAGGCCGCCAAGGTACAGCGGCATGGCCTCCCAGATGACGTTGTAGTCGAAGATCATAGATCAGCCGCCCTTACGCCTACCGAGTAGCGCTTCTCAAGATGACGCAGGGCCAGCAACGACACGCTGGTGATCACCAGGTACATCGCCGCCACTGCGAGGAAGAAGGTAAAAGGCTCGCGGGTGGCATCTGCCGCCTGCTTGGCCTTAAACATCATGTCTTGCAGGCCCACCACCGAAATCAGCGCAGTGGCCTTGGTGAGTACCAGCCAGTTGTTGGTAAAACCGGGGATCGCCAGCCGAATCATCTGCGGCACCATCACCCGGAAAAACACCTGGAAGCTGCTCATGCCATACGCAAGGCCGGCTTCGGCCTGGCCCTTGGGAATGGCCATGAAGGCGCCACGGAAAGTTTCCGACAGGTAGGCGCCAAAGATGAAACCCAACGTGCCGATACCGGCGGCCAAGGGGTTCAAGTCGATATAGTCGTCGTAGCCAAGCATAGGCGCGACGCGGTTGAGCAGGTCCTGGCCGCCGTAGAAAATCAGCAGGATCAGCACCAGGTCAGGGATCCCGCGGATCACTGTGGAATACAAGTCACCCAGCCAGGCCAACCAGCGCACCGGCGACAGGCGTAACGCGACCCCGATCAGACCCAGAACAATGGCCAAGGCCATGGACGACAAGGCGAGCTGAAGCGTCAACCATGCGCCATCGAGGATGACGGCCCCGTAGCCTTTCAACATGATTCAGGTCCTCGAAAAGGGGGATGAAAAAATGGCGCAAACCGCAGGAATTCTGTTGCTTGCGCCATTTCAGACAGACAGCTAAGACGATTTACTTGGCGTCAGGGCCGTAAATGTCGAAGTTGAAGTACTTGTCCTGGATAGCCTTGTACTTGCCGTTCGCGCGGATCGCGGCAATGGCTGCGTTGATGCGCTCCAAGTTTTCCTTATCGCCCTTGCGTACCGCGATGCCGATGCCTTCGCCGAAGTATTTAACGTCGGTGAACTGTGGGCCTACGAACGCGTAGCCTTTGCCCGCAGGGGTGTCGAGGAAACCTTCCTGCAACAGGGTAGCGTCCGCCACGGTGCCGTCGAGGCGACCGGCTTCCACGTCCAGGTAGATTTCGTTCTGCGAGCTGTAAGGCACAACGGTTGCACCTTTAGGCGCCAGGACTTCCTTGGCGAAACGGTCGTGGATCGAACCGCGCTGCACGCCGATCTTCTTGCCTTTCAATTCATCCAGGCTATCGCTGACGGTGGTGCCTTGCTTCATCACCAGCTGCGCCGGGCTCAGGTAGTAGCGGTTGGTGAAGTCCACAGACTTCTTGCGGTCGTCAGTGATGGACATGGACGACAGGATCGCGTCGATCTTGCGCACTTTGAGCGCAGGGATCAGACCGTCGAACTCTTGCTCGACCCACGTGCACTTGACCTGCATCTCTTCGCACAAGGCGTTGCCGATGTCGTAGTCAAAACCGACGATGCTGCCATCCGGCGCCTTCGAGGCAAACGGAGGGTAGGCCGCTTCGATACCAATTTTCAGAGGCTTGCCTTCAGCGAAAGCCTGCATGGACAGCACGGACAGCGCCAGGGCGCCCAACAGCACGAGTTTCTTCATCTTGGGACTCCATCGGTATAGGGCAAAACAGCAGTATGAGCCATGGCCCACGATGCGGCGAAGGTGAAACCGAATTGCGGTGCTGCGTCCTACACCAGATACACACTGGCAACGACGAGCGAGTGATCGGCATTCTAACGACAGGCCGGAAGCCGATATTTCCTCAATGCGACAACAATTTACAGAAGCACCGAGAAAGCGGTTCCAGCACATTGACAGCTTCTGTTTTTTATGCAGAAGCAAAAGACAGTAAACCTGTTAACGCTGCAAATTGCGGGCCTATTATTCGCAAACCCTTCTGGCACGGCAAGTCTGGCGTTTAATCTTATTTCTGAGGGTGTCTGGAATGCAGCTTTTCAGGGCGCAGGTGTAGCACATCGCCTCATGTTTGGGCGCGGGGTTACACATTTATGGATGACGGTAACATTCAGAAATGTCCTAGGAGATAAACCGATATTTATTGGGTTGGGGGTTGTGCGGGTCTGTCAGATCACCACCCAGCTGAATGTGCAATGGAGATCAACTGTGGGAGGGGGCTTGCCCCCGATAGCGGTACACCAGACACACCCATGCTGGCTGACACACTGCCATCGGGGGCAAGCCCCCTCCCACACTTGATCTTCACTGGTTTTGAAATGGCATGAAAAAACCCCGCCTGGCATGCACCGGGCGGGGCTTTGGGCCATCAATGCGCCTTACGCTACATTCATGGTCTTGTGCGTTTCAATCAAATGCGCCACCACCCCCGGGTCTGCCAGGGTGGAGATATCCCCCAACCCGTCATACTCAGCCGTGGCGATCTTGCGCAGAATTCGACGCATGATTTTCCCGGAGCGCGTCTTCGGCAAGCCCGGTGCCCACTGGATCACGTCCGGCGAAGCAATCGGCCCGATCTCCTTACGCACCCAGTTTTTCAACTCGAGGCGCAGTGCTTCGTTGGGCTCTTCGCCATTTTTGAGGGTGACATACACGTAGATGCCCTGCCCTTTGATGTCATGCGGCACACCGACGACGGCGGCTTCGGCAACTTTCGGGTGAGCCACCATCGCGCTTTCAATCTCGGCGGTACCCATGCGGTGGCCGGACACGTTCAACACGTCGTCCACACGACCAGTGATCCAGTAGTAACCGTCTTCGTCGCGACGCGCACCGTCACCGGTGAAATACATGCCACGGAAGGTCTTGAAGTAGGTGTCGACAAAGCGGTCGTGGTCGCCGTACAGGGTACGCGCCTGGCCCGGCCATGAATCGAGGATCACCAGGTTGCCTTCGGCCGCGCCTTCGATCAGGTTGCCGAGGTTATCCACCAGCGCTGGCACCACGCCAAAGAACGGCCGTGCCGCCGAACCCGGCTTGAGCGCATGGGCGCCTGGCAGTGGGCTCATCATGTTGCCGCCGGTCTCGGTCTGCCACCAGGTATCGACAATCGGGCAACGGGATTGGCCGACGTTCTTGTAGTACCAATCCCAGGCTTCCGGGTTGATCGGTTCGCCCACCGAACCCAGCAAGCGCAGGCTGCTGCCATCGGCGCCTTCAACAGCGGCGGTGCCCGAAGCCATCATGGCGCGAATTGCGGTCGGTGCGGTGTAGAGGATATTGACCTTGTGCTTGTCGACGATCTTCGCCACCCGGGTGATATCCGGGTAGTTCGGTACGCCTTCGAACAGCAACGTGGTCGCGCCATTGGCCAGCGGGCCGTAGACGATATAGGTGTGGCCAGTGACCCAGCCGACGTCGGCGGTGCACCAGTAGATTTCGCCTGGGCGGTAGTCGAACACACGCTCGTGGGTCAGCGCCGCGTAAAGCAGGTAGCCGCCCGTGGTGTGCTGCACGCCTTTAGGTTTGCCAGTGGAACCGGAGGTATAAAGGATGAACAGCGCTTCTTCGGCGCCCATCTCTTTAGGCGCACATACCGTGCCCGCCACTTTCATCAGGTCTTCGTACCAGATGTCGCGATGCTGGTTCCACTTGATGTTGCCATTGGTGCGTTTGCACACAATGACTTTCTGAATGCTGTTGGTTTCCGGGTTGGTCAGGGCGTCATCGACGTTGGCCTTCAGCGGAATCTTCTTACCGGCACGAATGCCTTCGTCGGCGGTGATCACCACCTTCGACTTACAGTCGATGATGCGACCGGCCAGGGCTTCCGGCGAAAAACCGCCAAACACCACGGAGTGAATCGCGCCGATGCGGGTACACGCCAGCATGGCGACCACGGCTTCGGGGATCATCGGCATATAGATAGTCACCACGTCGCCGCGATGCACATCCTGACCGCGCAAGGCGTTGGCGAACTTGCAGACTTCTTCATGCAGCTCGCGGTAGGTGATGGTGCGGCTTTCGGAAGGGTCATCGCCCTCCCAGATAATAGCCGCCTGATCGCCGCGCTCAGCGAGATGGCGGTCCAGGCAGTTGTAGGAAACGTTCAAGGTGCCATCGGCAAACCACTTGATGTCGACATGGTGATCGTCGAACGAGGTCTGTTTCACCGCGGTGAAAGGCTTGACCCAGTCAAGGCGCTTGGCTTGCTCACGCCAGAAGCCATCGGGGTTGACCACCGACTGCTGGTACATGGCCTTGTAGGTCGCCTCATCAGTCAGGGTATTGGCTGCTACTTCGGGGCGAACGGGGTACAGGGAAGCCGCACTCATCTTTCTTACCTCGGTGACAATAGTTGTTTTTGTATGCCCTGTTGTAGCCGGGGCGGCCCCATAGAACCATTCGACGATGGTAGTAACAAGCCCCTACATTTTGCCCTGCTATGTGCTTTTGGCGCTCTGGCCCGCGGCCCGTGGCGCTCTGCACCGTGTGTGAAAAAAGCTTTACCACGGGATTGTTACAAAAACCGCCAATAGTGTTTATCAAAAGCACGGGTATATGAATATAACTCGGGGGCCTAAAATCACTTTCGCCAACAGAGGCACTGTGATTAACAACGTAACAGCCCCCACGAAGGCAACGTTAATCCGAACTTCCCAACTTTAAGTTACACACGTGGCCTCACAAGGGCCCCGTGACCCACTTCGACCTAAATAAGGTAAATAGAGAAATGAAAGCTTTAGTAGTTATGGCCCTCAGCAGCTTGTGCGCCACCGCCGCCCTGGCCGATGAAGCCCCGACTGACGTAGCTGGCCAGAACGCCCCGATTGTTGAGGACTACACTTACAGCACCCATCTGGACATCGCCAAAGTCATGTCCATGAGCAGCATTCCAGATGTATGCGAAGTTGTACCGGTGAAGATGGAATATGAAGACTCACACGGTCAGCGTCATATTCTTAATTACCATGTCATGGGCAATGGTTGCTCTAACGGATAACAACTTCGTTAGTGCAAACTCACGCTGATCTTATTCGCCGCAAGAAATCGTTCTTGCGGCAAAGAACCGCGCCCGAGCACGACCCCGCCCAAATGTGGGAGGGGGCTCGCCCCCGATAGCAATAGCCGCCACACCGCCCCTATAAAGCCTGACTCGCCACTCCTCTCCCTACCCCATAAAAAACATCCCACCGCCCGTCAAAAAAATCCAACCCCAGCAAAGCCTTATAAACCCGCACTCTGGCTCAAATAGCAGCCTTTTTGTCTGCTCGCCGTGACCATCCGCCCCAACACAAACCGGTTTTTTTCCCCTACAATGCGCGGGTAAATCGGGCCTGCAATATCCCTTTACACTGGGATGAAGAGCCAAACCTGAGGCCCCGCTGGAGCAAGCACCCACCGCTCCGCCCCTCAGCCTCAAGCAGACCACCCGTAACCCTGATTCCGTTTAGTGCCTGCGCGAGCTGTTGCAACAAACGATTCCTTAAGATCCACCGCGGCCTCTGGGCCGTGTGAACACCCAACCATCCGGTTTCACACGGGCACCTTTGAGCCCTCACGCAGGAGACGATACGTCATGCTGAGCTGGGACGAATTCGACAAAGAAGAAGAAGGCGAAGTAGCCACCAAAGGCGCCAACGCCGGCCACGCAACCGAAGCCAACATGGACCGCCTCGACGGCGCCGGCGCTGCTGCCGCCATCGAAGCCCGCGCCGTCACCGCCAGTGACTCCGCCGCCATCGTGCGCGCCAAGGCCGCCCTCGACAAACTCGACGTCGCCGAAGGCCTCGCCGAGCTCGAAGGCTCCGCCGCCCGCGTCGCCGTTGACGAAAAGCGCATGATCAACTGCCGCGCCGACCTCAACC
>NZ_UTKY01000026.1 GCF_900583165.1 Pseudomonas viridiflava | reverse complement strand
CGGGACTGTCATAAATTTTGTGTTCGGGCATAACATGTTGAAGAGGTGCATGTATGCCAACCAAAAAGAAACCGGCCCGTGAGGCCCCGCGTGACCTTCCATCCATTCCAAAAGAGCTGATCGACCAGTTCGTCAGTGGCCCGATGAGTGCCGAAGCCATTCATGACGCTTCGATGGCGTTCAAAAAGGCGCTGATCGAGCGAGCTCTTGGTGCCGAGTTGGGCCACCACCTTGGCTATCCTCAGGGCGCGGAGCGCCCTGAGGAGTCGAGTAACCAGCGCAACGGCAAGAGCGGAAAAACGGTGCTAACTGATGACGGCCCGTTGCGTTTGGACATTCCCAGAGACCGTGATGGCAGCTTTGCTCCGATTCTGATCCCCAAACACGAACGGCGCTTTACCGGCTTCGATGACAAGATTATCGCGATGTATGCCCGAGGCATGACGGTTCGCGAAATCCGAGCGTTTCTCTCTGAACAGTACGGAACAGACGTCTCTCACGATTTCATCAGTTCCGTCACCGATGCAGTTTTGGAAGAGGTCGCAGCTTGGCAACAACGACCGCTTGAGCCAATGTATCCCGTGATTTTCTTCGATGCGTTGCGAGTCAAAATTCGCGACGAAGGCCTGGTGCGCAACAAAGCGATTTACCTGGCATTGGGCGTATTGCCGGACGGAACGCGAGATATCCTGGGCATTTGGATTGAAACAACCGAAGGCGCCAAATTTTGGATGAAGGTCTTCAATGACCTAAAAACGCGAGGTGTCGAGGACGTCCTGATCGCCGTAACTGACGGTCTCAAAGGGATGCCCGAAGCGCTGAATGCTGTGTTTCCTGAGACGACGTTGCAGACCTGCATCGTCCATCTGATCCGTAACAGCCTCGATTACGCAGGCTGGGACAAGCGCCGAGAGCTGGCCAAGGCACTGAAACCGATCTATCAAGCACTCAATGCAGAAGCCGCAGAGCAAGCGCTGCTGGCTTTCGAAGCCGGGCCCTGGGGCAAACAATATCCAACGGTCGTGGCGGCATGGAAGCGCGCTTGGGATCGCGTCATCCCATTCTTCGTGTTTCCCCCAGCGATACGCAAAGTGATCTACACAACGAACGCCATCGAGAGTGTTAATGCTCAGTTGCGCAAGATCATCAAGACGCGAGGTCACTTCCCAACGGACGATGCCGCGACGAAGCTGATTTGGCTGGGTTTACGCAATATCACCGCGAACTGGAGCAATGCAGCCAATGACTGGAAGAGCGCGATGAATCAATTTGCGATCCTGTACGGAGATCGATTTACCAGGCCGACCTGGTAAAACCAAGGCCTGCCTGACGGCAGGCCATTACCGGCCCGCACACAAAAAATCTGACACTCTCG
>NZ_UTKY01000072.1 GCF_900583165.1 Pseudomonas viridiflava | reverse complement strand
GCCGATTTGCGGCACGGCACCGTTGAAATCCTGCACCGGGGTAAAGGTGTAGGCACCGTTGGCCGCGATGGTGATGGTACCGACGTTGGCGATGGTGGCTGTTTCGCCAGCGTTGTAGCTGATCGTGCCGACTTTGAAGCTGGCGACGGTCAGTACGTTGTCGACATCGGTGTCGTTGGCCAGCACGTTGCCGGTGGCCGCGTGGTCTTCCTCGGCGCTGCCGGTATCGGCGCGCAGGATGCTTGGGTCGTCCACTGCCGAGATGTTCACATTCAGCGTACTGCTGGAACCGGTGTTGGTGGTGTAGCCGATTTGCGGTACCGCGCCGTTGAATTCCTGCACCGGCGTGAAGGTGTAGGCACCGTTGGCCGCGATGGTGATGGTACCGACGTTGGCGATGGTGGCTGTTTCGCCAGCGTTGTAGCTGATGGTGCCGACTTTGAAGCTGGCGACGGTCAGTACGTTATCCACATCGGTGTCGTTGGTCAGCACGTTGCCAGTGGCGACGTGATCTTCTTCGGCGCTGCCGGTAT
>NZ_UTKY01000118.1 GCF_900583165.1 Pseudomonas viridiflava | reverse complement strand
GGGGGGGGGGGGGGGGGGGGGGGGGGGGGGGGGGGGGGGGGGGGGGGGGGGGGGGGGGGGGGGGGGGGGGGGGGGGGGGGGGGGGGGGGGGGGGGGGGGGGGGGGGGGGGGGGGGGGGGGGGGGGGGG
>NZ_UTKY01000046.1 GCF_900583165.1 Pseudomonas viridiflava | reverse complement strand
GGTTGAGGCGGGCGAACTCGCCGTGTTCGAAGAGTCGGACCGGGCGATTGATCTGGTTGCTCATGGCGATACGTCGTTCGTGCTCGGTTCAGCCATCAAGCATCCGCACGATCTGGTGATGGGCTACTACTCGGTGCACACCAGCAAGGCGGCGCTTGATCAGGGTGAGAAAGAGATCAAACGCATTGGCGCATTGCTGCGCCAGGAAGGTCGATTGGGTTAAAGCGCCTCGCCATCACGTTAGTCAGGCAATCCTGTCCAGCTCGGCCAACAGCTCAGGGGGAATCACCAGGCTACTCGCACTGAGGTTTTCCTTGAGATGCGCCACCGAGGACGTTCCGGGAATCAGCAGAATATTGTCTGCACGTTGCATCAGCCAGGCCAGCGCCACGCACAGCGATGAAG
>NZ_UTKY01000029.1 GCF_900583165.1 Pseudomonas viridiflava | reverse complement strand
GTTGCGTGCCTGGCATCGCCAACTTTCTACAGGTGGCCGAGTACCCGCTGGGCGACATGGATGACATCGTTGCCAAGTGCAAAGCGCACTACGCCGACCTGCTGCCGGGCAAGATGTTCGCCGTGCGTTGCAAGCGTGCCGGACGACACGATTTCAGCTCCATGGATGTCGAGAAATACGTCGGCAGCCAGTTGCGTCAGCAGTGCGGCGCGGCCGGAATCGAGCTGAAAAAGCCCGATCTGGTGGTCAGAATGGAAATTCGCGACCAACGGTTGTTTGTCGTTCATGACCAGCACAAAGGCCTGGGCGGTTATCCGCTCGGCGCGCTGGAGCAGACCCTTGTATTGATGTCCGGCGGTTTCGATTCGACCGTTGCGGCCTACCAGATCATGCGCCGCGGGCTTATGG
>NZ_UTKY01000028.1 GCF_900583165.1 Pseudomonas viridiflava | reverse complement strand
AGGAAATCGGCTTCGATGGCCAGCGCACCGCCTACGTCTACGACCTCAACGGCAACCTGCAGGAAAAGACCGAGCATGGCGATGACGGCAGTCAGCTAGTCACCCGCTACGAGCGCGACTTCGCCGGTCGCCTTGTCCGAAAAACCCTTCCAGATGGAAAGTCTGTCGACTATGCCTACGACCGCAAAGGCAACCTCCTTAGCGTCGACGACAGCCACTGGTTTTTAGCCTACGAATACGATCAACAAAACCGCCTCACCGCCGAACACCAAGGCTGGGGCACCTTGCGCTATGGCTACGACGCCTGCGGCCAGCTTCAGAAGTTGCGCCTGCCGGATAACAACCGTGTTGTTCTTAATCATGCCAAAGGCGGCCATCTAGCCGCCGTTAAGTTGAATGGTGAAATCCTCACCTCACACCTATTCAAATCCGGCCAAGAACACCAACGCCAGCAAGGCCAACTCCTCAGCCACTACCACTACGACGACCAGCAACGCCTACACGCCCACGCCGTCACCCAACAAAACCACTACCTTTACCAACGCCAATACGACTACGACAAATCCAGCAACCTCACCCGCCTGCTCGACACCCGCAAAGGCGATCACCACTACCACTACGACCCACTCAACCGCCTCACCCGCGCCGACCACTCCCAAGACCTGCAAGAACGCTTCGGCCACGACCCGGCGGGCAATCTGCTGATGCAAGACCGCCCCGGGCCCGACATCGTGGCCGGCAATCGCCTACTGATGCAGGGCGATTACCACTACGACTACGACGCCTTCGGCAACCTCATCCGTGAACGACGCGGCAAAGGCCACTCGTTGGTCACCGAATACCGCTACGACTGCCAACACCGGTTAATCGAAGTCAAAAAACCCAACGGCCAAACCGCCAGCTATCGCTATGACCCATTCGGTCGCCGCATCAGCAAAACCGTCGACGGCATCACAACGGAGTTTTTCTGGCAAGGCGACAAGCTGATCGCCGAACATCACAAAGATAAACACCGCAGCTTCATCTACGAACCCGACAGCTTCCGCCCAATGGTCATGTTGGAAGGTTTCGGTCCCAAAGCCACCAAGCCCTACCACTACCAACTCGACCACCTCGGCACACCCCAGGAACTCACCACCCCCGAAGGCGAAATCGTATGGTCCGCGCATTACCGCGCCTACGGCGAAATCAGCCGTCTCGACATCGGGAAAATCGACAACCCACTGCGTTTCCAAGGCCAATACTTCGACCAAGAAAGCGGGCTGCACTACAACCGCCATCGCTACTACAATCCTGACATTGGTCGCTACCTGACGCCTGACCCGGTGAAGTTGGCGGGTGGGATCAATGGATATCAGTACGCGCCGAACCCTACAGTGTGGGTAGATCCACTGGGTTTAAGCAGATGCCCAGGCGGGGATGGTTGCAAGCTAAGCGCTAACGCACAGCAACCCACTGCGGGTGTTGACCACGGAGAACCTGCGTTACCGCAACTGACACGTGCGCAGCGACAGGCAAGAATTGATGAGCTTGCTGAGGCGAACGCATACAGGCGCTTGGACGAGCTTGAAAAGGCAACACCGGGAGCGCACTTTCTTGAAAAACACGGTGCGCAGACAACACTCGAATCTCAGCTCGAAAGGTTACAAACAGCAAAAAACCCTACGACTGGAATTGTGGAGGTCTTCACCTCTGGCCCAAATAGCGGGCAGCCTAAATACCCACCAGCCGCAACTCACTACCTTAGTCACAGAGATCAATTAAACTCGATCTTTCGAGCACAGCTCATTTTCAGAAGAAACGGCCACGCAGCGTCGTTAAAACCGATGGATATGGGAAAAGTCATTGGCGAAGGATATTCCAAGGACGGGATGAAATATAGCCAACAGCGCAAAGCACGAGTAATACTCGACAGTAATGGCAAACCCAAAACAGCCTATACAGAGCCATGAAAATGAAAGAAAAACCAAGCATGTCAATAATCCGTGGACTCTTGTTCACTTATGACATTGAAAATACGGACGACTTGGCAAGAGAAAACTTCATTTCCTCTAAAAATATAAATAACGACAAGGAGCTCAGAGAGCTTTTTGACGAACTGACAAAGCCGGATTTTTTGTCTTATACAGAACCAGAGCGAGAGTGGTTTATCGCTTCAATTGAGCATTTCTTGTCTACCGGCGATAGCTTCGATGCAGTTTTCAAAACAATGGCGACGTATTTCAGTGAACCCGTAATTGATCAGAGAAAATTCATGCAGACCCTGCTGATTCGGTTGAAACATTACAACAACACTCATCTGCCGAAAATCTGACAGCGAAAAGGGGCTCGCTCCTGACAGCGGAAGGTCAGCTAATCTATGAGCGACTGACACACCGCCATCGGGGGCAAGCCCCCTCCCACATTTGCAATTGCAGCGAGGGTTAGATCCCAGCCAACGCCAAATCCATCGCAAAGTACGTAAAAATCAAATCCGCCCCTGCCCGTTTGATCGACCCCAATGTCTCGCGCACCACGCGATCTTCATCAATCGCCCCCGCCTGTGCGCCAAACTTGATCATCGCGTATTCACCACTCACCTGATACGCCGCCACCGGCAGGCGCGAGGCTTCGCGGATGTCGCGAATGATGTCGAGGTAGGCGCCGGCGGGTTTGACCATCAGTGCGTCCGCGCCTTCTTGTTCGTCCAGCAGCGATTCGCGCACGGCTTCGCGGCGATTCATTGGGTTCATCTGGTAGCTTTTGCGGTCGCCCTTGAGGGCGCTGCCGCCGGCTTCGCGGAACGGGCCGTAGAGGGCCGAGGCGAATTTGGTCGAGTAGGCCATGATCGGGATGTGGGTGAAACCAGCGTCATCCAGGGCGCGGCGGATGGCTTGGACCTGGCCGTCCATGGCGGCCGAGGGTGCAATCACGTCGGCGCCGGCGCGGGCGGCGGCTACGGCTTGTTTGCCGAGGTTGACCAGGGTTGCATCGTTGTCGACGTGGGCGCCGTGCATCACGCCGCAGTGGCCGTGGTCGGTGTATTCGCAAAAGCAGGTGTCGGACATCACGATCATTTCCGGCACAGCGTCCTTGATGATCGAGGACATGCGCGAGACCAGGCCGCGTTCTTTCCAGGTGTCGCTGCCGCTGGCGTCCAAGTGGTGGGACACACCAAAGGTCATCACCGACTTGATGCCTGCGCGGGCATAGCGCTCGATTTCGCTGGCAAGTTTTTTCTCAGGGATACGTTGCACGCCCGGCATGCTGGTGATCGGCACGAAGTCGTCGATTTCTTCTTCGACGAAGATCGGCAGCACCAGGTCGTTGAGGGTGAACTCGGTTTCCTGGAACAAACCACGCAGCTCCGGGGAGCGGCGCAGGCGGCGTGGACGGGCTTGGGGGAACTGGCTGGTCATGGCTGTCCTGAAATAATGACGAAAATCTTTGGGGCGAAAGCTTATGCCCACTGGCATGCGCAGCACAAACGCCGAGGGGCCAATAGTGTATTGCTCGGGCCGTAATAATGTATTGATCTAGAGCTGTAGACGCCCCTCGATGCACACCGCAACGGCGCCGCCGACCCAAATTTCATCGCCCTGGCGTTCAACACGAATACGTCCAGCACGCCCAAGCGCCGTGCCCTGGCTGACCACGAAGCGCTCCGGTGCCAGGCCTTCTGCAAGCAACCATTGGGCGACACCAGCATTCAGGCTGCCGGTGGCCGGGTCTTCCTGGGCGCCGTCGCCTGCGACAAAGGCACGCACTTCAAACTGAGCGTTCACGTCGTCGCGAGCGGGGTCGCACGGGGCAATCACGCCCACGGCCAAGCCGTGCAACTGCGAGTAGTCTGGCTGCAAATCCAGTACCTGATTGCGATCGGCCAGCATCAGCGCCAACCATCCCGCACCGTTGTCGACCCACTGGCTGCGTACGATGGCTTGCGGGCTCAGGCCCAACCCCAGGCGTACGCGCTCAAGCAAAGGCGCCTCCACCGCGCCGGAGCGCAACAAAGGCGGCGCAATAAACGCCAGCTCGGCGCCCTGGCGACGGATGCGCACCAGGCCGATTTCGCACTCCTGGATGATCTCTTCACCTTTCGGAACGCCGCCGGCTTGCAGCCAAGCGTGGCAACTGCCCAGCGTCGGATGACCGGCGAAAGGCAGTTCCTTCAAGGTTGTAAAAATGCGCACCCGGTAGTCAGCCTTGGGGTCGCGCGGGGTAAGCAAAAATGTAGTTTCGCTGAGGTTGGTCCAGTTGGCGAAATCGGCCATTTGCTGGTCTGTCAGGCTGTCGGCGCCAAACACCACGGCCAGCGGGTTGCCTTTAAGGGGCACGCTGCTGAACACATCCAGTTGTTTGAAATCAAAAGTCGGCATCGGCTCAGCTCGGAATATTCAGGCCACGGATCACAGCCGGGCGTGCAACAAAGCCGTCCAGCGCGCGCAGTACATTGGGGAAGTCGGCAATGCCCACCAGGTCGCCGGATTCGTAGAAACCAATCAGGTTGCGAATCCACGGGAAGGTAGCGATGTCAGCGATGCTGTACTCGTCGCCCATGATCCAGGTGCGGCCCAGCAGGCGTTTTTCCAGCACATCCAGCAGGCGTCGGGACTCAGCGGCGTAGCGGTCCCGGGGGCGTTTGTCTTCGTAGGCCTTGCCGGCGAATTTATTGAAGAAGCCCAGTTGGCCAAACATCGGGCCGATACCGCCCATCTGGAACATCAGCCATTGAAGGGTTTCGTAGCGGGTGGCCGGGTCTTCGGAGAGCAGTTGGCTGGTTTTTTCTGCCAGATAGATCAGGATCGCACCAGACTCGAACAACGCCAACGGCACACCACCGGGGCCATTGGGGTCGATGATCGCGGGAATCTTGTTGTTGGGGTTCAGGGACAAAAACTCCGGGGACAACTGATCCTGGGTGTCGAAGCTGACCTTATGTGCCTCGTAAGGCAGGCCAAGCTCTTCGAGCATGATCGACACTTTTACCCCGTTGGGAGTGGGTAGCGAGTACAGTTGCAGGCGCTCCGGGTGCTGGGCAGGCCATTTGCTATTGATCGGGAAGGCAGCGAGAGCGTTCATCGGGAAACCCCTGAGCTTAAAGCCTCCATCATAGTCATCTGACCGATGTCCTGCATGGGTCACGAATGCGCAACATCAGCGGGCTATTATCCCGCGTGGGCGAACCAATACGCCCTTGCGCACTCTTAAGTGCGCTTGATCGGTGAATGGAGGCACCTTGCTATAACGACAAGGAACACCGCAGGACGCAGGATGCGTCACTGGGGCCAGGCATGTCAGCCTTAATCCGATGCATTTAAGACTCGACACCTATGACCATCAAGCCTCTGCGCCTTGCGAAACGCCTGAAACGTTATTCATACATCATGTTGCCGCTGCTGCTGGTAGGCGGCGCCATCGGCCTGACCCTGGAATCGCGCACCAGCAAAGCCGAACAGGCCGACGGCGTGCAAACCCTGGTGTTCCTGCGTCACGGCGAAAAACCTGCCGGTGGCCTCGGCCAGCTCAATTGCCAGGGCCTCAACCGGGCAATGAACCTGGCCACCCTGCTGCCGGAAAAATTCGGCAAGGCCGATTTTGTGTTTGCCGCCAACCCCACACGTAATGTCGAGGAAGGCGAGCTGGATAATTCCTACAGCTACATTCGCCCCCTGATGACTATTAGTCCCAGCGCCATCAAGCTCGGGCTGCCGGTGAACATCAATTTTTCGGCGAATGACACCAGCGACCTGGCCGATGAGCTTGTGGAAGACAAGTACCACAACGCGACCATCTACACCGCCTGGTCCCACGGCTACCTGCCGGAGTTGATCAACAAGGTGGCCAGCGAAGCCTCGGGCGAAAAGCACACCATCACCGACGATTGGTCTGGCAGTGATTACGACACGTTGTATGTGCTGACGCTGACCTGGCATAACGGCAAGGCTTCGCTGCTTAGCCGCAACTATAAGCAAGGTTTGAACAACGGTGACGAGAGTTGCCCGGACCCAACACAAATTAGCGCCGACTCCTGATTGTAGTGAGCGGGCTTGGCCCGCGCTGGGCTGCGAAGCAGCCCCAATAAAAACGCCGCATTCTGTCAGACAGAATGCGGCGTTTGGTTTTTAGGGCTGCTTCGCAGCCCAGCGCGGGGCAAGCCCGCTCACTGCAGATTATTGGCGAGCAGCCAGCAACCGCTTGTGGCGATTGCGCCGCGCGATGTTCAGGCACTCGATCGCGGCCGAGAACGCCATGGCTGCGTACACGTAACCTTTAGGCACATGGGCACCGAAGCCTTCGGCGATCAGCGTCATGCCGATCATGATCAAGAAGCCCAGGGCCAGCATCACCACAGTCGGGTTGTCGTTGATGAACTTGGCCAACGGCTCGGCCGCTACCAACATGACGATCACCGAGGTCACCACGGCGATGATCATGATCGGCAAGTGCTCGGTCATGCCCACGGCGGTAATGATGCTGTCGATGGAAAACACCAGGTCCAGCAGCAGGATTTGACCGATGGCCGCCGCGAAACCGATGGCGACCGTGTTGCTGACGCTGGCTTTCTCTTCAGGCTCCGGGTCCATGCTGTGATGGATCTCGGTAGTAGCCTTCCAGACCAGGAATAAGCCACCGGCGATCAGGATCATGTCCTTCCACGAAAACGCCTGGCCCAGCACTTCGAACACCGGCGTGGTCAGTTGCACGATAAAGGCGATGGTGCTCAATAGGCCCAAGCGCAATACCAACGCCATGCTGATACCGATGCGCCGTGCTTTGGCCCGGTGCTGCTCGGGTAATTTATTGGTGAGGATCGAGATAAAGATCAGGTTATCGATGCCCAGCACGATTTCCATGACGATCAAGGTGGCCAAAGCGACCCAGGCGGTAGGGCTTGCGGCCAGTTGTAAAAGGTAATCCATAGGTCAGTCCTGACGTTGTGCTGGGGTAATTAAGCTTCTTTTCGATCAGATTCCGAAGCATTTTCAGCTTCTTCGTCTTTTTTCTCAGGGCTGATCAGGCCTTGTGTCGCCTCACTCAATGCCTGCTCGGCGGCCTTGTGGGTATCATCGATCGCTTGCTTGGCCGACTCGGTCGCTTTACCCAACACCTGCTGGGCGCTTTTTTCAACCTGATCGCAACCGCTGATCACTACCAATGAAAGCGCAAGCAGCGAGGCCGCGCCGAGAGAATTGAGTTTCATGATGTATTCCTCGTTAGAACCATTGGGTCCAAATAGTGGCCCCGCGATAGCGAGGCATTCTATGCAGACGAACAGTTCAGGAAAATTCGTATTTTTCTCGCGTATACTTCGATTTTTACGAAGTGATGGCCGCCATGCTCAATTATCGCCAACTGCATTACTTTTGGGTGGTAGCCAAGACCGGCAGCATCGTACGCGCCTGTGAGCAGTTGAACCTCACGCCACAGACCATCAGCGGGCAGATCAGCCTGCTGGAGCAAACCTTTGGTATCGCGCTGTTTCAGCGGGTTGGCCGCCAGCTTGAACTCACGGAAGCCGGGCGCCAGGCCCTGCCCTACGCCGAGCAGATGTTCCAGACCGGCAATGAGTTGGAAGCTATATTGCGCGCCCAGCCTAATGAACAGCAGATCGTGTTTCGCGTTGGGGTGGCGGATGTGGTGCCCAAGTCCATCGTCTATCGGCTGATCGCGCCGACCATGGAACTGAGCGAGCCGATTCGTATCACCTGCCGTGAAGACAAACTTGAGCGCCTGCTGGCCGACCTGGCAATCCAGCGCTTGGACCTGGTGATCTCCGACAGCCCGATGCCTACGCACCTGGACATCAAAGGCTACAGCCAAAAACTCGGGGAATGCGGCATCAGTTTCTTCGCCACCCAGGCCCTGGCTGACGCATACGGTGGCGCTTTCCCACAGTGTTTGCAGGGCGCTCCACTATTGATTCCAGGGGCGGAGACGGTGGTGCGCAGCCGTTTGCAGCGCTGGTTCGCCGAACAGCAGATACAACCAAAAATCATCGGCGAGTTCGACGACAGCGCCCTGATGCAGGCTTTCGGCCAATCCGGCAGCGGGATCTTCATCGCCCCCAGCGTGATCGCCGATGAGGTGGTACGCCAGTACGGTGTGGCGCTCATTGGCCAGACCGATGCGGTCACCGAGTCGTTCTACGCGATCTCGGTGGAACGCAAGGTCAAGCACCCCGGCATCGTGGCGATTACCGAAGGTGCCCGGCGCGAGTTGTTCACCGCCCTGCCCTGATCGCTCAGGCGCTGGCGGCGACTGGCTGTTTGGCGGTCATCAGCCACAACGCCAGCAGGATCGACACCAGGATAAACCCGGACGCCGCAAACCCCAGGCTGCCCAGGCCGAGGGTGTCGATCACATGCCCGCCGACCATTGCCCCAAGGCCGATGCCCAGATTGGCACCGGCAATATTCAGCGACGCGGCAAACGCCGGCGCATGCGGCGCGGCCTTCATCAAGCGCACATGGCTGACCAGGAACATCGCCGCCTGGGTCACGCCCCACACTGCCATCGCCGCTGCCAGGCCGATGGTGGAGTGAATTGCCGGCACCAGCGCTACCATGCCGGCAATCATAAAGCCGCAGAACACCATGGACGCAATCAGCGGATGACGGTCCACCGCGCGGCCGCCCAGGGAATTGCCGATCAAACCGACTGCGCCAAAGCCCATCAGGCACCAACCCACCAGCGTGCCATCGAACCCAGCCAAGCGTTCGAGGATGTCCGCCAGGTACGTATAGGCCGTGAACATGCCGCTGAACACCAGGATTGACAACAAGATATGCCCCTGCATCAGAGGGTTGCGCAGGATCTTGAATTGCGAGCGCAATGTGACTTCATCGTTCTTGGGTTGGGTCACCGGCAGGTAGATAAACAGCAGCAAGGCCTTGGCCAACGCCACCACGGCGAGGATGGCAAAGGCCGTGCGCCAGCCAAACATATCGGAAATCAAGGTGCCCACCGGAATGCCGAACACCGTGGCGCAGACGATGCCGAAGCCGATCTTCTCAATGGCGCGCCCGGCGAATTCCGGGCCAACGATATCCACCGCCGTTTCACTGGCCAGGGCCCAGAACACCGGCAAGCCCAATGCCGGAATCAACCGCGCAAAGGCCATTACCCAGATATTCGGCGCTAGCGCGGCCACGGTATTGGCCACCGCAAACATGATCAGGATGGTGATAAACAAGCGCTTGCGCTGGAATCGCGCGAAGTACGCAGTAAGAAATGGCCCAAAGGCGGCCACGGTGAACGCGAATAAGGTCACCAGCAACCCAGCCTGGGACACGCTGACATTCAGGTCGCGGGCGATGGCCGGCAACAGGCCGACGATGATGAACTCCGTGGTCAGCACGGTAAAGCCGGCGGCTGACAGCAGCAGGATGGGAAACAGCATGAAAACTCCAGAAACAACGACATCAACGACAGCCCAAAGGGCCCGCTGACAGATAGGAAAGGTGAGAGGCGAGAATCTTAACAGAGTATGTCCGGCACGGGCGAAGGCTGACGGACACAAGCGACGCAATGCCGCACACACAGGGACACTTCCTACAGCATGCTAGACTCCGCGCCTGCTTCCTACAGCCCATTCTGCCTGCAATGCTGCGCCCTACTAAAAAAACTAGAGACAACTGTTTATGACTGCTGCCCCTTCCCTGCTGCAACGACTCACCCGCGTCAGCCTGGTTACCCAAATCGTCATCGGCCTGATCGCCGGTATCCTGCTGGCCTTGCTCCTGCCTGAGGCGGCCAAAGCCACTGGGTTCATCGGCAAGGTTTTTGTTACCGCACTCAAGGCCGTGGCGCCGATCCTGGTGTTTGTGTTGGTGATGGCGTCGATCGCCAACCATAAACATGGCCAGGAAACCCATATCAAGCCGATTCTGTTCCTGTACCTGCTGGGCACCTTTGCGGCCGCAGTCGTCGCGGTGATCGCGAGCATGTGGTTTCCGTCCTCGCTGGTGCTGGCCACCCATGACGCCACCGTCAGTGCACCGGGCGGCATTGGTGAGGTGCTGCAAAGCCTGCTGCTCAGTGTGGTCGACAACCCGGTCAGCGCGTTGATGAACGCTAACTTCATTGGCATCCTGGCCTGGGCCATTGGTATGGGCGTTGCCATTCGCCATGCAGGGGAAACCACCCGTACGGTACTGGATGATCTGTCCAACGGCGTGACGTTGATCGTGCGCGTGGTGATCCGCTTTGCGCCCCTGGGCATCTTCGGCCTGGTGGCCTCGACCCTGGCCACCTCGGGCTTTGGCGCCCTGCTCGGCTATGCTCACCTGCTGGTGGTGTTGATCGGCTGCATGCTATTCGTGGCCTTGGTGGTCAACCCGGCCATCGTCTTTTGGAAGCTGCGTCGCAACCCGTACCCGCTGGTGCTGTTGTGCCTGCGCGAGAGCGGCATCACCGCGTTTTTCACCCGCAGTTCGGCGGCGAATATTCCAGTCAACCTGGCCTTGAGCAAACGCCTGGGCTTGCATGAAGACACCTACTCGGTCTCCATCCCCCTGGGTGCCACCATCAATATGGCCGGTGCAGCAATCACCATCACCGTGCTAACCCTGGCCGCCGTCCACACCCTGGGCATTGCCGTCGACCTGCCGACTGCCGTGCTGCTCAGCGTGGTCGCTGCGATCTGTGCCTGTGGCGCATCGGGTGTGGCGGGTGGCTCGTTGTTGCTGATTCCGCTGGCATGCAGCCTGTTTGGCATCCCCAGCGAGATCGCCATGCAAGTAGTGGCCGTCGGTTTCATCATTGGTGTACTGCAGGATTCGGCGGAAACCGCGCTGAATTCGTCTACTGATGTGCTGTTCACCGCCGCCGCTTGCCTGGGCAAGGAAGAACAGCCGGCTTAACATTCAGGCACAAAAAAACCGGGACGGTTCTTGAGTGAACCGCCCCGGTTTTTTTATGGCTGCTTAGAACGCGCCCATGTAGTCGCGCTTGCCCACTTCAACACCGTTGTGACGCAGCAAAGCGTATGCAGTGGTGACGTGGAAGAAGAACTGCGGCAGGCCGTAGGTCAGCAGGTAGGACTGGCCGCTGAAGCGCTTCTCTTTAGGCGTGCCCGGGCGGGTGATGATCTCGATGCCTTCTTTGCCGTCGACTTGCTCAGGCTGGACGGTGTCGAGGAAGGCCAGCACCTTGGTGATCAGGGCTTGCAGGTCGGCAAAGGTCACTTCGCCATCTTCGTATTTAGGCACTTCGATCTCGGCCAGGCGCGCGGAGACGCCTTTGGCGAAGTCGACGGCGATCTGGACCTGGCGCACCAGTTGGAACATGTCCGGAAACAGACGCGCTTGCAGCAGGGCGTTGGGCTCGATGTTCTTGGCGGTGGCGTGGGCTTCGGCTTTGGTCAACACGCCGCTCAAGGCGGTGAGCATTTGCTTGAAGACTGGGATGGAGGCGGCGTACAGGGAAATAGTCATGGCAGTCTCATGGTTAATGGCACGGGCGGCGATTATAGACCTGCCTGTCGCTTGTCTTTTATTTTTTCAGGCTTACGCTAGGCGCTTCACTGCATAGGGAAAGCGCGATGACCGCCGAGCACGAGAACGAGACCCCTGAGCCGCGCCTGAACAGCACGGAAATCCGCATCCTGGGCTGCCTGATCGAAAAACAGGCGACCAACCCGGAAACCTACCCCCTGACCCTCAATGCCCTGGTGCTGGCTTGCAATCAGAAGACCAGCCGCGAGCCAGTCACCAACCTCAGCCAAGGCCAGGTCGGCCAGAGCCTGCGTGCGCTGGAAGGCCAGGGGTTTACTCGCCTGGTAATGGGCAGCCGTGCCGACCGCTGGGAGCATCGCGTGGACAAGGCGCTGGAATTGGTGCCAGCCCAAGTAATCCTGATTGGCTTGTTATTCCTGCGTGGGCCACAGACGGTTAACGAACTGCTTACCCGCAGCGGACGCATGCATGACTTTGAAGACGCCGAACAGGTGGTGCACCAGCTTGAGCGTTTGATCGCGCGGGGGTTGGCACTGTTGGTACCGCGTCAGGCGGGGCAGCGGGAAGATCGATATACCCATGCGTTGGGTGACCCGGCGGATATAGAGGCGATTATCAGCGCTCGCGGTAGCCCGGTAGAGCGTGGGGCCAGCGGTGTTTCAGCCGAGCGCATCGAGGAGCTGGAAGCGCGAATTGCTGCATTGGAAGAACGCTTGGCACAGTTGGAACAGGCATAACACGGTAAAAAATGTGGGAGCGGGCTTGCTCGCGAAAGCGGTGGTTCAGTAATGCATGTGTTGACTGACACTACGCTTTCGCGAGCAAGCCCGCTCCCACATTGGGCCTGCGCAAAACTTTAGCTTCGGGCGAAGGCCACTGCCGCCTGAAACTGTTCATCGGTCGGGCGCACTCCGGTATAGAGCACAAATTGCTCCAACGCTTGGATTGCAATGACTTCCAACCCTGTAATAACCCGCTTGCCTTGGGCCCGCCCGCGCACGATCAAGGGGGTTTCCGAGGGGATCGCCACCACATCGAACACAGTGTCGGCAGCATCCACCGCCTCGGCATCAAACGCCAGCGCATCCGCCTCAGGCCCGCCGGTCATGCCGATAGGCGTCACGTTGATCAGCATCTGTGGACGCAATTCGCCCAGTTCAGCGCGCCATTCATACCCCAGGTTCTGCGCCAAAGCCCGGCCTGCCGCTTCGTTGCGCGCGATGATCACGCCGTTGGCGTAACCACCATCACGCAAGGCACTTGCCACTGCCTTGGCCATGCCGCCACTGCCGCGCAAAGCGAAGGTCGAGTCCTTTGGCACTGCGTGGGTTTTGAGCAGTTGCTCGATGGCGATGTAGTCGGTGTTGTAGGCCTTGAGGTGGCCGTTGGTGTTAACGATGGTGTTGAGCGAATCGATGGCTTGAACCGAATCGTCCAACTCGTCCACCAGGGCAATAGCGGCTTCCTTGAACGGCATCGAAACCCCGCAACCACGCACGCCCAAGGCGCGGATACCACCGATCGCGCCGGGTAAATCCTGGCTGCTGAAGGCCTTATAGTAGAAGTTCAGACCCAGCTGTTCGTACAGGTGGTTATGAAAACGCAGGCCAAAATTCCCGGGACGCGCCGACAGCGACATACACAGCTGGGTGTCCTTGTTGGGGTGCATCTGCATGGAAAACTCCTTTTGAGTAAGCAAATCGGTACAGACCTTACACAACCTTTACCTAGCGGCCGTGCTGTTTTCTGGAAACACGTTGTCTTAAAAGTATCCCCGCGACAATCCTTGAGTCTATTGATTGCAGACCACAAGCGCAGGGGCTAACCGAGGAATGACCATGATTCGTACAATCCCCAAGATCGCCTTGCTGGTTGGCGCACTCGCTATGGCAGGCCAAGCCTCCGCCCACGGTGGTGGTGGATGGGGTGGCCCGGCCGTATTGGGTGCTTTAGTCGGCGCCGCCGTGGTGGGCTCCGTGGTTGCCAGCCAGCCGCGTGAAGTCTATGTGCAGCAGCAACCAGTGTATGTACAGCCGCAACCGGTGTATGCCGCCCCGCCGCCGGTCTACTACGCCCCACCGCCGCCGGTATACGTGCAGCAGCAGGTCTATTACCGCCCGGCGCCGGTGTACTACGGGCCACCGCGTGGCTACTACGGCCCTCCCCACGGTTACTACGGGCGCGGCTGGTAACGGCAATCGTCTCGTCCGAAAAAAAGGCCTCGCATCACTGCGGGGCCTTTTTTTTGCATGAAAAAGTCTGGATTTATCGCGCCAGGGTCGCTCTGGAGACAGCGGTTGGCGCCAAATCGCACATCATCGACACCATTGTCTACTTGATCGACCGGGGCTCACGCTGTCATGTTTGTGTCACGACACACTTTCACTATCGACCCTGTCCACCCAATAACAATTAAGGACGACTGACCATGCCCACCCAAAACCCGCACCGTACTGCTGGCCTGTGTACGTCCAGTAAGGTCTATAGCGCCCTCACCGAACTCAAGGCCCTGGAAGGTCACCGCAATGCCAAGTTCCTTGCGTTACTCACAGAGAACCTGGTGCGCAAGGGCCTGCTGAGTGAGCAGGAAGTCGTGAGCATGCTGGATCAGGTAGTGGACTGACGCCTGCATCGATGTCGACTATCGAGACAGTTGATTTTTCCTACGGCGTCCTCCCCAGTAAAGTGACCCCCATAGCAATCGGAGGTACTTATGCCCACTGTTCAAATCATGTCCGTCATCGGCAGCGCCGTCCCCGCCTCTCTTCGGGAACTGGGCCTGCTCGCCTGCTGGTACTTGGTGCGCGACGGCGAAGCCATCAGCGGCCCGCTCACATCGTTATCAGCTGCTGAAAAACAGCTGCAACAGGCCTCTAACTTCAGGCTGCATGCTTGATGCCTAAGGCAATGGCAGCTTGACCCGCGGTTTGCTTTCGACAAACAGCGCCCAACTGGACATGAACAACGCTGCCACCAGCGGCCCGATCACAAACCCGTTGAGGCCGAATACCGACAGGCCGCCCAACGTCGAGATCAAGATCAGATAGTCCGGCATCTTGGTGTCCTTGCCCACCAGGATCGGGCGCAGCACGTTGTCCACCAGGCCGATCACGAATACGCCGAACAAGCCCAACACCACGCCCTGCCAAATCGCGCCGCTCAACAGGAAGTAGGCGGCCACCGGCCCCCACACGATCCCTGCACCCACCGCAGGAAGAAGCGACAGAAACGCCATCAACACCGCCCAGAGCAACGCACTGGGAATGTCCAGGAACCAAAAAATCAGCCCGCCCAACGCGCCCTGGGTCACCGCCACCAGCACGTTACCCTTTACCGTGGCACGTACCACCCGATTGAACTTGAGTTGCAAACGACGCTTTTGCGGCTCGGCCAACGGTACTGCTGTGCGCACTTTGCGCACCAACTCCGGGCCGTCGCGCAGCAGGAAGAACAACAAGTACAGCATGATGAAAAAGCTCACCAGGAAATCGAAGGTCCCCTGGCCAAAGCTGAACGCCTGGGTCGCAAAGAACTCGCTGCCCTGCATTGCGCTCTTGACGATCTTCTCCCGCAGGCCTTCCAGGTTCCCCATGCCAAAGCGGTCCAGCAGATGCTGGAAGTACGGTGGTAGAAAGTTCTTGAATTGCTCGATGTAACCCGCCACATCCAACTTGCCGCTTTCGATGTTCTTGTAAAGCGTCGCCCCCTCCTGCACCAGCAAGGCACTGGTGATGATTACCGGTAAAATCGCAACGACCAGGCAGGCACCCAGGGTGGTCAATGAGGTGAGGTTACGGTTCCAGCCGGTCTTCAACTGCAGGCGGCGCTGCATCGGCGCAAAGATGATGCCGAGGATCACCGCCCAGAACACCGCGCCATAGAAAGGCAACAATATCCAGATAAAGGCGATGGTCACCAAAAACAGCAGTAATAGAAGGGTTTTGAATTGCAGGTTGGTTTGGTTCATGTCCGGTCCATGTCAGAAAAGCAGCGGGCCTGCGTAGGCCTTGCTGCTTAGTCCACGGCCGACGCTAGGAGTGCCATCTCTGTGACAAGGTTAGACCCAGATCAATAAACCCAAGGCCCACTTGCTTTACCCTGCCGCACTTTTTGACCAAGTGCCGATCATGCCCCCTGTTATCGCCCCCGAATTGCTCGCCCCCGCCGGCACCCTGAAAAACATGCGCTACGCCTTTGCCTACGGCGCCGATGCCGTTTACGCCGGGCAACCACGCTACAGCTTGCGGGTGCGCAACAATGAGTTCGATCACGCCAACCTGGCACAGGGCATCGACGAAGCCCACGCCCAGGGCAAGCGTTTTTATGTGGTGGTCAACATCGCACCCCACAACGCCAAGTTGAAGACCTTCCTCAAGGACCTGGCCCCGGTGATCGCCATGGGCCCGGACGCGTTGATCATGTCCGACCCGGGTCTGATCATGCTGGTGCGCCGGCACTTCCCTCAGATGCCGATCCACTTGTCAGTGCAGGCCAATACCGTGAACTGGGCCAGTGTCGAGTTCTGGCAGCAGCAAGGGATCTGCCGGGTGATCCTGTCGCGGGAGCTGTCGCTGGAAGAGATCGCTGAGATCCGCCATCAGGTACCGGCCATGGAGCTGGAGGTATTTGTGCACGGCGCCCTGTGCATGGCTTATTCGGGGCGCTGCCTGCTCTCGGGTTATATGAACAAGCGCGATGCCAATCAGGGCAGTTGCACAAACGCGTGCCGCTGGAAATACCAGGCTACGCCGGCAGTGGAAAATGCCACGGGGGATATCGTCCAGCAATGCGAGCCGACCCTGGGCATTGGTGCGCCGACCGACCAAGTGTTTTTGCTTCAGGAAGCCAACCGCCCCGACGAGCAGATGCCCGCCTTCGAAGACGAACACGGCACCTACATCATGAATGCCAAGGACCTGCGCGCCGTGCAGCATGTGGAGCGCCTGACCCGAATGGGCGTGCATTCGTTGAAAATCGAAGGGCGCACCAAGTCGCACTTTTATTGCGCACGCACCACCCAGGTGTATCGCCAGGCGATTGATGACGCCGTGGCCGGTCGCGCCTTCGATCGCAGCTTGATGACCCACCTCGAATCCCTGGCTCAGCGCGGCTACACCGAAGGTTTTCTGCGCCGCCACGTGCATGACGAATATCAGAACTATCAGAACGGCAGCTCGGTCTCCGAGCGCCAGCAATTTGTGGGTGAATTGACCGGCGAGCGGCGCGGCGAGCTGGCCGAGGTCAAGGTGAAGAACCGCTTTGCCGTGGGTCATCACCTTGAGTTGATGACCCCCGCCGGTAACTTTCACTTTGACCTCGGGTCGATGCATAACGCCAAGGGCGAGGCCATCGCGGTGGCGCCGGGGGATGGGCACACGGTGTATGTGCCGGTTCCAACCGAGATGGACCTGCGCTTTGGCCTATTGATGCGCGACGTTTAGATTCGGAACTGCCCGACCAACTGCCCCAACCGCTGGCCCAGATCCGCCAGGCTGCGGGACGTCTGCGCACCCAACTGGGTTTCATCGGCCACGCTGTCCACCGCCACGGCGATCTGATGCACGCTGCGGTTGATCTCTTCCGCCACGGCGGTTTGCTCTTCGGCGGCGCTGGCGATCTGCGCGTTCATCGAGTTGATGGTGCCGATCAGTTGGGCCATGGTGTCCAGCGACGCCCCAGCTTGGTTGGCCTGGGCCGAGGTGCCGTCACCGGCATCGCTGGAGCGGCGCATGGCATCCACGGCAGCCTCGGTGCCTTTTTGCAGGCGGTCGATCATGCCCTGGATTTCCTGGGTGCTGGTCTGGGTGCGGCTGGCCAGGGCGCGCACTTCATCGGCCACCACCGCAAAACCACGGCCGGCCTCCCCTGCCCGTGCCGCTTCGATCGCGGCGTTGAGAGCCAACAGGTTGGTCTGTTCGGCGATGGAGCGAATCACACTCAGCACACTGACGATCGAAGACACATCCTGCTGCAAGCTGTCGAGGGATACGCCGCTGCTGCGAATATCGTTCACCAGTGCGTGGATCTGCGCAATGCTGCCGTCCACCACGCGCTTGGCGGCTTGGCCTTCAGCGTCGGTTTGCTGAGCCGCTACCGACGCACCTTGGGCACTGCGCGCCACTTCGTGGGCGGCGGACGACATCTGATTGATCGCGGTGGCCACCTGGTCAGTCTCGTGGCGCTGACGCTCCATGGCTTGTTCGGACCGTTGAGCCTGGTCGGACACCTGGCTGACCAGCCCGGTGAGCTGGCCGGTCATTTCGGTGATCTGGCGCACCAGACCGTGGATCTTGTCGACAAAGCGGTTGAACGCGCCGGCCAGGTCACCCAGCTCGTCCTGACTGGTGATGGCCAGGCGGCGGGTCAGGTCGCCTTCGCCGGCAGCGATATCGTCAAGGTTGGCTTTCATCAGGTGCAGCGGACGCAGGATGGTATTGGCCACCACCAGACCCACGGCGGCGATTACCAGCAGCACTACCACGGCGACCCCGAGGATGCTCAGCAACACGCCTTGCATGCGTTTTTCGACCTTGGCCTCGACCACTGCCACCTGGGCCTCGATGCCGTCCAGATTGACCGAGGTGCCGATCACCATGTCCCACTTGGGCAAGTATTCGGTGTAGCCGAGTTTGGGCACCAGTTCAGTCTGGCCCGGCTGGGTGGAGCTGTATTGCAGGTAGTGGGTGCCGTCCTTGCCAACCTTGACCAGGTCGCGGTTGACGTACACGCCATTGGGGTCGCGGTTGTCCTTGAAGCTTTTGCCTACACCGTCAGGGCTGTTGCCTTTGAACAGGCGGATGGTCTCGGAGTCGTAGCCGAAGAAATAGCCGTCCTTGCCATAGCTGGTATTGGACAGCAACTTGACCACCTGGGCCCGCGCGGCGGTATCACCGGGGGCGGCAGCGTCGTAGAGCGGCTTGATGGTGCTCATGGCCACTTCCACATAACTTTGCAGGGTGGCCTTGGCATCGTCGAGCAGGCGCTGACGGGTTTCATCCACCTCGTTGCGCGCCTGGCCCTGAAGGATCCACACGGTGGTCAGGCTGATGACTACGGCAAACAGCAACACCGGCACGATGGCCAGTGACAGGACTTTGGCCTTCAGGCTCAGACGCATGGCTTTTCTCTCTTATTAGTGGCGACTTGAGAGGTTAACGGCCAATACCACCGATTCTGTAGGACTCAGGCTAATCGCTTGTTGCCCCAGGCTTTGCCCAGGTCATCAGGATCGATATTTTTCTACCAAAGCCAAGGCAATGGCTTCGGTCTGGGCGTCGGGAATACCCGAAATAGCAGCAGGCCGGAAATGCATTTGAAAGGCCCGGATGACTTGCCGGGTGTCGTCGTCCAACACGCCGCTTTGCGGAACGTTGTAGCCGTAGGCGGCAAGAGCCTTCAGGAGCACGTCAGCCGCAACGACTTGGTGCTCGGGTCGTTCGGCCAGATGCTTATGCACAGTTGCCGCGTCTGGCCATGCGCCGATGCCCTGTTCGGACAACGCCTGCCAGGGAAACAGCGGTCCAGGGTCGGACTTGCGCAGCGGGGCGATGTCACTGTGGCCGACGACATTTTGCGGCTCAATGGCATAGCGCTTGATCACGTCCGCTGCGAGTTGCTTGATCAGCTCCAACTGCGCCTGGTTGTAGGGAAACCAAAGTTTTCCGGTAGGCCCCTCGATAAAACCGGCATTGACGATTTCTATGCCAATAGACGTGTCGTTGAGATGGGTACGATTGCCCCATTGACTGACCCCAGCATGCCAAGCCCGCTTTTCTTCCGGTACCAACTGCAGCACCACTGGCAGTTGGTCATGCATCGCCGGCGTGGTGAGTGCCAGGTAATGGGCGCTGGCCCCGCCAGTGGTGAGGGCCTCAAGGGATTTGTCGTCATCCAAGACCGTGTAATGCAGAACCAAGTAGCGGATCCGTTCGTTCTGAGCGTGGGAGCCGTGCGTGGTATCGACGGCGTAACCGTTTTTTACGACCAGATTGTCAGGACCCGTGGTGCAGCCTGCCACTATCCATATCGTTAAGAAAAGGGCGAGTTTTTTCATCGGATTACTTGCCAGAAAGGGGGAGGTCCGGAGAGTAAATCCACCCAACATCCACATTTTCGACATACGCCCATAAGCGTCAAATAGAGAATGCCCCTCCAGGAACTTCAGCCTTTTCCGACAAGCACCGACGGTCTAGAGGGTCATCGCCGCCAACCAACCAAAAGCCAGCAGTGGGATGTTGTAGTGCAGGAACGTCGGCACCACGGTGTCCCAGATGTGGTGATGCTGGCCGTCGATGTTCAGGCCGGAGGTGGGGCCCAGGGTCGAGTCCGACGCGGGCGAGCCGGCATCGCCCAGGGCGCCGGCGGTGCCGACGATGCACACAATGGCCACTGGGCTGAAGCCCAACTGCACACACAGCGGCACGAAAATCGCGGCAAGGATCGGCACCGTGGAAAACGACGAGCCAATGCCCATGGTCACCAGCAAACCCACCAGCAACATCAACAACGCACCGACACCACGGCTATGGCCGATGAACGCCGCCGAGGTTTCCACCAGTGAGCGCACGTCGCCAGTGGCCTTGAGCACTTCGGCAAAGCCCGAGGAGGCGATCATGATGAAGCCGATCATGGCCATCATCTTCATGCCTTCGGTGAACAGGTCGTCGGTGTCGCGCCAACGCACGATGCCCGACACCGAGAAAATCAGGAAACCCGCCAGGGCACCGATGATCATCGAGTCCAGCCACAGCTGGATGATAAACGCCGAGGCAATCGCCAGGCCGGCCACCAGCAGGGTCAGCGGGTTGTACTGCACCGCCACTTGCTCGACCCGCTCGATTTTCTCCAGGTCATACACGCGCTTCTTGCGGTAACTGATAAACACCGCCACCAGCAGGCCGACCACCATGCCCAGTGCCGGCAGGCTCATGGCGTGGGTGACGTTGACCTGACTGATATCCACCCCGCTCTTGGCCACATTGGCCAGCAAGATCTGGTTGAGGAAGATATTGCCAAAGCCCACGGGCAGGAACATATACGGGGTGATCAGCCCGAAGGTCATTACACAGGCGATCAGGCGGCGGTCCAGTTGCAGCTTGGTCAGCACGTACAGCAGTGGCGGCACCAGCAGCGGGATGAACGCAATATGGATCGGCAGGATGTTCTGCGAGGCAATCGCCACCACCCATAGCAGGCCGATCAGCAGCCATTTGACGTGGCTGCCGCCGCTGGCTTCCTGGCGGTCGACCAGTATCAGCGCCTTGTCGGCCAGCGCATGGGCCAGGCCGGATTTAGCAATCGCTACGGCGAAAGCGCCCAACAAAGCGTAGGACAAGGCCACGGTCGCACCGCCGCCCAGGCCGCCATTGAAGGCTTTGAGCGTGGCGTCGATCCCCAGGCCACCGGTGAGACCGCCCACCAGGGCGCCAACGATAATGGCGATGACCACATGCACGCGGGACAGGCTGAGCACCAGCATGGTGCCGACCGCGGCAATGACTGCGTTAATCATGGTTACCTCAAACAGAAACATTAAAAACAGGCATGCCCGCGCCCGCGGCCATCGGGTGGCTGCCAGCGTGCAGGCTTCAAGGAGGTCTTATTAGAGGGCGCGCACTTTGCAGCAGGCGGGGCTGCATGTCAAAAAACGGCGCCGCTTTCGGGTTTAAATTGAACGTTTGAATAAAGAAGCAAAAAAAGCGGCCGATAACCTGACTCTCTGTGTTTTCAGGTTAAGGATGCGCCTCGATGTCTCTCAGACAGCTCTCCATTCAATGGAAAATCACCCTACTCGCCGGCCTGTGCCTGCTGGGGATCGTGACCCTGCTGGTGGGTCTGTCGCTGTATCGCATGGAGCAGAGCTCACAGCAGGTCAAAGCGTCCAGCATGCTGATGCTCGATGAAGCCGCGCAGTCGCGCATCGAAGCCCAAGGCGAAGTGCAGGCGCTGGGCATCCGTCGCCAGTTCATGGATGCCTACCAGTACGGCCACGGTTTCTCCCGCCAGGTATTGTTCCTGCGCGAACAGGCCGAGAAGCGCTTTCTCGACGCTTTCGATACCCGCGAAGACCTGACCCGCCAAGTCAAGGCCGCCTTGCAGGCCAATCCGGACTTGCTGGGTTTGTCGTTGGTGTTCGAAGCCAATGCACTGGACGGCAAGGATGAGCTGTTCGCCGACCAGGCGGAGCTAGGCAGCAACGACAAGGGACGCTTTGCCCTGTACTGGTCGCAGCCGACTCCGGGGCAGTTGACCTCGATGGCGTTGCCGGAACGGGACATGTCCGACATTAGCATCGGCCCCAGCGGTGAAAAGGCTAACGCCTGGTTCACCTGCCCGCGCACCACCCTCAAGCCTTGCGTAATCGAGCCTTACTTTTATGTGATCAATGGGCAAAACGTGCTGATGACCAGCATCGTGTTCCCGCTCATGGCCAATGGCAAAGTCATTGCCTCGCTGTCGGTGGATATCAACCTCAACAGCTTGCAGGCGGTAAGCCAGCAGGCCAGCCACAAGCTGTACGACGGCCAAACCCAAGTCAGCATCTTGAGCCCCACCGGTCTGCTCGCCGGCTACAGCGCGGATGCCAGCAAGCTGAGCCAACGGCTGGACCAGGTCGACACCGCAAACGGCGCGCAAATCATCAGCGCCCTGGCCAGCAGCACGCAAATCCGCAGCCTGCGCACCGATCATCAACTCAAGGTACTGGCGCCATTCGCACCGATTCCGGACGGTAAGCCGTGGGGCGTGTTGCTGGATGTGCCGGAGAAAGTCCTGGTGGCCCCCGCTGAAGCGCTCAAAGCCCAGCTGGATGCCGACAACGCCAAGGGCACCTTGCTGGAACTGGGCCTGGGCCTGATTGCCGCAGTGGTCGGTCTGATCCTGGTGTGGCTGATGGCACGCAGCGTGACGCGGCCGATTCTTGGCGTGGCCCATATGCTGGAAGACATTGCCAGCGGTGAAGGCGACCTGACCCGCCGCCTGGCCTACGACAAACAGGACGAACTGGGCCAGTTGGCCGGCTGGTTCAACCGCTTCCTCGACAAGCTGCAACCGATCATTGCTGAAGTGAAACGTTCGGTGCAGGACGCCCGTGGCACTGCCGACCAGTCCGCCGCCATTGCCACTGAAACCAGCGCCGGCATGGAGCAGCAGTACCGTCAGGTCGACCAGGTGGCCACCGCCTCCCACGAAATGAGCGCCACCGCCCAGGATGTAGCCCGTAGCGCCGCACAAGCCGCACAAGCCGCCCGCGATGCCGACCAGGCCACCCGCGACGGTCTGACCGTAATCGACCGCACCACCACCAACATCGGCCACTTGGCGGCAGATATGAGCACCGCCATGGCCCAGGTCGAAGGGCTGGCCGCCAATAGCGAGAAGATCGGTTCGGTGCTGGAAGTGATTCGTGGCATTGCCGAGCAGACCAACTTGCTCGCTCTCAACGCCGCCATCGAAGCCGCCCGTGCCGGTGAGGCGGGCCGTGGCTTTGCGGTGGTGGCCGACGAAGTTCGCAGCCTGGCCCGACGTACCCAGGAATCGGTCGAAGAAACCCGCCAGGTGATCGAGCAGTTGCAGAGCGGTACCGAAGAAGTGGTCGGCTCCATGGGCAACAGCTACCGCCAGGCCCAGGGCAGCGTCGAACAGGTTGGCCAAGCAGTGACCGCCCTGCGCCAGATCGGCGAGGCGGTGACGGTGATCAGCGACATGAACCTGCAAATCGCCAGCGCCGCCGAGGAGCAAAGCGCGGTGGCCGAGGAGATCAACAGCAACGTGGCGACGATTCGCGATGTGACCGAGTCGCTGTCAGAGCAGGCCAACGAATCAGCGCGGGTGAGCCAGGCGTTGAACAGTTTGGCGAATCAGCAGCAGGGGTTGATGGATCAATTCAGGGTCTGAAGCCTGGAGAAAATCCAATGTGTGCGGGCTTGCTCGCGAATGCGGTGGATCAGCCAATGAATCTGTTGACTGACACTCCGTATTCGCGGGCAAGCCCGCTCCCACATTTGACCGCGTTAATGTTTGGGTAATTCGACCAGTACTTTAAGGCCGCCCAGCTCGGACGCCTGCAACTGCAACACCCCGCCCCACACCTCGACGATATCGCGCACAATGCCCAACCCCAGGCCATGCCCATCAATCTGCTCATCCAGTCGGGTGCCACGGCTGAACACCTGATCACGCTGGGCCTCGGGAATGCCAGGGCCGTCATCTTCCACGGCCAGCAGGTAGCTTCGCTGCGTTTCACTCACGCTCAAGCGCACGTCGGCGTCCGCCCATTTGCAAGCGTTGTCCAGCAGGTTACCCAGCAGCTCTAGCAGGTCTTCACGGTCCCACGGCAGTTGCAGGCCAGGAGCGGCGTGGTAGCTCAGGTCGAGGTGCTCGCCGTGGATCATATTCAGGGTGGCCAGCAAACCCGGCAGTTCTTTTTCGCAGTCGAACAACGCGCCCGGCAAGGTTTCGCCGGCCAGGCGTGCACGGTTGAGTTCGCGGTTGAGGCGCTGTTGCACCTGCTCCAACTGGTCGCGCAACAGTTTGCTCAGCTCGGGGTGATCCTTGAGCGCTTCGTTGGAGGCCGCGCTCAGTAATACCGCCAACGGGGTCTTCAGCGCATGCCCCAAGTTGCCCAAGGCGTTGCGCGAGCGTTTGAGGCTGTCCTCGGTATGCGCCAGCAGGTGGTTGATTTGCGCCACCAACGGTTCAAGTTCCAACGGTACCTGGGTGTCGAGCTGGGAGCGCTGCCCCTGTTGCAACTGGGCGATCTGGTTGCGTGCGTTTTCCAACGGGCGCAGGGCGCGACGCACGGTGACCCGCTGCAGGATCAGTACCAGTATCAGCGCCGCCAGGCCCAGCACCAGGCCTATCTGACGCATCAGTCGGAAACTTTCGCGCACCGGCGTGTAGTCCTGGGCCACGCTGATAGAGATCGATTGACCGAAGCGCTTGTAGTCCGAACGCAGCACCAGCAGCTGCTGGCCCTCTGGCCCCAATTGCAGGTTGCCCTTGAGCCCGGCCTCAGGCAGACGCGGCAGTTCCTGATCCCATAAGGAACGGGAACGCCAATGGGTCTCAGCAAAGTCGATACGGAAATAATGCCCCGAAAACGGCCGTTGATAGGCGGGTGACAGGCGCAGCTCATCCAGCTGCACGCCGTTGGGGCCGCGCACCAGCGCCACCAACAGGTTTTCGGCATCGTTGCGCAGCCCGGCTTCGAGGTAGCGTTGCAGGCCGGCTTCGAACAACCACAGGCTGGTTTGCGCCAGTACCACGCCGACGATCACCATCACGCTGATCAACCCAAGGCTCAGACGCCGCTGGATAGACTTCATGCAGGGCTGGCGCCAAACCGATAGCCCTGGCCGCGCCGGGTTTCGATCACGCTGCGACCTAATTTACGCCGCAGGTGATTAACGTGCACTTCCAACACATTGGAGTCGCGCTCGGTCTCGCCGTCATACAGGTGCTCGGCCAAGTGGCTTTTCGACAAAATCTGCTCGGGGTGCAGCATGAAATAACGCAACAGGCGAAACTCGGCGGCGGTCAGTTGGATCTCGGCGCCATCGCGCAACACGCACTGACGACCCTCATCCAGATGCAGGCCGGCAGCCTGCAGGGTGGGCTGGTTGGCCTGCCCATGGGAGCGGCGCAGCAATGCCTGGATGCGCAAGTGCAGCTCTTCAGGGTGAAAGGGTTTACTCAGGTAATCGTCGGCGCCGGCCTTGAGCCCTTCGATTCGCTCGGCCCAGGAATCGCGGGCGGTGAGCACCAGCACCGGCGTGGCCAGCGCGGCGGCACGCCATTGCGCCAGCACTTCCAGCCCAGGCAAACCGGGCAGGCCGAGGTCGAGAATGATCAGGTCATAGGGCTCGCTGCGGCCCTGGTACGCGGCGTCGCGGCCATCGGCCAGCCAATCGACCGCATAACCCTGGCGTTGCAAGCCAGCCATCAATTCATCGGCCAACGGTACGTTATCTTCCACCAGCAGCAGGCGCATCAGTCTTCCTCATCTTTGATCAGCACACCGGTGGTGGCGTCCAGCTTGATCTCGCGCACCACCCCTGCGGTGGTCACCAGCTCGACTTCATAGGCATATTGGCCGTGCTTTTTCTCCAGCTCCGCTTCCAGCAGCCGGGAGCCAGGGTAGCGCGCCATGGCCTGTTGCAGCAGTTGCTCCAACGGCAGGATCACACCCTGCTGACGCAGGGCCAAGGCCTCATCCTGATCAAGGTCGCGCGCCGCCAGGCTTGAGCAAAAAGCCAGGAGCACCAGCAGCACCAGACCACTGGCGCGTAGATATACCGTCATTACGTATCCTGATGATTCTTGAGAACACGCCCAGTGAGCGCGTCCAATTCAACGTCCCATTCAATACCGTGGGCATCTTCGAGCTCCACTTCATAGACGTACTTGCCGTAGGCCTCGTCCAGGTCGGTGTCCAGCAATGTCGAACCGGGGTGCAGGGCCAAAGCCGCAGCTTCCAACTGGTCGAAGGCGACAATTGTAACAGTGGCGGGCACGTTCAGTGGTTTGCCGGGGTCTACAGCTCCGGCCTGGTTCGCCGAAAACGCAATGATAGCGGCGGCGACCACAGCGGTAAGTCGCTTCATGGGAAGTCTCCGTAACACGATGTTTTCCTACACCAGCCACGGTAACCCCTGCAACTTAACTGAAACTGAATTGCCACCATGGCAATTTCCGACGCCCATTGCCCTATGACTTTTCCTATAATCGCCCGCTCGCTGCAAAAGAGATCGGTATGACCGCCATCCACATAAAGTTTCCCGCACTGACACTGAAGGCCGGTAAACGCGCCTTCACGCGCATCCGTGAGCAAGGCCTGCAACCTGCTGACGTGGGCATCCTTCCCGGCGCGGCCGGTGGCCCCAAGGCCCTGGGCATTCAAGGCCTGGATTTGGCGCTGTTCGGCGACTGGCTACCGCGCGCGCCACGGGAACGGGCGCTGATCGGCGCGTCCATCGGCTCTTGGCGCTTTGCCAGTGCCTGCCTGCCCGACCCGGTGCAGGGCTTGCTGGACCTGGGCCGCTTGTACAACGAACAACGCTTTGCCAAAGGCGTGACCATGGCCGAGGTCAGCCAGAGCTGCCAACGCATGCTCGACGACCTGCTCGCAGGCCGCGATGCACGCGTGTTGGACAACCCCGACTACCGCCTGAACATCATGGTGGTCAAGAGCCACGGCCTGCTCGCCGATGACCACCGAGGGCGCCTCGGGCTGGGCCTGTCGTCGGTGATTGCCGACAACCTGCGGGGCCGTGCGCGGCTGTCGCGGCATTTTGAACGGCTGATCATCCACGACCCGCGCCAGGCGCCGCCGGTGCACGCGCTGAAGGACTTTCCTTCGCGCTTCCTTGCGTTGGAACTCGGCAACCTGCGCCAGGCCCTGCTGGCCTCGGGCTCGATCCCCATGGTCATGCAAGGCGTGCGCGACCTGCCCGGTGCTGGCGCTGGCACCTATCGCGACGGCGGCCTGCTGGACTACCACCTCGACCTGCCCTATCACGGCGACGACATCGTGCTGTACCCGCACTTTACCGACCGGGTCATCCCCGGCTGGTTCGACAAAGGCCTGCCGTGGCGGCGCAGCAATCAACAAGGTTTGCAGGATGTGTTGCTGCTGGCCCCGTCCAGGGACTACCTGGCCCGTCTGCCCCACGGCAAATTGCCAGACCGCAGCGACTTCAAGCGCTTTATGGGTGATGACCCGAGCCGCAACACGTATTGGCAAACCGCGATGAGCGAAAGCCAACGACTGGGGGATGAGTTTCTGGCATTGGCCGATAACGGCGGGCTGGGCGAGCGCTTGCAGGCGCTTTGACCCAGCGGTATGCGCGGCGGCGGGCCAAGCTGTTAAACTCGCCGCCTGCCAGATACCTGACCGAGCTGAAAATACTGTGGAAATCTTCAAAGAGTTTACATTCGAGTCTGCCCACCGCCTGCCCCACGTACCGGAAGGCCATAAATGCGGACGCCTGCATGGGCATTCGTTCAAGGTGGCCATCCACCTGAGCGGCGACCTCGACCCCCATACCGGCTGGATTCGCGACTTTTCGGAGATCAAGGCGATTTTCAAGCCGCTCTACGAGCGCCTCGACCACAACTACCTCAACGATATCCCAGGCCTTGAGAACCCTACCAGCGAAGTGTTGGCCAAGTGGATCTGGACTGAGTTGAAGCCTCTGCTGCCAGAACTCAGCGCGATTCGTATCCATGAGACTTGCACCAGCGGTTGCATCTATCGCGGTGAATAAACCGGTGGGAGCAGGCTTGACTTGATGTCAGTCGTTTTAGGATGAACGCCTAACCTGCGACGAGGACGCCTGCTACCGTCGAGCACTTCAAACAGCCTCAGCAAATGGGGCTGCTGCTCAGTCCTGCGGGAGCATGCGCCCTCATCATGCGAGTGGTGACTGTTGGACTGATCCAATTTGTATCACCGCTGCACTGCTTTCGTGCCTGATTGGGCAGTGCGAACACTCCTTCCTGCGTTTCTCCCCGATTTAGCTATAAAGAGTGTGCACGGTGCACAGCACACACCGTGCGCCCGTCACTGCCTTTGATTTGGCACGCGCAGTGCAATAGGCCTGCGTCACTCATTCAGGGAGCAAGGCACATGACGCAGCAAGAATCGGGCAACGATTACCCCCTCAGCGAAGTCCCCATGCATGCGCGCAAAGGCCTGGCGTCCACCGCCATGGTGTTGCTGGGCTTTACCTTTTTTACCGCGACCATGTTTGCCGGCGGCAAACTGGGGGTGGCGTTCAGTTTTACCGACATGTTGGGCGTCGTGGCGCTGGGTAACCTGTTGCTGGGTATTTACGCCGCAGGCCTGGGTTACATCGCCTTCAAGAGCGGGCTCAATTCGGTATTGATGGGGCGTTTCTGCTTTGGCGAAGTGGGCAGCAAGCTCAGCGACCTTATCCTCGGTTTCACTCAGATCGGCTGGTATGCGTGGGGCACCGCGACAGCCGCCGTGGTGCTGGGCAAATACTTCGAGCTGGGCCAGGGCAGTGTGTTGGCGCTGATGGTCGTGTTTGGCCTGGTGTTCTGCGCCACGGCCTACATTGGTTATCGCGGCTTGGAGATTCTGTCCTATATCGCGGTGCCGGCCATGGGCATCCTGCTGTGCCTGTCGATGTGGGTGGCCACCGTTAAAGTAGGCGGGCTGGATGGCCTGCTGGCGGTGGTACCGACCGGCGAACTGGACTTGTCCACAGCAATTACCCTGGTGTTCGGCACTTTTGTCAGCGGTGCTACACAGGCCACCAATTGGACGCGGTTTTCTCGCTCGGCCAAGGTGGCGGTGCTAGCCAGCTTGATCGGTTTCTTTATCGGCAACGGTCTGATGGTGTTGATCGGCGCATACGGAGCCATCGTCTACCAGCAACCGGACGTAGTGGAAGTGTTACTGCTGCAAGGCTTCGCCATGGCTGCGATGGCCATGTTACTGCTCAATATCTGGAGCACCCAGGACAACACCATCTACAACTTTGCCGTCGCCGGCTGCAACCTGCTGCGCACCAAGCGCCGCAAGACGGTGACCCTGGCGGGGGCGGTGATCGGCACCCTGCTGGCACTGCTGGGCATGTACGACATGCTAGTGCCGTACCTGATCCTGCTGGGCACGGTGATTCCTCCGATTGGCGGGGTAATCATGGCGGACTTCTTCTACCGCTATCGCGGCAATTACCCGCGCCTGGCGGATGCACACTTGCCGGCGTTCAACTGGCCGGGGTTGGTAGCCTATGCAGTGGGCACGGTACTGGCCTTTAACTCGCCGTGGGTTGCACCGTTGGTGGGGATTGCAGCCGCGTCGCTGACGTACATCGCGCTCACCGCCGCTCTACGGGTGCGCGCACCGTTGGCTGACGCCCAGGCATGAACCTGGTTTCACGAGGATGGTAACCTTGTGGCCGCCGCCCAGGGGCTGGCCGTGCACCGCAACACCCTGACGCACCGCGTCCAGCGTATCGAAGCCCTGTGCGGGCTGACGCTGGATAATACTTATGACCGCCTGGACATCGGTATCGCCCTGATGATCTGGCGGCTGTCTGCCTGATTGTTTTTAGCCAAGAGGAACTTGCCCATGCACATCATCAACGCCCGCCTGCGCAACCGTGAAGGCCTGCATGATCTGCACCTGGAACACGGCCGGATTGCCAGCATCACTGCACAGCAGACAACGCCTGTACTCGCTGCTGACGACCTGGACGCTGCCGGCAACCTGGTGATACCGCCTTTCGTCGAACCTCATATCCACCTGGACGCCACCCTGACAGCTGGCGAGCCGCGCTGGAACATGAGCGGCACATTGTTCGAAGGCATCGAATGCTGGGGCGAACGCAAGGCCACCATCACCCAGGCCGACACCAAGACCCGCGCCAAGAAGACCATCCAGGCGCTCGCCGCCCACGGCATTCAGCATGTGCGCACCCATGTCGACGTCACCGACCCGGACCTCACCGCACTCAAGGCCATGCTGGAAGTACGCCAGGAAAGCGCCCACTTGATCGACCTGCAAATCGTCGCGTTCCCCCAGGAAGGCATCGAGTCCTACCGCAACGGCCGCGAGCTGATGGAAGAAGCCATCCGCCTGGGCGCTGACGTGATTGGCGGCATTCCCCACTTTGAATACACCCGCGACCAGGGCGTCAGCTCGGTGAAGTTCCTGATGGACCTGGCCGAACGCACCGGTTGCCTGGTGGACGTGCACTGCGACGAAACCGACGACCCGCACTCACGCTTCCTCGAAGTGCTGGCCGAAGAAGCTCGCAGCCGTGACATGGGCGCCCGCGTCACCGCCAGCCACACCACGGCCATGGGCTCCTACGACAACGCCTACTGCGCCAAGCTGTTTCGGCTGCTGGGGCATTCCGGGATCAGCTTCGTCTCGTGCCCGACCGAAAGCATCCACCTACAAGGCCGCTTCGACAGCTTCCCAAAACGCCGCGGAGTCACCCGCGTCAACGAACTGCTGGAAGCCGGCATGAACGTGTGTTTCGGCCAGGACTCCATCGTCGACCCCTGGTACCCCCTGGGCAACGGCAACATCCTGCGGGTACTCGAAGCCGGCCTGCACATCTGCCACATGCTCGGTTACCGCAACCTGCAAAGCGCCCTCGACCTGGTTACCGACAACAGTGCCAAAGCCATGGCCCTGGGCGACCGCTACGGTTTAGAACCTGGACGCCCGGCCAACCTGTTGATCCTTTCGGCAGACAGCGACTACGAGGTTATCCGTAGCCAGGGCCTGCCGCTGTATTCGATCCGCAACGGCAAGGTACTGATGAAGCGTCAGCCGGCGCAGGTCGAGTTCGCCTAGACGATCGAATCGATATCCACGGTATACGCCCTCCCCCGTTCGCTGTAAGTGGAGGGAGGAATGCTGGCGACCTGCGCCAACTCGCGGTTTTCACGGTGGCTGAACCAACGCTTGAGGCTGGGTTGAAGTAGGGTGGAATCGGCATGAGTGCCGTACACATCGCGCGCTTCAAGGCGGCGCCAGCGCAGGGTTTCAAGGCGCGCGCGGCTAGTCTGCAGGCGATCGATTTCTGCGTTCAGCGGCTCATGGTGTTCATAACCGCGGTCATTACTCGGCAAGCGACGAACGAGTTCCTGGCGCTTTTCTCGCAGTTGCTGACGCATGCTCGCCAGTGCATGGTCAAGCAGCTCAAATTCCCTCGGTGTCACCAGCGGGCCCTGGCTGGCCAGGGTCTGCTGCCAACGACGCAGGGTTGCCCATGCCGCCGGGATGTAGCTGGCGGTCATGTAGTGTTCCTTGTATTCAACCAGCTGTTTGATCAGCCCTTCGCGATCTGGCAGGTCGCCAAGGATTTGCAACGCTCGATTGCAGCCAGCCTCTTCGATGGACTCACAACCGGGCTTCCACAACACCGAAGACCGGGTGCCATCCGGGAGCATGAGTGGCATGAAATGTTGTTGATCCCCGTGGTGTTGATAGGGGTTTCCACCAAAGCGCACCAGCCCGGCGGCGAATAACAGACCTCCTGGCGCAGGGGCGCTGAACAGTGTGACGGCGCCGGGCACCCAGAGTTTGGCAGTGGTGTTCATCCACGGCGCCGGGACACTGGGGACAGGGTCGTTGTGGTTGACGATGCGGTGGTGCACCAGGGTTGCGGCGCCGGCGTTGAATTCGGAATCGGCGGCGCGGGGGGCGCCGTAGGTGTAGAGCAGGATGTTGTATTTACGGTCTGGGGTGCGGCGTAGCCCTTCTGCCAGAAGCAAAGCAATTGCGCCACCCAAGCTGTGACCGCAGATGATTATTCGTTGGCCTGCGAAAAACCGCTGAAGGTATTTCAGTACGAAATTAAGCATCGCCTTGTAAGCCTGATAAAACCCCTCATGGGCCTTGCCGACACCTTCGGCGAAAGACACCTGATGGGCGTTTGCATCACGTAGCCCGTCGGCGGGGCTGGCAGTACCCCGCACAGCAATCAGGATGATCTCCTCATGATGAGTGATAAAGGCCTGCGTATCGGTTCCTAACTCAACATCATCGAAAAAGTGCACACTCGCTGGGTGCTCCTGGTTCTTCTCCAACTCGGGCTGGTTTTGCGGATACAACGCAGGGTCGAAAGGCAAAACCTCAAAACGGCACGAATAGGGGACTTCTTCGTAGATCGGGTAGAAATGCTGCTCTTGTCCCTTATCGACCCGCCAGGCCTCCTGATAACCCGACAGCTTTTCAGCAAATAGATGACCGACGCTGGGATCGAAGGGAAAGCGAACTTCTTCTGTAGGTCTTGTAGGTGGCTCTTGCCCGAAGTCGCAATAGCTCAAGGTTGACATCAATGCCAGTTGGTAGAGGTTCAAGGCGCAGAAGCTGTCTTCAGTGGAAAGCATGGGTCGAAAGGCTCGCAGTGGCCGGACCTCAAGAACGGTATGTTGGTTGGGGAACAGCACGACCCCCGACAATGTTGGCTGGGGCGGGCCGAACCTTAAGTCGGCCATCATTTTTAGAGCGTGGCGCTGAGGGTGATGTGTGCGTTGCGCAACCGGAGGTAAATGGGCGGTTTGACGGACCAGGTCACGAACCTCAACCTGATAGAAGCGATCGGCTGTTTGGTTGGCCGGATTATTATCAACGCGCTGACCATCCGCTTGCGCAAACCGACTCTGTTCAGCACGAACCTGAAGCTCGGTAATAGGAAGCGGGTATGTTTTGCGCTCAACAAGGCGGCTATACGTTGTCTCGATCCCCGAATATAGGTCATCAAAAACAAGCGCTATTGGGCCGCAGTAAATATCTTGAAGCTTGGCAAATCCGTCTTTATCCAAACGACCTTTGTACTGCTGCCCAGCACTGTCGTGAACGGTATACGGCAGTCCGCCGTATACCGCGCCGATACCAAGCTCATCGACAAGACCAAAACTCACCCAGTGGCCTCGCAATGCGCAAGCGGGCTGACTGTCACTGAAAAAAGATTGCTTCCGTGCATCTAACTTCATGAAACTGCTCCTTGTCACTCACACGATGGATAGACGTCACAGATCCGGCCATCCGGCATTTTTATGGGTTTAAAGTCGGTCGTATTGCCACGGCAAAAAGCATCTATGTCTTCAAAGCTCTCGCCTTTACAACGCTTCCACCCACCTGGCACAACCACCCAGTTATCGTTGAAATAGGGCTGTTCCTCATCATTAAGCGCCAACACCATCCTGAGCGTTTTTCTCGCCAATTGGTCTCGCTGCGCCACACCTCCTGCAAGCCTCTCCTGTCCCATTGCGTCCAACGAGCGACACTGCAGAATCTTGACGATTGCATGCAGCGGACCTGTAGTCCGGAACATCCAATGGCACCGCCCCACCAACGTTTGAACCCCTAACTCAGGCATCCCGGAACCGTTATCCCAACGGTCGCGAATACTGATAGCTGCCCGGTCTCCATCCATATCCGAAAACCGCTCCCCCCATTTCGCACGAACATCAAAGTCCACACTGCTTAAAACCGTAGGGCAGCCTTCAATTATTTGCGCCAGCGGCAAGTCAAAGCTCACCCGTTCAGCCTCAGGTTTGTATTGGGTGATTAAAATCTTGCGCTCCGGCCTCCTGCATCGACGATGTGGCAATGTGCAGGTTTCTCCGGTTGCCGGGCTGTAATTGGCACTGGCTATAAACCGAAACTGCGCCGGTAAATCCACCTCCAAGGTAACGCTATCAACTGGCTTGCCCACACATCCCGTCAGCCCCACCATTACCAATGCAACCAACGCGCTGAACGTTAGCCTACTCATCCTTCGCCCTCGTCGATTCCCACTGCGCGACCACCCGTTCAAAGTGCTGCTCCGGACTCTCCCCTACCGTCGGCGGCCATCGGATAAGGCTGCTGCGAGTAGCCTCTTGCAACCTGCGCACCACCAGGAACTCCAACTGTTCGGGCCGTCGCCACTGCCATGTTCGAGCCTGTTCCAGCACCTGGACCAACCAGACTTTCGGGTCCTGAAACTCCACCAATGCCACCAGGTCTTCGCTGTGTTCGGCCAGCAGATAGCGCAGGATATTGGCGTGCAAGATGGCGCCTGCGTTGGGGTTTGGTGTGCCTAGCCAAGGCGCTGGTTCTGGCACCGCGTACTCACCGGGGACAGGGTTTTCGTCACAGCGCCAAGAGTTGTCGTGCCAATAGCACACGCTGATCAGTGGGCCGAGAAACGCCGGCCAATTGCACGGGCTCAGATACGCCAGCGCACGTGCCAGCGTGCGATTATCGTGAAAGCGGTAGAGCGCCTGCTCGCCTTGCGCTCCCACCAGCAGCCGGTCGCGCCAATGTCGAGTGACAGGCTCCAGGTCGTCGCTTGGCAAACTGCCCAGCCACCCCCAATTCGTCTGGGGCGCTTGCAGCAGGTTGAGCAACTGGGGCTCACTCAACTGATCCAGTAGCAGAATAACCGGACCTGCCATTGCCAACTGCGCAACCCCGGTCTCGGCGTAGAGACTGCGATAGTGCTCCAAGCCACGCGCCGCCAGCATGGGCTCACGCGCTACATTGTTGCCCTCAAGGATCAAACACACACGGTGCCCTGCCTGTTGCTCTTGGGCCATCCATTGGCCTGGCACGTTGTGCATCACGCTGCCCTCCCCGGAAGATCACATTGACCTTCGCGGCAACGTTCGCACACAGGGCAGAAGTCCGCCCCCAGTTGCCCGGCAACATCCATGATGGTGCCTTGTATCGCAGCGACTTTCGGCACATCTGCTGCCAGGGAACCTGTCAATCGGATCGCCGTTGATGAACCACCCAAGGTAATGGGTCGGCTGCTGAAGATACCGCCTGCCTGGATCACCAGGTGTTCTCCTCCCGCCTTGAGGCTCAATTGCGCCCCCGCGTCGATCACCAGGCTGGCACCCGCCTTGAGGTGCAGCTGTTGGCCGGCCTCGATGATCAGCGTTTTGCCAACCTGCGTGCGGCTATCGCCCTGCACATCGAGATGGTCGTTCGCCTTGAGCATCACCTTGCGATCACCGACGACTTGATGATGCTCTTCATTTTCAAGGTGCACGGTGCTCAAGCCGTGGATGGTTTCCCGTCGCTGGCCCGCCACGTCCAACCGACTGTCGTGGCCCACGTGCTGCTCCAGGTCCCGCTGTGCGCGCAGGTAAATGAGCTCCTCGCCGCGGCGGTCTTCGAGATGCAGCTCGTTGCAGCCTTCGCCGCCCCGAGAGCTTTGACTGCGCAGTACGCTACGGGTCTTGTGCTGAGGCAACGGATAGGTCGGCCTGTGCAGTGCGTTGGGCAGGCACCCGTTGATCAGCGGCTGGTCCGGGTCCCCGTTTAAAAACGTGACCAGCACTTCCATGCCCACTCGGGGGATCATCGTCGCGCCAAACCCATCACCGGCCCATCCGGATGCGACGCGAACCCAACAGCTGCTTTTATCATCCGCCCTGTCCAGGCGGTCCCAGTGAAAGCGCACTTTTACGCGCCCGTACTCGTCACAGTGCACATCTTCATCCGCAGGCCCGGTCACGGTTGCAGTCTGGCTGCCATGGAGAATCGGTTTGGGATGTTTGGGGGAAGGCCGATGTACCGCTTGCCAGGGAGTCGCAGTAAAGCGATTGCGATAGCCGTGAAATACATCAGTCGCAGGTGCATCCTCCTCCAATACCTGCGGTTGATACCCTTCATGGCGTACCGACGTAATCAGCCAAAGATCGTTGCAAGACGCGTCTGGATGGTCACGCAACTCAAGGAACTGCCCGCTGCGCAATACCGGCAGGTCGCTTTTGCCCAGCGCACGCAAGCGATCGCGTTGATGGCATTCCAGCCTCCGGCGCACCAGCTGCCGACCTCGCACACGACCTGCAAATGTTGCGGGGTAGTGATAGTCCTCGAGGGGCTGCGCGGAATCGGCACCCGCCGTGTCTTGCAGACACACCGAAGGGCGGTTGAAGTCGTAATCACGGCGTACCGTTTGCTGACTGCGGGTAGCGAGGCGCACGTCAAACCGCTGGACGACCTGGGTCTCGGCTTGCGGCCCACCGGCCGGGCAATAGCGTTGCGCCGGCAAACGCTGAAAGACGGTCTGGTCATCACCGAACACCAACAGATGATTGTCTGCGCTGTGGCGGAAGTGGAAGTGAATGCCCTCCTCTTCGCACAGTCGCTGGATAAAGTGCAGGTCGCTCTCCGCGTATTGCACACAGAAGGTGCGCGGGGGATAGACCACGGGGCCGAGCTCGAACACGTACGCATCGGCCAGGATGCCGTGAAGCTCGAGTACGTGCGCGATAATCTGCGGCACACTGCGTTGCTGGAAAATTCGCTGGTCTCGGCGATAGGCAAGGTTAGCCAGGCGGGGGGCCAACGTGAGGTGATATCGAGTCAGGCGTCGGCCCGGACTGTCTCGTCCAACGGCATAGACCTGACCATGTAAGCCGTCATTTCCTTCGCCAAAATCCAGGTAGGCGGGTTGATGGTGCAACGCCTCCAGGTCCAGGGTGGGGTCTTCACTGACCCATTGCACCTGGATGAAGAACGGTTGATCAAGGGTTTCGCTGCCGTTCAAGGCCAGCACTTGAAAGTAATTATTTATACTGGGGAGCATCAACTTGAAACGTGACGATACAAACGCGCTATCCATCCGCTATTACCCGCCATCATTCATTACACTGAAAACTTTCTCCCGTGACTTGCCGAATAAGTTGTCGAGAAAAAGCGCCTGAACCCCAACAAGCTTAGCGATTCCAGGCATAAATCGGCTGTCTAAAAATAAAAAAGAAGTTTCTTACGAAGAAGCTGGAAGTATCTTTTACAAAATAAAAAACTCAAGCAAAGTGCCACTTACTAAATAAAAGAAACACCCTACACAAACTTTCCAACCTCCTACTGATAAGAGAGAAATAGCTGATACATGTCCAGGGCATCAGCTATACAACGGGGTTCATGTTTGCGGCCGCGCCGCGCCGAAGAGGCTGACGCTCAGCAATGTTTGGGCCTGAACATGCAGGCGCACCGGCGCAGTGCCACCTGGCATGACCACCTCGACATCGCCCGCACAGACCCAGCCAGCGCGCCACGCTGCACACGCCACGGCGCTGGCGCTGGTTCCGGAAGACGCCGTTGGGCCCTCCCCTCGTTCAAACACCCGGGCGACCACGCGATTGGCACAATCCGGGGCGGCCCACTGTAAATTGACACCCGCCACACAGGGATGCCCCTCACCCATCGGGGCGGCGAACGCTATCGCCTTCAAAGGTGTGAACAACGACGGTTGCTGCATCTGCTGGTTGTCGGGTAAGGCCGACACATCCTCCACCAGTGTCACGCAATGAGGGTTGCCTACACGTACAAACTGACTGTGCGTCCACCGCGGGTCTATCGCCGCCAACTCGCGTACGTGGCTGAGGTCGGTCCCGCCAAGGGATACCTGTGATACACCTTGCGCACCTGCTGCAACTGGCCCGAACCCGGGCTCACCCAGCGCCAGCCAGAAGCCCGCGACCTGCTCGAATAGGGCGGGCTCAACCCGGGTCGACACCGGCGATCTTGCGTCTTGCTTGTCGTGATGTACCCGCAGGTCACAAGCCCCCGTCATCAAGCCCAGGTCAGTGAGCGACTGGGCAAAAATGGTCAAGCCGTTGCCACTGCGTTCGGCCAGGGAGCCGTCGGTGTTGACGATGAGCAGGTCAAACGGCGGCTCGAATTGGAACGGCCCCACCAGCAAGCCATCGCAGCGATGCGCCTTGGCATCGGCAGGGCGCGGCAACGAACCCCAGCCGCACTCGGAGTCGACGGCAGCCGGCGCCCATGTTGCCCGATCAGTCGCTGCTTGGGCGGCACTCTGCGGCACGTCGATGCCTTGGCGGCGCAGCACGTCAGGGCTGACGACCCCATAGATATTGCCTCGCGCATCATAGAACCGTGTCATCCCGTCACCTGCCAGAGAATCTTCATGAAGCCAATCCATCCAGTTACTTGCACAGTTGTCCGGCAGCGTATTACAGATCAGACCCGTTGTGGGCAGCGGCTCGCACCCTGCGCCCTGATGTGCAAGGATGTTGCGCCGCACATCGTTCACTGGACGCAAGACCAAGGATTTTTCATGACTGCACTCCCCCCCTCAGCGCCCGTGGTTCCCGGGCGACTGGAGCAAATGTCGACCCGTATCGCGTTTTTTATCGCCGGTTTCGGCATCGCCGCGTGGGCGCCCTTGGTGCCTTACGCCAAGGCTCGCGCGCAACTCAATGAAGGCACGTTGGGCTTGCTGCTGTTATGCCTGGGGGTGGGATCGATCATCGCGATGCCCGTGGCAGGTGGCTTGGCCTCGCGCTACGGCTGCCGACGTGTGCTGACGGTCGGCACAATCATGATTTGTCTGGCCCTGCCGATGCTGGCCACGGCCAGCTCGATTCCGCTGCTGATCGCCGGGTTGTTTCTGTTTGGCGCCGGCCTAGGTGCGGTGGACTCCACGGTCAACCTGCAAGCGGTAATCGTCGAGCGTGCCAGCGGCAAAACCATGATGTCGGGTTTCCACGGGTTGTTCAGCCTGGGGGGGATTGTTGGCGCGGCGGGGGTTGCAGGTTTGCTGGGGCTGGGTTTGTCACCGTTGCAGGCAACCCTGGTGGTGATTGTGATCATGGCCGCAGCGTTGCTCAAGGCAGGGCCGCACCTGTTGCCTTACGGCAGTGAAAGCTCAGGCCCGGCCTTTGCGGTACCCCACGGTGTCGTGCTGTTTATAGGCTGCCTGTGTTTTATCGTGTTTCTGGCCGAGGGCGCGGTGCTGGATTGGAGCGCAGTGTTCCTCAGCGCCGAGCGCGACCTGGATGAAGCCTACGCCGGCTTGGGCTACGCCGCGTTTGCCCTGACCATGACCGCAGGGCGCCTGACCGGCGATGCCATCGTGCGGCGTCTCGGCGCCACCCGTGTGATCGTGATCGGCGGCGCGCTGGCTACCGCGGGGATGCTGCTCACCACGCTGCTTCCGGGCTGGGGAACCGCTCTGTTGGGGTATGCCCTGGTGGGCGCGGGTTGCTCGAATATCGTGCCGGTGTTGTACACCGCCGTCGGCAAGCAAAAGGTCATGCCCGAACATATCGCGGTACCCGCCATCACGACCCTGGGGTATGCCGGCATCCTTGCGGGCCCGGCGATGATCGGCTTTATTGCCCACGGCAGCAGTCTGAACACGGCCTTTGTGCTGATCGCGTTATTACTGGCAGCGGTCGCCATCAGCGGCAAAATCCTCAAGGTGTAGCACACTCGCCTCTCAATACCGCTGGCTACCTGGCTTTATGCACTGCGTACTGTTCAAGCCAGCGCTCCAGGCTTTTATTGCTTAGCCACCCTTTATGCCGGGGTCGGCCAAACAGCCGGGGGGCGTTGGCGCACTCCAGTGACCTTAATAGCCCCGGCCTCTCGATGATGTTTTTGGCCGTGTACACACAGTGTTCGCTGTATTTTTTTTCGGGCAGCCCGGTCATCGGCTCTAATTTTGGCTGACCTTGGTGATCGGTCTCGTCCGGGTCACTCATCACCCTTCTGAGCAGGGTGATTTCCACGTACTCCAGCGCTTCGAAAAAACCTTTCCGATCTTTGGTCGTGTCCTTTAACTGCTTGAAATAGCCTTGCAGCGCCATCACGACTTTGGCGTTGCACTGCCCATGAAATGGGTCCTGGCTGAAGGCGCTGTGAGAACTGTTGCCCGGTAATGCTGACGCGGCGGCCCTTAGGCTGTCGCGAGTGATAAATCCCTCGAAATCAATAATCGCGTCGTTCAATTGTGGGCGTTTAAGAATCTCCCTGACCACCAGGATAATGCGGTCCCGCACGCTAATCTCCCAACAACTCTTGTGCAGCGATTCTGCGCAGAGAGGATTGCGTCAAGCGTCCATCACTCAAAAAGGAATGCAGCTCACCGAAGCTCTTGTCCAGCTCACTCGCCAGCTGCCTGTCCGTCGAGTGCTGGCCGGGCGGCGTGGTATTCGCGCGGATAACCGGCGTCATTTGCAGCGCTTGGTAGCGTAGCGAAGACAAGGCCTCGCGACCGGGCACACGCCGCTTTGGCTGCACCTCCCACGAAATACGTTGGTCATCGCAAGGTCTTTGGATAATGGGCGTTGCTGGCATTGCACGCTCATCTATCCCCCCTCTAACCCCAGGTACTCCAAGAGGTGTTACACCGTTAATTGTCATACTTCATCTCCAGCCATTTCCGTATACACGCTTATCTGGAAACCACGAAAAAATGGCCGAAGTCACTCAGCAGACTCCAGTGAAGCGCGCCCTCGATATGTGGCGGATCAAATGCAAAAGTTCCGAGTAGCGAGTGCCGAGCAATGACAGTATGTAAACGGTTATGGCACGGTGCCTGAATCAATCTTGTTTGAAGGCATTCGGCACATGAGGTTCGTCAGCCCGCTGCTAAGTGCACAGGCTCCTTAATCCCAGGATCACTGACGCGAGTGTGCGACGCATCGGTAATGGTGATCGGGATTCATCAAGCTTGCCCTGCCCTGGTGGCAGCAAGCCGCGGGTAAAATCATCGGCGACTGGCGCCTGGAACCGCTGCCGACCGGCGAATTCCTTCATCCGCTGGATTTCGCAAGCATGGTGTTGCGGGCTCGCCTCTTTTTCCCGAGTGGCCGCGGGTACTTCACGATGGCTCTGCGTGCTGGCGAGCTGCCGATACTCTGGCTGGCGAGCGTTCAGAGAAGACGTCGTCATAATGCCCCCAAAGGAAATCGCCCGTCCTGCGGCGATTTCCCAGATCAATGAATGATTCTGCGGCGTGGCTGTATCAATGAGCCATATAGCGCAGCGTATCCTTATGAATCCAACCGTCTTTACCCCAGCGGTCACCACCGTCCGCCGACGCCAACGTGTCGGAACGCTTAAGAAGTTCCTGTGCAATCCAGGCGAGATGGCCGTGAACCGGGTCGTCAGTAGGCCATTGGGCGATGCCACGCAGTTTGTCGGTGTTGATGTAATCCGGGTTATCGGGATCTTGCAATGCACTGAAGTGCTTGAGCATCTCACCGGCCAGTTTATTGTCGTCCAGGTATTTCAGAGGACTTTGACTGCCGAGGGTCATTTCGATTTTCCTGCGATCAATCACACCATCCAGCGCACCGGTAGTGCTGTGTCGATCAATTGCATTGATGACCTCCGGGTGTTTCATCAACTCACGAGCGAGAAGGATATTCCGATTCTGCTGATGATTACCGGTCAAGGGCTTGCTGGCCATGTCCGAAATGTTGTCGGTTGTAATGTACGAGGTGCCCGGTTTTTTGAACGCATCGAAGTTATCGAGCAATTGGCGTATCAGGTCGTCCCTTTGTTTGTCCGAGTAGCAGGGATCGGGCTTACAGGGCTCAGGCCTGGATGGCTTGCAGGGCTTCGGTGGCTTGGTACTGCATGGCGGCGGCGGGCACGGTGGCTTGGGCTTGCATGGCGGTGGCGGGCACGGCGGTTTGGTGTCGCATGGCGGTGGTGGGCACGGCGGCTTGGGCTTGCATGGCGGTGGCGGGCACGGCGGTTTGGTGTCGCATGGCGGTGGTGGGCACGGCGGCTTGGGCTTGCATGGCGGTGGCGGGCACGGTGGCTTGGTATTGCATGGCGGTGGCGGGCACGGTGGCCGCTGCCCACCGCACCAACCCTTCACGCTCTGCTTGAGTTGGCCGAACATCCCCTGCGAGCCGGCATCCGATGAGTGGCGGCTGTTGCCATGGGACGTATTGCCGTCGAGGCGTGCTTGAGTGATTGCGGCATGTTGGCCCATCACTTTGGCGGGTTTATCGCCCGAACTGAAACTGAGTGGGCCGGCATTGCGCGCACTCGCTACTGCAGGGGAAGCATCATTATTTTTGTGTTCGGCTTGGTGGGGAGGCGTACGCGGGGGTGCGCTGGGCATGTGTTTTTCGAGGGCTGATACTGACATTTGAATCTCCAGTCCGGCTTTGCTTCAGGGGTCACCTGCTTATCCAATGCCGTTTCAGGCGAATGAATGCAGGCAACCTCTGTGTGGCGCCCCGTCTGATTCAGTTCCTGAGGCCGGGCTAAATTGCCGAGTACAGAGTAGGAGGTTGGATCGTCGCGCAAAAAAAAATCGCAGCATTGTGCTGCGATTTTTCGGTTTCAGTTGCAGGTCAGAATCCGACACTGGCTTGTACGAAAAATGTCCGTGGCTCGCCCAGGTAAAGCCCTGAGTTATTGTCACTGGAGCGCGTGTAGTGCTGCTGATCGAAAACGTTTTTCACACCAACGCCCAGTTTCAGGTTGGACAGTTGCTCGCCAAAGTCATAACCACTGCGCACGTTGACTGAGACATAACCGGGTATATCACCATATCGACCGTCGGCGGTGCCGTCGGTGATGTAAGTGGTACCGGTACCTGGCGCATGCTGGCCCGACTGGGCGTAGACGTCGAGGTTGTGGGTCCAGTGGTTGATGTCGTAGCGCAGGCCCAAGGTCGCCACTTCACGGGAATACAGCGGTAGGTCACGGCCTTTAAAGGGTACGTCACCCTCGGAGGTAGCCTTGGTGTAAGTAAACCCCGCGTTGGCGGTCAGGCCGTCGAGACGCGGGTCGAGGTTCGACAGGTCGTAGTGGGCCGAGGCTTCGATCCCCTGGTGCTTGGTGGCGCCAAGGTTGGTCCAACCCACAGCGTTGCTGACGTATTGCAGCTCATCCGCGAAGTCGATGTAGAAGAACGTCAGCTCGCCGCCCCATACGTTGTCGTTATAGCGCGTACCCACTTCGTAGGTCTTGGCTTTTTCCGGGGTCAGACCGTTGGCGGTTTGGTCGCCCGTGCCGCCCTGGCCCAACTGGAAGTATTGCAGGCTGCCAAACGAGGTCTCGTAGTTGGCGAACAGCTTCCAGGCGTCCGAGAGGTGATACATCACGCTCAAGGCCGGCAGCGGTTCGTTGTTGTGCACTTCGCGGCGTTTTTCGGTGGTGCGGGTGCCCGTCTGAGAAATAACCGGGCGGTCGTGCCATTCGGTGCGGATATCTTCGAAGCGGATGCCTGGGGTGATCGTCCATTTGCCGATATCGATCTTGTTGTCGATATAGAACGCATTGGCCTCGGTGCCGCCGGTGCGGTCCTGGTAGACATGACCGTCGCTGAGGCCGTCTGGGGTGGGGACGTTGTTGATCAAGCCCAGCATAGTGGCCTGCTCGTGCATGCCTTCCTTGAGGTAGCGATAGCCGACACTGACTTCCTGGGTGCTGGGGCCTATATCAAACACATGGGACACCCGTGGCTCGATGCCGAAGGTGTAGTAGGTGCGCGGGTACGAGCCGATTGTCAGCAGATCACGGTTGGCGATAGTGCTGCCACGGAAGCTATCGGAATAGTAAGTCAGCACTTCGGCCTGGGTACGGTCGTCAATCTGGCGGATGTACTTGAAGGACACATCCTTGCGGCGGCCACTGAAATTGTCCCAGTCACGCACCGACTGGTAGGGGTTGGCGTCGAACTGCTGCTGGGTCAGGCCCCCGGGCATGTCGGCACTGGCATCGTAGTAATGGAAGTTCAGCGAGAAGTCGTCTTGATCGGTCGGGGCCCAGTGGGTCTTGAGGATCACGTCGTCGATATCGTTGGAGTGGTTGCTGTTGCGGTAGCCGTTGCCATTGACCCCGGAATACAGCAGTGCGACGCCAATGCCGTTGTCGGCAGTCCCCCCGATAAATGCGTTATCGACGTGCTTCCAACCACCGTGGGCTGAGGTTTGCAGGGTCGTGCCGACTTCGCCGGAAAATTTCTCGGGAATCGCACGGGTGACGAAGTTGATCACGCCGCCAACGTTTTGTGGCCCGTAGCGCACGGAGCCGGCGCCACGGACCACGTCGATGCTTTCGAGGTTGCCAGCCGAGATGGGCGCCATCGACAGTTGCGGCTGGCCGTAGGGCGCGAACGCCGCCGGCACGCCGTCGATCAGAACGGTGGAGCGCGGCGACAGGCGCGATGTCAGGCCACGTACGCCCACATTGAGTGAAATATCGCTGCCGCCGGTGCCGTTGGACTCTTGCACCTGCACACCCGGAACCCGGCGCAGCACATCGCCAACATTCATGGCGCCCTGCTCCACCATGGCTTCGCGGCGGATCACCGTGCGGGCGCCGGGGTGGTTCTGCACCACTTCGGCATTGGCATCGCCGAGCCAGTCGCCGACGACCTTGATGTCGGTGGCACCCAGTTCCAGCGGCGCGCCAGCTTCGCCGCTGCCGCTGCTCAGCGAGCGTAAGGTCACGTTGCCCGCGTCGATCTGATAATCCAGGCCGCTGCCTTGCAGCAATTGGCGCAGGGCTTGTTCCGGTGAAAGATTGCCGTCGACGGCGGGCGCTTGCTTGCCCGCGACCAGGTCAGGGCTGAAGAACACTTGCAGGGAGGTCTGCTGGCCCAGTTGGCTCAACGCCGCACCGAGGGGCTGGGCGTTGATATGAATGGTGTCGGCAGCGTAGGCCTTAGGCATTGCGGCACTGACCGCGAGCGCCAAGGCCAGCGGAGCCCAGCGGGAGATTTTATTGTTGTTAAGAGCGAGTTTTTTCACGTCGAACCTTGTCCTGTGATCGCAATTACGTGCGGCCGTTAATGCAAGCCAGTTGCAGTTGCAGGGGAAGACGAAGAACTCGAAAAAAACCTGAATCTCAGCGCGAAATAATTTCCTGGCTGCCGTCCGGCAAGGTGCGCAGGGCCACCGGCAGAATGTGCGGCAAGGCTTTGAGCAAGGCATCGGTGTCGTTGGCCTTGAACACACTGGTCAAGCGCAGGTTGCTCACGGCCCCCGTGCTGACCCGCAGCGGATGCTCGCGATAGCGCGAGACTTCCCGCGCCACTTCCCCCAGCAAAGCGTTGTTGAACACCAGTTTGCCGGTACGCCAGGCGGTCAGCTCCTCGGCGTTTACCGCGTAGGAAGCCGCCACTTGGCCCTGGCTGTCCACATGGGTGCCCAGGCCGGCTGTCAGTGTCACGACTTTTTCCGGTGACTGCCCCTGCACCTTCACCGTGCCCGCCTCGACCACCACGCGGGTCTGCTCTTCATCGCGGCGTACGTCGAAACGCGTGCCGGTGACCGTCACCTGCCCAGCCCCGGCTGCGACCACAAAGGGCCGACTGGTATCGTGCTCGACGCTGAACATCGCCTCGCCCTGCTTGAGCTCTACGCCACGCCGGCCGCTGTCGTAGCGCACCGCCACCACGCTGCGGCTGTTGAGGTCCATCATCGAACCGTCCGGCAATGTGACTTGACGATGCTCGCCCAGGCGCGTGCTGAATTCGGCGCTGTAGGGCTTGGGGTGATTGAGGCCGCTGAACAGGCCCAACCCCAGGGCGACCGCCACCCCACTGGCCGCCACTGCGTAGCGCAATACGACACGCCGTTTGGGACGCTCGGCCGGTGCCTCGCACAATGCTTGTAAACGCGCTTTGGGCAGCCCATCCGTGGCGTTCCACAAGCCCTGCAGCACATCGAACTCATATTGATGTTGAGGCTGTTCATGACGCCACGCATCGAACTGCTGGCGCTCGGCGGCGCTCAGTTCGGCGTCTTGCAGGCGTACAAACCACTGCGCGGCTTCGTCGCGTACACGGCTATCCATCATGGAAGGTCCTGTTTCAAAGCGGGCATGGGTCATGGGGCCAACGCATCCAGGCGGTCACGCAGATGCCGCAGGGTGCGGATCATATACTTTTCCACCATGTTCTTGGACAAGCCCAGGCGGTCGGCGATCTCTTGCTGGGTCAGCCCCTCGATCTTCTGCCAGATGAAAATCCTGCGGCAGTTGAGCGGTAACTCGGCCAAGGCTTGCTCGATGGAGTCCGCCAATTGGATCGCGTGCATGAAATGCTCCGGGTCGCCGCTGGGGGGCGTCAGATCTGCGACTTCCCGCTCGATAGCCTCACGCCGGTCTTCACGACGGTAGGCATCTACTGCGATGTTGCGTGCGGTCTGATGCAGGTAGGCACGCGGTTGTTCAACCTGCTCGGACTTGGCCTCCAGCACCCGCAAAAAAGTATCGTGAGCCAGGTCTTCGGCCTGCTGACGGTTTCTCAGGCGGCGCGTCCAGGTGCGGATCAACTCTTCGTAATGCTCGAAAAAGCCTGTTCTGCGGGGCGGCTGAGGGATCATCGCGGGAGCACTGGGGAGGCGGGGCGTGAATAGTAATGCTTCCTATTAAGTGGAGCAATTGCTAACGGTCGGCCCTGGACAGCTGTTTGAGGCGGCTGAGTTTCTCGCGGCTGCCGCAAACGCTCATCTGGCACCATTTGCGTTGTTTGTTCTTGGAAATATCCAGGAACACCCAGTCGCAATCCGTGCAGCTGCAACTGCGCAGCGCAGGCAGATCGCCGGACACTAGCAGCTGCGTCGCCTCGATCGCGAGCCGCCCCAACAGCATTGCCGTCAACTCCTGCGCGCTTGCGCACGTCTTCCAGCCCCACGCCGGCGCCCCCTCGACCGAATGCAGCACGCGCCAAGTAACGCCTTGCTGAAAGACCCGATTGATCTGCTCTAAAGCCTCATCGGCAGCCGGCTGGCGCAACGACAACGTGTAGAAAACGCCGTACACACGCTCCCTGAACGCGATAATCGCGTCCAGGTCGGGCTGGTAGGAAATAGGTGACTCGAACACCATCGACCTATAGGCCTCAAACTCTTGAGCCGAGACCAATGAAGCGTGCAGCGCCCATTCAAAGAAAAACTGGAAACTGGTGAGCCGCTCCTCAACGATTTTGAGCGCCGTGCCGGGACGACGCCCATTAGTGGTGTTGATAAAGTCCAATACCCGAGCCCCGCCAATCAAGCGAATCGACTTTGCAGTGCCCGTAAAATGCGTCATGCGTGCTCCAGAAAAAACGTGATACCCATGCAATGACGCAGAGTACCTTGTTTTCTGGAGTTACAAATACTGCCCTACTTCACGCGAAGACCAACGGCTCAGTAGGATCATCGCAGCGTGCCATCCGCTCCAAGATAGCGACGACCGACTGTTCAACTGAAAGCACCTGGGTATTTAGATGCACTTCAGGAAAGACAGGCACGTCATAGTGCGAGTCGATACCGGTGAAGTTTTTGAGCAAGCCCGACCGGGCCTTTTTATATAAGCCCTTGGGGTCACGGTGTTCGGCAGTTTCCAGCGGTGCATCGACGTGCACTTCAATAAACGACGCGTTGCCGATAATTGAGCGCGCGTAATGCCGGCTGGCCGATGAAGGCGAGATCAACGCTACGATCACGATCAGCCCGGTGTCCAGCATCAGCCGCGCCACCTCGGCGACCCGGCGGATATTTTCATCGCGGTCACCGTCGGTAAAACCCAGGTCTCGGCAGAGCCCGCCGCGCACTGAGTCGCCGTCGATAATGCAGGTGAACCTTCCTTGTTGCTGCAGGGCAATGTCCAGTGCATCAGCAATCGTCGACTTGCCGGAAGCAGAAATGCCAGTCATCCAGATGACCCTGGGTGTTTGCTTCATTCGTGTGTGGGTTGCACTTGAATGACTGAACGCAAATGCATGCAGATTCCGGTGTGTACTGTCTGGAAAATAACTCATGGCCGCACACTCTCCATTGCTGAAACTGGCTGCTTACCCAACATGAACACCATCACGCACTGCACGAACAGCAACAGCGCAACCACCCAATACACCGTCGAAAACGAGCCCGTCAGGTCCTTGGAATACCCACCCAGAAAGTTGCCGCACACCCCACCCAAGCCGATCAACACGTTGGCAATGCCAAAGGCCTGGGTCAGGCGACTGACCGGCACGATTTGCCCGATGTAGCTGGGGACGAGCCCGAAGATCGGGTAAAACGCCAGCGCGAACAAAAATGCGGCCAAGTAGAACAACGGCAGACTGTTGAAGCTGTACACCAGCGTGGCCGCCAAGCCAGCGCTCAAGAAACACATCGCCAGGGACGCGCGCACGCCGACCTTGTCGGCAATCCATCCCACCAGGAAGCCCGAGGCCATGCCCACGGCGCCGAGGGTGGTCCAGATGAAGCCGGCGTCCTGTACCGACACGCCCAGCTCATCGCGAAGAAACGGTGCGAGGTAAGTCTGGAACGGTAGCAACGCCATGCCATTGAGAAAGGCGATGGCCCAGGTCAGGTAAAGCGAACGGCTCAGCCAAGGGGCCGCGCTACTGGAGGCTGCCGAACGCTGGCCGGAAAATTCGCTGCCTTGCCCCGCTGCCATAGTGCGCAGCAGAAACCAAGCGACCACACACAGGACTACAGATATCAGGCCTGCCGTTAGCCAGACAGAACGCCAACCGCCATTCAACGTCAGGAACGACACCAGCAAACCGTTGATAAACACACCGTAGCTGGTGCCACTGGAAATCAGCCCCATGACCCGCGAGCGATTGCCAGGGCTGAAGCCCTTGGTGACAATCTCTGCCAGCGGGATATACACCGACGCCGAGCAACCACCGAGCAAGATCAATAGCGCGCCGGACAACCAGATGCTGTCGCTAAGACTCAACCCCAGCAGCGCCAGGGACGTCATCACCGTAGACACCAGGCTGATCTTCCAGCCTTCGAAGTAACGGCTGATGTAACTGGTCACCGATGAAAACAGCAGAAACCCGACCTGTGCGCCGCCGGTAATCAAGCCCACCGTGGTGTAGTCGAAGCCGATGTCGCGGCGCATGTCCACCACCAGGTTGGCGAACAGGTAAACCCCAAACCCATAGGTGCTGGCCACAAAGCCAGTCAACACCACCGCCAACACCACGCTGTCCAGGGTACGCGGACTGCTTTGTACAAGTGTGCTCATGCTGCCTCTCTTACGCGGCCAGCGCAGTGTGGATGACAAAATCGCAATGCATCATGTCGTAGTCACGCCGGAAATCGCCGTAACTTTCATGCACCGAAAACCCGGACGCCAGTACCTCAGTGGCCAGTTCCCCCGGCAACAGCGGGTAGACCTTGAGCCGGTACTGCTCAGAGTCGTTGAAGGTGTAGATGAACTCGCACAGGTGGGCGTCGACCTGGCCCAAAGTGACCGATGCGTTGGTACCGCAGTAATAGTAATTGCCGCTGGCCTTGAAGTTGCCCGCACGAATGGCCAGGAAGTTACGTTGATCTACAATCAGCAAGCCCCCCGGCTTGAGCAGGGCCCTGAATTTTTCCAGCACGTTCAGGCGCTCGCGGGCGGTAAACACATGGCACAACGAGCTGCCCAGGCACACCAGCGCGTCAAATTGCCCGAGGTCCTCGGGGTCGAGAGACAGCCAGTCGCGGTAATGGGACTGGATAGCCAAGCCACGTTCACGAAAGTTCGCGCGGGCCTTGGTCAGCATGCTGCTGCTGCCGTCCGTGGCGACCACGTCAAAACCCGCCTGCTTGAGTTGTACCGCATGAAAGCCGCTGCCGGTCGACACATCGATTACCGATTGCACGCCGTGGGCGCGCAGCAGTTTTTCAAAAAAACCGCCCTCCCCGGCTTTGCGTTTGTCCCAGTCGATCAACTCGTCCCAACGCTCGACAAAATCCGCTGAATACTGCGTTGCGTAACTGGCGACTTCGTCGTGTTTTTGCCTCGAGGTTTGACTCATCACACACCTACCAGGTTGAATTCTTGAAAGACAGGTACTTGCTCGCCAACTCGCGGGCAAAATCGACGGATTGCTCGATCGACATGGTGCTTTTGGAATAACCCAACATCGTTTGCATGACGGCCATGCACTGAGGGTTGAACGAGACAGAGCCATCGCAATGGATCTCGTCGATGCCGTCTTGGCTCTGGCAGATGGTATTGATGCGCACGGCTTCGTCCTGCGGGCAGGCATCTGAAAACTGCACTTCGATCTGCCCATCGTGCAGCCGCACGGGGTAGCCGCCCGGCAGGCCCAGCGGGCCTGGCGCATGCACCAGCACCGGGGTGAGTGAGCACAGCCCTTCGATCACCGTGACCGCCGAACAGGCCGTGAGAAACTGCCCATCAACGCCGCCCAAACGCGGGAACTCGGTCTTCACCGTGGAGAAAATCGCTTCTGCCGGCAGCCGAGCCACCTCAGGTCGGTTGCGCACTTCATACAACAACCGATAGCTGGCACGCGGCGGCAAACCACCACGCGGCACGAAGTGGCTGAAATAGTGCTGGGTATACAGCCGCACCTGCACGTCAGACGGTTCGCATTCCAACAACCGGGCGATGGAAGACCGCACCGCCGGGATCAGGTTGGCCACATTGCCCACGCCGATATCCGGCGCCAGCCCCACCCTGGCCAGGATCGGGTTGACCGCATCCGGGAAAGCCGCATTGACGGTTTTGACCGCGATGCCCGAGGCCTTCACCGCTTGCATCAGGCAATGCACCAGCGTCAGGTGCATGGGCAACCATGGGCCGAATTGGGCCTGATCGAGTTGCTCGAAGGTCAGCTTGGGCAACCCGGTGATCACCCGCCACGACTGTAACGACGCGCAGTTGACCAGCAGGTCCGGCGCCTCTTCGCGCAGCAGCCGCGTCACTTTGCCAATATCCGTGAGATCAGCAATCACCGGTTTGATCGCGATGTATTGCCCCAACTGGGCACACGACAGCGCCACCAGATTGCACAGGCGTAGTGTCGACTCCTCATTGCGGCCCAGCACCACGAACTCGAATTGATTGCGGGGCCCCAGGATCTTGAGAATCTGCAGGCACAGGTTGCCCGCGCCCACCACCAACAGTTTTTTCTTGGCCATGACCTGGCTCATCGTGGGTAGGCTCCGTTGTCTACCGGAATGACCCGGCCGGTAATGTGGCGCATGGCATCGCCGACCAGCAGCAGGATCACCTCGGCAACACCGCTAGGCTGGATAGGGGTTTTGAGCACTTCCTGGCGGGCGTACTCGTCACGGCGGTAGGTGGGAATGGTGTCGTAGATGGCGGTGTCATGGATCAGTGCCGGGGACACGGCGTTTACCCGCACAAACGGCGCAAAGTTCCAGGCGTTGGCCTTGGTGAGGCCGATCACTGCCGCTTTGGTCGCGCCATAGAGCGCGTCACAGCTGCCCACCTCGCCTGCCACCGACGCGATGTTGACGATGCTTCGGGGGGCCTCGTGTTTCATTTCGTGCTCGGCGAAGTCCTTGGAGAGGTAGACCAGCGCCTTGAGGTTCACATTGAGGATTTCATCCACCTCCTCTTCGGAATAGGCATACACACTTTTACCGTGGTAAATCCCGGCATTATTGACCAACCCATAAATAGTGTCGTGGCGCTTATACAACCCAGGAATAAAGTCCTTGATAACGGCGTTGCTCGCAAAGTCGGCGACATGGGTTTCCAAGACACTTGGGCCGTAGCGGTTTTGCAGCCGCTTTAAACTTTCAACGTCTTTGTCGGCAGCGATGACGAAATACCCATCTTCAATAGCTTGCTCCAACGTTGCTCGGCCTATCCCGTTCGCAGCACCGGTAATAATCAACTTATTCATACAACAATCCTTATTGACAAAATTCGTTCATGCGCGCGTAAAACGTGTGATGGTATTCATACATCGTTTTTAATTTCGGGAATTTCTCGAACAACGCCATGTCGAGCTGTTGTTTTTTTGGCCACTCAATATGGTTACTGTTTTCTGCCGCCACATGCCAACTTCGCCACGTCTTCCACTGTTCCGGGCATTCGCGCTTCCAGGTCAGGGCGTGGGGCAAGAACTCTATCTGCAAGTGTTCGCACAGTTTTCGAATAACACGTTCGGGATCAGCCGCTAGATCGTCCGCATTGATCACGTAAGGCACTGCCCCCGTGAGTTTGGTGACCACGCAAAATATCTCGTACAGGGCCTTATGCCCAATGGCGTGCAACGGCATATCGGGGTGTACCCGATGATGAGAGATAATGCTGCTGGCCGGCTCGCGAATGATAAATATGTTGTGTTGCTGGGAGAGAAACTCCATATCAACTTTCAAATCATCCAGGCAGTGGTAGCACATATCCTTGTGGAAAACGTTGGTATGTTTCTTCGCCTGGATAAGCTGTTCTTTTATACCTGCATACGTCGTTGGCAAACTGTGATCCCACTCATCGGAAGGAATCGCCGAGTCCGCAGAAAACGCCATATGAGCGAACGGCTCGTGGAAGACTTCAAAGTCACCGCGTTCGATAAATACACGCTCCAGCACTGTGGAGCGCGAGCGTGGGTGCGCCCACAACCCGACCATCTTGTTCATGCGACCACCCCGTATTCGGCGGCCAGGAGGCTGTTGAGCGACACCTTGAACGGCAATGCCACCGGGCACTGGCGCACGCAGTAGTCCGCCAGGCGCCGGTGCGCGCTGTTGGCTTCGTTGCAGGCGTTGATGAACGCCTCATGGTTGCCGAAGTCATAGGGCTCGATGCCGCCAAGGCAGTAGGCCTCGCAGAAATAGGCGATGCGCAGCAGTTTGGCAACGGTCGCCGGCGGTGGCTGCAGCGGCTCGCTGGCAGGCAATACCGGTTTGCCACGGCTCTCGCGCTCGATCAAAAACTCCACCACGTCCGGTGTAAGCGTGTAGCAGGTGCTAGCCATGCCAGTTTTTTCCAGGTGCCAGCAGTGCTTGTTGCCCCGTTCGTCCACGTCGATCTTGATGCTCGACAGCAAGGTTTTGACCGGCACCTTGGAGGCCGAGACCAGGGCCTGGATTTGTTCGTAGATCAGCAGTTCGGCCCAGCGCAGTTCCTCGGGATCCAACGCCAGGCCACGCTCTGCGGCTTGCAGGGCGAACTCGGGCTGGCAGGCAAAGCGCCCGATCATGAAGGTGATCACGTATTTGCCGTGGGACGTATCGACACCGTGGCGGTGCGCAGCCGCCAGGCCACGCTCAATGGCCTGAATGCCGGCCTGGACCTGCGAGACGGTGAAGCAGAAAGTGATATTCACCGAAGCACCCTTACCCACCAGATGCTCGACAGTCGCCAACCCTTCCAGGCTGCCCGGCACTTTCACCATCACATTAGGTGCCAGTTGGTGCAGCTCCAGCCCGCGGGCTGTCATGCGCTCGGTGCAACGTACGTCCACCGGGTCGACCTGGGCAGAAATCCACCCCTCAACCTGGCCCGACAGCACCCATAACGGCTGGAGCGCGGCGGCGCCCTCGGCGATGACGGCGTTATAGAGCTTTTTGCGCAATACCTGGGGAGACAGGCCGTCCAGATTGAAGCGTGAGGACCAGTACTCCGGCTTTTCAAACACTGCGGCTGTCACCAGACGCGGGTTAGTCGTAACGCTGCTGAAGCCGTTGAATTGAGTGAAATCGTCGGGCATCAACTGTTGGATAGGCGTAGCGGCGGCCGGATACTTGTCCAACAGATACTGTTTAAATGGCGCGTACACGCTAGGCGATGAATCCCACCACACTTCTGAAGTGGGATCATTGTGCTTGAGGTGTTCTAAGTAACCGAGTGTGTTCACCCCATCTTCTCCCTGAATAATCGATCAATTAATAATGGTTAATAATTCGCGCATATCGGCAAACGGCAGTGCCCCAGCCTCGGCCAACTTTACATGCCGTTCTACCGGACCAAAGCCCAACACTTTTATATGGGCGGCAACGGCCGCTTGAATCCCGGCGGTACTGTCTTCAACAACTAGCGCATCACTCACATCGACTTCATAAGCCTGGCACGCCGTCATAAACACCAGAGGGTCAGGCTTCCAACGGCCCAACTCATAACAACTGAAGATTCGCCCTTCGAAATAAGGAAACAACCCAGTCAGCTGCAAACAGTGCTCTATCTTGTTACGTGGCGCGCTGGACGCTACACAATAAGGTACTTGCAAACCCTCCAGCACTTCGACTATTCCATCCGTCGCCTTCAAGTCACGCGTCAATGCGCTTAGCGCCTGCGCTCTAAATGCCTGCTCAAAATGATCGGGCAGTCGAATCTTAAACAACTGCTGCACTTCACTTAAGCACTCGGCAATCTTTCGCCCACGAAAGTGCTCGATGTAATACCGTTTATCCAGTGCTGCATTATCAGGTACATAATCATTTAACAGGGATATCAAGACAGACAGGGTGATTTCTTCGCTTTGGACCAAGACACCGTCACAATCGAAAATAATTAACTTAGGCGCTCTTTGCATTAAAGAAGCAGCCGCCTGTTCTGGTAGTTCCCCTATAACTGCCGATAGATACATGGGCATCTCTTATAGGTGACTCCGCGATGACTGCTGAACTACCAACGGAGCGGGTTGAGGTGTGCCTATAAGACACGCGGCAAAAAACCCTGTCAAACGCTTTTGAGCGGTTTTTTAGTATCTTATAGTTATTTTTTATAGTTCTGTTATTCCATTTTCCACCATGGTTGTAGTCGCTAAATTCACGCCGGTGAACTTCCGTTGCCCGTCATCAGTCAGCTGCTTGAACTCACGAATTCAAGGTCGGGTGGGCAATGCGTATTTCGTTGGAGCGGCAAGTGGCACTGGTGACGGGTGCCAGTTCCGGAATCGGTGCCGGTGCGGCAAAGGCTCTGGCTCAGGCCGGAGCGGCCGTAGTACTCAACTACAACTCCCAGGCTGAGCCGGCCGAAGCCTTGGCGGCGCAGATCAATGCCGACGGCGGCCAGGCCATCGCCATAGGGGCTAACGTCTCTAAAGAAGCTGATGTAGAACACCTGTTCGCCCAGACCCTTGATGCCTTCGGCCGTCTGGACATCCTTGTGGCCAACTCCGGCCTGCAAAAGGACGCCAACCTGGTGGACATGACCCTCGACGACTGGAACACAGTGATCGGCGTCAACCTCACCGGCCAGTTCCTCTGCGCCCGCGCCGCCGTGCGTATCTTTAATCGCCAGGGCGTGCGCGAAGACGTGTCACGGGCAGCCGGGAAAATCATCCACATGAGCTCGGTGCACCAGCTTATCCCCTGGGCCGGGCATGTGAATTACGCGGCCTCCAAAGGCGGCGTGGAGATGTTGATGCGCACCCTCGCACAGGAAGTCAGCGAGCAGCGCATCCGCATCAACGGAATTGCGCCGGGCGCTATCCGTACCGCGATCAATCGCGATGCAACTGAGGGGGCAGCAGAAAAACAGCTACTGAAACTGATCCCCTACGGCCGTGTGGGCGACGTGGAAGACGTGGCCAACGCCGTCGTGTGGCTGGCCAGCGACGCCTCCGACTACGTGGTCGGCAGCACCTTGTTTATTGATGGCGGCATGAGCCTTTATCCGGAGTTTCGTGGCAATGGTTGATTTGAACAATGAACAACAGAGCGCCATCGATGCCCACGGCATCATCGGCGATATGCGCAGTGCAGCACTGGTCAACGATAGAGGCAGCATCGATTTTTTCTGCTGGCCGGAATTCGATAGCCCTTCCCTCTTCTGCTCACTGCTGGACACCCCCGACGCCGGGATTTTCCAGCTCACCCCAGACCTGCCCAACGCCCGGCGCGAGCAGATCTACCTGCCCGACACCAATGTGCTGCAAACCCGCTGGCTCAGCGATGAAGCGGTGGTGGAGATCACCGACCTGCTCACCATCAGTGAAGAGATTGACGACCTGCCCTTGCTGATTCGCCGCGTGCGGGTGGTCAGCGGCAAAGCCGACATTCACCTGCGTTGCGCCGTGCGCCATGATTACGCCCGCACCCCCACCCACGCCGCGCTCGATAACGGCACCGTGTGCTTCAACGCCGACGGCCAGCCTGGCCTGCGCTTGTCCAGCAGCCACCCGCTGCAGATCAAGGACAATGCGGCGGTCGCGCGCTTTACGCTGAATCAGGAAGAAGGCGCCGAATTCGTGCTGGGCGGCCAGGATGACGAACGTGTCGACAGCAGTTGCACTGACTTGGCGCTGGCCCATACCTTGAAGTTCTGGCGCGGCTGGATCGCGCAGTCAAACTACCGCGGGCGCTGGCGCGAGATGGTTAACCGCTCGGCGCTGGCCCTGAAGCTTTTGACCTCACGCAAACACGGCGCAATCATCGCCGCCGCTACTTTCGGCCTGCCAGAAACACCCGGCGGCGAACGCAATTGGGACTACCGCTACACCTGGATCCGCGACGCCTCGTTTACCGTCTACGCGTTTATGCGACTGGGTTTTATCGAAGAGGCCAACGCCTACATGCGCTGGCTCAAGGGCCGGGTCAGCGACTGCTGTGGGCAGCCGACCAAGATCAACATTCTTTACGGCATCGACGGTCGCCAAGAGTTGCCGGAAGCCGAGCTCGATCACTTCCAAGGCCATGGTGGCGCTAAGCCGGTGCGCATCGGTAACGAGGCGTTTGATCAGATCCAGCTGGACATCTACGGCGAGTTGATGGACGCGGTGTACCTAGTTAACAAGTACGGCGAAGCCATCTCCCACGAGGGCTGGAAACACACCGTGGAAGTCGCCGACCAGGTCTGCGAGATCTGGAACACCAAAGACGTCGGCATCTGGGAAATGCGCGGCGAGCAGCATCACTTCCTGCATTCGCGGCTGATGTGTTGGGTGGCGCTGGACCGGGCCATTCGCCTGGCCTCCAAACGCTCGCTGCCGGCGCCGTTCGCACGTTGGGACCAAACCCGCCAAGCGATCTACGCCGATATCTGGAGCAACTTCTGGAACGAAGAGCGCGGCCACTTTGTGCAGCACACCGGCAGCACTGCCCTCGACGGCTCGATGCTGTTGATGCCTCTGGTGCGTTTCGTCGCCGCCACCGACCCACGCTGGCTCTCGACCCTGGAAGCCATCCAGAAAAGCCTGGTACGCGACGGCATGGTCTATCGCTACCGCAACGACGACAGCCAGATCGACGGCCTGCAAGGCACCGAAGGCGCGTTTGCCGCCTGCTCGTTCTGGTACGTCGAATGCCTGGCCCGCGCCGGCCAAGTGGAAAAAGCCCACCTGGAATTCGAACAACTGCTGCGCTACGCCAACCCTTTGGGACTGTACGCTGAAGAGTTCGACAGCCAGGCCCGCCACCTGGGCAACACACCCCAGGCGTTGAGCCATCTGGCGCTGATCAGCGCGGCGACCTTCCTGGACCGCAAGCTCAGTGGCGAGAAGACGACTTGGCAGCCCTAAAACAAGCAGAGCAACCTGTGGCAAGCGAGCTTGCTTACGCTTGAGTGCGCAGCGCTCCCGCTTTTTTGGGGCCGCTGCGCAGCCCAACGGGAGCAAGCTCCCTCGCCACAAGTAATCAAACAGGAAGCCCATGCCAGTCCTCACAATCGTCTAGAGTTTTCCACACCTCTGGCCAGCCAATAAGCCCTCCCATGACCACAACCGCTCCGCTGCTCTACGTACGCACCTCCATGCTCGACGTGGCGTATGAAGCCCACGGCCCCGGCGACGGAGCGCCCGTGATCCTGCTGCACGGTTTCCCCTACGACCCGCGTGGTTACGACGCGATTGCGCCGGTGCTTGCCGAGCACGGCTATCGGGTGTTGGTGCCGTACCTGCGCGGTTATGGCCCGACGCGGTTTATCAACGCGCAGGTGATGCGCTCGGGGCAGCAGGCGGCGTTGGCCAAGGACTTGCTTGACTTCATGAATGCGCTGTCGATCCCCCAGGCAACGCTGGCCGGGTATGACTGGGGCGGGCGCGCGGCGTGTATCGTCGCGGCGCTGTGGCCGCAGCGGGTGCTTGGGTTGGTGACGGGAGACGGCTACAACATCCAGGATATCGCCAAGTCGCTGAAACCTCGGGCGCCCGAGACGGAGCATCGCTTGTGGTACCAGTATTACTTTCATACCCAACGCGGCGTGGACGGTTTGACCGCCAATCGCCGTGGGTTATGTGAGTTGTTATGGTCACTGTGGTCGCCGTCATGGGCTGAGGGGCCGGGACTGTTTGGGCAAACGGCGCCGTCATTCGATAACCCGGACTTTGTCGACGTGGTGATTCACTCTTATCGCCACCGCTTTATGTACGCGCCAGGCGACCCTGCGCTGGAAGCCATTGAGCAGGCTTTGGCGCTGCAACCGCCGATTTCGGTGCCGAGCATTTCACTGTGTGGCGCCGATGATGGGGTGGGCCCGCCCGCCGAGGAAGATGATGATATAGGGCAATTCAGCGGTTTCTATCGACGCCAGGTGTTGCCCGGCGTCGGCCACAATATCCCTCAGGAAGCACCTCAAGCCACACTGGATGCGCTGCTGGAATTGCTCGGTGAAAAGCGTTCGCGGTAGGCCTGGGGCGTTACCGACAAGGCGCGCAGAAAGCTGCGACGCAAGGTTTCTTCACAGCCAAAACCGCACTGCACGGCGATGCGTTTGATCGAGGCGTTGCTGTCAGCCAATTGCCGCCGCGCTGTTTCGACGCGGATCAGTTCAACGGCACGCGCGGGCGTCTGGCCGGTTTCGGCGCGGTAGTGGCGTACAAAACTGCGTTCGCTCATGCCGGCCTGAGCGGCCAGGGTCGCAATATTCAAATCCAACGTCAGGTGTTCGGCGATCCAGGCATGCAGCTCGGTGAAGCGGCTGTCGCCCTGTTGCAGCGACAGGGTCACGCTGAATTGCGACTGGCCGCCGGGGCGCTTGAGAAACACCACCAGGTGCCGCGCCACTTCCAGGGCCACGGCGCTACCGAGGTCTTCTTCCACCAAGGCCAGGCACAGGTCGATACCGGCGGTGACCCCGGCTGAAGTCCATACGCTGCCTTGCTGGATAAAGATCGGGTTGGCCTCCACCGTCAGCGAGGGGAACTTGCGCGCCAATTCTTCGCAGCGCGTCCAGTGAGTGGCCACCCGGCGGCCGTCGAGCATGCCGCTGGCGGCGAGCAAAAAAGCGCCGGTGCACACTGACGTCATGCGTCGGGTGTGTCGGGCTTTTTCACGCACCCACTCCACCAAGGCCAGGTCTTCGGCGGCGCCGTATACACCCCAGCCGCCAGCGATCACCAAGGTGTCGCACGGCGTGTCGGCGGCTGGCAGCGGCTCGGCCAACAGCGCCAGGCCCGCCGAGGTCATCACCGGCTCCGCTTGTGCGGCGATGACCGAGACGGCATACGGCAACGGCTCACCACGCTGGCGCGCCAAGTCGTTGGTGGAAGCAAACACCTGCAGCGGCCCAGTTACGTCGAGCACCTGGGCGTTATCGAAAGCGAGGACGTGGACGATTCTGGGCATGATTGGCGTGATTTGTGGGTTCAATGGCGTATTCGCCAAAGCCTAGGCCTCTAGAGTGACGCCGTCCACCCCTTTATCGGAGCGCTATTGGTGACCTTGCAGATCGGCTTTGTGTTGTTCCCTGGTATCCAGCAACTGGACCTGACCGGCCCCTACGACGTACTGGGCTCGCTGCCGGACGTGAAATTGCACTTGGTGTGGAAAGACCTGGAACCGGTCACCTCCAGCACCGGGCTGGTGTTCACCCCGACCATGACCTATGCCGACTGCCCTGCGTTGGACGTGATCTGCGTACCCGGCGGTTCTGGCGTGGGTGCGTTGATGGAAGACCCGCAGACCCTGGACTTCCTCACGCTGCAGGCTGAAACCGCACGCTACGTCACCTCGGTGTGCACCGGTTCACTGGTGCTGGGCGCGGCAGGCTTGCTGCGCGGGCGCAAGGCGACGACCCACTGGGCCTACCACGACATGCTCGCCCCGCTCGGCGCGATCCCGGTGCAGGACCGTGTGGTGCGTGACGGTAACCTGTTGACCGGTGGCGGCATTACGGCCGGTATCGACTTTGCCCTGAGCCTGGCGGCGGAGTTGTACAGCGAAGCGGCGGCCCAGTTGGTGCAGTTGCAGATCGAATACGCGCCGGCGCCGCCATTCGACTCCGGCAGCCCGCAGACCGCACCGCTGCATGTGCTGGAAGAAGCGCGCAAACGCACCGCAGAATCGCGCAAGACCCGCGGCGAAATCGTCGCTCGGGCAGCGGCACGCCTGGGCTGACCACAGGGGTCTGGTGGTGCACTCAGTTTCCAGGCCTGACACAAAACCCAGGTGGGAGCTGGCTTGCCTGCGAAAGCTGTGGGTCAGCCAGCATTTCTACCGACTGACACGCCGCCTTCGCGGGCAAGCCCGCTCCCACAGGGGATTGCGGGCTTGGCACAGTTCCCCCACGGTCAGCCTGGACGCGACATCAGCGCCAATCGTACGGCCAACACCGTCAACACTGTCGCCAGCCCCCACTTCTGTAGCCAGGCACTGTTCGAGCGTCGGGCAAAGAACCGGCTCAACGCACCGCCAAAACACCCCAGCACGCCATGAAACAGGGCTGCGATCAGCGTCAGGACACCGCCGAGCACCATCAGCTGCACGGCAATGGAACCGGCCTGCGGCCTTACGAACTGCGGCAAGAACACCACAAAGAACAGCAACGCCTTAGGGTTGAGCAGGCTGTTGAACATGGCTTGCAGGAACACCCGCGCCAAAGGCACACGGTTGACGCCGGCCGTGTCCAGCCCCGGTTTCTTCTGCAAAGTCTTGAACACCAGCCACAGCAAATAGACCACCCCTGCATACCGGATCAGGTCAAAGGACGGCGGCCAACTGGCGACCAGCGCTGTCACTCCTGTGGCGGTCAATACGGTCAACAACAGGTCGGCCACGGCGATGCCCAAGGCGGATGCAAGCCCACCTCGCCAGCCATAAGTCACGCCCTGGCTGATTACAAAGGCCATGTTCGGCCCCGGCGATAGCAGCAACAGCAACACAGCACCGGAAAAAACCGCCAGGGTTGCAAGGTCGACCATGTTCGAGCGCTCCACCGGGAAAAGCCTGCAGATTAATCAGCGTCTGCGGGACGAACAAAAAATTGTGCTGGATACATTGCTCGCCGGTAATTGCCCATTGCCACAGCCAACGTCTAGAATGCGAAACATTATCAATTAAGACTGTTGCGCCAGGATGCCCATGTCGAGCGATCACCCACTGGACCATACCGCCATCGGCCAGCTTTACCATGCCCACCACGCTTGGCTGCGCGGGTGGTTGAGCCGGCGCACTGGGTGCCGCGAGCATGCCGCTGACCTTGCGCAAGAAACCTTTGTGCGCCTGCTCAATGCGCGCAAGCAGCAGCGTCTTTTACAACCTCGGGCCTACCTGAGCAGCATCGCCCGCAGTCTGATGATTGATCAGTACCGTCGCCGTGAACTGGAGCGCGCCTACCTCGACAGCCTTGCGCACTTCCCGCAGGTCGAGGTGCCGTCGGAGGAAACCCGGCTGCTGATCCTCGACAGCCTGGAGCGCATCGACCGCCTGCTCGACCAACTCAAGCCACGGGTGCGCGAAGCCTTTCTGCTGGCGCAGCTGGATGGCCTGACCTGCGCGCAGATCGCCCTGCGCCTGGGGGTGTCCAAAGCCACGGTGGAGCGCGACCTGTCCAAAGCACTGCACGCCTGCTATCGGTTGCGTTATGCCGAATGCTGATCCGCGCCTGGTGGACCAGGCCATTGAGTGGATGATCAAGCTGCGCTTCAACGTGGCCGACGATGCCAGCACTGCCGCATTTGAACGCTGGCTGCAGTCCAGCGCTGAGCACCAGCAGGTGTGGCAGCGAGTGGCGACCATGAATGATGATTTCAACCACTTGCCGGCTCAGGTCGGGCGCCATGCCTTGAACGGCGCGCGGCAACGCATCGGTCGCCGTGAAAGCCTGAAACTGCTCGGGCTGGTTGCCGGTGCCGCAGGCCTGGCATGGTGGGGCCGCGACTACACGCCCCTGCCCGCCATGATGGCCGACTACCGCACCGTCACCGGTGAACGACGCTGGGTGGCGCTCAATGACGCCAGCAAGATCCAACTCAATAGCGCCAGTGCCTTCGACACAGCGTTCAACGCCGAGCGACGCCTGGTGCACCTGCGCCAAGGTGAAATACTGGTCAATACCGGCGCCGACAGTCGCCCTTTCTGGGTTCAGACCCGCGACGGTTATTTACACACCTTGAGCGCACGCCTGCTGGTACGCGAAGAAACCCAGGGCACAATGCTGGCCGTACAAAATGGCACGGTGGCGCTGTTTACCGACCGACAAGATGCCACCGCACGCCAGTTGATCAAGCCTGGTGAGCAGGTCCTGTTCGAGCGCAGCGGCATCCGCCCCGCCCTCGCCAACGGCCTGGACCCTTGGGCCTGGAGCGACGGCGTGATCAGCGCCCACAACATGCGCCTGGATGACTTCCTCGCCGAGCTGGGTCGCTACCGCAACGGCCTGCTGCGTTGCAGTGAAGCGGTCGCCGGGCTGCGGGTGTCGGGCACCTATCAACTGGACGATACCGATCAGGTACTGGGCCTGGTGGCGCAAGCGCTCAACGTCGACATCACCTACCGCAGCCGCTATTGGGTCACCGTCACACCCAGGGTTTAAATAAATCGAAAATAAATGAGGTGAATTCTCATTGCCGCTCGACCTGTAAGGAAAGGTCGATCAACAGGCCGTTCTGTTCACTTCCTTCAGGAGCATCCCGCGGTCATGCAAGCGTTCCCTTCCCCCCGTTCCCCCCTCAAGCGCGCGGTGCAGGCCGCCCTGCTTGGCGCCTGCCTGAGCGGCGGCGCCCTGCCCCTGGCCGTGATGGCCGACCCAGCCAGTGATACCCAAGCCCGCGACTGGCACATCAGCCCAGGCTCCCTGGCCAGCGCCCTTGACCAGTTTGCCCGCCAGGCCGGCGTCAGCCTGTCGTACGACGCCAACAGCGTCGCCGGCAAGAGCAGCCCGGGCCTGAGTGGCAGCCTTGACCGCGAGCAAGCCCTCGCCCAGCTGCTGCGCGGCCAGGGCCTGCAAGCCCAGCGCGGGGGTGACAGCACGTGGGTGCTGCTGCCACAAGTGGCCGACACCGGCGCGCTTAACCTGGGCGCCACCACCATTACCGGCGACCGCTTGGGCACCACCACCGAGGGCACCGGTTCCTACACCACCGGCGCGGTGACCATCGGCAAAGGCGAACACAGCCTGCGGGAAACGCCGCAATCGGTGAGCGTGATGACCCGCCAATTGATGGACGACCAAAACGTCGCCACCATCGACGACGTGATGGAACGCACGCCAGGCATCACCACCTACGAATCCCCCATGGGCGGCAAGTATTTCTACTCCCGTGGTTTCAAGATGCTCGGCCAGTACCAGTACGACGGCGTACCGCTGGACATGGGCAAGGACTACGCCCAGGCCGACAGTTTCAGCGCCAACATGGCGATCTATGACCGGGTGGAAGTGCTCAAGGGCGCGGCTGGCATGCTAAAGGGCGCCGGCACCGCCAGTGGTGCGGTGAACTTCGTGCGCAAGCGGCCCCAGGCCAAGCCGACCACCAGCTTGTCGTTGTCTGCCGGCACCTGGGATAACTACCGTACTGACATCGAAACCGGCGGCCCACTCAACGAAAGCGGCACTGTGCGCGGCCGTGCGGCGGTGAGCCAGCAGGATCGCGGCTCGTACATGGACATCGCCAAGCGCAAGGACCGGGCGTTCTACGCTGCATTGGATGTCGACCTCAGCCCCGACACCACCCTGGGCATTGGCGCCAGCTACGAAGATGTGGACGCCACCCCCTGCTGGGGCGGCCTGCCGCGCTACGCCGACGGCAAGAGCGCCAACCTCAGCCGCTCAACCTGCCTGGGCCAGTCCTGGAACGACTGGCAAAGCCGACGCACCACCTTCTTCGTCGACCTCACCCAGCAGCTCAACGATGACTGGAAGCTCAAGGTCGCCGCCGTGCACAGTCGCAACCTGCAAGACACCAAATACGCCGCCAGCGAAGGCACCATCAATTACGGCGACCCTGCGCCTACGGCGCTCTCCTATGCCGCACTGATGGACTACGACCACCGCGACTACGGCCTCGACGCCTACCTGGACGGCAAGTTCGAAGCCTTTGGCCTGCAGCACGAGTTGATCCTCGGCGCCAACGGCAGCCGTGGCACTCAAGACGACGTGTACGCGATCCAGAACCTGCCAACCCGCCAGGGTATCTACGACCCCAACCACCATCTGCCGGAGCCGGCCGACGACACCTTCTGGCCGAACATGTACCGCGGCAGCACCGTCAAGGAAACCGCCACCCAATACGGCACCTATGCCACCCTGCGCCTGCGCCTGGCCGAACCGTTGATGTTTATCGTGGGCAGCCGCGTGAGCTGGTACGAAAACCGTCGCCAGTCCTACAGCCTGGGCTGGGGCGAGTGGGCGTTGCAAGACGCGCACACCCGGGAAACCGGCGAAGTCACGCCGTTTGCCGCGTTGATCTACGACCTCAATGAGCACCTCTCGGTGTATGCCAGCTACGCGGATATTTTCCAGCCGCAGAGCGCCTACGCCACCGCTGATGGCGCACCGCTCAAGCCGAAGATCGGCGACAACTACGAGCTGGGCATCAAGGGTGAATGGTTCGACGGGCGCCTAAACAGCTCCCTCGCTCTGTTCCGCGCGCTGGAGAAAAACGGCGCCGAAACTGACTACACAACGATGTGCGCAACCTCCGCCGACGGCTATTGCTACACCGACACCGGCAAGGTACGCGCCCAAGGCGTAGAGGCTGAAATCAGCGGCGAATTGCTTGAACGCCTGCAAGTGTTCGGCGGCTACACCTACACCCAGACCAAGTCGTTGAAGAACATCGACAGCGCGCTCGAAGGCGGCTCGTCCAACACCTACGTGCCTCGCCATATGCTGCGTGTGTGGGGTGACTACCAGCTCGACGGCGCGCTGTCGAAGTGGAGCGTGGGCACCGGCGTCAATGCTCAAAGCAGCAACTACCGAGTACAAACCATCAAGCTCGAGCAGGCCGGTTACGCCGTGTGGAGTGCACGCGTGGCCTACCGCCTGGACGACACCTGGTCCGTGGCGCTCAATGGCAACAATCTGTTCGATAAAAACTATTACAACACCGTCGGTACAGCCTCATGGGGCAACTTTTATGGCGAACCGCGTAATTTTACAGTGAGTTTGAAAGGCAACTTCTAATCCCATCAAAGTCCCGGTGGCAGGGCACTTAGTGCGCTCTGCCAGCCTATTTTTTCGCCCTTTCCTACGCCCTTTGAAAAAAGGTTTTCCTTTTAAGCAGGAAAATTCTCACATTTGTTCCTACACTCAAAATCACACACCCAACCCGAGTGTACGGACAAGGAATGTCAATAATATGCCGCAAAAAAGACTGATTAACCTGTCTAGCATGCCGCCTCCGCCCCATCGTCAATTCGTTGACAAAGCAGATTAAGGAAACACTCCTTTAGCCACTACCCCCGCAAATTTCCTTCAGTGAGATAGGTAATTGCGTATTACCCAGAGTAGCCGTAGTTCGACTCACCCTCTCTAAGGCAGACCAGCGCTTTATTGAACAGTCAGCCGAACAGTGAAGTCTGGAGTGCAATGAGGGATGTTTTTATGCGAGAGAAGTCGTCCGTCGACAGCCTGTTTTTAACGCGTGCCGGGTTTGTTGAGTTCTTTGTTGTTTTCGTCAAGTTTATCCATGGCCTAAGTGCCATTTTGCCCGCGCTGGCGCTGGTATTTTTCATCGACCCGATGGACCCCGAACTGCGCTCTCACTTTCTGGGGCTGCTGGTGTTTTTTGCGGTCCTGACCATCATTCTGTTCCAGGCCTTGGGGATCTACTCCGAGGAGCTGTTCAGCAATCGCCTGCGCCTGAAAACCAAAATCAAAGCCTGGTCGGCGGCGTTTTGCATCCTGCTGTTCATGTACCAGATCCTGCAGTTTTTCCCGCAGTTGACCCCGCGCAACCTGGTGGCTTGGTACTTCGCCAGCCTGGCGCTCTTCTGCCTGGAACGGCTGGTGATGCTGCGGCTGTACCGCAGCTTGATGCGCAAGGGCAAATACCTGCAACGCACGGTGATCCTGGGCTTTACCGACACTGCCGTGCACGTCGCCGACCACCTGCAACGCAACGGTGACATCCGCTCGGGCCTGATCGGTTTTATCGACGACCGCACCGAGCGCATCCCCAAGGAATTGAGCAACCTGCCGCTGCTGGGCAATACCCGTGACCTGGAAAAACTGATCCGTGCCCAGCAGGTCAACCAAGTGATGATCTGCCTGCCATGGGCTGCCGAGCAGCGTATCCACGGTCTGGTCAATCGCCTGCGACAAATGTCGGTGAACGTGATGCTGGTGCCCGACATGGCCGCCCTGCGCTACGGCCACAGCAAGATCACCGACGTGGGCGGCATCCTGATGTTCAACACCTCGCAGTTGCCGCTGCGGGGCTGGTCGCCGGTAATCAAGCGCCTGGAGGATCTGGTGCTGGCCAGCCTGGCGCTGGTGTGCCTGTCGCCGGTGATGCTGGCAACCGCCGTCGCCATCAAGCTTGATTCCAAGGGTCCGGTACTGTTCCGCCAGAACCGCTACGGCTACAACGACAATGAGATCCGCGTGTTCAAGTTCCGCTCGATGTTCACCGACCAGAGCGACTTCACCGCCGAACGCCAAACCACCCGCCATGACCCGCGCATCACCCGCGTGGGCCGCATCATTCGCAAGACCAGCATCGACGAGCTGCCGCAGTTGTTCAACGTACTGCTGGGCAACATGTCGATGGTCGGCCCGCGCCCCCATGCCACCGCGACCAAGGCCGCAGGCGTGGCCTTCGAGGTGGCGGTGAGCGAATACAGCTCGCGGCACCGGGTGAAACCGGGCATCACCGGCTGGGCGCAAATCAATGGTTACCGGGGTGAAACCGACACCCTCTACAAGATCCAGAAACGTGTCGAGTACGACCTGGAGTACATCTCCAAGTGGTCGGTGTGGTTTGACTTGTACATCGTCTTCATGACGGTCCCCGCCGTCCTGTCCACCAAGGAGGTCTACTGATGAATACCCTCAACGGGTTGATTCCCTGCATCATTTCCGGTGGTTCGGGCACGCGGCTGTGGCCGGTGTCGCGGCAGAACATGCCCAAGCCGTTCATGCGCATGCGCGATGGCCAGAGCCTGCTGCAAAAGACGTTTCAACGCGCCGCCAAATTGCCCGGCGTGGAAAGCGTGCTGACTGTGACCAACCGTGACCTGCTGTTTCGCACCCTGGATGACTATCGCGGGGTGAACAAAGCGCACCTGCCCCTCGACCTGCTGTTGGAGCCGTTCGGGCGCAACACCGCAGCGGCCATCGCCGTGGCGGCGCTGCATGTGCAGGAGCATTTCGGCGACCTGGCGCAACTGCTGGTCATGCCGGCGGACCATTTGATCCTCAACGAAGTGGCGTTCGCCGAGGCCGTGACGCAGGCCCGCGACCTGGCCGAAGCCGGCTATCTGGTGACGTTCGGCATCCAGCCCGACCACCCGGAAACCGGCTTTGGCTATATCGAGCAAGGCGACCCCCTGAGCACCGGCTACCGGGTCAAACGCTTCGTCGAAAAACCCGACTTGGCCACCGCCCAAGCCTACCTCGACGGTGGTAAGCACCTGTGGAACGCCGGCATGTTCTGCTTTCAGGCCAGTACCCTGGTGGACGAACTGGCCACCCATGCCCCGGATGTACTCGCCGCCGCCAACGCCGCGCTCGAGCACAGCCAGAGCCTACAAAACAAAACCTCGCGCCAGCGCGAACTGGAATCGGAGGCCTTTGGCAGCGCGCCGGATATCTCTATCGACGTGGCGCTGATGGAAAAATCCAAGCAAGTCGCCGTAGTGCCCTGCGACATCGGCTGGAGCGATATCGGTTCGTGGGAAGCCCTGCGCCAACTCACCCCCAGCGACGCCCATGGCAATCAGGTCAATGGCGAAGCGATTTTGCATGACGTGCACAACTGCTACATCGACTCGCCAAAGCGCGTACTCGGCGCGGTCGGTGTGCGCGACCTGATCATTGTCGACACCCCCGACGCCCTGTTGATCGCCGACGCCAACCGCAGCCAGGATGTGCGCTACATCGTCGCCGAGCTCAAGCGCCAGAACCACCCGGCGTACAGCCTGCACCGCACCGTTACCCGGCCGTGGGGCACCTACACGGTGCTGGAGGAAAGCAGCCGCTTCAAAATCAAGCGCATCGTGGTCAAGCCTCAGGCGTCGCTGTCGTTGCAGATGCACCACCACCGCAGCGAACACTGGGTGGTGGTCAGCGGTGCCGCGCAGATCACCAATGGCGAGCGCGAATTCTTGATCAACGCCAACGAGTCCACCTACATCCCGGCAGGTCACAAACACCGTCTGACCAACCCCGGCATCATTGACCTGGTGATGATCGAGGTGCAGAGCGGCGAGTACCTGGGTGAAGACGACATCGTGCGCTTCGACGACATCTACGGGCGCGCCCCGGCAGAAGTGAAGAAATAGCATGCGCACTTCGCTGATCATCCCGACCCGTAACGCATCCAGCCACTTGGCGCGCTTGCTGCCGGCCCTGAAGATGCAAACCCTGCAACCGGACGAGATGCTGGTGGTCGACAGCGCCTCCAGCGATGACACCGTGGCGCGCTTTCGTGAGTACGGTGCGCGGGTCGAGGTGATCGACGCCCGTGACTTCAACCACGGTGGCACCCGGCGCTGGGCCAGCGAACAGGTCGGCGGCGAAGCCTTGATCGTGATGACCCAGGACGCCATCCCCGCCACCCCGGACACCTTTGCCAACCTGCTCGCCGAATTGCAGCAAGACCCGCTCAATGGCGTGGCTTACGGTCGCCAATTGCCCCACCCCAACGCCGGGGTGCTGGGCGCGCAGTCACGGCACTTCAATTATCCCGAGCAAAGCCGTAGCAAGAGCCTGGCGGATGCGCCAGAACTGGGGATCAAGACCTGCTTCAGCTCCGATTCGTTTTCGGTGTACCGGCGCAGTGCGCTGGAGGCAGTGGGCGGTTTCCCCCAGGACGTGATCGGCAGCGAAGACGCCTACGTGGCGGCGCGCATGCTGCTCGACGGCTACAAGGTGCGCTACGCCGCCACCGCGTTGGTGCATCACTCCCACGATTACAAGCTCATGGACGAGTTTCACCGCTACTTCGACATTGGCGTGTTCTACGGCCGCGAACCGTGGATCCGGCAAGCCTTTGGCGATGCGGGCGGCGAAGGCAAGCGCTATGTGCTGGCTGAATTGGCCGCCTTGCGCAAGGCCGGCGCCTTGCACCGCGTGCCCGAAGTGCTGGTGCGCAGCGCATTCAAATTGCTCGGTTACCGCCTGGGGCACCTGGAGCGGCGCCTGCCGCTGGGCCTCAAGCGGCGCATCAGCATGTTTCCCGGTTATTGGAGGTGAGCAGCATGACCTACAGGAAGTCCCCCTTGATGAAACGAAGCCTGCTCGTCGTGGCCATGTTGGCCCTGACCGCCTGCAATACCCCGGCGCGTATCGAGCCGCCCGATGGCAAAACCGTTGAAGACGGCAAGCGCGCCCTCGAACAGTTGGCCCAGTTGCCACCGGCGGTGGAGCGCATTCGCGTCGGCGACCAGTTGCGCATCGTGCGCGATGCCGGCGAGATGCCGACGCTGTCGGCGTTCAACGTCAGCACCATCTATGAGTTGACGCTGTACACGGTGCAGACCGACGGCAAGATCAACTACCCGTTCCTGGGGCCGATCCAGGTGGCCGGGCGCCCACCTTCAGAGCTGGCGGCGGAGCTGACCAGCAAACTCGCGCAAACGTACCGCGAGCCCCGGGTGACCGTGAACATCAACCAGGCACCGAGCAACTCGGTGATTGTCGGTGGCGCGGTGAACAACCCGACGGCGGTGCAGATCGCCACGGCTAATACCCTGGAGCAGGCGATTATCGGTGCCGGGGGGGTAAGCCCGGCGGGCAACGCGAGCATGGTCGCCCTGCTGCGCGAAGACGCCCAGGGTGCTTATCGTGCGTACTTCCTGGACTTCAGCCAAATGCTCAAGACCGGCGCCAACGGGCGCAAACCCGTGCGCCTGCAACGAGGTGACGTGGTGTTCGTGCCCAAATCCAACGTGGGCGAGCGCATCCAAGGGGTGGATACCTATATGAATCAACTGATCCCGTTCACCAAGTCCATTGGGGTTGGCTACAACTACACCAAAACCAGCGGCGGTAACTAAAGGAGCGACATCCCATGATCGAGATCCGTTCTTTTCGTGATCTGCTGCGCCTGTTCTTCATCTTCCGGCGTGAGTTCAGACTGGCAGCGATTGCCGCGCTGGTGATCATCCTGCTGGGGGCTTTTTTGCTGCCGGCCAAGTACGAATCCACCGCTCGCCTGCTGGTCAAGCCGGGGCGTGATTCCACGCTGCCCATCGAGATCAGCAACCGCCAGGCGCTGGTGATGCAGAGCACCCAGCGTGACCCGATTGTCGACGAAGAGCGCCTGCTCACGGGTCGGCCCATCGTGCGTGCAGTGGCCGAGCATTACCTGGAAGTGGTCAACAACGCGCCGCCGCCGGAAGGCTTCGTCAAGCGCACCAAGTACTACGTTAAAAGCGCAGTGGGTGGGGTGTTCGACGGCATTCGCGTGGTGCTGGAAAGCATCGGCATCATCGAAAAAACCACGCCCGTGGAGCGTTTGGCCGCGGGCCTGGAAAAGAGCTTTGACGTGAGCCACGCCGCCGGCTCCACGGTGATGGACATCAGCTTTACCTGGAGCGACCCGGAAATTGCCCAGGCGATCGTCAAGGATTGGGTCGAAACCTACGTCAACGAACGCACCCAGGCCTTGGGGCGCAAGAGCCTGTATGTCTTCTACGAAGGCCAAGTGAGCAACAGCGCCACCGAGATCAAGAGTTACAAGGAACAAATCGTCACCCACCTGAACAAGATCGGCGCGGCGAGCATCACCGACCGCCTGGAAGACTTGTCCGAGCGCATCAACGTGCTGCGTGGCGAAGCGTTCAACACCACGCGGCTGATCGCTTCCTCCGACAGCGCCATTGCGAGCACCCGCGAACAGCTCAAAGGCCAGCCCAAGGAAGTAACCACGGTGCGCCAGATCGCACTGAACCCGCAGCAACAAGACTTGCGTCGCCTGCTCAACCAGAAGTTTCTGGAAAAAGCCGACATGATGCGCACCTACACCGACAACGCGCCGCCCGTCAAAGCGCTGGATGCGTCGATACGTGCAATGCAGGCGCAGGTCGCCAGCGAAAGCCCGACCGTGCAGGCTTCGGAAAACCGTGCGCCCAACACCCTGGAGATCCACCTGCAGCGGGTGCTGCTGGATGAAACCAGCAACAACAAGGCGCTGCGTACCCAACTGGTGCAGCAGGAAAAACAACTGCTGAACCTCGACGCACAACGCAAGGAAGCCCTGGAGATCGAACCGGAACTGGCGCGTCTGGCCCGCGAGCTGAACGCCACCGAGCGCAACTACACGCTGTATGTCGACAACCTGGAAAAATCGCGCATCGACCGTGAGCTGGATAACAGCCAGATCAGCAACATCGCGGTGATTGAAGAAGCCACCCTGAACCCGGGCCGCATTTTCCCAAAAACCCTGGTGATGCTGCTGTTGGCGATCCCGTTTGCCATCGTCGTCGGCCTGCTGGTGATTTACCTGTGCTACCTGCTGGACCAGCGTATTCACGACGGCGGCCTGGTAGAGCGCAAGTTCGGCCTGCGCTTGTGGACCACCCTGCCGGAGCTGGACACCACCACCGCGCAAAGCACCAACGCGTTCAATGCGAGCATTTACCGCCTGTACAGCCTGCTCAAGCCCGACCGTATCGCCGAACAGGGCCTGACCCTCGGGCTGACCTCGGCGCGCCACGGCGAAGGCGTGACCTTTGTGGTGGAACATCTGCGCCAATTGCTGTTGGAAAACGGCGTGAATGTGCGGGTCGGCGGCCTGGCCCCGGCCGAGCCCGGCGAAGTGGTGGTGCTCGATGCGTCGGCGCTGCTGGATAACCGTGAAGCGTTTGTCACCCTGCGCCGCGCCGACCTGATCGCGCTGGTGGTGGAAGCCCACAAAAGCACGGTGCCGGTGGTGGAACATGCGCTGTCGATCCTCAATACCGCGTTCGGCAAGGTGGACGGCATCATCATCAACCGCCGCAAACTCGAAGTGCCGGCCAAGGTGCTCAAGTTCATCGCCAAATACCGGGGGGCGTTCTAATGCGTATCGCCCTGCTGGCCCCGCTGCCGCCGGAGAAAAACGGGATCGCCGACTACGCGAACCATTTCCGCAAGGCACTGGAACCACTCGGCGTCACGGTGCTGACGCCGTTGGCGGGTGTGGCGAGCAATTCCGAGGCGGTCAAGCAGGCGGTCGCGGCGTTCGACTGGCAGGGCGTCGACCTGGCGCATGCCGAGCTGGGTGGCGGGCGGCTGGGGGAGTTTTTGGCCCTGCGCGAACTGCGCATGGCCTACCCGCAACTGCCGTTGACTGCCACCGTGCATGACCCGGAGCGCATGGTGTGGCGCCGTGAACACCTGCCGTTTCCGCTGAACCTGCTGGAACGTTTGCCCAGCCCATTGCCCCAGGCGGCGGTGGTACTGGCCGACCCGCTGACCTTGCGCGAAGAACGCCAGGTCGCCAAAGGCCTGACCCGGCTGGTCACCCTGACGCGCCTGGGCGCCGAGTGCCTGAGCCAACGCATGCAACTGCCAGCCGGCAAAGTGGCGGTGATCAACCACGCCAACCTGGCGATCGCGCCGGTTTCGCTGCCGCCTCTTGATACCCTGCGTCTGCTGTATTTCGGTTTTATCTACCGGGGCAAAGGCATTGAAGATCTGGTGCAGGCCCTGGCCAATGTGTTTGAACAAGCGCCTGAACTGCGCGACCGTGTGCGGCTGACGCTGGCCGGCGGCACCGCGGCAGAAATGGCGTTTGGCGCGGGCGGAAACTACCTCGAACAGCTCAACAGCCAGATCGCTGCGTTGGGCCTGACCGACGCCATCGACTGGCGCTTGAACCTGCCAGCCGACGAAATTGCCCAGACCATCCAGGCCCACCATGCGATGGTGCTGCCCTATCGTGAATCGAAAAAACTCGGCCTGCTGGGGCGCCAGCGTGGCACCAGCGGTGCGTTGTCGTGGGCCACGGCATGTGGGCGCGGCGCGATCACTTCAGATGCGCGGGCGTTTGCCGAGGAAGTCGCCAGCGGCAACGGCGCCATCTACGCCGAAGGCGATGTGAACGCCCTCGGCGCACAAATAATGCGCCTGGCGCGTACGCCATCACTGGCCCGGGACTGGGCCGAACGCGCGGGTGAGATCGGTCGCGAGCGCCTGTGGCCGTTGACCGCGCAGAAATTCAAGCAGCTGTTCGAGCAGGCAATCGCGGGAGACCCTTATGGCGCGTAAACCCACCTTTCTCGCGACCCTCGCAGTGGTCGCCGTGCTCGGCCTGACTGCATTCATGTGGGGGCGCCAGGCCGACGCCGAGAGCCATGTGCTCAAAGGCAGCAAGGTGGTGGTGTGGAAGGACTTTTTGGGGGTGAACGCACAATTCTTGTGGTTCAGCCCGCAGCGTTACCAGATGCAGATCGACCGCCTCAAGGCGTTGGGCCTGGAATGGGTGCGCCTGGATTTGCACTGGGACCAATTGGAACCGGTGGAAAACCAATACCAGGTTGCTGCCCTGGACCAACTGGTGGGCAACCTGCAAAGCAACCAGCTCAAGTCGGTGTTCTATCTGGTGGGCTCGGCGCCCTTCGCCACCACCGCGCCGGTGGGTGCGCCGTATCAGGACCAATACCCGCCCAAAGACCCCAACGTATTCGCCACCCGCATGGCGCTGCTCTCTCAGCGATACCCGAGCGTCGACGCGTGGCAAGTGTGGAACGAGCCAAACCTGCTGGGCTTCTGGCGCCCGGTGGCCGACCCTGCGGGCTTTGCCAATCTGCTGACCGTCACAGCGGGCGCCTTGCGTGGGGTCAATCCAAGCAAACCGGTGGTTGCCGCCGGTATGGCGTTTTTCAGCGAAATGCCCAATGGCCAGACCATGTTCGACGCCCTTGGCGCCCTGGGTGTGGCCAGCCTCAATACGGTGATTTCCTATCACCCTTACACCCAGTTGCCCGAAGGTAACGACCCGGCCAATCTGGACTTTGTTGCCAAGACCAACGCGCTCAACCTGGCCCTGCGCAATGGCGGCGTGCAGACCCTGTGGAGCACCGAGTGGGGCTGGTCCACCTACCCCGGCCCCAAAGATGCGCAGGACATCATCACGCAACAAGCCCAGGCCGATTACATTGTGCGGCGCGTGGCGCTGATGAGTGCGATGGATTTCGACCGGATCTTCCTGTTCACCTTGAGCGACCTGGACCAGCGCGCCAGCGTGCGCGACCAGTTCTACGGCCTGCTGGACATCGACGCCAACCCCAAGCCGGCCTACACCGCGCTGAAAAACTTCCTGGATGTCAGCGGCCCGCAACTGACCCCCGCCGACCCACCGCTGGCCGATCAACTGCCCGACGGCCTGTTCAGCATCGGTTGGACCCGCAACGATGGCAAAAAACTCTGGTTCTTCTGGTCGGCCCAAGGCGGCGACGCGCACTTGCCTGGCCTTGCCAGCGCCACCTTGTACGACCCGCTGCGCAGCACGCAAACCCCGGTCAGCGGCACCGACGGACTGACCGTCGCGGTGAAACCGAACCTGCAAATTCTGTTATGGGAGTAGCGTCTGCCATGCGCATTCTATGGATACTGCCCTACTCGCCCTGGCCCGCCACCAGCGGTGGCAAGACCCGCCAATACCACTTGCTGCGCAGCCTGGCCGCGCGCGGGCACCGCATCACCTTGCTGCTGCACGACAAACACGCGGTATCGCCCACCGATCGCCAGGTGCTGGAAGGCTTTCTGGAGCAGGTGATCATCCTGCCGCGCCGCCCGTTGCGCAGCGTCAAAACCCTGGTGGCCGGGCTATTGGCGCCTTACCCGCTGCTGGCCAGTGTGAATGGCCTGTCGGATGAACTTCAGGACACGTTCAATTGGTTGCTGGGTGAGCCCTGGGACGTGGTGCAGATCGAGCACAGCTACAGCTTTCAGCCGTATGAGGAAGCGCTGGCGCGTAAATCCCAGCCGTTCGTGCTGACCGAGCACAATGTCGAGTCAGCCCTTGGCGCCGCCACCTACGACCGTTTGCCGGGCTGGGCGCTGCCGTTCATTCGCTACGATCAATGGCGCTACGCACGCTGGGAACGCCGGGTGATGCGCCAGGCCACTCAAGTTGTCGCTGTGACCGACGCCGACGCCCAGGTATTGGCAACCATCGCCGGCAAACCCGTACCGGTGGTGGTCAACGGTGTGGACTGCGATCACTTCGCTGCCGCCCATCCCGACCCGTCGGCGCGCCGTGTGCTGTTTCTGGGCAACTATGAATACGCGCCCAATGTGGACGCCATCGAGTGGGCCCTGGATGAGATTTTGCCCAAGGTCTGGGAGCGCTGCCCGGACGCGCGCATGAGCGTGTGCGGTTTCGGCATGCCGGGCAGTTGGCGTGAACGCTGGCAAGACCCGCGCATCGAGTGGCAAGGCTTTGTGCCCAACCTGTTGAACCTGCAATCGAGCTGTTCGGTGTTTCTCGCGCCATTGCGCCATGGCGGCGGTTCCAAACTCAAGGTGCTTGAAGCCCTGGCCGCCGGCCTGCCGCTGGCGAGTACCGAGCAAGGCGTATCGGGGCTGGACCTGGTGGAAGGCCTGGATTACCTCGGCGGTCAAACCGCCGACAGCCTGGCGGATGCCGTGGTGCGCCTGCTGCAGTTTCCCGATGCCGCCACGCCCATGGGCGAAGCGGGCCGCGCCTACGTGCGCCGTGCCCACGATTGGAGCGTTGCCGCCAGCCAACTGGAGCAGGTGTATGCGACCCTTGCGCCATCGAATCAAAAGGAGCCCGCATGCGTGTAGGCCTGGATTACCGCACTGTCGGCACCTCGCCCCAATCGGGCATCAGCCGCCAGGTGTATGCGCTGGAAGCCGGCTTGCGGACCCTATCAGGGATTGAGCTTGAGCGCTTTACCGTAGCGCCCCTGGGCGACGAAACCCGCTTGCAGGCCCACTGCCCCGCCTGGGGCTGCGCCAAGACCGCTATGCACCAACCCCACAATCGCCTGCGTTTCGAGGCCGGTTTTTTGCCCCGTGCACTGCGCGAGCAGCACATCGACTTGTACATCAGCACCTTCAATATGGGCCTGCCGCTACCGCCCAAGCCCAAGGGTTTACGCACGGTGGTGCTGCTGCATGACCTGTTCCAGATCACCTTGGACAACTACCACGCCAATCGCCTGAAAGCGCTGATCTACAAGACCAGCGATCGCCTGTCGATCGCCTATGCGGTGCACAGTGCCGACCGGGTGTGGACGCCCTCTCAGTACAGTGCCGATGAAACCGCACGGCTGTTTCCCAAGGCCGCGGGCAAGATTCGTGTTTTGCCCAACCAGGTGGATGGGTTTGTCGAGCGGGCGGCGGATATCAGCGCGCGCCAATTACCTGAGCGCTACTGGTTACTGGTGGGCACCCGTGAGTTGCGCAAGAACGTGCCGTTTTTGGTGGACGCCTGGCAGCAGGCGCGGCACCAATCCCCCGAGGTACCGGAGTTGGTTTTGGTGGGTAGCCTTGAGCACTTGCCCGAAGCCCAGCGCACGTTGCCAGGCATCCGAGCGTTGAGTGGTGTGTCGGACGCCGAGCTGCATGCGCTGTACCGCCAGGCGTCGCGCCTGTGGCAGCCGTCCTACGCCGAAGGGTTTGGCCTGCCGGTGATCGAAGCCCTGAGCGTGGGCACGCCGGTGGCGGTGGCCAGTGGCACCTCGCTGGATGAAATTACCCCGGCGTCGGCGCCGCGTTTTTCCCCTACCGATAGCGCCGCGCTGGTGCAGTTGATGCTCAATCTGGGGGCGCGGCCCGATGAAGAAACAGCCGAACAATGGCGGGCATGGGCGCAGCGCTTTAATCAGCACGCCTACCGCCAACGCCTGGCCGAACTGATTGAGGAGTTGAAGTGAGAGCAAACCTGACGAGCCTCATCGCGATTCTTTTCGGCCTGGTGTTTGGGGCCCTGGCGCTGTTGTTGTCACCCGCCAAGGCGTTCATCGCCGTGGTCGGCCTGGCGGGCGCGGTAACCATCCTGCGCTTTCCATTCTGGGGCCTGCTGCTGTTTGCCCTGATAGCCACGTTCATGCCGTATTCCACGGTTAACCTGGGCATTCGCACCACCGTCAGCGAAGCGATCCTGGCCCTGACGTGGGGCGCCGTGGTGTGGCATCGGTTTTTGTCGCGCATGCCCGACGGGACGAAGTTCGCCCGACGCCCCACCGACCAGATGTTGTTGTGGTTGATGCTGTTCAGTGTGTTCCCGTTTATCGTCGGCCAGGTCATCACCCACGCCGACAGCAGCGGCGTAGCGAACTGGCTGCGATGGTTGCTGAACCTGTCGGGGGTGTTCCTGGCCGCCCAGTTACTGGTGGATCGCAAGCGCCGCGAATCCCTGGTGATCGCCCTGCTGCTGGGCACCCTGGCGATGCTGGTGCTGTCGATAGCGGTGTTTGTGCGCACGCGTTCCGGGGCCGGGATCGCACCGATCCTGGCGCTGTTCAACTACGCCAACTTTGATACGTTGAAGTTTGGCTTGGAGGCTATGTCCTCACGCATGGGCTCACCGTGGACGCACCCGAATGCCATCGGCGGGATCATGGCCTTGCTGCTGCCTCTGGCCTTCTGCTTTGGCATGACCGAACAAGGCTGGAAGCGCGCACTGGGCCTGGGCGTGGCGTGCCTGGGCGCGGCGGCGCTGTTGTTGGCCAGTAGCCGTGGCGCCATGGTCAGCCTGGCGCTGGTGTTGCTGTGGATGGCCTCGCGGCGCGTGCCCTACACCGGGCGCCTGCTGATGATCGGCGCAGCGCTGACGCTGGCGCTGGTGCTGGCCTATCCGCCGTTGCAGGAGCGCCTGGCGACGATCTTCTCGTCGAGCAACGCCAGTACCGAAGTGCGCTTTGACGAATACCGCATGTTCCCGCAGGCGGTGGCGGCGTATCCGCTGGGCATCGGCTTCAAGGTCGACCCGCCGGTGCCGGGCACGCAGCTGCTGGGCATCTCTAACCTGTGGCTGAACTACATCTACAAGATCGGCCTCGTCGGCATGCTGTTCTTTGTGGCGGTGACCGTGCGCTGGTGGCGTGAAGCTCGCCCCGAAAAAGGCCCGATCCGCCTGACCAAGGACAACGCCCTGTGGCTGGGCACGACTGCGGGGATTTTGTCCGCACTGGTCAGCGGTTTGTTCGACCACTATTTCAGCTTCGCGGTGGTGATGGTGGCGCTGTTCTGGCTGATGGTGGGCATCAATGTGCTGGAGGCGCGGCGGTTGTTCCCGGCACGGCTGCGCCAGGTCAAGCGCGTGGATGTGGTGCAGCCGCTGCCTGATGGCGTGCGCCACTGATGCTGGGCTCTGCCGTCTGGTTGACCCTGGCGACGCTACTGGGCCTGTGCCTGGGCTTTGCCCGCGAATGGTTACTGGTGGCGGCGTGGGGTGCAGGGGAGCGCAGTGATGCGTTCCTGATTGCGCTGTTTTTGCCCGAGGCGTTGCGCATGTCCCTGGCCGGCGGCGTGCTGAGCGCCGCCGCGTTGCCGTTGTACCTGGCGCGCAAGGACGGCGAGCGGTTGGGCTGGCTGGCGGTGTTGTTCCCAGCCTTGATGCTGATTGCGCTGGTGATCAGCCTGTTGCTGACGCTGTTGGCGCCGTGGCTGGTGCAGTTGCTAGGCCCAGGGTTGGCCGCCAGCGCCACGACACTCGCCAGCAGCAATTTGCAGATCGTCGCGTGGTGCGTGCCGGGCTTGATGCTGCATGCGCTGTTCAGCATTCCCTTGCAGGCCAGCGAACGTTTTGTGCTGGCGGGGTTGGGCTCGTTGCTGTTCAACCTGCCGCCGGTGACCTATCTCGCCCTTGCCGGTACCGCCACACAACCTCACGCGCTCGCCCTGGCCTGCCTGGCCGGCAGCCTGCTGATGCCGCTGGCGATGTTGCCGGCCGTGTGGCGCCAGGGCTGGCGGCCATGGCATTGGCAGCTGTCGTTCGCGCCCTTGCGTGAACTGGGCCAGCGCATCGGCCCGCTGTTGTTGAGCAATGGCGCCAGCCAAGGCTTGGCGTTGATCGAACGCTTAGTGGCGTCGTTGCTGGGGGAAGGCGCGGTGACCTGGGTCAACCTGGCGCGCAAGCTGATGAACCTGCCGCTGATTGCGCTGATGAGCCTTAATCAAGTGTTGCTGGGCATGATGAGCCGCCGCCAGGGCGATGAGCGCTTGGCCCTGCTCCAGCGCGGCTTGGAAACCGCCAGCCTGCTGACCCTGCCTGCGGGTGTTGGCCTGGTGGCGGCGGCGCCGAGCTTGGTGGCGTTGCTGCTGCCCAAACAGTCGGCGGACTCGCCGCTGCCCCTGCTGCTGGCCTGGTTTGCCGTGCCGCTGGTGTTCGGCGCCTGGAACGCCCTGCTCGCTCGTTACGCCTACGCCGCCGGTGACACGCGCCAGCCACTGCGCTGCGAACTGCTTGGCAGCCTGGTCAACGTATTACTGCTGGGCGCCCTGCCCTTTGTATTCGGCCTGGCGGGTATCCCCTTGGCCGCATTGGCCGGGGTGATCTGCACCGCACTGCTACTGATGCAACGCCAGACCCTGCTCAACGCCTTGCCGTGGGCGCGGCATTGGCTGCTCAGTGCCGTGCTGCTGGGGCTGGCTGCGCTGGCATTGTTTCGCATCGAAGGGGTGTGGCTGCAACTGGGGCTGAGCACCCTGGCTGGCGCTGTCGTGTTGCTGGGGATGGGGCTGTGGCTTAAGCCATGGCGCAAGGCATGACGCATTTCCCTGTAGGAGCGGGCTTGCCCGCGAAGGTCGTTAACGATGACGCGGGCATTCTGAATGAACGCGATGGATGTGAGTTTTTCGCGGGCAAGCCCGCTCCTACAGGGAGCCGGGTGTCTTGTAGAGAGGTGGTCAGGTGAAAAATCGCTGGATTCAGATGGACATCGCCAAAGGCATCGGCATCCTGGTGATCGTGTATGCCCACAGTTGGTTTGTGGCCACGTCCCCGGAGCTGATGTACCCGATGCTGGCCTCGTTTGTGCTGCCGCTGTTCTTCTTTCTGTCCGGGGTGCTGTTCAAGCCAGAACAACCTTTTGGCGAGATGGCGGTACGTAAGGCCGACGGCCTGCTCAAGCCGTTTTTCTTCACCCTGCTGGTGTACGTGATCGTGCGCGATGTACTGCGCGGCCAGCCGCTGCTGCCGGACATCGGCGGTGTGCTGTATGCCTCGGTGGACACCATCCCCTGGCAGGCGCTGTGGTTTTTGCCGCACTTCTGGGTGGCGATCCTGTTCAGTTGGGCAGTACTGCGGCTGATCCAACGCCTGCCACTGGCGGTCAATTGCGTACTGATGGCCGGGATGCTGCTGATCGGCACCTGGATATTGCCGTTGTTCTGGCAACTGCCGGTGACGATCGGCGGGCACACCTGGATTTTGCCGGGCCTGCCGTTCAGCCTGGACATCACCTTGATCAGCAGCGCGTGTTTCGTCCTGGGCTACCTGCTGCGGGACTGGCTGCGTCGGCATGAAGGTTCGCTGCTGACCCTAGTGGGTTCGGCCGCGCTGTTCGCGGCGGTGTTTATCTTTCGAGGCGACACCATGGACCTGGCACAGCGGCGCTATGACCACGGGTTTTGGACCAGCCTGCTGGCGGTGATCGGGGTTTACCTGTGCTGGGCGCTGGCGCGCGTGCTCATGGTGTCGAGCGCGCTGACGCGGGCGATGACCTACATCGGCCAGTCCACGCTGATCCTGTTGATCTTTCACGGGGAGATCCAGCACAAGACCTTCGACCTGATGGAGCGCCTGGGGCTGCACCCGTTTGCGGCGGCGTGCGTGGGGTTAGTGGTGGCGGTGGTGGCGCCGCTGTTGATCGGGGAAGTGATCAAGCGGGTGGCGTTTCTGCGGTTTTTCTACTTTCCGTTTCCGGTGCGTAAAAAAGCTAAAGAACAACACTGAACCTTAGTGGGAGGGGCGCACCGCCCCGCCCACAGTAGATCTAACGCTCAGGTTGGATCGGGTCAATCGTCGAGTTGTTGTGGCGCTGGCTTGCTGCCCGGTTTAACCGGTTTGGCGCCTTTGGCCGGCGCGGGGGCAGCTGGCTCCGGTTCTGCGGCAGCGGCCGCTTCTTTTTCAGCCATCGGCATCTGGTCGATGGTGGTGAAGAACTCTTTGAGGTCGAGGGTATCCGGTGGCACGGTCTTCTCGAGTTTCTTCTCTCCGTCCTTGCCCACCAGAATCACTTTGGTGCCGCTGCCGGCGCCGAGCTTGAGGGCACGGATCAGGGCGTTGGTTTCAGGCGGCGTGAGCTTTTTGTTGTCTTTTGCTTCTTTGGCGAACTTTTCCCCTTCGGCACCGATGCTGCCGAACTTCACGGTGTAGAACACCATGTTGCGTTGTTCAAACGCCTGCTTGTTGGCAGGTTCGTCCAATTGCTTCTGGAGGGTCGCCAAGGTGGCGTTACCGGAATCAAGCTCCACCACAACCAATGGACGGGCCTTGCCCAGGTCCTGCTTGAGCGGGTTGATATCATCCGCGGCCAACAGCGGCCCCGTAAAAGCCATCAAGGTAGCCAGGGTCAGCGACCGGATGAGCATGCGCACCTCCTTTGAATTCCATGCAGGGTTCTTGAGTTTCATGTCTGCGACAGTCAAATTCAAGGATGATTCCTACAGCACTTCAAGAAAGCGTAGGCCAGCACGCCCGCTACGCAAGGGCTTGGGTGGGGTTGACGGTGATTGTTTCCACAGATTGCGGAAACATCATGAAAGCTTCCACTCAGGCCAATGCCGAGCAAATACGGGGGCCACAATGGGGTCGGCATCCACCTGCGTCAGGCTTTGCGCAAAGCCCGGCGCCAAGCCATTCAACGCCTCTCGAGCCTCGTCCCAGCGCGACACCGCCGCCGCCATGAGGCCCAGCGCATTCGGCACGCCGTTGGGTGCAAACAGTTGCTCGGCGAACTGGTCGGCAAACACCACCCAAGCCTGGTGCAGGTAGCGGCGGGTACCGGTGACCAATTGCGCCTGCACGGTTTCATTGACGTCGCCTAGCCAACGTTGCGGGTAGTCGATGATGCCGATGGCCGAGTAGCAATTGGCGGCGATGTACACCAGGCCACGGATGATTTGCGCACGGTTGCCGGCCAGCAGGTCGGCGTTGGGGTACTCAAGGCCAAGGTAGATGAGTATCGCGCTGCTTTCAGTCAGCACCTCGCCATCCGGGGTGACCAGGGTGGGCACCTGTTTAAGCGGGTTGATGCGCAGCAGCTCATCGCTGCCCTCGCCCTCAGCCCAAGAGGCCGCATCTATACGGCGCCAAGGCACGGCGCAGCGCTGCAACGCGATTTCGATCATGCAGGAGCCGGACTCGTCGATACCGTAGAGCGTGTACATGGCGCATTCCTCCCTTCGTAGCGTTTAGAACAAACCCATTTGCCCACCGACCAGGGTGCTGAAGTCGTCATCCACAAACGGCAGGATCGCATCGGCCACCGGCTGTAATTGGCGGGTGACGTAATGATCGTAGTCGATGGGCGCTTGGCGCACTTCCAACGGCTCGGGGCCGTTGACGCTGATCACGTAGCTGATCCAGCCACCGCGCTGGTATTGGCGCGGGCGGCCCAAGCGGTCGTTATAGTCATCGGCCAAGCGTGCGGCGCGCACGTGGGGTGGCACGTTGCGTTCGTAGTCGTCGAGGCGGCGGCGCAGGCGTTTGCGGTAGATCAACAATTCGTCGAACTCACCGCTGAGGGTGCGGCGTACGTAGTCGCGGATATAGTCTTGATGCGGTTGGCGGTGGAAGATGCGCTGGTAAAGCTCCTGCTGGAACCGCCGGGCCAGGGGCGACCAGTCGCTGCGCACGGTTTCGAGGCCCTTGTAGACCATCTCTTCTGTGCCATCGCTGCGCCTGACCAGGCCGGCGTAGCGCTTTTTACTGCCCTCCTCCGCGCCGCGAATGGTGGGCATCAGGAAGCGGCTGAAGTGGGTTTCATATTGCAATTCAAGGGCGCTTTTCAGGCCATATTCGCTGTGCAGGTGCTCGCGCCACCAGTCGTTGACGTGCTGCACCAGGTCGCGGCCGATGCGGCTGGCGTCCTCCTGCGTATGGGCGCCGCCGAGCCAGACGAAGGTGGAGTCGGTATCGCCGTAGATCACCTCAAAGCCCTTGGCCTCAACCAGCTCGCGGGTCTGGCGCATGATCTGGTGGCCACGCATCGTGATGGACGACGCCAGGCGCGTATCAAAGAAGCGGCAACCGCTGGAGCCGAGCACGCCGTAGAAGGCGTTCATGATGATTTTCAACGCTTGGGACAGCGGCGCGTTGTGTTCGCGCTTGGCCTCTTCACGGCCTTCGGAAACCCGCTCGACGATGGACGGCAAGCAATGCCGGGTGCGGGAAAACCGTGCGCCGCGAAAGCCTTCCACCGAGTCGTTGTCGTCGGGGTATTTGAGGCCTTCGATCAGCCCCACCGGGTCGATGAGAAAGCTACGGATGATCGACGGGTAGAGGCTTTTGTAATCGAGCACCAGCACCGATTCGTAGAGGCCGGGGCGTGAGTCCATGACGAAGCCGCCGGGGCTGGCCTCGGGGGGTTTGTCCCCCAGGTTGGGCGCGACGAAGCCTTGGCGGTGCATCAGCGGCATGTACAGGTGAGTAAACGCCGCAACGGAGCCCCCGTTGCGATCCGCCGGCAGCCCGGTAACGCTGGCCCGCTCCAGTAAGAATGTGAGCAGTTCGGTCTTGGCGAAAATGCGCGTGACCAGCTCGCAGTCCTTGAGGTTGTAGCGCGCCAAGGCGGGCTTGTCCTCGGCAAACATGCGGTTGATTTCGTCCATGCGCTGGTACGGCGTGGAAATGTCCTTGCCCTCGCCCAGCAGGGTTTGCGCGACGTTTTCCAGGCTGAAGGATTCGAAGCTCCAAGTGGCCGAGCGCAGGGCTTCGATGCCGTCGATGATCAGCCGCCCCGCCGCTGCCGCAAAGTAGTGGCTGCGGCTGCCATGTTCGCGCCAAGCCATGGGCTCGGCGCCACGGCCGAGCAGCAACGGCACATTGAGGCGTTGGGCGTGTTCGTGGAGTACCCGCAGGTCAAACTGCACCAGGTTCCAGCCAATGATCGCGTCGGGGTCGAAGGTGGCGATCCACTGGTTGAGGCGTTCAAGCAACTGGGCGCGGGTGTCGCAGTAGTCGAGCTTGAAGTTGACCGCGTCGGTTTTATTGGGTGGGCCGAGCATGTACACCTGGCGCTCGCCGCAGCCTTCGAGGGCGATGGAATACAGGTCGCCCTGGGCGGTGGTCTCGATGTCGAGGGACACCAGTTTCAGCGGTGGTCGATACTCAGGCGCGGGTTTCATCTGCGCTTGCGTGAGCGTGCCATCAGCCTGCGCAGTGCCGCCAAACCACACGGGCGCGGTGATGAAGCGCTCCATCATGTAGCGCTCCGGCGGGCGGACGTCGCCTTCGTAGACATCCACACCCGCAGCGCGCAGGCGTTTTTCCACGTCCATCAATTGGCGGTGCTGGCGGGTGTAGAGGCCGAGGACGGGGCGGTGATGAAAGTCGCACAGCTGCAACGGGCGCAATTCGATCTCGCGCTCGCCCTTGAGCAGCCAGTCCAGCGGCTTACGGTGGGCCTCGGGGATAAACACCACAGAGGTCTGCATGGGAAGGCGGATAAACCTGGGGCCAGCATCGGTCGCCAGCCAGAAGCTGACCTCCGTGCCCTGCGGCGTGTCGCGCCAATGCCGGGTCAGGACAAAACCCTGCTGTAAATCCACCGTACCGCACCTCAGGAATCGCTCTCAGGGCGTGATTCTACTCGGCTATGCACACCCTCAGGCCGAACGAGTAAATATTTGTTGCGCCGCGTTAATAACAATCACTATCATTCGCGCCGGAGTCGTATCCGCGCAGCGAGGACGCGCAACGGTTGTTGCCCTTTTCCTCCCATTGACGGTCCGCCGTCAGGATCGACCATGCCCACCCCTACTCCATTCGCTGTGCCGTTTCGCCCGACCTTGCTCGCCCTTTGCTGCTCCCTGAGCCTCACCGCTCACGCCGCAACCCCAGTCACCTCGCAGGACGCGAACAACAGTCAGGATGGCAACACACTGGAATTGGGCGCCACCAACATCAACGCCGAAGCCCCCGCGCCAAGCGCCCTGCCCCCGGTGTATGCCGGCGGCCAGGTGGCACGCGGTGGTCAAATGGGTGTACTGGGCAACCAAGACATCATGGATGTGCCGTTCAGCATGTCTTCCTATACCGAACAGTTGATTCGTGACCAGCAGGCTGAGACGGTTGGCGATGTGTTGCTTAATGACTCGTCGGTGCGTCAGGCATCGGGGTACGCCAACCAGGCGCAGACTTTCATGATTCGCGGCCTGCCGCTCAATGGCGACGATATTTCCTATAACGGTTTGTACGGCATCCTGCCGCGTCAGATTATTTCGACTGACGCGTTGGAGCGCGTTGAAGTGTTCAAGGGGCCGAATGCCTTTATCAACGGCGTAAGCCCCACCGGCTCGGGGATAGGCGGCGCCGTCAACCTGCAACCCAAGCGCGCCGATGATGTGCCGCTGCGACGTTTGAGCACCGACATCAGCAGCGACGGCCGGGTTGGTGAGCATTTGGACATTGGCCAGCGCTTCGGGGAAGACAATCGATTTGGCGCGCGGGTCAATCTATCGCAGCGCGAAGGCGATACCGGCATCGACGATGAGAGCCAGCGCTCGAAACTCTTTGCGGTGGGCTTGGACTATCGGGGTGATGCGTTGCGCTTGTCCGGTGACTTTGTGTATCAGAAGCAGCGGATCAATGGTGGGCGCAACTCGGTCTTCACGGGCACCGCAACCCATATCCCGGATGCGCCTTCGGCAGATACCAACTACGCGCCGAGCTGGAGCAGCACCAACCTTGAAGACACCTTGGGCATGCTGCGCGCCGAGTACGATTTGAACGATGACTGGACGGCATACGCGGCCGCCGGGGCCAAGCACAGTCGCGAAATGGGGCGCTATTCGTCGGTGACGCTGACCGACAACCTCGGCAATGCCACCGCCAGCGGCTCGACCATTGCCCACGAAGAAGATAACAGCAGCGTCATGAGCGGCTTGAACGGTAAGTTCCAGACGGGCCCGGTCAGCCATCGCCTCAACTTCGGCCTGACAGGTATCTGGACCCAGGCGCGTAACGCGTATGTATTTGCCAGTGACAAGACCATAACCAATATCTACGACCCAGTGACCGGGGCGCCGCCCGCCTTGAATAACCCCCGCAACACACCGGGCACCGACTTCAACGATCCAAAAATCACCGGCAAGACCTTCGTGCGCAGCGCGGCGATCTCCGACACGTTTGGCTTCTTCGATGACCGCCTGCTCGTGACGGTCGGCGCACGCCGCCAGCAGATGGTAGTACAGGGTTACAGCTACTCGAGTGGCACGCGTACGGCCAACTATGACGAGTCGATCACCACGCCGGTCTACGGCATCGTGTTCAAACCGTGGGAACATGTGTCGGTCTACGCCAACCGCATCGAAGGGTTGGCCCAGGGCCCGACGTCACCGCTCACAGTGGGCACCCGGACGGTCATAGGTGGCGGCCAAGTCTATGCGCCCGCACGCTCCAAGCAAATCGAAGCAGGTGTGAAGGTGGATATGGGCACATACGGCGCAACGCTGGGTGTTTACCGTATCGAACAGCCTGGAGCGGGTTATTCCGAAGTTATCGATGACGACACTGCGCGTTACGTGCGCGAAGGCTTGCAAATCAACAAAGGTGTGGAACTCAACGTATTCGGCGAGCCCATCAGCGGCCTGCGTTTGCTCGGCGGTGTGACGGTGATGAAAACCGAACTGAAGGACACACAAAACGGCGCCAACGACGGAAACCGGGCCATTGGCGTTCCCTCCTTCCAACTCAATGCCGGGGTGGATTGGGACGTACCGGGCCTGCAAGGCGTGAGCCTCAATGGGCGTATGTTGCGCACCGGCGGCCAGTACGCCGACGCGGCGAACAACCTGAGCCTGCCGGCGTGGAATCGTTTCGATGTGGGTGCGCGCTACAACTTCAAGGTTGCGCAGCGTGATGTCACGCTGGGCGCTACCGTTGAGAACGTCGCCAACACGAAGTACTGGGAATCGGCCCAGGGTGGTTTCCTGAGCCAAGGCGACCCGCGTGTGGCCAAGTTGTCCGCGTCAGTGGACTTCTAAGCACGCAATACAGGGCACCTACGTGATACCCGCCTGAATCACGCTCGACGCTCGTGATTCAGGTAGTTTTCGATGTTGCCCATCTGCTCGTCCCAGCCTCGGGAATTCATTTTGAATGCCTTCTGCCGACGCGCCTCAGGCACCGCGTCAAAGCCGGATTCGACCACCCGCAGCAGAATGCCCGGGGCGCGGTCCTCTAGGGTGAATTCCACCAGGGTCGGGGTCTCCTGGTCGTAATCGACACCCTGCTCGACCGCAAAGGGGTGCCACCAGAACGAGAACAGCGTTTGCGGCAGGATACGTTCAATCTTGGCCTTCCAGACCACATGCTCGTAACCCGGATAAGTAATCGGTGCTTCGAGGGTTTGCCCCGCATTAAAGGTTTTGCCCTTGAGGGCGATGCCGAACCATTCGCCGAACTGCTCGGCGTTGGTCAGTGCTTTCCATACCTGATTCCGTGAAGCGTTGAGCAAGACTTTTCGTTCGATGCGATCCAATACGTGCATAAGTCACCTCCTTCATTGACAGTAGGCGACATCGAACAATGCGCAAACTTTTCGGCTGCGCAGTGGTGTTGCGATTTACTTCAGAGTGACCTGATGCGCGAATGGGGCTACGAAAGGTAGATTGTCCCCCTCCCCTCGAGGCGAAGCCCATGACTCAATCGCTACATGGAAGTTGTTTATGCAAGGCCGTGCAGTATCAGCTGGACAGTCTGGATATGCCCATCAGCCACTGCCATTGCCAAAGCTGTCGCAAGGCTCACGCAGCGGCGTTCGCTTCGACGGCGGGCGTGATGCGCGAGCATTTTCGTTGGACACAGGGGGAGGCCCTGTTGTCGTCGTATGAATCTTCACCAGGAAAATTCAGACATTTCTGCTCGCGCTGCGGCTCACATCTGATGGCCGAGCGAGGGCATCAGCCCCATGTAATTGTGCGAGTGGCGACGCTGGATGATGATCCTTGCGTCAGGCCCACTTCACACATTTGGACAGTCCATGATGTGCCTTGGCTGGCCTTTTGCGACGTAGAGACGTGGGACGAGTGGAAAGCCTGAGTCAAACCTTAGGCTCTCCGGCCACTTTGACGGGCGTCGCATATTGCGGTTTCAAGTGGCCTTCCTGATCGAGCAGCCAAGCGTCCATGATCTGCCGCACTACTGGACCTGCTACACGACCACCCGCCTCGCCGTTTTCAATCATCACCGAGATCACGATTTTCGGGTGTTCGGCCGGCGCGAAGCCGACGAACAAGGCGTTGTCGCGATGGCGCTCCAAGGTCTTGTTACGGTTATAGCGCTCGCCCTGCTTGATCGCGACTACCTGCGCCGTACCGCTCTTGCCGGCAATGCGGTACTGCGCGCCTTGCGCGGCGGCGCGCGCGATACCGCGTGGGTCGTGCATCACGAGCTGCATGCCGTGGTTGACCTGTTCCCAGTCACGCTGATCCTTAAGCACCACATTGGGCATAGGGTTTTCGTCCACCGGGGCCACGCCGTTGATGGTCTTGGCCAAGTGCGGTCGGTTCCACACGCCTTTGTTGGCGATCAGCGCGGTGGCCTGGGCCAGTTGTAACGGCGTGACCTGCATGTAGCCCTGGCCAATGCCCAGGATCACGGTTTCGCCAGGGAACCAGGGTTGGCGGCGGGTGGCACGCTTCCAGGCTTGGGATGGCATCAATCCGGCGGATTCTTCGAACATGTCGAGCGAGACTTTCTGGCCTAGCCCGAATTCGGCCAGGTAGTCGTGCAGGCGGTCGATGCCTAATTTGTGGGCGAGGTCGTAAAAGTAGGTGTCGTTGGAGCGCATGATGGCCGCATCCATGTCTACCCAGCCGTCGCCGCTGTGGTTCCAGTTACGGTATTTGTGATCGAAGTCGGGCAACTGGTAGTAACCGGGGTCGAACACACGGGATTGAGCGGTGACGACGCCGCTGTCGAGGCCGGCGATGGCCACTTCGGGCTTGATGGTGGAGCCTGGGGCGTAGAGCCCTCTGAGGACACGATTGAACAGAGGCCGGTCGATAGAGTCGTGTAGCGCGGCGTACTCCTTGAAGCTGATACCTGTCACAAACAGGTTGGGGTCGAAACTAGGCTTGCTGACCATGGCTAATACTTCGCCGGTTTGCGGGTCAAGCGCTACTACTGAACCACGGCGGTCACCGAGGGCTTCTTCCGCCGCCTCCTGAAGGTGGACATCAAGGCTCAGTACGATGTTTTTGCCCGGGATCGGATCAGTATGCTTCAGCACCCGCAACACGCGACCTTGGGCGTTGGTCTCGACTTCTTCGTAGCCGACGTGACCGTGCAGCTCGGACTCGTAAAAACGCTCGATACCGGTCTTGCCGATCGACTGCGTGCCACGATATTCCACTGAATCGAGGGCCTTTGACTCTTTTTCGTTGATGCGCCCTACATAGCCAATGGAGTGGGCAAAGTGCGCGCCTAGCGGGTAGTGCCGGACAAATTGCGGCTCTACGTCGACCCCTGGCAGGCGAAACTCGTTGACGGCCAGCAGGGCAATCTGTTCTTCGGTCAATTCGTAAAACAGCGTCACCGGGACGAAGGGGTGGCGGGCTTGCTTCAGCGCCTTGTCGAACACAGCACGGTCTTCGGCGGGCAAGTGCAGCAGATTGACGATGGCGTCCAGTTCACCGTTGAGGTCGTTGGTGCGTTCGCGGGTGATGGTCAAGTTGTAGCTGGGGCGGTTGTCGGCCAGCACCACACCGTTGCGGTCATAAATCAGCCCGCGAGTAGGTGTAATCGGCAATACATGCACGCGGTTGTTTTCGGAAATTGTAGAGTGGTAGTCAAACTGTACGACCTGCAGGAAGTACATACGCCCCACTAGGGCGCAGGTGATACCGACCACCAACAGCGCGCAAGCGAGCAGGCGCTTGTTGACCAGGCGGTTTTCTTTTTCGTGATCCTTGATGGGAATGGCTTCTGGCATTTCTACAGCATCTCGTTGAAGAAGGTCGACGCCGCGTCCTGCGGAGGAAAGATCAGTCCCTGTGAAAATGTGCTGCACCATACCAAAAATGCAGAAACACTTTGCATTGATTTCCTAAACGGCATGCCGTTTTGTCAGCTAGGACGTGTATTTTTCTCCCTTGCAACAGGTTGCCTCCATTTTCTCGCGCCCAAAACAAAACCCCTGTTTGCGTTAGCAAACAGGGGTTCTGGAATTTAATCTTGACGATGACCTACTCTCACATGGGGAAACCCCACACTACCATCGGCGATGCATCGTTTCA
>NZ_UTKY01000098.1 GCF_900583165.1 Pseudomonas viridiflava | reverse complement strand
GCTACGCGCCGACGGTCCGAATCTGGATGCAGAGTTCCCGGACGGCTGGCTGGAAAACAACCAGTTGACTCAGGCCGACTTCGCGCTGGAAGCGGAGTGGCTGACCCGAGTCGGCATCGTCTTCAGCGTACGCTGAGAACCGGGTTGCTCAGGCGCTCCAGCAGGGTCGCCTGGGCGCTTCGAGCGTTCTGGTTGCCGGTCGGAGTGCTGCGCACGTAACGACCGTCAGACTGCAACAGCCAGCTGTGGGTGTTGTCGGTCAGGTAGCTTTCCAGCTC
>NZ_UTKY01000021.1 GCF_900583165.1 Pseudomonas viridiflava | reverse complement strand
GTTCAACGGCGCCAAGATGGCTATCGAGCAGATCAACGCCAAGGGCGGCGTCGATGGCAAGAAACTCGAAGCCGTCGAATACGATGATGCCTGCGACCCGAAACAGGCCGTGGCAGTCGCCAACAAGGTCGTCAACGACGGCGTGAAATACGTGATCGGTCGCCTGTGCTCCAGCTCCGCTCAACCCGCTTCCGACGTCTATGAAGACGAAGGCATCATCATGGTGACCCCGGCGGCCACCAGCCCCGACTTCACCAGCCGTGGCTACAAGCTGGTAT
>NZ_UTKY01000038.1 GCF_900583165.1 Pseudomonas viridiflava | reverse complement strand
TTGTCAGCGAGGCACTATCAGGGGAAAGGATAGGGCTCAAAGAAGCTGAGGAAGATGTTTGGGATTTGTACCTGTGTGATTATCCCTTGGGAAGGCTTGGACGTGGCATGACCCGTGTCCAAGCCTCGAATGTGTAAACGATGTCCCCGGTTTCAGATGTAAACGATGTCTACGGTTCAACACCCCCGATAGCGGTGGGTCAGTGGAGATATTCTTGACTGACCCACTGCAATCGGGGGCAAGCCCCCTCCCACATTTGTTCCCTGGTGTCTGTGGGAGCATGGTACTTGTCTGGGATATAGCGCCAAATTGCGAGGTTTGTGGCAAACTTCGCGCCTATAAATGCCGGGATCGTCGTTACAGGCCTGCTGTTGCAGCCGCGGCGCGATGGAATAAAGCGATGCCAGTTTGATGTCCGCCGGGCGGAATCGGACTACTTACAGTTTGGTACGAAGGTGCCAACATTCCCTGCCTGACAGATTTAGAGGAACGACCGTGCATAACGTCGTGATCAGCGGCACCGGCCTGTACACCCCGGCCAACAGCATCTCCAATGAAGAGCTGGTGCAGTCTTTCAATACCTACATTCAGCAATTCAACACTGACAACGCCGCTGCCATCGAGCGCGGCGATGTCCAGGCGCTGACCGAATCCAGTGCAGCCTTCATCGAAAAAGCCTCGGGCATCAAGAGCCGCTTCGTGATGGACAAGGACGGCATCCTCGACCCGCAGCGCATGGCTCCACGCCTGCCTGAACGCAGTAACGACGAGTGGTCGGTGCTTTGCCAGATGGCCATCGGCGCCGCCGAACAAGCGCTGCAACGCGCCGGCAAGACCGCCGCTGACATCGATGGCGTGATCGTCGCCTGCTCCAACCTGCAACGCGCTTACCCGGCGATTGCCATCGAAGTCCAGGAAGCCCTGGGTATCGAAGGGTTCGGGTTTGATATGAACGTGGCGTGTTCTTCGGCCACTTTCGGCATTCAGAACGCTGCCAACAGCATTGCACTGGGCCAGGCCCGGGCGATCCTGATGGTCAACCCGGAAGTCTGCACCGGTCACCTGAACTTCCGTGACCGCGATAGCCACTTCATCTTCGGCGATGCGGCCACTGCCGTGATCCTGGAGCGCGCCGACCTGGCCACTTCCGAGCATCAGTTCGACGTGGTGAGCACCAAGCTGCTGACCAAGTTCTCCAATAACATTCGCAATAACTTCGGCTTCCTCAACCGCGCGGCGGAAGAAGGCGTCGGCGCGCCCGATAAGCTGTTCGTGCAAGAAGGCCGCAAAGTCTTCCGCGACGTGTGCCCGATGGTGGCCGAGCTGATCGGCGTGCACCTGGCGGAAAACCAGCTGAACGTGGCTGATGTGAAACGCTTCTGGCTGCACCAGGCCAACCTGAGCATGAACCACCTGATCGTGAAGAAACTGCTGGGTCGCGAGGCGACCGTGGAAGAAGCACCGGTGATCCTCGATACCTACGCTAACACCAGCTCGGCGGGTTCGGTGATTGCGTTTCACACGTACCAGGATGATCTGCCCAAGGGCTCCGTGGCCGTACTCAGCTCATTCGGCGCGGGTTATTCGATTGGCAGCGTGATCCTGCGCAAGCGCTAATCGTTAGGTCGTACGCGGTCAAATGTGGGAGCGGGCTTGTTTCCACAGTGAATTGCATTCTCAAGGTGAAGTTGAGGTAGACAATGGCAGCAGCCGACGACGCGCACCTGCTTGAACGCCTGCTCAAGGGTGAGCAGCGCGCCTACAAGGAATTGGTCACCACCTACCAGAGCGCCATGCGCGCCGTGGCGTATGCCATCGTCGGCCAGCGTCACGCCGATGAAATCGTCCAGGACGCCTGGCTGTCGGTGGTGCGCAACCTTGCCAAGTTCGAAGGCCGCTCCAGTCTCAAGACCTGGCTGCTGACCATCACGGCCAACGCCGCCAAGGGCCGCTATAAACAGAACCGTCGCGAAGTGCTACTCGATGATCTGCCCTCACCCCACGGCACTATCGGCGATGACCGTTTCACGCCGGATGACGGTCATTGGGCCGTCGCCCCGTATGCCTGGCACCAGGACACGCCCGAAGCGCTGCTGACTGAAGATGAATTGCGCGACTGCCTGGAGCACACGTTGCTGAGTCTGTCGCAGTTGCAAAGCAGTGTGCTGGTGTTGCGTGAACGCCAGGGCCTGGAGTTGGAGGAAATCTGTAATCTCCTGACACTTTCGCTCTCCAATGTCCGTGTGCTGTTGCATCGAGCGAGGCTTAAAGTCTTCGCCACGGTGGAGCATTTTGAGGAGACGGGCGAATGTTGACCTGTAAAGAACAAGTGGCACGTTCCAGTGATTATCTCGATGGGCAACTGACCTTTCGCGAGCGTCTGCTGGTGCGTCATCACTTGATGTTTTGCCCAAACTGCCGACGTTTTATCCGTCAGATGCGCCTAATGCAGGCCACGCTGAAGATACTGCCGCAGGAGCCTGTGGAGGGGGTGGATGACTTGGCGCAGCGGCTGGTTGATGAGCGGCGCAAGGATTTCAAAGACGGGGATTAAATCAGGCTCGCAGGGGTGGATCGGACGGATGATGGGGACCGCGCCACTCCTGCAAGACTGTTGCAGCCACCTCGGGCCGTCCTGGCCCAAGGCTTGTCACACTGACTTTTAGAACTTCGCTTCTGCGTCCAGCTGGAAGGTGTTGGCCTTGGCGCTTTCGTTCAAGCGAGTACGGCTGTAGGTGTCGGTCTTGGTGAGGAAGTAGGTGGCACCGACCGAGAAGTTTTTGTCGATGTCGTAGCCAACCTTGAACTTGTGACCGCGCGAGCCGGTGAAGCCGCCACCAAAGTCCGAGTCGGTAAAGGCACCCACCACGGCGTTTTTCTCGACGTCGCGATAGTTGTAGTCCAGGTTGAAACCAAACACCTTGGACTTGGCGCCCAGCAAGTACGCGGTGTCTGCATCGTCGATAGCGTCGTTGTTTTTCACGTACTGGCCGTAGAACGACAGGGGGACTGCCAGGCCGCTGATATCGACTTGACCGAAGCCTTCATACAGGCGGAACTCGCCGTTTGGCGTGTTGCCGTTGGTCGCCAGGATGCTCGGGTTGCTGCTGCCACCGGCGGTGACGTCTTCATCGTTCTGGTAGGCGTAGACGCTGCCGCCCAGGGTCATTTTCAGGTTGTCGGTCAACGAGAAGCGAGTGCCCAACTGGCCGGTGGTCAGGCGCAGGTCGTGGCGGTATTGCACGCCGTCGCCGTCGACGTTGTCCTTGAGGTTGTAGTTACCCAGGCTACCGAAGAGCTCGGCGCTGCCGCCCAGTGGGTATTTGTAGGTGACTGCCAGGCCTTCTGGGTTGATGTCGCTATCCCAGATCACGTCGCCCATATTGACCCACGGTTGCAGCATCTTGCCGCCGATGATGTGCAGGTTTTTGATTTGGTCCGGGTGGTAGTCGATGTAGCCGAGGTCCAACCAGATCGATTTTTTATCGAAGTAACCATCCAGGTCCTGGTTGGTGGAGCGTGCATCGCTGCCGCCGCCGGTGGCGATACGGATACCGGTGTCCACTTGTGGGTTGATTTCGGTGTAGGCACCGAGGCGAGCACGGATACGCTCACGGTCTTTGTCACGGCCAGTAACGCCGGCGCGGGTCACGCCATTTTCGCCTTCGACCTTGATGGTCTCGTGGCGCATGCGCACGTCACCCTTGAACTGAGTCTTGGCCGCCCAGGCCAGCTTCTGGTCAAACACGCTTAGGTCGTTGGTTTTTTTCGCGGTGGCCGCGATCTGCTCATTGGTCTCTTGTTGAGCTTGCCGTGCGATCTGCTTTTCTTTCTGATCATTGGCCAGCTCGGCCTGCAATTCGGTGTACTGCGCTGGGGTGATCTGGCCGTTGGCCTTGAGCATGTCGAGCAATTTAGCGTCGACTGCAGCGCTGGCCGGAACGCTCAGGGCCAGTAATAGGCCGCCGCACAGGACCGCCGCAGTTTTGGTGGAAGCAAGACGCATATCAATCTCCGAAAGTGAGGAGGGATGGCAAACCATCCAGGACACAACCGACCCATGACGGACGGCAAAATAGCCGCTTGGTAGAACCAAGCGCTCTAAAAACAGGCGTCAGTATCGCGATCGTTTATGACGGAACAGTGGCTAAGTGATGTCATGTAGATGACAAATGCCCTAACGTTGGAACTATTGGTTTAGAGCCTTGTCGCGCGATACAGGGGTGTTTCCCCTGCGTCGATAGGCGATACTCGCGAAGCTTTCACGCCATGATTCAGTGAGGATGCCGATGCCGTTGCAACGCCTGGACAGCCTGTCCGAAATCGCTGCGCACACCTGGGATGCACTGGTACCTGACGCCCAGCCGTTTGTGCGGCATGCCTTTCTCAGCGCGCTGGAAGACAGCGCGAGCCTGGGCCCGCAATCGGGTTGGCAGCCGGAGCATTTGTTGCATTGGGAGGGCGAGCGGCTGGTGGCAGCGTTGCCCAGTTATCGCAAGTGGCACTCTTATGGTGAGTACGTGTTCGATCACGGCTGGGCCGATGCCTGCCAGCGGGCTGGGATCGAGTACTACCCCAAGCTGCTGACGGCCGTGCCCTTCAGTCCGGTGAGTGGTCCACGGTTGTTGGCGGCGAGCATTGACGACGGTTTCGAGCTGTTGAGCAGCCTGCCGGGCTACCTGGAAATCGAAGGGCTTTCCAGCGTTCATATCAACTTCACCGACGGATTGGCCGACGCTGCACTGGCTCAGCAACCGGGCTGGTTGCAACGCCTGGGCTGTCAGTTTCATTGGCAAAACCGGGGTTATCGCGACTTCCAGGACTTTCTCGATGCTCTCAGCTCGCGCAAGCGCAAACAAATGCGCAAGGAACGCGAGCAGGTCGCCGGGCAGGGCATCGACTTCGAATGGTTGCAAGGCCATGAGCTCAGCGAAGCGCAATGGGACTTCGTCTACGCCTGCTATGCCAATACCTACGCGGTACGCCGCCAAGCGCCCTACCTGACCCGCACGTTTTTCAGCCTGCTGGCCGAGCGCATGCCTGAGGCCATCCGCGTGGTGCTGGCAAAGCAAGGCACCCGGCCGGTGGCCATGGCCTTCAGCCTGATCGGCGGCGACAGCTTCTACGGCCGCTACTGGGGCTGCCTGGCGGAATTCGACCGCCTGCATTTCGAAACCTGTTTCTACCAGGGCATGGACTACGCCATCGCCCACGGCCTGCAACGCTTCGACGCTGGCGCCCAAGGCGAGCACAAGTTGATTCGCGGGTTTGAGCCGGTGATCACGCGGTCATGGCATTACCTGCGCCATCCGGGGTTGAAGAGCGCTGTGGAGGACTTTTTGGAGCGAGAGCGGGTGGGGATTGTGGCGTATGCCGAAGAGGCGAGGGCGGCGTTGCCGTATCGGCAGGGTTAAAACCGTCGGTCTAAGAGTACTTTCAATAGAGGGTGAAATCACTATTCTGTATTTACAAAAGTACATACAGGGTCGGCCATGGTTTTTGAGTGGGATGAAGCCAAAAATAAAGCCAATATTGCCAAGCACGGCATCGATTTTAGCGACGTACCGGATATTTTCCGGCATCCAATGCTGGCATTACGCGATGATCAAGCAGAATATGGCGAAGAGCGTTGGATCGGTATTGGCTGGATAAAACTGTTAGTGGGTGTGGTCGTATACACCGAACGGAGAGGTGATGTGATTCGTATCATTTCTGCCCGAAAAGCAACCAAGAAGGAGGCCAAATACTATGACGCAAACATCGAAAACTGATTGGGAGCGCTTGGCCAAGATGAATAACGAAGAGATCGATACTAGCGATATTCCCGAGCTGGACGCCGAATTTTTTCGGCGAGCTGAGTTACGTGTTCCGGTTAAACAGGCAGTCACGATCCGACTCGATGCTGATGTACTGGAATGGTTTAAAGGCCAAGGCACTGGCTATCAGACGCGGATCAACCAACTGCTGCGTCAGTACATGCAGGCGCATCAGGGCTGAGTAAAAATAAAGGGATCGGCCCGGCCGCTTCGACAAGGCTGATCCCGCATCGCCTCAGGCCGGCGGCTCCTTGCCCAGCCATCGGTAAGTGAAACCACCGACCACCGCGCCAAGAATCGGCGCGAGCCAGAACATCCACAATTGCTGGATCGCCCACCCGCCCACGATCAATGCCGGGCCCGTACTGCGGGCCGGGTTGACCGAGGTGTTGGTGACGGGGATGGAGATCAGGTGGATTAGCGTCAACGCGAGGCCGATGGCGATGGGCGCAAGCCCCTTCGGAGCACGGTGGTCGGTGGCGCCAAGGATGATCACGACAAACATCGCCGTCATCACCAGCTCACAGACAAACCCCGCTGCCAACGAATAACCCCCCGGCGAATGCTCGCCATAGCCATTGGACGCGAGCCCCGACGCCAATTCGAACCCCGGTTTGCCGCTGGCAATGAAGTACAACAGCGCAGCGGCAATAGTGCCGCCGATGACTTGGGCAATGATGTAGGCCGGTAGCTCCCTGGGCGGGAACCTTCCACCCATCACCAGCCCTACTGACACGGCGGGGTTGAGGTGACAGCCGCTGATAGGCCCGATGGCCACCGCCATGGTCAGCACCGTGAGCCCAAACGCCAGGGCCACCCCCAACAACCCGATCCCGACTGCCGGGAACGCTGCGGCCAACACCGCACTCCCACAACCGCCCAACACCAGCCAAAACGTTCCCAACCCCTCTGTGACTGAACGCTTGAACAAAGACATGTAGCCCGTCCTTGATAGATCGCTCTACCGAATCCGTAAATCAGTGATGCTCCCTGCAGATTTACTTCAGCGCCCGTCTGGGCACTGCACTGAATTACAGCACGGTTGTGGCACAAATCCAGGCGATGAAGGTGGGAGGGACCAATGAAATAAGGGCCTGGTACTATTCAAATGTGGGAGGGGGCTTGCCCCCGATAGCTAAGTGCCTGTCACTAAGTCAGGTGACTGATCCACCGCCATCGGGGGCAAGCCCCCTCCCACATTTTGGACTGTGTACAGGTCAGTCGATGCCGACGAACCCGCCGGTTTGGTGCTGCCACAGCCGGGCATACAACCCACCATGAGCCAGCAACTCGGCATGGCTGCCACTCTCGGCAATCTGGCCTTTCTCCAGCACCACCAACCGATCCATCCGCGCAATCGTCGATAAGCGGTGGGCAATCGCAATCACGGTCTTGCCCTGCATCAGGGTCTCCAGGCTTTCCTGGATCGCCGCTTCCACTTCCGAATCCAAGGCCGAGGTGGCTTCGTCCATGATCAGTATCGGCGCGTCCTTGAGCAGTACGCGGGCAATGGCGATACGTTGACGCTGCCCGCCGGAGAGTTTCACCCCGCGTTCACCGACATGAGCGTCCAGCCCGGTGCGACCTTCGGCGTCCGACAGCAATGGGATGAACTCATCGGCGCGGGCCTTGTGCACGGCGGCCCAGAGTTCTTCGTCGGTCGCATCCGGCTTGCCGTACAGCAGGTTGTCGCGGATCGAACGGTGCAGCAGCGACGTGTCTTGGGTGATCATGCCGATCTGTTCGCGTAGGGTTTCCTGCGCCACGTCAGCGATGTTCTGGCCGTCGATCAGGATGCGCCCGCCTTGCAGGTCGTACAGGCGCAGCAGCAGGTTCACCAAGGTGGACTTACCTGCGCCGGACGGGCCGATCAGGCCGATCTTTTCCCCAGCCTTGATCTCAAGGTTGAGCCCGCCAATGATTCCGCTCTTTTTGCCGTAGTGAAAATCCACCTGCTCAAAGCGCACTTCGCCATGGGGCACGTTGAGGCGCGGGGCGTTTTCACGGTCGATCACGGCCAAGGGCTGGGCGATGGTTTTCAGGCCGTCCTGCACCATGCCGATGTTTTCGAAAATGCCGTTGACCACCCACATGATCCAGCCGGACATATTCACGATGCGGATCACCAAACCCGTAGCCAGTGCAATCGCGCCCACGGAAATCATCGACTGCGTCCACAGCCACAATGCCAGGGCGGTGGTGGTGACAATCAACAGGCCGTTCATGGTGGTGATCACAATGTCCATGCTGGTAACGACGCGGCTGGCCAATTGGGTTTTTTCGGTCTGCTCGATGATCGCTTCCTTGGCGTACTGCTGTTCATATTGGGTATGGGCGAACAGCTTCAAGGTGGTGATGTTGGTGTAGCCATCGACGATGCGGCCCATCAATTTGGAGCGCGCTTCGGAGGAGATTACCGAGCGGTCTTTCACCCGTGGCACGAAGTAACGCAGGGCCAGGCTGTAGCAGATGATCCAGGTCACCAGTGGGATCATCAGGCGCCAGTCGGCCTCGGCAAACAACACCAGGGAACTGATGGCATAGATCGCCACGTGCCAGATCGCATCCACCGCCGCCACGGCGGAGTCGCGCAGTGAATTGCCGGTCTGCATGATGCGCTGGGCGATACGCCCGGCGAAGTCGTTCTGGAAGAAATTCAGGCTCTGCTTGAGCACGTAGCTGTGGTTCTGCCAGCGGATCAGGCTGGTCATGCCGGGGCTGATGGTCTGGTGCACCAGCAGGTCGTGCAGGGCACCGAAGATCGGGCGCAACAGCAGGGCGACCACGGCCATCCAGATCAGCTCGGTACTGTGAACCTCAAAGAAATTGGCCGGCGGCGTGCCCTGGGCCAGGTCGATGATGCGGCTCAGGTAGCTGAACAGCGCCACTTCGATCAGCGCGCCGATCAAGCCCACCACCAGTAAGGCAGCAAAATGCGGCCACACCTGGCGCAGGTAGTAGAGGTAGAAGGGTAGGACTTTGTCGGGCGGGGCGGCGCTTGGCGCGTCGCGGAAGATATCGATCAGTTGTTCAAAACGACGATAGAGCATTAGGTCTGACGCCCGCCGGGCGGGCTCTCCTTTCAAATGCGTGCGCGGCCTTGTGGGCCGCGCACGGGGCTACCTGAAAAAGCCCTGCAGACCTCAGTCGATGCGCTTGGCCGACTTGATCATGACAGGATCGATTGGCACGTTCTGCATGCCCTGCTTGGTGGTGGTCTGGGAGTTGACGATGATGTCGACCACGTCCATGCCCTTGACTACTTTGGCGAACACCGCGTAACCGGCATCACGGCCCGGGTCGAGGAAGGCGTTGTCAGCCACGTTGATAAAGAACTGGCTGGTGGCCGAATCCGGGTTGGACGTGCGGGCCATCGACAAGGTGCCGCGCACGTTATGCAGGCCGTTGCTGGCTTCGTTCTTGATCGGGGCTTCGGTTGGCTTTTGCGACATCTGCGCGGTGAAGCCACCGCCCTGGACCATAAAGCCCGGGATCACGCGGTGGAAAATCGTGTTGGTGTAGAAACCCTTGTCCACATAGGCCAGGAAGTTCTTGGTACTGATGGGCGCCTTGACCGGGTCCAGTTCGATTTCAATGTCGCCGTTGGTGGTGGTGATCAGCACGTGGGGCGCCTTGGCAGGCTCGGCCGCCATCAGGTTGGCAGCGAACAGAACGGAACCGGCAAAGAAGGCGATTTTTTTCAGCATGGGTCAGTGATCCTGGGTAGTGGTTTCGACTGTCTTTAGAAAATCGAGCAGGGTTGCGTTAAAGACTTCGGGTTGGTCCAAGGGCGTGGCATGGCGGGAATCTTCGATCACCACCAGACGCGCATCGGGCAGCAGTTTTACATAGTTTTCTTTTTGCGCCACGGGGGTGTAGTCGTGGTCTGCACTGATGACCAGGGTTGGACAGGTAATCCTCGAAAGTCGTTCCTGCACGCCCCAGCCCACAATCGCATCGAAGCTGGCGAGATAAGCACGTTTGTCGTTCTTTGCCCAGCGCTCAGCCATCTTGCGGCGCAGGTCGGCTTGCTCGGGTTTGGGGAACAGCCGGTCGCCCAGCGCCTTGCCGATGGTGGCCAGGCTCAGCGCCCGTGCGAGGCTCCAGCGCTTGGCCCACTGCCAGTAGTCATCGGCGCTGCGCACCTTGACCTCGGGCGCGCTGTTGACGATGCACAGGCTCTTGATCAGGGTCGGCTCGTCCACCGCCAACTGGAAGGCGATCATGCCACCCATGGACAGCCCAACCACATGGGCCGGTGGCAGGTCGAGGTGTTCGATCAGGGCGACCAGGTCAAAGGTGAAACCCCGGATGCTGTAGCGCTCGCGGGGTTTGTCGGAGCGACCATGGCCACGTACGTCCACCACGATCAAGCGGTAATGCGCTGCCAGCACGGGAATCTGTAACTCCCAGTCTTGGCTGCTGGAGCCCAGGCCGTGGATCAGGATCAGCGGCGTGCCATGGCCGTATTCCTCGTAGTGCAGGCTGCATCCTTCGTGGTCGAACCAGGCCATGGGTGAACTCCGTTTCAGGCTTGCCGGGGCGCGGCGAAAGGCGCGTCCAATGGGGCAGTGTCGAAGGTGCGCAGCAACTCCACGAGGATTTGCGTGGCGGGCCCCAGAGGTTTGTCCTTGTTTGAGTAGAGGTAGAACGTAGGGTGGCGGCTGCCGCCCTGTTCCAAGGGTAGCTGCTTGAGCACACCCTCGGCGAGTTCGCGCTCGATCATGTGCCGGGGCAACCAGGCAAAGCCCAGGCCGCTGCCCACGAACGAGGCGGCGGTCGCCAGGCTGCCGACGGTCCAGCGCTGTTCGGCGCCGAGCCAGCCCACATCGCGAGGCTGTTGGCGACCGGAGTCGCGAATGACCACCTGCATCTGGCTTTCCAGGTCCTGGAAGCTCAACTCGCGGTTCATGCGGTGCAGGGCGTGCTCGGGGTGGGCCACGGCGACAAATTCCACATCGCTCATTTCCGTACCCAGGTAGCCGGGAATACTGAAACCGCAGATCGCGAGGTCGGCCACGCCTTCTATCAACAACTCTTCTACCCCCGACAGCACCTCTTCGCGCAGGCGCACGCGGCAGCCGCGGCTTTGCGGCATAAAGGCGGAAAGGGCGCGTACCAAGCGTGCATTCGGGTAGGCAGCATCCACCACCAGGCGTACTTCGGCTTCCCAGCCCTGTTCCATATGGTGGGCGAGGTCTTCCAGCTGGCTGGCGTTTTTCACCAGTTGCCGGGAGCGCCGCAACAGCACTTCACCGGCATCGGTGAGCACGGCTTTTCGCCCGTCGATACGCAACAGTGGGACGCCAAGCTGGTCTTGCATGCGGGCCACGGTGTAACTCACCGAGGACTGCGAACGGTGCAGCGCTTCGGCCGCCTGGGCGAAGCCGCCGTGGTCGACCACGGCTTGCAGCGTGCGCCATTGATCGAGGGTAACGCGGGGCGCTTTCAAGATGGGTTCCTCTTGTCCTAAGCTGACAGTCCTTATTGGAGACTGCCGAATGAGAAAATTCTGTTATGTGCTGCTGGCGCTGCTGCCAATGAGCGCGTTTGCCTACCCTATCGACGTGACTAAAAAGATCGACGGCGTCAGCATTGATTACACCCCTTCGGATGTGGACGGCGATATCAGCTCGATCCAGCTCAATAACTACGGCACCAATGACGCCGTATGCTCGGTAATCTTCACCAACGGCCCGGAGGCGCCGCGTCGCCGCACAGTCACGGTGCCAGCGGGCAAAAGCACCAACACCACGGTCAAGTTCAACCGCGCCATTATCAAGATGCGTATCGCCTTGGCTTGCGCGCCGAAGTGATCACCAGCGGAGCATGCTCCGCCTATCAACAAATTTATAGATGGGTTATAGCAGTTTTTTGCGCTTTTTAATCGAATTGGCTCCGTTTAATCTTCAATCCATCGACTTACAACAGTTTCAGATGGAGCCTACGAAGCCATGTCCAATGTTCTGATCATCGAAAGCAGCGCCCGCCAGCAGGATTCGATTTCCCGCCAGCTGACCCAACAGTTCATCAGCCAATGGCAGGCCGCCCATCCGGCAGACCAGATTACCGTACGTGATGTGGCCCTAAACCCAGTGCCGCACCTGGACGCCAACCTGCTCGGCGGCTGGATGAAGCCGGAAGATCAACGCAATGCTGCCGAACAGGCTTCCCTGGCTCGCTCCAACGAATTGACCGACGAACTGCTGGCCGCCGACGTGCTGGTAATGGCCGCGCCGATGTACAACTTCGCCATCCCCAGCACCCTCAAAGCCTGGCTGGACCACGTGTTGCGGGCCGGTGTGACCTTCAAGTACACCGCCACCGGCCCCCAGGGCCTGCTGACGGGCAAACGCGCCATCGTGCTCACCGCTCGCGGCGGTATTCACACGGGTGCCAGCTCTGATCACCAAGAACCGTACCTGCGCCAGGTCATGGGTTTTATCGGGATTCATGACGTCACCTTCATTCATGCCGAGGGCGTGAACCTGAGCGGTGACTTCCAGGAAAAAGGCCTCAACCACGCCAAGGCGCTGATCGCGCAGGTCGCGTGATGATCCTTTAATCGTCAGATAATCCCGCGATGTTTATATCGCTGCACGCAAACCCTTCAAGTACGCGTAATGAACCTCCCTTTGCACTTCTGCTCCTGAGTGCTCCTGCCCGACTGACGCTATAGCGAGGTCGGGTTTTTTTTGCCCCGAGTTTCTTCAATCGCCGAAAACCTTTAATGTCCCGCCCATTCGAAACGAGGCGCGCATGGGCTATCTACTGGTTGTCACCCTGATACAGGCATTTTCCTTCAGCTTGATCGGCGAATACCTCGCCGGTCACGTCGACAGCTACTTCGCGGTGCTGGTGCGCGTGTTGCTGGCTGGCCTAGTGTTTATCCCGCTGACCCGCTGGCGCTCGGTGGAGCCTGCCTTCATGCGTGGCATGCTGGTGATCGGTGCGCTGCAGTTTGGCGTGACCTACGTGTGCCTGTACCTGAGCTTTCGGGTACTCACGGTGCCTGAGGTGCTGCTGTTCACCATCCTCACGCCGTTGCACGTGACCTTGATCGAAGACGCCCTCAACCGCCGCTTCAATCCTTGGGCGTTGATCGCCGCACTGGTGGCAGTCGCTGGCGCGGCCGTGATTCGTTTCGACCAGATTACGGCGCACTTCCTTGGCGGCTTCCTGCTGCTGCAACTGGCCAACTTCACCTATGCCGCCGGGCAGGTGATGTACAAACACTTGGTGGCGCGTTATCCGAGTGACCAGCCGCATTACCGACGCTTCGGGTTTTTCTACGTCGGCGCGTTGCTGGTGGTATTGCCTGCGTTCCTGCTGTTCGGCAAGGCCAACTACCTGCCCGATGCGTCGCTGCAATGGGGCGTGCTGGTGTTCCTCGGTTTGGTCAGCACGGCCCTGGGCATGTACTGGTGGAACAAGGGCGCCTGCCTGGTGCAGGGCGGTACGCTGGCGGTGATGAACAACCTGCATGTGCCGGTGGGGCTGTTGCTGAACTTGCTGATCTGGAACCAGCACGAGCCGCTGGGGCGGCTGGCGTTGGGTGGGTTGGTGATTTTGGGGGCGGTGTGGATTAGTCGGTTGGGTGCTGTAAGTAACTCAAAAGGCACCGCATAACCAATGTGGGAGGGGGCTTGCTCCCGTAGCAGTGTGTCAGTCAGGGATGCTCTAACTGATCCACCACTGTCGGGAGCAAGCCCCCTACCACATTAGATTCGGTTATGCCGTGACGGCCAACTGGGTTACCAGAAAATCCACAAACGCCCGTGTCTTCTGCGGCACCCGCCGCGCTGACGAATACACCGCATTCACCGAAATCGCCGGCGCCTGCCATTCACAGAGCACCGGCACCAGGCGGCCGGCGGCCAGGGCTTGTTCGACGATAAAGTCAGGCAGCAGCGCAATGCCCATGCCGGCTTCGGCGGCCTGGGCCAGCAGGTCGCCGTTATTGGCGTGCAAGGGGCCGGTCACGTTGACGCGCTGGGTGTCTTTGCCGTTGCTCAGTTGCAGGCTGACGCCGCTTTGCAGGTAGCCATAGTTCAAGCATTGATGCTGGCGCAGGTCTTGTGGCGATTGGGGTGTGCCGGCACGGTCCAGATAGGCCGGCGATGCCACCATGATGCGCGGTGCCGGTGCCAGTTGGCGGGCGATCATGGTGGAGTCGGGCAGGCTGGCGATGCGGATGGTGACGTCGAAGCCGCCGCGCACCGGGTCCACTTGCTGATCGCTGAGGACCAGTTGCAACTCGATATTGGGGTGCTGGTCATGGAACAGCGGAATCAACCGTCCCAGCCGATGCAAGCCGAACGACATCGGCGCGTTCACTCGCAATACGCCGCGCAACTCGCCAATGCCGTCCCGCGCACGCTGCTCGGCTTCGTCCAGGGCCGCAATCACTTCTCGGGCGGCTTCAAAATACTCGGCGCCGGCCTCGGTCAAATGCAGACTGCGGGTGGTGCGCTGCAACAACTGCACACCGATGGCCTCTTCGAGCGCCTGAATCTGTTTACTGACTTTTGAGCGAGGCACGTCCATCGCACGGGCCGCAGCGGCAAAGCCGTTTTCGCCGACGGTGACGACGAACGCGCGCATGCATTCGATACGGTCCATGATTGTCCCTTTTATAGAATCAATGAATCCGTATTTTAGGTAATTGTTTCGAAATTGGCTAGCCCGTAAAGTTACTTCCAAGCCGCCAGCAACGCTGGAAGCAACTAAAAAACCAAGTCATTCAAGGGAAGCCAACCATGTCCATTCGCGAATTGCTCAACCCATCCAACTCTACCCTGATCCTGATCGACCACCAGCCACAGATGGCATTCGGCGTGCAGTCCATCGACCGCCAGACCTTGAAGAACAACACCGTGGCCCTGGCCAAGGCGGCCAAGATCTTCAACGTGCCGACGATCTTCACCTCGGTTGAGACCAAAAGCTTCAGCGGCTACATCTGGCCGGAACTGCTTAGCGTGTTCCCTGATCAGCAGCCCATCGAGCGCACCTCGATGAACTCCTGGGAAGACAAGGCGCTGGTCGCTGCCGTGAAAGCCACTGGCCGCAAGAAATTGATCATGGCCGCGCTGTGGACCGAGGTCTGCCTGAACTTCCCGGCCCTGGAAGCCCTGGCCGAGGGCTACGAGGTGTACATCGTCACCGACGCGTCGGGCGGCACCTCCAAGGAAGCCCATGACATGTCGATCCAGCGCATGATCCAGGCTGGCGCAGTACCGGTGACCTGGCAGCAAGTGCTGCTCGAATACCAGCGCGACTGGGCGCACAAAGAAACCTACGACGAAGTGATGGACCTGGTGCGCGACCACAGCGGCGCCTACGGCATGGGCGTGGACTACGCCTACACCATGGTGCACGGCGCGCCGCAGCGTCAGGTCAAGTAACAACATTGGAGGCCACAGCCCTTGGGCTGTGGCTTTTTTTTGCGCTTTTTTCGATAGGTTTGCGCCATGACCACCGCCACCGCCCGCTCCCCGTGGAGCCCGTTGAAACATTCGATCTTTCGCGGGCTTTGGCTCGCCAGCATCGCCTCGAACATCGGCACCTGGATGCACGAGGTCGGCGCCGGTTGGTTGATGACCTCGCTGTCGGCCAACCCGATGACCGTCGCCCTGGTGCAGGTGGCCAGTGCCGCACCGATGTTCTTGCTGGCGCTGCCGGCGGGTGCATTGGCGGATATCGTCGACAAGCGTCGTTATCTGTTGATAGTGCAGGCGTGGATGGCAACAGTGGCGCTGCTGTTGGCGGTGTTGACGTTGAGCGGGATGATGACGGTGCCGCTGTTGCTGCTGTTGACTCTGGGCATGGGCGTGGGCACGGCCTTGATGATGCCTGCGTGGTCTTCGCTGACACCAGAACTAGTGCCGGCTGACGAAGTACCGTCGGCCATCGCCCTGAGCAGCGTAGGCACCAACCTCGCCCGTGCTGTCGGCCCGGCCATCGCCGGGGTGCTGGTGAGCCTAGTGGGGCCTTGGGCGACGTTCGCGGTGAATGCACTGTCGTTTTTTGCGGTGATTTCGGTGCTGCTGCTCTGGAAGCGAGAAGCGCAAGTGGCCGTGCTGCCGGCCGAACGGTTGTTCAGCGCCGTGCGGGTTGGCTGGCGTTATGCGCGCAGTTCGCGGCCGTTGCAACGGGTATTGGTACGTACGCTGGCGTTTTTCTTTGGCGCGAGTGCTGGCATGTCACTGTTGCCGCTGATTGTGCGCGGTGAGTTGCACGGCAGCGCAGCGCAGTTTGGGGTACTGCTGGGCAGTGTGGGTATCGGAGCAGTGCTGGGGGCGATGTTATTGCCGCGCCTTCGCCAGGCCTTGTCGGTAGACAAGTTGGTCGCCATCGCCAGTTTGGTCTATGGCTTGGTGCTGTTTGCCCTGGCCTGGGTGCGCGATTTCTACGTGTTGATCCCGGTGATGTTGATCAGCGGCGCGGCGTGGATCGCGGTGTTGTCCAGCTTCCAGGTGGCGGCGCAGACCTCGGTGCCAGCCTGGGTGCGGGCACGGGCGCTGGCGGTGTATATCCTGATGTTTTTCGGCTCCATGGCCCTGGGCGGTTTGCTCTGGGGCTGGGTCGCCAGTCACACCTCGATGAGCTTGGCGTTAAGCGCAGCAGGTGGCGTGTTGGGGTTGGGCGTGCTGCTGACCTGGCGCGTGGCCCTGCCGCAACGCAAGGCCGAAGACCTGGCGCCTTCACTGCACTGGCCGCAGCCGCTGCTGGCAGAGGGGCAGGACGTCGAGCGCGGCCCGGTGATGGTAACGCTGGAATATGACATCGACCCGCAACACGTCCAGGACTTCGTCCAGGCCATGCACGCAGTACGCCGCATGCGCCAACGCAACGGCTCGTTTTCCTGGAGCCTGGTACAGGACAGCGAAAACCCGCGTCGCTGGTGTGAAGTGTTTTACGACGAATCCTGGCTCGGCCATTTGCGCCACCACCAACGCGTGACCCGTGCCGAATTGAAGATTGAAGCGGCGGCGCGGCAATATCAGACCGAGGGGGTGGCGATTGCTATTCGGCACTTCCTTCAGGGTTGACGCAAAGAAAATTGTTGGGAAAACCGGGTTGCCAGAAACGAGGAAGCCCCGCAGAGCGGGGCCGTCACATAACCTAGTCTCATCACCGTTTCGTGTAGCACGGGAGTGGAGGTTCCTAGGGCTGCGGGGCTAGATTACTAGCGCAGATCTGAACGTCAAGCCCAGGTTGCGCACATGGGCATCGGATCCAGTATTTGGCAATAGCATGTTGCTTTGAGACCAGAAAAACGGCCGGTACTATCGCTCGCGCTTGTGACATTTCTTAGCGATGCAAGGAGCTTGCGGGTAAATGGTCTGGCAAACACTGGAGGCAAAGCTCTCCACTCCACGAATGAACCGCTTGCGAAATCGTTGCTTTCACCATGAGCCACTTCTCTGGCAACCACTTTTCGATCTACATCGCGACATCCTGGAAATGGTGCAGTGGATCGACCCACGTTTGTGTATATGGATCAAAAATCACGATCGGCTCCCCACTGCATTGGTCGACTGGAGTAATTGGAAGGAGGCTGCGAAGCGCCAGGCCGTCAGCTAACCTCTGAAAAGAGCAGACTCGGGATTTAACGCATCTTCAACGGGTACTCGACAACTACGTAGACACGATCAATATCGTCCCCCGCCTGGGCCGTATTGGCCCGATGGCTGACATGAGATAACTGCACCGACAGATCCTTGGCGGGGCCGGATTGCACCACGTAATGCAGGTCGATATCCCGCTCCCAGTGGCGCCCACCGCGACCTTGCTGGAGTGAGTACGCACCGCCGTGTGGCGCATGGGTGCCGTCGATGCCACGGCCGGTGACGTAGCGGGTCATGAACTTCAGGCCGGGAATACCGAATGTTGCCAGGTTGAGGTCATAGCGAACCTGCCAGGAGCCTTCGCCAGGGCCGTTGAAGTCGGCGTACTTGATCGAGTTGGCCAGGTAGATGGAGTCGCCGCCAACAAAGTCGAACGGGGTGTTGCCGTTGACCTTCTGATACGCCAGGGTCACCGCTTGGGCGGCGAAGCTGTATTTGCTGGCCAGGCTGTAGGCAGTGTTGGCGATGGCGCCGGCTTCTGCGCGGCCTTGGTCTTCTGTGCGGTAGATATTGCTGTCGAGCATCCAATGGGTCGGTGACCAGTGCAGGTTGGCGTAGTACTGGCGCCAGGTATCGCTCAGTTGCGAGGTGTACAGCGCGCCGCCCACGGGCTGGCCTTCGAAGAATTGCCCACCGATGAAGTCGATGGCGCCACTGCGGGTGCTGGCACCGTAGCCGCTGAAATCGCCGTGGCCGCTGGAGGCATCCTGGTTCTTGAACGCGGTGAAATGGCCAGCCTGCCAGTGCAGGGCGTCGATCTCGCGGCTGTCCAGCAGCAGGCCGCTGGCGTATTCGGGTTGCAGGCGTTTGTCGGAGGTATCGAACACCGGGGTTTCGACGGTCATTTCGCCCACCGACAATGTGGTCTTGGAGGCGCGTAACTTGAGCGCACCACCGGCACTCGAATAGTCGCGCTCGCTGCGGCCGTCGCTGTCCACGGGCAGCAGGCCAGTGCCCGAATGGCCTCTGCCGCCATCGAGCTTCAGGCCGACAAAGGCATGGGCGTCGATACCGACGCCAATCGTGCCTGGGGTGAATCCGGAGGCGAAATTAGCGATAAAACCTTGGGCCCATTCTTCTTTGTGAGGCTTGTTGGAAGGGGAGCGTTCTTTGTTGTCCAGGTAGAAATTACGGCTGAGCACATCAACGCTTGAATCGTCGATCAAACCCGCCGCCAGCACACTGTTGCAGGTGCCGGTCAGTAGAAGGGAAAGCAGGGTTGGAGCGCGCATCGGCGTTGCCTCAAAGGATTTCCAATGAGGCAAGCGTCGCGATTTTTTCAGCGCAACGATTGAACGGCTGTGCTCAATCGCTCTAGATTGCGGCTCTTTCTGGTGCAGGCAAGTGGCTGGCGCCCAATACGGCGGGCAACACCCCTGCGCGCAGGTCATTGCCACTTGGCTGCTGGTACAGGCTTAAGCCAAATTCCGGCAGCACCGCCAGCAGGTAATCGAAGATATCCCCCTGGATTCGCTCGTAATCGGCCCATGCGGTGGTGCGGGTAAAGCAGTAAATCTCCAGCGGCACGCCCTGGGCGGTGGTTTGCATCTGGCGCACCATGCAGGTCATGTTCGGCTGAATATCCGGGTGGCTTTTCAGATAGGCCAGGGCGTAGGCGCGGAAGGTGCCGAGGTTGGTCATGCGGCGGCGGTTGGCCGACAGTTGCGCGCTATGGCCCTGGGCTTCGTTCCAGGCTTTGAGTTCTGATTGCTTGCGCCCGATATAGTCGGTCAGCAGGTGCACCTGGGTCATGCGCACTTCTTCATCGTCGCGCAGGAAGCGCACGCCGCTGGCGTCGATAAACAGGCTGCGCTTGATGCGTCGCCCGCCGGAAGCCTGCATGCCGCGCCAGTTCTTGAACGACTCGGACATCAGGCGCCAGGTCGGGATGGAGACGATCGTTTTATCGAAGTTCTGCACCTTGACTGTGTGCAAGGTGATGTCCACCACATCGCCATCCGCGCCGACCTGGGGCATTTCGATCCAGTCACCGACTCGCAGCATGTCGTTGCTGGTCAGTTGCACACTGGCCACGAACGACAGCAGCGTGTCCTTGTACACCAACAGAATCACCGCCGACATTGCACCAAGACCCGACAGCAGCAATAGCGGCGAGCGGTCGATCAACGTGGCGACGATAATGATCGCGCCAAACACGAACAGCACCATTTTTGCCAGTTGCACGTAGCCCTTGATCGAGCGAGTACGGGCGTGTTCGGTGCGGGCGTAGATATCCAGCAGGGCATTGAGCAGGGCGCTGATGGCCAGTACCAGGAACAGGATGGTGATTGCCAAGGCCATGTTGCCGATAAACAAGATCGCGGTTTTACTCAAGTCCGGCACCAGGTACAGGCCGAACTGGATCACCAGTGAAGGCGTCATCTGCGCCAGGCGGTGGAAGACTTTGTTGTGTCGCAGGTCATTAAGCCAATGCAGGGCCGGTTGCCGTCCGAGCAGCTTGACCGCGTGAAGGATGAGGTAGCGCGCCACACGTCCGACCAGCAGGGCCATCACCAGTAACACCAGCAGGCCGAGACTGGCATGCAGGATCGGGTGTTCTTCGAGGGCGCCCCAGAGGTCCTGGGCGTTGAGCCAGAGCTGTTTGATATCCATGGGTGAAACCGATTCTTCTGTTGAACAAGACGGGGCGATTAGAGCATTGAAGTGCGACAAAGTTGACGCTTTGGACAAATGTCCTGACAAAAAAGCAGCTGATTAGCACCGTTCGCGTAAAGAAACTCGGTTTGGACGCGCGAAACCGGTACCCTATGCCGCTGATATTTTGTATTTCTTCGAGGTAGCACCCGTGTTTTCCCAATTCGCCCTGCACGAACGCCTGCTCAAAGCCGTGGCCGAGCTTAAATTTGTCGAGCCTACGCCTGTGCAAGCAGCGGCCATCCCGCTCGCGCTCGAAGGGCGTGACCTGCGGGTGACGGCTCAAACCGGTAGCGGCAAGACCGCTGCTTTTGTCTTGCCGGTTCTGAATCGCCTGATCGGCCCGGCCAAGGTTCGCGTGAGCATCAAGACCCTGATCCTGCTGCCGACCCGTGAGCTTGCCCAGCAGACCTTGAAAGAAGTGGAGCGTTTCTCGCAGTTCACCTTCATCAAGTCCGGCATCATCACCGGCGGCGAAGACTTCAAGGTCCAGGCCGCTATGCTGCGCAAGGTGCCGGACATCCTGATCGGCACGCCGGGCCGCATGATCGAGCAACTCAACGCCGGCAACCTTGATCTCAAGGAAGTCGAAGTGCTGGTGCTTGACGAAGCCGACCGCATGCTCGACATGGGCTTTACCGATGACGTGCAGCGCCTGGTGGGAGAATGCGTCAATCGCCAGCAAACCATGCTGTTTTCCGCCACCACCGGCGGTTCCACCCTGCGCGACATGGTTGCCAAGGTGCTGAACAACCCTGAGCACTTGCAGGTCAACAACGTCAGCGACCTGAACGCCACCACGCGTCAGCAAATCGTTACCGCCGACCATAATGTGCACAAAGAGCAGATCCTCAACTGGCTGTTGGCCAATGAGACCTACCAGAAGGCCATCGTCTTCACCAACACCCGTGCTGCTGCCGACCGCATCTACGGCCGCCTGGTGGCCCAGGAATACAAGGCGTTCGTGCTGCACGGCGAGAAAGACCAGAAAGACCGCAAGCTGGCCATCGACCGCCTGAAAGCCGGCGGCGTGAAGATCCTGGTGGCCACCGACGTCGCTGCTCGCGGCCTGGACGTGGACGGCCTGGACCTGGTGATCAACTTTGACATGCCCCGCAGCGGCGACGAATACGTACACCGTATTGGCCGTACCGGGCGTGCTGGCAACGATGGCCTGGCCATTTCGTTGATCTGCCACGGCGACTGGAATCTGATGTCGAGCATCGAGCGCTACCTCAAGCAGTCGTTCGAGCGCCGCACCATCAAGGAAGTCAAAGGCACCTACACCGGGCCGAAGAAGGTCAAGGCGTCGGGCAAGGCCGTTGGCGTGAAGAAGAAAAAGACCGACGCCAAGGGCGACAAGAAGAAAACCGGCGCCAAGTCGCCGACCAAGCGCAAGATCGCCAACCGTCCGAAGACCGATAACCTGTCGCTCGTCAGCAAGGATGGCATGGCCCCGCTCAAGCGTCGCAAGCCAGAAGCACCTGCCGCCGAATAAATCGTAGGCACAAAAAAACCGGACATATGTCCGGTTTTTTTTGCGATTAACTTTTGGCTTTAGCGGCCGCTTCGTCCAGGTCTTTAAGACGTTGCTCGATCAACTGGCACTTGTCGGGCAAGTCGGCAGAGGCGGTATCCACATCCATCTTGCGTAACTCTTCATTGATCTCTTTGGCTTTCTCCGGATTGTGCTCGGTCACACTCTTGACCTTCTCTGCCAGCTGTTCACGTTTTTGTGTGGCCTCTTCCGGCGTGCAGGCCCAGGCGGGCAGGGCGCTCAGCAATGTGGCGGCGATGGCCAGATTCAACAGGGTTTTCATGGTAGGACCTCCTTGGCGGTTATACGCAGTTGAGGGCGCGAACGTCTGGAAAGTTCAGAGAACTCACGCCCGTCAGTCAGGCTGAACGGCGATTGACGTGGAGTGTCCCATTTTCAGACGGGCTACTTTCCTTTGGCCTGCAGGAGGAATCAGGATGACGACTTACAACTGGGATCTGATCGAGCGTTTACTGCACGAAGTGCAGAACGGTGAGGGCAGTTTCGCACCGCGCAAATACGCCGAGCAGGAAGCGGCCGAGAAGGCCACGGCGGGCGAGTCCACTGGGAATCTGGATACGCTGAAAAAGACGGCTGCGGATTATGAGGCGCTGTTGTTTAAGCGTGGCTTCATTGAATCGCGGCCTGAGGAGGAGGGTGGCAATGGTGAGAACTTCATTTTGACGCCATTGGGTGCGCAGCTGCTGGCCCTGATCGACAGCTCGATCCCTGGCAATGACCATCCGCGTCAGGTGTTGGATGAGCAGGCGGATGCGCTGGACCCGGCGACATTTGCCGAGGTGGCCTCCAAGGCCCAAATCGCCTGATCGGGACTACGAAGAACCCTGTGGGAGGGGGCTTGCCCCCGATAGCAGCGGGTCGGTTGAAGTATCTTTGACTGACATATCGCAATCGGGGGCAAGCCCCCTCCCACATTTAGACTCCAGCGTTCTTGAGGCATTTCAAGGCTTTGAAATCGCTGCGCACACTGTCAATTTTCTGTGTGAGTTTTAGCCGCTGTTGCGGCGTGCTCTGGGCCATCAAGTCCACTAGCAGGCTGCGCGCTGCTGCCTCGGTTTGGGCATAGGCTTCGCGATATTCCGGTGTCCAAAGGCTTTCCCGATTTACCAGCAGTTGCTCGATTTTTTTCGGGAAACCTTCGCCCTTGCGCTGTTGCACGGCATCAATGAATTGTGCCTGCCAGTGGGCACGGTTGCCGATCCAGGCCTCGTTCTGATTGCCCAGTGCAGTGGACCAGTCCATGACGCGCTGCTGTTGAGTGGCGCTGAGCGGGCCTATCCAGGCATCCAGGCGTTTGCGCATGCGATCGGCGCGATCCTTGATCTGTTGCGCAAGTGGCGGCTTGAGGTATTCGTCCTGGCGTTTGCGCAGGTCTTTGGCCAAGGCGTCGTTCATCTCCTTGACCTGTAGGTCGTCCAGGCCCTGGAGCAGTTCTATGGCCGAGGGGGTGATGATGCGGGCGGTCTCGGCGATCGCCTCCTTGGCCTCAGCGGTGCGAGCCTTAAGTGCCGCGTCGGTTACTTGATTGTCGTCGACCATCTGTTGCAAGCGGTCGAGCCAGTCGAGGTAGCCTGGCAATTGGGTGGTGCAGTGCCAGGCCAGGTGTTCCTTGAGTTTGTCGTTGAACCAGTCCTTCTGCCCGGCGTTCATGTCCAGATAGTCGTTGAGGGTCCAGGGAATGATCACATCCAGATTGCGGTAGGCCAGGCCCACGCGATTGCAGGCGGTGAGCGCCAGGCTCAGGGTCAGCAATACCATCAGGAGTTTGAGCCGACGCAGCATGGGCGAGTCCTTCACAGAGGGAATTAATGCATGTGAACCCACGCCGGGGGCGACAGTTCAGCTCATCAATAAAACGTCCGCGCAGCCTTTAAGGTCAACAGCCCATCGCATTGCGAATTGTGTCCGGAGTAGGCCGAACAATCGCCGCCGCTGAGGCTGGAATCGCTGTAGATCAGGTTGAGGTCAACGCCCATCCACTGCCGCGAGAATTGCACCGACCAATCGCTGAAGGTGCTGATGGAGCCGCCTTCCACTGAAACCGGGCTGCCCAACTGATGGGTGGTGTACTTCATGCTGACACCGATCCCAAAGGGCTGGGTGCCGCCGAGGTCGGCGAAGAGCGTGCTGTCCTGGCGGTCTGGGTCATTGCTGAACGATGCGCCGAAACGGTTGCCGAGTAGGTTAAGGCCGCCATAGAACTCCTGGCTATCGAGGGGGCTGAGCTTAGGGTAGCTGTAGTGGATCAGCCCGACTTCATAGCCCAGGGTCTGATCGAAGGGGCGTTTGAAGCCCATGTAGGAATCCACTTCAAGGGTGCTGGCGGAAGACAGCCCCATGTTTGGAGAGAACTGGCCGAAATACAGGCCACTGTCGTGGCTGAGGTCCAGCCCTCCATGGAACGAGTCACTGCCCGGCGAAGTGGGTTTGACCAGGCCCTGGGCCATGCTTCGGCTCGGGGTCGTGCCCAATTTCAGGTCGAAGTCGCCCAATTCGCGCTGAAAGATCTGCGCTTCGGCAAGGGGGCTGGCTGCCAGGGCAGTGACCAGGAATATGCAGGGTTTGAACATGCTTCACTCCATGAAAAGCGAGGAGCAGTAACGGGGAAAGTCGGGCAGATGCCCGTGCTAGACGTGTGCAAGCATACCGGCGAATGCCGAGAGGTGAGGCCCGTTCGTCGATTGACACGAAGATGAATGCGTTAGGTGGGTCGTTCGGGCTCTAGTCCTAGCGCCTTGATGGCAAGGCGCTTAGGGACCAGGTGTGTTGCGCGGTGTTACTTTTTACCCAGGCTGATCTGCTTGGACGGGCCGAAAGTCTGGCCGCTCACGCCTTTGGCAATTTGCTGGATTTCGCCGCCGGACTTGAGGAACGCAGCAATCTGGCTGTTGATCGATTCGCTGGTTTCAACGGCGGGAGCGGGCTTTGCTTTGCTGTTGGATGCTTTTACGCGCATGGCGGCCACTAACCTGTAGAAAATTAACTTGGCCAGGCATCGTACAGGAAATACTTGACAATTGCTTGGTAAATATCCCCGGAGAATTACTGGAAGCACGCAAAAGCGTCAAAGTTCACTGTTGAAATAACTCCCTAACTTACTGTTTTAACTGGGAACCATGGGGTAATAGCCAGGTTTTGCCCCGGCGACATCACGCCGATTGATCGGACGAGCGGGGCGGTGCCATTGAAGCGCCGCCCAAGCCCGTGATTTTTCAGGCGCGCGCGCGTGGCGGGCGCAAACTCGGGTAGAATGCTGCCCACGTAACGAGGGTATTTGAAATGGCTTTAGTCGGGCGCTACAACAGCTTGCAAGTGGTTAAACACACTAACTTTGGTTTGTACCTGGACGGTGCGCAAGACGGTGAAATCCTCTTGCCCAATCGGTATATCCCCAAAGATATTCCCAGTGAAGATGAAGATTGGCTTAACGTTTTCATTTATCTGGACAGCGATGACAAACTTATCGCCACCACTGAAAAGCCCAAAGTTCAAGTAGGCGAGTTCGCCAGTTTGAAAGTCGTCGAAGTCAACAGCATTGGTGTATTTCTCGATTGGGGTTTGCCTAAAGACCTGTTGCTGCCGTATTCGGAAGAAAAGCGCCAGATGACCGCCGGTGAATACTGCGTGGTGCATGTCTACCTCGACAAGCATACCAAGCGCATCACCGCCACTGCGCGCCTGGACCGTTACCTGGACAAGACGCCGGCCAACTACCAAGTGGGCCAAGAGGTTGATCTGCTGGTGGCCGAAGCCACCGACATGGGCTTCAAGGCGATCATCAACAACAAGCACTGGGGCCTGATCCACAAGAACGAAGTGTTCAAGTTCCTGCGCCCGGGCAAGGAAGAAAAAGGCTTTATCAAAGAGATCCGCGCCGATGGCAACATCAGCCTGAGCTTGCAACCTGTCGGCCAGGAGGCGGCCTCCAGCCTGAACTCGAAGATCCTCGCCAAGTTGCGTGAAAACAATGGCAGCCTGCCGGTCAGCGACAAAAGCGACCCGGCCGTGATCAGCAATTTGTTCGGCGTGAGCAAGGGCAACTTCAAGAAGGCCATCGGTGCCCTCTACAAACAGGGCCAGATTGTGATTCACTCGGATCGCATTGAACTAAGCTGAGTGCGTTTTGCTCTTCTGTAGGAGCCAGCCGGCTCCTACAGAGATCATCGCGATGCCTAGAAAATCCCTCTTTGCCTACCTCGGCACCTTGCTCGCATTTTTGGTGCTCGACGGCCTCTGGCTCGGCGTGCTGATGGGCCCTACGTACAAATCTCTGTTGGGCTCACTGATGCTGGATCAGCCTCGGTTGTTGCCTGCAGTGCTCTTCTATCTCCTGTATGTCTTCGGTTGCGTAGTGTTTGTCGTTCTGCCCAGTGTCAGTTGGCAGCGTGCGGCGCGTTTAGGCGCGTTGTTGGGGCTCGTGGCCTATGGCACTTATGACCTGAGCAACTGGGCCACCTTGCAGGGTTGGTCCGCAGGCTTGGCTGTAATGGACATGGTTTGGGGCACCTTCCTGACGGCAGCGTCTTGCACGGTTGGCTATCTGTGTGCACATCGGGTGCGGCGGTGATTGTGTAAAAGATTACTGCGCGCCGTTACTGAGCGAAGACCCTGTTCCGATGGGTTCTCTGATTCCGTTGCGGCCCCATTCCAGAAAGCCGGCGACCAGCAAACCTGCACCAGCGATCATCAGCGCCGGTTTCAAGTCGCCATTCAGGTGACTACTTACTGACGCCAGCAGAGGCCCGCCCAATTGGCCGATGGCAAAGCTGGCGGTGAGCACGCCGGTGCTGCGCTGATAGCCGTGGGGCGCGACGTCCCGCAGTCTGGCCATCACCAACTGCATGCAGGCCAGGAATGGCGCGCCGCACAGCAATACTCCCAGTGCCAGTCCCCAGCTATTGCCCAGCAGGCATGCAAACACTCCGGCAGCTTGCAGCCATAAGGTCGTCATTAACCATCGCCGGGTGGTTTGCGGATCTTTGCGGCGCAGGCTCGCCACCCCTACGCCAATCGCTGCCGCCAGGCCAAAGCACGGCCAGAACAGATCGGCTTGCCAGGCGCCCTTGAATTGCGCGCTGGCCATCTGCGACAAAAAGGTCGCTGGGATGATGTAGCCCAAACCGAACAGGAAATAGATCCAGCACAGGTGTGCAATGCTTTCATTAGCGCCGGCCTTCGCCTCAGCAGCGGTTGTCAGGCTTGGTTGTGGAAGAAACGGCAGGATCGCCAACAGCATCAGTAGCGCGACCACGCCATACACCAACCACAGTGTGGCCGAGGTTTGTCCCATCAGGTTAGAGCCCAGCGCCAGCAACCCGGTCAATAGGATGCCCAACCCCGGCCCGGCAAATACCAGGGCGCCCATGCGCGGGCGCCCGGCCGCGAGTGCCAGCGGCTGGCTGAGACTGGTGATCATCACCAGCGCCCAGGCACTGGCGACGCCTGTACCAAAGCGCAACAGCAGGTGCGGCCAGAAACCATGGGCCCAATAAGAGGCCAGGGTCAGCAGCACACACAACCACAACCCGCCATACAGGCGGCCGCGAACGTGGTGGTGACTGCGGGCAAAAATCGAATCCACCGCCCCCACGAAATACCCCAGGTAGTTGGCCGCCGCGATCAAGCCTGCGCCGGTCAGGTCGATCTGGCCTTCGCTGAGCAAATGCGGCACTTGCGGGGTGAGGGCGAAGCGACCAATGCCCATGGCCATCATCAGGGCGATAAAGCTAGCGAATAAGCGGATCAGGGGTGACATGTTCAGGTTTCCTGCGGGTAAGCGAATACCCTCAGGCTAAAGCTGATTGACTTTCTGTAAAATTGAATAATAGTGATCAACTTGTTCAGTTTTGGAGAAAGGTATGGAGTTCAGTCAATTGCGCATTTTCCAGGCCGTGGCAGAGGAGGGCTCTATCACTCGCGCAGCCGAGCGCCTGCATCGTGTGCCGTCGAACCTGTCTACCCGACTCAAGCAAATGGAGGAACAGTTGGGTGTTGAGCTATTTGTACGTGAGCGCCAGCGCTTGCAGCTTTCACCCGCCGGCAAGGTATTGCTGGACTACAGCACCCGGCTACTGGCCTTGCACGACGAAGCCCATGGCGCCGTACAAGGTGGGCAGCCGGCCGGCGAATTTGTGCTGGGCAGCATGTACAGCACGGCCGCGGTTCATTTGCCAAAGTTGCTGGCCGGCTATCACAAGGCTTATCCGATGGTGAACCTTCAGGTGCAATCGGCGCCCAGTGGTGAATTATTGGAAGGTCTGCTTACCGGACGCCTGGACGCGGCATTTGTGGACGGCCCCATTACAATCGCCTCCCTTGACGGTATAGCCCTGTGCGAGGAGCGTCTGGTGCTGATCTGCGAAGCCGATCACCCGCCAGTGCGCGGGCCGCAGGATGTAGAAGGGCGTTCGGTGTTCACGTTCCGACGTAGCTGCGCTTATCGAACACGCCTGGAAACGTGGTTTTCCCACGAGCACGTCGCCATGGGCCGGGCGATTGAGATCGAGTCTTATCAAGGCATGCTGGCCTGCGTGATTGCGGGTTCTGGCGTGGCCTTGATGGCCGAATCCATGCTCGACAGCCTGCCTGGCAAAGACAGTGTGTCCGTTCATCCGCTCACAGGGCCTTTTGCCACTGCGACCACCTGGCTGATGTGGCGAAAGGGTATGCTCGGCGCTAACCTCAATGCATGGATTGACTTGCAGCAAGCGGGCAAGACTGAAGTCCCGCATGACACACGCGCTATTGCTTGAACGATCCGTCAGGATTTGAATCAATTCAGTAATAGTTCGTTGTGGTTTCGTCCAAGCATTACGTAGGACTTAGGGCTACTATCGATGTAGGAAGCGGCGACAAAGCTTGCGCCAACCAGCATTACCCTCAAAGGGGGCAAACCATGAAAGAGAAAATTCAAAACTGGCTCCACGACCTCGGTGTTGCATTGGGCTTGATCGAGCCGCCGATGCAACCGGTGCCGATTCGCACAGATGACGAGCAGCGTCGGCCACGTCGCAGATAATCGCCGGGTCGAAGCCGAATTTAAATGTGGGAGCGGGCTCGCTCGCGAAGGCAGTGTGTCAGTCGATGAATAGTTGGCTGACACACCACCTTCGCGAGCAAGCCCGCTCCCACATTGGTTTTATTCCTGGCAAAAGTGGAGGGCAGGCCGTCCGACATCGCACCCGCTGACGTGATTGCTCCCTATCCAGCGATTGATCACACCCTCCCCCCGGTCAGCCCTTTGACATTTACGTGTAGGAATCGAACTACCTGCTTATCAGAACCGGCTGGCTTATTTGGTTTTTAAGATAAGGGTAGGTTCATCTCCATCAGCAAGTTACGGCCGTTGTCATCGAACAGCACGTTGACGCATTTCGATAGTGGCCATCGGTAAGCCACTCTCGATGGAGACCCCGCCATGACGCTTTCAAGCGCTCCGCCAGTCGCCGCGTCACTGATTGCCACGACCGAAACTGTCTTGCATATCGCACCTGTGTCGAAACGCTGGAAGACCGATGCACCCAGCAATGTGGTGTTTCTTCCCTCGAACTTGACCAAGCAAGCCCTGCTTCTACAACTCGCACTCCTGCGTCCATCGGTGATCATTGTTGGTGATCAAATCATCGATGCAGATGTCATTGGTCAGTGGCGTATGTCCCACCCGTTCGCAGAACTGCACTTGATCCGTCGGGGAAGAAGTCTGGATAAGGTGCGGGTGGACCTTTGCCAATCCAACGACATTCGAGTGATCAATACGCCTGGGGTCAACGCGCCGCACGTCGCTGCTTATATTGCACGCTGGTTGACCCAGGCCGATGGCTCCATACCCCGTGATGTGTGTGTGCTGGGCTATGGCAATGTGGGTAAAGAGCTGGTCAAGTTGTTGCTTGATCGAGAGCCGGGTGCTCGGATCAAGGTGTTGGTGCGGCAGGGTCGAGCATCGGGTTCTGACAATAGCGTGCAATTCGTTACGGGTTGGCGGGAGGCGATGGAGGGGGCTCGAGCTGTCGCCATCTGCTTATCCTTGAATGATGACACCACCCATTGCATTGATCCGGCCCTTATTCACTGCCTGCACAGGCAGGCTCGCCTGGTGTGTGTCGCCAAGCCGGATGTATTCAGTGATGACGCATTGCAGGTGCTGGCGACGTCGGAAGGTATCCAGCTTGTACTGGATTACGGGCCTGCAACACTGGATGCGTTTCGAATGCGCGCACAATCACTTGGCTGCTGCGTCTCGAGATGGTGCAACCCGGCAACGTTGACGACCCAGGCGGCAACCACCGAAGCCTGTCAGTGCGACCTTGACTGTGCGGTCGCGATCGAACTGAGCTTGATGGCTTTGCAAGGCCTTGTCAGACGCAAACTTTCACAATCACTGACAATCCCCTCGCAGCCGTTAGATGCCGGTGCTCAGCGTGTATCGATCATTGGTAGAGGTATCAATGGCTTGCTGCAAGCAGTGATGCTCCGTTTGGCGACTTACCAGGTCACGGTCTATGGAGGCAATCAGGAAGGTGACGGCGCCAATCCTCTGCTTCTCGCAAACCAGGCTTTGACGGTTGAGTGTCATCGGGCAGGTATCGAGCTGTTTGAAAAGTTCTTGGTGGACAATCCATCACTGGGCCCCTTTCATCAGGAGGCTGGCTACGAGATGGAGCGAGTTCCCCTCGTGGCTCAGATAAAAATGCTTTTGCAATGCTCTGGCGTTGAGTTTCTGCCTGAGCAACTAAGTCAGACCAACATTGCTGAGCTGAGCAGAGAACAGATTGTTGTCACTGCGACGGGGGAACAGGGGGGCGTTTCGATAGTGTATTGCGCTGCATCTCATCAGGTAGCCGCCGGGGGCACATCAGAGGCTTTGGTGTGGGCCTCTGTGGTTCAGGAAATCCTTGAGGCAAACCGACGCCCGTATGTCGAACGATAAAAAAAACGGGCGCGACATCCGACGTCGCGCCCGCTGAAGAAACCGCTCTACATCCTAGAACACCTCAAGCCGTCCGAGCGGCTACCGCCTCCGGCTTGCGCGACAACAAACTCACGACCACAAAACTCACCAACCCCACCGCCAGGCTGTAGTAGATCGGGGTATTTGCATCCAACCCGTCCTTGAACATAAACACCAGCGCGGTCACAAAGCCCAGGGTCATGGACGCAATCGCTCCGGAGGTCGTAGCGCGCTTCCAGAAGATCGCGCCCATCAGCGGGATCAACATGCCGCCCACCAACAGGTTATAGGCCAGGGTCAATGCACTGATCACATCGTTCACCACCAGCGCGATCCCCAGCACGGCAATACCCGTCAGCATTGTGAACAGGCGGTTGATCGCCAGGCTCGACTGTTTACCGCCACGCAAACGCGGCAACAGGTCTTCGGTCAGCACGGTGGAAGCCGCCAGCAAACCGGCGCTGGCGGTAGACATCATCGCGGCCAGTGCAGCGGCGATCACCAGCCCACGAATACCGTCCGGCAGCGAGGCTTTGACGATGGCGGCGAATGCATTGTTGACGTTGTCCAGGTCCGGAAGCAGCACATGGGCCGCCATGCCAATCAGCGCACAGGCCAGCCCGTAAAGGATGCAATAGAAGCCTGCGAAGGTGCCGGCGTACTGGGCGACTTTTTCGTCACGGGCGGTGAACACCCGTTGCCAGATGTCCTGGCCGATCAGGATGCCGAAGAAGTAGATCATGAAGTAGGTGATGATCGTGTCCCAGCCAATCGCGGTGAAGCTGAAGCTCGACGCCGGCAGCTTGGCCACCAGTTCGTCCCAACCCCCAACGCGATAAAGGCAGATCGGCAGCAGGATAAACATCAGGCCCACGGTCTTGATCACGAACTGCACGATGTCGGTAAGAGTCAGCGACCACATGCCACCGATGGTCGAGTACACCACTACCACGCCACCGCCCAGCAGTACCGAGATCCAGAACGGCAGGCCAAACAGCACTTGCAGCACGGTGCCGATGGCCAGGATCGAAGTCACGCCGATCATCAGCGCATAGGCCAGCATGATCACCGCGCTGGCCTGGCGCGCCATGGGGTTGTAGCGTTTTTCCAGAACCTGGGTGACGGTGAAAATTTTCAACTTGAGCAGCGGCTTGGCCAGGAACAGGTTCAGCGCGATGATTCCGGCCCCCAGCGCGGCGCATAGCCAGAAGCCGGAGATGCCATGCACATAACCCAAGCGCACGGTGCCGACGGTGGACGCGCCGCCCAAGACCGTGGCGGCCATGGTCCCCATGTACAGCGACGGGCCCAGGTTACGGCCGGCCACCAAATAGTCTTCGTGGGTCTTGGCGCGGCGCATGCCGTAATAGCCGAGCACGAGCATGCCGGCGGCGTAGATGAGTACGACGAATAGATCCAAAGCCATGACGGCGGTTCTCCGATTATTTTTTTAGGTAGGGGAGTGGGCTGTGTTGAGTGAGTGTCCTGTGGCGAGGGAGCTTGCTCCCGCTGGCCCATACACCGCAGCCGGCTCAGGAAAAATGCGAAGCAAGGTCAGATAAACCACCGATGCCAACCCCAACGTAACGGGCAGGCTGATATCAATGCCATCGGCCAAATTGCCCAACGGCCCAACGAACTGTCCCGGCAAGTTAACGAAACACAGCCCCACCAATGCGCTCGGTATCCACGCCCCCAATCCGCGCCAGTTCCAGCCATGGCTGAACCAGTAGCGGCCACCGGTTTCACCGCGGGTAAACACCTGCAGGTCATCTGGGCAATAGAAACCGCGACGTACGATCAACCCGATGATCATCATCACCATCCACGGCGTGGTGCAGGTGATGATCAGCACGGCAAAGGTCGATACGCTTTGCACCAGGTTGGCGGCGAAACGTCCGATAAAGATGAAGGCAATCGACATCACCCCTATCAGCAACGTCGCCTTGACCCGCGACAGCAGGCGCGGGAACACACTGGACATGTCCAACCCCGTGCCATACAGCGAAGTAGTGCCCGTAGACATGCCGCCAATCACCGCAATCAGGCACACCGGCAAGAAAAACCACGTCGGTGCCACCGCCAGCAAACCACCGACGTAGTTGTTGGCCGCGATATAGTCTGGAGCCTTGATCGCCACGATGGTCGCGGTGGCCAGGCCAAACAAGAACGGGATCAACGTAGCGATTTGCGCCAGGATCACCGCCAGCATGATGCGTATTTTCGGCGTCTCACGCGGAATGTAGCGCGACCAGTCCCCTAGAAATGCCCCGAAAGAAATCGGATTGCTCATGGCTACCAGTGCAGCGCCGATAAACGCGGCCCAGAAGCCGGTCTGGCCTAGAGCTACGGTGCCGGCAAAATGGCTGTCAAAGGCTGGCGCAAAGGCGAAGATCCCCAGCAAAAACAGCACGCTCGCCGCCCATACCGCGATGCGGTTGACCCACAACATGAAGCGAAAGCCGTAGATGCACACGGTCAGCACCAGCATCGCGAATACACCGTAGGCCAGGCCCAGGCTCAGGTCGGTTTCCGGCAGGCCGATCAGGCGTTTCGCACCGCCCACCAGCGCATCGCCTGAACTCCACACTGACAGTGAGAAGAAGGCAATGGCCGTCAGCAGCGACAGAAACGAGCCGACGATCCGCCCGTGCACACCAAAGTGCGCACCGGAAGACACCGCGTTGTTGGTGCCATTGATGGGCCCGAACAGCCCCATGGGCGCCAGGATCAGCGCGCCCACCAGCACGCCCAGCACAATCGCCCAGGCACCGGCCTGGAACGACAAGCCAAACAGCACCGGGAATGAACCCAGCACGGCGGTGGCAAAAGTGTTGGCGCCGCCGAAGATCAGGCGGAACAGATCCTTGGGGCCAGCGGTGCGTTCGTGGTCCGGGATCTGTTCAACCCCGTTGGTTTCTATCGTTCGAATACTTTTATCGTTGTTTTTATTATTCATGATCAGCTCCGATCACATTGGCTAAGGGGGCGGCAGCCCTTCCGGCATTGCGGACAAATGTTCGTGACAGGCCAGCCACAGGCCTTGTTTTTGTTGTGTGCCAGACCCTTGCCGTTTAAAGACAATGGTCTCGCGCTCCTGGCTAAAAAATTGCTCCCCTTGCATGCGCAGCTCGGTGGCCACGTCATGCACAAAAATGGCCACGTCACCTTGCAGGCTGACAAAGGCATTGCTTGAGGTGCACGACAGCACCTCGAAACCCTCGTCCGCACGCCAGCTGTCCCACACGGCCTGGTAGGCATCGCGACTAAGCAGCGGCTGGGGGAGGGTGTAGAACACAAAGCTGGCGTCGGCCGTGAACGCGCCGAAGTAGGCGGCGCGGTCATTGCGGGCGAAGGCCGAGACCAGCTCGGCCGCGGCGTCCAGGACTGCTTGCGTGCTCATCAACGGTGCGCCACGCCCGGCAATACGCAGAGCATTTCGTACAGCAGGTTGGCGCCCAGCAACGAGGTGTTACCGGTGGTGTCGTAGGGCGGCGACACTTCTACCAGGTCACAACCCACGAGATCGAGGCCTTGGCAGCCACGGATGATCTCAATCGCCTGAATAGTGGTGAGCCCGCCGATTTCCGGAGTGCCGGTACCCGGTGCCCAGGCTGGGTCGATACCGTCGATGTCAAAGCTCAGGTACACCGGGCCGCCGCCGACTTTTTCACGTACTTCGGCCATCAACGGCGCGAGGGAGTGGTGCCAGCATTCTTCGGCCTGAACCACACGAAAGCCCTGTTTACGGCTCCAGTTGAAGTCTTCGGCGGTGTAGCCTTGGGCGCGCAGGCCGATCTGTACTACACGGTCGCAGTCCAGCAAGCCTTCTTCCACGGCGCGGCGGAAGGTGGTGCCATGGGCGATTTTCTCGCCGAACATATGGTCGTTCACATCAGCGTGGGCATCGATGTGCACCAGGCCGACCTTGCCGTGTTTCTTGTGGATCGCCCGCAGGATTGGCAGCGTGATGGTGTGGTCGCCGCCCAGGGTCATAGGGATTACGTCATGTTCGAGGATCTCGTCGTAGGCTTCTTCGATGATGCGCACGGCGTCGAGCAGGTTGAAGGTATTGATCGCCACGTCGCCGATATCCGCGACCGACAGTGAGTCAAACGGCGCGGCGCCGGTGGCCATGTTGTACGGGCGGATCATCACCGATTCGGCGCGGATTTCACGCGGCCCGAAGCGGGTGCCGGCGCGCAGTGAGGTGCCGATATCCAGGGGCACGCCGACAAAGGCGGCGTCCAGGCCCTTGGCCGTTTGCAGGTGGGGCAGACGCATCATGGTGGCGATGCCGGCGAAGCGCGGCATTTCGTTGCCGCCCAGTGGTTGGTGGAAAATCTTGTCCACGGGAGTGCCTCATCGTTGTTTTGTTTATTAGGGGCCGATTCTGCGAAATCCCCCGGGGCGAAAGAATCGGCAGGGGCAAATACTTAGTTCAGATTTTTCTAAACTAATCCCTGAGGTAAACTCCGTTCAAATGTGGGCGCAGGCAAGCCAGCTCCCACAGGTTTTTGTATGCATCCGGAGATCCGATGGCTAGCGCCTTGCCCGACCTGAAACTTCTGCGCATCTTCGTCAGCGTCGTGCGGCACCAGGGGTTCGCCAATGCCCAGCACGAACTCAACCTGTCCACCTCGGCCATCAGCACCTATATGAGCCAGCTGGAATCTGCGCTGGGCCTGGTGCTGTGCCATCGCGGGCGGGGCGGGTTCAGCCTCACCAGCAAGGGCGAGTTGTTTCATCAGGAAACCTTGCGCCTGCTGGGCGAACTGGAAGGTTTCGAACAATATGCCGCCGCGTTGAAAGGCGAGCTGCGTGGCACGTTGAAGCTCGGCGTGCTCGACTCCACCGTCAGCGACAAGGCCCTGCCGTTCGCCGAAGTGATCGGCGCCTACAGCCTTGAGCACCCGGCGGTGCACCTGCATTTGTCGGTGATGAGCCCCTACGAACTGCAGCTCGGCGTACAGGACAACCGCCTGGACCTGGCCATCGGCGCGTTCTCCAACCGCATGAGCGGGTTGATCTACATGCCGCTGTACCGCGAGCAACACTGGTTGTATTGCAGCACCCGCCACCCGCTGTTCAACGAGCGGCGCATTCCCGAACAAGTCATCACCCAACAACGCATGGTCGGTCGCGGTTACTGGAGCCAGGCCGAACTGGCCCGCCACGGCTTCAAGCACAGCGCCGCCACAGTAGAAAGCATGGAGGCGCAGTTGATTCTGGTGCTGTCCGGCGCCTACATCGGCTATTTGCCCGAACACTACGCCCAGGCCTGGGCCGACAAGGGCGACTTGCGCGTCTTGCTGCCGGCGACCTTCGGCTATCAGGCGCCGTTCTCGATGATCATGCGCCGTGGCCGCAGCCGCGAACCGCTGATCCAGACCTTTCGCGACTTGCTCAAAACCCAGCTCAACCAGGCCTGATAAACCATGTCCAGACCCCAATGCTCCCGTTGCCTGCGGCCCGTCACCCACTGCCTGTGCGCGCTGATCCCCAGCCTCGACAGCCGTACCCGCGTGTTGCTGTTGCAGCATCCGAGCGAAGTCGATCATGCGCTCAATACCGCGCGGTTGGCGGCGCTCGGATTGAACAATGCGCATCTCGTGGTGGGTGAGGTGTTTGAGGATTTGCCGAAGCTATTGAGCGCGCCCGGTTATCAGGCGCGGCTGTTGTTTCCGGCCGATGACGCCCAGCCTTTGCAGGTCTACGCATTGTCAGATGAGCCGCTGCTGTTGGTGGTCCCCGATGGCACCTGGCGCAAGGCGCGAAAAATGCTGCACCTCAATCCGCTGCTGGCCGCGTTGCCCCGGGTGACCTTGGCCGAGGGCGCTGTGTCGCGCTACCGGCTGCGCAAGGCCCCGGCGCCGGGTGCGTTATCGACGGTCGAAGCGATTGTGCAGGCCTTGCAGACGCTGGAGGCACCGACGTGTTTCGAGGCGTTGCTCAAGCCATTTGACGCGCTGATCGAAGGGCAGATTGCGGCAATGGGGCCGGTCGTCTTCGAAAAAAACCACAGCTGACCCCTGGCATTACATAGCTACCGCAGCGGCTGACAGTGTCCGGATAGGCTGATCTTTTCTGGACCAAAAAAATGACCGAGCCGCTGACCCGTGCTGCAGTGCAAGATCCGCTGTCTGAATTTATTGCCAATCAACATTCTCCGTTGATGGCGGCCCCAGAGTGGACCGCCTTACAAGCCCTGGACTTGATTCGGGTAGGCTTCGACGGTTTTCTCGCCAACCTTAATAATGAGGAAAAACTTGAGTACGTGCGCCTGCAAAGGACCTGGATCGAGGCCCAGCAGACGGTCGAACGGGCCATTGCCCAATTCACCCAAACGTTTGAGCTCCAGGCGATAGGCGCGTTGCGTGCCGAGCTTAAAACGCTGACGGGTCAGGATATCGACCCGACCGTCGCGAAAATCCATACCCGCTACCTCCAATCCTCCCCGCGTGTTCGGCGCGCAGCGGATGAAGGTGAGGTCATACACGTGGCGAGCCTCACGCTGTGGGACGCCGCTTGCCGCAACTATGATGGGTTGACCGGTTGGAGCTACCCGGGCCGTACCGGTTTGGCGCAGGCCAGTTATCTCGACAGCGACATTGACACCACCGCTGGCGAATTCATCGCGCTGGTGCGTCGGCTCGATCTCGGCGGGCAACTCATACAGCAATTGAATGATGCGCTGCGCGGCAATGCTGCGCTGGGTGACAGCTTCCTGGGCTTGGCCAGCGCCGAATTCGAATTCGCGTTGATCGAAGCCTTGAAAAACACCACGCTCAGTCACGTTGACCGCGCCAAATATCATCAAGTGAAACAAGCGCTGGCAGGGGCGGTTCCCTGGAATATTACCGAAGAAATGCGCCTGTTTGTCCCCCATGGTGCGGACAACATCAGCTGGTTGCCGCAGACCATAGGCTTGACCGGACAATACGTGGCGCCACCTCCGGGCGATTACCTGAGTATTCCCCATCTGGTTTTTTCGGTCAGTGGTTGCCCGGGGGCATTCAGCTTTTTCCCAAATCGACCTGGGGGCTCTTTGCGCCACCATGACAGCGCCCGGACCGCCTGCGAAGAGTTCCATGTCGCCTTTCATGGGTTTTACCTCAGAGGCCGCGTCGATTGGCTGTACCAGATGATGTCGTTGCGCGACGCTGCTCGCCTCAGTCAACTTGCCAAGGTCACGGAGCGCCCGTCAGACCTCGATTTTTTTGCCCGTCTGACTTATAAGCTGGTGAAATCGATTCCCAAGGTCGATCACCCGAAGACCATCGGCTATGTACGCGCCTCGGTGCAAAAAATGCCGGTTTTCGCCTTATGCGATCTCTATATCGAGCGCAGCCGAGCCAACCTGCAAGAGCTCGCCAACGCGACGCCGGGTTTCATGCCGACCCTGATCGAGCTGTTTCAGACCGTGCTCAATGAAGTCCTCAGCGTGCTGCTGATCCCGGTGCCTGGCGCCTTGAAAGGCTTGGGGCGCGCGCGTGCCTTCGGGATGTTCGTGACGCTGTCACAATCGCTGGTGGGGGGTGGTTCACAGGCACTCCAGGACGAGCCTGGCGATGCGTTGCAAGGCCTGTTGGACCTGGCGGACTTGCTGGTCAGTGGTCGATTGCATACCCGTCTGGCCAAGACCGTCCTACGTCGCCATCGGCGTTTGTACCAGCAACTGTCGCAGCCTCGCCGTGCCGTTCCTGACACCCCGCCGCCGGCCGGTCCGCCCTTGCTCGAAAGAATGCTCGGCACCCGTGATGCGCCTGTCCAGGCGCTGACGAACGTGCTTGATATCAGTGGCACTAGCCACGAAACCTTGAACCAAGTGTGGGAGGGCGCTACGCCTTCGGCATCGTTGGTAGAGGCGACGCACCGGTTCAGGACCGACCGTTTGATTGAGTGGGTCGCTGATGGCGCTGCCCCTGAGCACCCCACGCCTGTTGGCGGCATTGAAGTCATGGCGCCGCTGCTGACTCAGTTGGAGCACTGGCCTGCGGGTACGGCCCTGAGCATCACCAACCCGCAAGGCCTGGAATTGCGCCGCTACAGCAAGGATGCCGCGCATCCGGTGACGGAGACTGTCAGCGTGATCGTGCAGGAAAACCATCAATTCGCCTACGCGACGCCGCGTCGCCTCACGACGCATTTGCCGAGCGCCATCGTGGCGTTGCTGCCCGGCCAGTTTCCAGGCGGCGAGCCGTTGATTCGCCAGCATCTGGCGGCTCAGGCCAAGGCGCTGGGAGTGGATCTGTTTGACGCGCTCACGCGCTTTGCCCGGGCCAGTCGCCAGGCGGCGCAAGGCGCCAGGGAGTCGGTGCGCCGCGTGTTGCCGGATCGCCTGAGCGCCGAGGGTGACATCCCTGCCGTGGTTGCACAGTTGCAGGCGCTGCACCCGCACGTGAGCCAGGCGCGGTTGCTTGAGGTGCTGCGTGGGCATCCATTATCCGAGCATCAGCAAACACAATTGTTGGAATCGCAGTTGCAGCCTGAGGCGTTGTACCTGGCGTTGCGTGCCGCACGCCGGGCAGCGCACCGGGAGGCCACTGTAGACGGGCTTTACCATGGGCGCAGCTTTGACCGGCAAACCCAGAACTGGGCGGCTGCGTTCGCCCAAGGGATGGTGAGTGATTTCACGGGACGAGCGTTGGTCGTCAGCCCGGCGCGGCAGGCCGTGCCTTATGTTGCCAAGGGCAGCAAGGATCGCACGCTGGTCGTGATTGATCATGGTCAAGGACGGTTTTCTGCGTACGACCCTCACACACTGCGCAGCGGTGAAATGCTGACTGGCGTCGATAGCTTCTATGATGCCGTCGTGCGCCAACTGTCCGGGTCTGAACGCACCCAGCTAAGCCTCTCGGCGCCGCGGGCGATTGCTGAATTGCGTGAGCGGATTGCCGGCGCGGTGCTGAGCAATCGTGCGCTCGATGGTTCGTTTTACCCGTATCGGCGTGAGATCGAGCCGTACGCCTGGGTGGCCGATACCTCGGGTATGGCCGACGCGCCTGACGCGCTGGGCTTTTACCGCTCGGGTTCGACTGACTACTTATTTATCGAAGGCCAGTATTTCAAGGTCGTCCAGGCCGATCCTGCACAGCCTTGGCGGATTCAGCATCCGTCGTTAAACGATGCGTATGCGCCAGCGTTGACTCACAACGGTGCTGGCGCCTGGCGCCATGAGTGGGAGAACCCGCTGACCTGGGAGGGGCAACGGCCGTTTTATCGGCTGGGGCCTCTGGCGCGCTCGTTGTCGCCGGATGCAATCGCGCAGATCCAGCAGATCAGTGGTATTACCCCAGATATTCTGCGGCGGGTGCATGTGCGCAATGAGCGCCCTCCGGCCATTCTTGTGGAGACCGTCGAGCGTTTCAAGGTGCACCAACGGGTCAAGTCGGGGGTGGCGGCCGGGGCGGACTTTTTCGACCGGCTGCTTGGCGAAGTCGGTCCTGATAGCGCAGATGCATTGGTGGGACGCAAAGGCGTCGCACGTGCAGATCAGGTCACGGTGTTGGAAACCAGAGTCGCGTTGGACACGCCTTTGATGGAGCACCTTTTTTTCGAGGCGTTGTGCGCTGGCAGCCAGCATTCAGCTGACCCTCTGGCGCAAGTGCTACAGCGTGTTAACCCCGGACTGACGACACAGGTCGCCGAAGACCTGGTGCACGACACCACACCGGCCGAGCGCCGAAGCCTGGAGAACGGCATAGTCCCCGCATCGCTGAACGCTGCGATCCGGTGGTGGGTGGAGTACTTGCGCAAAACCAGGGCCCTGGAAAGCGTGCACCTGCCTGCCGCCGCCAATGAGGACAGCTCCACAGCGATCCTGCATGCATTGCCGCAGATCGACGGTTGGCCGGCACATTTGCGGGTGGAGCTGTGGAAGGACGGTTTTCTGCGTACCAGCGTGGGCCCTTTCGACGGCTTGCTCAAACGCATCGTGGTGGCCGTATCCAATCAGTATCAGGTCTATATCCCCTTGGCGAACGGAGAGCGCAAACCGACCGGCAGCACCGGCCCGTTTCTTGACGTTTTGTTGGCGGCGCTGCCGCTGGCCGAGCGTCAATCGTTGGGCTACATCGAAGGCGCTGGAGAGGAGGTATTGGTGGCAGAGGTCTGTTCCCGCCTGCAGAGAAAATGGGAGTTGGCCGAGACCTTCGGGGGCATCGGACGCCGGCCTCATTTTTATCCCCCCCAGCGTGTGGCGGATGGGCGGATCGGTTACCCGCTGAGCGGTCGGGGGCTGAGGCCGGTGGAGCGTCAGCAGGCCGCTCGCTTGCGCGTGTTGTATCCGTCAAGAACGGACGAAGACGTCTTGCAGCTATGGAGGGACGCTGGCGACTCGGTTCGAGAGCGCGATGCAATGATTGACTATCTGTACAGGGAGCGTGAAGCCATGGACGCTGCGTTGGCGCAATGGCTTCATGTTGCGCCGGGCGGCCAGGTGCGCGATGCACGGGCGTTGGCGGTTGAGCGAATAAAGAGATGCTGGGCCAAGGAGCCCTCCGCTCACGGGACCGCGATGGTCAAGGAGTTGAATCTCGATGGCCTGGACCTGACCGATCTGCCCGTGTTGGGTGCTCATTTTGGTCATGTGGAGGTGCTGAGCCTCAAAAATAACCAGCTTTCTCAATTGCCCCAGCGCTTCCTGCGGTGCTTTCCGGGCGTGACCAGGGTTTACCTGAGCTATAACCTGTTTGAGCAACTCCCAGTGGGGCTTTCCAGAATGCCGCACCTGAGAGCCTTGTACCTGACTAACAATCGTCTCAAATTCAAATTGGGGGATGTGATCCAGCTGAGCGAAATGACCCAGTTGCGGGTATTGGATTTGTCCTCTAATCCACTGCGGCAAGGGCAACGCCTGGACCTGTATCGATTGCGCCACCTGCGGTATTTGAGCGTGCGCAACACTCAACTGGAAAACCTGCCAAAAGGTGCTGTCACCCTGAGCTGGCTTGAAGTGTTTGACCTGCGGGATAACCGGATCAAAGTACTCACGCGTTCCGATCTGTTTATTAACCCTGATGTCCACCGCGCCATGGATCTGTCCGGCAACCCCTTGTCGCAAGGCACGCTCCAGATGCTTCGTCTCTACCGTGAGCAGCCGGGGCGTTCAGACATCTACTTTGGGTTGCACCCGCATAACGTGCGCATCATAGCCAGCCCCGATCGTTGGCTGGCGGTGCTGGCGGTCAGGGACGTACCGTTGCACCTCGAACTGTGGCAAGACCTGCAGTCGCGTGAGATTTTCGGTAGTTTTTTCACCCTGATCCAGCGTATTGCCGTTGATCCAAAATTGGTTCAGCCGGGATATCGAGCCCTGCGCGAAGACTTGGCCCGCCGGGTCTGGGGCCTGATCGAGGGCGCCGCCAATCACCCGGAACTGGCTACGATCATGTTCAATCATCGGTATGAAATGAATCGTGGTGTGAATGGCTGGATGGTGTCGCTCAACGATCTGGAAATGAAGTTCAAGATGTTCGAACTGCACAGAGTGGGCGGCGGTGATGCCATGCCTCTCTTGAACTGTTTTCGCGCCGCAAGCCGGTGGGCAGCCATCACGAATGCGATCCTTTTATTTGAGCCTCACCAGACACCGGAGCTGGCGGGAACGCGCATATTGGCTTACCGAATCGCGCTGTCCCAGACCCTGAACCTCCCCCTGGGATTCGACCAACGACTGGACCGAACGTTGGGCACTCCCAGCCCGGAGGCGGTCGCGGGGATGCGCAACAACATTGTTGCCAATGAGGCGGAGTTGAACTGGCCTGCGCTACTGGTTCAGGAAGAATATTGGGTGCTGTTTCTGCAAGCAAAGTACTCGGCGCGATTTCAAGCCACGCTGGGTCATTACGATCAAGAGCGAGAGACCGCGTTGGATCGTGTCAATTCGGCAGAGTTGAGCGAGGGGCGCTTCCTGACTTTGATCGATGACATTTGGGCCCGGCGCCAAGTCGATGAGGAACGCCTGCTTCTGACATTGACTGAGGGTGAGTGGACCAACATCAATGGGGCCGCAAACCCTGCTTATATCTATCAGCCATAAGCACCTTACTTTGCGTGATATGGCCCGCCGACGTTTGCCGGTATGATGTTCGCCCCCGCAGTCTGGATTGCGAATACGCCATGACCTTGCAGTACCCAACAATCGCCGATTGCGTCGGCAACACGCCCCTGGTCCGCTTGCAACGCATGGCGGGTGAAACCAGCAATACCCTGCTGCTCAAGCTCGAAGGGAACAACCCGGCCGGTTCGGTAAAAGACCGGCCGGCGCTGTCGATGATCACCCGCGCCGAGCTGCGCGGGCAGATCAAGCCCGGTGACACGCTGATCGAAGCCACCTCGGGTAACACCGGGATCGCCCTGGCCATGGCCGCGGCGATCAAGGGTTACAAGATGGTGCTGATCATGCCCGACAACGGCAGTGCCGAGCGCAAGGCAGCGATGACCGCCTATGGCGCCGAGCTGGTGCTGGTCACCCAGGAAGAGGGCATGGAAGGCGCCCGCGATCTCGCCGAGCGCATGGCCGCCGAAGGCCGTGGCCAGGTGCTGGACCAGTTCGCCAACGGCGACAACCCCGAGGCGCACTACACCTCCACCGGCCCTGAAATCTGGCGCCAGACCGGGGGCACCATCACCCATTTCGTCAGCTCCATGGGCACCACCGGTACCATCATGGGCAACTCGCGCTACCTCAAGGAGCAGAACCCGGCGATCCAGATCGTTGGCCTGCAACCGATGGAAGGCGCGGCCATCCCCGGTATCCGCCGTTGGCCCGAAGAGTATCTGCCGAAGATCTACAACTCGACCCGTGTGGACCGCATCATCGACATGGCCCAGCGTGAAGCCGAAGACACCACCCGTCGGCTGGCCCGTGAAGAAGGCATCTTCTGCGGCGTGTCCTCCGGTGGTGCCGTGGCCGGTATGTTGCGTTTGTCTAAAGAAGTGGAAAACGCGGTGATCGTCGCGATCATCTGTGACCGAGGCGACCGTTACCTGTCGACCGGCATCTTCGACGAACCCAACTGATGGCCAAGCACGAGAGAGGCCTGCGCTTCCAACCGACGGGCGGCAGCCGCGCCCCGCAGATCCCGGTGGGCAAGAAACAACGCCTGACCATCGAGCGCCTGGCGAACGATGGTCGGGGCATCGTGTTCTTTGAAGGCCGCACCTGGTTCGTCAATGGTGCACTGGCCGGCGAAGAGGTCGAGGCGCGTGTATTAGGTGCCCACGGCAAGATTGTCGAGGCCCGTACCGAGCGTGTGTTCAACGCCAGTGAACTGCGCCGCCCGGCACCCTGCGCGCATTTTGGTCGCTGTGGCGGTTGCAGCGTGCAGCACTTGCCCCATGCCGAACAACTTGCCCTGAAACAGCGCATGCTCGCCGAGCAATTGTCTCGCGTGGCCGGTGTCGAACCGCAAGAGTGGGCAGCGCCTTTGAGCGGCCCCGAGTTCGGCTACCGCCGTCGCGCCCGTGTGGCCGTGCGTTGGGATGCCAAGGCGAAACAGCTGGAAGTGGGTTTTCGCGCCGTGGCCAGTCAGGACATCGTCGCCATTGATGATTGCCCGGTGCTGGTACAGGCTTTGCAACCAATCATGCAGCGTCTGCCGAACATGCTGCGTCGCCTGAGCAAACCCCAGGCCCTGGGGCATGTGGAGTTATTCAGTGGTACTTCGATTGCCGTATTGTTGCGGCATATGGCGCCACTGTCCGAAGCGGACCTGTTGGTGTTGAACGAATTCTGCGCTTTCCATGAAGCCCAATTGTGGCTGCAGGGAGAGGGCCAGCCTGGGCCGGTGCAAGTCGATGCCAAGCTGGGTTTTCGATTGGAACAATGGGACTTGGAGTTGGCCTATCGCCCAGGCGACTTTGTGCAAGTCAACGCCGGAGTCAATGCAGCGATGGTCGCCCAAGCCCTGGAATGGCTGGCGCCACAGCCCGACGAGCGGGTGCTGGACCTGTTTTGCGGCCTGGGCAATTTCGCCCTGCCACTGGCGCGCCACGTGCGCGAAGTGGTGGCGGTGGAAGGTGTGCAGACCATGGTGGACCGGGCGGCCGTCAATGCCGTCAGCAACAATTTGCATAATGCGCAGTTTTTTCAGGCCGATTTGTCCCAGCCTTTGACCGACGCAGAATGGGCCAAGCAGGGCTTTTCTGCGGTACTCTTGGATCCACCTCGCGACGGTGCCTTGGAGGTTGTGCGCAAGCTCGCCACCCTCAAGGCCAAGCGCCTGGTGTATGTGTCCTGCAACCCGGCCACGCTGGCGCGGGACACGGTTGAGTTGGTCAAGCAAGGCTACCGGCTAAAACGTGCCGGGATCCTCGACATGTTTCCGCAAACAGCACATGTCGAGGCCATGGCGTTATTTGAAGCGGGCTAGGATGCCCGTTTAATCCGACTGGCCTGCATTCTCCACGGCCGTGACCTGCCAGGGAGCGTGCGTAAGCTTTAATAGGTAAAGCAGGTCAGCGATGATTTTTGGCGCATCGAAGGTGCGTCGTAGGGAAGGTAAGCAAGATGGTACAGGTGAGAGCACACCAGCCGATCAACACCGACGGCAGTATCAATCTCGAGGCATGGCTCGATCATGCCATCAGTGTCGACCCGGCACTGGACCGTGAAGCCTTGAAGGCAGCCTGCGAGTTCGCTCGTGAGTCTGAGCAGCAAGACAATGCGGCCAAGAACCTGTGGGCCGAGGGCACTTCTAGCTTTCGTACGGGGCTTGAGATCGCCGAGATCCTGGCTGATCTCAAGCTGGATCAGGATTCGCTGATCGCCGCCGTGCTCTATCGCGGCGTGCGTGAAGGGCATATTCAGTTGCCCACCGTCAGCCAGCGTTTCGGCGCGGTGGTGGCCAAGCTGATCGACGGTGTGCTGCGCATGGCCGCTATCAGTGCCAGCCTCAGCCCGCGCCAGTCGATGGTACTGGGCACCCAGGGCCAGGTCGAAAACCTGCGCAAGATGCTGGTGGCGATGGTCGATGACGTGCGCGTCGCCCTGATCAAGCTGGCCGAGCGCACCTGCGCGATCCGTGCGGTGAAAACCGCCGACGACGAGAAACGCAACCGCGTCGCTCGCGAGGTGTTCGATATCTACGCACCCTTGGCGCATCGCCTGGGTATCGGCCATATCAAGTGGGAGCTGGAGGACCTGTCCTTCCGCTACCTCGAACCCGATCAATACAAACAAATTGCTACGCTGCTCCATGAGCGGCGACTCGATCGTGAGCGCTTCATCAGCGACGTGATGGGCCAGTTGCGTTCCGAGCTGCAGGCCACCGGCGTCGATGCCGACATCAGCGGCCGGGCCAAACACATCTATTCGATCTGGCGCAAAATGCAGCGCAAGGGCCTGGCGTTCAGCCAGATCTACGACGTGCGTGCGGTGCGCGTGCTAGTGCCGGAAATGCGCGACTGCTACACCGCGCTGGGGATCGTCCACACCCTGTGGCGTCACATCCCGAAAGAGTTCGACGACTACATCGCCAACCCCAAGGAAAACGGCTATCGCTCGCTGCACACCGCGGTGATCGGCCCCGAGGGCAAGGTGCTGGAAGTGCAGATTCGCACCCACGCCATGCACGAGGAGGCGGAGCTGGGGGTTTGTGCGCACTGGCGTTACAAGGGCACCGACGTCAAGGCCGGGTCCAACCAGTACGAAGAGAAAATCTCCTGGCTGCGCCAAGTGCTGGAATGGCACGAAGAGCTGGGCGACATCGGCGGTTTGGCTGAACAGCTACGCGTGGATATCGAACCGGACCGGGTCTACATCTTCACCCCTGACGGCCACGCCATCGACTTGCCCAAGGGCGCCACGCCTCTGGACTTCGCCTACCGCGTACACACCGAGATCGGCCACAACTGCCGGGGCGCCAAGATCAACGGGCGCATCGTGCCGCTCAATTACAGCCTGCAGACCGGTGAACAGGTCGAGATCATCACCAGCAAGCACGGCACGCCGAGCCGCGACTGGCTGAACCCGAACCTGGGCTACATCACCACGTCGCGGGCGCGAGCCAAGATCGTCCACTGGTTCAAGTTGCAGGCACGCGACCAGAACGTCGCCGCCGGCAAGACCCTGCTCGAACGCGAACTGGCACGCTTGGGCTTGCCTCAAGTGGACTTCGACAAGTTGGCCGAAAAAGCCAACATGAAGATCGCCGAAGACATGTTCGCCGCCCTCGGTGCTGGCGACCTGCGCCTGGCGCAACTGGTCAACCTGGCCCAGCAACTGGTCGAGCCGGAACGCGGCAGCGAGCAACTGGAACTGATCCCACGCAAAGCCACCGGCTACAAGCCCGGCAAGCGCGGTGATATCCAGATCCAGGGCGTAGGTAACCTGATGACGCAAATGGCCGGCTGCTGCCAGCCGTTGCCGGGCGATGCCATCGTCGGCTACATCACCCAGGGCCGTGGCGTGAGCATCCACCGCCAGGACTGCGCCTCGGTGCTGCAACTGGGCGGGCGCGAGCCGGAGCGGATCATCCAGGTCAGCTGGGGCCCGGTGCCGGTGCTGACCTACCCGGTGGACATCATCATCCGAGCGTACGACCGTTCCGGCTTGCTGCGTGACGTGTCGCAAGTGCTGCTCAATGAGCGCATCAACGTGCTGGCGGTCAACACCCGCTCGAACAAAGAGGACAACACTGCGTTGATGTCCCTGACCATCGAGATCCCGGGCCTGGACGCGTTGGGGCGGTTGCTGGGGCGGATTTCCCAGTTGCCGAACATCATTGAGACGCGGCGTAATCGTACCCCGTGACTGGCTGGATAAATGGGGTCTGAAATGTGGGAGGGGGCTTGCCCCCGATTGAGGTGGGTCAGCCAAGAATCTGGTGTCTGACACTCCGCCATCGGGGGCAAGCCCCCTCCCACATTTGATTAGCGGTGCTCACACCTGATTGGAAACACAATGATGTATTCACTAGACGACCTGCTACACCTGATGAGCCGCCTGCGCGACCCGCAGTACGGCTGCCCGTGGGACATCAAGCAAACCTACGCCACCATCGTGCCGCACACCCTGGAAGAAGCCTACGAAGTCGCCGACGCCATTGAGCGCGGTGACTTCGATCACCTGCAAGGCGAGTTGGGCGATCTGCTATTTCAGGTGGTGTATTACAGCCAGCTGGCACGGGAGGAGGGGCGTTTCGAATTCGCCGGTGTGATCGACAGCATCACGCGCAAGTTGATCCGTCGCCATCCCCACGTATTCCCCACCGGCGATCTGTATGCGCCGCTGGATATCCCGCAGCTGAGCGAGGAGCAGGTCAAAGCGCGTTGGGAGCAGATCAAGGCTGAGGAGCGTGCGGAAAAATCCGACGCGCCGGAGCAATTATCCCTGCTCGACGACGTACCGACGGCCTTGCCGTCCTTGTCCCGCGCCGCCAAATTGCAAAAGCGTGCGAGTCAGGTCGGCTTCGACTGGCCATCCGCCTTGCCGGTAGTGGACAACGTGCGCGAAGAACTGGATGAAGTGCTCGAAGCCATGGCTGATAACGATTCAGTCGCCATCGCCGATGAAGTCGGTGACCTGCTGTTTGCAGCGGTCAACCTGGCCCGCCACCTCAAGGTCGACCCCGAAACCGCACTGCGTGGCGCCAATGCCAAGTTCGAAAGACGCTTCCGTTTTATCGAGCAGGCATTGCGCGACACGCATAAACCCATAGAAGATTGCACCCTCGAAGAGTTGGACGCCCTGTGGGGCGAAGCCAAACGTCAGGAAAAGAACATGTCCAGCTGCGGTTGAGCGGCTGCCTAAGTGAGTAAGCACCATGAGCATTTCCCTTCGCGATCAGTTGCTCAAAGCAGGGCTGGTCAACGAAAAGCAGGCCAAGCAGGCCGGCAAAGACAAGCAGAAGCAGCAGCGCCTGGTTCACAAGGGCCAGATTGAGGCCGATGACACCCAAGCCCGTCTGGCTGCCGAGGCGAAGGCCGAGAAGGTCAAGCGTGACCAGGAACTGAACCGCCAGCAGCAGGAAAAAGCCGAAGCCAAGGCCCGCACCGCGCAGGTCAAGCAACTCATCGAGACCTCGCGCCTGCCCAAGCTGACCACCGAGGACTACTACAACTTCGTGGACGATAAGAAGGTCAAGCGCCTGTCGGTCAACACCCTGATGCGCAACAAGCTGAGCAACGGCTCCCTGGCCATCGTGCACCACGGCGGCAGTTATGAGGTGATTCCGCGTGAGGCGGCGTTGAAGATCCAGGAGCGCGCCCCTGAGCGTATCGTGCAGCTCAATATCCTCACCGAAAGCCAGGTGCCGGATGAGGATGATCCGTACGCCGCCTACCAGATCCCGGATGACCTGATGTGGTAAGGCTGTAGCCACGAAAAACCCCGCTCAAAAGGCGGGGTTTTTGTTTGCAGGCAGTCCAGCTGCTGTGTGGGGCCGGGGCCTGCGCGATTTCAGAGTATCAGGAGCTTTGTGCCTGGCCTTTCATCTCAAGCGACTCGAGCTCGTTTTTATAGTTGTGAGCGTCGCTCTCGTTGTGAAACATGCCGACCAGCAGGTCTTGTTGGTGGACATCCCAGATATGAATCCCATGGCCCAGTGCTTCGTGGGACATATGTTCGTCGTCGCGCTCAGTTACTTTTACAGTCATCTGCTTGCTCCAATCTCTGGTGGGGTCTGCGGCAAGTCGTCGCAGGCCTCTTTTATATGTTTTGTTAGCTTGCTAAGTAAACCGACTTTTCGCGCAACAAGTCTTTGCGGGAAATGCAACAGTGCTGGAGGCCGCGTAAGCCCTAGGGTTTGCTGGCGGGCTGCAGAGTTTTATGACAGAAGTTTCATGTTCAGATCATGCTTGAGCCTCGTATTGGCCTTACTGGCGCCATCGGGGGCAAGCCCCCTCCCACAGTGGATTGGGTTCAAACATTTCTAATTGTGAATGCAGGCCAATGTGGAAGGGGCCTTGCTCCCGATGGCGGTAGAGGCTTCAGCACAAAATCTACAGGCAAAAAAAAGCCCCGCATTCAGCGAGGCTCCTTTCTGACTCATCAGTGCATCAGCTACCTTTGACAGCCTTACCGTCAACAGTACCGTCCTGCAGCATGATGTTGTATTCCTTGCCGTCTGTCTCAACCTGACGCAAGGCAACCAAGATGCCGCCCTGATCCTTGGCAAACCACATCTGAGTGATGCGCTTGCTCTGAGTCGGATCACGCACGCGTTCAACCTTGATCGCGTCAATGGAGCCAACCTTGGTCTGGACCTTTTCCGGGCCGATCACACGGAAGTCGTAGGTGTCGACATCGGTGCCTTCAACCACGTTGTAGCTCATGCTTTTCTTGCCGGCCGCGACGTCGCGCTGCAAAGCCAACTGGTAGGTCGACTTGTCGAGCATGCCGGTTTGCAGGGCTACGTTAACCGGGTCTTTGTTTTCAAAGCCGGTGACTTTCTTGGCGGATTGGTCGAAGTCCAGGTTGATCTTCTTGGCTTTACCCAGGCCACCGCGTTCGAAGGTGTAGCTCTTCGGCTGCAGGGTGTCCTTGTCATACTGGATCACGCTGGTTTCGGTGAGGCTGGCAATCATCATGGAGGCCTTGAAATTCAAGGTCCAGGTGCCGTCACTGTTCTTGGCCAGGCTGCGTTCAGCCGAACCACTCATGGGCAGCTGCTTCCAGTCGGCGGTGTAACTTACGGAGAAAGGGTGAAGGTCTGCCGCTTGCACCGCAGGCAAGGCAAACAGAGCAAAAGCGAAGAGCAAGGCGCGACGCATAAAATCTCCTAGGTTCGAATCAAGTGGCCGCTGGCCGCAAGTAACTGACCGTCCAATAATGCACCCTGATCGCCAAGAATCAACCGCCCCTCGGCAAACCAGCGTACTGCCAGCGGGTAAATCCTGTGTTCCTGGGTGTGAACCCGTTGCGCAAGGGTCTGCGCCGAGTCGTCAGACTCTACCGGAACCACTGCCTGTACGACCAGAGGTCCGCCATCGAGTTCCTCGGTGACAAAGTGCACGCTGCAGCCATGCTCGCTATCGCCGGCGTCGAGCGCCCGCTGATGGGTGTGCATGCCTTTGTACTTGGGGAGCAGGGAAGGGTGGATATTGAGCAGACGGCCTTCATAGTGCCGCACGAAATCTGCGCTGAGGATGCGCATGAAGCCGGCCAGTACCACGAGTTTGGGATTGAAGGCGTCGATGAGTTCGACCAAGGCGCTGTCGAAGGCCTCGCGGCCTTCGAAAGCCTTGTGATCCAAGGAGCGAGTTTCAATGCCCGCCTCTTGGGCGCGTTGCAGGCCATAGGCGTCGCTACGGTTGGAGATCACCGCAGCGATGCGCACCGGGCTATCGCCGGTGCGCGTGCTGTCGATCAGGGCCTGCAAGTTACTGCCGGTGCCGGAGAGCAGCACCACGACATCACAGGTCTGGGGCATCAGTGAGCCTTGAGGTTCTTCAGTTCAACCTGGGCTGCGCCTTCGGCGGCAGTCGCGATCTGGCCGATGACCCAAGGCTGCTCGCCCGCTTCGCGCAATACGTTCAGCGCGGTTTCAACGTGCTCTTGAGCCACGCAGATGACCATGCCCACGCCGCAGTTCAGCACGCGGTGCATCTCGGTTTCGTTGACGTTGCCTTTCTCTTGCAGCCAGTCGAATACCGCAGGACGCTGCCAGCTGGCCACGTCGACAATGGCCTGGGCGCCTTTAGGCAGTACGCGCGGGATATTGTCCAGCAGGCCGCCACCGGTGATGTGGGCCATGGCTTTGACAGCGCCGGTGTCCTTGATCAGCTTGAGCAGAGGCTTGACGTAAATGCGGGTTGGGGCCATCAGCAGGTCGGTCAGCGGCTTGCCGTCGAGTTGGATGTTCTCGATGTCGGCGCCGGACACTTCGATGATCTTGCGGATCAGCGAGTAGCCGTTGGAGTGTGGGCCGGACGATGGCAGGGCCAGCAGTGCGTCACCCGCGGCAACCTTGGAGCCGTCGATGATCTCGGCTTTTTCGACAACACCGACGCAGAAGCCGGCCAAGTCGTAGTCTTCGCCTTCGTACATGCCTGGCATTTCAGCGGTTTCACCACCGACCAGGGAGCAACCCGACAGCTCGCAACCCGCGCCAATGCCGGTCACGACCTGGGTGGCGGTCTCGACGTTGAGCTTGCCGGTGGCGTAGTAGTCCAGGAAGAACAGTGGCTCGGCGCCGCATACCACCAGGTCATTGACGCACATGGCGACCAGGTCGATGCCGATGCTGTCGTGCTTGTTCAGGTTCAGTGCCAGGCGCAGCTTGGTGCCCACACCGTCGGTGCCCGAAACCAGCACCGGCTGTTTGTAGCCGGCCGGGATCTCGCAGAGGGCGCCAAAACCGCCCAGGCCGCCCATGACTTCGGGGCGCGCAGTGCGCTTGGCGACGCTCTTGATGCGTTCGACCAATGCTTCACCGGCGTCGATGTCTACACCGGCGTCCTTGTAGCTCAGGGAGGGTTGCTTGCTCATGATCCAGGCCTTTAGGGGGGATTCAGGGGTAACGACCGAGCGGGCGGGCGCTTTTGGTAAAAGCCCCAGCCGTTGACGGTCTGCGAAGGCGCGCGATTTTATCAGGCTTGAGGGGCAGCGGCCATCCTCGGGCCGACGGGCAGGGCTATATAGATGAAAAAAAGCCAGGTTAAAAAAATGCTACTCGGCTCTGCGTCTGCACGTATTAAGGTATAGCCTTGAATGCGCTAGCGTTCAGACAGTACGAAAACTTACCAAGACCCTGTGAATGTTTTATCGGTTGCTGTGGTCACAGCCCTGCCACACCGGATTCACGCGGTCTGTTCCAGCCGCTAAATTTGTCGTTCGGGAATCTTCCATGCGTCTGTGTAAATACTTCTTTGTGGGCTGCTTGTCGTTGATCAGCCTGGCGAGTCATGCCGAAACCCTCAATGGCCTCTATCAAGTCCTCGAACCCGTCAGCAGCCAATCGCCCCAAGAGCGCGATCAGGCCACCCAGCGTGCGGTGCAAACCCTGGTCATCCGCCTGACCGGCGACGCCAAGGCCGCCGATGGCCCGGGCCTGGCGGCGGTGCGCAAAGACCCGCAACAAATCATCAGCCAGTACGGCTACGACGCCGGCCCGCCGGAAAGCCTGCAAGTGGATTTCGACCCGGTCAGCACCGACCGCGTGTTGCGTGACGCCGGCCTGTCTATCTGGGGCAACAATCGCCCGGCGATCCTCGGCTGGTGGCTGAACGACTCCACTGAAGGCAGCAGCCTGGTGGGCGATGGCCAGACCGTCGCCCAGGCGCTGCGTCGTGCGGCACAACACCGTGGCTTGCCGTTGCGCCTGCCATTGGGTGACCTGGATGAGCAAGTGGTCGCCACCGCACCGAATCTGGAAAGTGCCGATGCCACGCCGCTGCGCGCTGCCTCCGAGCGCTACGGCGCGGATGCCTTGCTGGCCGTGCACGCGCGCCAGGAAGGTAGCCAGTGGCAGGCCAAGTGGCGTCTCTGGTTGGGCGACAAGAGCGAGCAGGGTACCGCCCAGGGCGCTGACACTGCGGCCGTGGCCGATGCTGTCATGCTGGCCGTCAGCCAAAAGCTGGCGCCACGGTTTGCGGTCAAGCCAGGGGTGAGCACTGAGCAGCTGTTGGAAGTGCAGGGCATGACCCTCGAGCGGTATGCCGCCTTGGGGCATCTGCTTGAGCCTTTTGGCGGCCAGCCGCAGCGGGTGGATGGCAGCCGCATCGTCTATCGCGTCAATGGCAGTACCGATCAGTTGCGTACCCAGTTGAGCCTGGCCAAGTTGCAGGAAATTCCTGCTGATGAGGCGCCGGTGGTAGTGGAGGGCGCTGTCCCCGAGCCTCAGGCGCAACTGCGTTTTCGTTGGTAGCGGTTTTCTTCTTTATATAGGTGGAGTGGTTTATGGCGGATACGCGTCGTTGGGTGTGGCTTGGCGGGATTGTCCTGCTGTGCGTCTTTGTGTTCTTGCTGCATTCGATCCTGACGCCGTTCCTGGTCGCGTTGCTGCTGGCCTATCTGTTTGATCCGGTGGTCGACCGCCTGGAGAAACTCGGCCTGTCGCGTACCTGGGGTGTGGTGGCGGTATTTGCCTTGTTCACCTTGATCGTCACCGCACTGGTGTTGGTATTGGTGCCAATGCTGGCCAAGCAGCTGTTTCGGCTTTATGAGCTGGCGCCGCAAATGCTCGACTGGTTGCAACACACCGCCATGCCGTGGGCCCAGGCCAAGCTGGGGTTGTCGGATGGGTTCTGGAAGTTCGACAAGGTCAAGGCGGCTATCAGCGAGCATATGGGCCAGACCACCGATATCGTCGGTGTAGTGCTCAGTCGGGCGACGGCTTCGAGCCTGGCGCTGATTGGTTGGTTGACCAATCTGGTGCTAATCCCGGTGGTGGCGTTCTACCTGCTGCGTGACTGGGACATCATGGTGGCCAAGATCCGCAGTCTGCTGCCGCGTGATCGCGAGGAGCGCATCGTTTCCCTGGCTGAAGAGTGTCACGAGGTGCTTGGCGCGTTTGTGCGTGGCCAGTTGCTGGTGATGCTGGCGCTTGGGATTATCTATGCGGCGGGCTTGATGGCGATTGGCCTGGAGCTAGGCCTGTTGATCGGCCTGATTGCTGGCCTGGCGGCTATCGTGCCGTACATGGGCTTTGTGATCGGCATCGGCGCTGCGTTGGTGGCGGGGCTGTTTCAGTTCGGCGGCGACCTGTACCCGATGCTGGGGATCGTTGCCGTGTTCATGGTCGGCCAGGCCTTGGAGGGCATGGTGTTGACGCCGTTGCTGGTGGGGGACCGTATCGGTCTGCACCCGGTGGCGGTAATCTTTGCGATCCTGGCGGGCGGTGAACTGTTTGGCTTTACCGGTATCCTGCTGGCGCTGCCGGTGGCGGCAGTCATCATGGTGTTGGTGCGCCATGTGCATGATCTGTACAAGGATTCGGATGTTTATACGGGGGTCGAAGACCCCGACTTGTAATCCTTGTGTCACAAACCCGGCCCGTGCCGGGTTTGTTGTTTCTGGGGCAGGGCGTCAAACAATTTGCGCAAAACCATCAAGTTATCGCAAACCTTTGATTTTGCTTGTGGTCTGCTGCATTGTGCGTCCGGCGTCACGGGTATAAACTTTGCGAACTTTACACAGAGGCCACTAACGGTTCGTTTGGAGCCGTTCAGTCAGCATGAAACCGATTCAGCTGCCCTTAGGTGTGCGTCTGCGTGACGACGCTACCTTTATCAATTACTACCCAGGCGCCAATGCCGCTGCACTCGGCTATGTCGAGCGGCTTTGCGAAGCCGACGCCGGGTGGACTGAAAGCCTGATTTACCTATGGGGTAAACACGGTGTAGGGCGTACTCACCTGTTGCAGGCCGCGTGCTTGCGTTTCGAGCAGATGGGCGAGCCGGCGGTCTACCTGCCACTGGCTGAGTTGATGGACCGTGGCATCGGCATCTTCGACCACCTTGAGCAATACGAGTTGGTCTGCCTAGACGACCTGCAGGCAATCGCCGGCAAGGCGGAGTGGGAAGAGGCGCTGTTTCATCTGTTCAACCGCTTACGGGACAGTGGCCGACGTTTGTTGATTGCCGCGTCCACCTCGCCACGGGAATTGCCGATCAAGCTGGCTGACCTCAAGTCGCGGATGACCTTGGCGTTGATCTTCCAGATGCGCCCGCTCTCCGACGAAGACAAATTGCGTGCCCTGCAATTGCGTGCTTCTCGCCGCGGCTTACACCTTACCGACGAAGTCGGGCACTTTATTCTCACGCGAGGCACCCGCAGCATGAGTGCCTTGTTCGATTTGCTCGAACAGCTCGATCAGGCTTCATTACAGGCTCAACGAAAATTGACGATCCCTTTTCTTAAAGAGACGTTGGGTTGGTAAGTCGTTGAATTCAGAGGTTTCGGCATTTTACAGGCGCCAGAGAACCTGCGCTTGAGCCGTTCTGGCTGCGTTTTTGAACCGAAAATTGGAATTACGGCTTAGATGTCATAGTCCAATTGCGAAGTCACATAGATCACGATTGAATTTGCAAATCGATCCGATAGTGGGCATAGTCTCGGCTTCTTTACCTATCAGCCACGGTCGTGCCCATGCTAAATCGCTTCGCACCCCTCGTGCCTCTCGCACTCGTTACCCTGTTGTTTGGCTGCGCCTCCCACCCCCAACAAGTGGTAGAACAGCAAAAACCCCAGGTTCAAAACCAGGCTAAATTCGTCGCTGCACAATCTGCTTCTGTCTATGAAGAAGAGCTGGCGACTGAAAAAGAATTGGCCAACTTCTCTGGCAGCAAGCCTTACCAGCTGCCAGTCCTGGCCGACAGCATCCTTGAACGCGGCATGTCCCTGATCGGTACCCGTTACCGTTTCGGTGGTACTTCTGAAGCCGGTTTCGACTGCAGCGGTTTTATCGGCTATCTGTTTCGTGAAGAGGCCGGCATGAACCTGCCGCGCTCCACTCGCGAGATGATCAACGTGAATGCACCGTTGGTCGCGCGCAACAACCTCAAGCCGGGTGATCTGCTTTTCTTCAGTACAGCTGGCCGTGGTCGTGTAAGCCATGCCGGTATCTACCTGGGCGATAACCAGTTTATCCACTCCAGCAGCCGCCGCAGTGGTGGTGTTCGAGTCGACAACCTGGGCGACAGCTACTGGAGCAAAACCTTCATCGAAGCCAAGCGCGCACTCGCCATGGCCCCGACGACAGTTACCGCTAGCAAGTAAACTTAAAGTGATACTTGAAGTTTGACGTGTAAGCGCTAGAATCCCTGGACATTGTTGTAATCCGTTCGCGCGAGCTTTGCTTGCGCGTTCTGGTTTTCAGCGTTCGGCAGCGAAAGCCGCATCCAGACCAGGATTGTTCTGCACATGTCGACCTCGGCCCGCCTGATCCTTATTCTCTGCGTCGCGCTGCTCAGCGCCTGCGCAAGCCGCCCTCCGCCCGCGCCAGTGGCCGTCAAGCCAAAGCCGGTGTTCAACTATTCCACACAGAATTTCTCGCCTGCCGCCGACGATGTGCTTTTTCGTGCGCTGGGGCTGGTCGGCACGCCTTATCGTTGGGGCGGGAATACGCCGGATTCGGGTTTTGACTGCAGTGGCTTGATCGGCTTTGTGTTCCGTGACGCTGCGGGTATCTCCTTGCCGCGTACCACCCGTGAGCTGATCGTGATGCGCGCTCAGGATGTCAGCGAGCAGAACCTGCAAACCGGCGACCTGCTGTTCTTTGCCACCGGTGGCGGCTCCCAGGTCAGCCACGCTGGGATCTACGTGGGCGAGGGCCGCTTTGTGCACGCGCCGCAAACTGGCGGTACGGTTAAGCTCGATACCTTGTCCAAGGCCTATTGGCAGAATGCTTACTTGAGTGCCAAGCGGGTATTGCCGGGCAGTCTGGCACGCAATCCTTAGTTTAAACATAGATCCCAATGTGGGAGGGGGCTTGCCCCCGATAGCAGTGTGTCAGCCAAGAATCTGGTATCTGACACACCGCCATCGGGGGCAAGTCGAATCGTCGCACCGCCCCTTTCACAGTTGTTTTGTGGTGTTCTCAAAAGTAAGTACAACGCCAGCTTTAATTGACGCTCCACCCCCAACCCACTACCCTTCGCGACTTGTTCCAGGTGCTCTGTGACCCACGGGTCGACAGAGTGAAACAGGGAAGCCGGTGAGTGAGCGCACTTGTACACAGTGCTGCCGCAATTCCGGCGCTGCCCCCGCAACGGTAAATGAGTCAAGACGCTGCCTTTTGCCACTGTATCCGCGTGATATGGGAAGGCGCAGCGTTGGCCTGCTTTTGATTTTAGCGCGCCACTTATGAGCCCGGAGACCGGCCCGGAACATCCAACAGCATCACGGTGGGCGATGCTTGGCTGTCTGTATTTTTCTTTTTCCTGCCCGCCGTTTTTGTCCAGCCCCAACGGAGAGCTGCCATGACCGATTCCCCCGACCGCGATGAACGCCACCTGGCGCGCATGCTGCGCAAAAAAGCCGTGATCGATGAGCGCATCGCCAATTCCCCCAACGAGTGCGGTTTGCTGCTGGTGCTGACCGGCAACGGCAAAGGCAAGAGCAGCTCGGCCTTCGGCATGCTCGCGCGCGCTATGGGCCACGGTATGCAGTGCGGTGTGGTGCAGTTCATCAAGGGGCGCAACAGCACGGGCGAAGAACTGTTCTTCCGCCGCTTCCCCGAGCAAGTGCGCTTTCACGTCATGGGCGAGGGTTTCACCTGGGAAACCCAGGACCGCCAGCGCGACATCGCCGCGGCTGAAGCCGCCTGGGCCGTGTCCCGTCAAATGCTGCAAGACCCCGCTATCGGTATGGTCGTGCTGGACGAACTGAACATCGCCCTCAAGCACGGTTACCTTGACCTGGACCAAGTACTCAGCGACCTGCAAGCACGCCCACCCATGCAGCACGTGGTGGTTACCGGCCGTGGTGCCAAGCCCGAGCTGATCGAGATGGGCGACACCGTCACCGAAATGGGCATGCTCAAGCACGCGTTTCAGGCCGGTATCAAGGCACAGAAGGGCGTCGAACTTTGAATCAGCCCCGTCATTGCCCGGCCGTATTGATCGCCGCACCGGCGTCTGGCCAGGGCAAAACCACTGTCACCGCCGCACTGGCCCGCCTGCACCGCAACCTGGGGCGCAAGGTGCGTGTGTTCAAATGCGGGCCGGACTTTCTCGACCCGATGATCCACGAGCGCGCCAGCGGGGCGCCGGTGTATCAATTGGACATGTGGATGGTGGGCGAGCAAGAAAGCCGTCGTCTTTTGTGGGAAGCCGCCGGCGAGGCTGACCTGATCCTGATCGAAGGCGTGATGGGCCTGTTCGACGGCACACCCTCCAGCGCCGACCTGGCGCGGCACTTTGGCGTGCCGGTGTTGGGTGTGATCGACGGCACGGCCATGGCCCAAACCTTCGGTGCGCTGGCCCTGGGCCTGGCGCGCTACCAGCCGGACCTGCCGTTCGCTGGCGTACTGGCCAACCGCGTCGGCACCCTGCGCCATGCGCAATTGCTAGAAGGCAGCCTCACTGAAGGCCTGCGTTGGTACGGCGCACTCTCCCGCGAAACCGGGATCGAGCTGCCTAGCCGCCATTTGGGCCTGGTGCAAGCCAGCGAACTGAATGACCTCGACGTGCGCCTCGACGCCGCCGCCCAAGCCTTGGGCAGCAGTTGCGAAGTCGCGCTGCCGCCGCCGGTCACCTTCGCCGCGCCCGAACTGATCGTGGCCGAGCCGTTGCTCGTCGGCGTGCGCATCGCCGTCGCTCGTGACGAAGCGTTTGCGTTCACCTACGGCGCCAGTCTCGACCTGTTGCGGGCAATGGGCGCTGAGCTTGAGTTTTTCTCGCCGATCCATGATCAGCAATTGCCCGACGCCGACAGCCTCTATCTGCCCGGTGGTTATCCGGAACTGCACCACAAGGCGCTGTCGGAAAACACCTCGATGCTCGACGCCATTCGCGCGCATCACGCCGCCGGCAAACCACTGCTCGCCGAATGTGGCGGCATGCTGTACCTGCTGGACTCGCTCACCGATGTGGACGGCACCCGCGCCGAACTGCTCGGCCTGTTGCAAGGCGATGCGGTGATGCAAAAGAAACTGGCAGCGCTGGCCCTGCAAAATGTTGAGTTGCCGGAAGGTACCTTGCGCGGCCACACCTATCACCATTCCTTGACCCGTACTGAATGCACGCCGATTGCCCGTGGCGTGAGCCCTAATGGCGGGCGTGGCGCCGAGGCGGTTTATCGACAGGGGCGTATGACCGCTTCCTACGTGCACTTTTATTTCCCATCGAATCCCAAAGCGGTGGCCGCACTGTTCCTGCCCTGTCAAAAACCTAATGAGCGCTGCGAAACCAATGTGGGAGGGGGCTTGCCCCCGATGCGGCCATGACTGACAACGCTTTCCCCGAGGCCGACCGCCAGGCCGTCTACCGCGCCATCGCCGAACGCCGCGACATGCGCCATTTCAGCGGCGGCACCGTAGCTCCCGAGTTACTGCACCGCCTGCTCCAGGCTGCCCATCAGGCACCCAGCGTCGGCTTGATGCAGCCCTGGCGCTTCATCCGCATCAGCGACCGCAACTTGCGTGGGCAAATCCAGCAACTGGTGGAGGAGGAGCGCATACGCACCGCTGAAGCCCTGGGCGAACGCTCCGATGAATTCATGAAGCTCAAGGTCGAAGGCATCCACGATTGCGCCGAAGTGCTGGTAGCAGCGCTGATGGATGATCGCGAGCGCCATATTTTTGGCCGCCGCACCCTGCCGGAAATGGACATGGCCTCGCTGTCCTGCGCGATCCAAAACCTGTGGCTGGCGGCGCGTGTAGAAGGCTTGGGCATGGGCTGGGTCTCGCTGTTCGAGCCTCAGGCCCTGGCCGACCTGCTGGGCCTGCCGCCCGGCGCCAAGCCCCTTGCGGTGCTGTGCCTGGGCCCCGTGGCCGAGTTCTACCCGGCACCGATGTTGCAGCTTGAAGGCTGGACCGAGCCGCGGCCGTTGAGCGACATGTTGTATGAGAATACGTGGGGAGTGAGTCAATGAGTGTGGCCTTGCTGTGTGTCGCTGCGGTAGCGCTGGATGCGCTGCTGGGTGAGCCCAGGCGCTGGCATCCGCTGGTGGCGTTCGGCAATTTTGCCGGGCGCATCGAGCAACGTTTTAACAGCGGTGGCCGGGGCTGGCGCAGCCATGGCGTGACGGCGTGGTTTATCGCCGTCGTGCCTTTGACCTTGTTGGCCACCGCCCTGTCATGGGCGCCCTATATCGGCTGGGTGCTGGAGATTTTGGCGCTGTACTGCGCCCTGGGCATGCGCAGCCTTGGCGAACATGTGATGCCGGTGGCTCAAGCCCTGCGCAGCGACGACCTGGATGAAGCACGCAAGCGTGTGAGCTACCTGGTCAGTCGCCAGACCAGCGAGCTGGATCGCACCGAAGTCGCCCGCGCCGCCACCGAGTCAGTGCTGGAGAACGGCAGCGATGCGGTGTTTGCCGCGCTGTTCTGGTTTGTCGTCGCGGGCGTACCCGGTGTCGTACTTTATCGCCTGAGCAACACCCTCGACGCCATGTGGGGCTATCGCAACGAACGCTTCGAACGCTTCGGCTGGGCCGCGGCGAAAATCGACGATGTACTGAACTACATACCTGCACGCCTGGTGGCGTTGACCTACGCCGTGCTCGGCAAAACCCGACTGGCTCTAAAGTGCTGGCGCTCTCAAGGCCCGACGTGGGACAGCCCCAACGCAGGCCCAGTGATGGCGGCCGGTGCGGGTGCACTGGGCGTCGAGTTGGGCGGCGCCGCGATCTACCACGGCGAAGTGCACCAACGTCCACAACTGGGCGAAGGCCCGGCAGCGGATGCCGACTCCATCGACCGAGGCTGGCAACTGGTGCAGCGCGGCGTATGGTTGTGGCTGCTGATCCTGTGCGCGGGGGCGCAATTCTATGCTTGAACACGGTGGGCGGCTGCGCAAGGCTGCGATTCAATACGGGATAGCCGAGGCTGACTGGCTGGACTTGTCCAGCGGCCTGGCGCCTTGGCCGTTTCCGATCCCCGAGATCCCTTCGCGGGCCTGGGCGCGGTTGCCGGAAACCGACGACGGCTTGGAGCAGGCCGCCAGCGAGTATTACGGTGCCGCGCATTTATTGCCGGTGCCCGGTTCCCAGGCGGCGATCCAGCTGCTGCCGCGTTTGCGCCGCTCGGGCAAGGTCGGCGTGCTGTCGCCGTGCTACGCCGAACATGCCGAAGCCTGGCGCCGAGCCGGTTACGTCGTGCGCGAAGTGCAAGAGCAGGAAGTCGACTTCTTCCTCGACAGCCTTGACGTGCTGGTGGTCGTCAACCCTAACAACCCCACGGGCCAGAGCCTCACCCCGCAACGCCTGCTGGACTGGCACTCGCGTCTGGCCCAGCGCGGCGGTTGGCTGGTGGTGGACGAAGCCTTCATGGACGTGACCCCGCACTTGAGCCTGGCGAGCCAAGCCCAGCAGGTTGGGCTGATCGTGCTGCGCTCGTTCGGTAAGTTCTTTGGCTTGGCCGGGGTGCGGCTCGGTTTTGTGCTGGCAGAGCGCCGTTTGCTCAAACTGCTCGCCGAACAGGTCGGGCCTTGGGCCGTCGCCGGGCCAACCCGTGTGCTGGGGCAAGTGTGCCTGCGGGATGTCGAGGGGCATGCACAGCAACGTGCGCGGTGTATTGAAGCCGGCCAGCGTTTGTTCACCTTGCTAGAGTGCCGTGGCTTTCAACCCCACGGCGGCTGCGCGTTGTTCCAGTGGCTGATCACCCCGCATGCCGAACGCATGCACGAATTCATGGCCCAACGCGGCATTCTGCTGCGCTTGATTGCCCACGACAGCAGCCTGCGCTTCGGCCTGCCCGACACCGAGGCCGATTGGCTGCGCCTCGACGAGGCCCTGCTGGCCTACAAGGACGCCTCATGAGTACGCTGATGGTGCAAGGCACCACTTCCGATGCCGGCAAAAGTACCCTGGTCACTGCGCTGTGTCGTTGGCTGGTGCGTCAAGGCGTGGCCGTAGCGCCGTTCAAACCGCAAAACATGGCGCTCAACAGTGCCGTGACAGCTGAGGGCGGCGAGATCGGTCGCGCCCAAGCCGTGCAGGCTCAGGCCGCCAACCTGGCGCCCCATACCGACATGAACCCGGTGCTGCTCAAGCCCAACAGCGACACCGGCTCCCAGGTCATCATCCACGGTCGCGCCGTGACCAGCATGAACGCCGTGGCTTATCACGACTATAAAGCCATCGCCATGCAAGCGGTGCTCGCCTCCCATGCGCGGCTGAGGGCGGCCTACCCGGTGGTGATGGTGGAAGGCGCGGGCTCGCCGGCAGAGATCAATCTGCGCGCCAACGACATCGCCAACATGGGCTTTGCCGAGGCAGTGGATTGCCCGGTGCTGCTGATCGCCGACATTAATCGCGGCGGCGTATTTGCCCATCTGGTCGGCACCCTGGAGTTGCTGTCGCCGAGCGAGCAGGCACGGGTCAAAGGCTTCATCATCAATCGTTTTCGCGGCGATATCGCGCTGCTGCAACCCGGCCTGGATTGGCTGGAGGCGCGCACCGGCAAACCGGTGGTGGGCGTGCTGCCCTACGTAATGGACCTGCACCTGGAAGCTGAAGACGGTATCGACCAGCGCCAGATCGACAAGGCCGCGCAGGTGCTCAAAGTGGTGGTGCCGGTGTTGCCGCGTATCAGTAACCACACCGATTTCGACCCGCTGCGCCTGCATCCCCAGGTGGATTTGCAATTTATCGGGCCAGGCCAATCGATCCCGGCGGCTGACCTGATCATCCTGCCGGGCTCGAAAAGCGTTCGCGCCGACCTTGCCTACCTGCGTGCCAACGGATGGGGCACCGCCGTGGCGCGGCACTTGCGCTACGGCGGCAAGGTGCTCGGTATCTGCGGCGGCTTGCAAATGCTCGGCGAGCACGTGCATGACCCGCTGGGCCTGGAAGGGCCTGCAGGTTCCAGCGAAGGCCTGGGGTTGTTGGCGTTCAGCACCACGCTCGAAGAAGAGAAGCAACTGCGCAACGTGCGTGGGCGCTTGCTGCTCGAAGATGCCGAGGTCAGCGGTTATGAGATTCACGCGGGCGTGACGACAGGCGATGCCTTGTCGAGTGCTGCCGTGTTGCTAGATGACGGCCGCAGCGACGGCGCCCAGAGTGCGGACGGGCAGATCCTTGGCACCTACCTGCACGGCCTGTTCGAAACCCCGGCCGCGTGCAGTGCCTTACTGCGTTGGGCGGGGCTGCAGGACGTGCAGGAAGTCGATTACCACGGGTTGCGCGAGCGCGATATCGAGCGTCTGGCGGACTTGGTGCAAAACCATTTGGACACCGACCTCTTACGCAAGCTATGCGGGATTTGACTGTGTGCATGCGGTCAAAATGTGGGAGGGGGCTTGCCCCCGATGGCGGTGTGTCATTCACAAATGCTTTAACTGAAACACCGCATTCGCGAGTAAGCCCGCTCCCACATGGAACTGTGTCAGCCTCAAACTCCCACTGGGCGAAACAAGGTGTACCCCCATGCTCCAACTAATCCTCGGCGGCGCCCGCTCCGGCAAAAGCCGCCTCGCTGAAAAACTCGCCAGCGACAGCGCCTTGCCGGTCATCTATATCGCCACCAGCCAACCCCTGGACGGCGAGATGAACGAACGCGTCGCCCTGCATCGCCAACGCCGCCCCGATCACTGGGGTCTGATCGAAGAGCCTTTGGAGCTGGCGCGGGCGCTGCGCGAGAACGCCGCAGCCGGGCGTTGCCTGCTGGTGGATTGCCTGACCCTGTGGCTGACCAATCTGCTGATGCTCGAAGACGCCAATCGCCTGGCCGTGGAGCGCGATCACCTGCTGGACACCCTGGCCACGCTGCCGGGTGAAATCATTTTTGTCAGCAACGAGACCGGTCTGGGTGTCGTGCCGCTGGGCGAATTGACTCGCCGCTATGTGGATGAAGCCGGTTGGCTGCATCAAGCCTTGGCCGAGCGTTGTCAGCGTGTTGTCCTGACCGTTGCCGGCCTGCCCCTGACGTTGAAAGGTACTGCGTTATGACTGACACCTGGTGGCTCAACCCTTGTAAGGCCATTGACGCTCAAGCGTATGAACACGCCCTGGCACGCCAGCAGCAACTGACCAAGCCCGCCGGCTCCCTGGGCCAATTGGAAGCGTTGGCAGTGCAATTGGCGGGCTTGCAAGGCCGGGTAAAACCGGCAGTGGATCAACTATGGATCGCGATTTTTGCCGGCGACCATGGCGTGGTTGCCGAAGGAGTGTCGGCCTTTCCCCAGGAAGTCACTGGGCAGATGCTGCATAACTTTGTCACCGGTGGTGCGGCCATCAGCGTGTTGGCGCGGCAGCTGGACGCGCAGTTGGAAGTGGTCGACCTGGGTACCGTCACGCCGTCGCTGAGTTTGCCGGGTGTGCGTCACCTCCATCTCGGCGCGGGCACCGCCAATTTCGTCAACGGCCCGGCAATGACCGACGCCCAGGGGCGCCTGGCCCTGCAAGCCGGTCGCGACAGTGCCCAGCGAGCATTGGCCGGCGGGGCTCAGCTGTTTATCGGTGGCGAAATGGGCATCGGCAACACCACCGCCGCCAGTGCACTGGCGTGCGCGCTGCTCGATTGCCAGGTCAAGGACCTGACCGGCCCGGGCACCGGTTTGAACGCCCAAGGCGTCAGCCATAAAGTCGCGGTGATTGAGCGTGCATTGGCGCTGCACGCCGAGCAACGCGGCGATGCGCTGCAAACTTTGTTCAACCTCGGTGGTTTTGAAATCGCGGCGTTGGTGGGCGCTTATCTGGCCTGTGCCCAAGCGGGCATCGTCGTGCTGGTGGACGGGTTTATCTGCACCGTTGCGGCATTGGTCGCCACACGCCTGAACCCGGCCAGTCGCGAGTGGCTGGTGTTTGGCCATGGTGGCGCCGAGCCGGGCCATCGTCATGTGCTGCAAAGCCTGGACGCCCAACCGTTGTTGGAACTGGGCCTGCGCCTGGGCGAGGGCAGTGGTGCGGCGCTGGCGGTGCCGTTGATGCGCCTGGCCTGTGCGCTGCACGGGCAGATGGCGACGTTTGCCGAAGCCGCTGTAGCAGACCGCCCGGCATGACCTTGCACCTGGACTTGCTACGTCATGGCGAAACCGAACTGGGCGGCGGCCTGCGCGGCAGCCTGGACGACGCACTCACCGCCAAGGGCTGGGCGCAGATGCGTGCCGCCGTGATAGGGCAGGGGCCGTGGGATCGCCTGGTCAGTTCACCGCTGCAACGTTGCGCGCGGTTTGCCGACGAACTGGGCGCACAACTCAACGTGCCCGTCAGCCTCGAAAAAGACCTGCAAGAACTGCACTTCGGTGCCTGGGAAGGGCAAAGCGCCGCGGCGCTGATGGAAACAGATGCCGAGGCGTTGGGGCTGTTCTGGGCTGATCCCTACCGCTTTACGCCGCCGGAAGGCGAGCCTGTCAGCGACTTTTCCGACCGAGTTCTTGGTGCTGTCGCCCGCCTGCATCAGGCCTATGCCGGCGAGCGCGTGTTGTTGATCAGCCATGGTGGCGTGATGCGTCTTTTGTTGGCGCGTGCACGGGGTTTGCCCCGTGAGCAACTGTTGAATGTTGAAGTGGGTCATGGCGGTTTGTTCTCTGTGCAGGTCGAAGCTGATGGCACGTTGAAGGAAGGCGTCTGACAATGCTGCCGTTCTGGATCGCCCTGCAATTTCTCAGCAGCCTGCCGATTCGCTTGCCGGGCATGCCGCAGCCTCAAGAGCTGGGGCGTTCGCTGCTGTTCTACCCGCTGGTGGGATTGTTGTTCGGCGTGCTGTTGTGGGGCCTGAACGCGGTATTGATAGGCGCCCCCTTGCTGCTGCATGCCGCGCTGTTGCTGACGGCCTGGGTGCTGCTCAGTGGTGGCTTGCACCTGGACGGTCTGGCGGATAGCGCCGACGCCTGGCTCGGCGGTTTTGGCGATCGCGAGCGCACCCTCACCATCATGAAAGACCCGCGCAGTGGGCCGATTGCGGTGGTGACCCTGGGCTTGGTGCTGCTGCTCAAATTCACCGCGTTGGTGGCGTTGATTGAGCAACATAACGGCGCCGCGCTGATTTTGGCGCCGTTAATTGGCCGTGCTTCGATGCTGGCGCTGTTTCTGACGACACGCTATGTGCGTGCAGGAGGACTAGGCCAGGCGTTGTCGGATCACTTACCCCGAATCGTCGGCCAACAGGTGCTGATCCTCAGTGGCCTGGCGTGTGTCCTTATCGGTGGTTTCAGCGGCGGGGTGGCCGTGTTGCTCGCCGCGCTGTGTTTTGTCGGCTTGCGCCAGTTGATGGTCAGGCGTCTCGGCGGCACCACGGGCGACACCGCAGGCGCGTTGCTGGAGCTGCTGGAAGTTGCGGTACTGGTCGGTCTGGCTCTGTAACACTTTCTTGCATTCTCTTAATCGCGGGTATATACACGTTCCATGCTTGCCTCCCAATGTTTATGTACCAACCTGCGTCGCGCCGCTCGTGGCGTCAGCAGGCACTACGACGGCGCTCTCGACGGCTTCGGGATCAACGTTGCCCAGTATTCTTTGCTGTGTAACTTGCAGCGCCTGGACCAGCCGAGCATTTCCAGCCTGGCCGAAGCCATGGGCCTGGATCGCAGTACCCTTGGCCGCAACCTGCGAGTGTTGGAGGGCGAAGGCCTGGTGCAGTTAGTGGAAGGCGGCGACCTGCGCAACCGCCTGGTGCTGTTGACGCAAGCCGGTGAAGAACGACTGGCCGCCGCATTACCGGCGTGGGAAGCCGCACAGCAGAAATTGATCGATCAACTCGGCGCGGATAAACGCGAAACCTTGTTGGCCTTGCTGGACGAACTCGCTTAAACGCGGGCTTGTTCGAATACAAGCGGGTATATACCCGCGAGCGGAGAATAAGAAATGACCTCGATGTGGCGCACCAGTGGCTGGATTCTGTTGGGGAGTGCGCTGATCCTGGCGTTGTCGTTGGGTGTGCGGCACGGTTTCGGGCTGTTCCTGGCGCCGATGAGCAGCGAGTTCGGCTGGGGGCGCGGCACCTTCGCACTGGCCATCGCTTTGCAAAACCTGGTGTGGGGCCTGGCTCAACCGTTTGCCGGGGCGCTGGCCGACCGTTTCGGCGCGACCAAAGTGGTATTTGTTGGCGGCGTACTGTACGCCGTGGGCCTGGTGTTGATGGGGTTGTCCGACTCGGCGTGGTCATTATCCTTGAGCGCAGGTTTGCTGATTGGTATCGGCCTGTCCGGGACGTCGTTCTCTGTGATTCTTGGCGTTGTTGGCCGGGCCGTGGCGCCGGAAAAACGCAGCATGGCCATGGGCGTCGCCAGTGCGGCCGGCTCGTTTGGCCAGTTCGCCATGGTGCCGGGCACTTTGGGCTTGATCAGTTGGCTGGGTTGGTCGGCGGCGTTGCTTGCACTGGGCTTGATGGTGGCGTTTATCCTACCACTGGTCAGCATGCTCAAGGACCGGCCGCTGCCGGTGATGGCTGGCCAGCAAACCCTGCGTGAAGCCTTGCGAGAAGCCTGCAGTCACTCCGGTTTCTGGCTCCTGGCCTTTGGCTTTTTTGTCTGTGGTTTCCAGGTGGTGTTTATCGGTGTGCATCTGCCGGCCTATCTGGTGGACCAGCACTTGCCTGCCACCACCGGCACCACGGTGCTGGCGTTGATTGGGCTGTTTAATATCATCGGCACCTACACCGCAGGTTGGCTCGGTGGGCGTATGTCCAAGCCGCGCTTGCTTACGGGTTTGTATCTGCTGCGGGCGTTGGTGATTGTGCTATTCCTGTGGGCGCCGGTGACGCAGATCAGCGCGTACTTGTTCGGCATGGCGATGGGCTTGTTGTGGTTGTCCACCGTGCCGTTGACCAACGGCACGGTCGCTACGCTTTTTGGTGTGCGAAATCTCTCAATGCTGGGTGGGATAGTATTTCTATTCCATCAAATCGGCTCGTTCCTCGGCGGCTGGCTGGGTGGGGTGGTCTATGACCGCACCGGCAACTACGATTTGATCTGGCAGGGGGCGATCCTGTTGAGCTTGCTTGCGGCAGCCCTGAACTGGCCAGTCCGTGAGCGGCCGGTAGCGCGTCTACAGGCGCAGATGGAGGCGGCATGAGCCTAGCGGCACGAAGTTTAATCATCACTGTGGGGTTGGTCCTGCTCGTGCTGGCCTGGTGGGGCTGGCAACACGGTGGGCTGGCGTTGATGCAACTGGGCATGTCGATCTGTTAAGTTCGTAGCCTGACTCATCAGAAGGACACACCCCATGCACATGCGCTGGCTCGCTCTACCCGTGCTGATGGCCATCGGCAGTGCCGCCATGGCCGCTGATTGCCCGCCGTTGCTGGAGGGCCAATTGCCCAAGCTGCGGGCCAAGGAATCCATCGACCTGTGCCAGCGCTTTGCCGGCAAGCCGTTGGTGATCGTCAATACCGCGAGTTTCTGTGGCTTCGCGCCGCAATTCAAAGGTCTAGAAGCGTTGTATCAACGTTATAAGGGGGAAGGGCTGGAAGTGATCGGTGTACCGTCCGATGACTTCAAGCAGGAAGCCAAGACCGGCGAGGAGACCGCCAAGGTCTGCTATGTGAATTACGGCGTGACTTTCACCATGACCGAGCCGCAAAAGGTGAAGGGCCCGGACGCGGTGCATTTGTTCAAGGTGCTGGCAGAGCAGTCCAATGCGCCAAAGTGGAATTTCTACAAGTACGTGGTGGACCGCCAGGGCAAGGTGGTTGCCAGTTTTTCCAGCCTTACCAAGCCAGACAGTCCGGATCTGATTGAAGCGGTGGAAAAGGCGTTGGCCTCAAAACCCTGAGTGCCAGGTACTAAAATGACAGGCACTAAAAAGCCCCGCCTCCTGTGCAGGAGAGCGGGGCTTTTTTACACCGGTCTGAATTAGAAGGTGTAGGTCATGCCGAGGCCAAAGCCGTTGGCGCTGTTTTCGTATTTGGCGCTGTAAGCCGGGCTACGATCGATATTGACCTTTTCTTCTTTCAGGTAGGAGTAGGCGACGTCGACCGTCATGTTATCCATGACTTTGTAGCCCAGGCCCAAGCTGAAGATTGTACGGTCACCCGTCGGAATCCGCGGCGAACGGTCTGTGTTATTGGTTGGCGACTGATCGAAGGTCAGGCCGGTACGCAGTACCACCTGCTTGGTCAACTGATACGAAGTACCTACGGCGTAGGCCCAGGTGTCATGCCAGTTCTGCGGTTCGCTGATGGTTTCGATCAGCGCGCCGCCCAGACCTGACGAGGCGTCGACACCTTTGTTGTTGACTGTGATTTCTTTCAGGCGGCTCCAGCGTGTCCACGTCGCGCCACCGTACAGTTTCCAGTTTTCAGTCAGGTCTTGAGTGACCGACGCATCCCAGGACTCAGGCGTGTCGATTTTCAAGGACGCATCGTATTTGTTGTTGCTCAAGATAGCCTGCGTTGTCGCTGGCCCGGATACCTCGGTGTGGCCTTCAAGCTTGTACTTGACCTTGGAGTGATAGGTCAGGCCAACACGGGTGGTGTCGGTGGCTTGCACCAAGAGGCCGACGTTGAAGCCCAGTGCGGTGTCATCACCCTTGATCTTGATGTTGGTTTCAGGCTGCCCCGGAAAGGTCGTGCGGTCCGATTCCAGTACACCGGAAATCCGGTTGATCGTCGGGCCAAAACCAATGGACACGCGGTCGTTGAACGCGTAGCTGACAGTCGGCTGGAAGGTAATGACCTTCACTTCGCTCTTGCTGCCGAAGCTGCGGCCTTGATAGCCGCTTTCATAGTCGGTCACCAGGCCAAATGGTGCATAGACACCAAAGCCGATGGCCCACTGATCGTTAAGTTTGTTGGTGTAAAAACCGAAGGGGACGGCGGTGAAAGGCACCATGTCGCCCTTGTTGGAACCCGTTGCGGTGCCGCTGGCCTTGATATCGGTAGACGCATCAATAGCGGCTACACCACCTGTGATTTGCTGGCCATTCAGGCGGGACATACCGGCAGGGTTACCGTAGACAGTGCTTGCATCATCGGCAGAAGAGGAGCGACCTGCGAAACCCGTACCCATCCCGCTGACGCTCTGTTCGTTCAGTGCAAAACCGCTTGCAAACAGTTGGGAGGATGCCATGGCAACGGCGAGGCTAAGTGTGGTCTTGAGCATTACTTTTTTCATTATTAGAACTCCGTGGTGATCACCGCTGCGGAAAGTATCAATAATTTTAAGATCGCGCTATAGGCTGTAATGCAGGAGATAGAGCGGTTTTGTAGGACAATCCGACCAAAATTGCGGTTTTTTGGCGAACCTTGCAAATTGCCCGGTCAGCAAACCACGTGATTCATGGGTGAAACACAGGTTTGCCAGGTTTGGGCGAAATCCTTGATGCGGCCGTGTGGGTGAAATATTTCTTTCCAGATACGTGCCATGGCCAAAACATCACCGGGTGCAGGTAATGCGGGGTTGTGTTGTTCCACCAAAAGCCAGGCGATTGCCGTGGCGTAGCGCAGATTTACCGTAAGTTCGAGTTGGGGCGCGCTGAGGAACGCATGTTGGCTGGCCAGCCCGCGTACCAGGCTCGCCCGTTCGGGGTCGAGCGCCAGATAGTCATCCCACAAGGCCCGATGACGTGGCTCGGTGATGCTGTACAAGCCATGGCCGCGGCGGTCGTGCAGGGCGGAGCCCAGTTCCGACTGGCTGGCAGCTATGCCCAGTAGCAAAGACTCGGCCACCGGATCATGGCAGCCCAGGTACGACAGCGTGGGCTTGATCACATAACGGCACAATTCGCTGGCGGCGATACCCATACGAGCCTCAGTCCGTGACAGAAATGGTCGGCGAGGCCTGAGTGAGGGGCTTGGCAGCAGTGGATCGGTTTCTCAGGCTCGCCGGAAGCGGATCATGCCGCTTGAGTTGAAGTGTAGTGTCATATTTGCGATGTAAAGGACTGTTTTTAAAACATCTTTATCATTTAGTTATAGCGTTTATATCTATTTCGAATGAATAGAAAAAGCCAAGGCAAATAGTGAGGGCAATAAAAAACCCTGTGTTTTAAACAGGGTTTTTGAGGTTTCAGCGACTCTGGTCGATCAGGCAGTGAGTGCCTGACGAGTACGCTCGATCACGGCCTGCAGCGGTTCTGCGCTGGAGTATTGATCGGGGTACAGGCGTTCGCTGTGACGAGCGATGCCGTGTTCGTTGACCAGGGTGAAGCTGAAGCAGCCTTTGCGAGCGGCCATAATCAGGCAGTTCATTGGGGCAAAAGCATTGGTGAGGGTGCGAATGGCATCCTGAGTATGGATTTGAGCGTTCATAATTATTGGTGTTCCTACAAATGACACAGATAAGAGCCGTGCCGTATTAAAACGTTCCAGCGACGTTGACCACGATTGATCGAACGAAGAAACCGACTGGAACAAAGCAGCCAGTTTGAAGCGCTAATTAAGTTAGGCGCGCTTGGGCTGGCAGGTAGGTACTTAGGAGGGCAGGCAACACAACAGGGGCAAAGGTTCTGGGCCCAGGGTGAAGATCCTGATCAATTTGCAGGTTGGTTCGGTCAGAGTATTGAAACTTCGCGACACCCTTTGCTTGTTCAAAGGCAGTGTCGTCGCAAGGAATACCTGGAAACCATCGAGGTGGTCGGTCCCGCGTTGTTCGGGGGAGTTGTTCGACCAGAATTGACTTTCAGCTTGGTACTAACGCCGCGGATAGTAACGGATTGAAACAGGTAAGGGAAGTGTGTTAGCAAAAAAACTTCAATCAGTAGCCCAGCAAGCCGTGATACACCAGCACCGTGGTGGCGGCCGCCAACGAGCAACCCAGCCCGTAAGCCGCGAGGGTCAGTCGCAAGGACTGGCCAGTCTCGACGGCTTTCATCACATCGCCCATGTCATTGATTCGGCCTTCGCCCAGTTCGATACAGAGGCTCACGGCGGTAAAAGCGGCTGACAGCAAGATAGCAATGGCAAACAGGGCGCCGTCCGGGGAAGGTAACGCCGCATTGATCCCCAGGGAAATGGCACAGATAGCCAGTAGCAACGTGGCAAACAGCAGTATTCCTTTCATCGACTCTCCCACGGTTGAGCTGTAGGTCGAGAAGTGTGGCGAGCGTTTCGAGATTTGAAAAGTCCTTGGTTTGGACCAGCGGTAACATTTGCGCGACGAGTCGTTTCAAAAAACGCTGGCGATATAACCGCTGGATGGGTACTTGTGCACATTAGTTGCGGCGCGTGTAACCATGCGGTCGATGGCAGTGCGAGGCCGCCTTTAGCCTGCAATGGAAATTTAAGTCAATGAAAAATCTGGCTTTTTTTAATTGGTGAAAAAATCGTCAGTTTGACTGCGGGCCCCGTTCCATGGGCCTTTGCGCGAGTTAAAGGACGGTTGTCCACTGAGTTATCCACAGCTTCTGTGGATTGTCCCGAGCGCTTGCTCTAGAACGGGCGTGCAGCGTTTTTTCAGCTTTACCTGTACGAAAAAAAGAGTAGAGTGGCGCGCCTTCCGATCTGTCCCACAGTGCTTTATGAAGTTTCGCTCAGTATCACCTTCTGTTACCGACACCTCCCAAACTGTTACCGCACCCAAGCGCTTCTCGTTGAAGGTCGCCCTGTGGTTGCTCGACAGCCCACGTCTAGGGCACAACACCAACGTGAAGCACTTCGCCGGGCGTTTGCTCAAGCAGCCTGCCCGTGAAGGCGTGGTGGCCGCGCAGAGCCGCCTGGGCCAGTTGATGTGCCGTGAATGCGGCAATGCCCGTGACCGCCGCATCGGCCACGACCTGCTCCGCTCGGCCGCCCGCGCTGGCGACCGTCGTGCCCAGCGCGAACTGGGCCAGGTCGAAGACTGAACTGTCTTCCCGTCCTAGGCTCCGTTAACCTTGCTCTTTTTCGGTAATGGCAGAAATGGCTATGGTGTTTGACTGGACCAGCATTGCGTTGGGCCTCGCGGGCGCGGCAGTGCCGTTATTGGCGGTGTGCTGGCAGCTTCAACGGCGGCTGACTGCGCGCACCATCGGCTGGGAGTTGCTCGAAGAGCGCCTGGCCACCGCGCAACTCGCCCAAGAAGGCCTGGCCGCCCAGCTGGATGCCAGCCGCGACGAGATCAGCGACTTGAGCCAGGCCAATGCTGCCAAGCAAGCGGACCTCGCCGCTGTACGTCGCGAAGTCGAGCTGTTGCAGATCGATCGCGACAACGCCCGCGACGCTGCGCATGCCTGGAACCTTGATCGCAGCGCCAAGGAAACCGAGCTGCGTCGCCTGGATGCTTTGTCCTCGGCCTTGCGCGCCGAACTGCGTGAACAACAGGACAGCCATCAACAACGCCTGACCGACCTGCAGGGCTCGCGGGACGAGCTGCGTGCGCAGTTCGCCGAGTTGGCCGGCAAGATTTTCGACGAACGCGAACAACGCTTTGCCGAAACCAGCCAGGAGCGCCTGGGTCAGTTGCTTGATCCGTTGAAGGAACGCATCCAGTCCTTCGAAAAACGTGTCGAAGAAAGCTACCAAAACGAGGCGCGCGAACGATTTTCCCTGGCCAAGGAACTTGAGCGCCTACAGCAGCTGAACCTGCGTCTGTCGGACGAAGCGACCAACCTGACCCGTGCCCTCAAGGGCCAGAAAACCCAGGGCAATTGGGGCGAGTTGATTCTGGAGCGGGTGCTGGAGCATGCAGGCCTGGAAAAGGGACGCGAATATCAGACCCAGGTCAGCCTTAAAGGCCCGGATGGCGAGCGTTTTCAGCCGGACGTGCTGATCATGCTGCCCGGTGACAAACAGGTGGTCGTGGACTCCAAGGTCAGCCTCACCGCGTACCAGCAATATGTAGGGGCTGATGACGAGGTGATCGGCCAGGCGGCGTTGAAGCAGCATGTCTTGTCCCTGCGTAATCACGTCAAAGGGCTGGCCGGTAAGGATTACAAGCGCCTTGAAGGCCTGCACAGTTTGGATTTCGTCTTGCTGTTCGTGCCCATCGAAGCGGCGTTTTCCGCCGCCTTGCAGGCCGAGCCCAACCTGTTCCAGGAAGCCTTCGACCGCCATATCGTGATCGTCAGCCCGACCACCTTACTCGCCACCCTGCGGGTGATCGACAGCCTGTGGAAGCAGGAGCGCCAGAGCCAGAACGCCCGCGAAATCGCCGAGCGCGCCGGCTGGCTGTACGACAAGTTTGTGCTGTTTATCCAAGACTTGGACGAAGTGGGTAATCGCTTGCAGCAGTTAGATAAGGCTTACAGCGCGGCGCGTAATAAGCTGACAGATGGACGTGGGAATTTGGTCAGTCGCACTGAGCAGCTTAGGTTGCTTGGCGCAAGGGCCAGCAAGAGCTTGCCCGCCGATCTGCTGGAACGGGCGATGACAGATTCTGATGGCGTAGCCCATCTACCTGAATAAATGAAGATCAGAATGTGGGAGGGGGCTTGCTCCCGATAGCGATGGGTCAGCTACAACTGTAGTGACTGACACACTGCCATCGGGGGCAAGCCCCCTCCCACAAACCTGGCCTTACAGCGGCAAATGCCGACTCAACAACGCCCGCAGCGCCGCCGGTTTCACCGGCTTTGCCAAGTAATCCAACCCCGCAGCATGCACCTCGGCCACCATCTCCGGCCGTCCGTCCGCACTGATCACCACCCCAGGAATCGGCTCGGCCAACTGCGCCCGCAACCACCCCATCAATTCGGTCCCGGTTTCGCCATGGTCGAGGTGGTAGTCCACCAAGGCCAACTGCGGACGCACGCCATCGGCCAGCAACGCCGCGCATTGCGCTTGGTCGGTGGCGGTCCACACCTCGCACCCCCAGCGGCTCAATAGGCTGCGCATGCCAATCAGGATGCTTTCTTCGTTATCCACGCACAGCACCTGTGCGCCACTCAGTGGCAGGCCGTTTTCCTGCGGGGCCACTACGCGGGGGCTGGCCTGGTTGCGTGCCAAGGGCACGCTGACGCTGAAGACGCTGCCCTTGCCCGGCCATGAACGCACGCTCAAGCGATGGCCCAAGACGCGGCACAAGCCGTCGGCAATCGCCAAGCCCAGTCCCAGGCCTTTTTCGGCGCGGGTCTGATGGCTGTCCAGGCGTTTGAATTCTTCGAAGATCACTTTCTGCTTATCCGGTGGGATGCCGGGGCCACGGTCCCAGACTTCCAGGCACAGTTCGCCCTGGCGCCTGCGTACGCCGAGCAGCACCGGGCCGTCTGCATAGCGGAATGCGTTTGTAAGAAAGTTCTGCAGAATGCGCCGCAGCAACTTGATGTCACTGTCGACCCGCACCCGGCTGCCGCGCAGACGGAAGCGCAGGCCTTGCTCCTGGGCCTGCGCCTTGAACTCTGCGCCCAGGGTGTCGAACAGTTCGTTAAGCACGAACGGCTGGCGCTGCGGGTTGATTTTGCCGTTTTCCAGGCGCGAGATATCCAGCAAGTCGCTGATCAGGTCTTCGGCGGAACGCAGCGAGCTGTCCAAATGTTGCACCAACTGCCGCGCTTCGCTGGACAGCCCATCGTTCTGATGGGAGAGGGCGGCGGAGAACAGCCGTGCAGCGTTCAGCGGCTGCATCAAGTCATGGCTGACCGCAGCGAGGAAACGGGTCTTCGACTGGCTCGCGGACTCGGCCACTCCCTTGGCGTCGGTCAGCGCCACGTTGAGTTGCGACAGCTCATGGGTGCGCTCGGTCACCCGTTGCTCCAGCCCTTCGTTAGCCTCAGTGAGGGCCTGTTCGGCCTCGCGGAATGCGGTAATGTCGGTGAAACTCATCACGAAGCCGCCACCGGGCATCGGGTTGCCAATCAGCTCGATCACCCGCCCGTTGGGGAATAAGCGCTCGGACGTATGCGCGCGGCCTTGACGCATCCAATGCAGGCGTCGCGCCACATGCACTTCGGCCTCGCCCGGCCCGCACAGGCCACGCTCGGCGTTGTAGCGGATGATGTCGGCAATCGGGCGGCCCACGCTGATCAGGCCGTCCGGGTAGTTGAACAGCTCCAGGTAACGGCGGTTCCACGCCACCAACCTGAGGGACTGGTCAACCACGCTGATGCCCTGAGTAATGTTTTCAATCGCGCCCTGCAGCAGCGCACGGTTGAATTGCAGTACTTCGGAGGCTTCGTCGGCGATCCGTACGACATCCTCCAGCTGCATTTCCCTGCCTTCAATCGCCGCCTTTACCACCGCACGCGTCGATGATGCGCCGAGTACACCGGCCAGCAGGCGCTCGGTGTGGGCGATCCAGTCATTGTCGGCATTCTGGTTGGGATTGAAGCCTTTGCCCTGGCGATAGGCGAAGCGAATAAAGCTCTGCTGGGCGCGTTCTTCGCCGACAAAGCGCGCTGCCAGGCTGAGCAGGTCGCTGATCTGCACCGACAACATCGAGCGGGCGCTGGCCCGCTGGCTGATTTCCTGGCCGATAAAACGCCCCGCTTGCCAGTGTTCAGACACTCGCGTGCGCGACAGCATCGACACCCATACAAACAGGGTGAAGTTGCCCGCCAGTGAGAACACTGTGCCCAGGGTCAGCGAAGTGACCGACAGCCCTAACGGGTGGGAATGCATCCACGTCAGCCCAGGGAAAAGGCTGAGAGACCAGCCCAGGCTTTTCGCGGTAACCGGTAGGACCAGGGTGTAAAACCACAGGAATGTGCCCGCCGCCAGGCCGGCAAATACACCACGCCGGTTCGCCTGCTTCCAGTACAGCGCGCCAAGCATCGCCGGCGCCAATTGCGTCACGGCGGCAAAGGCGATCTGGCCGATGGTCGCCAGGCTCGCCGTGGAGCCCAGTAATCGATAGCTCACGTACGCCAGCAGCAGGATGATCACGATGCTGACTCGGCGCACCGACAGCATCCAGTGACGGAACACCTCGAACGGCCGCTCCGCGCTGGAGCGCCGCAGCAACCAGGGCAGCAGCATGTCATTGGAGACCATGGTCGACAACGCGATACTCGCTACGATCACCATGCCAGTGGCCGCCGAGGCGCCGCCGATAAATGCCAGCACGGCCAGGGCCGGATGAGCCTCGGCCATGGGCAGGCTGATCACGTAGGAATCTGGCAATACCGACGCGGGCAACAGCATCTTGCCGCCGAGGGCGATTGGAATCACGAACAGCGCAGCGAGGATCAGATAAGCCGGGAACACCCACTTGGCCAGGCGCAAGTCCTGCGGGTCGATGTTCTCCACCACCGTGACATGGAACTGCCGTGGCAGGCAGATGATTGCCATCATGGCTACGCCGGTCTGTACCACCATGGAGGGCCAGTTGACGGTTTCTTTCCAGTATTCGTCCAAGCGAGGGGCAAGCATGGCTTGGCTGAACAGGTCGCCAAAACCGTCGTACAGCCCGTAGGTCACAAACGCGCCGACCGCGAGAAACGCGAACAGCTTGACCAGGGATTCAAATGCAATCGCCAGTACCATGCCACGGTGGTGTTCGGTGGCATCGAGGTTGCGCGTACCAAACACAATGGTGAACAACGCCAACACCAGCGACACGATCAGCGCCGTGTCCTGGGCACGAGTGCCGGTGGTGTCGGCGCCCGCGCCAATCAGCAGGTTCACCCCGAGGACGATGCCTTTGAGTTGCAGGGCGATGTAGGGCAGCACACCCACCAGGCAGATGAGCGCCACCACGACGGCAAGGGATTGGGATTTACCGTAGCGCGCCGCGATAAAGTCGGCGATGGAGGTTATGTTTTCCTGCTTGCTGATCAGAATCATCTTCTGCAGCACCCAGGGCGCCAACACCAGCAACAGCACTGGTCCTAGGTAGATCGGTAAAAACGCCCACAATTGTTCGGCAGCCTGGCCTACGGCGCCGAAGAAGGTCCAGCTGGTGCAATACACTGCCAGCGATAGGCTATATACCCAGGCACGCATACGTGGCGGCAGCGGCGCATGGCGACGGTCACCGTAGAAGGCGATAGCAAACATAATGGCCATATAGGCCAAGGCAACGGCGGCGATCAGCCCGCTGGACAGCGTCATGGTAACTCCGAGCATAAGAACACCCAGGCATTCCAGGCCCGGTTGGACAGTCTCGCATGATGCTTGGGGTTAGTCAGTGTCGACCAAGGTCGTGTGAGGGGGAATGTCGCAGGTACGTGTTCAGCGTGGGGGCAGGGTTTTCTGGCGCAGGATGTAAACGGTCACCAGTACCGCACTGGTCAGCATAAAGCCGCGTGCCCAGGGAAGGGGCACGAGGTAGCAGGAAAAACCGATGCTCAACCACATCAGGCCAATGGCGTAGACCTTGCCTTTGAGGGGGATGCCATTGCCTTCCAGATAGTCGCGTATCCACGGGCCCAGGCGCGGGTGTTCCACCAGCCAGTGGTAGAAGCGAGGAGAGCTTCGGGCGAAGCAGGCGGCGGCGAGGAGCAGAAAGGGGGTGGTCGGCAAGACCGGTAGGAAAATGCCGATAACGCCCAGCGCCACGCTCAGCCAACCGATGGCCAGCAGCGCGTAACGCAGGAGCAGCGAGCGATTGCCCATGGGTGTCACGGGCAAAGAACTCAGTGGTGACGTGGCTTGAGGATCGCCGGTTTTTCGTCAGGGGCGTTGCACAGCAGGTACAGGGCGGTCAGGGCTTCCGGGATCTGTACGATCATGTCATCCATCAGGTTGGCGTCGGAAGCGATGTCGGCGAACTCCGGCTGGTCGTCAAACAGGCCCGAACCGACCATGATCGGCAGCAGCATTTCGCTGACTTCTTCTTCGGCGGTTTCAAACCAGGCGGCTTCGCGCAGGAACACGCCTTCCATAAAGCCGATGCACCAGCCGCGCAGGTCGGAGTCGTCCGGCTCTTCGCCCAGGTCCAGCTCGCAAGGCAGTTCGAACTCTTCGTCGGAGGCCAGTTGGCGACCGATGTGGGCCTTGAGGGCCAACAGGGTGGATTCGATTTCTTCACGCTGGGCAGCGTCGGCGTAGTGAGGTTCTTCGGCGAACAGCGCGTCGATCCACTCACGGTCGGGAACGGGCTCGGCGCAGATGGAAAGGGCGGTCAGGTAGCCGTGGGCGGCCACGTAGTCCAGCGCCTCGTCATGCAGCTCATCGGCGTCGAGGAAGGCTTGCAGGCGGGTTAGTTGCTCAGCGAAGGACATTGAAGGACTACCTTGGGAATAAACGATGCTGAATTCTAGGCCTTCTTGCGCGCCCAGGCCAGCCGCACTGCATATTTGCCAGGTTTTAGATAGCAGTCGCTATTCGTCAGCGGCGCCCTTTGGCGGATGACGCTCGGGTATACTGCCGCGTTTTGTGATGCCCGTGCAGGCCAAGCGCCAACCCGTGAAAACTTCGCTTACGGATTATTTCCCGTGAATTCGCGTTTTTTCGGCCAGCCTGTACAGAGGGATTTCGGCGATATTTTGGAGTTATACATGCTCGAGCAGGCTCAACGCGTCCTCAAGGACATCTTCGGCTACGACAGTTTTCGTGGCCGCCAGGGTGCGATCATTGAGCGCGTGGCCAGTGGCGGTGACGCCCTGGTATTGATGCCTACCGGCGGCGGCAAGTCGCTGTGCTTCCAGGTGCCTGCGTTATTGCGTAACGGCCTGGCGGTGGTGGTGTCGCCGCTGATCGCCTTGATGGACGATCAGGTGGCCACCCTCGAAGAGCTCGGGGTTGCCGCAGCCTCGTTGAACTCCACCCTCAGCGCCGAGCAGCAGCGCGACCTGGCCGCGCGGATCAAACGCGGTGAAGTGAAGATGCTTTACCTGGCCCCGGAGCGCCTGGTGCAGCCGCGCATGCTGGCCTTCCTGCAGAGCCTTGAAATCGCCCTGTTCGCCATCGATGAAGCCCACTGCGTGTCGCAATGGGGTCACGATTTCCGTCGGGAATACCTACAACTGGGCCAATTGGCCGAGCTGTTCCCCGATGTGCCGCGAATCGCGCTGACCGCTACGGCCGACAAACGTACCCGTGAAGAAATCGTCGAGCGCCTGCATTTGCAGAACGCCGAGCGTTTCCTCTCAAGCTTCGACCGGCCGAATATTTTCTACCGCATCGTGCCCAAGGAGCAGCCGCGTAAGCAGTTGCTGGCGTTCCTGTCCGAGCGGCGCAGCGATGCAGGGATCGTCTACTGCCTGTCGCGCAAGAAGGTCGACGAAGTGGCGGCGTTTCTCTGCGAGCAAGGTTACCCGGCGCTGCCGTATCACGCCGGCCTGCCCAACGAGACGCGTTCGGCGCACCAGAAGCGCTTCCTCAACGAGGAAGGCCTGATCATGGTCGCAACCATCGCGTTTGGCATGGGCATCGATAAATCCAACGTGCGCTTCGTCGCCCACATGGATCTGCCCAAGTCCCTCGAGGCTTATTACCAGGAAACCGGGCGTGCTGGCCGTGATGGGCTGCCGGCGGATGCCTGGATGGTCTACGGCCTGCAAGACGTGGTGATGCTCAAGCAGATGCTGCAGAACTCTGAAGGTGACGAGCGCCACAAGCGTCTTGAGCAACACAAGCTCGACGCCATGCTCTCGCTGTGTGAAGAAACCCGCTGCCGCCGCCAAACCTTGCTGGCGTATTTCGACGAAGACATGCCCGAGCCTTGCGGTCACTGCGACAACTGCATAGACGGCGTGCAAACCTGGGACGCCACCGAGCCGGCGCGCCAGGGGTTGTCTGCTATCTATCGCACTGGCCAGCGTTACGGCGTCGGTCATCTGGTGGACGTGTTGTTGGGCAAGGATAACGAGAAGGTGCGCAGCTTCGGTCATGAGAAGCTTTCGGTGTACGGCGTCGGCAAGGCCCGCGCCGAGGGCGAGTGGCGTTCATTGTTCCGCCAGATGGTCGCCCGTGGGTTGGTGGATATTGACATCGAAGGGTATGGAGGCCTGCGCCTGAACGACAGTTGCCGCCCATTGCTCAAGGGGGAAGTGACCTTGGAGCTGCGCCGTGACCTCAAGCCGCAGACCACCGCCAAGACCAGCACCAGCCAGGCCAGCCAGCTTGTACGTGGCGAAGAGCGCGAACAGTGGGAAGCCCTGCGTACCTTGCGGCGCAAATTGGCCCAGGAACACAGTGTGCCCCCGTACGTTATTTTCCCCGACTCCACCTTGCTGGAGATGCTGCGCGAGCAGCCCACCACCATGGCCGAAATGGCACGGGTCAGCGGCGTGGGTGCACGCAAGCTGGAGCGCTACGGCCAGGCCTTCCTCGAAGTACTCGGCGGCCAGGCCGAAGCGCCGAAGGAAGTCGCCGATATTCGCCATGAGTTGATCAGCCTGGCCCGTGCCGGCATGACGCCGATCCAGATCGCCGGCCAGTTGCTATGCTCGGAGAAAAACGTCTACACCCTGCTGGCCGAATCCATTGGCAAGCAGCAGTTGTCACTGGAGCAGGCCCTTGATTTGCCGGAGGATTTGCTCGGTGAAATCCAGGACGCGTTCCTCGACGGAGAAGGCGAGTTGCCGCCGGTCGCAGAGATCGCGCCGCTGTTTACCGGTCGGGTGCCCGAGGGTGTCTTGTACTGCGTGCGGGCCGCTTTACAGTCTGAATTCGAAATTTAGTGCGCCAATTACGACAATGTAACGAATCAGTCCATAGCGACGCTTGCCTACGGGCATTGCTCATGCTTAGCTGACTAATAATTAGCCACACTTTGTTTTCAGTCTAAATCATGAGTTTTTTATGCCTTTAACCGATCAACACCGCTTTGGCATGCAGTTGGCGCAAATGTCCCGAGGTTGGCGCGCCGAACTGGACCGCCGCCTGGCGGGGCTGGGCTTGTCTCAAGCGCGCTGGCTGGTGCTGCTGCACCTGGCGCGTTTTGAAGAAGCGCCTACTCAGCGTGAACTGGCGCAAAGCGTCGGCGTGGAAGGGCCAACGTTGGCTCGGTTGCTCGACAGCCTTGAGGGCCAAGGCCTGGTGCAGCGCCAGGCGGTGGTGGAAGACCGCCGTGCCAAGCGCATCTTGCTGTGTGATACGGCTCGCCCGTTGATCGATCAGATCGAGACCATCGCCACGCAGTTGCGTCATGAACTGTTTGTGGGTGTGGATGAAGAGGATATGAAAGTGTGCATGCGTGTGCACGGGCACATTCTGGCGAATCTGGAAAAGTCCTGAACTTAAATACAGCAAAGATCAAAATGTGGGAGGGGGCTTGCCCCCGATTGCGGAGTGTCAGTTAAAGATGTTCTAACTGACATACCGCAATCGGGGGCAAGCCCCCTCCCACATTTGGTTTTGTGTTCGGCTTTCTAGAAGGTTTGGCCCAGGTTCAGGTACACCGCCTTCTGATTATCATCGTTGAACCCGTAACTGAAATTCAGCGGCCCCAACGGCGTATCAAAGCCCAAAAAGATACTCGCCGCATTGATGTACCCGCTGTCGAATTCGTTGTCGTTATTCCACGCGCGACCGCGTTCCAACGATGCCCCCAGGTACAGCGGGAAATCCAACGGCAAATACGAGCGGGGTGTCAGGCGCCGGTAGTACACCGCCCGCATCAGGCTGATGTTCTGCCCTGAGATCGCATCCTCGCGAAACCCCGACAATTGCCGCGCACCGCCCAGCAGGAAACTGGAAATCACCACGTCGGAGTTGTCCAGCGTACGCCCATAGCGCCCGCCCAACACCAGGGTGTCGGGCCCGCTGCTCATGGCTTTGTCCAGCTTGAACTCCCACTGGCGATAGCGCTGGTCCGAGCCCAACCCTGGTTCGAATTCACGGTAGGCCAGGCCGATGTCCTCACCGGTGTGAGGGAAGTACACGTTGTCGAGGGTGTCGAAGGAGTACTTCAATTCATAGAAGCCTTCGCTGAAACTCACGCTTGGCATGTCGCGGTCGCCAATGCGCACATCCGCCTTGCCCCAGGCCTCGCCGACGCCGAAGCGAATCTCGCCGCTGTTGCCGATCTGGCGCCCCACGTTCAAACCAAAACCGTAGCGTTCCAGGCGGTATTCGGAGATGGGGTCGTTGTCCAGGATCAGCTCGACGTTCTGCGCCTGGGCGCTGATATACGGCGCAACGAAGTACCGCGAGCCGGTGTCCATCGGTTGGTAGAACTCGCTGTACAGCTCTTGCCGATCACCGATCTGCACCCGCGTCAGCCATTCGGCGCCGAGGCGGTTGATGCCGTTTATGCGGTAGCTGGCGCCGAGGTTGAAGGCACTGTCGCCACGCATGTCGTCCGACAGGTTCAGGCCCAGGCGCAGGTAGTCGGTGCCGCTGCGTTTGCCCCGTGCGCTGATCACCAGGGTATTGTCCTGGCCTTTCTTGATCACCCGGTACTGCACCTGCTCGAAGTAATCCAGGCCGTACAAGGTGCCCATGTCGGTTTGTAGTCGACCCAGGTTGAGTGGCTCGCCCAGGGGCTGGCGGATGTAATAGCGGATCACGTCGTCGCTGACTTTCGAGTCGTTTTCCACGTTGATCGCGGTGATCACCGGCGTGCGTTCGCCGGGCGTACGTGCCGCCGCCAATTCTGGGTCGATAGGCGCAGAGGGGCGCAAGTGGGCCAGGCGCAGGTCGAGGGCGCGGGTGGCGCGGTAGCCGGCATCGATCATGTCTTTGGCGCGGCCGAAGTCGGTCACGCCAAAGGCGGACAGCGGCGGTTGGATCAACACGTCCTTGGGGTGCAGGGCCTTGAGTTGCTCTTCGGAATTGCGCCGGGTCATCAGGGTGATGGATTGGTTGAGCACATCCACCACCGTCGCCAGTTGTTTGCGCGAGCGCAGCGGCGTGCCGATATCCACCACGATGGCGATATCCACGCCCATTTCCCGCGCCACATCCAGTGGGATGTTATCGGTCATGCCGCCGTCCACCAGCAGGCGCCCGTCCAGCTCCACCGGGGCGAACACCGCCGGGATCGACATGCTGGCGCGGATGACCTGAGGGAGATGGCCCTTGCTGAACACGACCTTTTCGCCGGTGGTGATATCGGTAGCCACGGCGCGGAAGGGGATAGGCAGCTTGTCAAAATTACGCGTGTTGCTGCTGTGGGCGAACATGCTCTCCAGCAGCAGCGCCAGGTTCTGACCCTGGATCACGCCCAACGGCAAGCCGAGGCTGCCGTCATCGCGAAAGCTGAGCTTCTGCTTGACCAGGAAATCCCGGTCATCCTGCTTGCGTCGAAATGGCACGTCTTCCCGTGGCGGCGCGTCGGACAGTGCCTGTTGCCAGTCAATGTTCAGCGCGAGCTTTTCCAGCTCATCAATCTTGTAGCCTGAGGCGTACAGCCCGCCGATCACCGCGCCCATGCTCGTGCCAGCGATTGCATCGATCTGGATGCCTTGCTCTTCCAGCGCCTTGAGCACGCCGATATGGGCCAGGCCACGGGCGGCGCCGCCGGACAGCACCAGGCCGATTTTCGGGCGTGGGGTTTCAACGGCTTGGGCGAGGAGGGGGAGCAGGCACAACAGCAGGCAGGACAACAGGCGACGCATCATGAATCTCGAGGCTGGGCGATAAAGGCCGGTATTATAGCCACTCGATCCTCCGAGCCCGTTATGCCAGGAACCTCTCAAATTATGTCCACTCATAAACCCGAGATCGTCATCACCTATTGCACTCAATGCCAGTGGCTGCTGCGCGCCGCCTGGCTGGCGCAGGAATTGTTGAGTACGTTTAGTGATGACCTGGGCAAAGTGTCGTTGGCGCCGGCCACCGGTGGCACGTTCCGTATCACGTGTGATGGCGTGCAGATCTGGGAGCGCAAGGCGGATGGCGGCTTTCCTGAGGCCAAGGTGCTCAAGCAACGCGTGCGGGACCAGATCGACCCGCAGCGCGACTTGGGCCACAACGACCGCACGCAATGAACGTCACCGCCCCTTGAGGGACGGTGGCATAACACTCAGGCGGCCATTTTTTGTTTAAGGAACCCGATCACCCAGGTCAACACCAGGCCGCCGATACCACCGCCAAGGATATTGCTACCCACGGCGGTGACATCCAGGGCATCGCCACCCGAGGTACCGGTGAAATACGCGACGATTTGGCCAAGGATCAGGCCACCGACACCACCGAGAAAGGTATTGAGCCCGGTGCCCAGGCTCTGCTTGGTCATGCCCGCCACATTACCGCCAAGGGCACCGCTGATGATCTGAACCAACACTTGGATAAGTGTTTCCATGATGAAGCTCCTGCATAGCGTCGATGGAGTGACCACTCGCTTGCAGCAACTTCAAATGGCATGGCTGTCGTCGAGTAGCCCTTATCCGTTTAACGACGACAGACTGTTACGGATCGCCAGAGTATAGATCACGCCGCAGTGGCGGGCTGTTTGGCCTGGCTGGCACTGCCCATCAGCCCCGACATCACGATAGCGACGATGATCAGCGCGCCGCCGAGCAACATGCGCAACGTCGGGGTTTCGGCGAACAGCAGCCACGCCACGGTAATGCCGTACACCGGTTCCATCGCAAACACCACCGAGGCCGTGCGTGCCTTGATCACCGCCAGGCTGGCGACAAACAGGCTGTGGGCGAGGCCGGTGCAGAACACCCCCAGCAAGCCGATCCACAGCCAGTCGATGGCGCGTACATCCGCAAGGCCCGGTGCGGCGACCGGCAACAGCAGTGCGGCCACTACCACGTTCTGGTACAACGCCGCCTGCACCGCCGGAATGCGCCCGGAGCTGGCGCGGTTGTTCAAAGACAGTAGGGAAAACAACAGCCCTGATGCGATGCCCCAGAGCAAGCCGCTGGTGGCTTCGCTGGCGAGGTCGAAGTCTGGCGTCACCAGCACAAGCCCGACGCTGACCAGCACCACCAACACCCCTTCGTTGGCGCGGATGCGTTCGCGAAAGATTAACCCTTCGAGGATTACGGTAAATGCCGGGAACGCGGCGAACCCTAGGGTCGCGACGGCCACGCCGCCGACTTTTACCGCAATGAAGAACGTCACCCAATGTGCCGCCAGCAGCACACCGCTGATCAACAGGCGCCACCCGTCGCGCCGCTCGAGTTTTTTCCAGATTGTGTTGCTGGCAAACCGGGCAAACACGGCCAGGGCCAGCACGGCAAATGCAGCGCGGCCAAACACGATGATGGCCGGCGAGGCGGCCGCCAGTTTGCCGAATACGCCGGTAAGGCCAAACATCAATGCGCCGATATGTAGGGCGCCGAGGGCTGTGCGGGGGGTCATTGCGATCCTTGAGGCAAGCGAGTGACAGAAGCGCAGTCTAGTGGCTCACGAACGGCGGTGTCTGTCGTCCGCCTCGCGATGTTTATCGCGAAACTCTTCCTACGCGCTACGTCGTAATGCACCAGGGGAAGCGCCAAACGCACGCAGCATGGCCGCCGCGAACGCACTTTGCGAGCTGTACCCGACGCGGTCAGCGATTTCACCAATGGCCAACGGCGTGCGGCGCAGCAGGTCCAGGGCCATGTGCAGGCGACGGCTGCGGATATAGTCCATCGGCGTTTGCCCGCATTCGGTCATGAAGCGTGCGTGCAGGCGCGCCACCGACAGGTCGGCGATACGCGCAAGGTCGGCCACTTGCAGCGGATGTGCCGCATGGCGCTCGATATGGGCATTGAAGGCGGCATACGGCAGGCGACGGCCCGGCAGCGGTTGAGCCTGCGGATGGTTCAAGCTTGCGAGCAACAGCACGGCGCCTTGTTGCACGATCAGCGGGTCATCCACCGGGCTGTTGGCCAGCCATTGCACCAGTTGCTGCTGCCTTGCATCCAGCGCCAGTCGTGCGGGTTGATCGAGCAGGCGGCGGCTGGCTTCGGCATGCTCGCCCAACGACTGCACCACCCAGTGCTCGGTGGGCACATCCAGCACCAGGCAGCGGCTGCCGTCGCGACTGTCGCAGGCGTGGTGGGTGGAGTAGGGCAGCACCATCACACTGCTATCACGTACCTGGCTCCCTACACCTTCGACCTCAAAGTCCAGATGCCCGGACAGGCCGAACACCAACTGCGCATGGTCGTGGCTGTGGGCGATGGGGGCATGGGTGTAGTGGCGTAGCGTGAGGATCGGTCTCATCGCGGTCTCCTGGGCAGGCTGGCGCAGTCTACAACGCTTTGCGATCAGCGAGCGCTGTCATCAGACTGACGCACGGCTGTCATGGGCTATTAATCGCCGTGGCGCAAGCTCGCGAAAACAGCGTCGAGGGATGCCCATGACCAGTGCCGAGTTCACCAAGCCCAGCCGCAAGCAACGGGTACGTACCCTGTGGATCTCCGACGTGCACCTGGGCACCCGGGATTGCCAGGCCGAACATTTATCGCAGTTTCTCAAGGGCTACCACGCCGACAAGGTCTACCTGGTGGGCGATATTATCGACGGCTGGAAACTGCGCGGCGGCATGTATTGGCCCCAGGCGCACACAAACGTGATCCGCCGCCTGCTGACCATGGCCAAGCGCGGCACCGAGGTGATCTATGTCACCGGCAACCACGACGAGTTTTTACGCCGTTATTCCAAGCTGATCCTGGGCAATATCCAATTGGTGGACGAGGCGGTGCATGTCACTGCTGATGGCCGCCACCTGTTGGTGATCCATGGCGATCAGTTCGACGTGATCACCCGCTATCATCGCTGGCTCGCATTTCTGGGCGACTCGGCCTACGAATTTACCCTCACGCTGAACCGCTGGCTCAACCACTGGCGTGCACGCTATGGCTACGGTTACTGGTCGCTGTCGGCGTACCTGAAGCACAAGGTAAAGACGGCGGTAAGTTTTATCAGCGACTTCGAAGAAGCCATCGCCCACGAAGTGACCAAGCGTGAACTGCATGGGGTGGTCTGTGGGCATATTCACCACGCGGAGATTCGAAAGGTGGGCGAGGTGGACTACCTCAACTGCGGGGATTGGGTGGAGTCGTGCACGGCGTTGATCGAGCACTGGGATGGCAGTATCGAGTTGTATCGGTTGGCGGATGCGCAGGCCAAGGAGGCACTGCTCAAGGCTGAGATGGCCACGGTCTAAAGGTCAACTCCGTTTAAATGTGGGAGGGGGCTTGCCCCCGATAGCGGTGTGTCAGTCAGCCCTCCAGTGACTGACACTCTGCCATCGGGGGCAAGCCCCCTCCCACATTTTCAACCCGGTTTCGTCAGTTGGAGACGTCGGCGATTGCAGTTGCGAGCAATGTAAGGCGTGTCGCATCAATGCCGGCAACATTCGCCCGCCCCGAACTCACCATATACACACTGTGCCTCTCCCGCAGTTGCTTCACCTGCTCGGCACTCAGCCCGGTATAGGAAAACATCCCGCGTTGCTCGCCAATATGCGCAAATCGCTCCGACAACCCGTGTGGCACCAATGCCTCCACCAACCCGGAACGCAACTGCGCAATCCTCGAGCGCATGGCTTCGACTTCACCGCTCCACAGGGTTTTCAGCTCGACATCGCCCAGGATAGTCGCCACCACCGCCGCACCATGATCAGGCGGCGTCGACCACAGGTTGCGGGCGATATTGGCCAGTTGGCTGCGCACATCCGTCAGCTTCTCGGCATCCGCCGCGCATACGATCAGCGCCCCGACACGGTCGCTGTACAGGCCGAAGTTCTTCGAGCACGAGCTGGTAACCAGCACTTCTGGCAGTTCACTGGCAAACAAACGCACCGCCCAGGCATCCTGCTCCAGTCCATCGCCAAAGCCCTGGTAGGCAAAGTCGATCAGCGGCAGCAGCTGGCGCTCACGCACAATCTGCAGCACCTGACGCCAGTCATCCTGGGACAGGTCAAAACCGGTCGGGTTATGGCAGCAGGCGTGCAGCAACACCACGTCGCCTTGCGGGACGGTGGCGAGTGTCGCCAGCATCGCCGCCACATCCAGGCGGTTGTCCGCGCCCACGTAGGGGTAGTGACTCACCTTGAGCCCCGCCTTGGCGAAGATGCTTTCGTGGATCGGCCAGGTCGGGTTGCTCAGCCACACGCCACGGCCGGGCAGGCTGTGGGCGATGAAGTCAGCGCTGAGGCGCAAGGCACCGGTGCCGCCCGGGGTTTGCGTGGCGCCGGCACGACGTTCGCGGATCAGCGCGGAGTCGGCGCCCAGCACCAGCGCGCTGATCAATGCGCCGAACGCGGCATTGCCATGGCCGCCGATGTAGGTCTTGGTGGCTTGTGTGTCCACCAGGCGCTGTTCGGCCAGCTTTACGGCGTGGGGAATCGGTGTCAGGCCCTGGTCGTCTTTATAGACGCCCACGCCCAGGTCGAATTTGTTCGGGTTGCTGTCCTGGGCATACAGGTCCATCAGCCCGAGAATCGGGTCACCGGGTACGCGGCCAATCGCATCAAAATGCATTACTTGCGGCCCTCGGCGTTCTTGGCCACTTCGTCGGTGCGCGCGGCCATGATGAAGTCGTTGCGGTGCAGGCCCTTGATGGAGTGGCTCCACCAGGTCACGGTGACCTTGCCCCATTCAGTGAGCAGCCCTGGGTGATGGCCTTCGGCTTCGGAGATTTCACCCATAGCGTTAGTAAAGGCCAGGGCGAACTTGAAGTTCTTGAACAGGAAAACCTTTTCCAGCTGCATCACGCCGTCGCGTACTTCGATGTTCCAGTCGGGGATCTGCTTGATCAGCACCGGCAACTCTTCATCGCTGACTTGTGGGGCATCGGCGCGGCAGGCTTCGCAGTGGGCTTGGTTCAAGGTGGTCATGGGGGTGTGTCCTGAATTCGAAAAATTGAAGGTCAGTGGGCGTTACCCTAAAGCAACGCGGGGCCAGGGAACAGACTCACCTGGCCTTAAAAATCGGGGTTTAGGCTGCCTTGGGCTTGGGAGGGAATTTCGGCGCGTGCAGACCCAGCTGCATCCCGCGTTCCACCATGCCCATGATGTCTTCCTGCGCCACTTCGAACAGGCGCTTGAGATTGGGCAGCACGAAGTACAAAGGTTGCAGGATGTCGATGCGGTACGGCGTGCGCATCGCTTCCAGTGGGTCGAACACCTGGTGCTCGGGCTCGGACGACAGGCTGTACACCGTCTCCTTGGGCGACGACAAAATGCCGCCACCGTAGATGCGCCGACCCTCGGGTGTGTCCACCAAGCCAAATTCGATGGTCATCCAGTACAGGCGCGCCAGGTACACCCGTTGCTCCTTGGTGGCCGCCAGGCCGAGCTTGCCGTAGGTGTGGGTGAATTCGGCGAACCAAGGGTTGGTCAGCAGCGGGCAGTGGCCGAAGATCTCGTGGAAAATATCGGGCTCTTGCAGGTAGTCCAGTTCTTCGCGGGTACGAATAAAAGTCGCCACCGGAAACTGCTTGCTGGCGAGCAATTCGAAGAAGGTCTGGAAGGGGATCAGCGCCGGCACCCGGGCGACTTGCCAGCCGGTAGTTTCGGCCAGCACTTTGTTGATCTCACCCAGTTGCGGAATGCGGTCATGGGGCAGTCCGAGCTTGTCGATGCCGTCCAGGTATTCCTGGCACGCGCGGCCTTCAATCACTTTCAACTGGCGCGTGATCAGGGTGTTCCACACCGCGTGTTCTTCGGGCGGATAGTGGATAAAACCTTGCGCATCGGGCTCGCGGGCCACGTAGTGCGTCTGCTTCATACGGCTCTCCTGCTAGGCATTCGTTCTTGTTATGTCCTGCTATGAACGTATTGATAACCCGGCAGCGGCGAGATTCCATCGGGGTTCAGCTATGTCGTGTAGGAAATTGTACCGTTTTTTGTAAAGTATTCGTTACGGTTGGGCGGCTTGGTGCTGTGTTGGGCTGGGAAAAGGTCACAAGCTGTCACATAATCTTGACGACTATCTGCGCCCAGCGACAAAAAGACGCGGCGCTTACCCACTTTTCGAGCCTCTTCATGCGTATCAAAGTGCACTGCCAGAACCGCATCGGCATCCTGCGGGACATCCTCAACCTGCTGGTGGAATACGGCGTCAACGTCGCCAAGGGCGAGGTCGGCGGTGAGCATGGCAACGCCATCTACCTGTTTTGCCCCAACCTGGTGAACATGCAGTTCCAGGCGCTGCGCCCGCAATTTGAGGCGATTGCCGGGGTGTTTGGCGTGAAAAGGGTCGGGCTGATGCCCAGCGAGCGACGGCATATGGAACTCAATGCGTTGCTCGGCGCCCTGGAGTTTCCGGTGCTGTCCATCGACATGGGCGGCTCCATCGTTGCGGCCAACCGCGCAGCGGCGCAGTTGCTGGGTGTGCGGGTGGATGAGGTGCCGGGTATTCCATTGTCGCGCTACGCCGAAGACTTCGACTTGCCGGAGCTGGTGCGTGCCAGCAAATCACGGATCAATGGCCTGCGGGTCAAGGTCAAGGGCGACGTATTCCTGGCGGACATCGCGCCGCTGCAATCCTCGGAGCACGACGACAGCGAAGCCATGGCCGGCGCCGTGCTGACCCTGCACCGCGCCGACCGCGTCGGCGAGCGTATCTACAACGTGCGCAAGCAAGAGCTACGCGGCTTTGACAGCATCTTCCAGAGCTCCAAGGTCATGGCCGCGGTGGTTCGAGAAGCCCGGCGCATGGCTCCGCTCGACGCGCCGCTATTAATAGAAGGCGAAACCGGCACCGGCAAAGAGCTTCTGGCCCGCGCCTGCCACTTGGCCAGCCCGCGTGGGCAATCCCCGTTGATGGCCCTCAACTGCGCCGGCCTGCCGGAGTCAATGGCCGAGACCGAGCTGTTCGGTTACGGCCCCGGCGCCTTCGAAGGAGCGCGGGCCGAAGGCAAGTTGGGGCTGTTAGAGCTGACGGCGGGAGGTACGTTGTTTCTCGATGGTGTTGGCGAAATGAGCGCGCGCTTGCAGGTGAAATTGCTGCGCTTTCTGCAGGACGGCTGCTTTCGTCGGGTAGGCAGTGATGAAGAGGTGTACCTGGACGTGCGGGTGATCTGCGCGACCCAGGTGGACTTGTCCGAGCTGTGCGCCCGTGGCGAATTCCGCCAGGACCTGTATCACCGCCTCAACGTGCTGTCACTGCACATCCCGCCGTTGCGCGAATGCCTGGACGGCTTGGCGCCATTGGTTGATCACTTTTTGGATCAAGCTAGCCGGCAGATCGGTTGTCCGCTGCCCAAGCTTGCATTCGCGGCGATGGACAAGCTCAGCCACTATCATTGGCCCGGTAATGTTCGGCAGTTGGAGAACGTGCTGTTCCAGGCGGTGTCGTTGTGCGAGGGCGGTACGGTGAAGGTTGAGCATATTCGTTTGCCGGATTACGGGGTGCGTCAGCCGCTTGGCGATTTTTCGCTGGAAGGGGGGTTGGAAGCGATTGTTGGGCGGTTTGAGAAGGCGGTGTTGGAGAGTTTGTATGCCGAGCATCCGAGCAGCCGGCAGTTGGGTAAGAGGCTTGGGGTTTCCCACACCACCATTGCCAACAAGCTTCGCGATCACGAAATCCTCAAGACCGACAAATAACTCCCTGACACAACTGGGTCAAAATGTGGGAGGGGCGGTGCGACGATTCGACTTGCCCCCGATGGCGGAGTGTCAGTCAACAATGATGCAACTGACCCACCTCTATCGGGGGCAAGTCGAATCGTCGCACCGCCCCTCCCACATTTGATCTCTGTCGCTGAGAAGACCGGTGTTTGCCGCTGGCGGCAGTAGTCCGCCGTTTTTTCGACTATCCGCCAGCACACATTTCCCGACACCTCCCCGCAAACCCCCGTCCCGCTTGGTTTTCACTCTGTTTCAAAAAGTTGGTTCGCAAATTGCTTAAGCCTCCTCAGTACAGCGGTGGGCGGCAAGCGTCCGTCAGACAGAGGAATGAGCGTGGACAAGTACCTTTATGTGGCAATGACCGGCGCCAGCCAGAATGCTCTGGCGCAGAAGGCCCATGCCAACAACCTGGCGAACATTTCCACCAACGGTTTTCAGCGTGACCTGGAACAGGCGCGCTCGATGCCGGTGTTTGGTGACAGCTTTCCGGCGCGGGCTTTTGCCCTCACCGAACGCCCAGCCACCGATTTCACCCCTGGCGCGATGATCGAAACCGGCCGTGACCTCGACGTGGCCGTCAGCGGCGACGGTTGGATGGCCGTGCAAACCCCGGACGGCGGCGAAGCTTACGTGCGCAGCGCCAGCATGAACGTCGATGCGCTGGGTGTGCTGCGCGCCGGCAACGGCATGCCGATCATGGGCAACGGTGGCCCGATTGCCGTGCCGCCCCAGCAGAAGATCGAAGTGGGCGCCGACGGCACCATCAGCATCCGTGCCATGGGCGAAGGCCCGCGGGTCATGGCTGAAGTGGACCGCATCAAGCTGGTCCAGCCTGACCTGAAGAATATGACCAAAGGCTTGGATGGCTCTATCCACACCAAGGATGGCCAGCCGGCGGTAGCCGACGCGAACGTCAAGCTGACCTCGGGCTTCCTGCAGGGAAGCAACGTCAACGCCGTTGAAGAAATGACGGCCGTGCTGGCGCTTGCCAAGCAGTTCGAGCTGCACATCAAGATGATGAACAGCGCTAAAGAAGATGACCAGGCCATGACGCGCGTCATGCAGATGAGCTGATTGCAGCCCACTAACTAATTTGTGATGTCGCGCCAACAAACAGGCGCACAGAGGAGAACAGCATGCTTCCGGCTCTATGGGTTGCCAAAACCGGTCTGTCCGCCCAGGACACCAACCTGACCACCATTTCCAACAACTTGGCCAACGTGTCGACCACGGGCTTCAAACGTGATCGCGCCGAGTTCCAGGACTTGCTCTATCAGATCAAGAAGCAGCCAGGCGCCCAGTCGACCCAGGACAGCGAATTGCCGTCGGGCCTGCAATTGGGTACCGGTGTGGCCATTGTGGGCACCCAGAAAAACTTTAGCGCCGGTAACCTGCAGCAAACCGGTCAGCCGCTGGACATGGCCATCAACGGCCGTGGCTTCTTCCAGATCCTGCAACCGGATGGCACCACGTCCTACACCCGTGACGGTACTTTCCACCTGGACTCCAACGGCCAGATCGTGACCGCCAACGGTTTCTCGCTGGAGCCGGCCGTGATCGTGCCCGCCGACGCCAAGACCTTCACCGTCGGCAACGACGGCACCGTGTCGATCACCGTGGCTGGCAACCCCGCCTCGCAAGTGATCGGCAACCTGCAGACCGCCGACTTCATCAACCCGGCCGGCCTGCAGGCGATGGGTAACAACCTGTTCCTGGAAACCGCCTCCAGCGGCGCGCCGCAAATCGGCACCCCTGGCCTGAACGGTTTTGGCACCACGCTGCAAAGCACCCTGGAAACCTCCAACGTCAGCACCGTTGAAGAGATGGTCAACATGATCACCACTCAACGCGCCTACGAGATGAACTCCAAGGTGATTTCCACCGCCGACCAGATGCTCTCGTTCGTCACGCAGAATCTGTAATCAAGTCTATGGGGCGTCGTTGACGGCGCCTGCAACACCGTGAGGTTAGGGTCATGAATCGCTACGTTTCTGTTTTGGCACTGAGTGGGATCGCTGTGCTCGCGGGCTGTGTCGCCCCGACGCCAAAGCCCAATGACCCGTACTACGCGCCGGTGTTGCCACGTACACCGTTGCCGGCGGCGGCCAACAATGGCTCGATCTACCAGGCCGGTTTCGAACAGAACCTGTACAGCGACCGCAAGGCGTTTCGGGTCGGTGACATCATCACCATCACCCTTAACGAGCGCACCCAGGCCAGCAAGAACGCCAACTCCCAAGTGGGCAAGAACAGCACTGCCAGCCTTGGCTTGACCTCGCTGTTTGGCGCCGTGCCCAACGTCAATAACCCGTTGAGCGATGGTGACCTGACGCTGAACGCTGGCTACAGCGGCTCACGCGCCACCGACGGCAAGAGTGCTGCGGGGCAGGGCAACAGCCTGACCGGTTCGATCACCGTGACGGTGGCCGACGTACTGCCCAACGGCATCATTGCCGTGCGCGGCGAGAAGTGGATGACCCTTAACACCGGTGATGAGTTGGTGCGCATTGCTGGCATGGTGCGTGCCGATGATATTTCCACGGACAACACCGTGCCCTCGACGCGGATCGCCGATGCACGCATTACGTATTCCGGCACCGGCGCGTTTGCTGATGCAAGCCAGCCAGGCTGGCTCGACCGTTTCTTCCTCAGCCCGCTGTTCCCTTTCTAGGTGGCCACTTTGAAACTCAAACAGCTGATGGCAGCGGCCCTCTTGCTTTCGTTAAGCGCTGTCGCCCAGGCCGAGCGCCTGAAAGACATCGCCAGCATCTCCGGCGTGCGCTCCAACCAGTTGATCGGCTACGGCCTGGTGGTGGGGCTCAACGGCACGGGCGACCAGACCACCCAGACGCCGTTCACCCTGCAGACCTTCAACAACATGCTGTCGCAGTTCGGCATCAAGGTGCCGGCGGGTTCAGGCAACGTGCAGCTTAAAAACGTCGCGGCAGTGTCCATCAGTGCTGACTTGCCGGCGTTCTCCAAGCCAGGCCAGGTGGTCGACATTACCGTGTCGTCCATCGGTAACTCCAAAAGCCTGCGGGGCGGCACGCTGTTGATGACGCCGCTTAAAGGTATCGACGGCAACGTCTACGCCATCGCCCAGGGCAACCTGGTGGTGGGCGGCTTTGACGCCGAGGGTCGCGACGGTTCGAAGATCACCGTCAACGTGCCATCGGCCGGGCGAATCCCAGGCGGTGCCACGGTGGAACGCACCGTGCCGAGCGGTTTCAACCAGGGCAACAGCCTGACCCTGAACCTCAACCGTTCCGACTTCACCACCGCCAAGCGCGTGGTCGACAAGATCAATGACATGCTCGGCCCTGGCGTGGCCCAGGCCATCGATGGCGGCTCGATCCGGGTGACCGCGCCGCTGGACCCAAGCCAGCGTGTGGATTACCTGTCGATCCTGGAAAACCTCGAAGTCGACCCAGGCCAGGCGGTGGCCAAAGTCATCATCAACTCGCGTACCGGTACCATCGTGATCGGCCAGAACGTCAAGGTCTCGCCGGCGGCGGTGACCCACGGCAGCCTGACCGTGACCATCACCGAAGACCCGATCGTCAGCCAGCCTGGGCCGTTGTCCAACGGCCAGACTGCTGTCGTGCCGCGTTCGCGGGTCAATGCCGAGCAAGAAGCCAAGCCGATGTTCAAGTTCGGCCCTGGTACCACCCTGGATGAGATTGTCCGCGCGGTTAACCAGGTGGGCGCAGCGCCCGGCGACTTGATGGCGATCCTTGAAGCTTTGAAACAGGCCGGCGCCTTGCAAGCCGACCTGATCGTGATCTGAGGCCATGGCCATGGATATGCGCAAGAGCGGGATCAGCAGCACGGCGGACTCGGGGTCTTATTCCGACCTGAACCGGCTTAATCAGCTCAAGGTCGGCGCCGACAAGAACAGCGAAGGCAACATGCGCAAAGTCGCGCAGGAGTTCGAGTCGCTGTTCTTGAGCGAGATGCTCAAGTCGATGCGTTCGGCCACCGAAGCGTTGGGCAAAGACAACCCGATGAACACGCCGGCGGCCAAGCAGTACCAGGAAATGTACGACCAGCAACTGGCGGTCTCGATGTCTCGCGAAGGCGGCGGCATCGGCCTGGCCGATGTGCTGATGCGCCAGATGCAAAAGAACAAACCGGTGGAGGCCCAGGCCGCCACCTTGCAGGGCCCGGCTGCGGCTGAGGCGGTGAAGAAAGTCGATGTACCGACCGAAATCGCCGCCGGTACCCAGGCCGAAGGCCCGCTGGGTCGCTCTAACGGGCAGCGTCCGTTGTGGGCTTATCGCGTGGCTGAGCCGCAAGCGGGCGCCGCGGCCTCCCACAGCAATGACATGGAGCTGATGAACCAGCGCCGTATCTCGTTGCCGAGCAAGCTGACCGACCGCCTGCTGGCCGGCATCGTGCCGAGCACCGAGGCGACCACCGTAGCCAAGACCGCGCCGCTGCGTAACAGCGCCGCCGATGACAACGTGGTCAACAGCACTGCGCGCAGCGTTGCCGTGCGCAATGATCATATGCAGGTGTACAGCCGCGCCGTGGCCCAGCCACCGTTGGCACCGGCGAAGAAAGCCTTCAGTTCGCAGGATGAGTTTGTCGCCACCATGCTGCCGATGGCCAAGGCCGCTGCTGCGCGCATTGGCGTCGATCCGAAGTACCTGGTGGCTCAGGCCGCGCTGGAAACCGGCTGGGGCAAATCGGTGATGCGTGCCGAAGACGGCAGCAGCAGCCACAACCTGTTCGGCATTAAAGCCGGCCAGAGCTGGCAGGGCGGTCAGGCACGTGCAATCACCAGCGAGTTTCGCGATGGGGCGATGGTCAAGGAAACGGCGCAGTTCCGTTCCTACGATTCGTACCAGGACAGCTTCCATGACCTCGTGACCTTGCTGCAAAGCAATGATCGCTATAAAGAAGTTGTGAAATCGGCCGACAACCCGGAACAGTTTGTACGCGAGTTGCAAAAAGCCGGTTACGCCACCGACCCGGCTTACGCCAGCAAGATTTCGCAGATCGCCAAAACGATGGACAGTTACCAGAATTACGCTGCCGCTGGCGCAACCACACATTTATAAGGTCTGAACCATGAGTTTGCTCAGTATCGGGATGTCAGGGCTCAATGCCGCTCAAGGCTCGTTGTCGGTCTTGAGTAATAACATTGCCAACGCCAATACCGCGGGCTATTCCCGCCAGCAGACCACCCAGAATGCGAACGCCGTCAACCAGTACGGCGGCGTGTTTATTGGCAGCGGTACCACCCTGGCCGACGTGCGCCGGGTGTACAACGAGTACCTGGACACGGCGTACCAGAACAGCACCTCGCTGAATGCGGATGCGGCGGCGTATCTGGACCAGGTGAGTGCGGTCGACAAGACTCTGTCGGACAAGACCACGGGCATGTCGGCGGTACTCAGCTCGTTCTTTGCTGCGGTGCAAAGCGCCTCGTCCAACCCGAGCGATTCGTCTGCCCGCCAGATCCTGCTGACCAATGCCCAGACCCTGACCAACCGTTTCAACGCGATTTCCACGCAGTTGAATGCGCAGAAAGAAACCATCAACGGCCAATTGAGCTCCATGAGTGATCAGGTCAACCAGATCACCGCTTCGATCGCGTCGCTGAACAAGCAGATCAACCAGGTGCAGGGCTCGTCGAACACAACCCCGGCCAACCTGCTGGATGCGCGTGCCGAGGCCGTGCGCTCGCTCAATGAGCTGATCGGCGTGACCGCCACCGAGAAGAACGGTGTGTTCAGTGTCAGCACCGGCACAGGCCAGTCGCTGGTGCTGGGTGACCAGTCCAACCCGATTTCCGCCGTGCCAAGCGGCAGCGACCCGACCCAATACACCATCCAGCTGAACATGCCCGGCAACACCAAGGTCGATTTGGGCAACGTGGTCAGTGGCGGCAGCATCGGTGGTTTGTTGCGTTATCGCAGCGACGTGTTGAACCCGGCGATCAACGACCTGGGTCGTATCGCCATCGTTACCGCTGACACCATCAACAGCCAATTGGGCCAGGGCATCGACCTCAATGGTGAGTTCGGTGCGTCGATGTTCAAGGACATCAACAATGCGGCGTCCGTTGCCCTGCGCAGCCAGGCCGCACAAGGCAATCAGGGCGATGGCAGCCTAAATGTGACGATCAAAGACACCAGCCAACTGACCAGCTTCGACTACAAGGTCACCTTTACTGCTGCCGACAAATACTCCGTGGTGCGTTCCGATGGCAAGGCCATGGGCAACTTCACGTTGGACCCGACCCAGCCGGCCCCGGTGATCGATGGCTTTGCCCTGACGCTCAAGGGCGGCACGATGCAGTCCGGTGACAGCTTCAAAGTTAGCCCGACCGCCAGCGGCGCCAAGGATATCGGTACGGTGCTCACTGACCCGAGCAAAATCGCATTGGGCGGCCCATTGTCCGGCGAGGCGAGCAAGACCAACCAAGGTACCGGCACGTTCACGCCGCCAACCCTGACCGTGCCCCTGGATATCGCGGGCGGCGCCGACACCGCGCAGCTGCGCACCGGGATTGAATACTCGATGCCGGTGAAGATGGTGTTTGGCAAGCCAGCGGCTGATGGCACCCAGAGCTATACCCTGAGCAACGCCAAGGGTGACCCGATTGGCACCGGCACCATCGTGCCGGGGCAGGCCAACAAAATTACCATCGACGTGCCAATGCGCGGTGCAGACGGTGAGTTGCTCAACCCCGCCAAGAGCTTCAGTTTTGACACCACGGTGGGCGGTTCGCCGACCGATGGCGACAGCACCACGTTTGCGTTCAATGCCACGGGTATCTCCGACAACCGCAACGCCCAGCAACTGCTGAATCTGCAGACCAAGGCGACCGTCGGTGTGGCGTCGGATGGCTCGGGTGGCGCGAGCCTGGTAGGGGCCAACAGTAAGTTGGTGTCCACCGTTGGCGCCAAGGCGGCTGCGGCCACCACCGATACCACGGCCACCAATGCGCTGTTGACGGCCAACAAGAATGCGCGCAACTCCGTGTCCCAGGTCAACCTGGACGAAGAGGCGGGCGACATGATCAAGTTTCAGCAGTACTACACCGCGTCGTCGCAGATCATCAAGGCTGCGCAAGAAACCTTCAGTACGCTGATCAATAGTCTTTAAGGGAGTCGGACGATGCGCATTTCTACTCAGCAGTTTTACGACACCAGTGCCACTAAGTTCACCAACAACTATGGCGGTGTGGTCAAGGCTCAGGAACAGGCGACATCCGGCGTGCGTGTACAGACCGCCGCGGATGATCCTGTGGCTGCACAGCGTTTGCTGATGTTGCAACAGCAGAAAGATATGCTGTCGCAGTACAGCGGTAATATCACCAGCCTGCAGAGCTCGTTGACCAACGAAGAAAGCGTGCTGCAAGCCATCAACGCGACGATTCAGGCTGGCAGCCAATTGGCGCTGCGGGCCGGTGGCGTAACCAGCGATGCCGACCGTAAATCCATCTCGGTTGAAGTCGGCGCTCTGGAAGAGCAACTGATGGGCTTGCTCAACAGCAAGGATGCCTCGGGCAACTACCTGTTCTCCGGCTCTAAGACCGATACGCCGCCGTACTCGCGCAACAACGACGGCACCTACAGCTATCAGGGCGACGAAAATGAGTTGAGCCTGCAAGTGTCCGAGACCTTGACGGTGCGTACCACCGATACTGGCAAGACGATTCTGGAGGGCGCGAGCAACACCAGCCGTACTGAATCTACCTACACCACGCCTGGCCCTGCACCGTCTGCGGTGGATGACCATAAAGTTGCCATCTCGTCCGGCCTGGTCACCTCCAATGGCGAATACAACAAAGCCTACGCCGACGGCCAACCGTACAAGCTGACCTTTACCAGCAGCACCCAGTACGTTGTCACGGACAAGGATGGTACTGATATTACGTCGCAGCTCTCGGGCAACGGCACGTTCGACTCCACCAAGGAGGGCAGTGCCAGCGTTAATCTGCGTGGGGTCAAGTTCGATATCACTGTCGATCTCACTGACACGGCCACCGGCCCGGATGCCGATGCATTGGTCGCTGGGCGTGAGTTCACGCTGTCTGCCAAACCGGACACGTTCAATGTTTCCCGTACCCCGAGCAACACCTCGGCGGCGCAGTTGACCGGTGGCACCGTCAGCAACCCTGGCAAATACGCGAGCACCTTCCCCGTCAACAGTGGCGTGGTGATCAAGTTCAGCGACACCGATGCGTCGGCCTATGAAGTGTTTACGCAGCCCTATACTGCCAACAGCAAGGCTATCGACTCGGGCGTGATTGACGCAACCGACCCGCTAAAGCCGACCATCACCGCAGCGGGCGTGACGTTTGCCCTGGGCGGTACGCCCAACACTGGCGACCAGTTTGCCGTCGGTGCCAGCACCCAGAAAACCCAGAGCGCCCTCGACACCTTGGGCCAGTTACGCATGGCACTGGAACAACCGGCCGATGGTATTCCGGGGGGGCGAGTCAAACTTCAGGACGCCCTGAACGCCGCTGTCAGTAACTTGACCAGTTCATATAACCAGGTAGACAACGTGCGTGGCTCCATTGGTGCGCGTCAGAACGCCCTCACTGTGCAGTCCAGCGAAAACGACAGCGTCACCCTGGCGAACAAAACCACCATGAGTACCCTGGCCAATATCGACATGGGTGAAGCTGCTATCAACCTGACCATGCAGCAAACCATGCTTGAAGCGTCCCAGCTGGCCTTTGTGAAAGTCTCCCAGTTGAGCCTGTTCAACAAGATGTAATCTGGCGTCACCTCCAACGGCCCAGCCTGGAAACAGGCTGGGCCGTTGTCGTTTCTGGGTGTTAATTGTTTGAAGGTTTTGCATAAACCACACACAATTAGGTGACCTGTGAGTCATAAAGCGCATCTTCACTGTATCGTGTGAAAAGGATAAGTCGTCGCAGGGCCTTTACAGGGCGGCTTTCAGCGAAGTTTTTGCGGGGTTATCCCCATATATTGTCAGCACTCGGCGAACCGGTTCGCGGGGTGATCTCCAGCTATTTAGTATTGGGAAGCCACAATGATTGGCATAAAAAGCATCGCCAGTTACGTGCCGGCCGACGGGATCGATAACTACGCCCAGGGTGCCAAATTCGCCAAGGATGAAGAGTTCATCATTGGCAAGATCGGTTCGGCGTTCCTGCCGCGCAAGGAAGCCGCGCAGGAAACCTCCGATCTGTGTGTCGAGGCGGTCAACGCTTTGTTTGCCAACAACCCTACGCTTTCGCGCGAGTCTATCGACGCGCTGATCGTCGTTACCCAGAACGGTGACGAAGAAGGTTTGCCCCACACCGCAGCCATTGTGCAGGACAAGCTGGGCCTGCCGACCCACGTCGCCGCGTTCGACATCTCCCTGGGCTGCTCCGGCTACGTCTACGGCATCTACGCGATGAAGGGCTTCATGGAAGCCGCCGGCCTGAAAAACGGCCTGCTGATCACCGCCGACCCGTATTCGAAGATCGTCGACCCGGAAGACCGCAACACCACCATGCTGTTCGGCGACGCTGCCACCGCCACCTGGATGGGTGAAGACGCGCCTTGGCTGCTGGGCAAGTCCAAATTCGGCACCGACGGTTCCGGCGCGCCGCACCTGAAGGTCAGCGACGGCGTGTTCTTTATGAACGGTCGCCAGGTGTTCAACTTTGCGCTGCTTAAAGTACCGGCGCATTTGCATGAGCTGCTCAACGAGTCTGACCTCAAGGCTGACGAGATCGATGCGTTCTGCATCCATCAGGGCAGTGCGGCGATTGTCGACGCCGTGGCCCGCCGCTTTGAAGATGCGCCGGTGGACAAGTTCATCAAGGACATGGTCGAGACCGGCAACACCGTGTCATCGAGCATTCCGTTGCTGCTGGAAAAGCACGTGATGGACGCCACCTGGAAGCGCGTGGCAATCAGTGGTTTTGGTGTGGGCCTGTCATGGGGCTCGGCGATTCTCTACCGCCCGTGAGGCTTTAATAGCCGGCACAACAAAACGCCGATGATCGAGAGATCATCGGCGTTTTTTATTTGGCGCCAGAAAGCCAATGAAACCGGGGTTTGCGGCCTTGCTAAACCCTTGAATTAAAAGGGATGGCCCGGCGCCAGTAAAAAAAGCAAAAAAAAGACTCAAGCAACTGCCCACCACGACGATAACTATTACGTAGGTTCTCAGGCCACACCCGGCGGTTGCCAGGGCCGGAAGCCGCAGTATCCATCCAACGAGGATTTCGTCATGGCTTTAACAGTAAACACCAACATTGCTTCGATCACTACTCAGGGCAACCTGAACAAAGCTGGCGGCGCCCTGGCCACTTCCATGCAGCGCCTGTCTTCCGGCCTGCGTATCAACAGCGCTAAAGACGACGCTGCCGGCCTGCAGATCGCTAACCGCCTGACCAGCCAAATCAACGGCCTGGGCCAAGCAGTAAAAAACGTGAACGACGGTATCTCCATCGCTCAGACCGCTGAAGGCGCGATGCAGGCTTCGACCGACATCCTGCAAAAAATGCGTACCCTGGCTCTGTCGTCCGCTACTGGCTCCCTGAGCGCTGACGACCGTAAGTCGAACAACGACGAATACCAGGCTCTGACTTCGGAACTGACCCGTATCTCGCAAACCACTACTTTCGGTGGTCAGAAGTTGCTGGACGGTTCGTACGGTACCAAGGCCATTCAGGTAGGCGCCAACGCCAACGAAACCATCAACCTGAGCCTGGAAAACGTTGCAGCCAGCAACATTGGTTCCCAGCAGATTAAGAGTAAAGCGATCACGCCAGCTGCAGATGGTCTGGCTGCTGGCAAAATCACCGTCACTGGTAATGGTCAAAGCAACGAAATTGAGTACAAGGCAAAAGCCTCTGCTAAGGATATTGCCAGTGCGATGAACGGTGCGATTGGTGGTCTGACCGCTACCGCAAGCACTGAAGTTAAGTTTAGCGTTGGCGACACTACTACTGATGGTCCTGCGAGTTTCAGTCTTTCGGTAGGCGGTGGCGATGCAGTTAAATTTATTGGTGTAACTGACACTGCTGGCCTTGCAGACCAGTTGAAGTCTAACGCTGCTAAGCTCGGCATCAGCGTTAACTACGACGAAAAAAATGGCACGTTGGAAGTGAAGTCCGATTCGGGTGAAAACCTCGAATTCAGCGCCGTTGGTGGCGCTTTCGCGGCAATCGGTGTTGACGTAAAAAATGGTGCTGGCGAGTACGTCAAGACTGATACCCCGCTTGAAGATAAATTGGTCATCAACGGGCAGGTTTCCCTTGACTCCGCTAAAGGTTACTCGCTGAGCGGTGACGTAGCTGCTGTGTTTGGTACATCTCTGGTTTCGGAAAAAACCACCATCTCCGAAACCGACGTAACGAACGCTACCAACGCTCAAAACGCATTGGCCGTAATCGACAAGGCCATCGGCACCATCGACGGCGTTCGTTCGGGCCTGGGTGCTACCCAGAACCGTCTGACTACCACTGCAGACAACCTGCAGAACATTCAGAAGAACTCCACCGCTGCACGTTCCACCGTTCAGGACGTCGACTTCGCTTCCGAAACCGCCGAGCTGACCAAGCAACAAACCCTGCAATCGGCTTCCACCGCGATCCTGTCGCAGGCTAACCAGCTGCCATCCGCTGTACTGAAACTGCTTCAGTAATCCCAGCGCTCGGTAACTAACGGAAGGGCGCGTCTACGTGCCCTTCCGTTTTTTCGGTTTAGAGGAGATTGGACATGGACATGAGTGTAAAGCTGAACCAGTCTTATCCGCCGGTTGCACCTCAAAGCGCGCCTGCACAGGTAGTGACTGACAAGAACGTTCCAAAAGTCCAGGAAATCGCCGCGACAGGCCAGCAGCCCGAGCGTGCCGATCTGGAAAAAGCAGTCACCGATATTCGCGAATTCGTACAAGCAGCCCAGCGTAGCCTGGACTTCTCTATTGATGACTCCACCCACCGCGTGGTGGTCAAGGTCATCGCCACCGACAGTGGTGAAGTGATTCGCCAGATTCCGTCGGAAACGGCACTGAAACTGGCGCAGAACCTTTCCAGCGCGAGCCATTTGTTGTTTGACGACAAAGCCTGAGCTGGCATGAAACTTGTTGCTGTCATGGCTTAAGGCATAACCAAGTCAAGATAACGGCAGCCACCGAACAGGAGATACGAAGATGGCAGGTACAACGGTAAGTGGTGTCGGATCGAGCATCGATACACAAAAGATCGTGACTTCCTTGGTTGACGCCGAAAAGGTACCCAAGCAGACCCAGATCAATACCGCGTCCCAGAAGGCGACCACCTCGCTGTCTTCTATCGGCAAGATTCAGGCGGCGCTGGATGCTTTTCGTGGTGCGCTGGACACGATGACCGCCAGTTCAAGCTTCACCGGGTTGACGGGGTCATCCTCGGATGAAAAAGTCGCCACGATGACGGCAAGCAACACCGCCTCCAGCGGCAGTTTCCGTCTGATTGTCGACCAGTTGGCCCAGGCGTCGAAGTTGTCGAGCAAAACCTTCGCCGGTGGTACGTCGTCGGTGATCAACGCTACCGATAAGCCAACCACGCTGACCATCACCCAGTCCGGCAAGAACTACGATGTGAGCATTCCTGTTGGCGCAACGCTGCAGCAGGTTCGCGATTCGATCAATACACAGTTCTCCACCTCGGGCCTGAGTGCCAACATCCTGACCGACTCCACTGGTTCGCGGTTGATCCTGACCTCCACCAAGATGGGTGTGGGTTCAGATCTCAAGCTGTCGGGCACCTCGGGGCTTGATGTCGGCTCGACGGTGGTGGATGAACCGCAGGATGCGAAATACAGCATCGACGGTATTCCTGCGGTCTCCAAGAGCAATACCATCGAGGGTGCTCTGAGCGGGGTGGATATCAAGCTGGTGTCCGTTTCGGCGCTCAAGACGGCGGGCGATACCACTGAAAACCCGGTTCGAAACGCTACGTTGATCACGGTAAGTACCAACAACACGGCACTCAAGTCTGGTGTGAAGGGCTTTCTTGATACCTACAATGCGTTGATCACGGCAATGAATGCCGAGACCAAGATCACGACTCAGGCAGATGGCTCTACGACGGCTGCGGCGCTGACCGGCGACTCCACCATGCGCGCTCTGCAAAGTGCCATTCGCAACGAGTTCAACGCACTGTCGGGCACCGGTACGCTCAAATCGCTCGCGCAATTTGGCGTTTCTACCAGCTCGACCACAGGCCTGTTGACGCTGGATGACAAGAAGTGGGATGCGGCGGTCAAGACCAATTCCGCTGACATCAATAGCATGTTCACTGGCGACAAAGGCCTGCTGGCGCGCATGAAAAACGCCACCACGGATTACGCCAGGGCCTCCACGGGCATTCTGGCGACGCGTTCGACTTCGTTGTCCGACACCCTCAAGGACATCGCCAAGCAGCAATCCGCCCTGGACGAGCGCATGACCCTGCTCACCAACAGCCTCTCCGCTAAGTACAACGCCATGGACACCCTGGTCGCCCAACTGCGCCAGCAAAGCACCAGCGTTATGACCACGCTCAATGCGCTGAACAACGCTAAAGACGATAATTGATCCCCGCGTAACGCAAAAGGCCAGGCAAACTGCCTGGCCTTTTTTTTAATGCACGACGACTGGGTGCTAAAGCTTTTTGCGACCCAGTCGACATATTGGTTACTCAAACACTTTCCGCTGTCGCCCGTCACGAGGTAGAAACATGAATCCCATGCGAGCCCTTCGCCAATACCAGAAGGTTAATTCCCATGCTCAGATCTCTGAAGCCAGCCCTCATCGTCTGGTGCAGATGCTGATGGAAGGCGGGCTTGACCGTATGGCCCAAGCCAAAGGCGCGCTGGCCCGCGGCGACATCGCGGCCAAGGGCCTGATGCTGGGCAAGGCCATCGATATCGTGATCGGCCTGCGTGACGGCCTCGATGCGCAAAAGAGTGACAACCCGGCTTACGTCCAGCAATTGGAAAGCCTGTACGCGTATATGACCAACCGGCTGATGGAAGCCAATCTGCATAACGATGCCGACATGATCGACGAAGTCGCCCGTTTGCTGATTACCGTAAAAGAAGGCTGGGATGCTATTGGCGTGCCGCAGGCCGCCGCAGAATAAGGCCTGAGCGCCTTGAGGAACTCGTCATGAGCCAAGCACTGCAACGCATTGATGAAACCCGTGAAGCGCTGATGGGCGCGCTGGCGGACCGTAACTGGGATGCCATCGGCCAGCTCGACATGGGGTGTCGTGACGTGATCGATCAGGTGCTCAATGAGCCGCCGGTGGACGAGGATGCGTTGCGCGAGAAGCTTGAGAATCTGCTGGCGGTTTATCAGCAGTTGCTTGAAGTGACGACGGGTGAGAGGCAGGCAATTTTCGAAGAGATGTCGCAGATCAATCGCGCGAAAAATGCGTCAAAGGTCTACCATCTGTTCGGCTGAATAAGCGCAGTTAACCCGACCGGCCGTCATATATTTGACTATGCCAGCATTTTTGACTTAACTAGTGCTGTTTTCAGATTTCAGACGTCTATAAGGTAAGAAGTCTTACAGTCGTCTCGATTGCTCTCATTCCGGGGCAGGAAGTTTTACTAGGGAAGTTGCTATTGCATGTGGCGTGAAACCAAAATTCTGCTGATTGATGACGATAGCGTTCGCCGCCGCGACCTGGCGGTGATTTTGAATTTTCTTGGCGAAGAAAATTTACCCTGTGGTAGCCATGACTGGCAGCAGGCAGTCAGCTCATTGTCATCGAGCCGTGAAGTCATTTGCGTGTTGATCGGGACGGTAAATACTCCTGGCGCCGTTTTGGGCTTGTTAAAGACACTGTCTACCTGGGATGAGTTCCTTCCGGTTTTGCTAATGGGCGATATTTCTGCTGTCGACCTGCCGGAAGACCAGCGCCGCCGTGTGTTGTCCAGCCTGGAAATGCCACCCAGCTACAGCAAATTGCTCGATTCCCTGCACCGTGCCCAGGTCTATCGCGAGATGTACGACCAGGCCCGAGAGCGCGGTCGCCACCGCGAACCCAACCTGTTTCGCAGCCTTGTCGGCACCAGCCGTGCCATCCAGCACGTGCGCCAGATGATGCAGCAAGTCGCCGATACCGACGCCAGCGTGCTGATCCTTGGTGAGTCCGGCACCGGCAAGGAAGTGGTCGCGCGTAATCTGCATTACCATTCCAAGCGTCGCGACGGGCCCTTTGTGCCGGTCAACTGCGGGGCGATCCCGGCAGAGCTGCTTGAAAGCGAATTGTTCGGCCACGAAAAGGGCGCCTTTACTGGGGCGATCACCAGCCGTGCCGGGCGTTTCGAGCTGGCCAACGGCGGTACCCTGTTTCTTGACGAAATCGGCGACATGCCGCTGCCGATGCAGGTCAAGCTACTGCGTGTGCTGCAAGAGCGCACCTTTGAGCGCGTGGGCAGCAACAAGACCCAAAGCGTCGACGTGCGCATCATCGCGGCCACGCACAAAAACCTCGAAAGCATGATCGAGGTCGGCAGCTTCCGCGAAGACTTGTACTACCGCCTCAACGTATTCCCAATCGAGATGGCCCCGCTGCGTGAGCGCGTCGAGGACATCCCGCTGCTGATGAATGAATTGATCTCGCGCATGGAGCACGAGAAGCGCGGCTCTATTCGTTTCAACTCCGCCGCGATCATGTCCCTATGCCGTCACGGCTGGCCGGGCAACGTGCGTGAGTTGGCCAACCTGGTAGAGCGCATGGCGATCATGCACCCCTACGGTGTGATCGGCGTGGTCGAGTTGCCGAAGAAATTCCGCTACGTCGACGACGAAGACGAGCAGCTCGACAGCCTGCGCAGTGATATGGAAGAGCGGGTGGCCATTAACGGCCACACCCCGGACTTTGGTTCCACCGCCATGCTGCCGCCCGAAGGCCTGGACCTGAAGGACTACCTCGGTAACCTGGAACAAGGCTTGATCCAGCAAGCGTTGGACGACGCCAACGGCATCGTCGCCCGTGCCGCCGAGCGCCTGCGTATTCGTCGAACCACGCTGGTGGAGAAGATGCGCAAGTACGGCATGAGCCGCAAAGAAGGTGATGAACAGGCGGATGATTGACGCCTGTTTTTCAAACCGCTGATTAATCAGCGGTTTTTTTTCGGCACCATTATTGCTACAGCCCTCGCAACGTTCCGTTTAACTGACGGTCAGCCAAGCGAGAGAGCATCATGCCCCACGCCGCCAAACTTTCTTCCAGCCCTGCCAGCCCAGGGCTTCTGCCTTCTGTAGAGCTGCAAAATCGCCAGGGTCTTGAACAGGCGTTTTCGCAGTTCAACCAGATGTCGAGCCAATTGAATGACTCTTACAGTCTGCTCGAAGCCCGGGTGTCCGAGCTCAAGGGCGAATTGGCGGTGGTCAGCGCCCAGCGCATGCAAGAGCTGGCCGAGAAAGAACGCCTGGCCAACCGTCTGCAAAACCTGCTGTCGCTGTTGCCGGGTGGCGTGATTGTCATCGATGAAGAAGGCCGTGTGCGCGAGGCCAACCCGGCTGCTTGCGACATGCTCGGCCTGCCGCTGGAAGGCGAGCTGTGGCGCCATGTCATCACCCGCTGTTTTGCGCCGCGCGAAGACGACGGCCATGAAATCTCGCTCAAGGACGGGCGCCGTCTGTCCATCGCGACCCGCTCCCTGGACGCCGAGCCCGGCCAACTGGTGCTGCTCAACGACCTGACTGAAACCCGTCACCTGCAAGACCAACTGGCGCGACACGAACGGTTGTCGTCGTTGGGGCGCATGGTCGCTTCTTTGGCGCATCAAATTCGCACGCCGTTGTCGGCCGCGTTGATCTACGCCAGTCATTTGACTGATGAGCAATTGCCGCCTGCCACCTCGCAACGTTTTGCCGGTCGCCTCAAGGAGCGCCTGCATGAGTTGGAGCACCAAGTACGCGACATGCTGGTGTTTGCCCGTGGCGAACTGCCGCTCACCGACCGCATCACCCCATCCGCGCTGATGCAGGCCCTGCAATCGGCCGCCGCTACCCATATTCAAGAAGCCCAGGTGCGCTGGCAGTGCGACAGCCACCTCGGCGAGTTGCTGTGCAATCGCGACACCTTGGTGGGCGCCTTGCTCAACCTGATCGAAAACGCCACCCAGGCTAGCGGCCCCGGTGCGCGGCTCAAAGTGCACCTGTACAGCCGTGGGCAAACCCTGCGCCTGTGCATCAGTGACAGCGGCAGCGGTATTGAGCCAGCCGTGCTCAAGCGCCTGGGCGAGCCGTTTTTCACCACCAAGACCAACGGAACCGGCCTGGGCCTGACCGTGGTCAAGGCTGTGGCCCGTGCCCATCAGGGAGAATTGCAACTGCACTCCCGATTGGGGCGTGGCACCTGTGCATTGATGACCTTGCCGCTGTTTTCAAGCGCGGCAAGCACGGAGTAAGCGAACATGGCAATCAAGGTTCTATTGGTAGAAGACGACCGCGCCCTGCGTGAAGCATTGGCCGACACGCTGTTGTTGGCGGGCCATGATTACCGGGCGGTCGGTTCTGCCGAGGACGCCTTGGAAGCCGTCGAGCAAGAGGCGTTCAGCCTGGTGGTCAGCGACGTCAACATGCCCGGCATGGACGGCCATCAGTTACTCGGCCTGCTGCGCGCACGTCAGCCGCAGTTGCCGGTATTACTGATGACCGCCCATGGCGCCGTCGAGCGAGCCGTGGACGCCATGCGCCAGGGTGCCGCCGATTACCTGGTCAAGCCGTTTGAACCCAAAGCCTTGATCGAATTGGTCGCGCGGCACGCCTTGGGGGTGATTCCGGCGAGCGAAAGCGAGGGCCCGATTGCCTTCGAGCCCGCCAGTGCGCAATTGCTGGACCTGGCTGCCCGCGTGGCCCGCAGCGATTCCACCGTGTTGATTTCCGGTGAGTCCGGCACCGGTAAGGAAGTGCTGGCGCGTTACATTCACCAGCAGTCAACCCGTGCCAAACAACCGTTTATCGCGATCAACTGTGCGGCGATCCCCGACAACATGCTCGAAGCCACCTTGTTCGGTCATGAAAAAGGCTCGTTCACCGGTGCCATTGCGGCTCAGGCTGGCAAATTTGAACAGGCCGACGGCGGCACCATCCTGCTCGACGAAATCTCGGAAATGCCTCTGGGCCTGCAAGCCAAGTTGCTGCGGGTGCTGCAGGAGCGCGAAGTTGAGCGCGTCGGCGCGCGCAAGCCGATTCAGCTGGATATCCGCGTGGTTGCCACCACCAACCGAGATCTGGCGGGCGAAGTGGCGGCGGGGCGCTTCCGTGAAGATTTGTTCTATCGCTTATCGGTGTTCCCCCTGGCTTGGCGCCCGTTGCGGGAGCGCCCGGCAGATATCATTCCACTGGCCGAGCGCCTGCTGACCAACCACGTCAAAAAAATGAAGCACGCCCAGGCACGCCTGTCGGCCGAGGCCCAGGCCTGCCTGATCGCCTACCCATGGCCGGGCAACGTGCGGGAATTGGACAACGCCATTCAACGCGCGCTGATTTTGCAGCAGGGTGGCCTGATCCAGCCCCAGGATTTCTGCCTGGCCATGGGCAGCGGCGCAGCGCCGCTGCCGACCTTGGCGCCCGCGCCAGTGGTGGCCGAAGTAGAACCCGCCATAGGCTTGGGCGACGACCTGCGCCGCCGCGAATTCCAGATGATCATCGACACCCTGCGCGCTGAGCGCGGTCGGCGCAAAGAGGCCGCCGAGCGCTTGGGTATCAGCCCGCGCACCTTGCGCTACAAGCTGGCACAGATGCGCGACGCCGGCATGGACGTGGAAGCGTATCTGTTTGCTACCTGATTGGTATCGTAACCGACAAGCTTTGTCGCCTTTTCTTACGTGTTGATACAGAGCTGGCACCCTTGTTGCTACTTCCCTTAGTAATTGCGGCGTAGCGTCAAAAAAAATGCGGGTTGTCGGAGAGAGAAGGTCATGAGCCAGGGTATTGAGTTCAATCGGTTGATGTTGGATATGCGCTCCATGCAAATGGATGCGATGTCTCAGCCGAAATCCGTCGCGCAAGCGCCGGAATTGGGCCAAAGCAGTTTTGCCGACATGCTGGGTTCGGCCATCAACAAAGTCAGTGACACCCAGCAAGCTTCCAGCCAGTTGGCCAACGCGTTCGAAATCGGCAAAAGCGGCGTAGACCTCACCGACGTGATGGTTGCCTCGCAAAAAGCCACTGTGTCTTTTCAGGCGCTGACCCAGGTGCGTAACAAACTGGTTCAGGCCTATCAAGACATCATGCAGATGCCGGTTTAAGGGCGAGAATTAAGTAATGGCAGAAGCAGTCTCCGACAACGTACCCGCCAAGGCAGACGGCAAGCCGCCGCTGTTTGGCCTGTCGTTCCTGGAAAACCTTTCGGAAATGACCATGTTGCGTCAGGTGGGCCTGATGGTCGGCCTGGCTGCCAGCGTGGCGATTGGTTTTGCCGTGGTGTTGTGGTCGCAGCAGCCTGATTACCGGCCGCTGTACGGCAGCCTGGCGGGCATGGATTCCAAGCAGATCATGGAAACCCTCGCCGCCGCCGACATCGCTTATACCGTAGAACCCAACTCTGGGGCGTTGCTGGTCAAGGCCGACGACGTGGCCCGTGCGCGCATGAAGTTGGCGGCTGCTGGCGTGACTCCGTCCGACAGCAACATCGGTTTTGAAATCCTCGACAAGGACCAGGGCCTGGGTACCAGCCAGTTCATGGAAGCCACCCGCTACCGTCGCGGCCTGGAAGGCGAGCTGGCCCGCACCATCTCCAGCCTCAATAACGTCAAGGGCGCCCGCGTGCACTTGGCGATCCCGAAGAGCTCGGTGTTTGTGCGCGACGAGCGCAAGCCGAGTGCCTCAGTACTGGTGGAACTGTTTTCTGGCCGCTCCCTGGAGCCTGGCCAAGTGCTGGCCATCGTCAACCTGGTGGCTACCAGTGTTCCTGAACTGAGCAAGTCCCAAATTACCGTGGTGGACCAGAAGGGTAACCTGCTGTCCGACATGGCCGAAAACTCCGCGCTGACCCAGGCCGGCAAGCAGTTCGACTACAGCCGTCGCATGGAAAGCATGCTCACCCAGCGCGTGCACAACATTTTGCAACCGGTGTTGGGCAACGATCGCTATAAGGCTGAAGTGTCCGCCGACGTGGATTTCAGCGCGGTCGAGTCGACCTCCGAGCAGTTCAACCCGGACCAGCCTGCCCTGCGCAGCGAGCAATCCACCAGTGAACAACGCACCGCCGCCAATGGCCCGCCGCAAGGCGTGCCGGGCGCGCTGAGCAATCAGCCGCCAGCGCCAGCCTCGGCCCCGCAAACCACCGGTGGTGGCGCCGCCGCTGCCGCGGGTGCGATCGCGCCGGGCCAACCGCTGCTGGACGCCAACGGTCAGCAGATCATGGACCCGGCCACCGGCCAGCCGATGCTCGCCCCGTACCCGGCAGACAAGCGTAACCAGTCCACCAAGAACTTCGAGCTTGACCGTTCCATCAGCCACACCAAGCAGCAACAAGGCCGCGTCAATCGCCTGTCGGTGTCGGTGGTGGTGGATGACCAGGTCAAGGTCAACCCGGCGGACGGCGCCGTGACCCGCGCCCCGTGGAGCGCCGACGAATTGGCGCGCTTCACGCGTCTGGTGCAGGACGCCGTCGGCTTTGACGCCAGCCGTGGCGACAGCGTCAGCGTGATCAACATGCCGTTCTCCGCCGAGCGTGGTGAAGTCATCGCCGAAGCGGCGTTCTACACCCAGCCGTGGTTCTGGGACATCGTTAAGCAAGTGCTGGGGGTGTTGTTCATCCTGGTACTGGTGTTTGGTGTGCTGCGTCCAGTGCTCAACAACATCACCGGCAATGGCAGCAAGAAACAACTGGCCGCCCTGGGTGGCAGCGACGTCGAATTGGGTGGCATGGGCGGTCTGGATGGCGAACTGGCCAACGACCGTGTGAGCCTTGGTGGCCCGCAAAGCATCCTGTTGCCAAGCCCGAGCGAAGGTTATGACGCTCAGTTGAACGCAATCAAGAGTCTGGTGGCAGAAGACCCGGGCCGTGTGGCTCAGGTCGTGAAAGAGTGGATCAACGCAGATGAGTGATAATCGAGCCGCTGTTGCCAAGCTCACCAAGGTCGATAAAGCCGCAGTCTTGCTGCTGTCCCTGGGTGAAACCGATGCCGCCCAAGTGCTGCGTCACATGGGCCCCAAAGAGGTTCAGCGTGTCGGTGTGGCCATGGCGCAAATGCGCAATGTGCACCGCGAGCAAGTCGAGCAGGTGATGAGCGAGTTCGTCGAGATCGTCGGCGACCAGACCAGCCTGGGCGTCGGCTCCGACAGCTATATCCGCAAGATGCTCACCTCGGCCCTGGGCGAAGACAAGGCCAACGGCCTGATCGACCGCATCCTGCTGGGTGGCAACACCAGCGGCCTGGACAGCCTCAAGTGGATGGAGCCGCGTGCTGTTGCCGACGTGATCCGTTTCGAGCACCCGCAAATCCAGGCGATTGTCGTGGCGTACCTCGACCCCGACCAGGCCGGTGAAGTGCTCGGCCACTTCGACCACAAAGTGCGTTTGGACATCATCCTGCGCGTGTCGTCGTTGAACACCGTGCAGCCGGCGGCGCTGAAAGAACTCAACACGATCCTGGAGAAGCAGTTCTCCGGCAACTCGAACGCCGCGCGCACCACCCTGGGTGGTATCAAGCGTGCAGCCGACATCATGAACTTCCTCGACAGCTCGGTCGAAGGTCAGTTGATGGACTCGATCCGCGAGATCGACGACACCCTGTCCGGCCAGATCGAAGACCTTATGTTCGTGTTCAACAACCTCTCCGATGTCGACGACCGTGGCATCCAGGCGTTGCTGCGCGAAGTGTCCTCCGACGTGCTGGTATTGGCACTCAAGGGCTCCGACGAGGGCGTCAAAGAGAAGATCTTCAAGAACATGTCCAAGCGTGCGTCCGAGCTGTTGCGCGACGACCTCGAAGCCAAGGGCCCGGTGCGCGTCAGCGACGTGGAAACCGCGCAGAAAGAAATCCTCACCATTGCCCGCCGTATGGCCGAAGCCGGAGAAATCGTTCTCGGCGGGAAGGGCGGCGAAGAAATGATCTAAGGCGCCCCTCATGTCGAACAAAGATGAGGCCCCCAGCGATCTGATTCGCGCGCGGGATGTCGGCGGCTTCGACATCTGGTCGCTGCCCAGCTTCGACCCGCATGTGCCGGAGCCTGAGCGCGAACCCGAGCCCGAATTGCCGGTGGAGTCCGAGGAAGTGCCGCTGGATGAAGTCCAGCCACTGACCCTGGAAGAGTTGGAAAGCATCCGCCAGGAAGCCTACAACGAAGGTTTCGCCGCCGGTGAAAAAGACGGGTTTCGCGCCACCACCCTCAAGGTGCGCCAGGAAGCCGAAGCGGCGCTGGCGGTCCAATTGGCCAGCCTTGAACGCTTGATGGGCGTGCTGTTCGACCCTATCGCCGAGCAGGATTCGCAGATCGAAAAAGCCATGGTCGGCCTGGTGGAGCATATTGCCCGCCAGGTGATCCAGCGTGAGCTGGTGCTGGACTCAAGCCATATCGAAAGCGTGATGCGCGAAGCCCTCAAGCTGCTGCCCCTGGGCGTCGGCAATGTGCGGCTGTACATCAACCCGCAGGATTTTGAACAGGTCAAAGCCCTGCGCGAGCGCCATGAAGAAACCTGGCGTATCGTCGAGGATGCCGCGCTGCAACCCGGTGGTTGCCGCGTCGAGACCGAACACAGCCGCATCGATGCCACGGTTGAAACCCGCATCAGCCAGATCATGGCCAAGCTGCTCGACCAGGTTCACGAACAAGTGCTGAACCCGGCCGAACCTGACCTGAGCGTGGACCTGGACGCCCCCGATGCGCCTTGATCGCACCAGCTTCGCCAAGCGCCTGGGCAGCTACGCCGAGGCCACCGAGTTGCCTGGCCAACCGATCCTCGAAGGGCGCCTGTTGCGCATGGTCGGCCTGACCCTTGAAGCCGAAGGCCTGCGTGCCGCCATGGGCAGCCGCTGCATGGTCATCAACGATGACAGCTACCACCCGGTGCAGGTCGAAGCCGAGGTGATGGGCTTCTCCGGTAATAAAATCTTCCTGATGCCCGTCGGCAGCCTGGCGGGCATCGCCCCCGGCGCCCGCGTGGTGCCGTTGGCCGACACCGGCCGCTTGCCCATGGGCATGAGCATGCTCGGCCGGGTGCTGGACGGCGCCGGTCGCGCGTTGGACGGCAAGGGCGGCATGAAAGCCGAAGACTGGGTGCCCATGGACGGCCCCACCATCAACCCCCTTAACCGCAACCCCATCAGCGTGCCGCTGGACGTGGGCATTCGCAGCATCAACGGATTATTGACGGTGGGCCGTGGCCAGCGTCTGGGCCTGTTTGCCGGTACCGGCGTGGGTAAATCCGTACTGCTGGGCATGATGACCCGCTTCACCGAGGCCGACATCATCGTGGTGGGGCTGATCGGCGAGCGGGGCCGTGAGGTGAAGGAATTCATCGAGCATAGCTTGGGTGAAGAAGGCCTCAAGCGTTCGGTGGTGGTCGCGTCGCCTGCGGACGATGCACCTTTGATGCGTTTGCGCGCGGCGATGTACTGCACGCGTATCGCCGAATATTTTCGCGACAAGGGCAAGAACGTCCTGTTGCTGATGGATTCGCTGACCCGTTTCGCCCAGGCCCAGCGGGAAATTGCCCTGGCCATTGGTGAGCCGCCGGCCACCAAAGGGTATCCGCCGTCCGTGTTCGCCAAGCTGCCAAAACTCGTAGAGCGCGCCGGTAATGCCGAGGCCGGTGGTGGCTCGATTACCGCGTTCTATACCGTGCTGTCCGAAGGCGATGACCAGCAAGACCCCATCGCCGACTCGGCGCGAGGCGTACTCGACGGTCACATCGTGCTGTCGCGGCGCCTGGCCGAAGAAGGGCACTACCCGGCTATCGATATCGAAGCGTCCATCAGCCGGGTCATGCCGGCGGTGGTCACGCCGGAGCATATGATCCGCGCGCAACAGTTCAAGCAACTGTGGTCGCGCTACCAACAGAGTCGCGATTTGATCAGCGTGGGTGCCTACGTAGCCGGCGGTGATCGCGACACTGACTTGGCCATCGCCCTGCAACCGCAGTTGGTCACCTATTTGCGCCAGGGCCTCAACGACAAGATCAGCATGGGTGAAAGCGAAGCCCACCTGCACTCGATCTTCGCCCCCGCACCGGGCGGCTAAGCCATGGCCAACAACCGCGCCGCACGCCTGGCCCCGGTGGTGGACATGGCCGAAAAGGCCGAGAAAACCGCTGTGCAACGCCTGGGGTATTTCCAGGGTCAGGTGCGCCTGGCCGAAAGCAAGTTGGGCGACCTGGAGCGTTTTCGCGCCGAATACCAACAGCAGTGGATTGAGCGCGGCACCAAGGGGGTGTCAGGGCAATGGTTGATGGGCTACCAGGGCTTTCTCAACCAACTTGAGACCGCCGTAGACCAGCAGCGTCAGAGCCTGGCCTGGCACCAGACCAACCTGGATCGCTCGCGTGAGAGCTGGCAGCAGGCGTTCGCCCGGGTTGAAGGCTTGCGCAAACTGGTGCAGCGCTACATCGACGAAGCGCGGGCGCTGGAGGACAAGCGCGAGCAGAAGCTGCTGGATGAACTGTCTCAGCGCCTGCCGCGTCAATCGCAGTACTAAATGTGGGAGAGGGCTTGCCCCCTCCCACATTTGATCTGCGGTGTTGCCTCAGTCTGTATCTCCTGCTAAACCTTTTCCATTGCCAATGACAAGGAAGCACTCGCATGTCTGTCGAGTCAGAAGTCTCCCTGGATGGGACGAAGTTGACGATTGCCATCAAGGGCCGTTTCGATTTCGGGAGCCACCAGACGTTTCGTGAAGCCTACGAACGTTTCTACAAGGTGCCTCAGTTGTATGTGGTGGATCTTAAAGAGACCACCTACCTCGACAGCTCTGCCCTCGGCATGCTCTTGCTGCTGCGCGACCACGCCGGCGGCGATGAGGCCGATATCCGCGTGATCAACAGCAATAGCGATGTGCGCAAGATCCTGGGCATTTCCAATTTCGACAAACTGTTCGACATCAGTTGAACGGCCAGGCCCCCGTGGTTGAGCCGCTGACCATCCTGATCGCCGAAGACAGCGCTGCCGACCTGTTGCTGTTGTCGACCATCGTGCGGCGCCAAGGCCATCAGGTGCTCACTGCCTCCAATGGCGCCCAAGCGGTCGAAGTGTTCACCCGCGAGCAACCACAGCTGGTGTTGATGGATGCGTTGATGCCGGTGATGGACGGTTTTGAAGCCGCGCGGCGTATCAAACAATTGGCGGGTGAGGCGCTGGTACCGATTATTTTCCTCACCTCCCTGCGCGAGAGCGCAGCCTTGGCCCAGTGCCTGAATGCGGGTGGCGATGACTTCCTGGCCAAGCCCTATAACCCGCTTATCCTCGCCGCGAAGATCAACGCCATGGATCGCCTGCGGCGCCTGCAGGCCACGGTGTTGCAGCAGCGAGACCTGATCGCCAAACACCACGATTATTTACTGCATGAGCAGCGGGTGGCCAAGGCGGTCTTCGACAAGGTTGCGCATTCGGGCTGTATCAATGCCGCACCGAATATCCGCTACCTGCAATCGCCCTATGCGTTGTTCAACGGCGACCTGCTGCTGGCGGCCTATACGCCGTCCGGCGATATGCACGTGCTGCTCGGCGACTTCACTGGCCACGGCCTGCCAGCGGCGGTGGGCGCGATGCCCCTGGCCGAAGTTTTCTACGGCATGACGGCCAAGGGCTACGGCCTGGCGCAGACCCTGCGGGAGATGAACGCCAAGCTTAAGCGCATCCTGCCAGTGGACATGTTCTGCTGCGCCACCTTGTTGTGTCTGAGCACGCAGCGGCGGGTGGTGGAAGTGTGGAGCGGCGGGATGCCTGACGGCTATGTACATGAAATCGCCACGGGCAAGCGCACGCCGTTGCAATCGCGGCATTTACCGTTGGGGGTATTGTCGGCGCAGGCCTTTGACGATCGCACCGAGGTCTGGCCCATGGCGCTGGGTGACCGGGTGTTTTTATTGTCTGACGGCGTGCTGGATACCGCCGACGCCAATGACCAACTATTTGGTGCCGAGCGCTTGCAGCAGGTGTTTGCTGCCAACCGCGACCCCGATCATTTGTTCAAGGATATCGAGCAGGCGTTGGCCGCGTTTCGGGGCGAGGTGCGCGATGACGTAAGCATGGTGGAAATCACCCTGCAACCCGGTCAGGCCCTGCGTGCGACGGGGCCGTTGTATGCCGATAGCGGCCAGTCGTGCCCGCTGGACTGGTCGGTGAGCTTCGAATTTCGCGCCGAGACCCTCAAGGCTTACCACCCATTGCCCTACCTGCTGCAACTGTTGCTGGAGATTCATGGCCTGCGTGAGCAGAGCGGGGCGCTCTACAGTGTGATGGCGGAGCTGTATTCCAATGCATTGGAGCATGGCGTGCTGGGCCTGGATTCGCGGCTCAAGCGCGATGCCCACGGGTTTGCCGACTATTATCGCCAGCGCAATGACCGCCTGGCGCAGTTGAGCAGTGGATATATCCGGGTGCATGTTGAAGTGGTGCCCACCGCGAGTGGGGGCAGGATGACATTGCGTATCGAAGACAGCGGCACTGGTTTCGATGTGGAAGAAGTGCTGGCACGGCCGCTGGATGTTGACCGTCTGTCAGGCCGGGGCTTGAGCCTGGTGCGTCAGTTAAGCAGCACTGTAGGCTGGTCCGATGGCGGGCGCAGTGTCTGCGTGGAGTTTTGCTGGGGGGCTCTGGCATAATCCGCCGATTCTTGATCAAGGAGCGAGCAAGTGGTTGATATTCATCTGGACCCGCAGGTGTTGTCGGGTTTGCAGGAAGTCATGGAAGGCGAGTATCCCAAGTTGCTAGATACCTTTCTCGATGATTCCCAGAAACGCGTAGAGGCGTTGCGCAAGTCGCGCGACGATGCCAAGGCGTTGGGGCGGATTGCGCATAGTTTCAAGGGCAGCAGTGGCAACCTTGGGGCGGTGCGGTTGGCGCAGTTGTGTGAGCGGCTTGAGACGGAGTCGGTTGAGGCTGCTGCGGATCTTGGAGCGTTGGTGGATCAGATTGATCGTGAGTTTGCGGTGGTTAGGTCGATGTATGAGTTGGAGCGGCAGCGGTTTGGGGTTTGAGCTTGGGTTTGAGTACATATCCATTGCTGCGGTAACGGCTGCTTAGGGTTCCGCCCTTACGGCGGGTCACTTTTGGAAAGACCCAAAAGTAACCAAAAGGTCTTCGCCCCAACACTCGGCGCCTCGCCTAGGCTCGGCATGCCCTAACTCCGGCCAGCGTGTTTGACGGGGCGACCCCAGATCAAAAGCAAGAGCGCGGCGGCCTTAGAGCCGACCGGTTGCGTGTGCCGTCCACCATTCAAATGTGGGAGGGGGCTTGCCCCCGATAGCGTTGTGTCAGCCATAGATGTTTAGCTGACACTCCCTCATCGGGGGCAAGCCCCCTCCCACAGTTTTGATCTCCATGTATCAGAGGGAAAGTGGTTTGCTCTGGCTCTGGCTCTGGCTCTGGCTCTGGCTCTGGCTCTGGCTCTGGCTTTTGATTTGGCTTTTGATCTTGATCTTAGGCGCCCCGTTAACCACGCTGGCCGAACGCAGGCTTGAATCCGTGGGTAACCCGGCAGGACGCCGGGTTAGCCGTCCTGGGCCAAGGATGGCCCATGACGGCGGCCCACGGATTCAAGCCGGAGTGAGGGCATGCCGAGCCTACGCGAGGCACCGAGTGGTGGGGCAAGAGCCCTTTTGGTTACTTTTGGGGCTCTTTTCCAAAAGTGACCCGCCGTAAGGGCGGAACCCTAAGTAGCCGTTACCGCAGCAACGGATATGTACACTAACCAAACCCAAACCCAAACCTGGCCCGACTCTTGCTCTACCTCCTGAGACTGCATCCCCGACCCCCATGCAGTGGAGACCTTTACCTATGCCAGTCGCCCCCAATTCCCTCCTTCAGGCTGCCCCTGCGGCCAAGCCTCAAGCGCCCGCCGCCAATCAACCGGTAGCGGCCGTAGACCCGCGGGACAAGGGCCCTGGCTTCGCTCAGGTGTTCGCCAACCAAGGTTCCAAGCCCACGGTCAAAGCCGACGACACCTCGCCAAAACCTTCGCGAGACAAGCCTGCCGATGCCAGCGCCAAACCGGCTGCCAGTGCCGACAAGCCTGCCGTCAGCAAGCCGGCGGTTGCCGATAGCGGCAATACCTTGCCTGCCAAGCCAGACGACAGCGCCAGCAAAGATGACGACGCTGCCGTAGACCCAGCCCTGGCACAGCAACCACCCGCTGACCCGGTGGTCGACCCGGCGCTGATTGCCGCCGTCACCCCAGTGGCCGTGCCGGTACCTGTAGAAACCCCGGCACCCGTAACCACCGCCAAAGACGACAAAACCCTGCCGTTAGTGGCAGCACCGATTGCGGCCACCGACGAAGCCCCGCCCGCGTTCGACCCCGAAGCCGACCCCCTGGACGCCATGCCCACCGTGCGTTTGGCGATGGAGCAGGGCGGCCACGTGTCCGCCAGCAGCCAGGCGCCCGCGAAAACTGCGCCGCCGCCGACCCTGGATCAGCCGACCGCTGCACAGAATTTCGCCTCTGGCTTGGCCACGATGGTCGACCAGCAAGCCAGCAAGGACAGCACTGACCAGGGCGGCGACAAGGCGTTTGGCGTGTTGATCGATGACGGCCTCAAAGACCTGAAGAACGCCAGCAGCGATACCCGTGTCGATAACTTTGCTGACCGCCTGGCTGCACTGACCCAAGCCGCCACGCCCAAGACGGCCAACGCTTTGCCGCCGGTGACGAATACCCCATTGGCCATGCACCAGAGCGGCTGGACCGATGAAATCGTCAACCGCGTGATGTACCTCTCCAGCGCTAACCTCAAGTCGGCGGAGATTCAGTTGCAGCCAGCTGAGCTGGGTCGCCTGGATATCAAGGTCAACATGACCGCCGACCAGCAAGCCCAGGTCAATTTCATGAGCGCCCACCCGGTGGTGCGCGAAGCGCTGGAAAGCCAGTCGGGCCGCTTGCGGGAGATGTTTGCCCAGCAGGGCATGGGGCAGGTGGATGTAAACGTGTCTGATCAGTCCCGCGGCCAGGAGCAGCAACAGCAGCAGGCCCAGGCCGCTGGTGTGAATCGTAGCAACGGGCGTGGTGGGGATAGCGACAGCGGCGCCCATGCCGAGATCGCTGAAGCGGTCGCGCCGGTAGCGTCCACAGTCATCGGCTCCAGCGCCGTCGACTACTACGCCTGACCTGAGCCTGATGCAGGACATTTGATTTGTGGTGTGGCGCCTTCCCCAATCTCCCAGACAACTCTGGCATAACACTTGCTCTTGCTTTTCCGTAGATCTATGAATCCCCGAATAGTGACGGATTATTGGCATGGCGAAGAGCGACGACGCAGCAAAAGCACCCGCAGGTAAAGGCAAGCTCAAGCTTATCCTGTTGATAGTCGTAGGCCTGCTGCTGGCCATCGGCGCCTCGGTGGGGGGCACTTGGTACATCATGCACAGCAGTGCAAGCAAACCGGAACCTGCCGCCGAAACCGCCACTAACGTCAAGCAACCGGCAATCTTCGAGCCGATGCTTCCGGCCTTTGTCGCCAACTTCAATCAGAACGGCCGTCAGCGCTACCTGCAGGTGAGCATCACCTTGCTGGCGCGCAACCAGTCGGACCTGGACGCGCTCAAGGTGCACATGCCAGTGATCCGTAACAACCTGGTGATGCTGTTCTCCGGGCAGAGCTTTGAGACCCTGGCCACTCCGGTGGGCCAGGAAATGCTGCGCCAGAAGGTCACTGCCAGCGTGCAGGAAGTGGCCCAGAAAGAGCTCGGCAAAGTCGTGATCGAGCAGGCGCTCTTCACTAATTTCGTATTGCAGTAGGACCACGACATGGCCGTGCAAGACCTGCTGTCCCAGGATGAAATCGATGCGCTGCTGCATGGCGTCGACGACGGTCTGGTACAGACCGAAATGGCTGCCGAGCCCGGCAGTGTCAAAAGTTACGACCTGACCAGCCAGGATCGCATCGTCCGTGGACGCATGCCGACCCTGGAGATGATCAACGAACGTTTCGCCCGCTATACCCGTATCAGCATGTTCAACATGCTGCGCCGTTCGGCGGACGTGGCGGTGGGCGGTGTGCAGGTGATGAAGTTCGGTGAATACGTGCACTCGTTGTACGTGCCCACCAGCCTCAACCTGGTCAAGATCAAGCCCCTGCGCGGCACCGCATTGTTCATCCTCGACGCCAAGCTGGTGTTCAAGCTGGTGGATAACTTCTTCGGCGGTGACGGCCGTCACGCCAAGATCGAAGGCCGTGAATTCACCCCCACTGAGCTTCGGGTGGTGCGCATGGTGCTGGAGCAAGCCTTCATTGACTTGAAGGAGGCCTGGCAGGCGATCATGGAAGTCAATTTCGAGTACATCAACTCGGAAGTGAACCCGGCCATGGCCAACATCGTCGGCCCCAGCGAAGCTATTGTGGTGTCCACCTTTCACATCGAGCTCGATGGTGGCGGCGGCGATCTGCACGTGACCATGCCGTACTCGATGATCGAGCCGGTGCGCGAGATGCTCGATGCCGGTTTCCAGTCCGACCTCGACGACCAGGACGAACGCTGGGTCAAGGCCCTGCGCGAAGACCTGCTGGATGTCGACGTACCGCTGAGTGCCACCGTGGCCCGCCGCCAGTTGCGCCTGCGGGACATTTTGCACATGCAACCAGGGGACATCATTCCCGTCGAATTGCCGGAAGAAATGATCATGCGCGCCAACGGCGTGCCGTCGTTCAAGGTCAAGCTCGGTTCCCACAAGGGCAACCTGGCGCTGCAAGTGATCGAACCGATCAACCGCCGCTGATCAACCTAAATTTTTGCTCCGCCGAGGACATGTAATGGCTACCGAACACGAAAACACTTCCGCCGAAGACCAGGCACTGGCTGACGAATGGGCAGCTGCCCTGGAAGAAACCGGCGATGTTGGTCAGGACGATATCGACGCGCTGCTGGCCGCTGACGCCGCCACCGCACCCGCCGGCAATCGCCTGCAAATGGAAGAGTTCGGCAGCGTGCCGAAGAACAACGACCCGGTGACCCTGGACGGTCCGAACCTGGACGTGATTCTCGACATCCCGGTGTCGATTTCCATGGAAGTCGGCAGCACCGACATCAACATCCGCAACCTGCTGCAACTCAACCAAGGCTCGGTAATCGAGCTGGACCGCCTGGCCGGCGAGCCATTGGACGTGCTGGTCAACGGCACCCTGATTGCCCACGGCGAAGTGGTAGTGGTCAACGAAAAGTTCGGCATCCGCCTGACCGACGTGATCAGCCCGAGCGAACGCATCAAGAAGTTGCGCTGATATGCAGCGCCTGACGGTAGGACTGTTGTCAGCGCTGCCATTGGGCGCCCTGGCGGCTGAACCGGTGGCTCAGGCTGCCGCGGCTGCACCGGCCAGTCTCGGCGGCCAGTTGACCCAACTGGTGTTGGGTTTGTTGCTGGTGGTCGGCTTGATCTTCGTGCTCGCCTGGCTGATGCGCCGTGTACAGCGCGTGGGGCCGGGTAATGGGCAGGTCATCGAGATGATCGGTTCGCGCGCGCTTGGCCCGCGTGATCGGCTGGTGTTGGTGCAAGTGGGTGACGAACAGATCCTGTTGGGCATCACCCCCGGTCGTATCACGCCACTGCATGTGCTCAAAAACCCGGTAAACGTCGATCAGACCCAGTCTGCCACGCCAGAATTCGCCCAGCGCCTGATGGAGTTGCTGGGCAAGGATCAGAAGGATAAGAAGTAATGCGCGTTTTATTGACGCTCATGCTGTTGCTGGCAGCGCCTCTCGCGCTGGCCGCCGACCCGTTGTCGATCCCGGCGATCACCCTGGGTACCAACGCGGCGGGCGCGCAGGAGTATTCGGTCAGCCTGCAGATCCTACTGATCATGACTGCGCTGAGTTTTATCCCGGCGTTTGTCATGCTGATGACCAGCTTTACGCGGATCATCATCGTGTTTTCGATTTTGCGTCAGGCCCTGGGCCTGCAGCAGACGCCGTCGAACCAGATCCTCACCGGCATGGCGCTGTTCTTGACGATGTTCATCATGGCGCCGGTGTTCGACAAGGTGAACCAGCAAGCCCTGCAACCGTACCTGGCGGAAACCATCACCGCTCAGGTCGCGATCGATAGGGCCCAGGTGCCGATCAAGGACTTCATGCTGTCGCAGACCCGCTCCAGCGACCTTGAGCTGTTTATGCGCCTGTCCAAGCGTACCGACATCGCCACTCCGGACCAGGCCCCCCTGACCATCCTGGTGCCGGCGTTTGTCACGTCCGAGTTGAAGACCGCGTTTCAGATCGGTTTCATGATCTTTATCCCTTTCCTGATCATCGACCTCGTCGTGGCGAGCGTGCTGATGGCCATGGGTATGATGATGCTGTCGCCGCTGATCATCTCGTTGCCGTTCAAGATCATGCTGTTTGTGCTGGTGGACGGTTGGGCGCTGATAATCGGCACCCTTGCCGGCAGTTTCGGAGGGGTTTAGCGCTATGACGCCAGAAGTTGCCGTCGACCTGTTTCGTGAAGCGCTGTGGCTGACCACGGTGATGGTTGCCGTCTTGGTGGTGCCAAGCTTGTTGGTGGGCCTGCTGGTGGCGATGTTCCAGGCCGCGACCCAGATCAACGAACAGACCTTGAGCTTTTTGCCGCGTTTGCTGGTGATGCTGGTCACGCTGATCGTCGCTGGCCCGTGGCTGGTGCAATCTTTTATGGAATACATCCTGCAGCTGTACGGCAGTATTCCGCAGTTGATCGGCTGACCCGATGCAGTCGTTGCTGGCCTTGACCGACACCCAGATCAGTACCTGGGTGGCGTCCTTCATCCTGCCGCTGTTTCGCGTGACGGCGATGTTGATGGCCATGCCCGTATTCGGCACGACCCTGGTGCCACGGCGGGTGCGCCTGTACTTCGCGGTGGCGATTACTGTCGTGATCGTGCCCGGGTTGCCGCCGATGCCGCCGGTCAACGCGATTGACCTGAGTGCGCTGTTGCTGATCGCCGAGCAAATTTTGATCGGGGCGATGCTGGGGTTTTCCCTCTCGTTGTTTTTCCAGGCCTTTGTGATTGCCGGGCAGATCATTTCGATTCAGATGGGCATGGGCTTTGCGTCCATGGTCGACCCTACCAACGGCGTGTCGGCGGCGGTGATCGGGCAATTCCTGACCATGCTGGTGACACTGCTGTTCCTGGCCATGAACGGCCATCTGGTGGCGTTTGAGGTGCTGACCGAGAGCTTTACCACCTTGCCCGTGGGGTCGGGGCTGGTGGTCAATCATTTCTGGGAGATAGTGGGGCGCTTGGGTTGGGTGCTGGGCGCGTCGCTGTTGCTGGTGTTGCCGGCGATCACCGCACTGCTGGTGGTCAATATTGCGTTTGGCGTGATGACCCGGGCAGCGCCGCAGTTGAACATCTTTTCCATCGGCTTCCCGCTGACCCTGGTGTTGGGCATGGGGATTTTCTGGGTTGGCCTGGCCGACATTCTCAATCAGTATCAACCGCTGGCGAGTGACGCCTTGCAGTTTTTACGTGATCTGGCACGGGCGCGCTGAGCCATGGCCGAGAGCGAGAGTGGTCAGGACAAAACAGAAGACCCCACGGAGAAACGCAAAAAGGACTCCAGGGAAAAGGGCGAGATTGCGCGCTCCAAAGAGCTGAATACCGTTGCCACCATGATGGCCGGCGCCGGCGCGTTGCTGATCTACGGCGGCGGCCTGGCGCTGGATTTGATGGAGTTGATGAAGCACAACTTTGCCTTGCCCCGCGAAGTACTGCTCAACCCCGACGCCATGGGCCAGTACCTGATGCACTCGGGCAAGATCGCGATCCTGGCGACTCAGCCGATTCTGATCACCTTGTTGTTGGCCGCGCTGATCGGGCCTGTCGCCCTGGGCGGCTGGTTGTTCGCCGCCGGCAGCATGGCGCCCAAGTTCAGCCGCATGAACCCTGCAGCCGGGCTCAAGCGTATGTTCTCCGCCAAGGCATTGGTTGAGCTGCTCAAGGCGTTGGCCAAGTTCATCCTGATTCTGTTTGTGGCGCTGATGGTGTTGTCGTCTGACATCGACGACCTGCTGCGCATCGCCCATGAGCCGCTGGAGTCGGCGATTATCCACAGCGTGCAAGTGGTGGGCTGGAGCGCGATGTGGATGGCCGCTGGGCTGATCATCATTGCGGCGGTGGATGCGCCGATCCAGTTGTGGGAAAGCCACAAGAAACTGCTGATGACCAAGCAGGAAGTGCGCGACGAACACAAGGACTCCGAAGGCCGCCCTGAGGTTAAACAGCGCATTCGCCAGCTGCAGCGGGAAATGTCCCAGCGCAAGATGATGGCTTCGGTGCCCGACGCCGATGTGGTCATCACCAACCCGACCCACTACGCCGTCGCGCTCAAGTATGACCCTGAGAAGGGTGGCGCGCCGATGCTGTTGGCCAAGGGCAGTGATTTTACTGCGCTGAAGATCCGCGAGATTGCGGTGGCCAATGACATCCTGTTGTTGGAGTCGCCGGAGTTGGCGCGCTCGATCTTTTATTCCACCGACCTGGACCAAGAGATTCCCGCCGGTCTGTACCTGGCCGTGGCTCAGGTGCTGGCCTACGTCTATCAAATCCGCCAATACCGCGCCGGCAAGGGCAAGCGGCCCGATCCCCTCAAAGACCTGCCGATTCCGCCGGAACTGCGCCGCGACTCTTGATCTGTACTGCCATTTGGCGTGATACCGCTCGTCGTAAACTGCCCGTGACCTGTCAGCTTTGACAGTAGGCAGCCTGCGGGCCTTCAAGGTTTGATGGGGCCGAAGGTTCTAAAAGGCAGTGGGAGTAACGCGATGGCAAAGGCAACTGGCACGGTTAAATGGTTTAACGCAGAAAAAGGTTTCGGCTTCATTGTGCAGGACTCGGGAGGCCCGGATCTGTTTGTCCACTTTTCATCTATAGAAAGCGACGGCTTTAAAACCCTCGAGGAAGGCCAAAAGGTGGGGTACGAGGTCAAGGAGGGCCAGAAGGGGCCGCAGGCTGATAACGTGCGCGTGATCTGATTGTTCCCAGGCGCGCTTGGCGGTGTACCGCCACGCCAAATGAGGGAGGGGGCTTGCCCCCGATAGCGGTAGATCAGCACCCGATAGGCTGGCTGAACCACCGCCATCGGGGGCAAGCCTCCTCCCACATTTGCATGTGTACCGGCCAATGTCCTGAAGCGCAAAACCAAAGTTGGAAGGCTTCTTGCAATACCGCCTTCAAGACGCCTCCCGGCGTCAAAACTTTGCTTCAAAGGACACGAGGAATACCGGTGGCAGATCGCTCTCAAATGCTCAGCACGGCCCGTGGCACCCTGACTGACTTGTCGCGGGGCAACTTGGGCGTGCCGTTGTTGTTGCTGGTGATGCTGGCAATGATGATGTTGCCCATGCCGCCGTTCCTGCTGGACGTGTTCTTTACCTTCAACATTGCCCTGTCTGTGGTCGTCCTGCTGGTGTGCGTATACGCCCTGCGGCCGTTGGATTTTGCGGTGTTCCCCACCATCCTGCTGGTGGCGACCCTATTGCGGCTGGCGCTCAACGTGGCCTCGACCCGCGTGGTGATGCTCCACGGCCAGGACGGCCACGCCGCTGCCGGTAAAGTGATCCAGGCCTTCGGTGAAGTGGTGATCGGCGGTAACTACGTGGTCGGTATCGTGGTGTTCGCGATCCTGATGATCATTAACTTTGTCGTGGTGACCAAAGGTGCCGGGCGGATTTCCGAGGTAAGCGCCCGCTTTACCCTCGACGCCATGCCCGGCAAACAGATGGCTATCGACGCCGACCTCAACGCTGGCCTGATCGACCAGAACCAAGCCAAGTCCCGCCGCCTTGAAGTGGCCCAGGAGGCCGAGTTCTACGGCTCCATGGACGGTGCCAGCAAATTTGTGCGCGGTGACGCCATTGCCGGTCTGCTGATTCTGTTTATCAACCTGATCGGCGGCATGGCGGTGGGTATCTTCCAGCACGGCATGACCTTTGGCGATGCGGGCAAGGTCTACGCCTTGCTGACCATCGGTGACGGTTTAGTGGCGCAATTGCCATCACTGTTGTTATCTACAGCAGCGGCCATTATGGTGACCCGTGCTTCGGGCTCCGAAGACATGGGCAAGCAGATCAGCCGGCAAATGTTTGCGTCGCCCAAGGCCTTGGCTGTGGCGGCGGGCATCATGGCGATCATGGGCATCGTGCCGGGCATGCCCCATGTCTCGTTCCTCAGCATGGCGGCCCTGGCCGGCGGCGCTGCCTACTTGTTCTGGAAGAAGCAGAACGCAGTCAAGGTGCAGGCCCTGCAAGAAGTTGCACGCCAGCAGGAATTGCTGCCATCCCCAGCCCGCGCTTCGGAAACCAAGGAGCTGGGCTGGGATGACGTGACCCCGATCGACATGATTGGCCTGGAAGTCGGCTACCGCCTGATCCCTCTGGTCGACCGCAACCAGGGCGGCCAATTGCTCGCCCGTATCAAGGGTGTGCGCAAGAAATTGTCCCAGGACCTGGGCTTCTTGATGCCCACCGTGCACATTCGCGACAACCTCGACTTGGCTCCCAGCGCCTATCGTCTGACCCTGATGGGGGTGATTCTGGCCGAAGCCGAGATCTACCCAGACCGCGAGCTGGCGATCAACCCAGGCCAGGTATTCGGCAGCCTCAACGGCATCACCGCCAAAGATCCGGCTTTTGGCCTGGAAGCGGTGTGGATCGAAATCAGCCAGCGCAGCCAGGCGCAGTCGCTCGGCTACACCGTGGTGGATGCAAGCACCGTGGTTGCCACCCACCTGAACCAGATCCTGTACAAGCACTCCCATGAGCTGATCGGCCATGAGGAAGTCCAGCAATTGATGGGCCTGCTGGCCAAAGCGTCGCCTAAACTGGCTGAAGAGCTGGTGCCGGGTGTGCTGTCGTTGTCGCAACTGCTCAAGGTGTTGCAGGCGCTGCTGGCCGAACAAGTGCCGGTGCGCGATATTCGCAGCATTGCCGAGGCTATCGCCAACAATGCCGCCAAGAGTCAAGATACTGCCGCCCTGGTGGCTTCGGTGCGCGTCGGATTGTCGCGTGCAATCGTGCAAAGCATTGTAGGCACTGAGTCTGAGCTGCCTGTGATCACCTTGGAGCCAAGGTTGGAACAAATATTGCTCAATAGTATTCAGAAGGCAGGGCAAGGCCAGGAAGAGGGCGTTCTGCTGGAGCCAAGCATGGCTGAGAAGCTGCAGCGTTCGTTGATCGACGCCGCACAGCGTCAGGAGATGCAGGGCCAACCGGTGATTCTGCTGGTGGCAGGCCCCGTCCGAGCGATGTTGTCGCGGTTTGGACGCCTGGCAGTACCGAATTTGCACGTTTTGGCTTATCAGGAAATTCCTGACAACAAGCAAGTGACTATCGTCGCGACAGTAGGGCCCAACGGCTGAGGGTAGTGGGTTATGCAAGTTAAGCGTTTTTTCGCCGCCGATATGCGTCAGGCCATGAAACTGGTCCGTGATGAGCTGGGCGCCGACGCCGCGATTATCGGTAACCGTCGCATTGCTGGCGGTGTCGAGCTGACGGCTGCCCTGGATTACACCCCCCAGGCGCTGGCGCCGCGTGTGCCCAACATGGAACTCGAAGACGAGCTGCGCAAGACTGCTTCGCGCATCGTTTCGGCCCAGGCCGAGCTGAGCATGCGTGGCGACAGCGATGCCACCACCAATCGCCAGTTGTTCGCCGGCTTGCCGCTGACGGCTGCCGAGCCGCTGGTCGAGCCCACGTTCAAAGAACCGCCGCGTCCTGCAGCGCCAGCCCAGGCTGCCGCAGTTGATCAGCGCGTGTTCGACTCGATGCGTTTTGAGCTCAACGGCCTGCGTGAGTTGCTGGAAGTGCAGCTCGGCTCACTGGCGTGGACCCAACTGCAAGGCAGCAAGCCGCAACAGGCCAACCTGTGGCGTCGTCTGCAACGTATCGGCTTGTCTGGCCCGTTGTCCCGCGACCTGCTGGCCCTGACCACTGAAATCGAAGAGCCTCGCCAGGCCTGGCGCATGTTGCTGGCCCACCTGGCGCGCATGATCGCCACCCCAGAAATCGAACCGTTGGAAGAGGGCGGTGTGATCGCCATGGTCGGCCCTGCCGGCATGGGCAAGACCACCACCCTGGCCAAGCTGGCAGCCCGGTATGTGCTCAAGTACGGCGCGCAAAATATTGCGCTGGTGAGCATGGACAGCTACCGCATTGGTGCCCAGGAGCAGCTCAAGACCCTGGGCCGTATCCTCAATGTACCGGTCACCCATGTCGACCCGGGCCAGTCCCTGGCCAATGCCCTCGACCCCCTGCTGCGCAAGCGCGTGGTGTTGATCGACACCGCCGGCCTGCAAGCCAGCGACCCGGCATTGCGCATGCAGCTGGAAAGCCTGGCCGGGCGTGGCATCAAGTCAAAAAATTACCTGGTGCTTGCAACCACCAGCCAGAAACAGGTTCTTACCGCTGCGTACCACAGCTACAAGCGCTGTGGCCTGTCCGGTTGCATCCTCACCAAGCTCGATGAAACCGCGAGCCTGGGTGAAGTGTTGAGCCTGGCCATCAGTCATGAATTACCGGTCGCCTACCTGACCGACGGGCCGCGGATTCCAGATGATTTGCATCTGCCGCGCCGTCATCAGTTGGTCAGCCGGGCGGTCAGCGTGCAAATGCAAGACGAGCCTAGCGAGGAAGCGATGGCCGATATGTTCGCCGATCTGTACCACAACCCGGCCAAGCGCGTGGGTTGAGCAATATGAACACAGTGCAATGTACCTACATCGATGGTCTGCAAGCGATTCAAGCGGCCAAGCCATGTAGCCTGCGACTCAGCAAGACAAGGTAACGAAATAAAATGGGCAGCATGCATCCCGTACAGGTGATCGCGGTGACCGGCGGCAAAGGTGGCGTCGGGAAAACTAACGTGTCAGTGAATTTGTCCCTGGCCCTGGCAGAGCTTGGCCGTCGCGTCATGCTGCTGGATGCTGACCTGGGGCTGGCGAACGTTGACGTTCTGCTCGGGCTGACACCCAAACATACGCTTGCCGATGTGATCGAGGGCCGCTGTGAGCTGCGCGATGTGCTGCTCCAGGGCCCCGGTGGCATCCGCATCGTGCCGGCCGCTTCGGGCACCCAGAGCATGGTGCACCTGAGTCCGGCCCAGCATGCTGGCCTGATCCAGGCGTTCAGCGATATCGGCGACAACCTCGACGTGCTGGTGATCGACACCGCCGCCGGGATCGGCGAGTCCGTGGTCAGCTTTGTGCGCGCCGCGCAAGAAGTGTTGCTGGTGGTCTGCGATGAACCCACCTCGATCACCGACGCCTACGCCCTGATCAAACTGCTTAACCGTGACTACGGCATGAACCGCTTTCGGGTGCTGGCCAACATGGCCCAGAGCCCGCAAGAGGGGCGCAATCTGTTCGCCAAGTTGACCAAGGTCACGGATCGTTTCCTCGATGTCGCCTTACAATATGTCGGCGCAGTTCCCTATGACGAGTGTGTGCGCAAGGCCGTGCAAAAGCAGCGTGCGGTCTACGAAGCGTTCCCTCGTTCGAAATGCGCACTGGCGTTCAAGGCTATTGCCCAGAAGGTCGATACCTGGCCGTTGCCTGCCAACCCACGGGGGCATCTGGAGTTTTTCGTCGAGCGATTGGTGCATCAGACGAGCGCAGGACCCGTGCTATGACAGCGACCGGCTACAACGCGTACAAGAAGTCTGCCCGTGACAGTCAGGGCGAGTTGATCGAGCGCTATGCGCCCCTGGTCAAGCGCATTGCCTATCACCTGCTGGCACGCCTGCCCGCCAGCGTCCAGGTTGAAGACTTGATCCAGGCCGGCATGATCGGCCTGCTTGAAGTGTCGACCAAATATGATGCGAGCAAGGGGGCGAGTTTCGAGACCTATGCGGGTATCCGTATCCGTGGCGCGATGCTCGACGAAGTGCGTAAAGGTGACTGGGCGCCGCGTTCGGTACACCGCAATACACGCATGGTCAGTGACGCAATTCGCGCAATTGAAGCAAAAACCGGTCGCGACGCTAAAGATCACGAAGTTGCGGCCGAACTCCAATTGAGTCTCGACGATTATTACGGGATTTTGAACGATACCTTGGGCAGCCGCCTGTTCAGTTTCGACGACCTCTTGCAGGACGGCGAACACGAAGGGTTGCACGAGGACGGCGCGAGCGCTCACATGGAGCCGTCACGCGACCTGGAGGATGAACGCTTCCAGGGCGCGTTGGCCGATGCGATCGCCAATTTGCCGGAACGTGAGCGACTGGTGTTGGCGCTGTACTACGACGAAGAGCTGAATCTCAAGGAAATCGGTGAGGTCCTGGGGGTCAGCGAATCGCGGGTCAGCCAGTTGCATAGCCAGTGCGCGGCCCGCTTGCGGGGGCGTTTGGGAGAGTGGCGAGCGCGCTGACAGGCAGTGTGGGGACACTGCAAGCGAGACCGTGACAGCGTAAGGCTTTCGCGGGATCGCCGCGTGGTGCCCTGGGCAGTCCTTTTTGTGTAATGCCTGTTGATTGAAATGGCGTGTCCAGGTGCTGGGCGCGTTTAAGACTGCTTGGAGGTCGAATTGGACAAGAACATGAAAATCCTCATCGTTGATGACTTCTCAACGATGCGGCGGATCATAAAAAACCTGTTGCGTGACCTTGGGTTCACTAACACGGTCGAGGCGGATGACGGCATTACGGCGATTCCGATCCTCAACAGCGGGAGCATCGACTTTCTGGTAACAGACTGGAACATGCCGGGCATGACCGGTATCGATTTGCTGCGCCACGTGCGCGCTGACGAAAAACTGCGCAGCCTGCCTGTGCTGATGGTGACCGCCGAAGCCAAGCGTGAACAGATCATCGAGGCCGCCCAAGCCGGGGTTAACGGTTATGTGGTCAAGCCATTCACTGCATTGGCGCTGAAAGAGAAGATCGAAAAAATCTTCGAACGCATCCACGGCTAATGCCATCGCGGGGGAGCTATGGAGCATAAAGAATCGTCACAGGGAGACTTCGAGTCGACCCTGAAAAAGCATGCTCACCAGTTGGTCGAAAGCCTTGAAAAAGGCCAGTTCGGCGACGCGGTGCAGTTGATCCATGAGCTCAACCAGACCCGTGACCGCGGCCTGTACCAGGAAGTGGGCAAGCTCACACGCGAGCTGCACAGTGCGATTGTCAATTTCCAGATTGACCCGCATATGCCCCAGGCCGAAGAAATCTCGCAAATCACGGATGCCACCGAACGCCTGTCCTATGTGGTCAGGCTGACTGAGGCGGCGGCCAATCGCACCATGGACCTGGTGGAAAACGCCACGCCCCTGGTGAACGGCATGGCCACTGAAGCGCACGCCCTGAGCAATGACTGGGGCCGCTTCATGCGCCGTGAAGTGGGTGCCGAAGAGTTTCGTGAATTGGCACGTCGGGTCGAAGGGTTCTTGTCACGCAGCGAGCAGGAAAACCGTACGGTTGCCAGCAACCTCAACGACATTCTGCTGGCCCAGGATTACCAGGACCTCACGGGCCAGGTGATCAAGCGTGTGACCCAATTGGTCACCGAAGTGGAAAGCAATTTGCTCAAATTGGTGCTCATGGCAGGCCAGGTTGACCGTTTTGCCGGCATCGAACATGACCGCGAAGCGATCCTCTCTGAAAAAGATCCACAAAAACATCTCGCCAAGGGTGAAGGTCCGCAGATTCATGCCGATAAACGTGAAGACGTTGTATCGGGTCAAGATGATGTCGATGACCTGTTATCCAGTTTAGGCTTCTAAGGAGCACCCACATGAGCTTCGGCGCCGATGAAGAAATCCTTCAGGATTTCCTTGTAGAGGCCGGCGAAATTTTAGAGCAGTTGTCCGAGCAACTGGTCGAGCTGGAAAGCCGACCGGATGATGCGAACCTGCTCAATGCAATTTTTCGCGGTTTTCACACTGTAAAAGGGGGCGCCGGCTTCCTCCAGCTCCATGAGCTGGTGGAGTGCTGCCACATCGCCGAGAACGTGTTCGACATCCTGCGCAAGGGTGAGCGTCACGTTGACTCGGAGTTGATGGACGTGATTCTCGAAGCACTGGATGCGGTCAACGGCATGTTCAGCGAAGTGCGCGAACGTGCCCCGATCACCGCCGCTACCCCGGAACTGCTGGCCGCCCTGGCGCGCCTGGCAGAACCGGCCGACACCTCGGCTGCGCCGGTCGCAGAAGCGGTGCCGGAGCCTGTGGTTGAGGCTGAGCCGGATGTGACCGACCACGAGTTCGAGCAACTGCTCAACTCCCTTAGTGCCGTCAAGGCCGAGGCAGAAGCGCCGGCGGCGCCGGTGGCACCCGTTACTGCGCCGACCAGCGAAGACATTACCGACGCAGAATTTGA
>NZ_UTKY01000044.1 GCF_900583165.1 Pseudomonas viridiflava | reverse complement strand
GAACAGGCCATCCAGTTCCGGGCGTTCAAAGGTGAAGCGCAGCGGCCAGAGCAGAAAGCAGGTGACTGCGATCAGTTGCGCGCTGAACAGGCGCAGCGCGTGGGTATCCAGCTCACGGCGCGTCAGGCAGGCGAGCAGCGAGAATCCGTAAAGCAGGTCGATGGACCAATAGGGCACGATGGTCCAGGCCCAGAACGGCATATGGCTTTCCCAGCCGAACGCCATGCTGCCGACGTCACTGCGCTGAGCCGTATACCACGTGGCAAAGCCGTAGCTGGCGAAGAAGAACGGCGCCAGCACCAGCAGCCAGACCACCGCTCTTTTCCACAGG
>NZ_UTKY01000090.1 GCF_900583165.1 Pseudomonas viridiflava | reverse complement strand
CATTGACCCATGGACATCCATTGGGCTCGCAGAAGCCATTGGATAAAGTGCTGAACGTTGGCCCTTACCCGGCGCCGGGTACGCATGAAGTGCCGAACAACCTGTCAGCCAGCATTCGCCCTGCGCCGTGGCCCGTGAACTACGGCCCCTCGACCCGCCGCATCATCGACTTCGCCGACCCGGCCAACAGCCTGGGCATCAACCCCGTCGGCCAGAGCGGCGTACCGTTCGACAAGCACTACTCGGATCAGGCCAAGGCCTACATCAATGGCGAGTACATGAAACAGCACTTCAGCGAACAGGACGTGGTCGAGCACACCGAAGGGGTGTTGAGGTTCGTGCCGGGGCAGTGAGCGGGGACACTGATCGTGCCCACGCTCCGCGCTCATCGTTACACACAAATCGACCTGGAGGAATGCGGTACCTGAAAGTGGGAGCGGACTTGTCCGCGAATACTGCGTTTCAGACGCTGCATCTTCGTCGGATGTACCAGTTTTCGCGG
>NZ_UTKY01000031.1 GCF_900583165.1 Pseudomonas viridiflava | reverse complement strand
TGTTTCCGGGGGACGATGAGCCGACAGCCTACGAGCATGACAGCGGGTTCGTACGGGTTGTACGGCGCGGTGACGCGGTTTGGAAATATGAGCGCAATGACCAAGGCGACGTTACGCGCAAGATCGATCCTGACGGGCATATCACCGACTACACCTACAACAAACACGGGCAGCTGATTGGGGTTTGGTACCCGGATAACAGCTCGCAGCGACTTGCCTGGAATGAGCGCGGGCAGTTGCTTGAGGAGCAATTACCTAATGGCGGTATCAAGCGCTATCGCTATGACGATATTGGTCGGCAAATTGCGCGTGAGGATGAGCATGGCGCGCTGACCCAGTATCAGTGGGACGGCGTTGGGCGCTTGGTTCGGGTCGTTTTGCCCGGCGGCGCTTGCAGGGAATACAGCTACAACCCCTACGGCAAAATCACCGCCGAGCGCGATGAACTCGGGCGCGTTACGCGCTACGAATACGCCGACTGTTTGCACCTGATTAGCCGTCGCATCAATGCTGACGGCACCCAGGTTAAATACCGTTACGACAACGTGCGGTTGCTGCTGACTGAAATCGAAAACGAGGTTGGCGAAACCTACCAACTTGATTACCACCCCAACGGGTTGATCCAGCAGGAAATCGGCTTTGATGGGCAACGCACCGCCTACGTCTACGACCTTAACGGCAACCTCCAGGAGAAGACCGAGCACGGTGATGACGGCAGTCAGCTAGTCACCCGCTACGAGCGCGACTTCGCCGGACGCCTCGTAAGAAAAACCCTGCCGGACGGCAACTCTGTCGACTATGCCTACGACCGCCAAGGCAACCTCCTTAGCGTCGACGACAGCCACTGGTTTTTAGCCTACGAATACGATCAACAAAACCGCCTCACCGCCGAACACCAAGGCTGGGGCACCCTGCGCTATGGCTACGACGCCTGCGGCCAGCTTCAAAAACTGCGCCTACCGGATAACAACCGTGTTGTTTTTAACCATGCCAAAGGCGGCCATCTAGCCACCGTTAAGTTGAATGGTGAAATCCTCACCTCACACCTATTCAAATCCGGCCAGGAACACCAACGCCAACAAGGCCAACTCCTCAGCCACTACCACTACGACGACCAGCAACGCCTACACGCCCACGCCGTCACCCAACAAAACGATTACCTCTACCAACGCCAATACGACTACGACAAATCCAGCAACCTCACCCGCCTACTCGACACCCGAAAAGGCGAGCACCACTACCACTACGACCCACTCAACCGCCTGACCCGCGCCGACCATTCCCAAGACCTGCAAGAACGCTTCGGCCACGACCCGGCCGGCAACCTGCTCATGCAAGACCGCCCCGGCCCCGACATCGTGGCCGGCAATCGGCTGCTGATGCAGGGCGATTACCACTACGACTATGACGCCTTCGGCAACCTCATCCGTGAACGACGCGGCAAAGGCCACTCGTTGGTAACCGAATACCGCTACGACTGCCAACATCGGTTAATAAGCGTCACCAAACCCAATGGCCAAACCGCCAGCTACCGCTATGACCCATTTGGCCGTCGTATCAGCAAAACCGTCGACAACATCACCACGGAGTTTTTCTGGCAAGGCGACAAACTCATCGCAGAGCACCACAAAGACAAACACCGAAGCTATATCTACGAACCGGATAGCTTCCGCCCGCTGGTCATGCTGGAAGGCTTCGGTCCCAAAGCCACCAAGTCCTACCATTACCAACTCGACCACCTCGGCACGCCACATGAACTCACCACGCCCGAAGGCGAAATCGTCTGGTCCGCGCATTACCGCGCCTACGGCGAAATTTCCCGGTTCGACATAGGAAAAATCAACAACCCGCTGCGATTCCAGGGCCAGTACTTTGATCAAGAAAGCGGGCTGCACTACAACCGCCATCGCTACTACAATCCGGATATTGGTCGTTACCTGACGCCGGACCCAGTGAAGTTGGCGGGTGGGATCAACGGGTTTCAGTACGTGCCTAACCCTACGGGGTGGATAGATCCGCTGGGTTTAAGCACATGCCCAGGCGGGGATGGTTGCAGACCAAGTACTACCGGACAGCAACCAATAACGGGGGTTGATCACGGAGAACCTGCGCTACCGCAGCTGACACGGGCGCAGCGACAGGAGAGAATTAATGAGCTCGCTGAAGCAAATATTCATCGGCGTTTGACGGAGCTTGAGGCATCGAACTCCCGAGCACACTTCCTGGAAAAGCACGGAGCTCAAACGTCGCTGGAGTCGCAACTTGAACGAGTGGAGACAGCTAAAAACCCCACGACCGGGGAAATCGAGAGGTACCTCAGCGGCCCAAATTTAGGAGCCCCTAAACCACCTAGTGCAGCAACCCATTTTTTAAGCCACAGGGATCAGTTGAATGCGATTTACCGTGCACAGCTTATCTTCAAACAGATAAACCTGACGGCATCTCAACAACCCATGGACATGGGAAAAATAATAGCCGAAGGGTACAAAAAAGAGGGTTACCAATACGGAAAAACATCAAAAGCTAGAGTATTCCTAAATGAAGACGGACAACCTATAACAGCCTACGGAGATTTCCAATGAAATTTGAACCATGCTTATCAATCACCCAAGGCCTCTTATTCAATTACTGCACGGAAAGCTCGCAAGATTTGGAGACACAAGCATATATCACATCAAAAAACGTCAACAATGAGCAGGAACTTATAGAGCTATTTGAAAAGCTAACCAAACCTGGATTCTTAAAGTACAAAAGTAACGAAAGGCGCTGGCACATCAACACACTTCAACACTACTTAGCGACGGAAGAAAACTTCGAATCGATTTTTTATTTATTTGACACCTACTTTACCGACGCAATATCTGACAAAAGAAAATTTATGAAAGTATTACTTGAGTCGCTCTTAAGCTATGACGCAGAAGCAACTATTAGTGAATCAAAGTGAAAAAGCACACGAGCACAAGGTAGCCCCCTTTCCCTGTGGCGAGCGAGCTTGCTCGCGCTGGGCCGCAAAGCGGCCCCCACTCCAGGCAATGGGTTTCTGCAGGTAGATCACCATCGCCAGATTTGGGGCTGCTACGCAGCCCAGCGCGAGCAAGCTCGCTCGCCACAGGGGGGCCGGTTAGACCCTTTAGTGGGCAACCGCCCGGCCTAATCAGCGCTTGCCCAACTCCATAATCATCCGACTCAACAAATACACCCGCGGCGCCACGCTCTCCACCTCGGCGTATTCCTCCGGCGTATGAATATTGCCCCCGACAATCCCAAACCCATCCAACGTCGGCGTACCCACCCCGGCCGACAGGCTTGCATCCGCCGCGCCACCGCTGCCTTCGATGGTCAGCGTGCGACCCAACTCCCCATAAATCCCCTGGGCAATCGCGACCAACTTGTCTGACTCCGGCGTCTGCGGCATCGGCGGTAGCCCGCGTTGCAGGGTGGTTTTCACCTCGGTGTCCGGGATGAGTTTGTTGGCCGAGACCCGCACCAGGTCTTTCTCGATGCGATCAAACTCTTCGGGCAATGCCGCACGCACGTCCGCTTTGGCCGTGGCTTGATCAGGAATCACGTTGGTACGGTCACCCGACTTGATCACCGTAAAGTTGATGGTGGTTTTCTTCTCTTCATCCCCCAGCTTGCCCAACTGCAAGATTTGGTGCGCTGCTTCCATCGCGGCGTTGCGGCCCAGTTCTGGGGCGACGCCGGCGTGGGCGGCTTTGCCTTTGACTTCGACTAAGGCGGTGGCGCTGCCTTTGCGCCACACCACCAGGCCATCAGCCGGGCGGCCGGGTTCGAGGTTGAGGGTGACGTCGTGGCCCTTGGCGGATTTGCGGATCAGGTCGGAGGCGATGTCGGTGCCGGTTTCTTCGCTGGCGTCGAGCAGGAAGGTGATTTGTGCGTAGTCCTTGAAGCCTTGGTCCTTGAGGACTTTGAGCGCGTAGATGCCGGCGACGATGCCGCCCTTGTCATCCATCACGCCGGGGCCATAAGCGCGGCCGTCCTTGATGTGGAACGGGCGCTCGGCGGCAGAGCCTTCCTTGAACACGGTGTCCATATGGGCCATCAGCAGGATCTTGGCCTTGCCGGTGCCCTTGAGGGTGGCAATCACATGGCTGCTGTTGGCGGCCGCATCCGGCACGCGTTCAATCTGGAAACCTAGTTGTTTGAGCTCATCAACCGCAATGTCGCTGACCTGGGTAAGGCCCGGCCCGTAGCCGGAACCCGAGTCGATATTGACCAGGCGTTCCAGCAGTTTCAGCGCCTCGGCCTTGTACTGTTCGGATTGGGCCTGAATCTGTTTGTGGGGTTCGGCGCTGTAGGCCGGCACGGCGAAGGACAAGGCCAGGGTGGCGGCCAGGAGCGTGCGAGAGAAGTTGAAGAGCATGAACCGATCCTTGTTTTGGTGGGAAGGTGCCGCCACACCCTACCCCACTAGATCGATGGCAACCAACTCCCCTGTACCGAGCTGACGCGATTGCGACCGCTGCTCTTGGCCTCGTACAACGCCAGGTCGGCGTCGTTCAGCCAGCTGGTTGAATCCGCATGGGTGGGTTGATACGGCGCCAAGCCAATGCTCAGGCTGGCGTGCAAGGTGGGGTCCTGGGCATAGGTCACGGCGTTGAAGCGGTCGCGCAAAGCGTCCATCACTTCGGTAGCGCGGCTTAAGGGCATGTCTGGCAGGATCACGCAAAACTCGTCACCGCCATAACGCCCGGCAAGGTCGGTGGCCCGCAGGTTCTGGCGCAGCACTTTGCCCAGTTGGCGCAGGACGATATCGCCGGTGACATGGCCGTAGGTATCGTTGATGGTCTTGAAGTGGTCGATGTCGATCAGCGCAATCGCCGCCCCCGCCGAACCTCGGCGGCAGCGTTCGAACTCGAGTTCGAGATGGTCTTTCCAGGCACCGTGATTGAGCAGGCCGGACAGGCTGTCGGTGCGGCTCAGGGCCAGCAATTCGCGCTTGTGTTGCGCCAGGGTCACGGCCTGACGATAGCAAATCCAACCCAGAGCCAATGGGTACAGCATCAGGATCGGCAGACAGGCATACAACTGGGCCAGGGTGGTCACTGCGACAAATGCCGGGGTGAAAACCAGCAGCGAAACGCCAATACCCAAACCCTGGGCCACCCAGCCCATCAACATAAAACGCGGGCCGCCGATGGCCACGTTGTTCATCGTCATCATCGACAAGGTGGTCACGCTGGGCAGAGGGTTGAAGTGCATGGCGCCGACCCAGAAGCCGCCGCAGAATGAATCGAACAGCAGATGGCGGCGCTCACTGCGCAGTGAATTGCTCGCCCGCCGGGACATTTGAAACGCCAGGTGGGGCCAGGCAAACGCGTTGATCAGCATCCACACCCACACCCAAGTCGGTGGGTGCAGCGAGTACATGCCGAACGCCACGCACACGAAACCGAGCGTCAGCCCCAGGGTGCGGGATTTATACAAGCGTGAAGCGAGCGGAAGTCCCTTTCCTCCTGCGGCTGGCATGATCGAGTGTGATCCTGGAGTAATGCCTGGAGTCTATCAGGGCAACGGCAAATCGCCACTACCGATCAGTGGGAAAAGCCCCGCGCAAGCATCAACGCTACCCCCAGCAACAATACCGCCGTAGCCCGCTGCAAAAGCACCCGCCGCTGGGGGTTTTCCAACACATGCTTGATACGCTGGCCGAAATAGCAATACAGGCAGCCGCTGGCAAATTGCAACAGCAGGAAGGTCAGGCCAAGAATGGCAACGTCCACCGAGGACGTGTGCTCCCCTGCCCCGGCAAACTGCGGGAACACGGCGCTGAACATAATGATGGCCTTAGGGTTTGAGAAACCCGTGAGAAACCCCTTGCCGAACAGGCTACGCGCGCCCTCCGCACCTGCGACCTTGTCGATCGACACGCCACTGCTGGTCCACTGCTTGTAAGCCAGGTAGAGAATGTAGGCCACCCCAATAAGCTGGATGCCCTGGGTGATCGCAATGTTGCCCTTGATCAATTCCGAGAAGCCCACGGCAAAAATCAGGATCGAAATCAGGTACGACACACTGGCGCCCAGCTGCGCCGGGATCGACCGGCGCAGGCCGTCCTTGAGGCCCAGGCTCAACAGCAGCAGGGTCATGGGCCCAGGGCTGAACGTTATGGTGGTGCAAAACAGCAGGAAGTACAGGAACGAAGAAAGCGTCAGCGCGCTGGTCATGGGCACAAGTCTTGGGAGAGGAGCCTGCAGTCTAGGCAAGTGACATTGCACAGGGCAGGTAAAGTCAGGCCTAATCCGGCCGGACTTTACCGGTAAAATCACCAGCAAACTCAAGGACGGTTCATGTTTGTCTCCGCCATTGCCTTCATGCCGGGCACGCCCAAGGTGCAGCAGATTGTCGAGGCCTTTACCCAGGCCATCGAAAACGGCGAATGGGCGCCCGGCAGCAAGTTGCCATCAGTGCGTGAACTGACCCACACCCTGGGCGTCAGCAAATTCACCCTCAACGAGGCCCTCGACCGCCTGCGTGGGCGCAACCTGCTCAGTTCCAGCCAGGGCCGTGGCTATTTTGTAGCGATGGATACCCAGCGCCCGGCTTCATCGAACTGGGTCGAGTTACTGCCCCAAGACTTACTCAGCGTCTTGCGTCGCCCCCTGGCCACCGTGCATGGCGACCAACGCCCCGGCGGCGGCCACCTGCCGGAAGACTGGTTGGACAACGACGCCATCCGCCAAACGATGCGCAGCGTAGTACGTGCGCCATCGTTGCGAATTGCCGGGCTGGGTACGCCGGCCGGGCTGCTGCCGTTGCGCCAGGCGCTGCAACACAAACTGCATAGCGAAGGCCTGTCGGTGCCGGTGGAACAAATCATCACCACCCCCAACACTGTGCAGGGGCTGGACATGCTCATGCGCCTGCTCGCCCGCCCCGGCGATACGGTGCTGCTGGACACGCCGTGCTACTTCAACTTCCACGCCAACCTGGCCCTGCACGGGGTCAAGGTGGTGACCATCGCGCGACGCCCCGATGGCTTCGACTTCAGCGTCCTCGAACAACTGCTGGCCGAGCATCGTCCCAGCCTGTACCTCACCACCAGCGTGTTGCATAACCCCACCGGCCATACATTCAGCCCCAGCCAAGCCTTTCGGCTATTGCAACTGACCCAGCAGTACCACTGCCATATCATCGAGGACGACCTCTATGGCGACCTGCACCCCAACCCGCCACCGCGCCTGGCCGCGCTCGCCGGGCTGGAGCACGTCACTTACCTGTCGGGGTTCTCCAAGAGCCTGAGCGCCAATACGCGCGTGAGCTTCGTAGTGGCTGCGCCGCAGCTGGCCGCCAACCTCACCAATATGAAGTTGATGAGCGGCGGCATCACCTCGGAGCTGTTCGAACAGATTGTGTACCGCATGCTCAGCGAGGGCAGCTACACCAAGCACCGCAAGCGCATGGTGCAGCGCTTGATGGAGGCCGGCGGGCGCGTTGAGCAGTGGCTCAAGCGCTGCGGCTGCGAACTGCCGATGGCGTACGAAGGCGGGATGTTTATCTGGGCGCAGCTGCCGAAGGATGTGGACGGCGAATCGATGGCACAGGAAGCTTTGAAACAAGGCATGGTGCTGGCGCCAGGCACGTTGTTTGGCTACGACCCCGCTCATCCCGATACGATGCGCTTCAACGTGGCCCACAGTGATGAGCCGCGCACACAGCAGCTGTTCGAGGCGTTGTTGCTCAGGGCTTCGCACGCCCTTTGAGCATGCCGTGGTTGACCAGCAAGGTGCGCATGGCATTGCGGGTAATCCCCAGCAAATCCGCGGTGCGCAGTTGGTTGAAACCGCAGAACGCAAAGGCCTCGCGCACGATCAGGTCCTCGATATCGTGCAGCAAGGTATCGCCCGGCACGTCGAACAGACGCAGCAACTGTTCGCGCATCACTTCTTGGGGAATGCGCGGTGCGCCACTGTTGGCGCTGGCGTGCATCGCGCTGAGCCCGGCGGAAAACTTGAGGTGGCTGGGCATGACCGGCTTGTCGCCGGCCACCAGCAGCGCCAGGTGCACCACGTTTTCCAGCTCGCGGATATTGCCCGGCCACGGGTAGTCCAGCAGCGCCTGGGTGGCGGATTCGGAGAGCATCGGCTCGGCGATTTTCAGCTTAGCGCTGTACACCCGGCGAAAGTGCTCCACCAACGGCAGGATATCCAGCGGGCGTTCCCGCAGGGGCAATACCTGCACCTGGGCGACGTTGATGCGGTAGAACAAATCGAGCCGAAAGTTACCTGCCTCCACCGCCTGTTCCAGGTCGATGTTAGTGGCGGTAACCAGGCGGATATTGATCTTGATCGGCTTGCGCGAACCCACCCTGACCACTTCCTGCTCCTGCAGCACCCGCAGCAATTTCACTTGCAGCGGCAGCGGCAGGTCGCCGATTTCATCGAGGAATAAGGTGCCGCCATCGGCTTCTTCAAACCAGCCGCCACGCCGGCCTACGGCACCGGAAAACGCGCCGGCTTCATGGCCAAAAAACTCGCTTTCAGCGAGGGTTTCACTGATGGCGCCGCAGTTCACCGGCACAAACGCCCCGGTGCGCCCGCTGGCGCTGTGAATGTAGCGCGCCACCAACTCCTTGCCGGTGCCGGTCTCGCCATTGATCAACACCGGCGCATCGCTGGGGCCCACGCGTTTGAGGTAGTCGAGCAATTGCAGCGAACGCGGGTCGGCAAATACCAGGGCCTTGGCGCGGATCGACAACGGGTCTTTTTCACCCTGGGGCAAAGTCAGGATCGGCGTGGGCTGCCCGTAGGGATGGTTCATGAACAATTTCCCGGCGGCGAGATAAAGAAAGTAAGGGTGACTTTACCCAGCCGTATATATAACTAGAAATATTAAAAATTCATTAGTCCATAACCGTTTATCGGCGATGAGCCAACGACCTTACGCAGCGGTCACCCAGGCTTTGCACGCCCTGCACCAGCGCTACCAGCACAATCACCGTGACCACCATGATCTCGTTGTTGAAACGCTGGTAGCCGTAGCGAATTGCCAAGTCTCCGAGCCCGCCGCCACCGATCACACCGGCCATGGACGAAAACCCGATCAGCATCACCAGGGTCAAGGTCACCCCGGCCACCAACGCCGGCAAGGCTTCGGGCAGCAGCACTTTGAGGATCACGTGGCGAATATCGCCGCCCATGGCCACGATGGCTTCAATGCGGCCCTTGTCCACCTCATCCAGTGCCGTTTCGACAATGCGTGCAAAGAACGGAAAGGCACCGATGGTGATCGGCACTACAGCGGCGGTGCTGCCCAGGGTCGTGCCGACGATCAGGCGCGTCAGCGGAATCAGCGCGATCAGCATCACCACAAACGGCAACGAGCGGCCAAGGTTGATTACGGCGCCCAAGCCTCGGTTGATACGCGGTAACGGCAACAACCCATCGCGTCGGCTGACAAACAGCAGAACCCCCAGTGGCAGGCCGATCAACAGGGTGAACAACCCGGCGAGCAGCACCATGTACAAGGTTTCGCCTGTGGCAGTGAGTAATAGCTGAACAATGTCATTCCAATCGGTTTTCATACCGCCCTCGCCACTTGCAGACTGGGCGCCAACGAACGGCCTAGGCGCGACGAGGGGTCGGCCTGCAACTGCACGAGCGTGCCGCTTTCCACCACACGCCCGTCGGCCAGCGACACCGCGCTGTCGCAGATGGCCTTGACCACCTCCAGCTCATGGGTGATCAACACAATGGTCACGCCGAGCTGGCGATTGATATCGCGCAACAGGTCGAGGATCGACGCCGTGGTCTCCGGGTCCAGCGCACTGGTGGCCTCGTCCGACAACAGATACGCCGGGCGCGCCGCCAACGCCCGGGCAATGCCCACGCGTTGTTTCTGCCCGCCAGACAACTGCGAGGGAAAGGCCTGGGCCTTGTCGCTCAGGCCCACTAAGGCCAGCAACTCGGCCACCCGCGCGGCGCGTTCGGCCTTGGGGACGTTGGCGATTTCCAGCGGCACCGCGACGTTGTCCGCCACGTTGCGCGAATGCAGCAAATTGAAGCCCTGGAAAATCATGCCGATGCGCTGGCGCTGCTGGCGCAGTTGCTTGTCACTGAGTTGAATGAGGTCCTGGCCATCCATCAGGATGCGCCCGGACGTCGGCCGTTCCAGCAGGTTCAGGCAGCGCAACAAGGTGCTTTTACCCGCGCCGCTACGCCCGACGATGCCGAAGATCGAGCCATCGGCGATCTGCAGCGACACGTTATCCAACGCGGCCGGCTGGCCGCCCGCGTAGGTTTTGCTGACGCCTTCGACAACAATCATTCGACGGCCACCGGGATCACTGAGCCTGAGTATTTCTCAGTGATGAACTTGGCCACTTCCGGCGAGCGCAAGTCGTTGGCCAACTGCTCAATGCGCGGGTCTTTCGACAATTTCGGCGTGGTGACCAGAATATTCGCGTAAGGGTTGCCTTTGGCGGCTTCCAGGCCCAAGGCGTCCTTGGCCGGCGACAAGCCCGCTTCCAGGGCAAAATTGCCATTGATCACCGCCAGGTCCACATCATCCAGCGCGCGCGGAATCTGCGGTGATTCGATTTCGAGAATCTTCAGGTGCTTGGGGTTTTCGGCGATGTCTTTCGGCGTGGCCTGTTCTTTGGAGGCGTCGTTGAAACCCGCTTTGAGCTTGATCAAACCATTGGCCTGCAGCAGGTACAGCGCGCGGCTCAGGTTAGTGACGTTGTTTGGCACCGCCACCGTGCCTTTGTCTGGCACCTGGGCCAGGCTGGTGTGGCGATGGGAGTAGATGCCCAAGGGTTCGATATGCACGGTGGCGGCCACCGCGAATTTTTGACCAAGGGCCTGCTCCTGGGAATTGAGGTACGGCAGGTGCTGGAAGAAGTTGGCATCCACATCGCCGTGGGCCAGCAACTCGTTGGAGTTCACACCGCTGGGGATCTCGATGATTTTCAGCTTAAGATTCGGGTCGAGCTTTTGCACATATTCAAGGATCTGCGCATGGGGAATCGGGTCGGCAGCGACCCGCAAGGCATCAGCGGCGGACACGGTGAATGAGGCCAGCAACACTGCCAGGGTGAGGGCGGTCGTTTTGAACATGGTGATCTCCTGATCAGGCAGAGAGTGCTTGGGGAAGCGTGGCGTCGGCGTAGAAACGTTGGGCGACATCGGGGTGAGAGCGCAGGCGGCCCTTGAGGTAGTTCCAGCCGACATCGCGCAGCAATGGGTTGCGCGGGTCGCTCTCGGGGCCATGGGCGTCGCGAAGCAACTCGGGTGACAGTTGATACACCGGCACCACCGCGTCCAGTTGCGCACCGAGGAAAAACGCCAGGGACAAGCGCTCGCTGCCCACCGGTGGCGACACCACGCGGTGCACCGTGGCGCGCAGATAACCGTTACTCGCCAACTCCAACAGTTCGCCGATATTCACCACCAGGGTACCGGGCCGTGGCGAGGCATCGATCCAACGGCCCTCTTCCACTTCCACCTGTAAACCGGCTTGCTGGTCTTGCAGCAGGAAGCTCAGGAACCCGGAGTCCTTGTGCGCGCCCACGCCTTGGCGGCTTTGCTCGGCGTGGCGGCCGGGGTAGCGGATCAGCTTGATATGTTCATTGGGTTTGTCGCCATACAGCGCGTCAAAGGCGTTTTCCGGCAGGGACAAGGCTTGGGCAAACGCACGCAACAGGCGCAGGGCCATTTGCGTCATCGCCTGCTGCCAGCCAAGCACCAGCGGCTTGAGTTGGGGCAAGGCCTGCGGCCATTGGTTGGGGCCTTGCAGGCGGGCCCAGGCCGCCGGGTGTTGCTCGACATCTAAAGGCACGCGCTCGGCGCCAACGTCAAACTGTTCACGCAGGTCTGGCTGGCCGCGGGTGATCTCCGAGGCGGCGCGGTTGTAGCCGCGAAAATGAGGCGAGTTGAGCATGCCGACGTCGAGTTTGTCGGCTTCGGGCAAGGCAAAAAATGCCCGCGCCTGTTGCTGTACTTCGGCCAGCAAAGCGGGGTCGATACCGTGGCCGGTGAGGTAGAAAAAACCAATATGGCGCGCGGCCAGGCGTAACTCATCAAGAAACTGCTGGCGCTGCTGCGGGGTGCCGTCAAGCTGCGACAAATCCAACAGAGGCAAGGTGGTAATCGTTTGTAAAGTAGCCATCGGCGGCTCGCTCCATGAACTAGTGCCTGAAGAAGCCACCAAGCTAAACGATCTTAAAAACCTCCAATAAATATCTTTTAAGAATAAGCTTAGGCGCGCTGGTAGATGCACCAGGCGTCGCCGTAGCGCCTTATCGCCTCTTCGTGTGTCCCACAATCGCCAGAGCCGCTCGCGCATTGACCAACGTTGTTACACACCATATAGTGTGCCCACAACCAAAACAGACCACTACATAGTGTGCAGTATCGGTATCAACCGACCACACTCTGCGCAGTATTTCAATGCCTGAAGCCTGCAAACCCTCAAAATTTTGGACGGGTTCACACCCCGTCACACCAGACCAGGAAGGAATATTTCGATGCTGAGTTGGGATGAAGTCGACAACGAAGACACCGGTGCAGCGGTGATCAAGGGCGCCAACGCTGGCCATGCAAGCGAAGCCAATATGGACCGCCTCGACGGTGCAGGCGCTGCCGCCGCACTGGAGGCTCGTAATGTCACCGCCAACGATTCGGCCGCGATCATCCGCGCCAAGGCCGCCCTCGACAAACTCGACGTCGCCGAAGGCCTCGCCGAGCTCGAAGGCTCCGCCGCCCGCGTCGCCGTTGACGAAAAGCGCATGATCAACTGCCGCGCCGACCTCAACCAACTCGTGCCCTTCAAGTACGACTGGGCCTGGCAGAAGTACCTCGACGGCTGCGCCAACCACTGGATGCCGCAAGAGGTCAACATGACCGCCGACATCGCTCTGTGGCGCAACCCTGAAGGCCTGACCGACGACGAACGTCGCATCGTCATGCGCAACCTGGGCTTCTTCTCCACCGCCGACTCCCTGGTCGCCAATAACCTGGTCCTGGCCGTGTACCGCCTGATCACCAACCCGGAATGCCGCCAGTACATCCTGCGCCAGGCTTTCGAAGAGGCGATCCACACCCACGCCTACCAGTACTGCATCGAATCGCTGGCCATGGATGAAGGCGAGATCTTCAACATGTACCACGAGATTCCGTCGGTCGCTAAAAAGGCCGCTTGGGGTTTGAAGTACACCCGTTCGATCTCCGATCCGAAGTTCGAAACCGGCACCGTCGAGACCGACAAGGAGCTGCTGCGCAACCTGGTCGCTTACTACTGCGTACTGGAAGGCATCTTCTTCTATTGCGGCTTCACCCAGATCCTCTCCATGGGCCGCCGCAACAAAATGACCGGCGTGGCCGAGCAGTTCCAGTACATCCTGCGCGATGAGTCGATGCACCTGAACTTCGGTATCGACGTGATCAACCAGATCAAAATCGAAAACCCGCACTTGTGGGATGCCGAGATGAAGGAAGAAGCGACCCAGATGATCCTGCAAGGGACTCAACTGGAGATCGAATACGCGCGCGATACCATGCCGCGCGGTGTACTGGGCATGAACGCGGCGATGATGGAGGACTACCTCAAGTTCATCGCTAACCGTCGTCTGTCGCAGATTGGTTTGAAAGAAGAATATCCGGGGACGACTAACCCGTTCCCTTGGATGAGCGAGATCATGGACTTGAAGAAAGAGAAGAATTTCTTTGAGACCCGTGTGATTGAGTACCAGACGGGTGGGGCGTTGAGCTGGGATTAATTCCCAAGACACGTAACACCAAGAAGCCCCGACCTGCTCGGGGCTTTTTTATGCGCGGTTTTTTGCCATTTCTTGAAGTACATCACGTCAAGCACCTCGCCCAGAAGGGTTCGGATCGCACCAGCAATGCTGTAGCCTTGTGCCCCAATTGCCATCAGCGTTGTCACCGATCAACTGATCGGGATGCTTTCACCGAAGGGCTTTACGCAAAAGTCCAAAGATTGGCACGGGAGTAAGCTCCCGCTGTCACAACCTGATACACGCTCAAAAAAATATTAGATAGGACCGAGGCCAACCGTGACCCCAGACATGCTCGAAGCCGGCCCAGTCGACGCCAAAGTACTTTCCGTCTTTGACTTCGACGGCACCCTCACCCACCACGACAGTTTCGTGCCCTTCCTCAAGTTTGCCTTCGGAACCGGTGAGTTCTATGGCCGCATGATCAAGCTGGCCGTGCCGGGGCTGCGTTTTTTACTGCGCCAGATCAGCCGGGATGCGTTGAAGGCGCAGTTGATCCGCACCTTTATGACCGGGGTGGAGAAAGCGTGGGTGCAGCAGAAGGCTGAGGAGTATTGCCAAAAGAATTGGGCGCGGTTGATGCGCCCGGCGGGGGTGCTGTCGGTGGAGCAGGAGTTGGGCTCCGGGGCGGAGGTGACGTTGTGTTCGGCGTCGCCTGCGTTGGTGTTGCAGCCGTTTGCCAATCGGCTGGGGATCAAGTTGATCGGCACCGAGCTTGAGGTGGTCGACGGGGTGTTGACCGGCAAGCTCACGGGGAATAACTGCCGGTGTGAGAACAAGGTGCTTAGGCTGGAGGCGGTGTATGGGGACCTGGGGGAGTATCGACTTCGGGCCTGGGGCGATACGCGCGGGGATCGGGAGTTGCTGGCGGCGGCGCAGGATGCGCATTTTCGGCATTTTCATGCGAAGAAGAAAAAGCGAGCTCGATTGCAGCGGTGATCCGGGCCGGGTGGGCGGGGTTGGCAGGGAGACTGCGTCGATCCCTTCGCAGCCTCGCTAAAGCTCGGCAGTTCCCACATTTTGATCTCCGTGACAGCCGATATCTGGGTAATATCCAGACACTCAACTCACGGACTCCGCGCCCCATGAAATTCGACACGGCCTATTGCCTGAGTCTCGATGAAAAACTGTCGATCTACGACGTACGAGACCTGAATTTCGACGAAACCGCTGCGTTCGATTCCGACAAGGACCGCTTCCTCTGCCCCAACAATGAATGCCGCGCAGCGTTTGATGCGAACAACGCGCTGAGCACTTTCAACGCCAAAAACATCAACTACCTGCGCACACCGCATTTCAAGAACAAGACCAGCACACGGCATATCGACGGCTGCCGTTACGCCAGTACGCACAAGGCGTCGACGGGTGAAAGTGACGACGAGCGCGAGGAACATTTCCCATCGGAATTTGTGCTTACCCGTCGTCAATATGCGCGCAAAGCACCCGCTGCCAGCGCTGAGGGAGACGCCCCCCAAGAGCCAACGAAGGCACCGTCGCAGCGCCTGACTACTTCCCACAGCACCAGCGACACCACACCAGACAAAACCAGCGTGTTCGCCCATCCGGTGGAATGCTATGTGTCCAACATCGACGACAAGGACAAGCTCAAGTCCATGCCGTTGAAGATCGGCGACCACACCGCCACTTACTGGACGTTTTTCAAGAAGATCGAATACCTGCAAGACAACAAAGGCCTGATTTACTGGGGCAGGATCAAGACGATCAAGGACTACACCAGCAGCTTTCGCATCGACTTTGAAAAGAAGGTTTGGCTCGATAAGAAGCCCTATTCGGTCAACGTCTACCTGAGCAAAAAGCTCATCGAGAATTACCGCAAGCGTAAGGCGTTTCTGGAGCAGATTAAGGCGGCGGCGGGCAGCGAGCAGCCGTTGTATTGTTTCTTCTACGGAGTGACGCCGGAGCTGAAACAGGTGCCAAGCAAGAAGAATCCCGAGCAGACGTTTGGGGTGTTCAGCGCCAATATCGAGAACTTGGATCATCTGATTATTCGGGAGGCACCGGGGGTGGAATAACGGGTCGTCAAAAATTCCAGTTGATGAACGGTCAAAACAACTGTACAAAAACACAGTATAGTTTGGCCTCCCCCATCAAACCCTGGAGAAACCCCCATGTCCTCCCTGGCAATGAGCTCTTTCGTAGAACAGCAGATCGTCCTGCATCAATTCACCGCCAAACACAGCGTGCAGGCCCGTGCGATGCTGGGGTGGAGCCGCGAAGACCTGGCCCACCAAGCCGGTGTCGCAGTGAATGCGGTGCAGCGCTTCGAAAACCACGCAGAGGTTGAGGATGAAACCCGGTTGAGCCTGGCGTTTCGACTGGAAGCGGAAGGGTTGGTGTTTTTCCCGGGGTTTGCCCCAGGCTGGGGGATGAGCGTGCGCCGATTTGAAACCGCATCCACCGAGCCGGCCGCGCAAGGCATCATCGCCCGGTTGATCGGGTCCAAGTCGGCAACCATCGACTCACACACCCCGCAACCGAATTAGGTCATGGTGTCCTGCCATGGGCTTGAGCCTTAACCGCCGGTGGTCCAGACGCTCAAACTCAGGAAACAACCCCTGCTGCGCTTTGGCACACAGAGGTTGAATTGCATCAGTCGTCCGTTTCGTTAACTTCAACCGCAACGCCAGTGTTCACGGCCTCCGGCGAGAAGGGTGCGCCAGGCAGGAACGCGGGTTCCTTAATTGCCTTCGACGCCTGCTCGTAACCATAGGCAATCGACAGTAACGTCGCCTCGCTGCTGCCCGTACCGTACAGGTGAAGCGCGGTGGGCATGCCCTCTTCATCCATACCCGAGGGCATTGATATACCGGGGTATCCCGCAGCGGCGCTGAAGAAGTAGCTATGGGACAGAAAGTTCGACAGCATGGCATCCAGCTTGTGCTGGTTGAGTGGCGCGTCGATGGTTTTCTGGAAAATCGGCACGATCTCCTCCCACAACTTTTCGCGTTGCCCAGGGAGCACGTTCAGGTCATTGATCATCTCCAGAAGTGCTTGATCCGGCTCGCCGGGTTGCTGGTTGCGCTTGTTGAAATCAATCAGTTCCGTCAGTGACTTGACCGGTAGACCGCTCCTACCCGCAAGGTAATCTTCAAGTTGGTGTTTAACATCTGCAAACAACGCGTCGTTGTAGCCTTCATAGGCGTGCTCGGCAACGTCCTGATCGAGTTGACCTACAGGTACCAGAATTGCACCTTTTTCTTTGAACAACTCAAGCGCCTGTTCAAAGTGATGTCTGTCCGCTCGTATTGCAGGGTTGAGTGCATCGTCCGCCGACAAATCAGGCAGCGGTGTATAACCGATTCGCTTGCCCTTTAACGCATCAGCGCGCAACTCATCGTCGTAGACGTTGGTCTCGGTCATCGCATTGAGCGCCTCGGCCGCATCACAGATATTTCGGGTAAAGGTGCCCACGGTATCCATTCGCGAGCTGGTCATTACGCCCTCGGTACTGACCAGGCCGACGGTAGTTTTCAGGCCGAAAACACCGTTATAAGCCGCGGGGGTAATGACCGAACCATTGGTTTCCAGCCCGAGTGCCAGCGGCACATGCCCCTGGGCTACCGCCACGGCTGAGCCTGAACTAGACCCCGCTACCTGGCCACCTAAGCGATGCGGGTTGAGCGTCTGGCCGCCTCTTGAGCTCCAACCATCAACCGGTGCGTCAGAACGGAAATTGGACAACTCACTCATGTTGGTTTTACCCACAACCACCACACCCGCCTTCAGCAAGTTGTCCACGACCTTGGCGTTTTTTTCTGCTGGTGCGCCAATCAATGCCTTGGAGCCGGCGCTCGTTTGCATGCGATCCTTGGTTTCAAATACATCTTTGAGTGCGACCGGAACCCCGTGTAAATAGCCGCGAGAGAGGCCCTTGGCACGATCTAGGTCCCGGGCCTTCGCCTGTTGCCGGGCATCGGGGTTGGTTTCAATAAACGCGTTGCCACCCTGTAACCCACGATCAATATTGGCAATTTGCTTCAACGAGTCTTTGACGAGCGACTCAGACGTCACGTCGCCCTTGGCCATCTGCCCAGACATCTGACAGGCAGTCTTGAAGCCTTGCGCAGGGTTCGAAAGCGCCTGCAATAAACCCTCGCTCCAACCTCCAGCCAAAAATGGTCCGATCATGTTGTGGCCCTCCTCTGATGAATACACAGGCTATCGGTCGATAGCCCTACACCAGTCTAAGAAGGCATCCTCGCGTTGCCGATGTAGCGAATCCTGCGTTTGAGTGCGACCACTCAGCCACTGAAGTAGGCCACTACACAGACTGCTGTAGTAAATGGCGATAAACGCCCACCAGCACGCTCAGACGATCAGCCGCCCAGCGGGCGGTGTAAAACCACAGCTGCGTTCCATCCTCAAGGGTTTCAAATACACCGGGACAACTGCTGTCGCGGGCGCCGTGAAAAGCGGTGCTGTTACTCTCGCAGACGATGGCATCCAGGTGATGCTCGCTGACGCATTCATCAATTTCATTGCGAGTGCTCAGGGTGAATTGATTGGCCAGATCGACCCGTTGCGTATCCAGCGGCACCAGCAGTGCGCCCGCAGAGCGCAAGATTTTTAAGGCTTGAAGGAAAGCCGCGCCGTGGTCGACCGTGTCGCTTGCGCCAACGTAGCGGTTGGCGAACCCTATGCGCCAGCCCGCCAATGTCGCAATACGGGTGAACGCGCTGTTGTTCATAACAAGCGGGACTTCAACCATCACCGGCCCAGAGGGATCGACGCCACTCAAGGCACTGAGTAGCAACGCGGGATCACGCACGGTTTTCATCATCGGCCCAGGCACATCAAGCCTGGGTGGGGCGCCCTCGACCTGGGAATGTTCGCAGGCGCCAGTAGAGCTACCGAACGCGACTTTACCGGGTGTGTTGGTTGCAACGTCTGCAGCAGCCCCCAACGCAAAGCACTCCGAGGATAACGACGAAGCAAGCCCCTTGGGCCGCGGCACACAGGGGTACCAATCTTTCCTATACTTTTCGTCCATCAGAACCGACTCCCGAGAAATAAAATTCCCAGGATCATCGCACCCTCATCTGGCATTTGTCGCAGAGTGGAAACACCTTGAAAAGCCCTTTTCCCAAGGGCTTGGCCCCTCAACTCACAGCGCGCTCTTCAACCTCTTGGGTTTCCACCTCAAGCCACCACGCATACCCACGTTCAGGTGTATTGAGGCTAAACGCCTGGCCCATCGGCGGCGTGGCAATCGACACATTGCGCTCCCAGGCCAGGGCCATGATGCGGTCGAACGGTTCATGCCACGCATGAAACGCCAGATCGAAGGTGCCGTTATGAATCGGCAGTAACCAGCGCCCCTTAAGGTCGATATGCGCCTGCAAGGTTTGCTCCGGTTGCATGTGCACATGAGGCCAGTCGACGTTGTAAGCACCCGTTTCCATCAGTGTCAGGTCGAATGGCCCGTATTGCTCACCAATGCGTTTGAAGCCATCGAAGTAACCGGTGTCACCGCTGAAAAAGATTCGCCGCGCGCCGTCGATCATCACCCAGGAACACCACAGGGTCTGGTTGGCATCAAACAATCCACGGCCGGAAAAATGCTGCGCGGGCGTGGCGACGAAACGAATGCCATCGACCTCGGTGCCGTGCCACCAATCCAATTGGCGGACTTTGCCGGCCTCAACGCCCCACTTCACCAAGAGATCGCCCACACCCAGCGGTGCCAGAAAGTGGCGGGTCTTGTCAGCCAATTGGATGACAGCCTTACGATCAAGGTGGTCGTAATGGTTGTGGGAAAGAATTACCGCTTCCAGAGGCGGCAAGTCCTCCAGGCTAATGGGCGGCTGATGAAAACGCTTGGGGCCGGCCCAACTGAACGGCGAGGCCCGCTCGGCGAATACCGGGTCGGTCAGCCAGAACTTGCCGCGCATTTTTAACAATACGGTGGAATGGCCAAGGCGAAACACGCTGTGATCAGGTGCCGCCAGCAATTGCTCGCGGGTCAGCGGTTGCACTGGAATCTGCCCCACCGGTCGCGTGCTGCGTGGCTTGTTAAACGCCATGTTCCAGAAGATGCGCAAGGTTTTGCCAAAGCCACCGTGCTGAATGGGGGCCTCGTTGCTGAAGTGCCCTTGATCCTGTTCAGCAGGCTCACGGGCGACAGCCGCGGGGTCGAGACGGGATGAAATCGTGGCCATTACCGAGTAACTCCTACAGACCGCTCAAAAATTACACTGCACAGTGTAGTTTCAAGATTGCAACAAAATCCGTAACAAGTAAACTACCCAGTGTAATTTACCCAATGAGCCAAACATTCCCCATGACTGCCCCTCAACGCCTCACCGACCGCAAACGCGAAGCCATCCTGGCGGCTGCCATCGCCGAATTTCGGGTTAACGGTTTCGAGGTCACCAGCATGGACAAGATTGCCGCCACCGCCGGGGTATCCAAGCGCACGGTGTATAACCACTTCCCCAGCAAAGAAGAGCTCTTCGCCGAGATTCTCCACCAGCTCTGGGCCAGCAGCGTTGCGCAGTTGGATGCGAGTTATGCCAGTGACCGCCCTTTGCGCGAGCAATTGCGCGGGTTGCTGGAAGCCAAGATGAAGATGATGTCGGACGCCAACTTTCTCGACCTGGCTCGCGTCGCCATCGCCGCCACCATTCATTCACCTGAACGTGCGCAAGACATGGTCAACCGCCTGAGCAAACGTGAGGAGGGCTTTACCCAGTGGGTACGTGCTGCCCAGGAGGATGGCCGTCTGAGCGGCAATGACCCTGCGTTTGCCGCTCACCAAATTCAGGGCATGCTCAAGGCCTTCGCTTTCTGGCCTCAGATTACCCTTGGCCAACCTATTCTGGATGCCGCTCACCAGGCCAATGTGATCGAGTCAGCCATTGACCTGTTCCTGGCTGGTTACGAGATCACGCCTTCTCCAGTGCAGTAACCCGCTGTTGTCTTAACGACATCCCGGGTCGTTTTTGACGCATTCGCCCTCTTAATTGCTGAAATGGCCTGTAAGGCCACTGATTATTCGCAGGAATACCTGACACTATTCGCCGGTATTATCCGATCAACGGTTACCTCGCGAACGCGCGCTGTCGAATCTGCAAAAGTTGGCCCAGACATTTATGGAAAACAGACAAGGCAAAGGGCTCTCGTTTGCCAGGCGCATCTACTGGCCAAGGATTATCGGCACGGCGATGTGCAGCATCAGCGTGATTGCCGCCATGTATCCCCTTGATAAGCCTCAGTGGCTTTGGGTGGTGCTGCTGATCAATGGGTTCGCCTGGCCGCACGTGGCCTACCAATTGGCGAAATGGTCAAAATTCCCCTACGACGCAGAACAACGCAACCTGGTATGGGACGCTTTATTCAGCGGTTTCTGGGTGGCGACGCTGCAGTTCACCCCATTGACCACCGTGACCCTGCTGTCAATGGTGACCATGAACAACGTCGCCGCCGGCGGCAAACGCCTGTTGATGCGCGGTGCACTGGCCCAAGGCCTTGGCATGGTTGTGGCGGGGCTGCTGTTTGGTTTGCAATGGAACTCATCCGTGAGCCAGACCCAGGTATACGCATGCCTGCCGATGTTGACGCTCTACCCGATGGCCATTGGCATGACCTGCTATCAACTGGCGATCAAATTATCCGAACACAAACGCGCCCTCAGCGCCCTGAGCCGCATCGACAGCCTCACCGGTTTGCTCAACCACGGTTCGTGGAAAGACCTGCTGCAACTCAAGTTTCACAAATGCCAACAGCAACACAGCCACGCCACCATTGCGTTGATCGACATTGACCACTTCAAGCGGATCAATGACGCCCACGGCCATATCGTCGGCGACGCCGTGTTGCGGCAACTGAGCGTGGAACTACGACGCAACCTGCGGGAAAACGACCTGGCCGGCCGATATGGGGGCGATGAGTTCTGTGTGATTCTTCCGCAAATGCCCCTGGCAGAGGCAGCGCAGGTCATGGAGCGCATGCGCGAAACGTTCAGCAATTATCGCAACCCGCAGATCCCTGAATTACGCGTCAGCCTGAGCATCGGCCTGGCGGACTTTCAAGTGTCCTATACCGATGCGGCCATATGGCTGAATGCGGCAGATCGTGCGCTTTACATGGCCAAGGACACTGGACGCAACCGGGTCAACGTCACCGACCACGTTATCGCCTATTCCGCCTGAAATTGTCTGACAACACCTCGTCTGAATTTTCTTACCGACGACCACAGCGATAGCATAATGCCTCCATTGGTCGGTTTGTGGGAAAAGTGTCTGCCCTGACAGCGAACTTCTGCCACAACGCGCGACTCTGAACCCGTTGTTCCACTCCCGCTGCCAGCACCAGGAAGCTGACAATGAGCACGTCAACCGTGAGGCCCAGCGCCTTACGGGGGCAGGCGACTTTGCATGGATCCCCCCCACGCTTGCTTGCCCGAGCACCCGAACATGCTATTCACCGCGCATAAAAAAACCATCAGTACCCTGCAACATACCGTCGACCAACAGGCCAGCCTGCTGGGCGCCATCGAGCGCTCCATGGCAGTCATCGAATTCGACCTGCAAGGCAATGTGCTGCGCGCCAATGAAAACTTCTTCAACACCATGGGCTACCGCGCCGAGCAGATTGAGGGCCAGTCCCACCGCCTGTTCTGTACCCCGGCCTTCTCCCGCAGCGCCGAGTACAACCAACTGTGGTCAAACCTGCGCAGCGGCCAGTTCCAATCGGGCACCTTTGAACGGGTTTCTAGCAGTGGTCAGTCGGTCTGGCTGGAAGCCAGCTATAACCCTGTGCGAGATGAATCTGGCCAGGTGTTCAAAGTGGTGAAGTACGCCATGGACGTGACCCCGCGCCTGCAAGCCGAGAGCGAAGCCAACGCGAAATTGACTGCCATCGGCCGGGCCATGGCCGTGATTGAGTTCAACCTCGACGGCACTATCCTCACTGCCAACGCCAACTTCCTGCAGCGCATGGGCTATAGCCTTTCGCAGATCCAGGGCCAGCATCACCGGATCTTCTGCTCTGCCGATGTAGCCAACAGCTCGGCCTACAGCGACTTCTGGCGACGCTTGAACCAGGGCGAAATGTTCAGCGGCCAGTTCGAGCGGGTTGATAAACACGGCCAGACCGTGTGGCTCGAAGCCAATTACAACCCGGTGCACGACGCCAGCGGGCGTCTGTACAAAGTGGTCAAGTTCGCCTCCGACGTCACGGCCATGGTGCAACAACACAGCGCCGATGCGGCCAGTGCAGCCCAGGCTTATCACATCTCCCTGACCACCCGTGACATCGCCGAGAAAGGTGCCGAAGTGATCCAGCAGACCGCCACCGGCATGCGCGAAATTGCCGCTGACATCGATGGCTCCTCGCAACTGATCGCCAAGCTGGGCGCGCGTTCGCAGCAGATCACCACCATCGTCAACACCATTCGCGCAATCGCCGACCAGACTAACCTGCTGGCACTCAATGCGGCCATTGAAGCGGCGCGCGCCGGAGAACAAGGCCGTGGGTTTGCCGTGGTGGCCGACGAAGTGCGCCAGTTGGCGGCGCGCACCAGTGGCTCTACCGCCGAAATCTCCAGCATGATCGCGATGATCCAGGCTGAAACCCTGCAGGCCATCGACAGTATGGATGGCACCCGAGACCGCGCCGCACAGGGTGTCGAACTGGCCGACCGCGCAGGCACTGTGATCCTGCAGATTCGTGAAGGCACCAGCGAAGCGGTGCAGGCGGTGAGTGCGTTTGCCAATGACCGCGGTGGCCGCTGACGTGTACTTCATGTGACGGGCGAGCAAGCCAGTTGCCACATTTTCTACCGTGGCACGCTTACGATCTCATCTGAACATGTTTACCCAACTCCTCAAACAACGTCACCACCGAGCGCAGCGCCCGACAATCCGGGCGCGTCAGCAGCCATAGCGCCGTGTCATGCCCTGCCAGCGCAGGCCCCAGCGGTTGCAGGGAGCCATCGAGGAGGAAATCCGGCAACGCCGCCACGCCCATGCCCGCCCGCACCAACTCGGTGACCGACAACATGCTGTTGCAGCGATAACGGGGGCGTACCCCCGGCAGGTGCTCGCGGCGCCAGGCGACGGTGGGATGGTCGGGCAGGAAGTCATCCGGGGCGATCCAGGCCAACTCGGCCCGCTCACGGCCCTCGTGTTGACAGGCGTAGGCGGGGCTGGCGCAGACCTGATAGGCCACGGTGCCCAAGCAACGCCCGACAAGATGCTCCGGTGGCGTGCGGGTCAGGCGTAGGGCGATGTCAGCATCACGGCGGCTGAGGTTGGCAAAATCATTCGAGGTGCTTAGCTCCAGGACAAGCGCCGGGTACGCCGGCATGAACTGCGCGAGCGCCGGCAGCAGCAAGCCTTGCAACACCGAGTCGGTGCAGGTCAGGCGCACCGTGCCGCTGATCACCTCACCGCCCTGCTCCACGCCAATGCGTGCGGCTTGCAGCGCTTGTTCTGCGCGTTCGGCCTGCTGCGCCAGGTCCGTGGCCAGACTGGTGGGCAGGTAGCCGGCGCGGCCTTTTTCGAACAGCGTCTGGCCCAACGCCGCTTCCAGGCGCCGTACCGCGCGGAACACCGTGGAAACATCCACCCGCAATAACGCCGCCGCCCGGGCCAGCGTGCCCCCGCGCACCAGAGCGAGGATCAACGTCAGGTCGGGGTAATCCATTTGATAGTGCGTCACTGCATTAAACCTATGGGTAAACGCCAATATTGATTGCATCGACGCCAATTTATAGTGCCCCCCAGGACACCACAAGCCACGGACCGTACACGATGAAAACCACCGCGCTGCAGCTCGCCTTGATCGGCGATTACAACCCTGAAGTCATCGCCCACCAGGCCATTCCCCTGGCGTTGCAACAGGCCGCCGACAGCCTGGGCCTGACGGTTCATGCTCAATGGTTGAGCACAGACAACCTGCCCGCCTCGCTCCACGACTTCGACGGTTTCTGGTGCGTACCTGCCAGCCCCTACCGCGACACCGACGGTGCCATGCGCGCGATCCGCTTTGCCCGCGAGCAAAAGCGACCTTTCCTTGGCACCTGCGGCGGTTTTCAACATGCGGTGCTGGAATATGCCCGCAACGTACTGGGCTGGGCCGATGCCGAACACGGCGAGCTGGCGCCGACAGCCCAGCGCGCAGTGATCGCGCCACTGAGCTGCGCGCTGGTCGAGGCCATCGATACCGTGCGCCTGGTGCCCTACACCCGTATCGCCGAGGCCTACGGCACCCTTGATCTGAACGAAGGCTATCGCTGCCGATACGGGGTTAACCCTGCGTTTCTCGATGCCTTGCTGGAAGGTGACTTGATCGCCTGCGGACATGATGCCGCAGGCGAACTACGCGCGGTGGAACTGCTCGACCACCCCTTCTTCGTCGCCACCCTGTTCCAACCCGAACGCACAGTGCTCAAGGGCACCACCCCGCCGTTGGCGCTGGCCTTGCTCAACGCCTGCCGGGGGGTGCACGCATGACCGCCCACACCCCCGCCCCGCCTTATTACGCGGTGATCTTCAGCTCAATGCGCACCGAGGGCGATCAAGGCTACGGCGAAGCCGCAACCCGCATGCTGGAACTGGCCCGAGAGCAGCCGGGGTTTCTCGGTGTGGAGTCGGCGCGGGAGGGTGGCCTGGGGATTACCGTGTCGTATTGGCAAAGCGAGGCGGCAATTTTGGCGTGGAAGCAGCAGGCCGAGCACAAAGCGGTGCGTGAGCAAGGTCGGGCGCGGTGGTATTCGGCGTTTCAGACGCGGGTGTGCAAAGTCGAAAGGGCCTACACCTTCCAAACTTGAAATGCTGACCCCTGTGGGAGCTGGCTTGCCTGCGATAGCGGTGGGTCAGCAAGGAATATTTCAACTGATACACCGCTATCGCAGGCAAGCCAGCTCCCACATTTTGATATTCACATGGCCGAAAAACTTGTCATTCAGCTGACCAGACTGCGCAACGCACTGATCTGTGGAATCTCAACCCGCCGCATATAAACGCGCAGCGCCTCGGTGATGTTGATGCGGTCGTCGATGTTCTGGTCTAGCAGCAATTGGATACGCTCGCGCGACAACGTCATGGTCTGCTCGGGAGCCGGCAGCCAGACAAATTCAGCCGTCGGGATGATGCCGTCATCGGCCACGTCCATGCCGAAGGAATCTTCGCTGAAACGCACGATGTACTGGCCGGTCTTGCGGTTAAGGCCCACGAAGCCACGGAGTTGGTCGGCGGCCTGGCAGATAAGCTCGGAGGTGATGCGCATGGTAAACCTCACTGAAAAGTCCCACAGGGACTGGAAAGATGGTTTACACGCGTGGCGGAAGGTACTGCCCTCTGACGGGGCAGCTTCGGGCAAGAGTACTGCAACGCTGCGCAAAAATACCGAAAAAAAATGGCGCGTACGCACGTTAATGTCGGTTTGGTGATGGCGCCTTTCGCAATCAATTGCTAAAAAGGAGGCCTTCTCAAAGTTACCTCCACGAAAGGACTTCGCTTATGCCTGTCACGTTTTCCAAGAGCGCCCTGCTGCTCGCCCTGATGCTCGGCCTTGGCCAGGCGCAGGCTGCGGAACCGATCAGCCCGGCTGAATTGGCAACAAACGAAGGCATTCCGTACCCGGCCGTCATCGCCCACCGTGGCGCATCCTACGACGCTCCCGAGTCCACCGCGGCCGCTTACAAGGTCGCTCGCGACCTGGGCGCCGACTACCTGGAGTTGGACCTGCAGCGCAGCAAGGACGGCGTGCTGTTCGCCCTGCACGACAACAACCTGCAGCGCACCACCGACGTGGCTACCAAGTTCCCAGAGCGCAAAGACGCCCCGGCCAACGAATTCACCTGGAAAGAACTGCAAACCCTCGACGCTGGCAGCTGGTTCAACGCCGCCTACCCCGACCGCGCGCGCCCAGGCTTTGTCGGCCTTAAAATCCTGAGCCTGGACGACATCATCAAGATCGCCGAGGGCAACCCGCAGCACAAACCCGGCCTGTATATCGAGACCAAAGAGCCCAAGCAATTCCCAGGCATTGAGGCCGACCTCAAGAACAAGCTGCTGGATAAAGGCTGGCTGAGCTCCGCCGGCTCCAAACTGGGCAAGAGCAACACCGGTGTCGGCCAGGGCCGTGGCCGCGTGGTGCTGCAAACCTTCGAAAAATCCAGTTTGGTAGAGCTGCAAAAGGAAATGCCCAACACCCCGAAAATCCTGCTGTTGTGGGTGGGTGAAGGCAGCATCGAGCCGAAAAACAAGCAGACCTTTGCCGAGTCCGGTGAAACCAGCAAGGCCGCCTACTACGCCAAGCAAGAGCCCAAGGATGCCGCCGAGTTCGAAAAATGGGTCAACGAAGCCAAAAGCCTCGGCGCCATCGGTACCGGCCCGTCGGCTGAGCTGACCGACCACGGCGACCAGAGCTATACCGACCTGGTCAAACCTGAAATGAACAAACTGACCCACGACAAGGGCCTGCTGGTGCACGTCTACACCGTGGACGAGCCCGTAGACTTCCAGAAAGTCATGGGCACTGGCGTCGATGGCATTTTCACCAACCGCGCCGCCGAGCTGTTGAAGTTCTACAAGCGCTGGCCGTCGTCCAGCGTGCAAGACCTGCTGAACGACTATAAGTACTGAGTGATGGCCCGTGGTCAGCGGTAGCCACATTGAGTGCGCAACTGCTTGAAATAATTAAGGGTGAATTAAGTTGTGATGGCTAACCTGAGGCCACTTAAACAGCTCACCCAAGAAGGACACACATTATGAAAACCCTGACCGCATTGTTCGCCGCTACTGCCCTGACCCTGACCGCCGGCCTCGCTCAAGCCGATGTGCGTCCGGACCAAATCCCAAGCCTGTTGCAGTCGGGTGCCGTAAAGCCTTTTGAACAGCTCAACAAAGACGCACTGGCCAAGCACCCTGGTGCTGTCATCAACGACACCGAACTGGACACTGAAGCGGGCCGCCTGGTCTACGAAGTGGACGTGACCGACACCGCTGGCAAAAAGTGGGACGTGAAGCTCGACGCCAAGACCGGCGAAGTGCTGGAAAACAAACAAGACACCTGAGTTGAACACTCAAAAAACCGCGTCACCCACCGGTGACGCGGTTTTTTTATGGGCGCTCGTCGGCAAACCGTAGGAAAAGCCTGGTACAAATAAAGGAAATTACACTTACCCGTCGCAAGGTCGTTAGACTCTCAGTCTCAGACAGGGCATTACGCCATCGCCGCCGAATCGAGACCGTTACATGGGGCAAAAAGCCGCCGACATCGCCACCATCGGCCGCATCAGCGCGGTACCGGCCATGCTCAAAGTCATCAGTGATATGACCGGTTTGCGCTTCGCCGCCGTAGCCCGCGTCACCGAAGACACCTGGACCGCCTGCGCCGTGCTCGACAGCCTGGGCTTTGGCCTGGGGGTCGGTGGCGAACTGGACCTGACGACCACCATCTGTCATGAAATCCGGGGTTCCCATGTTTCGGTGGTGATCGACAAAGCCAGTGAAGACCCGCTCTACCACGACCACCACACCCCGCGTATCTACCAGTTCGAAAGCTATATTTCGGTACCGGTATTTCGCACTGACGGGCGTTTTTTCGGCACTATCTGCGCCCTCGATCCCAACCCGGCGTCATTGCGCAGTAGCACCATCCAATCGACCATGGAGTCGTTTGCCCGTGTGTTGTCGCTGCAAATCGAAGCCGAAGAAAACCAGCAACAAACTGAAGCCGAGTTAAACGAAGAACGCAGCACCGCCGAATTGCGCGAGCAGTTCATCGCCGTGCTCGGACACGACCTGCGCAACCCGCTGTTTGCGATCAACTTCGGTGCCGAACGGTTGCTGCGCAAACACCCCAACCCCGCCACCGACAGCGTCGTGCGGCATATCCTCACCAGCGGCCGGCGCGCGGCGCAATTGGTCGAGGATGTGTTGGATTTCGCCCGTGGGCGCATGGGCAACGGCATCCCGCTGAGCATCGGCGATTGCCAAGGCTTGCAAGCCGCGTTGCAGCATGTGGTGTCGGAGGTGCAGAGCGTGAATCCGCAACGCGAGATACGCGCGGAAATCGGCGACCTTCAGGGGCTCAAGGGCGATCGCGATCGTTTGGCGCAAATGCTCTCCAACCTGGTCGCCAATGCCATCCACCATGGTCACCAGGATGGCCCGGTCGAAGTCATCGCAAAGATCGAGCATACGCATTTCACGCTGTCAGTGAAGAATGCTGGGCAAGTCAACGAGCAAGCGCTGCCGCGGCTGTTTGAGCCCTACGCGCGACCGGTCACCGATACGCCCCAAGCCGGGCTCGGCCTGGGGTTGTACATCGTCAAGCAGATCGCCGATGCCCATGGCGGTGAACTGAGTGTGTCCACTACCGAGCAGCAGGGCACGGTGTTTACCTTTCGTCTGCCTATCGCCTGATCAAGAGCCTAGCCGCGCCGTCACTTCATTCAACTCACCCGACAGGCCTCGCAGGTTCAGGCTCGCCGCTTCGGTGCGTTGCACGTTGTCCATATTGGCGGTGGCGACCGTGGTGATCTGAGTGATATTGCGCGAGATATCCTCGGCCACTGACGTTTGCTCTTCGGCTGCCGTGGCGATCTGGCGGTTCATGTCACGAATCGCCTCCACCGCCTGGGTGATGTGCGCCAGCATGGCGCCGGCCTGGGCGACCTTCTCCACGCTTTCATCGCTGCTCGACTGGCCGCTGACAATCGCCTGGGCCGCATCCACTGCACCGGTTTGCACCGCGTGAATGATCTGGTTGATCTCGATGATCGACGCCGCCGTGCGTTGTGCCAAGCTGCGCACTTCATCGGCCACCACCGCAAAACCACGGCCCGCTTCGCCCGCGCGGGCGGCTTCGATGGCGGCGTTGAGCGCCAGCAGGTTGGTTTGCTCGGCGATGCCGCGAATCACTTCCAACACCTTGCCGATACGCACACTGTCGGTTTCCAGCTGGCGGATGATAGTGCCGGTATTGAGGATTTCATGACGCATCTGGCCGATGGTGGCGATGGTAATTTTCATCACTTCACCGCCTTCGCGGGCCGACTGATCGGCATCATCGGCAGCCCGCGAAGCGCTAGCGGCGTGGCGCGCGACTTCCTGGGCAGTGGCCGACATTTCAGTCATCGCCGTGGCCACCTGGTCGGTACGGTCGAACTGCTCATGGGTACCGGCGCTCATCTGCCCGGCAATCGAATTGAGCTCGCCACTGGCGCTGACCAGGTCGGTGGCACTGCGCTGCAAACGGCTGAAGGTCTCGGCGAGGAAGTCGCGCAAGGTGTTGGCGGCAGCGGCCAGATGGCCCAATTCATCCTGGCGACGGCTGGCGACGCGCTCGGCAAACCGGCCGTGGCTGAGTTGGGTCACATAGTCGATCAAGCCACGGATCGGCAGGATCAGGTTGCGGTTGATCAACCACAGGCTGAACAGGCCGATGACCACACCAGACAGCAGCATGATCGCCAACCCCACCAGCACAGTGCGCTCGGCATAGGCGCTGATGGCCCGGGATTGTTGGCTGCCTTGGCTGCGCAGGTCGCTGACCAGTGCGCTCATTTGCTCGCTGGCCGCGCGGTCGACGCCTTTGACAGCCGCGTCCCCCGCCGTGGCATCACCGCCCGCAGCCAGATAGGCATCGCGGCCCTTCTGGTAGGCGACGCCGAGTTGCTGATGCTCCTGACGCAGGGTTTCGATACGTCGACTCAAACTGGCATCGCCGGTGGTTTGGCTCACCAAACGAGTGAGAATGCCTTGCACATCGCGCTGGCGGTCCTGGAACTGGCCCCAATATTTTTCCATGTCTTGGGGCTGCTTGCCGCGCAGCAGGACGTTTTTCCATTCTTGCACCTGCACCTTGAATTGCAGGTTGGCTTCGTCAATCAGTTGGGAAGTGAGCAAAGGCCCTTCAATCAAACTGCGATAGCTCTGCACCCCATTGGACAGGAAGTTGAAACACGCCAAGGCGATCAACAAGATCGCCAGCAGGCTGCCACCGAGCAGCGACAGGATTTGTGCTCTCAAAGAGGTACGCAAAACATTCATCGGGGTAACGCCTCGATACAGGGAATTGGTGCATGCACGTCTTAACTTCCCTGTTATCAAACGATTCTGAGGCTTGGATCGGCCGTGCTAGAGCCTTCTTTAACGCCTCCAGACAAATGGTCAAATAAATGTCATTTCAATGAAGTAATTCAAAAAATGTCACAAAACTGTCATTTCAGCCTGTAATGATTCGCCACGCGACCTGTGAAATGTCCTACAGGCCCTTTCCCTGAGAGCCGCCATGAACCACAGCATTGATCAAAGCCACCAGGACCCCGACCTCTTTGGCTTGCTCTACGGTTTTCGTTTTCGCCCTGGTGAGAAAGGTGAGCAGATCGATTCGGCCACCGCCCTCAAAGCCTTGCAGCAACCGGGCGACCCGGAAGAATTCCTGTGGCTGCACCTGAACCTCGCCCACGCCGCGTGCGAGCGCTGGATGCAGTCACACCTGGACTTGCCCACAGAGTTTTTCGAAGCCCTGCACGAAGGTTCGCGCTCAACCCGCATTGAACACGTCGACTCGGCCTTGCTGGCGGTGGTCAACGATGTGGTGTTCAACTTCAGCAGCATGGTCTCGTCGGACATTTCCACGCTGTGGGTCTGCGCCCGCAGCCGCTTGTTGATCAGCGCGCGTCTGCAACCGCTGCACTCGGTGGACAAGTTGCGCTCGTCGGTCAAAGCCGGTGAACGCTTCCGTTCACCACTGGAATTGCTGGTGCACCTGCTACGCGACCAGGGCGAAGTGCTGACCCAGATCGTGCGCAAGACCAGCCTCAGCGTCGATCATATCGAAGACCAGTTACTGTCTTCGCGCCTGTCTACCAACCGCGCCGAACTGGGTGCCGCACGCCGGGTGCTGGTGCGCTTGCAACGCCTGCTGGCGCTGGAGCCGGGCTCACTGCTGCGCCTGCTCAACCGCCCACCGCAATGGCTGCAAAAGGAAGACGTGAAGGAGTTGCGTAAATCCACCGAGGAGTTTGCGCTGATCATTAACGACCTGACCGCCTTGGGCGAACGCATCAAGCTCTTGCAGGAAGAAATCGCCGCCAACCTCAACGAACAGAGCAACCGCACGTTGTTTACCCTGACGGTGGTGACGGTGTTGGCATTGCCGATCAACATCATTGCCGGCTTTTTTGGGATGAACGTGGGGGGTGTGCCGCTTTCCCAAGACCCTGAGGGGTTTTGGATTTTGGTGGCACTGGTCGCCACCTTTACCGTGATTGCAGGCCGCTGGGCCTTCCGCAAATTCTCAACCTGAACTGCATTCAAACTGTGGGAGGGGGCTTGCCCCCTCCCACATTGGCCCGGCGGTGTGTCAGTCGGTAAAGAGCCCAGCCATGGCCTTCAGGCGTTTTTTGTACACGCGCCGGGCCTCCAACGCTTCATCCAAACTCACCGCCACAAACCCCGCCCGCTGGTTCGGCTGCATCTGCCCGATCAAATCCAGATCAGCGCTGATCACCGTACCAATCATCGCGTAGCCACCCCCCGACACCGCATCCCGGTGCAACACGATCGGCTCCAACCCAGCCGGCACTTGGATCGAGCCAATGGGGTAGCAACTGTCGACGATATTGGAAGGGTCCGAACCCGCGCCAAAGGGCTGTTCCCGTGGCTGAAAGCTCAGCGCGCTGCCGCCCTTGAAGCGATAGCCGATGCGGTCGGCCTCCGACCCAACCGTCCATGGCTCGGCAAAAAAACTGGCTTTCGCCGCATCACTCAGGCGCTCGTAATACAACCCCGGCACGACCCGCAGGGTCACATCACCGCCGACGGACCGGCGCAGCGCCATGGGCAAACTGTTGCCCGCACGCCCTGCTCCGCTGGCCTCACCGATGGGCAGCACGTCGCCTTCCTGCAAGCGCCGGCCCTCAAAGCCGCCGAGTGCACCCAGCGTGTACGTCGAGCGGCTGCCCAGCACCAACGGCACATCAATGCCGCCCGCCACCGCCAGGTATGTGCGCGCTCCGGCCTTGGGGAATTCAAAGCGCAACACCTGGCCGGCCCGCACCTGGAACGCGGTGTCCTGGTGCACCACTTCACCGTCCAGGCGCGGCGACATCAGGGCTCCACTGAGGGCGACCAGGGCGTCCTGCTGAAACGCCAATTCGGGGCCGATCAATGTGCATTCCAACCCGGCTGCGCCAACGGGGTTGCCCACCAGATGGTTGGCGGCGCTCAACGCATATTGGTCCAGCGCCCCGGAGGGTGGAATGCCCAGGTGGTAATAGCCTTCGCGGCCAAGGTCTTGCACGGACGTCGCGAGGCCGGGTTTGAGCACCTTGATCATGCCAGCGCCTCCTGCAGGGTTTTCGGATAACCGATGGGGTCGGCGAGAAACGCGTCGAGGGAAAATTCCACCGGGCGGATGCGCAAGTCGAATCGGCCTGCATCCACCTCGGCGACGGCCAGGTCGTAGGCCTCACGGTCCATCGGCTTGAACTGCACGATATCGCCGGGACGGAAGAACACCATGTGCTCCTTGAGGTACGCGAGCTGCTGCGCCGGGTCGTAGATCGGCGCCGGGGTCACGCCAAACATCTGGTAACCACCGGCGCCGCGTACCGAGTAAATGCAGCCGAAACAGCCGCCATGGCCGAGGGTCAACTTGGGCGTATCGGTGCGCGGCCGCAGGTACTTGGGCACCTGTAATTGCCGTTCGCGCTCGACCATCTGGAACATAAACGGCAGGCCCGCGACAAACCCCACCATCGACACAAACCACGGCGCGCCGCTGTGGGCGGCGATAAACGCATCCACATCGGCCAGGCCGTTGATGCGTGCGGCGTATTCCAGGTCGGTGCCGCTGGGGTCTTGATGGCGGTCGCGAAAGCGCATCAGGGTTTCATGGGTCCAGGGGTCGTTGTAGAGCACCGGGATCTCGATGATGCGCGTGTGCAACGTGCGCTCGGCCACCGCCTGGGCTTCGGCGGTCTGTACCGCGTCTAGCAGCACATGGGGTGCGATGCGGTCAGGGTCGAAGCGAATCTGGAACGATGCATTGGCCAGGCACACATCCAGCACGCCCTCCAGCGCCAGGCGCTCCACCGCACGGGTCACCGCCATGCCCTTGAAAAAGGCCTCCAGGGACATGCTGTCGCTGACTTCGGCAAACAGGTGTTCATCACCGCCAAAGCTGTAGCGGATGGGGGACGTTTCAGCCATGTCTGTTCCTCTTGGAATCGTTATAGAAAGGCAGGCATAAAAGTAAGGACGGGGTTATTTATTGTGGTGTTTTGACAGTAATGCCCGCTTGGTCCAACGCCTCACGGGTCGCCTCTACCAGCTCCAGCGCACCGGGGGTGTCGCTGTGCAGGCAGATGGAGTCGAATTCGATAAACAGGTCTTCGCCTTCGACGGTCTTGACCAACCCGGTCTGACACGCCCGTAGCACGCGCGCCGCTACCGTGGCGGGGTCCAGCGCACGCACATTGCGGGTAAACACAATGGAGCCGCTGAGATCGTACTCACGGTCGGCATAAAACTCCCGCACCACCGGTTGCCCCAGCTCCTGGGCGACGCGCCAGATCACCGAGTTGGGCATGCAGTACAGCAACAATGTCGGTTCGATGATTTGCAGGTTTTGCACCAGCAAACGCGCGGCTTCTTCATCGCGGGCCAGGTGCATATACAGCGCGCCGTGGGGTTTGATGTGTTGCAGGGTTACGCCTTGGGCGCGAGCGATTTCCCGCAGGGCGCCGAGCTGGTAGAGGATATCGTCCACCAGTTCCTGGGCGGGTGCGTTGATGTGTCGACGGCCAAAACCTACCAAGTCGCGAAAGCCTGGATGAGCGCCGATGGCCACACCCAATTGTTTCGCCCGCTCCACGGTACGGCGCATGGTGCCGGGGTCGCCGGCGTGAAAGCCGGTGGCGATATTGGCCGAGCTGATAGAGGCCATCAGTTCGGCGTCGACGCCGTCGCCGATGGTCCAGGGGCCGAAGCCTTCGCCCATGTCCGAGTTGAAATCCACTGCCTGCATCGGGGTCGCTCCGCCTAAGTGATGCTTGAAAGTAGGCCGGGGCTTGACCCCTTGGGAAGATCTATTATCAGATGACCCATCTTCTGAAAAACAGATATGGCTATGTCCCTGACCTTGCGCCAAGTCCGCTACTTCATCGCCACCGCCGAAATCGGCCAGATTTCCCAGGCGGCGATTCACTTGAACATCTCCCAGTCGGCGGTGACCACAGCGATCAAGGAGCTGGAGGCCATGCTCGGCGTGCAACTGTTCGTGCGCTCGGCCCAGGGCATGAACCTCACCGACGCCGGCCGGCATTTTCTCAACCGCGCCTATGTGATTGTGCGCAGTGTGGATGACGCGCTGAACAGCCCCCTGCCCGACTACCGCGCCAGCGGTGTGCTGCGCCTGGCCGCCAGCTATACGGTGCTCGGGTACTTCCTGCCGCACCACCTGCAGCGCATGGAGCACTGGCACCCGGACGTGACCATCGAGGTGTTCGAGCAGGAGCGCCAGGCCATCGAACAAGGGCTATTGGACGGCGAGTTCGACATGGCCGTGGTGCTCACCGCCAATCTGACTCACCCGGATATCGTTTCCGAAATCCTCTTCAACTCCGAACGCCGGCTGTGGCTGCCCAGCCATCACCCGCTGTGTGAGCGTGGGGCCGTGAGCCTGGCGGATGTGGCGCAACAACCCTACATCCTGCTCACCGTGGATGAGGCCGAACACAGCGCCATGCGCTATTGGGAACAGGCCGGGCAATCGCCCAAGGTGCGGCTGCGCACCAGCTCGGTGGAGGCGGTGCGCAGCATGGTTGCCAATGGCAGTGGCGTGGCGATCCTGTCGGATCTGGTGCACCGGCCCTGGTCCCTGGAAGGCAAGCGCATTGAAACCCTGACGGTCACCGACCCCGTCACCCCAATGAGCGTCGGCCTGGCCTGGCACCGCGAGCGCGCGTTTACCCCGGCGATGCAGGCGGTGCGCGATTACTTCCACGACGCGTTCCTGACGCCGCAACAGTTGTCGGGGCGCCGTTAGAACTGGGCTTGCAACGTCGCCGCCAGCCAATCCATAAACACCCGCACGCGCTGCGGCAGGTGCCGTTGGCCGGCGTAGAGCAGGGAAATATCCAGCGCCGGTGCGGGGTAGTCGGGCAACACGGCGATCAGCTCACCACGGGCCAATAATTCGCGGATCCCCAGCAACGGCACCTGGGTAATACCAAAACCGCCCAGGCAGGCCGCCTGATACGCATCGGTGCTGTTGACCGTGACCCGCCCGGCCATCGGCACGCGGTGCACCTTGCTGCCCTGCTGGTATTCGAACCCCGCCGAGCGCGAGCCCAGGGGCCGCACGTAGTGCACCAGTTGATGCTCGGCGAGGTCATCCAGGGTCAGCGGCGTGCCATAGCGCTGCACGTAGGCCGGGCTCACGCAGTTAGCCATCGGCATGCTGCACACCTTGCGCGCCACCACGCTTTGATCGGGCTGCGCGCCAACCCGCAGCACGCAGTCAAAGCCTTCGGCAATCAGGTCGACCTGGCGGTCGGAGCTGCTGATTTCCAACTCGATCAGCGGGTGCGCCTGCATAAATGACGGCAGGCGCGGCAGGATCACTTCTCGCGCCATCACGTTGGGCATGTCCACCCGAATACGCCCGGCCAATTGCGCTTCGTCTTGGCGGAATAACCCTTCGAGCTCCTCCATGTGCGACAGCAAGTCCTTGCTGCGTTCATACAGCACTCGCCCGTCCTGGGTTGCCTGCACCTTGCGCGTGGTGCGTTGCAGCAGGCGCGCGCCGAGCAATTCTTCCAGCGCCTGCACATGTTCGGACACGGTGGAGCGCGGCAGCCCCAGGCTTTCGCCGGCCTGGGTAAAACTCGACAGTTCGGTGACGCGCACAAAGGTGCGCAGCAGCTCCAGTTTGTTCATGGGATTGTTCGCCTTATCCGGCCAGTGATTCCGGTATAGCGTTGTTTATCACGTTATGAGCGGACAAATACACTCCTTCCCACCATCACTCACAGAGGCACACCCCATGACCCGCAAAATCGCATTGATCACCGGCGCCAGCCGCGGCCTTGGCAAAAGCGCTGCACTGCACCTGGCGGCACAAGGCGTGGATATCATCGGCACCTATCACAGCAAGGCCGATGAAGCGCAGGCGTTGGTAGCCCAGATCGAACAGTTGGGCGGCCGCGCTGCAATGCTGCAATTGGACGTGAGCCAGAGCGCGAGCTTCGGTGATTTTGCCGGCGCGGTGGCAGGCGTGCTCCAGGACGTTTTTGCCCAGGACCACTTCGACTTTCTGGTCAACAACGCCGGTATCGGCATTCACGCGAGCTTTGCCGATACCACTGAAGCTCAGTTCGACCAGTTGGTGGCAGTGCAATTCAAGGGCCCGTTTTTCCTGACCCAGAAGCTGTTGCCGTTGCTCCACGACGGTGGCCGTATCCTGAATATTTCCAGCGGTCTGGCGCGTTTCAGCCTGCCCGGCTACGCCGCGTACGCTGCAATGAAGGGCGCAATGGAAGTACTGACGCGCTACCAGGCCAAAGAGTTGGGCGCCCGCGGTATCAGCGTTAACATCCTCGCCCCTGGCGCCATCGAGACCGACTTCGGCGGCGGCGCCGTTCGCGACAATGCGGCCCTCAACAGCATGGTCGCCAACAACACCGCCCTGGGCCGCGCTGGTTTACCGGACGATATTGGCGGCGCGATCGCTAGCCTGCTGGCCGACGGCAGCCACTGGATCACCGGGCAGCGCGTCGAGGCGTCGGGCGGCATGTTTCTGTAAAAACCGCTCGCGCAGCACGTCATAGCCCCAGTGATAGACATAGGTGTAAGGCAGGAAAAACAGCAGTACACCGATGTCGAGCATAAACGCCTGGATCAGGCTGATATCCAACCAGGCCGCAATCAACGGCACCGCGACGATAATCAGCCCGCCTTCGAACAACAGCGCATGCAACACCCGGGTCCACGCGCCGCCGGCCAGTTGCAGGCGCACTTTGAGACGGTCGAACAGGCTGTTGAAAATGATGTTCCAGCTCAGCGCCAGCAGGCTCAGGCCCAACGTGACAGCGCCCATTTCCAGCGCCGGCCGGCCGGTGATCCACACCAACAGCGGGGTGCAGATCAACAGGGCCAGGCCCTCAAAGCCCAGGGCTTGGCAAACACGCTCAGTCATCGATTTGGTAGGGGTCATGGCCCGGCTCCGTGAGTGAAGACGGTTGCCATCATTGCCCACCAGACCGATACTTCATAACCAATAACCATCGATCAAGGCGATACTTATGGCCTCCAATGAGGTGTTGCAGGCGTTCGTTCAGGCCGCAACTCAAGGTTCGTTTTCGGCGGCTGCGCGCAAGCTGGGCAAGAGCCAGTCCACCGTCAGCGCAGCAGTAGCCAGCCTGGAAATCGACCTGGACGTGGTGCTGTTTGACCGCAGCAGCCGAAAGCCGACGCTGACGCCGGCCGGGCACCTGCTGCTACAACGGGCCGAGCAGGTGCTCGAAGCCAACAGTCGCCTGGAACTGGCGGCGAGCCAGCTGGCCCAAGGTTTGGAGCACAAGCTGACTATCGCGATGTCCGATACCTACCAGTCCGACCACTTCGAAGTCGCGCTGAAACACTTTGAACAGCGCTACCCCGACCTTGAGCTGGAATGCCTGATCGCCGAATGCGAAGACCTGATCGCCCTGGTACAAAGCGGCCGGGCACATATCGCGTTTATCGAAAAACAGGCGGTTTACCCGCCCGACCTTACCGGCGCGCCGGTGGCGGAAAGCACGGAGATTGCGCTGTTTGTCTCACCCGAACACCCGATGGCCACACTGCAAAACATCTCGGCCGACACCCTGCAACAACACCGCGAGCTGCGCCTGGCGAGCATCATTAACCCCACTGAAATCCGTGCCAGCGGGCGTGTGTGGTCGGCGCCCAGTTACTTGATGCTGATGGAAATGGCCCAGCTGGGTTTTGGTTGGACACCCCTTCCGCGCTGGCTGGTAGAACGCTTTGCACGCGGCCAACTGGTGGAGCTCAAGGCGCGCAGTTGGCCGCGTTTCGTGGCAGTGGATGCGTTGTGGTCGCGGCATCACCCGCCGGGGCCGGCGGGGAGTTGGTTGTTGGGCAAGATGCTTGAATAATTTATTCCAGATAGCGCATCTCTAGGTGGGAGGGGGCTTGCCCCCGATAGCGGTGTGTCAGCCAGCCTATCTGTAACTGAACCTCTGCAATCGGGGGCAAGCCCCCTCCCACACTTTGCACTTCTACAGCCTGTTCAATCGCGCATTCCTTCAGTCACCAACGTCACCAGCCGATCCAGGCTTTGCCCCCAGCCGTCATGAAAGCCCATGGCCTCATGAGCTTTCTTATCCTCAGCACTCCAATGCATGGCACGGGCGGTATAGAGCGTCTTGTCACCCTCCACTTCCTGCAAGATCACTTCGGCGGTCATGAATGGCTTGCCCGAGGGAATCCAGCCCGGCGTAAACGCATCGGTAAACACCAGCCGCCGAGGCGCGACGATCTCGAGGAACACGCCCTGGGTTGGGTATTCGCTGCCATCCGGAGCGCGCATCAAGGTGCGAAACAGCCCACCGACCCACAGGTTCATTTCGCACTCCGGGGTGGTCATGCCGTGGGGCCCCCACCACTGTTGCAGCAAGGCAGGTTCGGTCCAGGCGCGAAACACCCGGCTGCGGGGCGCGTCGATCACGCGGCTGATGGACAGTTCAAATTCGGCTGGTTGGCTGGACATGGGGTAAACCTCCTGAGTCTTAGGGTTGTTGTGTTCAGGGATTCAGTGTTCGAACGGTATTCACTATAGATCAGCGCCAAACCCGCTAGAATCGCCGCCTCTCTGTAGTATTTGGGATGCAGCCCCGATGGAAACCCGCCTCGTCCCCTATGAGACGCTGAGCCTCTTGCAAAAACAGCAGCTCGACACCCTGCAAGTTCACCCCGAACAGCTGGCCTATTCCGGCGATATCTACTGCGCACTGAATAGCCTTCTGGTCAATCCCAATCCAACCAGCGTCAAAGGCTTCGCGCTGCTCGCCGACGGCCTGCCCGTAGCGTTCCTGCTGCTCAAACGCCCACCTTGCCTGCCTCACTGGGCCGATGAACACAGCGCCACGTTGCATGCGTTGCAGGTGGACCGGCACCAGCAAGGCCGCGGATTCGGCAAAGCCTGTTTGCAGGCGCTGCCGGCAGCGGCGTTGCAGGTGTGGCCACAGATCAGGGGGTTGGAGTTGTCGGTGGACGCGGACAACGTGGCGGCGATGGGGCTGTATTTGGGGCTTGGGTGGATGGACAACGGGGAGGCGTACCGGGGGAGAATCGGGTTTGAGCGCAGGCTGAGCTGGGTATTTGATCGGAGCAAGCTTGACACGCCAAAAATGTAACGTATACATGACTTAACCATTTTAAAGTAATGAATATGTGACATGGATACTTCGATTATCACCCAACGACTGGGTGACCAAGTCCGGGCGATGCGCCTCAATCGAGGCTACAAGCAGGCAGAACTGGCGAACCTGGCGGGCGTAACACGTCAAAAACTGATCGAAATTGAACAGGGAAGCCCTTCGGTTTCAATGAATGCCTATGCCCGTGTGATTGCAGCGCTGGGCAGTGAACTCAAATTGGTGCCTGTAACCCTGCCAACACTGGAAGAATTGGGAGACCTGTTCAATGAATAACCCCAGCTTGCGCGTGCATACGCCTCAGGGTGAAAGCGGCAGCGTCTTGATGAGCGCCGACGACTATCTGTTTCGCTACAGCGACAAAGCGCTGGCAGACAGCGCAGTCGGCCTGTCGATGCCAGTGCGAGCAGAAGAATATCGCCGCCGGGAGCTTCACCCCATCTTCCAGATGAACCTGCCGGAAGGTTACGTGCTGGAGCAACTGCGCAATCGTCTCGCCAAGACCGTGAAAGTCGACCCAATGTTGCTGCTGGCGCTGTCCGGCAGCAGTGCGCCGATTGGTCGGGTGTTCGTGTCTTCGGATCAGGTCAACGAATTGATCCAGCGCAATGGCCCGCCCGCCGCAGGGGAAAATCTCGATGAGATTCTGGCCTGGGACGGCGCCGAAGATCTCTTTTCCGACCTGGTTGATCGCTACATCCTGCGGGCGGGTATTTCCGGTGTACAACCCAAGGTGCTGGTACCGGAAAAGCCTCAAACACCCGAGCAGAAATTCACCTCCAAGACCAACGACCTGATCATCAAGAGTGGGCGTGAGGAGTTTCCCGGGCTGGCCATCAATGAATTCCTGTGCATGTCCATTGCGCGGGATGCGGGCTTGCCGGTGCCGCCGTTTTACCTGTCGCAGAACCATAAGCTGTTCATCATGCGGCGCTTTGATCGGGACGAGCAGCTCAACCCGCTGGGTTTTGAAGACATGACCACACTGATGGGGCTCTCTGCAGAACAAAAATACAGCAAAAGCTACGCCGCCATCGCCAAGGCCGTGCGCCTGTTCTGTGCGCCGGTGCAGATCCGTAGCTCGCTTGACCAACTGTTCGACAGTGTCGCCCTGAGCTGCATCGTGGGTAACGGCGATGCTCACTTGAAGAATTTCGGCGTGCTCTACAGCGATCCGGTGAAATTTGATACACGCCTGGCGCCGGCCTACGACATCGTGAACACCACTGCGTATATTCCCGAAGACTCACTGGCCCTGGACCTGGCAGGCAACAAGTCACTGTTTGCCTCGCGCCTGGGCATCCTTGAGTTTGCAAAAAACTGTGAAGTCGAACACCCCGAAGCACGACTTCAAGCGTTGCTTGAAACCCTTGAAGTCGTGCTCAAGCGCGAAGATGAATACTGCCGAGTAGCGCCTGCCGTTGCCAGGGCCATACGCGAATCGGCGCAGGGCTTCCAACTCACCTTTGGGGGCTGAACGCCCTGGGGTGAGGGCAGTTTACTTGTCGCCGACCGGTAGCCAGACCTCTACCGTACCGGTGCCTTTGCGCACGTCAAAGTCGGCGCTGTAGCGCTCGAAATCCGCCCCCACAACCCTGTAGCCCGAGTGCGGCAGCCACTCGAACATGATGCGTTCGTACGTTTGCTCAAGCGCCTGCACCGGCCCGTAATGCGGGAACACCGCATAATTGAGCGGCGGAATTTCAATGCATTCAAAATTGCCCGGCACGTCGCTTTTGCTCGGGACTTCAACCCCGGCCATGTAATCGAATTCGCCGTGATTGGGGTTATGGCACACGCCATAGGTCACCCCGCCGACGCGCTGCTTGATGTCCTTGATGCAGGTGTCGAACAGCTCCCACAGCTTGGGGATATCCCCCACTGTGGCCTTCGAATAACGCCCTTTTACACCGGCAATCACCAGCGCCTTGCCTGCTTCCATGCGTGGCTCTAACGGTTGTTTTGTCTGCTGATCCATACGAACAGTCTCCTTCTTATGAGGGAACAAACCCGCATCGAGTATAGGGGCATACCCTGGCGATGTTCCAAGTAGAAAATTTTCCTACGCATCTGGACAACTGGCCATCATCGACCGTATTGTCTGCCCCGCAGGCCACCGCAGTGGCCGACGTCGCTCGGACGGTTCCGGGCGCTTACGTACTTCGAGGCAACAATGGCAGACCAAGGTTCGCCGCGCCGCTTTGCGCGCATAGATCGACTCCCCCCCTACGTTTTCAATATCACGGCTGAGCTGAAGATGGCTGCGCGTCGGCGCGGCGAAGACATCATCGACTTGAGCATGGGCAACCCTGACGGCCCCACGCCGCCGCACATTGTTGAAAAACTCGTGCAAGTGGCCCAGCGTGAAGACACCCACGGCTACTCCACCTCCAAAGGCATTCCGCGTCTGCGCCGGGCGATTTCACGCTGGTACAAAGACCGTTATGAAGTGGACATCGACCCCGAGTCGGAAGCCATCGTCACCATCGGCTCCAAGGAAGGCCTGGCGCACTTGATGCTGGCCACCCTGGACCAAGGCGACACCGTGCTGGTGCCCAACCCGAGCTACCCGATTCATATCTACGGTGCCGTGATTGCCGGCGCCCAGGTACGTTCGGTGCCGCTGATTCCCGGCGTCGACTTTTTCGCCGAGCTGGAGCGCGCGATTCGCGGCTCGATCCCGAAACCGAAGATGATGATTTTGGGCTTCCCGTCCAACCCTACCGCGCAGTGCGTGGAGCTGGACTTCTTCGAACGCGTGATCGCCCTGGCCAAGCAGTACGACGTGCTGGTGATCCACGATCTGGCCTATGCCGACATCGTCTACGACGGCTGGAAGGCCCCCTCGATCATGCAAGTGCCCGGCGCCAAGGACATTGCGGTGGAGTTTTTCACCCTGTCCAAAAGCTACAACATGGCCGGCTGGCGCATCGGCTTCATGGTGGGTAACCCCGAACTGGTCAACGCCCTCGCACGCATCAAGAGCTACCACGACTACGGCACTTTCACGCCTCTGCAAGTCGCAGCGATTGCGGCGTTGGAAGGCGACCAGCAGTGCGTCAAAGACATCGCCGAACAGTATCGCCAGCGCCGCAATGTGCTGGTCAAAGGCCTGCATGAGCTGGGCTGGATGGTGGAAAACCCCAAGGCGTCGATGTACGTGTGGGCCAAGATTCCCGAGCAATATGCCGCCATGGGCTCGCTGGAATTTGCCAAGAAGTTGCTGCTGGAGGCGAAGGTGTGTGTGTCGCCGGGCATCGGCTTTGGCGAGTATGGGGATGATCATGTGCGCTTTGCGCTGATCGAGAACCAGGACCGGATTCGGCAGGCGGTGCGGGGGATTCGGGGGATGTTCAGGGCGGATGGGCTGGTCACTAAGGCCTGATCCAATCCACCTGTAGAAATGCGGTCGAATGTGAGAGGGGGCTTGCTCCCGATTGCTGAGTGTCAGTCACTGCATCTGGTGACTGACCCACCGCTATCGGGAGCAAGCCCCCTCCCACATTGGTGTTGCGGTGTGTCTGTTACTTCTAGACCACCAACGACAACAGCATGATAAAGATCAACGCCACCACCGACAGAATAGTCTCCATCGCCGTCCACGTTTTGAACGTCTCAGCCACCGTCATGTTGAAGTACTGCTTTACCAGCCAGAACCCCGCATCGTTGACGTGAGACAAGATCAACGACCCCGCCCCCGTCGCCAACACCAGCAGCTCACGGTTAACTCCCGGAATCATCCCCACCACCGGCACCACGATGCCCGCGCCAGTAATGGTTGCCACGGTGGCCGAGCCGGTTGCGATACGAATCACCGCCGCCACCAGCCACGCCAGCAGAATCGGGTTGATCTGCGCGTTCACCGCCATATGGCCGATCACATCGCCCACGCCGCTGGTCACCAGCATCTGCTTGAAGCCACCACCGGCACCGATGATCAGGATGATCGCAGCGGTCGGCGCAAGGCTGGCGTCGAGCAGCTTGAGAATCTGCTTGGAGTGAATGCCCTGGCGATGGCCAAAGGTATACAGCGACAGCAGCAACGCCAGCAACAGGGCGGAGATCGGGTGACCGATCATGTCCATCCAGTTGCGCACGATGTGGCCGTCTGGCAAACCGATGTCAGCGAAGGTTTTGAGCAGCATCAGGAACACCGGCAACAGCACGGTGATCAGGGTAATGCTGAAGCTCGGCAGGTTTTTGTGTTCCGACTCACGGGCCAGTTGGTCCACCAGCTCCTGGGACGGGTTGCCCGGGATGTACTTGGCGATGAATGTACCGAAGATCGGGCCGGCAATGATGGCGGTCGGCAGTGCGACGATCAGACCGTACAGGATGGTCTTGCCGATGTCCGCGCCAAACACGCCAATGGCCAGCAGCGGGCCCGGGTGCGGTGGCACCAGGCCGTGCACTGCCGACAGGCCGGCGAGCAGCGGGATGCCGATCTTGATCAGCGACACGCCAGTGCGGCGCGCGACGATGAACACCAGCGGGATCAGCAGTACAAAACCGATCTCGAAGAACAGCGGGATGCCCACCAGGAACGCGGCGAACATCATGGCCCACTGCACCTTCTCTTTGCCAAAGGCGCGGATCAGCGTCTGGGCGATCTGATCGGCGCCGCCGGATTCGGCCATCATCTTGCCGAGCATGGTGCCCAGCGCGAGGATGATGCCGACAAAACCGAGCACGCCGCCGAAGCCGTCCTGGAACGCCTTGATGATCTTGTCCACGGGCATGCCCGAGGTCAGGCCGAGAAAGCCGGCCGCGATGATCAGGGCAATGAACGGGTGCACCTTGAACTTGGTGATCAGAACGATCAACCCGATGATAGTGACCACTGCATCAAGCAGCAGGTAAGACTCGTGGGACATGCCAAACATGGGGGGTCTCTCCTGTTTGTTGTTGTTATTAAAGCGGGTGTTGAATTTCCTGCCGCAGATAGCGCTATCTTTTCTGGCAAAAAATTACTTGGAAGGTTCGAAGCCGTGTTGCAGCCACCAGGCGTTGGTCTGCTCGGCCAAGGTCTCGATGCTGTCGACGCTGGCGTTGAGGGCCAGGGTCAGCGGCTCGCCCACGGGCGATTCAAGGGTGGCGAACTGGCTGTCTATAAGGCTTGCCGGCATGAAATGGCCGGGGCGATGGGACACACGGTCGGAGGCGACTTCACGGGTCAATTCCAGAAACACGAAGCCCAAGCCCGGCGCGGCTTCGCGCAGGTGGTCGCGGTATTTCTTCTTGAGAGCTGAACAGGTGAGGACCGGGTGTTGGCCGGCCTTGAGCGAGCGGCGCAGTTCATCGCAGAGGATGTCGAGCCAGCCGGCGCGGTCGTCGTCGTCGAGGGGGTGGCCGGCGCTCATCTTTTCGATGTTCGCGGCGGGGTGGAAGCTGTCGCCTTCAATGGCGGTGGCGCCGTTCAAGCGGCACACGGCCTCGCTGACGCTGGTCTTGCCACAGCCAGCAACACCCATGATGACCAGGGCAGTAACAGGTTGACTCATGAAACACCTCAGGACGCAGATAGCGCTACCTTTGCACGCTGTAAGGCTAGTGCAAAAACAGGCTTTTCCCGCGCCGTCTTGTCTTTTTTTGGGAGTGACGCGTGCATCCACTCCAATCGGCTTACGCAAAATCAGACCGGATCAGGCAACCCGTAATTCAAGAATTTGCAGCCTTTTGGAGACAGCGCTACCTTAGTGCCTCGATTTTTGTTTGGCAAGCCGCCTGATGACCTCCAAGAACGATAAAAAATTGCGCACCACGGGTCGCCCAACCCTTAATGAAGTAGCCCGCCTCGCTGGCGTCAGCCCGATCACCGCTTCCCGCGCCCTGCGCGGTATCAGCACCGTGGCCACCGAACTGGTGGAAAAAGTGCAACAGGCCGCCAGTGAACTGAACTACGTGGTCAACCCCGCCGCCCGTGCGTTGGCCTCGGCCCAGAGCCATTCGGTGGTGGTGATTGTGCCGTCGCTGTCCAACCTGCTGTTTATCGAGACTCTCGAAGCCATCCACCAAGTGCTGCGGCCCAAGGGTTTTGAAGTGCTGATCGGCAATTCCCACTATTCGCGCGACGAAGAAGAAAACCTCCTGCGAAACTACATGGCCTACCAGCCACGGGGCTTGCTGCTGACTGGCTTTGACCGCACCGAAAGCGCCCGACGGATGGTCGAGGCCAGCAATGTACCGTGCGTGTACATGATGGACCTGGACCCCAATGCCGGAGTGAACTGCGTAGGGTTTTCGCAATTGGCAGCGGGCGAAACGGCGGCAGCGCATTTGCTGTCCCGTGGGCATAAGCGCCTGGCTTATATCGGTGCGCAGCTGGATCAGCGCACGTTACTGCGTGGCGAAGGCTTCCGCCGGGCACTGCAACAGGCCGGCCTGTACGACCCGGCGCTGGAAGTTTTGACGCCGCGCCCGTCCTCTGTAGGGCTGGGCGGCGAACTGTTCCTGCAGTTGCTGGCCGCTCATCCCGATGTGGATGCAATCTTCTTCGGCAACGATGACTTGGCCCAGGGCGCTCTGCTGGAAGCCATGCGCCATGGCATCAAAGTACCGGAACGCGTGGCGGTGCTGGGCTTCAACGACCTGCCCTCGTCGTCCTTCATGGTGCCGCGCTTGAGCAGCATCAGTACGCCACGGGAGGCGATTGGGCGGCGCTCGGCGGAACATTTGTTGACGATCATGGCGGGGAATAAAGTGGCCAAGCCGGTGGTGGATATGGGGTTTGAACTCCAGATTCGCGAAAGCACCTGACCCTTCCAAAGCCGAGCCCGGTCAAAAAATGTGGGAGGGGGCAAGCCCCCTCCCACATTGTGACCACCCCTGCTAGATTGGCTGCTCTCCATCGCAAGGAAAGCAACATGGGACATTCACTGAAAATCCTCGGCCGCACCTCCTCCATCAACGTGCGCAAAGTGCTGTGGACCTGCCAGGAACTGGGCATCGACTATCACCGCGAGGACTGGGGCATCGGCTACACCCCGACCCAATCCCCCGAGTTCCTGGCGCTGAACCCCAACGCCCAAGTGCCGGTGTTGATTGATGACCACGGCGTGTTGTGGGAGTCCAATACCATCTGCCGTTACCTGGTCGGGCTTTATGAACGCCACGACCTGCTGCCCGCCGAACCGGCGCCGCGAGCCCGCGTCGAGCAGTGGATGGACTGGCAAGCCACCGAGCTCAACCCGTCCTGGAGCTACGCGTTCCACGCACTGGTGCGTCAAAACCCCGACTACCAGGACCCGCAGCGCATCCAGGCGGGTGTGCAGGCCTGGAACGACAAAATGGGCCTGCTCGAACAACAACTGATCAAAACCGGCGCCTACGTGGCCGGCAGTGAATTCAGCCTGGCCGATATCCTTATCGGCCTCTCCGTGCACCGTTGGCGCAACGCGCCGCTGGATCACCCGCCCTACCCCGCCGTCGAGGCGTACTACCAGCGCCTCAGCCAGCGCCCTGGCTTCCAGGCCTTTGCCCTCGATGGCCATAACTAATTAACAAGGACGACACCGTGAAAGGACTCAAGGTACTGCTGACCGGCGCCTGCGGCAGAATCGGCAAGACGTTTTTCGAAGCTTCGAAAGACCGCTACCGCTTCACCCTCACCGACCGCATCGCGCCGGATTTCGCCCTCGGCGAGCACCGTTTTGTACATGCCGACCTCAGCGATAAAGCCAGCCTGGCCGCCCTGCTCGATGGCATCGACGTGATCGTGCACCTGTCGGGCATCCCCCACGCCAGCGCTTCGTTTGACGAATTGCTGCCCAACAATATCCTCGCCACCACCTACCTGTTCGAAGCCGCCGTGGCCGCCGGGGTCAAACGCGTGGTGTTTGCCAGCAGCGCGCAAACCATCGAAGGCTACCCGGTAGACCGCCAGATCACTCCAGGCATGCAAGTGATGCCCGCCAACCTGTATGGCGTGAGCAAATGCTACGGCGAGGCGCTGTGTGGCTACTACGCCGCCAAAACATCGCTGTCGACCATTGCCCTGCGCATCGGCGCCTTCGAATTCCCCGAAACCCACGACCTGAACAACGCCCGCGACCTCAGCGCCTGGCTCAGCCCTCGCGATGCGGTGCACCTGCTGCAACGTTCGCTGGAAGCCGAGGGCGTGAAGTACCTGATCGCACACGGCATTTCCGACAACCGCTTCAAGCGCCTGGACCTGAGCGAAACCACGCGGGTATTGGGTTACCACCCTCAGGATGATGCGTTTCAGGAATTTCAGATTCCCATCACCTACTGACTCCCCGCGCCACAAAAGCGTCGAAAGTGAGGCCTAGGCGCAATAAATCGGTGAATGTGCCGCCAAACAAGCACAACTTCACAAGCACCGATTTCCGTTAGCCAGCTAAGATTCCAGGTCACTGCCCCTGGAATCTCCCACCATGTCCACTCTCACCGCCTCTGCCACCGACGGCATCGACCCGCGCCGTGCCGCCCATATCAGCGCGCGCATCGACCGCCTGCCTGCCGTTGCCACCGTCTGGCGCCTGGTGGCGCTGCTGTCCATCGGCGGTTTTTTCGAGCTGTATGACCTGTTCCAGACGGCTTACATCAGCCCCGGACTGATCAGTGACGGGATTTTCCATACCGGCAAAGAGGGCGTCTTCGGTTTCTCCGACCAGGCTGCATTCGCTTCCGCCACATTCCTGGGCCTGTTCCTCGGCGCCAGCCTGCTCAGCCCCTTCGCCGACCGCTTCGGCCGCCGGGCGATTTTCACCTTCGCGCTCATCTGGTACACCATCGCCACCGTGCTGATGGGCATCCAGACCTCCGCCATGGGCATTATCTGCATGCGCTTCCTGGTGGGCATTGGCCTGGGCATCGAGCTGGTGACCATCGACGCCTACCTCTCGGAACTGGTGCCCAAGCGCATGCGCAGCTCGGCGTTTGCCTTCGCGTTTTTCATCCAGTTCCTATCGGTGCCGGCGGTGGCGTTGATGTCGTGGTGGCTGGTGCCACAGGCGCCGTTCGGGGTGTCGGGCTGGCGCTGGGTGGTATTGAGCAGTGCAGTGTTTGCACTGTTTATCTGGCACCTGCGCAAACGTCTGCCAGAGTCACCGCGCTGGCTCGCACAAAAGGGCCGCTTCGACGAAGCCGGAGCGATCATGGATAACCTGGAAGCGCGCTGCCAGAAGGACCACGGCAAACCGCTGGATGAACCCGAGCAGGAAGCCGTCAGCGTGCAAGGCAGCGGCCGTTTTGCCGATATCTGGCAACCCCCCTACCGCCGCCGCGCCCTGATGCTGATCGTGTTCCATGTGTTCCAGGCCATCGGTTTCTTCGGCTTCGGCAACTGGCTGCCCGCACTGCTTTCCGGCCAGGGCGTGAGCGTGACCCACAGTTTGCTCTACGCGTTCATCATCACCCTCGCCTACCCGTTGGGGCCGCTGCTGTTCGTGAAGGTGGCCAACCGCTTTGAAAACAAATGGCAGATCGTCGGCTCGGCCCTGGGCGCGATGATCTTCGGCAGCTTGTTCGCGCTGCAAACCACGGCGGTGGGGCTGGTGATCTGCGGGGTGATGATCACGTTCTGCAACGCCTGGCTGAGCTTCAGTTATCACTCGTACCAGAGCGAACTGTTCCCCACCAACATCCGTGCGCGGGCAGTGGGGTTTTGCTATTCGTTCAGCCGCTTGTCCACGGTGTTCAGCAGCCTGTTGATCGGCTTTATCCTCGAACACCTGGGCACGCCTGGGGTGTTGGCGTTTATCGCCAGCAGCATGTTGATCGTGATGATCACCATCAGTTGGTTCGGGCCGCGTACGCGCAACCTGGCCCTGGAAAATATCGCCCATTGACGGCAACGGCTGGCCGCCTGCGGGACAAGTCTTGCCGCAGCGGTCACCGCCCACCCAACAAAACCGGGCACTTGCGGCCCGGCACGCTATTTGCTCCACCTGTGGCACACGTATATTTCCACAGGTGACCGATCATGCTGGTTAACAACAACACCCAAGCCGTGACCACCGTGCAACAGCTCAAACGCTCGGACATGGACCCGGCCAACGCCGCCGCCAGTGCGCTGTACAGCGGCGCCCTGCAAGCCGCGCAGCAAAGTGTGACCGTACCGGCCGCGCAGAAGGAACTGGACAAGGCTGCCGACCGTATCGATGAAGCCTTCGCCAAGACCCGCGTGCAGTTGCAGGCCAGCACCACGGATGTGCCAGCCACCAGCGCCACGTCTGCGGCACGCTCGGAGTTCACCGACTACATGAGCAAGACCCCGGCCGAACGCATCCGCGAACAACTGCTCAAGGAGCAAGGTTTGACCGAGGCGGATGTACAGAACATGTCCCAGGAAAAGCAGGATGCGATTTCCAAGCAAGTGGCCGACCGTGTGAAGCAGCAACAAGAGCAGCAACTAACGGCCAAAGCCACTGACCCAGAGCAAACTGTAAAAGCAACACTGGCAGCGATCTAAGCCACAGCACTGGTCCAATGTGAAAGCAGGCTTATGTGAGCTGGCTTGCCTGCGATTGCATCGCCTCGGTACATCTGAAGCACCGAGGTGCCTGTATCGCAGGCAAGCCAGCTCCCACATTGATCGATGTTATTGCAGTTGCAACGTCGAGTTGAACTGCCCGATCGCATCCACCACGTGCCGTGAGCCTTCCTGAATTTCCAGGATCACCTGCCCCGCCTCGTTCGCCAGCTCCACCCCCAGCCCCGTGCGGCTCAAGCTCGATTGCATACTCGACACCGCGCTGAGCGACAGGTCGTGGTTCTTGCGCACCACTTCTACGATCTCCACCGTGGCCTGGCTGGTGCGGGCTGCGAGGGTGCGCACTTCATCGGCCACCACCGCAAACCCACGGCCATGCTCACCGGCCCGCGCGGCTTCGATGGCGGCGTTGAGTGCAAGCATATTGGTCTGCTCGGCGATGCCGCGGATCGTCTGCACAATCGCGCCGATGATGTCGGACTGCTTGCTTACCGCATCGATGCTCTTGGCCGCCTCGTTCAGGTCGTGGGAAATTTCTTCGATAATCTGCACGGTTTGCTGCACCACCTCCGAGCCTTTCCGGGCGCAGGCGTCGTTCTGGACGGAGGTGGCGTGCGCCGAATCGGCGGCGTTGCGCAGGGTGGTCACCTGATCGGTGATGTCACTGGCGAACTTCACCACTTTGTACAGGCGCCCGTTGGTGTCGAAGATCGGGTTGTAGGACGCTTCCAGAAACAGGGTCTTGCCGTATTTGTTTTTGCGCTCGAAACGGTGCGAGTGGTATTCGCCACGGTTGAGGGACGCCCAAAAGGCCTTGTAGGCCGGCGACTCCACTTCGCTGCGGTGGCAAAACATACTGTGGTGTTGGCCGATGATCTCTTCGCGGGAATATTGCACGGTGCGCAAAAAGTTGTCGTTGGCGTTGAGGATCTGCCCTTGGGGCGTGAACTCGATCACCGCCATAGAGCGGCTGATGGCGTCGATCAGGCTTTGGTTTTCGTGTTCGTGGTGAACCCGCGCCGAAATGTCCGACGCCACCTTGATCACACTCAGCACCTGTTTTTCGCTGTCAAGCACCGGCATGTAGCTGGCTTCAAGCCACACTTCTTCACCGCGCTTGTTCAGGCGCATGAACGTGCCACTGATGGCCTCGCCCCGCGCCAGGTCGCGCCACAACTTGGCGTATTCCTCGGTATGGGTGTAGGCCTCTTCGCAGAACACCCGATGGTGTTTGCCACGGATCTCCTCGGCACTGTAGCCCATGGTTTTGCAGAAGTGGTCGTTGGCGTCGAGGATCACACCATTGCGGTCGAACTCGATCATTGCCATGGAACGGCTGATGGCGGCGAGCTTGGCGTTGGCTTCGGTAAGGGCGCAGGAGAAACGTTCGATTTGTTGCAGGTCGGATTTATGATGGAGGTTGAACATTGTCGGATCACCCTTGATTCCCGGCGCCTGGAAGGCGCATTCCATTCGTTTATTGGGGAAACAACCATCCGAATCGCTCTATATGCCAAGCGTTATCAACGGTTCTGGGTGAGCATAGACAGGCCGTGGCGCTATGCAAGGTCACGAGTCGAGCGTTAGCGGTATGCGCCAGCTCAGGGCACGGGCTTGTCGCCCTGAGCGTAAGGGGGAGGCTCTTGCGGTTAGTGACCGAACAAGCCGGTCTCGGATTTCTTGGCTTTCTTGTCCGCGCGTTTTTCATCGGCGGTCTTTGCCGGTTTTTTCTTCGCGGCTTTCTTTGAATCCATACCTTTGGCCATGATGCGTACTCCACTGTAAGGGGATGTAGCAGTGGGTATACCACCTATTGCCAGGCAGAAGGCGCTTATAATCCCCGCCCCTCCATTACGCTGCCTGAACACCATGCCCGAGTTGACCATCGATCTGCTGGCAGAGCCTCTATGGCCGCTGCTGAACAAGTTTTACCGCAGCCACAACTCATCGATGAAGGCGCTCAAGGGCGGGCGTTTGTGGGTGGCGCGCGAGGGCGAGATTGTCGCAGGCTTGTGCCTGACGCCGGTGGTGGGTGGGCAATGGCTGACCGGGGTGTTTGTAGACCCGGCATATCGCGGCCAGGGAGTGGCTGCGAAGTTGATTGCTGAGGCGGTGGCGGTTCGGGACGGGACGGTGTGGCTCTTATGCCATCCGGACCTGGAGGGACTGTATCGCCGCATGGGGTTCACTCAGGACACGGTGCTCCCGCAATCCCTCAATGAACGATTGGTACGCTACAAACGCAACAAACCCATGATCGCCATGGGCTTAGAACCGTTGGTGAGGTCGACCTTAGATAATGTGTGATCAGCCGATAGCGGGCCCATGCTAGCCTCGACGGCACAGTGGCCCACTTTTCGGATGATCATGAAAACGACGTTTGCAGCGCTGTCCCTTACCGCCCTCCTCCTCCCGACGTTCACCCAGGCCGCCGACGCGCCCATCAGCGCCAAGCAGTACCAAAGCGTACTCGCCGGTAACTGGCGGGACCCGGCCAACAGTGCCCGCGACGGCTACCGCCACCCGCAGCAGACCCTGGAATTCTTTGGCCTCGGGGCCAAGCAGACAGTGATAGAAATCACCCCAGGCGGCGGTTGGTACAGCGAAGTGCTGGCGCCATTGCTCAAGGACCATGGGCACTACATCGCCGCTGTTCAGGCAGCGAGCAGCAGTGCGTATGCGCGTACCGCCGAAGAGAACCTGAAGAAGAAATTTGCGGCTGACCCGGCGCGGTATGGCAAGGCGCAGGTGCTCGAGTTTGATCCCAAGGCACCGGTATTCGGCAAACCCGCGTCGGCGGATGCGGTGCTGACGTTTCGCAATGTGCATAACTGGGTCGCGGCCGATACGGCTTCAGCTACCTTCAGCGCCTTCTACAGCGTGCTAAAACCTGGCGGCGTGTTGGGTGTGGAAGACCACCGGGCCAAAGACGGCGCCGATCTGGAAGCGATCAAGGACAGCGGCTATCTGACTACCGCGCAGGTGGTGAAGCTGGCGACCGACGCCGGGTTCAAGCTGGCGGGGCAAAGTGAGGTGAATGCCAACCCGAAGGACACTAAGGATTACCCGGCGGGTGTGTGGACATTGCCGCCGACCTTGAAGCTGGGGGAACAGGATAAGGCCAAGTATGTGGCGATTGGCGAGTCGGATCGGATGACGTTGCGGTTCATCAAGCCAACCCAATAACCCAACTTGAAATACAGACTAAATGTGGGAGGGGGGCTTGCCCCCGATAGCGGTGAATCAGTCACCAGATGCAGTGACTGACACTCAGCTATCGGGGGCAAGCCCCCTCCCACATTTAAATCTCATTGTGTCTGAGGGTTACTCGTCGGCTGTTGGGTCCATATCGGGAAACATCACTTCGATAAACCCGAATTTGGTGAAGTCAGTGATTCGCGACGGGTACAACCGCCCGATCAGGTGATCGCACTCGTGCTGCACCACCCGCGCATGAAAACCGTCAGCCATCCGCACAATCGGCTCACCCTTCGGATCAAACCCTTCATAGCGAATTTGCTGATAACGGTCCACCGCCCCACGCAGGCCGGGCACCGACAGACAGCCTTCATAGCCCTCTTCCACTACAGGGCTCAACGGCGTGATCAGCGGGTTGATCAGGATGGTCTGCGGCACCGGCGGTGCGTCGGGGTAACGTTCACTGGCTTCGAAACCAAAGATCACCAGCTGCAGGTCAACGCCAATCTGCGGCGCGGCCAAACCCACACCGCCTACGTGTTCCATGGTCTGGAACATGTCATCGATCAATTGCCACAACTCAGGGCTGTCGAACATTTCCGGGGGTACCGGTGGCGCGATACGCAGCAGGCGCTCGTCGCCCATTTTCAGGATTTCACGGATCATCGATCAGACTTCATCGGTAGTGGGCTTGGAGTGGTCCCGGCCTAGGCCTGAGACGTGCTGTTTTTCATCGGTGTGGCCGGGTTCATCGAACTCCTTTTCACCGGGGTCCTTGCCCTCGGCGGACATGTGTTCGATGACCGCATTCATCTCCGCGCCCAACAGCAGCACGGCGGCAGAAATATAGAAGTACAGCAGCAGGACAATGATCGCACCGATACTGCCATACATGGCGTTGTAGTCAGCGAAGGTTTTGACGTAGTAGCCAAAGCCCAGGGACGCGACGATCCACACCACCACCGCCAGTACAGAGCCTGGGGTGATGAAGCGAAACTTCTGCTCCACATCGGGCATCACGTAATACATGAGGGCCACGGCGAACATCAGCAGGATCACGATCAGCGGCCATCGCACGATGGTCCACAGAGTGACCACGAATTCCTGCATGCCGATCTGCCCGGCCAACCACTCCATCACCTGCGGGCCAAGCACCATCAACGCGGCGGCGGCCAGCAGCATGCCGGCGATGCCCACGGTGTAGAAAATCGACAACGGAAAGCGCTTCCAGATCGGCCGACCTTCGACCACATCGTAGGCGGCGTTCATGGCGCTCATCATCAGGCGCACACCCGCTGAAGCGGTCCACAGCGCGATCACGATACCCACCGAGAGCAGGCCACCCTTGGACTGTTGCAGCTGATCGATCACCGGGTTGACCTGCTCCAGGGCCTGGGGCGGCAACACCAGTTCCGATTGCAGGCGCAGCCAGCTGAAAAAGTCCGGCAAGTGCAGGAAACCAATCAGGGCGATCAGGAAAAGAAGGAAGGGGAATAGGGAAAACAGCATCTGGTAAGCCAGTGCCGAGGCATAGGTGGGCATCTCGTCGTCGACGAATTCCTTGACGGTGCGCACCAGCACTTTATGCAACTTGAGATTTTGTAACACCGGAAAAAGCATAGCGTCTCCTTTCGCCGCAAAAGGTCGAGTTCATGGGCGACTCAGGGGCCGTTTTCTACATCAAGGTAGCCTATTTGGCGACCCTGAAACAATTTCGAAACTTAACCACAACAACTGATACAAAAACGGCCATCCGTGGATGGCCGTCGTGGCTGCTCAAAGGCAGGCCTACTTGGTCGCTTTCTTGACAGCGTCCTTGGTGTCGCCGACTGCTTGCTCGACTTCACCTTTCTTTTCCTGCACGACGCCTTCGGCGCGCAGTTTGTCGTTACCGGTCACTTTGCCGACGCCTTGCTTGATGTTGCCGACGGCTTCGTCTTTCAAACCTTTTGCCTTATCCGCTGTGCTGCCCATGGTATTTCTCCGATAGAACATTCAAGGGTTTTGGTCATTACCTAGAGATTGACCCGAGGCGGTTCGGCAGAGTTTCAATTATTTTGTGCAGGCATTTCATCGCCGGCCGCAGGTTTGGCTTTATGTTTTGCAGCCAACCCACGAGAATGCCCGGCACATTCAGGCCATATCGCTGAATAACAGATCCCGTAGGAAGGTTATGAAACTCAATAAAGCACAGGCCATCGCCCGCAGAAACACCGAACTGGGCGGTGCCGTACTCGGCGTCAACAACTGCCACTTCACCGACCTGGACCAAAAGCGCAACATCTGGTGGTTCGACCTGCCGCTGGGTCGCATTGCCGTGGGCCAGTACGAGTGGATTCACTTGTTGATGCACAACGCCGAGACCGACCAGTTGCTGCACCTGAAGGTGCCGACGGCGTTCTTGCGCGAGCATATCGAAGGGTTGGTGGTGCGTAATGCGGGCAAGCGCAAGCCGGAGATTACGCTGGAGCTGAGCGCGGACAAGGATTCGTTCTTGAAGGATGTGCGCCCAGCCGGTGCTAACGTGGGCTTCGCCCACTTCTCCCTGTAAGAATGCGGTCAAAAAATGTGGGAGGGGGCTTGCCCCCGATAGCTGAGTGTCAGTCACTGCATCTGGTGACTGATACACCGCCATCGGGGGCAAGCCCCCTCCCACATTTGGATTGCGTTACTTTTTAAGACCGAGCTTCTTCAACTCTTCATCCCGCAACTCCCGCCGCAGGATCTTGCCCACGTTGGTCGTCGGCAACGCATCGCGGAACTCCACGGCTTTGGGCACTTTGTACGCCGTGACGTTGGCGCGCATGTGCTCCATCACCTGATCTTTGGTCAGGGTCGCACCCGGCTTGACCACGATAAAGAGCTTGATGATCTCCCCGGACTTCTCGTCAGGCACGCCGATGGCCGCGCATTGCAGCACGCCCGGCAGGCCCGCCAGTACGTCTTCGAGCTCATTGGGGTACACGTTGAAGCCCGAGACCAGGATCATGTCCTTCTTGCGGTCGACAATGCGCATGTAGCCATCGGGCTGGATGATCGCGATGTCGCCGGTCTTGAGCCAGCCTTCGCTGTCGAGCATTTCGTCGGTGGCGTCCTGGCGCTGCCAGTAGCCCTTCATCACCTGCGGGCCCTTGACGCACAGCTCGCCGGTTTCACCCAGGGCCAGTTCGGTGCCGTCGTCGGCAATCACCTTGCACACGGTGGACGGTACGGGAATGCCGATGGTGCCGACCTGGATATGCTGGATCGGGTTCACCGTGGCCACCGGGCTGGTCTCGGTCATGCCGTAGCCTTCGCAGATGCCACAGCCGGTGACGGCCTTCCAACGCTCAGCCGCCGCCAGTTGCAGGGCCATGCCGCCCGACAGGGTGACTTTGAGCGCCGAGAAGTCCAGCTTGCGGAACGCCTCGTTATTGCATAGCGCCACGAACAGCGTGTTCAGGCCGACAAAGCCGCTGAACTTCCACTTGGACAATTCCTTGACCATCGCCGGCAAGTCACGCGGGTTGCTGATCAGGATGTTGTGGTTGCCGATCAGCATCATCGCCATGCAATGAAAGGTGAACGCATAGATGTGGTACAGCGGCAGCGGCGTAATCAGGATCTCGCAGCCTTCGTTAAGGTTGGAGCCCATCAGCGCCTTGCATTGCAGCATGTTGGCGACCAGGTTGCGGTGGGTGAGCATCGCGCCCTTGGCCACGCCGGTGGTGCCGCCGGTGTATTGCAACACCGCCACATCGCTGCTGACCGGATTGGCATCGCTGACCGGTTGGCCGTGCCCCTTGGCCAGCACGTCGTTGAATTTGATCGCCTTGGGCAAGTGATAGGCCGGGACCATTTTCTTCACGTACTTGATGACGCTGTTGATCAGCAGGCGCTTGAACGGCGACAGCAGGTCGGCGACTTCGGTGACGATCACATGCTTGACGGCGGTCTTGGGTACGACCTTCTCTGCCAGGTGGGCCATGTTGGCCAGGCAGACCAGCGCCTTGGCGCCGGAGTCGTTGAATTGGTGTTCCATTTCCCGCGCGGTGTACAGCGGGTTGGTGTTGACCACGATCAAGCCGGCCCGGATGGCGCCGAATACGGCGACCGGGTATTGCAGGACGTTGGGCAATTGCACGGCGATGCGATCGCCGGGCTTGAGGTCGGTGTGCTGTTGCAGATACGCGGCGAAGGCGCCGGACAACTCGTACAGCTCACCGTAGGTGAGTGTCTTGCCCAGGTTGCTGAAAGCCGGTTTGTTGGCGAAGCGCTGGCAGGACTGTTTCAGTACCGCCTGAATATTTGGATACTCGTCTGGATTGATCTCTGGAGCAATCCCGGCGGGGTACTTATCCTTCCAAAAGTCTTCGTTCATGGAAGCCCACTCCTCAGCGACACGAATTCAGCGACGCGAATTCTTCATCGCATTTGATGCGATTATTATTGGTGTATGTTTTTTAGGTGAGTCTGGCGCTTTCAAGCAGGCCGAGATGTCACAAAGCGCGCCGAGAGTAGCAGCTTTGCCAGGGGCCGCCTAGAGCCAAAGAGGGGCCTCACAGTCATAAACACGACTGTAGGACAATATTTGGTCACAGTTTAAATCCTCCCGAAAAAGGCTCTGGAACAAGGCCTCCAAGGCAATACAAAACAAATGTGGGAGGGGGCTTGCCCCCGATTGCAGTGTTTCAGCCAAAAATCCAATGACTGACACAACGCTATCGGGGGCAAGCCCCCTCCCACATTTTGAGCCTATTTCAAATCAAGCGATGTCGCGCAGCTCCCGCCGCAGAATCTTGCCCACCGGCGTCATCGGCAACGACTCCCTCAGCACAATATGCTTGGGCACCTTGTACCCCGTGAAGTTGGACTTGCAATACGCCTTTAACTCTTCAAGGCTCACTCCTTCGGCACGTGCCACCACAAACAGCTTCACCGCCTCCCCCGTGCGCTCGTCCGGCACGCCGATCACCGCGCAATTGGCCACCGCCGGGTGGGCCATCACCACGTCTTCGATCTCGTTGGGGTACACATTGAAACCCGAGACGATGATCAGGTCTTTCTTGCGGTCAACGATGCGGATAAACCCATCGTCATCGATTACGGCAATGTCGCCGGTCTTGAGCCAACCGTCGGCATCGAGCGTGTCGGCAGTAGCCGCCGGCTGTTGCCAGTATCCCTTCATGACCTGCGGGCCTTTAATGCACAACTCGCCACGCTCGCCCATGGGCAGTTCGACGCCCTGGTCATCGATCACTTTCATCGCGGTGCCCGGTACCGGAATACCCACGGTGCCCAGGCGCGATTTATTGCCGTAGGGGTTGGTACTGGCCACCGGTGAGGTTTCTGTCAGCCCGTAGCCCTCGCCTATTGCACAGCCGGTGATCTGTTCCCAGCGTTCGGCGGTAGCCTTGATCAACGCAGTGCCGCCGGAATTGGTGAGCTTGAGATGGGAGAAATCGAGGGTCTTGAAGTCGGGGTGATCCATCAATGCCACAAACAAGGTGTTGAGCCCCAGCAACCCAGTGAAGCGCCACTTCTTCAGCTCCTTGATAAAGCCGCCGATGTCCCGCGGGTTGGTGATCAGCACGTTGTGGTTGCCGGAGACCATCATGCACATGCAATTCGCGGTGAAGGCATAGATGTGGTACAGCGGCAGCGGCGCGATCATCACCTCCTGGCCTTCCTTGATCAACGGGTGGCCGTCCTCGCCGGTCTGGGACATGCAGGCGCGCACCTGCTGCATGTTCGCCACCAGGTTGCCGTGAGTCAGCATTGCGCCCTTGGCTAGGCCGGTGGTGCCGCCGGTGTATTGCAGCACGGCGATGTCGTCCAGGGTCACCGGGTGGCGTGTAATACCCAGGCCCGCGCCCATGCGCAATGCGCGCTTGAACGAAACTGCGCGGGGCAAGTTGTAGGCCGGGACCATCTTCTTGACCTTGTCGACCAGGGTGTTGACCAGCCAGCCCTTGGCAGCAGGCATGAAGTCGCCCATCTTGGCTTCGATCAGGTAGTCGATCTCGGTGTCGGCACACACCTCCTGCACCCGCGAACCGAACAGGTTCAGGTACACCAGCGCACGCACGCCGGCGTCCTTGAACTGGTGACGCATCTCGCGCGGGGTGTACAGCGGGTTGGTGTTGACCACAATCAGCCCGGCGCGCAGGGCGCCGAATACGGCAATCGGGTAATGCAACACGTTGGGCATCTGCACGGCAATACGCTCGCCGGGCTTGAGGTCGGTGTGCTGTTGCAGGTAGCCGGCGAACGCAGCGCTTTGGCGCTCAAGCTCGGCGTAAGTCAGGGTGATGCCCATGTTGCTGAATGCCGGACGGTCGGCAAAGGCCTTGCAGGACCGCTCGAAGACTTCGATCACCGACTTGTAGGCCGTGAGGTCGATGTCATTGGGAACGCCCGCCGCGCGTTTGTCATTCCAGAAATCAGGTTGCATTATTCTTGTCCTCTTACCTGAGTGTGTCCGGCCGCATAAAAAGCGGAGCTTTGGGGACGTTAGCAGTTATGGCTAAACAGGCAAATACTGGAAAGAGTGTCATTGATTGCGTGAATCTTCCTACAAGGCCCTGCACTGATCAGGCGTTTTGCCGGGGATGCGCTATACACTGCAACGACCCTGAGCAAAGGAAAGCGCCATGAACCACAGCACCTTCTGGCTAACCGCGAATGACCGCAGCCGCCTGTACGTCAATCAATGGATGCCCGAGGGCCAGCCCAAGGCGCTGGTGATGCTTTCTCACGGCATGGCCGAACACAGCGGGCGCTATGGGCGCCTGGCCGAAGCCTTATGCGCCGCAGGCTACGGGCTGTATGCGCCAGACCAACGCGGCCATGGTCGAACGGCCGATGAAGGCACCCTGGGCCTGTACGCCGAACAGGACGGCTGGAACAAAGTGGTAGGCGACCTGGCCAGCCTCAACCAGCACATCGGTCAGCAGCAGCCGGGCCTGCCGATCATCCTGCTGGGCCACAGCATGGGCAGCTACATCGCCCAGGCCTACCTGCTGCACCACAGCGCCAGCCTGGATGGGGCGATTCTCAGCGGGTCAAATTTCCAGCCGGTGGCGCTTTACCGTGCCGCACGGGTGATCGCGCGGGTCGAACGGGCGCGCCAGGGTTTACGCGGGCGCAGTGCGTTGATCGATTTTTTGTCGTTCGGCTCATTCAACAAAGCGTTCAAGCCCAACCGCACCGCGTTCGACTGGCTCAGCCGCGACCCGGATGAGGTGGACAAATACATCAACGACCCGCTCTGCGGCTTCCGTTGCACCAACCAACTGTGGATCGACCTGCTAGGCGGCTTGCAGCAAATCAGCAAAGCGTCCAATCTCGCCCAGATCGACCCAGGCCTGCCGATCCTGGTGACAGGCGGCGAATGTGATCCGGTGAGTGACGGCAAGCGTCTCACCCACCTGGCCAACGCCCTGCGCGAAGCCGGCTGCCAGCAGGTGCAATTGAAGGTCTACCCGCAGGCACGTCACGAAGTGTTCAATGAAACCAACCGTGACCAAGTCACAGGGGATGTACTCACGTGGATCGACCAGGCCTTGATCTCGCGTCGGCCGACTCGCTGCGAATAACTTTTCTTTTAAAATCAGCCGTTTGAAAATGGCTGATAATTACCGATTAGCCACAGGATGCACCTTAAAGATGACCCAGGTAACCAACACCCCGTATGAAGCTCTCGAAGTTGGCCAGACCGCCAGCTACAGCAAACTGGTGGAAGAGCGTGACATCCAGCTGTTTGCCGCGATGTCCGGCGACCATAACCCTGTGCACCTGGATGCCGAATACGCCAAGGCGACCATGTTCAAGGAGCGTATCGCCCACGGTATGTTCAGCGGTGCCCTCATCAGCGCAGCCGTAGCCTGCGAGCTGCCTGGGCCGGGCACTATCTATATCGGCCAGCAGATGAGCTTCCAGAAACCGGTGAAGATCGGCGACACCCTGACCGTGCGCTTGGAAATTCTCGAGAAACTGCCCAAGTTTCGCGTGCGCATTGCCACTCGCGTGTTTAACCAGCGCGATGAATTGGTGGTGGATGGTGAGGCAGAGATTCTGGCGCCGCGTAAGCAGCAGGTAGTGACGTTGACCGAACTGCCGCCGATTACCATCGGCTGACCTCGATCTAACGTTTCACACAGCACAAATGTGGGAGGGGGCTTGCCCCCGATTGCAGAGTGTCAGTCACTGTAAAAGTGACTGGTCCACCGCTATCGGGAGCAAGCCCCCTCCCACATTTTTTTCTGCGTAGAGCTTACGACTGAGCGCGAGCCTGGTTACGCAGGGCTTTCACCTGATCGTGGTTACGTTGTGCGCCGTGGAACTGACGCTCAACCAGGTCACGAATACCCAGCAGGCTGTGTTTGTTGATCTTCTCGATCGCTTCTTTATAAGCCTTCAATGCGTGGTCTTCACCGCGCTCGGCTTCATTCAATACAGCCTCTTCGTCCTTACCGGTAACCAGCGACTTCACGTCGACCCAGCCACGGTGCAGAGCGCCAGCGACGCTGCCCGACTCCTCCGGATCGCCACCCAGTGCACGCACGGCCGTTTGCAGTTCGGCAGCAGCGGATGCGCAATCAGCGGAGCGCTTTACGAACAGCGCTTTGAGCTCTGGATGCTTGATGTCTTCAGCACAAGTAGCGAAACCTTTCTGGCCGTCTTTGCTGGTTTCGATCAGGTCGTTGAGTACGGAGATCGATTCTTTATTGATGTCAGTCATTTTCCATTTCCTTGTGCGGGTTAAGAAGCTTGCCTTAATGATTGCAGCGCCCGTGCCAGCTTTTATAAAACTATTTTCTTCATACATTTCAATGACTTAATAATTATTGAACCATCTGTATGTACGTTATTTGCATGATCTGTCATTTGGCCTTCATGCAGAATGCCTGTATTTTCCAAGGTCTCGACTCATCCACCTGAATGCTCATGAACCCCGAAAAACTTGAATTGCTGATCACCCGCGAAATGCCCTTCGGCAAATACAAAGGACGGATCATCGCCGACCTGCCCGGCCCGTACCTGAACTGGTTCGCCCGTGAAGGTTTCCCCCATGGCGAGTTAGGCGGTTTGCTGGCGCTGATGCAGGAAATCGACAGTAACGGCCTCTCTGAATTGCTCGAACCGCTGCGCGCCAAACACGGCAAACCCGCGCCTCGCCATTAGTTATTAGCCATTGAGAGCCCCGCCATGCCATGGACTGCAGATAACGAACACCACTGGCACGCTATCGCACAGCGATATGAGCGTGAGCCCGGCCCCATCAATCTGGAGAACGGCTACTTCGGCCGCATGAGCCGAGCGGTGCAGGCGCACTACCTGGAACACGTTGCGTTTATCAACCGCAGTAACGCGCTCTACGTGCGCCAGCGCTTTGAGCAAGGTGAGAACGTCGAGATCCGCCGTCAGTTGGCCGAGTTCATCAATGTCGACCCCGAGTCGGTCGCTTTTACCCGCAACGCCACCGAAGCCTTGCAGTCGCTGATTCGCAATTACAACCGCCTGCAACCGGGCGACCAGGTGTTGATCAGCGACCTGGAGTACGACACGGTCAAAGGCGCCATGCGTTGGCTGGCCGGCGTGCGTGGCGTAGAGGTGATCGAACTGTCCCACGAATACCCGGCGTGTTTCGACAGCCTCGTACAGACCTATCGCGGTGCGTTTGCGCAGTACCCACGTTTAAAGCTGATGGCGCTCACCCACGTAACCCATCGCACTGGGCTGGTGATGCCCGTAGAAGCCATTGCCAAGCTGGCGCGCGAGCATGCAGTGGACGTTATCCTCGACGGCGCCCATGCCCTGGGCCAGATCGAGTTCAACCTCAACGAGCTGGGCATTCAATTCGCGGGGTTCAACCTGCACAAATGGATCGGCGCACCGCTGACCCTGGGCTTTCTGTACATCGCGCCGGAGCGCCTGGCCGATATCGACCCGGACATGGGCGAGTTTCACTACCCCGCCACCGATGTGCGCGCACGTACGTCCTACAGCACGCCGAATTTTCCCGCATTGATGACCTTGCCGCTGGTGTTTGAAGAACACCGCGCCTTGGGAGGCTCGGCGGCCAAAGGGGCGCGGGTGAATTACCTGCGGGATCTGTGGGTGAGCCAGGTGCGGCCGTTGGCGGGGATCGAAGTGCTGACGCCGGATGATCCGCGACTTTACTGTGGGATTACGGCGTTCAAGTTTGTGGGGCGGGATCAGCAGGTGATGGTGGATCGCTTGCTCAGGGATTACGGCCTGTTTACCACCACCAGAGTGGGCGCGGCGTTTGGCACCTGTATTCGGGTGACGCCGGGGTTGGTGACTTCAGCCACGGATATCGCCGTATTGGTCAACGCCATCACCGAATTGAACGCAGATTAAAATGTGGGAGGGGGCTTGCCCCCGATGGCAGAGTGTCAGTCAACATAGCTGTAGCTGACACACCGCTATCGGGGGCAAGCCCCCTCCCACATTTAGAACAGCGTTATATTTGAGGCTTTCTCAAGGCAAAAAAAAGCGGCACACCGACCAAGTGCGCCGCAAAAATGCCGTTAAGCACTGCAACAACGATTCGTTAACTCAGATCAATCCAGCAGCGCCAGCGCCTCGGCGGTGACTTCCTGGATACGGGCCCAGTCGCCGTTCTTGATCCACTCAGGGTCCAGCATCCAGCTGCCACCCACGCACATCACGTTTTTCAACGCCATGTAGCTCTTGATATTGGCCGGGCCGACGCCGCCGGTCGGGCAGAATTTCACTTCGCCGAACGGGCCGCCCAGCGCCTTGATGGCGGCCACGCCACCGCTGACTTCAGCCGGGAACAGCTTGAAGCGCCGATACCCCAAACCATAGCCTTCCATGATGCCAGAGGCATTGCTGATACCTGGCAGCAGCGGAATCGGGCTGTGCACCGAGGCTTCCAGCAAGTCGCGAGTGATGCCTGGGGTGACGATAAATTGCGAGCCGGCCACTTCTGCCGCTTCGAGCATGTGGCGATCCAGCACGGTGCCGGCGCCGGTGCACAATTCAGGACGTTGCTCGCGCAGTACCTGAATGGCCTTGAGGCCAAACTCGGAACGCAGGGTCACTTCCAATGCGGTCAAACCACCGGCTGCCAGGGCATCGGCCAGCGGCAGGATGTCCTGTTCGCGGGCGATGGTAATCACCGGCAAAATCCGCGCCTTGGCGCAGAGGCTGTCGATCAGGGCAACTTTATCCGCCATGGAAACGGTCGGTTGAGGGCTTTTCATAGCGGCTGATCCTTGGCTCATGGGCACCAGTAAATCTCTAATGTAGGTTGCAAAAACGCGCGAATCGGCATGGCAGCAACGTCGTCACTGGCCAGCGCGGCGCTTAAGGTGGTCAGTTTCGAGCTGCCGGAAATCGACAGCACGGTGTAGTTCGCCGTGGCTAGCAACGCGCGACTCATGGTCAGGCGCTGATGTGGCACGGTCGGCGCCAGCATCGGCCAGCAACGGCGGGTCCCGTCGGCCTGCAACGCTTCAGTAAGATTTGGGCTATTGGGGAACAGCGACGCGGTGTGACCGTCATCGCCCATGCCCAACACCAACACATCAATAACTGGCAATTCGGCCAACAGGCGATCGGCCTGCTCGGCAGCCTCTTCAAGGTTGGCGGCTGCGCTGTAAAGGCTCAAAAACCTGGCCTTGGCCGCCGGGCCTTGTAAGAGATGCTGCTTCAACAGGCCTGCATTGCTATCGGCGTGCTCCACCGGCACCCAGCGTTCGTCGGCCAGGGTGATGGTCACTTTGGACCAGTCCAGGCCCTGCTTGGCCAAGTGCTGGAAAAAGGCCACGGGGCTACGGCCACCGGACACCACCAATGTCGCCTCGCCACGGGCACTGATGGCCGTGCGCAGTTGCTCGGCCACATCAGTGGCCAAGCCTTCTGCCAGCAGCGCCGGCGTGCGGAACTCATGGGGCGTTACCCCCTGAGGCAGTTTCAAATCAGATATCGCCATACCACGACCTCCCATCCCGCGTGATCAGTGCAATGGAGCTCATCGGCCCCCAGGAACCCGCCGCATACGGCTTGGGTGCATCACCGGATTTTTTCCACCCGGCGATCAACTGGTCACACCACTTCCACGCGGCTTCGATTTCATCTTTACGAACAAACAGATTCTGATTGCCGTGCATCACTTCCAACAGCAAACGCTCGTAGGCATCCGGGATCCGTGCGCTGCGATAGGTGTCGGAAAAATTCAGTTGCAGCGGGCCGCTGCGCAGTTGCATGCCCTTGTCCAGGCCCTGTTCCTTGGTCATCACGCGCAAGGAAATACCTTCGTCCGGCTGCAGGCGGATGATCAGCTTGTTGCTGATCTGCAGGCGCTGCTCGGGGGCGAAGATGTAGTGGGACGGTTCCTTGAAGTGGATGACGATCTGCGACAGCTTTTGCGGCATACGCTTGCCGGTACGTAGGTAGAACGGCACCCCGGCCCAACGCCAGTTACGGATATCGGCACGCAGGGCAACGAAGGTCTCGGTGTCGCTCTGGGTGTTGGAGTTGTCTTCTTCCAGGTAACCCGGTACCGGCTTGCCGGCGCTGTAGCCGGCGATGTACTGGCCGCGCACCACTTGAGTGGTCAGGCCTTCCGGGCTGATGGGCGCCAAGGCCTTGAGCACCTTGACCTTCTCGTCGCGGATACTGTCGGCAGACAGGTCGGCCGGCGGGTCCATGGCGATCAGGCAAAGCAGTTGCAGCAGGTGGTTCTGGATCATGTCCCGCAGTTGGCCAGCCTTGTCGAAGTAGCCCCAACGGCCTTCGATGCCAACCTGCTCGGCCACGGTGATTTCCACGTGGGAAATGTAATTCTGGTTCCACTGGGTTTCGAACAGGCTGTTGGCGAAACGCAGGGCGATCAGGTTCTGGACGGTCTCTTTGCCCAGGTAGTGGTCGATGCGGTAGGTGCGGTTCTCCGGGAAGAACTGCGCCACGGCGTCGTTGACCTTGCGCGAGGACTCGAGGTCCGAGCCGATGGGTTTTTCAAGCACCACGCGGGTGTTTTCTGCCAGGCCGACCTTGGACAAGTTCTCGCAGATCGCGCCATACACCGCCGCAGGCGTGGCGAAGTAGGCGATCAGGGTTTGCGCAGTGCCGGCGATTTCTGCCAGGGCGACATAGTCGGCTGCATTCTTGAAATCGACGTGTACGTAGGTCAGACGAGCCAGGAAGCGCTGGGCGATGGCTTCGTCGAGCTCCTTGCCAACGTACTTGCGCAGTTCTTTTTCAATATGGGCCAGGTGGTCCTGCGCGGACCCGGCTTCGCGGGCCAAGGCCAGGATGCGGGTATCGTCGTGCAGGAGGCCGGCGCCATCGAGCTGATAGAGGGCAGGAAATAACTTGCGCAGCGCCAGATCACCCAAGGCGCCAAACAGGGCAAAGGTGCAGGGTTCTACGGTTATCAAAGGCATGATGTTTGTTCTTTTATCAAGTTAAGCTACAAATACCTTTTTTCAAGGTATCACTCAAGGAAAAATGTAGTAATAACCACAACATTTTCCCGAATTACGCATTCCGAGTGGTGGTGTTCAGCTACCCTCAGTAGGATAGGCCACCGCAAAAGGCCACTCGTCGATTGGTTGCCACCTTTTATTTGCATCGTCGCCCGAAGGAAAGACTGAATGGACCGCGTGCGAAATCTTCTGGAACAGATCCGGAACCGCCTCGAAGAATTGAACAAGGCTGAGAAAAAAGTCGCCGAGGTCATCCTGCTCAACCCGCAGCAGGCGACCCGCTTCTCCATTGCAGCCCTCGCCCAGGCCGCCTCGGTCAGTGAACCGACGGTCAACCGTTTCTGCCGTTCATTCGGCGTGAGCGGTTACCCTGAACTGAAATTGCAATTGGCGCAAAGTCTGGCCAGTGGCGCAGCGTACGTCAGCCGCGCCGTGGAAGCCGATGATAACCCTGAGGCCTACACCCAGAAGATCTTTGGCAGTGCCATTGCTTCCCTGGACAGCGCCTGCCAGGCCCTGGACCCGGCCCTAATCAGCAAGGCCGTGGATTTGTTGATCCAAGCGCGGCAGATTCACTTCTTCGGCTTGGGCGCTTCGGCGCCAGTGGCCATGGATGCGCTACACAAGTTCTTCCGCTTCAACCTGGCCGTGACCGCCCACGCCGACGTGCTGATGCAACGCATGATCGCCTCGGTGGCCCATACCGGTGAGTTGTTCGTGATTATTTCCTACACCGGGCGTACCCGCGAGCTGGTGGAAGTGGCGCGTATTGCCCGGGAAAACGGCGCGTCGGTGCTCGGCGTCACCGCCGAAAATTCGCCGCTGGCCAAGGCCAGTACCGTGAGTTTGAACATCCCGTTGCCGGAAGACACCGACATCTACATGCCGATGACCTCGCGGATCATTCAGTTGACGGTGTTGGATGTGTTGGCAACCGGCATGACGTTGCGTCGCGGGGTGGATTTCCAGCCGCATTTGCGCAAGATCAAAGAGAGTTTGAATGACAGCCGGTATCCGGTGGGGGATGAATTCAACTAGGCCAGTATTTGTGTTGGCTCTATTGGCCCCATCGGGGGCAAGCCCCCTCCCACATGGGTTCTTTGTTGATTACAAAATCTGTTAACACTGAAGATCAAATGTGGGAGGGGGCTTGCCCCCGATGAGGCCATCAGCCACACCGCTAAACCCCAGCCCGAGCCTGCAAACTAAGGTGCGCCCTCTCCCCCGGCGCCAAACTCGCCCCGGCCATCGCCGACTCCACGCACACAAACCCCGACGCCTCGTTAAAACTCACCCCCAGCAGCGGCCGGCTGCCCGGATGCCACACCACGGTGTCCGCACTGTCGCCCGTATCGATGCACAGCTCGCGCTGCCAGGCATGGTCTTTGAGCTGCAATTCACCCTCGTGTTGAAACACCCGCTGGCACCCGCCGTCCACCCGCAGCTCGCCTTCTTGCTGGCAAGCCTGGCGGCTGAGCTGGTCATAACCTTGCGCCCCGTCGAGCCCAGACAGCGCTATCTCGTCAACATGACCAATACGCCAGTAAGCATGCAAAGCATGGCTCAGTTGGCAGGGCAGCTCGTCCTGATGCTCGGTGCTCAGGTTCAGTTCCAAGGTGTCGCCCAGGTGCGCATGCAGGTCCACCTGCCAGTCGCACAGCTGTAATTGCCAGTGCAGGCGCACGCCATCGTCATCGGTGCTGCTGTCCAACAGTTTCCAGTCGATCAGGCGCGCCCAACCATGGGACGGCCAGGCGTTTTCGCTGGGGTGACGGCCATACCACGGCCAGCACACCGGAATTCCCCCACGAATGGCCCCCACCTGCGGCCACTTGGCTGCGCACCACAGCCAGGGTTTTTGCCCTGTCGGCTGAAAATGCAACAGTTGCGCGCCCTGGCGACTGAACACCGCCTGGCAGAGAGGATGGTCAATCACCAACACATCGCGCATCTGAAAGCGCTCCCAGGCAAACACCGGGCGCTCGCGCAGGGATTTGAAAAAGCGTTGCAGCGGTTGCTCATGCATGTGCCACTGTCCTGAATGTCTTCACGGTGCTGCCCAAAAAAAGCGGGTAGCCATGGCTACCCGCAAAATGCGCACAGAGAGAAGGAGCTTATCGCAACAGCGTTAGAACGTAGACTGAATTTTCAGGCCCGCTACCAACGCGTTATCGACTTTATCCACGCCGCCCGGTTGCACGACGTATTGCAGGTTAGGACGCACGGTCAGCCAGTTGGTGACGTGGAAACCGTAGTTGATTTCAAAGTTGTACTCGGTTTCGCGGATCGGCGTGTACAGCGCGTTGTCGTAGTCGTCCACACCATTGGCGACGTTGAGCAACTCGGCGTTTTTCTTCACGTCCTTGTTGACGTGCAGACGCGCCGCGCCAATGCCGACGTCGTCTTTCGGACGCGCATCGAATGGGCCTTTGTACACCAGCATCAACGACTGGTAGTTGTCGACGGTGTTGGTTTCCTTGTCGTGGAACGTGGCGTTCGCCGCGATGTTCAGACCACGGGTAGCGTCGCCGTTGTGGGTGGTGAGTTGCTGTTGGGCAACGAACCAGTAGCCTTTTTTGCTGCTGCGGGTGCGGTAGTCTGCGCCCGTGGTGGCAGCATCGCCGCCGTTGACGTCTTCGCGCACGTCAGCCGCATCGGCCGCGCTCTTGTAGAAGCCCACACGGTATTCGCCCGGCAGGTTATTAACCTTCGGCGACCAGACCAATTCCACCGGGATCACGGTGCCCTTGGTGCCGCTGCCACTGAGCTTGAAGCCGTTGCCATGCTCCAGCTGCGATGGGTTCTGGTTGTACGCGCCGATTTGCGCATACAGCTCTGGGGTGATGTGGTACTTCACGCGGATTGCAGCCTGGCTGACCGGCCAGTTGTACCAAGTGTTCACGTAGTTGCCGACCTGGGAGCCGCAGAACGACAGGTTCTGGAAGTCGCACGGGAAGGTGTTGAAGTCTTCGCCTTCGCCGAAGTAACCGAGCTTCACGTCCAGCTTGTTGTCGAACATCTGGTGCTGGATCCAGAACTGGGTCAGACGCACCATGTGGCCACGACCGTACACTTCCATCGACGAGCTCAGCGTGCCGGCACGCGGGTCGCCAATGCGATCGTTGGAGATGTTTTGGCCGTTACGGTTGGTCAACTGGATCTTGGCTTGGGTGTTGTCCCAGCCCCACAGTTTTTCCAGGTCCAAGGCTACGCCCAGACCGAACTGGTCAGCATAACGACCGGTCTTGTCGTTGTTGTAGCCGCCATGGGCGTTGTAGCCCATTTCCCCGACGTAATCAGCCTTGATGTCGATACCTTGCTCAATCAGCTTGGTACGTTCACCACCCCAATCGCCAGTCATCCACTTGGAATCGGCGCTGAATGCTTCGTCCGCCATCGCATTGGCGGACAAAACCAGGGCTGCTGCTGCTGACAGTTGGCAGATCAGCCGAGCGTTGTTGTGTTGCTTTTTCATCCCTACATCCTCGTCTTTATTGTTATTAAACTGTTTTTATCTAACGCGGTTTACTTTTTTTATCTAAAACAACAACTTAATTCAAAACAACAACCCTGTAGGAGCGAGCTTGCTCGCGAAAAACTCAAGGTCACAGCGCTCATTCAGAATGCCCGCGTCATCGTTAACGACCTTCGCGAGCAAGCTCGCTCCTACACGCGGCCTTTGAATTGGGCCACATTGTCGGCTTGCCCCTGTGCGGGCGATGAAGAAGCAGTGCCCAGACGCTCGCCGGTATTGGCGTCGAACAACAAAACCTTGGCTGGATCAAATTGCAGGGTGAGGGTCTCGCCCACCTGCGGTGCCACGTCGGGCGCCAGGCGGCAGCAGACCTTGGTGTCATTGAGTTGCACAAACACCAGGGTGTCCGGGCCGGTCGGCTCGGTGACCTGTACCTCGGCACGGATGCTGGAGGCCGTGTCGCCCTCGCCCGTCGCCAGCATGATTTGCTCCGGGCGCAGGCCCAGGATCACGTCGCGGTCTTCAAGGCCGGCGTCCGTCACGTTCAGCGCCAGCTCGCAACGGGCCTGGCCGCTGTCGAGCAGGGCCACCAGGCGACCGTCCTTGCGTTGCAGGCGCAGGGGCACGAAGTTCATCGGCGGCGAGCCGATAAAGCTCGCTACGAACTGGTTGGCCGGGTTGTTGTAGATGTCTTTGGGCGTGCCGAACTGCTGGATGATGCCGTCTTTCATCACCGCCACTTTATCGCCCAGGGTCATGGCTTCGATCTGGTCGTGGGTCACGTAGACGGTGGTGGTTTTCAGACGCTGGTGCATCAGTTTCATTTCGGTGCGCATCTCGACGCGTAGCTTGGCGTCGAGGTTGGACAGCGGCTCGTCAAACAGGTAGATCTTCGGCCGACGCGCGAGGGCACGGCCCATGGCCACGCGCTGTTGCTGACCACCGGAGAGCTGGCCCGGCTTGCGGTTGAGCAGGTGCTCGATCTGCAGCAGCTTGGCCACACGTGCCACTTCGGCGTCGATGTCGGCTTGCGGCATCTTGCGGATCTTGAGGCCGAACTCGATGTTCTCGCGCACGCTCATGGTCGGGTACAGCGCGTAGGACTGAAACACCATGGCGATGTCGCGGTCCTTGGGGCTCATGCCGCTCACGTCCTGGTCGCCGATCATGATGGCGCCACCGGTGATGGTCTCAAGGCCCGCGATGCAGTTCATCAGCGTGGATTTACCACAGCCCGAAGGGCCGACCAGAATCAGGAACTCGCCCTCTTTGATCGACAGCTCGATGTTCTTCAAGGTGTCGGGCAGGCCGGCGCCATAGGTCTTGTTTACATTGCGAAGTTCAAGCGTAGCCATGATTACCCCTTGACCGCGCCGGCCGTGAGGCCGCGCACGAAATACTTGCCTGCGATCACATAGACCAGCAGGGTCGGCAGCCCGGCGATCATCGCCGCCGCCATATCCACGTTATATTCCTTGGCCCCGGTGCTGGTGTTGACCAGGTTGTTCAGCGCCACCGTGATGGGCTGGGAGTCGCCACTGGAGAACACCACGCCAAACAGGAAGTCGTTCCAGATCTGGGTGAACTGCCAGATCAGGCAGACCATGATGATCGGCGTCGACATCGGCAGAATGATCTGACGGAAGATGGTGAAGAAACCCGCACCGTCCAGGCGTGCCGCCTTGATCAGCGCGTCCGGGATGCTCACGTAGTAGTTACGGAAGAACAGCGTGGTGAACGCCAGGCCGTAGACCACATGGATAAACACCAGGCCAGTGGTGGTGCTGGCCAGGCCCATCTTGCCGAGGGTGAACGAGGCCGGCAGCAGCACGGTCTGGAACGGCAGGAAGCAGCCGAACAACAGCAGGCCGAAGAACAACTGCGAACCCTTGAAACGCCAGAACGACAGCACATAGCCGTTCAACGCACCGATGGCGGTAGAGATCAGCACAGCGGGAACGGTGATCTTGATCGAGTTCCAGAAGTAGCCATCCACCGTGTCCCAGGCTTTGATCCAGCCGATGCCGCTGACCACGGTGGGCCAGCTCAGCAGGTTGCCGGTGCTGATGTCTTCCGGGGTCTTGAAGCTGGTGAGCAGCATCACCACCAGCGGCACCAGGTACAGCAGCACAGCGAGAATCAGCACCACGTAGATCGCGATGCGGCTCAGGCTGATGGAAGGTTTGGCAGCGAGACTAGTCATTACGCTTGGTCCTCAGCTCGGAATAGAGGTAAGGCACGATGATCGCGAGGATCGCACCGAGCATCAGGATGGCACTGGCCGAACCCATGCCCATCTGGCCACGGCTGAAGGTGAACGAGTACATGAACATTGCTGGCAAATCGGACGAGTAGCCCGGCCCGCCAGCGGTCATCGCCGCCACCAGGTCGAAGCTCTTGATCGCAATGTGCGCCAAAATCATCACCGCACTGAAGAACACCGGGCGCAGGCTTGGTAGCACCACGCTCCAGTAAATGCGCGGCAGGCTTGCGCCGTCGATTTGCGCGGCACGGATGATGGATTGATCAACACCGCGCAAGCCGGCGAGGAACATCGCCATGATAAAGCCCGAGGCTTGCCACACAGCGGCGATCACCAGGCAGTAGACCACGCGATCCGGGTCAATCAGCCAGTCGAGACGGAAGCCTTCCCAGCCCCAGTCCCGCAGGAGTTTGTCCAGGCCCATGCCCGGGTTGAGCAGCCATTTCCAGGCGGTACCGGTGACGATCATCGAGAGCGCCATCGGGTACAGGTAAATGGTGCGGATAAAACCTTCACGGCGGATTTTCTGGTCGAGAAAAATCGCCAGCGTCACGCCGATCACCAAGGTGATGCCGATAAACATCCCGCCGAATACAGCCAGGTTCTTGCTCGCTACCCACCAGCGGTCGTTGTCGAACAACCGCGCGTATTGCGCAAGTCCCGCCCATTTGTAGCTGGGCAGGAACGTGGACGTGGTGAACGACAGCACAAATGTCCACAGGATGTAGCCGTAGAAGCCCACCAGCACGATGAACATGCTGGGCGCCAGCACCAACTTGGGTAGCCAGCGCTGCAGTGCATCGAACGGCGAGGCTTTGCTGAACACAGCAACAGAACTCATAGGGAAATCCAATACAGGGAAAAAGGACTAGCCTGGCGCTTTTACTGTAGGAGCGAGCTTGCTCACGAAGGTCTTCAACGATAATGCGGGCATCCAGGATGAACGCACTGACCTTGAGTTTTTCGCGAGCAAGCTTGCTCCTACAGAAGACAGCCTTTAGGTTTCAGGTTACTTGGCAGACTTGATCGCAGCGCCCAATTTCTTGGCAGTGTCGGCCGGGTCGGCTTTCGGGTCGTTGATGAAGTTGGTCACGACGTCAAAGAACGCACCTTGCACGGCCAGGGTGGTGGCCATGTTGTGCGCCATACTTGGCTGCAGGCCGCCAGTCTTGGCGTCTGCCAGGAAGTCTTTGGCGGCAGTTTGCGCGCAAGAGTCGAAGCCGTAGGAATCCATCTTGGTCAGCATGTCGTTGCGCACAGGGATCGAACCCTTGTTGATGCTGAACACTTTCTGGAAGTTTTCACCCAGCACGACTTTGGCAATGTCCTGCTGACCAGCAGCCGTGCCTTTGTCTTTCTGCTTGAACACCGCCAGGGAGTCGATGTTGTAGGTGAAGGCTTTGTCGGTACCTGGGAAGGCTACGCACTCGTAGTCCTTGCCGGCGACTTTCTTGGCAGCGGTCCATTCGGACTTCGCCCAGTCACCCATGATCTGCATGCCAGCCTTGCCATTGATGACCTTGCCTGCTTCGAGGTTCCAGTCCTGGCCTTTGCCATCGACGTCCATATAGGTCGCGACTTTCTTCAGCTCGGTGAGCGACTTGACCATTTCCGGGCCGGTCAGCGCGGCGTTGTCCAAGTCGACCAGGGCTTTCTTGTAGCCATCGGCACCCATGACCGACAGAACCACGGCTTCAAACACGGTGCTGTCCTGCCAAGGCTGGCCGCCGTGGGCGAGCGGGATGAAGCCCGCAGCTTTGAGCTTGTCGCCGGCTGCGTAGAATTCTTCGAGGGTGGTTGGGTTCTTGGTGATACCGGCTTTCTTGAAGACTTCCGGGTTGATCCAGAGCCAGTTGACGCGGTGGATGTTGACCGGCACGGCGACGTAGTCACCGTCGAACTTCACGGTATCGGAGACTTTCTTGTCGAGCAGAGAGTCCCACTTTTCTTCTTTGGCGACGTCTTTGAGCACGTCGGTGTCGAGCAGGCCGGTGGACGCCCATTCCTGAATGTCCGGGCCTTTGATCTGGGCAACGCCAGGCGGGTTGCCGGCGACGGCGCGGCTTTTGAGTACGGTCATCGCGGTAGCGCCACCGCCACCCGCAACGGCACCGTCTTTCCAGGTGAAGCCGTCTTTCTCAACTTGGGCCTTCAGGACATCTACAGCCGCTTTCTCACCGCCAGAAGTCCACCAATGCACCACTTCAACCGTACCTTTGGAGTCGGCTGAAAACGCAGTGAGGGGAAACAACGAGGCAATGGAAATAGCGACGGCGAGGCGATTAATCGCGTTCATCTGAGTACCTTTTTTTGTTGTTATGCATGCAAGTCTAGAGCTTGCGCTGCACGGAGTTTAAACAGGGATGTTTAGGGCGCAGGTAACAAAGGGACGTACAAATGTCACCACTTGGTGACATAAGCTCCGGCCCCCAATGCACTGGCCATGCTTGGCGCCAACGGTAGCGCAGGCAGTAGAACCGCTTGCCAGGCATGGTACAGGTCTGGCTTACCGCCCCAGATGTTGCTGCTGGGTTGGTTGTGTGGGCTGAGTTCGTGGTGCCAGCTACCGTGAGCACGGTCGATAAAGTGGGTTTCGCAAAACTCCCAGAAGCGTCGGTACCAGGTTTCGTAGTGCAACTCGCCAGTGCGTTTGAGCAAAGCTTGGGCGGCGGCGCTGGCTTCGGCGTGAGTCCAGTGGAGGCGCTCGCGTACCACCGGGCGATGGTTCCAGTCGAGGGTATAGACGATGCCGGGGGCACCGTCGACGGCCCAGGCGTATTCGCAGGCGCTGGCGAACAGGCCTCGGGCGTCGGTGAGCAGCCAGCCCGGCGTGGCCAGCCCGGCGCGCTGGCGAGCGGCTTCTAGGTGCAGCACCAGGCGGGCCCATTCGAAACCATGGCCGGGGGTGATGCCGTAGGGACGAAAGCCGTCGGCGGGGTTGTCTTCGTTGTAACCGAGTACCGGTTGCCATTGGACGTCGAAATGTTCGATCACCATAAAATGGTTCGCGCCAGCGTGGGTATGGATCACCCGCTCGACGATGCGCAGCGCACGGTCCAGCCAGCGCGTGTCGCCGGTGACGTCGGCCAGCGCGAGGAAGGCTTCGGTGGCGTGCATATTGCTGTTGGCGCCCCGGTAGGCTTCGACGCCGCTCCAGTCCTGGGCGAAAGATTCGAGCATCACGCCCTCCCCTTCGCTCCAGAAGAACTGGTCGATGATATGGATAGCATCGTTCAAAAGCGTTTGCGCCCCGGCCGCGCCAGCCACCACTGCCGAGCTGGCGGCCAGGGCTACGAATGCGTGCAGATAAGCGGCTTTACCCCGGTTGCCATCGAGGGCGTGGGGAGTGGCGAACCAGCCGCCATGCTCGGCATCCTTCAACGGGCCACTGAGGGCCGCGACACCGTGGGCTACCAAGTCGGCATACCCGGGAAGCCCCATGGCATGGGCCATGGCGAAGCTGTGGGTCATGCGGGCGGTGTTCATGGTTTCGGCGTGGGCAGTGGCCGGCAATTGGCCTTTGTCGTCCAGGTTGCCGAAACCGTCAGGCAAGCGAGAAGCCTTGGCAAATGTCAGCAGGCGCTGGCCTTCGGCGGCGAGCCAGGCGTGGTGGGCAGGTGCGTTCAGCCAACTGCTGGCAGGCAGTGGTTGGATGGTCATGGGTGGCCCTTATTATTGTTTGCGGGATGACCAGAGTCTAAACAAGGGCGGGGTGGGGGGTAAGTCACGAAGGGCAAGGGAAATGTCACCAGCCAGTGACAAATCCAAATGTGTGGAGGGCATTTTGTGGGAGGGGGCTTGCTCCCGATAGCTGAGTATCAGCCACTGCATCTGTCGGCTGACACACTGCAATCGGGGGCAAGCCCCCTCCCACGCGGTCATTGACCGAGCGGCGTTACCTTCGCGGGTGCATTCAATTGCTGCTGCAGGTTCTGCACCTGGCTCTGCAAGGTGGTGATATTGCGCGTGGTCTGGATGCGGAACACATCAAACTCTTTATTCGTCGGCGCATCGCTGTTGACCGGCTGGCTGTCCTGGGCACTCTTCAACACCACCAAGTCCTGTTCGAGACGAGCGATGGCGGCGCTTGGGTTGCCTTGTTTCTTCAGCGCGGCGACGTCGGCGGCCAGTTCCTTGAGTTCGGTATCCCGCTTGCCCGCATCGCCTTGGGCTGCCTTTAGGGTCGCCACGGCGTCAGTCAGCGCCTGCACCTGGCCTTGCAGCTCGCTGTTGGCGCTGGACAGCTCGCTGGTGCTGGCAGTCATCTGCGCCAGGCGCTTATCCAGTTCGGTGGCCTGGCCAGCCACGCCAACTTGCTGCTTGCCCTGTTCGAGCAATTGAGTTTCCAGCTGCTTGATCTGCAGTTTCAGCGCTTCACTGCCGTTGTTCACGCTGGCCTCACTGGCCACGACCTTGCCGGAAATGTCCTGCAGGCGCCCCGCCGCTTCTTCGCTGATGCGCGCAAAGCTTTCCTGAGTGGCCACCAGTTGCTGGCCCATTAGGGAAATCTGCTGGAAGCTCCACCAGGCCAGGCCCGCAAAGGCAATCAGCAGCGCGCCGATCAAGGCCCACAGCGGGCCGGTGCTGGCGCTCTTGACCTTGACCACAGGCGTGTTGCGCGAACGCACCGAGGTGGCAGGCGTGAGTTCGAAATCATCGTCATCCCCAAGATCGGCCCGCAGGCTGGGAACGTTGTCGAAGTCGTCTTTAGCATCGTTGCGCATGAATCAACCCTGAATCGGTAAGGTGGCGAGCTGGAAAGCCGAGCGGCGCAAGTATAAACCGCGTTCCTGTCGCACTGATCGACCGAGAACCACAGATTCGGTTCCCGATATGTTGCTGGTTGTGAGCTTACTTGAACCCTGGGTCCTGGGCTTTCCACCAACTGCAAAACTCGTCGAGGGCGGTCCACAGGCTGACCTTGGGCTCATAGTCCAGATAATGCCTGGCCCGGCTGATATCCAAGGTGAAATCTTTGTTCATGACCTGCATGCCCAAGCGCGATAACGCGGGCTCCGGTCGGCCGGGCCACATCGCACAAAAGGCTTCGTTCAGCGCGGCCACGCTGTAGGACAAGCCGTAGGAGCGGTAACGGGTTACCTGGGGCAGTTCCATTTGTCGCATCACATAGTTCACCACATCCCACACCGGCACCGGCGTACCGTTGCTGATGTTGTAGGCGCGGCCCAGTGCAGAACCTGGGGCGAGCAAGCTGCTGAGCAAGGCTTCGTTGAGGTTGTGCACGCTGGTGAAATCGACTTTATTCAGGCCGTCGCCGACGATGGCCAGGCGGTTCTTGCGCTGCATTTTAAGCAGGCGCGGGAAGATGCTCATATCCCCGGCCCCCGTGACAAAACGCGGGCGCAACGCGATGACTTCAAGGCCAAACTCCTGGGCGCCAAACACCTTCTGCTCGGCCAAGTATTTGGTGGCCGCATACGGATGCTTGAAGCGCTTGGGCACGTGCTCTTCGGTGAGGCCCAGATGGTCGCGGCCATCGAAGTAGATTGACGGTGAAGACAAGTGCACCAGCCGACCAACGTGCTGCTTGAGGCAGGCTTCGACCACATTTTCAGTCACCAGCACATTGCCTTGATGGAAGTCCTGATACTTGCCCCACAGCCCGACGGCGCCCGCGCAATGCACCACGGCTTCGACATCGCGGCACAGGTGACGCACCAGGTCGGCATCATTCAGATCACCCTGGATAAACTCGGCGCCACGTCTCACCAGGTGCTCTACACCCTCGGCACGGCGCCCGTTGACCCGCACGTCCAGGCCCTGCTCCAGGGCGAAACGCGCAAAGCGCCCGCCGATGAAGCCGCTTGCGCCGGTGACCAGAATTTTCATGTATTACCCCGTGTTCTTTCGTTTTTCATCGCTGTTGCCTTGACGCCCGCCATCACTCCAACGGCACCAACCATTGCCCGCACGCCTGAGCCAGATGGTCAGTCAACAAGCCCAACAGTTGCCCACCACTGCGCCAATGATGCCAGTACAACGGCACATCGATGGGCTTATCTGGCAATAACTCCACCAATACGCCTTTTTCCAATTGGTCGCGCACCTGCAACTCCGGCACCAGGCCCCAGCCCAGGCCGGCTTCGGTCAGGCGGATAAACCCTTCGGACGAGGGGCATAAATGATGTTCGAAACCACCGTCCACACCGAGGGACGCCAGATAACGGTGTTGCAGGAAATCATCCGGACCGAACACCAGGGCCGGGGTACGGGCCAACTGATCGGCGCGCACACCGTTAGGGAAATGCCGCGCTATAAAAGCCGGGCTGGCCAATGCCCGATAGCGCATGGCACCCAACAACAGGCTGCGAGCGCCCGCCACCGGACGCTCGCTGGCACAGATGCAGGCGGCCACTTCCCCGGCACGCATGCGCTTGAGGCCGACGGTCTGGTCTTCGACCACCAAGTCCAGCAGCAAGTGTTGCTCGGCGCAGAAATCGCTGACCGCCACGGCCCACCATGTGGCCAGGCTGTCAGCGTTCAGGGCGATACGCAGGCGTTCGGGCATGCCCTCCTCATCCAGCGCCGGCACCTGGCTTTGCAGGTCGCGCTCCAGCAGGCGCACCTGTTGCACGTGATTGAGCAGGCGTCGGCCGATGTCGGTGGGCGTCGGCGGCGTGGCACGTATCAACACGGGCTGACCCACTCGCGCTTCAAGCAGCTTGATGCGCTGGGAGATCGCCGACTGCGACAACCCCAGCACCTGGGCGCCGCGTTCGAAGCCGGCCTGTTCCACCACCGCTGCCAACGCGGAAAGCAATTTATAGTCGAACATCAGTTTCTCTAATGAGCGATCAGCAATATTGGTTTTTCTTATACAGCCTTGGCCCTGAAAATGACCAGCATCGTTTAGAGGATCTTTTTGTATGTGGCAAAGCTATATGAACGGATTGCTGGTGGCCCTCGGCCTGATCATGGCAATCGGTACACAGAACGCATTCGTGCTGGCTCAAAGTTTGCGTCGCGAACATCACTTGCCCGTTGCAGCCCTGTGTGTGATTTGTGACGCATTGTTGGTGGCCGCCGGCGTATTCGGGCTGGCCACGGTATTGGCCCATAGTCCGATCCTGCTGGGCATCGCCCGCTGGGGTGGCGCTGCCTTTTTATTGTGGTACGGCACCTTGGCGCTGCGTCGGGCATTTTCCAATCAGAGCCTCAATCAAGGGGACAGCGCCAAGAAACGTTCCCTGCGCGCGGTGCTGCTCAGTGCACTGGCGGTCACATTGCTCAACCCTCATGTGTATCTGGATACGGTGCTGCTGATCGGCTCGCTGGGCGCGCAACAAACTGAACCCGGTGCCTACGTTGCAGGTGCCGCCAGCGCGTCATTCCTGTGGTTCGCCACCCTGGCCCTTGGCGCAGCATGGTTGGCGCCCTGGTTGGCACGCCCGGCGACGTGGCGCCTGTTGGACCTGCTGGTCGCCGCGATGATGTTCGGCGTGGCGTACCAATTGATCGCGGCGTAGGGAATATTCCAAAACGCTCTGGAACCTCTATCCCACACAGTTGTTGCGTGGTTTTGCCGCACCCCCGGTGCTATGATCCTGCCCCTGCGCCGCAAAGAGTACAAACTCCCCGGCGCTTGTTTGGCCGCCCGTGATCGGCCTTGCGCTCACCGCAACTGACCTGATTAGGAGAATCATCATGGCTTTCGAATTGCCGCCGCTGCCCTACGCACACGATGCCCTGCAGCCGCACATTTCCAAGGAAACCTTGGAATTCCACCACGACAAGCACCACAACACCTACGTCGTGAACCTGAACAACCTGGTGCCAGGCACCGAGTTCGAAGGCAAGACCCTGGAAGAGATCGTTAAATCCTCTTCGGGCGGCATCTTCAACAACGCCGCTCAGGTCTGGAACCACACGTTCTACTGGAACTGCCTGGCGCCAAACGCCGGCGGCCAACCTACCGGCGCACTGGCTGAAGCCATCAACGCTGCGTTCGGTTCGTTCGACAAGTTCAAGGAAGAGTTCACCAAGACTTCAGTCGGCACCTTCGGTTCCGGTTGGGGCTGGCTGGTGAAAAAGGCTGACGGTTCCCTGGCCCTGGCCAGCACCATCGGCGCCGGCAACCCGCTGACCAGCGGCGACACCCCGCTGCTGACCTGCGACGTGTGGGAACATGCCTACTACATCGACTACCGCAACGTGCGTCCAAAGTATGTGGAAGCGTTCTGGAATCTGGTCAACTGGAAGTTCGTGGCTGAGCAGTTCGAAGGCAAGACCTTCACTGCCTAAGCAACGCTTGCAGTAGAAAAAGCCCGGCCCTTGCCGGGCTTTTTCATGGGCGCGATTCAGCAAAACTGACCACCTTGCCAACTTCCTGGAAGTGTCCGCTGTAATGTCCCTTTGACTGCCATCACGGGATTGCCAATACTCATGGCATATTGAGGCCACCCGCATGAGACAAGGAATGCCCCTTTGAAGCTGGAACTCAAAAACAGCTTGTCGGTGAAGTTGCTACGGGTCGTGCTTTTATCGGCATTGATCGTGGGCGTGGCACTGAGCGTGGCGCAGATCGTCTTTGATGCCTACAAGACGCGCCAGGCCGTGGCCGGTGATGCGCAGCGCATCCTCGACATGTTTCGCGACCCCTCGACCCAGGCCGTCTATAGCCTGGATCGCGAGATGGGCATGCAGGTCATTGAGGGCCTATTCCAGGACGATGCCGTGCGCATGGCCTCCATTGGCCATCCCAATGAAACCATGCTGGCGGAGAAAAGCCGCGCGCTGCAGCAGGCCCCCAGCCGCTGGCTGACCGACCTGATTCTTGGCCAGGAACGCACCTTTACCACCCCGCTGGTAGGCAAGGGTCCGTACAGCGAGTACTACGGCGACCTGAGCATCACCCTGGACACGGCCACCTACGGCCAAGGGTTTATCGTCAACTCGGTGATCATCTTCATTTCCGGGGTGCTGCGCGCGTTGGCCATGGGCCTGGTGCTGTACCTGGTCTATCACTGGCTGCTGACCAAACCCCTGTCGCGAATCATCGAGCACTTGACCGCGATCAACCCGGACCGGCCGAGTGAACACAAAATCCCCCTGCTCAAGGGTCACGAGCGTAACGAGCTAGGGCTATGGATCAACACCGCCAACCAGTTGCTCGAGTCCATCGAACGTAACACCCACCTGCGCCACGAAGCGGAAAGCAGCCTGCTGCGCATGGCCCAGTACGATTTTCTCACCGGCCTGCCGAACCGCCAGAAACTGCAGGAGCAACTGGACAAGATCCTCATCGACGCCGGCCGCCGGCAACGCCGCGTTGCCGTGTTGTGCGTAGGCCTGGACGACTTCAAAAGCGTCAACGAACAGTTCACCTACCAGGCCGGCGACAAACTGCTGCTGGCATTGGCCGACCGATTGCGCGCTCACAGTGGTCGCCTTGGAGCCCTGGCCCGTTTGGGTGGCGACCAGTTCGCGCTGGTGCAGGCTGATATCGACCAGCCCTACGAAGCAGCGGAGTTGGCGCAGAGCATCCTCGACGACCTGGAAGCGGAGTTCCCCCTCGACCACGAAGGCATCCGCCTGCGCGCGACCATTGGCATCACCCTGTTTCCCGAAGACGGCGACAGCACCGAGAAGTTGCTGCAAAAAGCCGAACAGACCATGACCCTGGCCAAGACCCGGTCGCGCAACCGCTATCAGTTCTATATCGCCAGCGTCGACAGCGAAATGCGCCGCCGCCGCGAACTGGAAAAAGACCTGCGCGACGCCCTCGGCCGCGACCAATTCCATCTGGTGTACCAGCCGCAGATTAGCTATCGCGATCACCGCGTGGTGGGCGTTGAAGCGCTGATCCGCTGGCAGCACCCGGAGCATGGGCTGGTACCGCCAGACCTGTTCATCCCGCTGGCGGAGCAGAACGGCACCATCATCCCGATTGGCGAGTGGGTGCTGGACCAAGCCTGCCGGCAACTGCGCGAATGGCATGACCAAGGCTTCAGCGACCTGCGCATGGCGGTCAATCTCTCCACTGTGCAGCTGCACCACGCCGAGCTGCCACGCGTGGTGAATAACTTGATGCAGATCTACCGCCTGCCACCGCGCAGCCTGGAACTGGAAGTTACCGAAACCGGCCTGATGGAAGACATCAGCACCGCCGCCCAGCACTTGCTGAGCCTGCGGCGCTCCGGGGCGTTGATCGCGATTGATGATTTTGGCACTGGCTATTCGTCGTTGAGCTATCTCAAAAGCCTGCCCCTGGACAAGATCAAGATCGATAAGAGCTTCGTTCAGGACCTGTTGGACGATGACGACGATGCCACCATCGTGCGCGCAATTATCCAACTGGGTAAAAGCCTGGGCATGCAGGTGATTGCCGAAGGCGTGGAGACCGCCGAACAAGAAGCGTACATCGTGTCTGAAGGCTGCCATGAGGGTCAGGGTTACCACTACAGCAAACCCTTGCAGGCACGGGAGTTGGCGGCTTTTTTAAAGCAGGCGGAGCGTAATAACGCCGCAATCATCTGAGCAGGCGAAACGATACTGAATATTTCCCACGTTTAACCCTTTACACAAAATGCAAATCTTTCGCATTATGTCGCAGCTTTTGCGCTCCCCCGCGCGCCCTATCAACAACCGAAGCAGGATGTTCGCCATGATTCGTATGCCCCTGGCCACCGCCAGTCTGCTGGCCATTGCCATTTCTCTCGCCGGTTGCGGCGAAGGTAAAGACAAGGCCGCCGCGCCCCAGGCGCCGACCCCGGCTGCCAGCACTACCGCTCCAGCGGCTGCCACGCCTGCCGGCCAGGTTGACGAAGCCGCCGCCAAGGCCGTGGTCGCGCATTACGCAGACATGGTGTTCGCGGTCTACAGCGACGCCGAGTCCACCGCGAAGACCCTGCAAACCGCCATCGATGCATTCCTCGCCAAGCCGAATGACGAAACCCTGAAAGCCGCTCGCACGGCCTGGATCGCCGCCCGCGTTCCGTACCTGCAGAGCGAAGTGTTCCGCTTCGGCAACACCATCATCGACGACTGGGAAGGCCAGGTGAACGCATGGCCGCTGGACGAAGGCCTGATCGACTACACCGACAAGTCCTACGAACACGCCTTGGGTAACCCAGGCGCCACCGCCAACATCATCGCCAACACCGAGATCCAGGTCGGCGAAGACAAAGTGGACGTGAAAGACATCACCCCGGAAAAACTCGCCAGCCTCAATGAGCTGGGCGGCTCCGAAGCCAACGTCGCTACCGGCTACCACGCGATCGAGTTCCTGCTGTGGGGCCAAGACCTGAACGGCACCGGCCCTGGCGCCGGCAACCGTCCTGCATCCGACTACCTCACTGGCGACGGCGCCACCGGCGGCCACAACGAGCGTCGCCGCGCCTACCTGAGCGCTGTGACCCAACTGCTGGTCAGCGACCTCGAAGAAATGGTCGGCAACTGGAAGCCCAACGTCGAAGACAACTACCGCGCCACCCTGGAGGCAGAACCTGCCACCGACGGCCTGCGCAAAATGCTGTTCGGCATGGGCAGCCTGTCCCTGGGCGAACTGGCCGGTGAGCGCATGAAGGTTTCCCTGGAAGCCAACTCGCCGGAAGACGAGCAGGACTGCTTCAGCGACAACACCCACTACTCGCACTTCTACGACGCCAAGGGTATCCGCAACGTCTACCTGGGCGAGTACACCCGCACCGACGGCACCAAAATGACCGGCGCCAGCCTGTCGTCCCTGGTGGCCAAGGCTGACCCGGCTGCGGACACCGCGTTGAAAGCAGACTTGGCGGCGACCGAGGCCAAGATCCAGGTCATGGTTGACCACGCTGGCAAAGGTGAGCACTACGACCAACTGATCGCCGCCGGCAACGATGCGGGCAACCAGATCGTGCGCGACGCCATCGCCGCGCTGGTCAAGCAAACCGGTTCGATCGAAGCCGCTGCCGGCAAGCTGGGCATCAGCGACCTGAACCCGGACAGCGCTGATCACGAGTTCTGATCTGTGCCGAGTTGAAAAAGGCGACCTTCGGGTCGCCTTTTTTATGCATTCGTTCCAACACCATAAAACCCTGTGGGAGGGGCGGTGCGACGATTCGACTTGCCCCCGATAGCGGTGGGTCAGCAGACACATCCTTCACTGACCCACTGCTATCGGGGGCGAGCCCCCTCCCACATTTGATCCATGTCGCCCTCAAGCCCCGGTTTACAAGACCTGCACCGCAGGTAGAATGGCGCCACTCCCCCATACCCGAGCTTACTCATGGCGTTGCCGACCCTACGCATCATCGGTTTCATCATCGGCATCTTCCTGATCACCCTCGCGATCGCCATGGTCGTGCCCATGGCCACCCTGGTGATCTTCGAACGCACCCGCGACCTGCCCTCGTTCCTGTGGGCCAGCCTGATCACCTTTGTCGCCGGCCTGGCCCTGGTGATTCCCGGTCGCCCCGAACATGTGCACCTGCGCCCCCGGGACATGTACCTGCTGACGGTGACGAGCTGGGTGGTGGTGTGCATCTTCGCCGCCCTGCCGTTTTTGCTGACCCAGCACATCAGCTACACCGACTCGTTTTTTGAAAGCATGTCCGGCATCACCGCCACTGGCTCCACCGTGTTGAGTGGGTTGGACAGCATGTCGCCAGGCATCCTGATGTGGCGCTCGCTGCTGCACTGGCTCGGCGGTATCGGCTTTATCGGCATGGCGGTAGCGATCCTGCCGCTGCTGCGCATTGGTGGTATGCGCCTGTTCCAGACCGAGTCCTCGGACCGCTCGGAAAAGGTCATGCCCCGCTCCCACATGGTGGCGCGGCTGATTGTGGCCGCGTACGTGGGCATCACGATTTTGGGCAGCCTGGCATTCTGGTGGGCCGGCATGGGCCTGTTCGATGCGATCAACCACGCGATGTCGGCGATTTCCACCGGTGGGTTCTCCACCTCCGATGAATCCCTGGCCCACTGGAAACAACCGGCGGTGCATTGGGTGGCGGTGGTGGTGATGATCCTCGGCAGCCTGCCGTTCACCCTGTATGTAGCCACCCTGCGCGGCAACCGTCGGGCGTTGATCAAGGATCAACAAGTGCAGGGGCTTTTGGGCTTGCTGTTGGTGACCTGGCTGGTGCTCGGCACCTGGTACTGGTGGACCACCAACCTGCATTGGCTGGACGCCTTGCGCCATGTGGCGTTGAACGTGACCTCCGTCGTGACCACCACCGGCTTTGCACTGGGGGACTACAGCCTGTGGGGCAATTTCTCGCTGATGCTGTTCTTCTACCTGGGTTTTATCGGTGGCTGCTCAGGCTCAACGGCGGGCGGGATCAAGATCTTCCGCTTCCAGGTCGCCTATATCCTGCTCAAGGCCAACTTGAACCAACTGATTCACCCGCGTGCGGTGATCAAGCAGAAATACAACGGTCATCGTCTTGATGAGGAAATTGTGCGGTCGATCCTGACCTTTTCGTTTTTCTTCGCCATCACCATCTGCGCCATCGCCCTGGCCTTGTCACTGCTGGGCCTGGACTGGATGACCGCACTGACGGGCGCGGCCAGCACCGTGTCCGGCGTCGGCCCGGGGCTGGGGGAAACCATCGGCCCGGCCGGCAACTTCGCCAGTCTGCCGGATGCGGCCAAGTGGATTCTGTCGCTGGGCATGCTGTTGGGTCGACTCGAAATCATCACAGTGTTTGTGCTGTGCATCCCGGCGTTTTGGCGCCACTGACCGTCGGCGTCTCCAGCAGCCGCGCCCGGTACTCGCCGGGCGTGGCATCAAACCAGCGGCGGAACGCGCGAAAGAAGTTACTGGGGTCAGCAAAGCCCAACAGGTAGGCAATCTCCAGCAAGGTCATGCTCGGCTGCGCCAGGTATTGCTCGGCCAACTCGCGGCGGGTGTCGTCAAGCAGGCTCTGGAAGCTGGTGCCTTCCTCCTGCAAACGGCGCTGCAGGGTGCGTTGGGACAGGTGCAGCGTCTGGGCCACCACTTCACGCTTGGGCTCGCCTTGCGGCAGCAGGCGACACAACACCTGTCGCGCCTTGTGAGTGACGCGGCTTTCCGAAAAACGCGCCAGGTATTCACCGGCAAAGCGATCATGCAGCAGCGCCATCGCTTCGTTGGCGGTGGGCAGCGGCGCGTCCATATCCGCGCGTTCGAAGATTAGTGCGTCATAGGGTGCGTCGAATTCCAGCGGCGCATGGAAGGCTTGTTTATAGGGTGCCAAGTCTGTCGGTTGCTCGCCTTGCAGCAGCACTTTGCGCGGCTGCAGCGTGCGCCCGGTCAACCAGCCGCACAGCGCAAGCGCACTGGCGAGCGAGGCCTCGGCGCTTTGCCGGGTGGGCGGCAAGTGGTCGCCATGCACCGTGAGAATCAGCGCATAGCCTTCGGGCAACAGGCGAAAACTCAGGTCGGCGCTTTCGGCGATGATCCGCTGGTAGCGCACCAGGCGCATAAAGCCCTCGGCTAAGGTGTTGCTGGACATCAATGCATAGCCGGCCACATGAAACGACGCCGGGCGCACCACCTTGCCCATGTTCAGGCCAATCGCCGGGTTACCCGACAGCTCCACAGCGCGCTGCCATAGCCGCGTCATGGAGTCCTGCGGGAACCGCGCATCGGGGTCGTTCAGGGCGTTGTAGTCCAGGCCCAGTTGCTTGAACAGCGCCCGGCAATCCAGGCCGTCCATTTCCAACGCCTTGACTATCCCCATCGCCCAGCTTGCAGAAGTTGTTCGTTCGCTCATGGCGTCTTCTTAATAAAGCAGGCTTAAAACGGCAGCCAGGAAAGCCAAGGATACTAAAGTGGCATCTATTGTCACTGGCCGTTGCTACTGATCACTCTAGACTCAAATAAGCTCCCCGCCGAACATCTGTTGGGTGGAACAACAATCAAAGGGCCGGCAACCGTGGAAAACACCAAACAATTCAACAGCTTCGCCGAGTTCTACCCGTATTACCTGCGCGAACACGCCGACAGCACCTGCCGACGCCTGCACTTTATCGGCACCACATTGGTGATTGGCATCCTGGCCTATGCCGTCGGTCGGGGCTCGTTAGGCCTCTTGTTGGCCGTACCGATAGCCGGTTACAGCTTTGCCTGGATCGGCCACTTCTTCTTCGAAAAGAACCGCCCGGCAACGTTTAAGCACCCGTTCTACAGCCTTCTGGGAGATTTCGCGATGTACCGTGACATGATCCTGGGCAAGGTGCCGTTTTAGCGGAACGACCGTTTAAACCATGAAAGTTCCTACATCAGCCGACATAAAATTCTTTTTGTCATTTGCAGTGCTGTATCCTGCCAAGGCTTTTTGAGAGCGCGGAATCACCTGCGATTGAAAAAACAGACCTTGCGAGGAGCGACGACGATGCACGAGATACCTAATCTCCCCTTCCCAAGCCTGCACCCTACAGAGCAGCCAACACCGCAGCAGGCCAGTGACAAACAGCCTGAGGCCAAAGAAGCAAAACCAGTCGACAGCGAAAGCCAGGACTGACGCCGTACCAGACCGTGTGGAAAGCGCAGCTTTGAGCGCTTTCCACACTGCCTGAATGAATCGAGACCCCCGCCATGACCGACACCCCAGACTCCGCCGTACTCGACGCTGCCTTGCAGATGGTCGACGTGTGGAACCGCCTGAGCGCCGACAAACAAGCCTTGTTGCTCAAGCGCTTCGGTACGCAGGAAAACGCCCTCGCCGCCCTGGTTACCACGCAACTGCTGAACCCCGCGCAGTCTTGATGCGTTTTTGAGCTACGCTTTTTGTGTATTAGCCGCCCGGCCCGGCCTAAGCGCCGGTATCATTAGCAGCCTATCTTTACCTGCTGCGACAGTGGACCTCTCCCATGCCAGATACCCAGCGCCCCCTAGCGGTCACGCTGCAAGTTGTTTCCATCGTGTTGTTCACCTTTATTGGCTACCTGAATATCGGCATTCCGCTGGCCGTGTTGCCGGGCTACGTCCACAGTGAGCTGGGCTACGGCGCGGTCGTCGCAGGCCTGGTAATTAGCGTGCAATACCTGGCCACCCTGTTAAGCCGGCCGTATGCCGGCAAGATCATCGATAACCTGGGCAGTAAGCGCGCCGTGCTGATCGGCTTGGCGGGCTGCGGCTTGAGCGGCGTGTTTATGCTGCTGGCGGCGTGGTTTTCCAGCCTGCCGGTAGTGAGCCTGGTCAGCCTGCTGATCGGCCGCCTGGTGCTGGGCAGCGCCGAAAGCCTGGTGGGCTCGGGTGCCATCGGCTGGGGGATTGGTCGGGTGGGCGCAGAGAACACGGCCAAGGTTATTTCCTGGAACGGCATCGCCAGCTACGGCGCCCTAGCCGTCGGCGCGCCACTGGGCGTGCTACTGGTTCGAAACTTCGGGCTGTGGAGCATGGGCATCAGCATCATTCTGTTGGCCGTCGTTGGCCTGCTGCTGGCCTGGAACAAAGTCGCGGCGCCCATCGTCGCGGGTGTGCGCCTGCCGTTCATGAACGTGCTGGGCCGCGTCCTGCCCCATGGTTGCGCGCTGGCGCTGGGCTCCATCGGCTTTGGCACCATCGCCACATTCATCACCCTGTATTACACCACCCAGCACTGGGACAACGCGGTGTGGGCCCTAAGCCTGTTCGGCGCCAGTTTTATCGGTGCGCGCCTGTTGTTTGGCAACTTGATCAACCGGATCGGCGGCTTTCGCGTGGCGATTGCCTGCTTGTCGGTGGAGATCCTCGGCCTGTTGCTGTTATGGCTGGCACCGGATGCCAGCCTGGCCCTGGCGGGTGCAGCGTTGAGCGGGTTCGGCTTTTCGTTGGTGTTTCCGGCACTGGGGGTTGAGGCGGTCAACCTGGTGCCCGCCTCCAGCCGAGGCGCCGCGGTGGGGGCTTATTCGCTGTTTATCGACCTGTCGTTGGGCATCACCGGCCCCTTGGCCGGGGCGGTGGCATCAGGCTTCGGCTTTGCGTCGATCTTCCTGTTCGCCGCCCTCGCCGCCCTCGGTGGCTTGCTGCTGAGCGTTTACCTCTACCGCCAGGCGCCCAAGGCCCGTGAGGCGCGCGACGCTTAGAAGTCCACCTTGCCACGCCCGGCCTTGATGTTGCCGCGCTTGGTCTTGGATTCGAGGCGGCGTTTTTTCGAGCCCAGGGTCGGCTTGGTCGGGCGGCGCTTCTTCTCGACCTTGGTGGCGCTCTGGATCAACTCCACCAGACGCTCCAGCGCATCCGCGCGATTCTGCTCCTGGGTCCGATATTGCTGGGCCTTGAGCACCAATACGCCGTCGCTGGTGATGCGGCTGTCGCGCAACGCCAACAAGCGCTCCTTGTAGAACTCCGGCAGCGACGACGCCGGAATATCAAATCGCAGGTGCACCGCACTCGACACCTTGTTGACGTTCTGCCCGCCGGCGCCCTGGGCGCGAATGGCAGTCAGCTCGATCTCGGCATCGGGCAAGTGCACATTGTTGGAAATCACCAGCATCAATCAAAAACCCTAAGCAACGGACAAGCCCAACTCAGACAACAACATCGACGCCTGGGCTTTGGAAATCACGGCGCCTTTGAACAGTTTGGCATCATTGAGACGAAACCCGCTCAAATCCGCCCCCCGAAGGTCAGCGCCGGCAAAATTGGCACCGTTGATACGGGCGTGGGCCAGGCTGCAATCGATCAGCTCGGCCTTGCGAAAGTCAGCGTCCGACAAGTCGCTGTCAGAGAAATCCAGGTTATTGAGCACCGTTCGCGCAAACGACAACCCAGACAGAAACGCGCTGTTCAAACGGGTTTCGCTAAAGCTCAGCCCCAGGGATGCACAGTGAGTGAAGTTGGCACCGGTCAGCTTGCAGTGTTCAAAACTCGCCTGGGACAGCTTGCTGCGCTGCCAGCGGGTGTTGTTCAGGTCGCAGCTGTGGAATTGCGCTTCGAGCAGGTTGGCCGCTTCGAAAATAGCGTGGCTGGCTCGGCAGCTTTTCCAGTGAGTGCCTTCAAGGCGTGAGCCGAGGAAGGATGTCTGGACGAGTATGCAGCGTTCGAAAACCCAGTGATCCAGTGACAGGCGTGACAGATCGGCACCGCTCAGATCGACGCCAATCAGACGCAGGGGCCCGCTGTGCTGGGCGATCAGGTCTTCCAGCTCATCGCGTTGCAGGGTGCCGCCGTCGATGTCGGTGTGGTGCATGGGGGCCTCCGCACAGGTAACAGGTTAAAAGCGAGGCGGGAGTCTAACCCGTCGACGCCCACAAAAAACCCGGCAAAGCGCCGGGTTTCGTGTTTTAACAAGTGCTTACTTCACCGTCGCACTCGCTGCGATCAGCGCTGAATCTGCATTGCGCTTGTTCTTGATCCAATAACACACCGCCATAAACGCCACCCACACCGGGATCGCGTACACCGACACCTGGATGCCCGGGATCATCAGCATGATCACCAGAATAAACACCACGAACGCCAGGCAAACCACGTTGCCGTACGGGTACCACAGCGCCTTGAACAGCGGCACCTGGCCGGTGCGGTTCATGTACTGGCGGAATTTTAAGTGAGAGAAGCTGATCATCGCCCAGTTGATCACCAACGTGGCCACCACCAGGGACATCAGCAGTTCCAGCGCGTGTTGCGGGATCAGGTAGTTCAACAAGACCGCCACCAGCGTCACGGCTGCGGAGGCAAGGATGGAGCGCACCGGCACGCCGCGCTTGTCGATCTTCGCCAGCGCCTTGGGTGCATCACCCTGCTCGGCCATGCCCAACAACATGCGGCTGTTGCAGTAGGTGCCGCTGTTGTACACCGACAGCGCCGCCGTCAAGACAACAAAATTAAGGATGTGCGCGGCAGTGTTGCTGCCCAGCATGGAGAACACCTGCACGAACGGGCTGCCGCTGTAGGCATCGCCAGAGGCGTTGAGGGTGGCCAGCAGGCTGTCCCATGGCGTCAGCGACAGCAGCACCACCAAGGCGCCTATGTAGAAGATCAGGATGCGGTAGATCACCTGATTGATCGCTTTGGGGATCACGGTGCGCGGTTGATCGGCTTCGGCCGCGGTAAAGCCAAGCATTTCCAGCCCACCGAACGAGAACATGATGATCGCCATGGCCATCACCAACCCGCCCACGCCGTGGGGGAAGAAGCCGCCGTGTTCCCACAGGTTGCTGACCGAGGCCTGCGGGCCGCCGGTGCCGCTGACCAGCAGGTAGCTGCCCAATGCGATCATGCCGACAATCGCCACGACCTTGATGATGGCAAACCAGAACTCGGCCTCGCCGAACACTTTGACGTTGGCCAGGTTGATCACATTGATCAGTACGAAGAATGCCGCCGCCGAGACCCAGGTCGGGATCTCCGGCCACCAGTAGTGCACGTATTTTCCGACAGCGGTCAGCTCCGACATCCCTACCAGAATATAAAGAATCCAGCAGTTCCAGCCCGACAGGAAGCCGGCGAAACCGCCCCAGTACTTGTGGGCAAAGTGGCTGAAGGAACCGGCCACCGGCTCTTCGACGATCATTTCGCCGAGCTGGCGCATGATCATGAAAGCGATGAAGCCGCAGATGGCATAACCCAGGATCATCGACGGGCCGGCGGACTTGAGCACCCCGGCCGAGCCGAGGAACAGGCCGGTGCCGATGGCGCCACCGAGGGCGATCAACTGGATATGCCGGTTTTTCAGACCGCGTTTCAACTCGCCTGAAGAAGAAGGGGGAACACTCATGAAAAGGCTCTCACGCAAGGTTTGATGATGTTGAATGCAGGTTGCTGCCTTGAATTACCGACTCAAGCAGCGCCGCTCAAACCCCAGCGCAGGTACCAGGAGTACAGCGTCTTTCTAACGGTCATGCGTCACCTGTTTGTTTTTATCTGTGACGAAATCGAACCCGTCCGGCTCGTGGCCAGGCGGAGTGATCAGGGTAGGTAAACCCTGGGTCTTGGCCTTTTGCGTGGTTACGCAAGGGGGTCACAGTAAAACGCGGCGGATTGTACACGCTGGAAAGCTTTGGACCGAGTGTTGTTGGTATAAATGGTTAGTGTCAGGAAATCTTTACGGCGCCCTATACCCCATTAAATACGCGCCCACCTCGTAAACTATTCGTTACAAAGCGGAATAAAGACCTTACACAGATCAGAATGTGGGAGGGGGCTTGCCCCCGATAGCGGTGGGTCAACTAGCTTATCTGTAGCTGATCCACCGTTATCGGGAGCAAGCCCCCTCCCACAATGGACCGGGTCGATCTTCAAGTTCGGGGCAAAAAAAACGCCAACCCGAAGGTTGGCGTTTTTAGGCAGCGCTTAATAAATCACTGCGGTTTCTTGCGACCAAAACCAGGACGCTGACCCGAACCAGCCGGTGCGCCACGGCGCTTGCCCGACGGCTCGTCGGCGACCAGTTTCGGGCCAGGGCGCTTGTTCGCCGTCGGCTTGGCTGGACGCTTGGTGCTGGCGTTGTCAGCCGGGCGATCAGCTTCACCACGATTGCTACGACCACCGGCCGGGGCCGGACGCGGCGTACGCGGAGCGCGGTCACCTTCCTGACGCGATGGCGCGGTTGGACGACGCTCGCCTTCAATCTGCGGCTCGCGGGAAATACGACCGCCGGTTGCCGGAGCATTCAAGGCTGGGCGCAGCGTGCGGGCAACGCGCTCGGTACGCGCCACAGGACGCGACGATTTACGCTGCATACGCTCAAGCTTGTCTTTGCTCTTGGCGTTCATCTGCGGCATGGCGACTGGTGTCAGGCCGACTTCGGCACTGAGGATGTCGACTTCGTACTGGCTCATTTCGCGCCAGCGGCCCATCGGCAGGTCGGAGTTCAAGAACACCGGGCCGAAACGTACGCGCTTCAGACGGCTGACCACCAGGCCCTGGGATTCCCACAGGCGACGCACTTCGCGGTTACGACCTTCCATTACCACGCAGTGGTACCAGTGGTTGAAACCTTCGCCGCCTGGCGCCTGCTTGATGTCGGTGAACTTGGCCGGGCCGTCTTCGAGGACGACACCGGCTTTCAAGCGCTCGATCATCTCGTCATCGACTTCGCCACGTACACGCACCGCGTATTCACGGTCCATTTCGTACGAAGGGTGCATCAGGCGGTTGGCCAGTTCACCGTCGGTGGTGAACATCAGCAAGCCGGTGGTGTTGATGTCGAGGCGACCGATGTTGATCCAACGGCCTTCTTTAGGCTTGGGCATCTTGTCGAACACGGTCGGACGGCCTTCTGGGTCGTCACGGGTGCAGATCTCGCCATCGGGCTTGTTGTACATGATCACGCGGCGCACCGATTCGGCGGCCTCTTCACGCTTGATGACCTTGCCATCAATAGTGATTGCATCGTGCAGGTCGACGCGCTGGCCGAGGGTAGCCTCGACGCCGTTGACCTTGATGCGCTTCTGGGTGATCCAGGCTTCGACGTCGCGGCGCGAGCCCACGCCGATACGCGCCAGCACCTTTTGCAGTTTTTCGCCTGCAGGGCCGATTTCCTGGCTGTCGTTCTGGTCTTTGTCGTTCATCTTAAGCACCTCCCGGTGGGTCGATTCAGGCGTGGCCTGAAGAGTGTTGAAAGCGGGGTCTTGGCCGAAGAGGTCGGCGAAGGGTCGCGAATCATACGCGTATGGTGGGCATTGCGCATCAGAGAGTAGTCGATAAGCGCCAAGTCATTTACTTTTCCGCCGATCGGTGAGCCTACACCGATCAAAATGTGGGAGGGGGCTTGCCCCCGATGGCGGTGTATCAGCTGAACAAGATGCTGGCTGACACACTGCAATCGGGGGCAAGCCCCCTCCCACCTTTATCACCGGTGTTTGGTGGGGCGTGTCAGTCTTCGAATTGGCGGCGTTCGGCTTCGATGGCTTCGGCCAGGGCGCGGGCTTCGTCTTCTTCGTCGCTGAGGGGTGGCTGTTCCAACGCTGCAACAGCGGCCAGAAGTTTTTCGCGGGCGTCGGCCACGCCCAGGATGTCTTCCTCGGGCGCTGGTTCTAGGCGCTCCTGGGCCTCCGGCTCGATAGCACCATCACGCAACAAATCATCAAAGTCAGTCTTGATGCCCTGCTCCATGTCGTCCAATTCCAGCAACAACGTATGAAAACTGGTCTCGTCCTTCGGCTCCTCCGGCTCGGCGCTAGCATCGGCCAGTTCCTGCAAGCCTGCTGGCACCGGGGCGTCGTCGAAGTCCAGCACCGGGTCTGGCTCCATCTCGCGCAATTCGGCCAATGGCGGCAAATCGTCGAGGTTTTTCAGGTTGAAGTGATCGAGGAACACTTTGGTGGTGGCAAACATCGCCGGTTTGCCGGGCACGTCGCGGTAGCCGACGATGCGAATCCACTCGCGTTCAAGCAGCGTCTTGACGATATGGCTGTTAACCGCCACACCCCGCACATCCTCGATTTCGCCCCGGGTGATCGGCTGGCGATAGGCAATCAGCGCCATGGTTTCCAACATCGCGCGGGAATATCGCTGCGGGCGTTCTTCCCACAAGCGGCCGACCCACGGGGAAAACTTCTCACGGATCTGCAAGCGATAACCCGACGCCACTTCGCGCAGTTCGAAGGCGCGGCCGTCGCAGGACTTGCGCAAAATCTCCAATGCCTTCTTGAACACCGGCGGTTCAGGACGCTCGGCCTCTTCGAAGAGCTCAAACAGGCGTTCCAGGGATTGGGGTTTACCCGAGGCCAAGAGAAAGGCCTCCAGCAGCGGGGCCAGTTCGCGGGGTTCAGTCAGATTCATCGATTCAGCTCTTTATTCGGCTCGCGCCCGCACGTGGATAGCCGCAAAAGGCTCATTCTGGACCAGCTCGACCAAGGATTCCTTGACCAATTCAAGCACCGCCATAAAGGTCACCACCACCCCCAGGCGCCCTTCTTCTTTAGTGAATAGCTCAACAAAGGGCACAAAACCACCGCCCTTGAGACGCTCCAGCACATCGCTCATGCGCTCGCGGGTCGACAGCGCCTCGCGGCTGACCTGGTGGCTTTCAAACATATCGCCACGGCGCAGCACCTCGGCCATGGACATCAGCAATTCTTCCAGGCTCACGTCCGGCAGCAGCTTGCGCGCCCGGGCTTCGGGCGCGTCGAGCTTGGGCACTACCACATCGCGGCCCACACGGCTCAAGCCGTCGATACCTTCAGCAGCAGCCTTGAAACGTTCGTACTCTTGCAGGCGGCGGATCAGTTCGGCGCGTGGGTCGTCTTCCTCGGCCTCGACCGTTTCCGAGCGCGGCAACAGCATGCGTGACTTGATCTCGGCGAGCATGGCGGCCATCACCAGGTACTCGGCGGCCAACTCCAGGCGCACCGATTGCATCAACTCCACGTAGCCCATGTACTGCCGGGTGATTTCGGCCACGGGGATATCGAGAATATTGATGTTCTGTTTGCGGATCAGGTACAGCAGCAAATCCAGCGGGCCTTCGAAGGCTTCAAGGAATACTTCCAGGGCATCGGGCGGGATGTACAAATCCAGCGGCATTTCCAGCACGGCCTGGCCGTACACCATGGCAAATGGCAGTTCTTGCTGGGCGCCGGCCTGGCTGTCGACGGTTTCCACGGCGGACATTCAGGCCTCGACCATGAACGGGGCCGGGTCACCGCAACCGACGCGGATCACTTCGGGCTCGCCGTCGGCCAAATTGATCACGGTGGAGGCTTTGTTGCCGCCGAAGCCGCCGTCGATGATCAGGTCGACCTGTTTTTCCAGGAGCTGGCGCATTTCGTAGGGGTCTTCCAGCGGTTCGCTGTCGCCGGGCATGATCAGCGACACACTCATCAGCGGCTCACCCAACTCGGCCAGTAGCGCCAGGGCGATGGGGTGCTCTGGCACCCGCAGGCCGATGGTGCGCTTCTTGGGGTGCAGCAACAGGCGCGGCACTTCGCGGGTGGCGTTGAGAATAAAGGTGTAGGGGCCCGGCGTATGAGCCTTGAGCAGGCGGAAGGTGCCGGTATCGACTTTAGCGAACAGCCCAAGTTGGGACAGGTCGCTGCAGATCAGCGCGAAGTTGTGATTCTTGTCCAGGTCCCGTAAGCGCCTTACACGCTCGACCGCGCCTTTGTCACCGATCTGGCAACCAATAGCGTAGGACGAATCAGTCGGATAGATCACCACACCGCCGGCGCGAATGATCTCCACGGCTTGCTTGATCAGGCGCGCCTGGGGGTTTTCCGGATGAATCTGGAAGAATTGACTCACGTGTTCTACCTGTTCAGACGGTGGCAGTAATGGGGTCATGCTTGAATCGCCCCGACAAGAGCGGCAGGTCTTCAGGAATCTGGCGGTACTCGCCGATCTCGGACCAGCCACCCGGGCCATGAAAGTCACTGCCGGCGCTGACCAGCAGACCAAATTCGCGGGCAAGAATCGCCAGGCTGCCGACCTGTTCGGCGGGCTGGTGCCCGTTGACCACTTCGATGGCGTGGCCTCCCGCTCCAATATAGTCGCTGATCAGCTTGCGGCGCTTGCTGCGGGTGAAATCGTAATGCCAAGGGTGGGCCAGGCTGACCCAGGCCCCTGAAGCGCGCAACGTAGCGACCGTGTCTTCCAGCGTTGGCCAATGCAGCTTCACATCCCCCAACTTGCCGGCGCCCAGCCATTTGCGGAAGGCTTCGGCGCGGTCTTTGACAAACCCTTCACGTACCATCCAGTCGGCAAAGTGCGGCCGGGCCGGGGCGTTGCCGCTGTCACCCAGCGCTTGCTGGATCGCGCGGGCGCCGTCGAGGGCGTTGGGCATGCCTTTAAGGGCAAGCTTGCGACTTATTTCTTCGGACCGCAGCCAGCGGCCATCGTGCAAATTGGCGATGGCCTGCACCAGCGCGGGGGCATTTTGGTCGAAACCATAGCCAAGCACGTGAATGGTGGCGCCGCCCCAGGTGCAGGACAATTCCACGCCCGTGACCAGTTGCATACCCAGTGCATGGGCGGCGACCCGAGCCTCATCAAGGCCTTCGAGGGTGTCGTGGTCGGTCAACGCAAGGACTCGCACGCCTTTTTCAAACGCACGCGCAACCAGTACCGCGGGCGCCAGGGCGCCGTCGGAGGCCGTGCTGTGGCAATGCAAATCAACATTCACGGGAGTGTGTAACCTCAAGTCAGCTGGCGCTTTCGCTACCAAGGATGTTTGTTATTATGCCGCCACATCCAGCTTCTGGCTCTTACTGTGAAACAATTCATCGACTTCATCCCGCTGTTGCTGTTTTTCATCGTTTACAAACTCGACCCTCGGGTCATCGATGTCGCCGGTCATGAGCTGACGTTCGGGGGCATCTACAGCGCCACCGCCGTGCTGATCATCAGCTCCCTCGTGGTCTACGGCGCCCTCTTCATCTCCCAGCGCAAATTGGAAAAAAGCCAATGGTTGACCCTGGTCGCGTGCCTGGTCTTCGGCAGCCTGACCCTGGCCTTCCACAGCGAAACCTTCCTTAAATGGAAAGCCCCCGTGGTGAACTGGTTGTTCGCACTGGCGTTTATCGGCAGCCACTTCATCGGCGATCGCTTGCTGATCAAACGGATCATGGGCCATGCACTGACCCTGCCGGAGCCGGTCTGGACGCGCCTGAACGTGGCCTGGATCATCTTTTTCATCTTCTGCGGCGCCGCTAACCTGTTCGTGGCGTTCACCTTCCAGAGCTACTGGGTCGACTTCAAGGTCTTCGGCAGCCTGGGCATGACCGTATTGTTCCTGGTCGGCCAGGGTATCTACCTGTCGCGCCATCTGCATGACACCGACCCTACTACGCCAAAAACCGAGGACTGACATGCTCTACGCCATCATTGCGACCGACGTTGCCAACTCGCTGGAAAAACGCCTGAGCGTGCGCCCTGCCCACGTAGAGCGCCTCAAGCAACTGCAATCAGACGGCCGCCTGGTGCTGGCCGGCCCGCACCCGGCCGTGGACAGCAACGACCCGGGCGACGCCGGTTTCACCGGTAGCCTGATCGTCGCCGAGTTCGCGTCCCTGGCCGATGCCCAGGCCTGGGCCAAGGCCGATCCCTACATCGCCGCCGGCGTGTACGCCGATGTGGTGATCAAGCCGTTCAAGCAAGTCCTGCCTTGACCCTGGAATGTGTCGAACCTAATACCTTCGGCACACTCCTAATTGCTCATTATTCTCGGTAACCTGCCGACAACGTTCTGAATATTCGTGTGGAATCAGGAGTTCCGATGCGCTTACGTCAGTTGTGTCTGTTGGCAGTGTTAATGTTCGGGGCTTCGGCCCACGCTGAAGAAACCCCGAATACCGGCAGTTCCACGCCCCTGTCGTTGAGTACCGGCAGCCAGATCGCCGAGTTGCAGCAACGCTTGAAAGAAAGCGAACGGCTGCGCGAAGAACTGGGTAAACAACTGCAAAGTGCCGATACCGCCCGCGAGAGCGCCCAACTGAGTCGTCTGCGCCAAGAGAACCAACGCCTGGCACAGCAACTCAAAGACACACAAGGCGGTGCCTTGAACCGATGGCTGACCGAGCAACAACAGTGGTTTGTCACCGGCGGCGCCGTCGCACTGATCGCATTGCTGTGCGGGATCTTCGCCAGCGGTGGGCACCGTCGCCGTCGACAATGGCTAAATTGAGTGAGTCATGAGCGAGCTGTTACTGATAGATGATGACCAGGAGCTCTGCGAGCTGCTGATCAGTTGGTTGAGCCAGGAAGGCTTTCAGGTGCGCGCATGCCATGACGGCTTGAGTGCGCGTAAAGCCTTGGCCGATAGCGCCCCCGCAGCGGTGGTGCTTGACGTCATGCTGCCCGACGGCAGTGGGCTGGAGCTGCTCAAGCAATTGCGCAACGACCACCCGGAGCTGCCCGTGCTGATGCTGTCGGCCCGTGGCGAGCCGCTGGACCGCATCCTCGGCCTGGAACTGGGCGCCGACGACTACCTGGCCAAACCCTGCGACCCACGGGAACTGACCGCCCGCCTGCGCGCGGTATTGCGCCGCAGCCACCCGGCAGCAGTGTCAACGCAATTGGAGTTGGGTGACCTGTGCTTCAGCCCGCAACGGGGCGTGGTCAGCATCGACGAACAGGAGTTCGTGCTCACTGTTTCCGAAAGCCGTCTGCTCGAAGCCCTGCTGCGCCAGCCCGGCGAGCCGTTGGATAAACAGGAACTGGCGCAGATCGCCCTGGGCCGCAAGCTGACCCTTTACGATCGCAGCCTGGATATGCACGTCAGCAACCTGCGCAAAAAGATCGGCCCGCACCCCGATGGCCGGCCACGGATCGTGGCGTTGCGTAGCCGGGGCTACTACTACACCCCCTGAGCCACCACCGATCCATGTGGGAGCCCGCTCCCACATTTGATCTATTGGGCCTCAAGGGTTTTGTCAGCCTCGATCAAAACCCTCTTTACCGAAGCTTTACGCTCCCCTGACTGCCGCTGACCTTCTTCTGCGTAATCTACTCACATCCGGACTCACCGGAATAGAGACAGGAGAATCACCATGCGCAAGACCCTTATCGCTTTGATGTTCGCCGCTGCCCTGCCTACCGTTGCCATGGCAGCCATGCCAGAAGGCCAAGGCCCGATGGGCGGCCCGGAAGGTCACATGATGGGTGGCCCGGGCCACGGCGGTGAACACGGTCCGCGTGGCAAAGGCGGCCCTTTCAGCCAACTGGACCTGAGCCGCGAACAGCGCCAGCAAATCGGCAAGCTCATGGGCGACCAGTTCCACGCTCGCAAAGACCTGACCAAGAAGTACCTGGCCAAACTGCCAGCGGCCGACCAGAAAGCCATGCAGGACGAGATCGCGGCCGGCAAGCAGAAAACCCAGGCGGATATCCGCGCGGTCTTGAAGCCTGACCAGCAGAAGAAGTTCGACGAGATCGTCAAGAAGCAAGAGCAGCGCCGTGCCGAATGGAAGGAATTCCAGGCCTGGAAAGCGCAACAGCCGCAAAAAGCGCAATAATGCCCACGCGTTAACGCTCCCAGCCCAGTGACCTCCCGCCACTGGGCTTTTCCTGTTTGAGGGCTTCCTGTGCGTTCATTGTTCTGGCGGATCCTGGCCAGTTTCTGGCTGGCGATCGCTTTGGTTGCCGGGTTGTCGATCCTGCTGGGGCATATGCTCAACCAGGACGGCTGGATTCTTAGTCGCCATCCCGGCCTCGCCAATCTCCCTGAAGAATGGGCCCAGCTCTACGAGACCCAGGGCGAAGACGCGGCGCAGGACTTGCTGCAACAGCGCAAGCGCCAGTATCACATCGACGTGCAGGTGCTGAACGAAAGCGGCGAACCGGTAGTACGCGGCACCTTCCCCCGGCGTTCTGCCGCTTTTGAAGCACGGCAAAACGACAGCAAGGACGGCCATCTGCCTTGGCGCCGTTTAACCGCCGAATACACCAGCGATAAAACCGGCGACACCTACCTGCTGATCTACCGCATCCCGCACCCGGAACTGGACGCCTGGCACCGCAGCAGCCTGCTGTGGCCGCTGAGCGCGCTGGCGATTGCGCTGGTGGTGCTGACCCTGTTCAGCCTGTTGGTGACGCTCTCCATCACCCGCCCGCTCAGCCGCTTGCGCGGTGCGGTGCATGACCTCGGCCAGGCGACCTACCAGCAAAATAGCCTGGCGCGGCTGGCCAACCGTCGCGATGAATTCGGCGTGCTTGCCACCGATTTCAACCGCATGGGCGCACGCCTGCAAAGCCTCATCGGTAGCCAGCGCCAGTTGCTGCGCGACGTCTCTCACGAACTGCGCTCACCCTTGGCCCGCCTGCGTATCGCCCTGGCCCTGGCCGAACGCGCCAGCCCCGACGAACGTGAAAAGCTCTGGCCGCGCCTGACCCGTGAATGCGATCGCCTGGAAGCCCTGATCAGCGAAATCCTGGTATTGGCCCGCGTCGACGCCGACAACGCCAGTGCCGAAGACGTTGACCTCAACCCGCTGCTCAAGACCCTGCAAAAAGATGCCCAGTTGGGTGCGCCGGACCAAGTGGTGCAACTGACCGCCGAAACCGGCCTGCACCTCAAGGGCTGGCCGACCATGATTGAACGGGCGGTGGATAACCTGCTGCGCAATGCCCAGCGCTTCAACCCACAAGGTTCGCCCATTGAGTTGCAGGCGCAACGCGTGGGTGAACGCATCCTGATCAGCGTGCGCGACCACGGCGCCGGTGTCGAAGCCGAGCACCTGAGCCAATTGGGCGAACCCTTCTACCGCGCGCCCGGCCAGACTGCCCAGGGTCATGGCCTGGGCCTGGCGATTGCGCGCCGCGCCGCCGAACGCCATGGCGGCAGCCTGATCCTGGCCAATCACCCTGATGGCGGTTTCATCGCCAGCATCGACCTGCCATTGGAGCCGGGGGTTGCCACACCGGCCTGATGATCTTTTATAGTGGCCCTTCTCTGACGGAGGGCCTTTGATGACTGACCTGCTGACACCCATCCAAGCCGCACTCGATTTACCCCACTCCCCGCTCACCCTGACCGAAGCCGGCGCCTTGCCCTCAACCTTTGCCGTTACCGAACTGGCCAGCGCCAGCATCGGCGCGGCCGGGCAAGCCGTGGCCCAGTTGATCCAGCAGCAGACCGGGCGCCTGCCCAGCGTCAGCGTGGACCGACGCCTTGCCTCCTTCTGGTTCTCGTCCTCGATTCGCCCGGTGGGCTGGCAAGTGCCACCGCTGTGGGACCCAGTGGCCGGCGACTACGCCAGCGCCGACGGCTGGATTCGCTTGCACACCAACGCGCCTCACCACCGCGCGGCCGCAGAGCATGTACTGGGTAAGGCCGCCGACCGTGCCGAGATGGCCAGTAACGTCGCCACTTGGAACGCTGCCGAACTGGAACAGGCGGTTGTCGATGCAGGCGGTTGCGCCGCGCAGATGCGCTCATGGCAGGCATGGCAAACTCATCCCCAGGGCTTGGCGGTGAATGCCGAAGCACTGGTGCAGTGCCAGACCTTTGAAACCACTGCCGACAAACCCTGGCTCGGCTCGGTGGCTCGCCCACTTGCCGGCATCCAGGTGCTGGATTTGACCCGCGTGTTGGCTGGCCCCGCGGCCAGTCGTTTCCTCGCGGGGCTGGGCGCCGATGTACTGCGCATCGACTCCCCAACCTGGAACGAACCCGGCGTGGTGCCGGAAATGACCCTCGGCAAACGCTGCGCCCGCCTCGACCTGAAAAGCGCCGAAGGTCGACAGGTTTTCGAACAGTTGATCAAGCGCGCCGACATTCTGCTCCATGGCTACCGCGCTGATGCCATTGAACAACTGGGCTACACCGCCAGCGCCCTGCAAGCCCTGGCCCCCGGCCTGATCGACGTGAGCCTCAATGCCTACGGCTGGAGCGGCCCGTGGCGCAATCGCCGAGGCTTCGACAGCCTGGTGCAGATGAGCTGCGGGATTGCTGACGCCGGCAAGATCTGGAAAAACGCAGACAAACCCGTGCCCCTGCCGTTGCAGGCGCTGGACCATGCCACCGGGTATTTGATGGCGGCCAGCGCGATTCAGGCGTTGAGCGAGCGGTTGAAAACCGGTCGCGGGGGTTCGGCGCGATTGTCGTTGGCGCGCACGGCATCGTTGTTGGTAGAAGCCGGGCAGGTTCCCGCACAACCGTCACTGAGGGCCGAAGAAGCCGGTGATCAAGGCTTGCTAGTAGAACAGACCGCCTGGGGCCAGGCCCATAGGCTGCTGCCCCCACTGACCATCAGTGGCACGCCCTTGCAGTGGGATTTGCCAGCAGGGGAATTGGGCTCGCATCGGGCTCAGTGGTGACCTTTAGGCCGCTATCGGGGGCAAGCCCCCTCCCACATTTTGACCGTGCCGCCTATCAAATGTGGGAGGGCTTGCCCCCGATGAGGCCAGTGGACTCACCACCATCACAACGACAACACCCCACTGTACAACCCATACGCCGCCAGCCCTGCGCCCGCGACCACGCAGGCGAAAATCCCTTTCTCGATATGGGTAAACAACGGCCGCCCCTGCTCACGCTTGGCCAGCGCAAACAAAACCACCCCCGGCGCATACAGCAGCGCCGACAGCAACAAGTACTTCAACCCGCCGGCATACAGCAACCACACCGCATACCCCAGGGCAATCAACCCCACCAGCAAATCCTTCATACGCTGGCCTTGGGCGCCCTCGTAGGTTTCGCCACGCCCGCTCAACAGCACCGCGTAGGCCGCCGACCACAGGTACGGCACCAAAATCATCGATGAGGCCAGGTAGATCAAGGTGGTGTACGTGCTGTGGGAAAACAGCGTAATCACCAGAAACAGCTGGATCATCACATTGGTCAGCCACAACGCATTGACCGGCACCTGGTTGGCGTTTTCGGTTTTCAGGAAGGCCGGCATGGTCTTGTCCCTGGCCGTGGCATAGAGGATTTCAGCGCAGAGCAACGCCCAGGACAGCAATGCGCCGAGCAGCGACACTGCCAGCCCGATGCTGATCGCTATCGCGCCCCAAGGCCCGACGATATGCTCCAGCACTCCTGCCAAAGAAGGGTTTTGCAAACCCGCCAATTCTGGCTGACGCATGACGCCCAGTGACAACACATTCACCAGCACCAACAGCGCCAGCACACCGAGAAAACCAATCACCGTGGCCCGCCCCACATCCGAGCGTTTCTCGGCCCGTGCCGAATACACACTGGCGCCTTCGATACCGATAAACACAAACACGGTGACCAGCATCATGTTGCGTACCTGGTCCACCACGTCACCCAACTCAGGGTTGCCCAGCCCCCAGATATCCCGAGTGAAAATATCCGCCTTGAAGGCCACGGCGGCGATCACGATAAACATCAGCAACGGCACGATCTTCGCCACCGTGGTGATCTGGTTGATAAACGCCGCCTCCTTGATCCCGCGCATCACCAGAAAGTGCACGGCCCACAGCAGCAGCGACGCACAGCCGATGGCCACCGGCGTATTGCCCTGGCCAAACACCGGAAAAAAATAGCCGAGGGTGCTGAATAGCAACACGAAGTAACCGACATTGCCCATCCACGCGCTGATCCAATAGCCCCAGGCCGAGGAAAACCCCATGTAGTCGCCAAAGCCAGCCTTGGCATAGGCATACACGCCGGAATCCAATTCGGGCTTGCGGTTAGCCAAGGTCTGGAACACAAACGCCAAGGTCAGCATCCCCACGGCCGTGATGCCCCAGCCGATCAATACCGCGCCGACCTCGGCGCGGGCAGCCATGTTTTGTGGCAGCGAGAAAATCCCCCCGCCAATCATCGAGCCCACCACCAAGGCGATCAGGGCACTGAGTCGAAGTTTCTGGACCGGCTGAGGCATGGAGGCTCCTGAATAGAGGGTCGTTTGAGCTGACAACTGTGCACTCAACTAATTTAACCAACGAGTGTAGCGTTTATTAGAGAAGGCGATAAAACACGCCGATTAATAACCTAACGGCCTATCAAGACAGGAAGTTTAGGCTTATTTATATTTTAGATAATGTGCCTTTTATAAAATTTCATGGCGCATTAATGAAACTTCGATCAAAAAGTTTGCACATCCGAAAATACGGTCTAGCTTCAATCGTCCATAGACCTGACTAAATGATTAAACACAAGGAGAGACGTCTCTACGTCGCGCCTCTCCGAGGACTTTTATCGCCCACGAGTTTCCAGCCTAAGTCATTAATTCACAATGGAATGTGCCAATGAAGTGATCTGAGTCAGCTGTTTGAATGGCGCACGGAATTATTCTGTGGTCTCTCTTCTCCTGCATTGGAGTCACGCAATGTCTGAAACTCCCGGAAAACTTAGGCTGGGTGCACTGGTTGCACTTGTCGTGGGCTCGATGATTGGTGGGGGGATCTTCTCTCTGCCGCAAAACATGGCGGCCAGTGCCGATGTCGGCGCGGTATTGATTGGTTGGGTTATTACCGCCATCGGCATGTTGACCCTCGCGTTTGTCTTCCAAACCCTCGCCAACCGCAAACCCGACCTCGACGGCGGCGTGTACGCCTACGCCAAGGCGGGCTTCGGCGATTACATGGGTTTCTCATCGGCCTGGGGCTACTGGATCAGCGCCTGGCTGGGCAACGTCGGTTACTTCGTATTGCTGTTCAGCACCCTCGGTTATTTCTTCCCGATCTTCGGTGAAGGCAACACGCCGGCGGCGGTGATCGGTGCGTCGGTGCTGCTGTGGGCCGTGCACTTCCTGGTGCTTCGCGGCATCAAGGAAGCCGCGTTCATCAACCTGGTGACCACCGTCGCCAAGGTGGTGCCGCTGGTGCTGTTCGTGCTGATCGCGGTATTCGCATTCAAGCTGGAGATCTTCACCGCTGACATCTGGGGCGTGAAAAACCCCGACCTGGGCAGCGTGATGAACCAGGTGCGCAACATGATGCTGGTCACCGTCTGGGTATTTATCGGTATCGAAGGCGCGAGCATCTTCTCGTCCCGTGCCGAGAAACGCTCCGACGTCGGTAAGGCCACCGTCATCGGTTTTATCACCGTGCTGCTGTTCTTGATGCTGGTGAACGTGCTGTCGCTGGGCATCATGACGCAACCGGAATTGGCCAAGCTGCAGAACCCGTCGATGGCCGCCGTGCTCGAACACGTGGTGGGCCACTGGGGGGCGGTGTTGATCAGCGTTGGCTTGATCATCTCGTTGCTGGGGGCACTGCTGTCATGGGTACTGCTGTGTGCGGAGATCATGTTCGCCGCCGCCAAAGACCACACCATGCCGGAGTTCTTGCGCAAGGAAAACGCCAACCACGTGCCGGTCAACGCCCTGTGGCTGACCAACGCGATGGTGCAGCTGTTCCTGATCATCACGCTGTTCTCTGCCAGCACCTACCTGTCGCTGATCTACCTCGCCACCTCGATGATTCTTGTGCCTTACCTGTGGTCGGCGGCCTATGCCCTGTTGTTGGCGGTGCGCGGCGAAACCTACGAAAACGCCCTGCGCGAACGCAAGAAAGACCTGTTCATCGGCGCCATCGCCTTGATCTACGCGATCTGGCTGCTCTACGCCGGTGGCACCAAGTACCTGCTGCTCTCCGCCCTCCTTTACGCCCCCGGCGCGATCCTGTTCGCCAAGGCCAAGCGTGAATTGGGCAAACCGATTTTCACCAACGTCGAGAAGCTGATTTTCGCCGCAGTCGTCATTGGCGCCCTGGTGGCGGCCTATGGGCTCTACGACGGCTTCCTGACTCTGTAATTGATGTTCCTTGGAGGATAAGTAATGACCACGGAAAAAGTGAAATACGGCGTACATTCCGAAGCTGGCAAACTGCGTAAAGTCATGGTGTGCTCCCCAGGCTTGGCCCACCAGCGGCTGACGCCCAACAACTGCGACGAGCTGCTGTTCGATGACGTGCTGTGGGTGGCCCAGGCCAAGCGCGACCATTTCGACTTCGTGACCAAGATGCGCGAGCGGGACATTGATGTGCTGGAAATGCACAACCTGCTCACCGACATCGTCGCCATCCCCGAAGCGCTGGACTGGATCCTGGAGCGCAAGATCACCGCCAATACCGTTGGTCTGGGCTTGGTCAATGAAGTGGGCTCATGGTTGCGCAGCCTGGAACCACGCAAGACCGCTGAATACCTGATCGGTGGCGTGTCGGCCGATGACCTGCCGAGCACCTTCGGTGGCAAGACCATCGAGATGTTCCGTGACTTCCTCGGCCACGCAAGCTTCATCCTGCCACCGCTGCCGAACACCCAGTTCACCCGTGACACCACCTGCTGGATCTACGGTGGCGTCACGCTCAACCCGATGTATTGGCCGGCGCGACGCCAGGAAACCCTGCTGGCCAGCGCCATCTACAAGTTCCACCCCGAGTTCACCAACGCCGATTTCCAGATCTGGTACGGCGATCCCGACCTGGAGCACGGCGCCTCCACGCTGGAAGGTGGTGACGTGATGCCGATTGGCAACGGCGTGGTCTTGATCGGTATGGGCGAACGTTCGTCCCACCAGGCAATCGGCCAACTGGCGCGCAACCTGTTCAAGAACAAGGCGGTGGAACGGGTGATCGTTGCCGGTCTGCCGAAATCCCGTGCGGCCATGCACCTGGATACCGTGTTCAGCTTCTGCGACCGCGACTTGGTCACTATCTTCCCTGAGGTGGTCAACCAGATCGTCGCGTTCACCCTGCGTCCAGACGAGAGCAAACCGCACGGTATCGACATCCAACGGGAGAAAACCAACTTCCTCGACACCGTCGCCGCCGCCCTCGGCCTCAAAGCCCTGCGCGTGGTGGAAACCGGCGGCAACGCCTTCGCCGCCGAGCGCGAGCAATGGGACGACGGCAACAACGTGGTGGCCGTGGAGCCTGGCGTGGTGATCGGTTACGACCGCAATACCTACACCAACACCCTGCTGCGCAAGGCCGGGGTGGAAGTCATCACCATCAGCGCCGGTGAACTGGGCCGCGGCCGTGGCGGCGGCCACTGCATGACCTGCCCGATCATCCGCGACCCTATCGATTACTAAACGACCATCCTCCCGGCGGCACCCTGACTAAACAAAGGCAGTGCCGACCGGGCCGATTACCGAATCCAAGGAGAATCATCATGGCGTTCAACATCCACAACCGTAACCTGCTCAGCCTGGAACACCACACCCCACGCGAGCTGCGCTACCTGCTGGACCTGTCCCGCGACCTCAAGCGCGCCAAGTACACCGGCACTGAACAGCAGCACCTCAAGGGCAACAACATTGCGCTGATCTTCGAAAAAACCTCGACACGCACCCGTTGCGCGTTCGAAGTGGCGGCCTATGACCAGGGTGCGAACGTCACTTACATCGACCCCAACTCCTCGCAGATTGGGCACAAAGAAAGCATGAAGGACACCGCCCGTGTACTGGGGCGTATGTATGACGCCATCGAATACCGTGGCTTTAAGCAAGAGATCGTCGAAGAACTGGCCAAGTTTGCCGGCGTGCCGGTGTTCAATGGCCTCACCGATGAATACCACCCCACCCAAATGATCGCCGACGTGCTGACCATGCGCGAGCACGCCGACAAGCCGATCCACGAGATCAGCTACGCGTACCTGGGTGACGCCCGCAACAACATGGGTAACTCGTTGCTGCTGGTGGGCGCCAAGCTCGGCATGGACGTGCGCATCTGCGCGCCAAAAGCCCTGTGGCCCCACGACGACCTGGTAGGCCGTTGCAAAAAATACGCGGAAGAAAGCGGCGCACGCATCACCTTGACCGAAGACCCGAAAGCGGCGGTCAAAGGCGTGGACTTTATCCACACCGACGTCTGGGTATCGATGGGCGAGCCAGTGGAAGCCTGGGCCGAGCGTATAGAGCAACTGCTGCCGTACCAAGTGAATGCCGAGCTGATGAAAGCCACCGGCAACCCACGCACCAAGTTCATGCATTGTTTGCCGGCGTTCCATAACAGCGATACCAAGATCGGCAAGCAGATTGCCGAGCAGTATCCGCATTTGGCCAACGGCATTGAAGTGACTGACGACGTGTTTGAGTCTCCGGCATGTATCGCCTTTGAGCAGGCGGAGAACCGCATGCATACCATCAAGGCGATTTTGGTCTCTACCCTCGCTGACCTTTAACTGAAGGAGTGCGGTCAACTGTGGGAGGGGGCTTGCTCCCGATGGCGATGTGTCAGTCAGCAAATTTACAACTGATACACCGCCATCGGGAGCAAGCCCCCTCCCACATTGACCGTGTTCACAACGATGAATTTTCAGAAGGACACTCTGTATGCGTATCGTCGTTGCACTGGGCGGTAACGCCCTGCTCCGCCGGGGTGAACCCCTGACCGCGGACAACCAACGCGCCAATATCCGAATCGCCACCGAACAGATCGCCAAGATCCACCCCGGCAACGAACTGGTGATCGCCCACGGCAATGGCCCGCAGGTCGGCCTGCTGTCATTGCAGGCGGCGGCTTACACCCAGGTTTCCCCGTACCCGCTGGACGTGCTTGGCGCCGAGACCGAAGGCATGATCGGCTACATCATCGAACAGGAACTGGGCAACCTGCTGGACTTCGAAGTGCCCTTCGCCACCCTGCTTACCCAAGTGGAAGTGGACGCCAACGACCCGGCCTTCCAGAACCCGACCAAGCCCATCGGCCCGGTGTATGACAAGGCCGAAGCCGAGAAACTGGCGGCTGAAAAAGGCTGGGCCATCGCACCGGATGGCGATAAGTATCGTCGCGTCGTTGCCAGCCCTCGCCCCAAACGCATCTTTGAAATCCGCCCGATCAAGTGGCTGCTGGAAAAAAGCGCCATCGTGATTTGCGCTGGCGGCGGCGGCATCCCGACGATGTATGGCGAAGACGGCAAGCTGCGTGGCATTGAAGCAGTCATCGACAAAGACCTGTGCTCATCGCTACTGGCCGCGCAACTGGACGCCGATTTACTGGTGATCGCCACCGACGTCAATGCGGCCTTTATCGATTTCGGCAAGCCCACCCAGAAAGCCATCAGCCAGACGCACCCCGACGAAATCGAAAAACTCGGCTTCGCCGCCGGCTCCATGGGCCCCAAGGTACAAGCCGCCTGCGAGTTTGCCCGCGCCACTGGCAAAACCGCGGTCATCGGTTCACTCTCGGACATCGAAGCCATCGTCCAGGGCAGCGCCGGCACGCGTATCAGCACGGCAACACCTGGCATCACCTACCTGTGAAGTAGAGGAGAAACGCCCATGGCCACCTTTGAACCGGGACACTTGCACGTTGAACGTCATGCGCTCAATGCCCAGGACTATAGCTACAACCTATGCATTGATTACGAAGTCAGCCAAGACCCCAAGGAAGGCAAGGGGATGCTGTTCAAACTGCACGGCTCGGTACAGGGCAAGGATCTCAAGGAAGAATTCTTCTTGCCCAAGGACCAGGCGTTCGACTTTGCCCGGCATGCGATGAACATTGCGCAGAAGTACGGCATGCCCAAGATCGCAGTGCTAAACGGCTCGATGCACAAGCAATACGACCTGATGTTCGAGGATGTGCGGCACCAACTGGACGTAAAATCAGGCGACCCAATCAAGCCCGAACACCTGGAATAACTGACACGGCACTGTTGCAAATGTGGGAGGGGGCTTGCTCCCGATTGCGGTGTGTCAGCTACAGATAAGCTGAATGATCCACCGCTATCGGGAGCAAGCCCCCTCCCACATTTTGATCTCCATCGCCTGCAAGGCATACTTGCCGCCTCTGCCCCTCCAGAATCAAGATCCACCCCATGCGTATCCACGTCAGCTTCATAGACCGCGTCGGCATCACCCAGGAAGTCCTGGCCCTGCTCGGTGGGCGCAATCTCAACCTGGATGCAGTGGAGATGGTGCCGCCCAACGTCTACATCGACGCGCCGACCTTAAGTGCCGACGTGCTCGAAGAACTGCGCGACGCCCTGTTCAGCGTGCACGGCGTACAAGCGGTAACAGTGGTCGACATCCTCCCCGGCCAGCGCCGCCACCTGCAACTCGATGCCCTGCTCGCCGCCATGACCGACCCGGTGCTGGCACTGGACAGCGCGGGCAAGATCCTGCTGGCCAACCCGGCGTTGATCGCGCTGTACGGCCGCGAGCCTGCCGGCGAAAGCATCAGCGAATTGTTCAATGACCCGAAGCTGCTGGAGACCTTGCTCGAACAGGGTTTCCGCTTGCCGCTGCGAGAGATCAGCGTCAACGGCCAGACCCTATTGCTGGACGCCACGCCGATCACCGACGCCGGTGCCCTGCTGACCCTCTATCAACCCAACCGTATCGGCGAGCAATTGTCGGCGCTGCACCATGACCATGCCGAAGGCTTTGATGCGCTGCTCGGTGAGTCCCCGGTGATCCGCACCTTGAAGGCGCGTGCGCAGCGGGTGGCGGCGCTGGACGCACCGTTGTTGATCCAGGGCGAAACCGGCACCGGCAAGGAATTGGTGGCGCGTGCCTGTCACGCCATCAGTGCGCGACACAGTGCACCGTTTTTGGCGTTGAACTGCGCGGCGTTGCCGGAGAACCTCGCCGAAAGCGAACTGTTCGGTTATGCCCCTGGCGCCTTTACCGGCGCCCAACGCGGAGGGAAACCAGGGCTGATGGAATTGGCCAACCAGGGCACGGTGTTTCTCGATGAGATCGGCGAAATGTCGCCGTACTTGCAGGCCAAACTGCTGCGTTTTCTCAATGACGGCAGCTTTCGCCGCGTCGGTGGCGACCGGGAAGTGAAGGTCAACGTACGCATCCTCAGCGCCACCCACCGCGACCTGGAAAAAATGGTCAGCGAAGGCACCTTCCGTGAAGACTTGTTCTACCGCCTCAACGTGCTCAACGTCGAAGTGCCACCGCTGCGCCAACGCGGCCAGGACATCCTGCTGCTCGCGCGCTACTTCATGCAGCAGGCCTGCGCGCAGATCCAGCGCCCGGTCTGCCGCCTGGCCCCCGGCACCTACCCGGCGCTGTTGGGCAACCCTTGGCCCGGTAATGTGCGGCAACTGCAAAACGTGATCTTCCGCGCGGCCGCCATCTGCGAAAGCAACCTGGTGGACATCGGCGACCTCGACATCGCCGGCACCTCGGTGGCGCGCCAGAGCGACAACGAGGTCGATAGCCTGGAACAGGCCGTGGAAGACTTTGAGCGCAGCCTGCTGGAGAAGCTCTACGCCAGCTATCCCTCGACTCGCCAATTGGCCAGCCGGTTGCAGACCTCCCACACAGCGATTGCCCATCGACTGCGCAAGTACGGCATCCCCAACAAGCCCTGACTCAATGTGGAATGCAATCAAATGTGGGAGGGGGCTTGCCCCCGATAGCAGTCGGTCAGTGGAAGATAAGTTGACTGACACACTGCAATCGGGGGCAAGCCCCCTCCCACATTGGTAAGCATTCCAAACATTGACTGCATTGGGAGTTTTGGTCTGAGAACGACATCGGCTGTACCGATAGCGCTACAGCGTAACGATATCGCTACAGCCCTGTTTTTCGCGCGCCATGCAAGGCTTTGATCCACATAGGCTTTTTTTCGTGCGCCCAACTGTAGCGAAATCGCTACAGCCCTTGAGCATAAGCCTATAACCATTTTCACCAAACCCTTGATTTATAAGGTTTTAACAACCTTGGCCGCGATTTTGCTAAGTAACTCCCCATTATTTGCCCACCAGACGAATCTGGCCCCGAGGAGTTTCCATGAGCGAGTTGCGTTTCACTGAAGATCACGAATGGCTGCGCGCCGAAGCTGACGGCAGCGTCACCGTGGGTATCACCGCTTTCGCGCAGAACGCGCTGGGTGATGTGGTTTTCGTGCAACTGCCGGAGTTGCAGGCTTACGACAAGGGCGCCGAAGCGTCCACCGTGGAATCGGTCAAGGCCGCCAGCGGTGTGTACATGCCCCTGACGGGCGAAGTGCTTGAAGTGAACGGCACGCTCAGCGACAGCCCCGAACTGGTCAACGAAGACCCGATGGGCGAAGGCTGGTTCTTCCGCTTTAAACCGGCCGATGCCGAGGCGGTGGCTAAACTCTTGGATCAGGACGCGTACGACCGCCTGATCAAAGCCAACGCCGAAGCCTGAGGAGCGCGCCATGTCTATCAACATCAGCACCGCCAACGAATTCATCGCCCGCCACATCGGGCCGCGCCAGGAAGATGAGCAGCAGATGCTCGCCAGCCTGGGTTTTGATTCCCTGGAAGCCCTGAGCGCCAGTGTGATCCCGGAAAGCATCAAGGGCACCAGCGTGCTCGGCCTGGAAGACGGCCTGAGCGAAGCCGAGGCCCTGGCCAAGATCAAGGCCATTGCCGGCAAGAACCAACTGTTCAAGACCTACATCGGCCAGGGCTACTACAACTGCCACACGCCGTCGCCGATCCTGCGCAACCTGCTGGAAAACCCCGCCTGGTACACCGCCTACACGCCTTATCAGCCGGAGATTTCCCAAGGCCGCCTGGAAGCGCTGCTGAACTTCCAGACCCTGATCAGCGACCTCACTGGTCTACCGATCGCCAACGCCTCGCTGCTCGACGAAGCCACCGCCGCCGCCGAAGCCATGACCTTCTGCAAGCGCCTGAGCAAAAACAAGGGCAGCAACGCGTTCTTCGCCTCGGTCCACAGCCACCCGCAAACCCTCGACGTGCTGCGCACCCGTGCCGAGCCGTTGGGCATTGAAGTGGTGGTCGGCGATGAGCGCGAGCTGACCGACGTCAGCCCGTTCTTCGGCGCCCTGCTGCAATACCCGGCCAGTAACGGTGACGTGTTCGACTACCGCGAACTGACCGAGCGCTTCCACGCTACCAACGCCCTGGTGGCCGTGGCCGCCGACCTGCTGGCCCTGACCTTGCTGGCCCCGCCGGGTGAATTTGGCGCCGACGTGGCCATCGGCAGCGCGCAACGCTTCGGCGTTCCGCTGGGCTTTGGTGGCCCACACGCGGCGTACTTCTCCACTAAAGATGCGTTCAAGCGCGACATGCCGGGCCGTCTGGTCGGTGTCTCGGTGGACCGCTTCGGCAAGCCGGCCCTGCGCCTGGCCATGCAGACACGCGAGCAACATATCCGTCGCGAGAAAGCCACATCGAACATCTGCACCGCCCAAGTGCTACTGGCCAACATCGCCAGCATGTACGCCGTGTACCACGGCCCCAAAGGCCTGACCCAGATCGCCCAGCGTGTGCATCAGCTCACCGCGATCCTGGCTAACGGCTTAAGCAACCTGGGCTTCAAAGTCGAACAAGAAAACTTCTTCGACACCCTCACCCTCAACACCGGCGCCAACACTGCGGCCCTGCACGACAAAGCCCGCGCCCAGCGCATCAACCTGCGTGTGATCGACGGCGAGCGTCTTGGTGTATCGGTGGACGAAACCACCACCCAGGCCGATATCGAAACCCTGTGGGCGATCTTTGCTGATGGCAAAGCCCTGCCGGATTTCAATGCCAAGGTCGATGCCACACTACCCGCCGCGCTGCTGCGCCAGTCGCCCGTCCTGAGCCACCCGGTGTTCAACCGCTATCACTCCGAAACCGAGCTGATGCGCTACCTGCGCAAACTGGCCGACAAGGACTTGGCGCTCGACCGCACCATGATCCCGCTGGGCTCGTGCACCATGAAACTCAACGCCGCCAGCGAAATGATCCCGGTGACCTGGGCCGAGTTCGGCGCCCTGCACCCGTTCGCCCCGGCAGAACAAAGCGCCGGCTACCTGAAACTGACCTCCGACCTGGAGGCCATGCTCTGCGCGGCCACCGGCTACGATGCGATCTCCCTGCAACCGAACGCTGGTTCCCAAGGTGAATACGCGGGCCTGTTGGCGATCCGTGCCTATCACCAGAGCCGTGGCGATGAGCGCCGCGATATCTGCCTGATTCCTTCCTCGGCCCACGGCACCAACCCAGCGACCGCCAACATGGCCGGCATGCGTGTTGTGGTCACCGCTTGCGATGCTCGCGGCAACGTGGATATCGAAGACCTGCGTGCCAAAGCCATTGAGCACCGCGATCACCTCGCCGCCTTGATGATCACCTACCCGTCCACCCACGGCGTGTTCGAAGAAGGCATCCGCGAAATCTGCGGCATCATTCACGACAACGGCGGCCAGGTGTACATCGACGGCGCCAACATGAACGCCATGGTCGGCCTGTGCGCCCCGGGCAAGTTCGGCGGCGACGTGTCCCACCTCAACCTGCACAAGACGTTCTGTATCCCTCACGGCGGTGGCGGCCCAGGCGTTGGCCCGATTGGCGTCAAATCGCACCTCACGCCATTCCTGCCAGGCCACGCGGCCATGGAACGCAAGGAAGGCGCGGTATGCGCGGCGCCATTTGGCAGCGCGAGCATTCTGCCGATCACCTGGATGTACATCAGCATGATGGGCGGCGCGGGCCTCAAGCGCGCGTCGCAGTTGGCGATTTTGAATGCCAACTACATTTCCCGTCGCCTCGAAGAGCATTACCCAGTGCTGTACACCGGCAGCAACGGGCTGGTGGCGCATGAATGCATCCTGGATCTGCGCCCGCTGAAAGACAGCAGCGGCATCAGCGTGGATGACGTGGCCAAGCGCCTGATCGACTTTGGCTTCCACGCGCCGACCATGTCGTTCCCGGTGGCCGGCACCTTGATGATCGAGCCGACTGAAAGTGAATCCAAGGAAGAACTGGACCGCTTCTGCAACGCGATGATCGCGATTCGCGAAGAAATCCGCGCGGTGGAAAACGGCACCCTGGACAAAGACGACAACCCACTGAAAAACGCGCCGCACACCGCCGCGGAACTGGTGGGCGAATGGAGCCACCCCTACAGCCGTGAACAAGCGGTGTACCCGGTGGCGTCGTTGATCGAAGGCAAATACTGGCCGCCGGTTGGCCGTGTGGACAATGTGTTTGGCGATCGCAACCTTGTTTGCGCATGCCCGTCGATCGAGAGCTACGCATAACCTAAGGCCGCACTCGGTCAAAATGTGGGAGGGGGCTTGCCCCCGATGGCGGCTGTACATTCAACCTCTCTGTTGACTGACACACGGCTATCGGGAGCAAGCCCCCTCCCACCCTGACTGAGTCGACCTTCAGAAAATAATAAGAAACCGGAGAACAACTCATGTCCTTAAGCGTGTTCGACCTGTTCAAGATTGGCATCGGCCCCTCCAGCTCCCACACCGTCGGCCCGATGCGCGCCGCCGCTCGATTTGTCGAGGGCCTAAAGCGTGACAACCTGCTGGGCTCCACCGCCTGCGTCAAGGTCGAGCTCTACGGCTCGCTGGGCGCCACCGGCAAAGGCCACGGCAGCGACAAGGCCGTATTACTGGGCCTTGAAGGCGAACACCCAGACACCGTGAATACCGAAACCGTGGCAACCCGCCTGGCGCAGATGCGCAAGGACGGCCACCTGAATTTGCTCGGTGAACACAGCATTGCGTTCAACGAGAAAGAACACCTGGCGATGATTCGCAAACCCCTCGCCTACCATCCCAACGGCATGATTTTTCGTGCCTTCGACGCCACCCACATCCAGATCCGCAGCCGCGAGTACTACTCAGTGGGCGGCGGGTTCGTAGTCGATGAAGACGCCGCCGGCGCCGACCGTATCGTCGAAGACGCCACGCCGCTGACCTTCCCGTTCAAGCACGCCAAGGACCTGCTCGGCCACTGCACCACTTATGGGCTGTCCATCAGCCAAGTGATGCTGACCAACGAAAGCGCCTGGCGCCCTGAGGCTGAAACCCGCGCTGGGCTGCTGAAGATCTGGCAGGTGATGCAGGACTGCGTCGACGCAGGTTGTCGCAATGAAGGGATCTTGCCCGGCGGCTTGAAGGTCAAGCGGCGTGCGGCTGCGCTGCACCGCCAGCTGTGCAAACACCCGGAGTCGGCGCTGCGCGACCCGCTGTCGGTGCTGGACTGGGTCAACCTCTACGCCCTCGCGGTCAACGAAGAAAACGCCAACGGCGGCCGCGTGGTCACCGCGCCCACCAACGGTGCGGCCGGAATCGTGCCAGCAGTGCTGCATTACTACATGCGTTTTATCCCCGGCGCGAATGAAGACGGCGTGGTGCGCTTCCTGCTTACCGCCGCTGCCATCGGCATTCTGTACAAGGAAAACGCCTCGATCTCCGGCGCCGAAGTGGGCTGCCAGGGTGAAGTGGGCGTGGCCTGTTCCATGGCCGCCGGTGCGCTGTGTGAAGTGTTGGGCGGGTCGGTTTCCCAGGTGGAAAACGCCGCCGAGATCGGCATGGAACATAACCTCGGCCTGACCTGCGACCCCATTGGCGGGCTGGTACAGGTGCCCTGCATCGAGCGCAACGCGATGGGCTCGGTGAAAGCAATCAACGCAGTGCGCATGGCCTTGCGTGGTGATGGGCAGCACTTTGTGTCCCTCGACAAGGTGATCCGCACCATGCGCCAGACCGGCGCAGACATGAAAAGCAAATACAAAGAGACTGCCCGTGGCGGTTTGGCGGTCAACATTATCGAGTGCTGACGCCCAACGGCGCGCCGGCACGTTTTTCAGGAGCTGTATATGTCCATCGAAACCCTGTTGAAAACCCCACTGCATGCCCTGCACCTTGAACTGGGCGCACGCATGGTGCCCTTCGCCGGCTACGACATGCCGGTGCAATACCCGTTGGGCGTGATGAAGGAACACCTGCACACCCGTGATCAGGCCGGGCTGTTCGACGTGTCCCACATGGGCCAGATCCGCCTGACCGGCGCCAATGCCGCCAAGGCCCTGGAAACCCTGGTGCCAGTCGACATCATCGACCTGCCGGTGGGCATGCAGCGCTACGCGATGTTCACCAACGACCAAGGCGGCATCCTCGACGACCTGATGGTGGCCAACCTGGGCAACGACGAGCTGTTCCTGGTGGTCAACGCAGCATGCAAGAATCAGGACCTGGCCCACTTGCGCCAGCACATCGGTGATCAATGCACCATCGAGCCGCTGTTCGAAGAGCGCGCCCTGCTGGCCCTGCAAGGACCGGCGGCGGTGAAAGTGCTGGCGCGCCTGGCGCCGGAAGTCAGCAAGATGACCTTTATGCAGTTCGCCACCCTGCGCCTGCTAGGCGTGGACTGCTATGTCAGTCGTTCGGGCTACACCGGTGAAGACGGCTTCGAAATTTCCGTGCCCGCCGCCAGTGCCGAAAGCCTGGCCCGCAGCCTGCTAGCCGAGACCGAAGTACAAGCCATCGGCCTGGGTGCCCGCGACTCACTGCGCCTGGAAGCCGGCCTGTGCCTATACGGCCATGATATGAGCACCGACACCACGCCGATTGAAGCCAGCCTGCTATGGGCGATCTCTAAGGCCCGCCGCGCCGACGGTGCGCGTGCTGGAGGCTTCCCGGGTGCCGACCGCATCTTTACTCAGCAACAAGCCGGTGTGGCCCGCAAGCGCGTGGGTCTATTGCCTCAGGAGCGCACCCCGGTGCGTGAAGGCGCCGAGATTGTCGATGAACACGGCACCGTGATCGGCAGCGTATGCAGCGGCGGCTTTGGACCCAGCCTGGGCGGCCCGCTGGCCATGGGGTACCTGGACAGCGCGTTCACCACGCTGGACACCGAAGTATCTGCGCTGGTGCGTGGGAAAAAGGTGCCACTGCGTGTAAGTAAAATGCCATTTGTGCCACAGCGTTACTATCGTGGGTGATTAACTGTTCCTATAAGTAACGCGGTTGCGTTACGTGCACTAATCTGTAACGCAACCGCCATAAAACAGTGCATCAACGATAGTTATTGTTTAACGCTTCAACCTATAACCAGTGATTAACTCTATCGAATAAGCCAGTGCCGCAATGTTGACTGAAGTATCATCAGGCCTCGCAAAACCTGGGCTTTTGGCAGGGCTTGTTTTTTCTCTATTAGTTGGCGTAGAGTTTGCCCACTGTGTTTGCATGGGTCGCTCTGAACCTGGACCTGGGCAGTAGCTCAAGTAGTTTTGCTACAACCCGTTCGACGTTTCTTACTTTCCTGCAACCAGCCCAGTACTCTTTCATGTGAAAGAGACTGTCATTAATTTTTAGCGTCAAAGGAAAGAAGAAAATGTCAGATCGTCAGAGCGGTACCGTCAAGTGGTTTAACGACGAGAAAGGGTTTGGTTTTATCACTCCAGAAAGCGGTCCGGATCTGTTCGTGCATTTCCGCGCTATTCAAGGCAATGGCTTCAAAAGCCTGAAAGAAGGCCAGAAGGTCACCTTCAAAGCTGTGCAAGGCCAGAAAGGCATGCAAGCTGACGAAGTACAAGCAGAAGGTTAATCCCGACTGCGACATAAAGCCTCTGATATGACATCAGAGGCTTTTTTATGCCCGTTATTTCGTACTATGGGTTTTTCTCCTGAGACCCCTGCCATGTCCAAACCCCTGCTGAGCCCCCAGGGCGAATTTCCCGCCGTTGGCCTGGGCCGTCGTCTGGCAGCGATGTTCTATGACTTCCTGTTGTGCACCGCCCTGTTGATCGTCACGGCGTTCGTTTACAAGCTAGTGTGGATCGCCGTTGTGGGCGAAGCCAAGATGCGCACCCTGACCGAATCCGGCGCGCTGGACGGTGACCCGCTGCTGTCGACGATTTTGCTGTTTGTGCTGTTCGGCTTCTTCGCCAAATTCTGGACCCATTCCGGGCAGACCCTGGGCATGCAGGTGTGGGGCGTACGCGTGCAGAACGTCGACGGCACGCGCATCAGCCTATGGCAGGCGCTGCTGCGCTTTGTGGTGTCGATTGCGTCGTGGTTATGCGTGGGGCTGGGGTTTATCTGGTCGCTGTTTGATAAGAAGCAGCGCAGTTGGCATGACATCTACTCGGATACGCAGCTGGTGCGGATTCCGAAGCAAAAAAAGTGATCCCAAGAACATTGGAGATCCAAATGTGGGAGGGGGCTTGCCCCCGATTGCTGTGTGTCAGCTAGAGATAAGCTGACTGATACACCGCCATCGGGGGCAAGCCCCCTCCCACCTTTAGATCTGATCTGCCTTGGATTAGGCGTTACCGGCAAGCCTGAGGCGCGCAGCCTGGGTGAAATCCAACATCCGCTTGAGCGGCCGCACCGCCTGCGGAATCACCGACGGTTCAACGAAGATCTCATTGCTGCCCTCACGCAGGCACTGCAACGTGCGCTCCAGCGTATTCATCGCCATCCACGGGCAGTGAGCGCAACTGCGGCATGCGGCGCCGTTGCCGGCAGTAGGCGCCTCGACGAAGACCTTGTCCGGGCACAGCTGCTGCATCTTGTAGAAAATGCCACGATCGGTCGCCACGATAAACGTCTTGTTCGGCAAGCGCTGGGCAGCGGCGATCAGTTGGCTGGTGGAGCCCACGGCATCCGCCAATTCGATCACAGCGGTCGGGGACTCCGGGTGCACCAGGATTGCCGCATCCGGGTACAACGCCTTCATGTCTTCCAACTGCTTGGACTTGAACTCTTCGTGAACGATGCATGCACCGTCCCACAGCAGCATATCGGCACCGGTCTGGCGCTGAATGTAGGTGCCCAGGTGCTTGTCCGGGCCCCAGATAATCGTCTCGCCGTTGTCCATCAGGCTTTCGACGATCTCCAATGCACAGCTTGACGTGACCACCCAATCCGCCCGGGCTTTGACCGCTGCCGATGTATTGGCGTAAACCACCACGGTGCGCTCGGGGTGCTGGTCGCAAAAGGCCGAGAACTCATCCACCGGACAACCGAGGTCCAGGGAACACGTGGCCTCAAGGGTGGGCATGAGAATGCGTTTTTCGGGAGTGAGGATCTTGGCCGTCTCCCCCATAAAACGTACGCCAGCGACCAGTACGGTCTTGGCCGGGTGAGCGGCGCCGAAGCGGGCCATTTCCAGGGAGTCTGAGACACAGCCGCCGGTTTCTTCGGCCAAGGCCTGGATCACCGGATCGCAATAGAAGTGGGCTACCAGCACCGCATCTAGAGCCTTGAGCTCGGCGGCGATAGCAGCGCGCAGGCTTGCCTCTTCGTCGGCGCTGAGAGCCTTGGGCTGCTTGGCATCGAGGTGGGCTTGAACCAGAAGGCGTTCGGAGATTTGCGTCATGTTCGCAAGACCTGCAGGCGCATTGCGCGAAAGTCGAGTGTACCACCGGCTCTGGAGCCCTTCGGGCGCCGCCGGACGAAGTGTTTTTGTTCATCAAGCACGGGTAAAGGTGAAGCTGCGCAAGGCTACAGAATATCCAATGGTTTCAAAAGCCTGATCTAGCATCATCGAGCACGATTCTAGACCGAACGACAGCGTTACAACGGGAACAGCTGCTTTTCAACCCCACGACGACCTCTACGAAATCAACCAGTAGAAGACTGCGCCGAATATCATCACCCTGGAAACTCTGAATAAAAAAATCGCAGCGGATTCGCTTAAACCAAGGCGTGTAGACATCAGCAAAACACTGCGTCGGATCGGGGACATCTTCCACATGTACCCCACACATTCGCCCAAACGGAACGCCCAGGCATTCGGCTCTACAAAATTTTTAAAGACATGCCCACAGAAAGGGCAGATGGAATGGCTAGGTTCACCCTGCTGGAAGATAACCCTCGGTACCATTTCATAATGACAATGCAGACATCGTGCTCTGTTTTTTTGCGCGGCCATTTTTTCCACCAAATCAGTAGGGAAGCCGCCGGGATATAACGCACCGAAAAAGGTATGCCAAGCCCATTTCCATAGCGAAGGACGGCGTTCCGAAACATCACGCAAGTTGCAGGGCAAAGACCTACAAACCGTATATCACCAAATCACAGGCAAAAAAAACCGGAAATCTCGCCCTCGAAATCAGCCAGTACATTGATACGGTCAATCAGCTACTTAGCGAAAAAACGCTGCAACAGTCATCTGCTTCTACTCAAGCACTGACTTATTCCAATAGTGACGCATTCCACACTTAGTCCAGTTGAAATCAAAGCTACCAGCGCCAAGAGAGTTCCGCGCAACTGGAGGGCTTGGAACGCCTTTCCCGAGTCAGAGCAACGGGTATATCAGGCATCCTATATCGCAGCCTATAACGCCAGAATTCTCGAAGCAGCTTTGGTTGTGTTAATGGAGAAGCTGGCGACACTGAACGCAAATTTGATAAAAGCGCTGGCGCGGGAGGCCGAGGCGATCAGGGTTGCTGAAGAGCAAGATCGTATTGCAAGCCTGTAAAAATAAGCACTGCCCCCCCCAATGGGCAGCGCTACCTTTTAACAAACCTGTAAACCAAGTACATCAAACCAAATGGAATAGCAAAAATGAAGCAAATTAGGTAGAAAAACACATAGATACCGCGATTCCCGACACCTTCAGCAAAGAAACTTTTCTTACGAAACCGTTCTGACAAAAAAGCAGCAATAACGCGCTCAGTTACATACTTAGAAAATGGATACATAATCGCACTAACTGCAAATAATCCATAATTTAAAACCATGTCACTTATAGATCGTGGCGCATTGAAACCCACACTATAGGAATATACGACTACACAAAGCCACACCAACCCCCAAATCAAATTGGTAATGTAATATTTTTTTGTCATCTCGCCCCAACCATTAATACTCTGAACCAAACTCTAATTTATAAAATCAAAGATGAGTTAGACATTAGACAGCAACCCCCCTCGACAACAATATCCTTTCCTACACCAGTAACAAAATCACTTTGATGACGGAAACCCTCAATTAAAGCAGCCTATTCAATTTTCAACACAACTCCCCTATGCACGAAATGTAATTTAGGTTAATTCGGCTAGGGCTTAAAAGTCTCTTACTCGGGTATACCGTAATCGCACGCACCGTTGGTTCGTCAAGCACTGGGCGAATTATTCACAGTCTAACTGCCGTCCAATCGACGGCATCCCGTGCATTTTTTCATTCCGAATCAGCTAACGGCGCAAGACAATCCTCATCACCAAGGTATGCCGCTAATACCTTACGCGAGACCTTTAGTTCTGGTCGATGCTGACATGGGAATTCCGGAAAATAATCGCGAGAGAGGTTTCTAAATGTTAATCAGCAGCTTACAACTGCTGCTGAAATCAAGGATGACCGAAAGGTTTTTTACGGACAACAAATTGACCAGCCTTTGGCGCGGTTTCCTAAGCGCCGGCGTGCTGACCTACGCACCTAGTCGCTACTACATCACGAGCCGTTTTTAGCACGCTTGTGGCAATGTCCAGTGTGGTTATTGGGCTCAGTCACGAATTGTCTTGGGATGGACTGGGCACATGGTGGGAAGACGTCGGATTGCCGCCCCCCCTCCCCCCGTACCGAGGAAAGCGTGGAATCTTCAATGATACTGAGCTTGATGCCCGGCCTTGGCGGAGTGAAGAGTCGCAACTGGGGCTGAGGATATTTCCTAGCTAGCTTTAAGACTGCGCCTGACAGACCCACCGCAAATTACCAAAATCGTCGAATTTGCTGGCCCTCCCTCATTGACCTCACCTAACGCCAACACTAGATTTCGCCTCAGACGGCTGCATGCCTGACAGGTTGAATAGGCCTTTCACAAATCTTCCAGCACCGTATATCACCAAATCACAGGCAAAAAAAAACCCGGAAATCCTCACTTGCGTGGGCCTTCCGGATTTTCTAAACCGCCAAAAATGGTGGGTCGTGTGGGATTCGAACCTACGACCAATTGGTTAAAAGCCAACTGCTCTACCAACTGAGCTAACGACCCGCTGTGTGGTGGCGCGTATAATACTGATTTCTAAGGATTATTCAACACCTTATTTAAAATAAATCAGAAATAACGCGTTGGGTCCGTAAAACCGGCCGCTTGGAAGCCTTCTGCACGCAGTCGGCAGCTGTCGCATTTCCCACAGGCACGGCCTTCATCGTCTGCTTGGTAGCAGGAAACAGTCAGCGAATAATCGACGCCAAGTCCTACACCAGCCTTCACGATATCGGCCTTGCTGAGGTTTTGCAGCGGCGCCAGGATGCGGAAGCCCTGCCCTTCTACTCCCGCCTTTGTCGCCAGGTTGGCCATGCGTTCGAACGACTCGACGAATTCTGGACGGCAGTCCGGGTAGCCGGAATAGTCCACGGCATTGACGCCGATAAAGATATCGCGAGCATTGAGCACTTCTGCCCAGCCGAGGGCCAGTGACAGGAATACGGTGTTACGTGCAGGCACATAGGTGACAGGAATGCCTTCACCTGGGGTTTCTGGAACATCAATGCTGCTGTCGGTCAGCGCAGAGCCGCCAATGCCGTTGAGGTTCAGGCCGATCACTTTATGCTCGACCACACCCATGTCGCGGGCGACGCGGTCAGCGGCGTTCAATTCAGCGCGGTGGCGCTGGCCGTAGTCGAAGCTCATGGTGTAGCAGCGGTAGCCTTCGGCCTGGGCCATAGCCACGACAGTGGCTGAGTCGAGGCCACCGGACAGCAGGATTACAGCGCGTTTTTGATCATTGGTTGGGTCAGTCATATCAGCGTCCCGGCTCGTCGTTCCAAAGGTATTTATGCAACTGCAGTTGCAGGCGCACTGGTAGGTTATCCGCCACCACCCAATCAGCGAGGTCGCGTGCGTTCAGGTCGTGATGACTTGGAGAGAACAGCACCTCGCCGGCGCGACGGTCGAGGCCGTACTGAATCAGCTTGGAATTTGCCCAGTCGTAATCGTTACGCGAACAGATAACGAACTTGACCTGATCGTTGGCCGTCAGCAAGTCCATGTTCTCGTAGCGGTTGCGGTGCGACTCCTTGGAGTCTGGGGTCTTGAGATCCACCACGCGGCTTACACGCGGGTCTACCGCCGAGATATCCAGGGCACCACTGGTTTCGAGGGACACCTCGTAGCCGGCGTCACACAGCTGCTTGAGCAGGGGGATGGCATTGGGCTGCGCCAGAGGCTCGCCGCCCGTCACACAGACGTAGCGAGGCCGGTAACCGGCAACCTGTTCCAGGATGTCGTCGAGGGTGCGCACGGTACCGCCGCTAAAGGCGTAGGCGCTGTCACAGTATTGGCAGCGCAGCGGGCAACCGGTCAGGCGCACAAAAACTGTGGGCAGGCCAGCGGTGCGCGTTTCACCCTGCAACGAGTAAAAAACTTCGGTGATGCGTAATGTGTCTTGCATAGTCGCCACGGGCGTAACAGCTAAACAGGCTGTCCGCCTCCGTCAGGCACTTCGAGCAACCCCGCCAACGCGTAGGCCCCAGGAAGCGTGTTTCATAAAAGGGCGTGGATTCTAACGAAAAAACCCGCGCCAGGCGCGGGTTTCTTCCAAACGGGCTGCACGGCTTACAAGCGCTGCAGATCCCGTTGGGCCAACTGTGCAGCAGAGGTACCCGGATACTGGGCCACCACCTGCTGCAGAATGCCTTTGACCTTGTCGGTATGACCCAGGCGGCGTTCTACGTCGGCGAGTTTATACAGCGAATCCGGTACCTTGGCGTGCTTGGGGTACAGCTGGCTGACCTTGGCGAATGCCTGGCCCGCTCCCTGCAAATCACCCTTTGCCAGGTTTACCTCACCCAGCCAGTACTGGGCATTGCCCGCGTACTGACTGTTTGGGTACCGACCAAGGAATGCAGTGAAGGCCTTGCTGGCCTTGTCGAAATCCTTGGCTTTGATCAGGTCGAAAGCTGCATCGTAATACAGCTTTTCTTTAGCCGGATCACCCGGTTCGCTGCTGGCGGCAGGGGCTTGGCTGGCAGCCGCCCCTGCTGCTGCACCACCGGCGGCCGCACTTGGCGCGCCACCGGCAGAAGAATTATCAGGAGTTGCGGCAGGTTGAACGCCGGCTCCAATGCGTCGATCAAGATCCTGGTAACGCTCCAGGCCTTCTTGCTTCAGCTGGCGCACTTCATTTTGCAGAACTTCAATGGTGCCTTGTTGCTGCGCCAATTGATCCTGCATACGTTGCAGCTGGTTGAACAGTTCGCCCTGTGCCGAGGGAGCGGACGTAGCCGCCCCCCCAGCATAGGCGCCGTTCGTGCCATAACCCGCTGGCGGATAACTGCTCCCGCTATTGTTATAGCCAGAGTTGCTATCTTCCACAGGAACCGCAGCCCACACCGCGAGCGGTGCGAAGCTGAGAGCCAATACAGTTAGAGCACGACGGCACGTTCGCATGACGAATTACTTACGCAGTTCGACGCGACGGTTTTGAGCCCAGGATTGCTCGTCGTTGCCGGTAGCAACTGGACGCTCTTCACCGTAGGAAACCAGTTCCAGCTGAGCTGGGGAAACACCTTGCAGTACCAGGTAGCGCTGAACGGCTTTCGCACGACGCTCGCCCAGTGCCATGTTGTACTCACGGGTACCACGTTCGTCGGTGTTACCTTCCAGAACAACGCGAGCGCCGTTACCTTTCAGGTCCTTCGCGTGAACGTCCAGAGCGCGCATGGCTTCTGGCTTCAGGTCCGAACTGTCGTATTCGAAGTAGAAAGTGGTGATAGCGCGCAGAGCAGCTTCTTCGCTCAGGGAGCCGTCAACTGCACCAGTGTTAGCGCCGTAACCAGCGTTTGGATCAACAGCTGCGCCTTCACCGGCATTGTCGCCGCCTTTAGACGAGCAACCAACGGCTACGGACAGAGCCAGAGCCAGAGCAGCAAACTTACCAAACTTCAGCATTTCCATCGTGAAACTCCTAATGAACCCCAGTGTGTTAAGTACTTCTTTTTGTAGCGCCGCGTCAGTTCAGGTAAGGGGACCAGGACGGTTCTCTGACTTCGCCTTGTGCGGTAGGAAGCGGGAGCCTTACGCGTCCGTTAATGGACACGAGCATCAAGACTCCCCGGCCCTGCTGGCGGGTGGCGTAGATTACCATGGTGCCGTTGGGCGCAACAGTAGGCGACTCATCAAGAGTGCTGTCTGTCAGTATTTTTACGCTTCCGCGCTGCAAATCCTGGGCCGCGACCTTGAAATTAGTGAAGCCTTCTTGGCGATGAATCATCACCAAGGTCTTTTCATCAGCCGAAAGCTTGGGATTTGCGTTGTAATTACCGATAAAAGTCACGCGCTCGGCACCACCGCCGCCCACGCTGGTCTTGTAGACCTGTGGCTTGCCACCGCGGTCGGACGTGAAGTAGATAGTCGAGCCATCTTTGCCCCAGAACGGCTCGGTGTTGATACCTGGGCCGCTGGTCACACGGCTGATAGCACGCGAAGCCATGTTCATTACGTAGATGTCAGGGTTGCCGTCCTTGGACAGCACGAACGCCAGGCGTGAACCATCCGGTGACCAGGCTGGCGCACCGTTCAGGCCTTCAAAATTGGTGATTTGCTCACGACGTCCTGTATCGATGTGCTGGACAAAAATACGTGGACGCTTTTGCTCGAACGACACGTAGGCAATGCGCTTACCGTCCGGTGCAAAGCGTGGCGACAAGATCGGCTCACGGGATTGCAGCAGCGTCACAGCCCGCGCACCGTCGTAGTCCGAACGCTGCAAGGTGTAACGGGTGTTGTTGGCGGAGAAACGTTCGGCCGTCACATACAACAGACGCGTCGAGAAAGCACCCTTGATACCGGTGAGCTTTTCAAACGACTGGTCCGAAATGTAGTGAGCCATGTCCCGCAGTTGCTCAGCGGTGCCCGAGACGCTGCCGGTCAAGACCTGCTGCTCGGTCGCCACGTTGAACAAGGTGTACTGGATCTGCAGGCGACCGCCGGCCGGCGTGATATTGCCGACCATCAGGTACTGCGCGCCCACGGCTTTCCAGTCACGGAACACGACTTCGCTGGCCTGGTTTGGCTGGCTGATCATGTTGCCCTTCGGAATCGGCGCGTAGTAACCGGAGTTGCGCAGGTCGTCACTGACGATCTGGGCCATGTCATCCGGCAGCACGCTGCCGCCCTGCCAGCCGAACGGTACCACTGCGATCGGGGTGGCCCGATCGCTACCGCTGGTGACCAGGATGTTCTTTTCATCCGCCGCCGCTATCCCTGCCATACAGCAAATAACGACAAGCATTCCTCGAAGAAGGTTTCTCACAAGGCTAGATCCTCAGGTGTGAATGTCATCTTGAATGAACGATAGGGAGCGAAGTCGCTTGGTTTCATTCCCTGCATCTCGGTCAGCCGGCCAATGTTCTTGACCGCTGCAACCGCTGAACTGTCAAACGATGGATCGCCACTGCCCTTGGCCACGCTGACCGAAGTCACAGTGCCGTCCGGCAACATGCCGATCTGCAGCACGACTGTCATGCCTTTGCGTGCCGAAGGTGGACGTGTCCAGCCTTCTGCTGCCCGTGCCCGAATCAGGTCGTCGAAACTGCCTGCGACTTCATCGCCCCGTTCATCGGCCAAGGCCTGCTGACGCTGAGGCGTATCGGAAAGCAAATCTGCCAAGGCCTGGGCCTTTTTGTCTTCGGCGGATTTGCGTGCTGCTTCCTGAGCCTTTTTCTTGCTGGCGTCGGCGGCAGCTTTCTTCTTCGCGTCGTCGGCGATTTTCTTCTTCGCCTCGTCTGCTTCAGCTTTTTTCTTGGCGTCTTCGGCGGCTTTCTTCTTCGCGTCTTCGACAATCTTCTTCTTGGCGTCTTCAGCGGCCTGTTTCTTGGCCTCTTCCTCGGCAGCCTTTTTAGCTTCTTCTTCAGATTTCTTCTTGGCTATATCAGCCAATTGTTTCTCTTCGGCTTTTTTAGCTTCGGCAGCTTTGTCGGCTTTCTTGGCTTCATCAGCCTTTTTCGCCTCGTCAGCTTTCTTGGCTTCGTCAGCCTTTTTCGATTCCTCGGCCTTTTGAGCCGCCTCTTCTTTCTTTTGTTCCGCAGCAGCCTTCACCGCTTCCTGCTCGACCTTCTTCTGTTCCATCTGTTCGACTTCAGTCTGGCGCGCAGCCGACTTCTGGGCCTCACCCGCAATCTTCTGATTGGTCTGGGTGGTGGCCTGACTTTTCGATTTCAGCTGATACAGGGTCGCCTGCACGATCGGCTTGGCTGGCGGCAGGTCCGGGGTCATGGCAAAGCTGACGAACAGCATGCCAAACACCAGGACGTGCAGGGCAATCGCCCAGACGCTAGGCCAGAAGAAGCTTTCCGAGGCGGACGGCTCTCGCTGTTGCTGCATCAGGGCGCCTCGGTAATCAAGCCAACGTTACCGACGCCGGCCTTCTGCAGCCCGCCCATGGCGCCCATGACAGAGCCGTAGTCGACCGACTTGTCGCCGCGGATAAAGACTTGGGTGTGCTTGCCGCCTTCGTTGCCCGAGCGAATGATCTTGGTCACTGCGTCGGTCATCGCCGGCAAGGTCAGGGCCTTGTCCTGCTGTTTCTGTGTGTCGACTTCGCTGCCAAGGTTCCAGTAGTAGGTCTTGTCGGACTTGATCGAAATGGTCAGCACCTGGGTGTTGTTGTCCTGGGGCAAGGCTTCGCTGGAAACCTTGGGCAGATCAACTTTCACACCCTGGTTGAGCATCGGCGCGGTCACCATGAAGATAACCAGCAGCACCAGCATCACGTCGATGTAAGGCACTACGTTCATCTCGGCGACCGGCTTGCGCTTGGTTCGAGCTCGAGTGATTAAAGCCATCGGGGAGTACCTGCTTATTCTTCGCTGGTGTGCACTTTACGGTGCAGGATCGCCTGGAATTCATCGGCGAAGGTGTAGTAGCGGCCAATCAGGTTTTCACCGCGAGCGGCAAAACGGTTGTAGGCGATGACTGCCGGGATAGCAGCAAACAGGCCGATCGCGGTGGCGATCAGGGCTTCGGCGATACCCGGGGCCACGGTGGCCAGGGTGGCTTGCTGGGCCTGGGCCAGGCCACGGAAGGAGTTCATGATGCCCCACACGGTACCGAACAAGCCGATGTACGGGCTCACGGAACCTACGGTGGCGAGGAACGGCAAGCTTTGCTCAAGCTTCTCTTCTTCGCGGGAGATAGCAACGCGCATGGCACGGGCCACGCCTTCCATGACCGCTTCCGGGTCAACACCTGGCTGCTGTCGAAGGCGGGAAAATTCCTTGAAGCCAGCGCGGAAGATTTGCTCGACGCCCGAATCCGGGTCCGGGTTGCTGCCCGCCTGACGGTACAGCTTGGACAGGTCGATACCCGACCAGAAGCGCTCTTCAAAGCTCTCCAGGGCGCGTCGACCGGCACGCAGCAGGTTGCTGCGCTGAAAAATCATGACCCAAGAGGTAACCGATGCGGCTACCAGGGTCAGCATAACCAGTTGAACCACAACACTGGCATTGCTGACCAGGCTCCACATGGAGGAATGGTCGACGACGGTAGGTTCCACGCTAAATCTCCTGCTTTGATTGTTTACCCGCGCCGCTTACGCCGGCAAAGGCCGCACGTAGAGCTTCGGGAATGGCCCGGGGTTTCAAACTATTGGTGCGCACACAGGCCACCAGGAACTGCCCCTCACAGAGCAGCGTTGCATCCGTTGCCCGCCTGACCTGCTGTTTAAAGCGCAGGCTGACACGGTTCAATTCGATTACTTCAGCGCTTACCAACAATTCGTCGTCCAGCCGCGCCGGCGCGTGATACCGAGCCTCGCTGGAATGCACGACGAACAATAGGTCCTCCCCTGCCAACTGGGATTGGGCAAAGCCCAGCTCCCGTAGCCGCTCGGTTCGAGCCCGCTCCATGAACTTGAGGTAATTGACGTAATACACGATGCCGCCAGCATCGGTGTCCTCGTAATAAACGCGACAGCGATGTGCGAACGACTGATCCCCGTTTTGCGCGCGCATACTCTAGTGCTTACTCCTCAGGTTGCCAATCCGGCTGGGCAACTGTTTTTTCATTGCCTGTAACATTTCCGGTGACTGAATGACGACGCCAGCCACTAGGACAGCACAAACATCGAATAAATCGACTTGCGTGCGGCTTTTAATCGTCCACTGCATCGAGGAATTCGTCTACAACGGGCATCTCACCCAATCGTGACGGAATGTTTAACCCAAAGTGCAAATAGGCGTGACGCGTCACTACCCTGCCGCGAGGGGTACGCATGATGTAACCCTGCTGGATCAAATACGGCTCCAGCACATCCTCAATGGTATGGCGCTCTTCACTGATGGCCGCCGCCAGGCTGTCCACGCCCACCGGGCCGCCGTCGAACTTCTCGATCATGGTCAAGAGTAGACGCCGATCCTGATGATCGAAGCCGTGCTCATCCACGTCCAGCAGGTTCAGGGCCAGGTCGGCCACGGCCTTGGTGATGTGCCCCTTGGCCCGCACTTCAGCGAAGTCGCGCACGCGGCGCAGAAGACGGTTGGCGATACGCGGGGTGCCTCGGGCCCGACGGGCAATTTCAAACGCGCCTTCCGGGTCCAGGGGCAAGCCTAGAATGCTCGCCGAGCGGCTGACGATGGTCGCGAGATCGGCCGTGCTATAGAACTCTAGACGTTGAACAATGCCGAAACGGTCTCGCAGCGGGTTGGTCAACATGCCCGCACGCGTGGTGGCGCCCACTAGGGTGAACGGCGGCAGGTCGAGCTTGATCGAACGAGCCGCCGGGCCTTCGCCGATCATAATGTCGAGCTGAAAGTCTTCCATGGCCGGGTACAGCACTTCCTCGACGATCGGCGACAGCCGGTGGATCTCGTCGATAAACAGCACGTCGTGGGGCTCAAGATTGGTCAGCAATGCCGCCAGGTCACCCGGGCGCTCCAGCACGGGGCCAGAGGTCGACTTGATCGACACGCCCATTTCCTGGGCAATGATATTGGCCAGGGTGGTCTTGCCCAGCCCCGGCGGGCCGAAGATCAACGTATGGTCCAGGGACTCACTGCGCCCGCGCGCGGCCTGGATAAACAGCTCCATCTGCTCACGCACGGTGGGCTGGCCGATGTAGTCGGCCAGGCTCAGCGGGCGGATGGCCCGGTCCTGGACTTCTTCACGGTCGCGCGGGCCGGTGGCCGCGATCAGACGATCAGCTTCAATCACTTAAATCATTCCCTTCAGGGCGCGGCGAATCATGTCTTCACTGCTCAGGTTCTTGTCCTTGATGGCCGACACGGCCTTGCTGGCTTCCTGCGGCTTGTAGCCCAGGGAAATCAGCGCACTGACGGCATCGCTTTCGGCGCTGGCGACCTGAGCCGCCGGCATGTCCGGCTGGTTCGGCACCAGGGCAAACATACTCGGTACGACTTCCCAGGCCTTGAAACGGTCCTTGAGTTCGACCAGCAAGCGCTCGGCGGTTTTTTTGCCGACACCCGGCACCTTGGTCAACGCTGACGTGTCTTGGGCCGATACGGCACGCACCAGCTCATCCACTTCCAGGCTCGACATCAACGCCAGCGCCAATTTAGGCCCTACGCCGTTAAGGCGAATCAGCTCGCGGAAGAAGTCGCGGTCGCGCTTGCCGATAAAACCATAGAGTAACTGCGCGTCTTCGCGTACGACCAGATGGGTATGCAGGGTCAGCGGTTCGCCGACCGACGGCAAGCGGTAGAGCGTGGTCATGGGCACTTCCAGCTCATACCCCAACCCGTTTACATCCAGAATCAGGTGCGGCGGCTGTTTCTCAGCCAGGGTGCCGCGCAAGCGTCCAATCACGGTTCAAATCCTTAAAGCTTGAGGGTCAGTTCAAGGCCTGACCGGGAATAACGACTGCGCTGATGCTATCAGAGACGCAGGCGCCCGCCACGACTGCGTGCCGTGCCCAAGCCGTGGGGCAACAAGCTGGACCGGGTATGGGCATGGCAAATGGCAATGGCCAGGGCGTCGGAGGCGTCGATTTGCGGTTTTGAGGTGAGTTTGAGCATGTGCATAACCATCATCTGCACCTGCTCTTTGTTGGCCGCACCGGTGCCGACCACGGCCTGTTTAACCTGGGTCGCGGTGTATTCGGCGATTTCCATACCCTCTTCAGCACCTGCAACGATAGCGGCGCCACGGGCCTGGCCGAGCTTGAGCGCCGAGTCGGCGTTCTTTGCCATAAAGACTTTTTCGATGCCCATGGTCACTGGGCCGTAGGTCTGGATCACTTCACGCACGCCGCGATAGACAATCTGCAGGCGCTCGGCCAACTCGCCCGCGCCGGTGCGGATGCAGCCGGAGGCGACATAAATGCAGCCACGCGGGGTCTGTTGCACCACGCCAAAACCGGTGATGCGCGAACCGGGGTCGATACCTAGGATTAAAGTCATAACGCCTGCGGGTTGGGTAAACACATTTTTTGATACCGGGAAGGTCCAATGTGGGAGGGGGCTTGCCCCCGATGGCAGTGTGTCAGTTACTTATCATCGACTGAACCACCGCTATCGGGGGCAAGCCCCCTCCCACTTTTGGATCTGTATCCATCCTTCAGACCAACTGTGCTGCCACATCTTCCGGGATGTCAGCGTTCGAGTAGACGTTCTGCACATCATCCAGGTCTTCCAACATATCCAGCAACTTCAGCACCTTCTGCGCACCGTCCAGGTCCAGCTCGGCACTGGTAGTCGGCAGCATCACGATCTCCGCATCGGTGCCTTTGAAGCCAGCGGCTTCCAGGGCGTTACGCACCGCGTAGAAGCTGGCGAACGAGGTGAACACGTCGATGGAGCCGTCTTCGTTGGTCACCACGTCGTCGGCATCCGCCTCCATCGCGGCTTCCATCAGCGCATCTTCATCCGTACCGGGTGCAAAGGTGATCTGCCCCTTGCGTTCGAACAGGTAAGCCACCGAACCGTCGGTACCCAGGTTGCCACCGCACTTGCTGAACGCATGGCGCACGGCCGCTGCGGTGCGGTTGCGGTTGTCGGTCATGCACTCGACCATCACCGCCACGCCGCCCGGGCCGTAGCCTTCGTAGGTCAGCTCGACCATGTCGTCGGTATCGGCGGCACCGGCACCACGGGCCACGGCGCGGTCGATGATGTCGCGACTCATGTTGGCACCGAGCGCCTTGTCCAGCGCCAGGCGCAGGCGCGGGTTGGAGCCAGGGTCACCACCGCCTTGGCGGGCAGCGACGGTCAGCTCGCGGATCCACTTGGTGAAAATCTTGCCTTTCTTGGCATCCTGACGCTCTTTGCGGTGCTTGATGTTCGCCCACTTGGAATGGCCAGCCATAACACAACTCCGAAATTCTGTAGAAACCTTGATCAACCTCGCCCCAGGCGAGATGTAGTCCTTTAACGCAAAGGCGCATCCGAAGATGCGCCTTTTTAGACTGCGTAAACCTCAGTGCGCTTTCACGCAGCAGCCTTACTCAGCCTTCGGCGTTTCGCGCAAACGAATGTGCAGCTCGCGCAGCGCCTTGGCATCCACCACACCCGGAGCTTGGGTCATCACGTCCGCAGCACTCTGGGTTTTCGGGAAGGCAATCACTTCACGGATCGACTGGGCGCCGGTCATCAGCATGACCAGACGGTCCAGACCGAACGCCAAACCACCGTGAGGCGGCGCGCCGTATTTCAGGGCGTCGAGCAGGAAGCCGAATTTCTCTTCCTGTTCCGTTTCGTTGATGCCCAACAGGCGGAAGACCGCTTGCTGCATCTCTTTGCGGTGGATACGGATCGAACCGCCACCCAGCTCAGTGCCGTTGAGCACCATGTCGTAGGCGCGGGACAGAGCGCCAGCCGGGTTGGCTTCCAGCTCGGCCGGCGAGCACTTCGGCGCGGTGAACGGGTGGTGCAAGGCGCTGAAGCTACCGTCGTCGTTCTCTTCGAACATCGGGAAGTCAACAACCCACATCGGCGCCCATTCGCAGGTCAGCAAGTTCAGGTCGTGACCCAGCTTGATACGCAGCGCGCCCAGGGCTTCGCTGACGATCTTGGCCTTGTCGGCGCCGAAGAACACGATGTCGCCATCGACTGCACCGACGCGATCGAGGATCGCGTTCAGGTTGTCCAGCGGGATGTTTTTAACGATTGGCGATTGCAGGCCGTCAACACCGTTGGCGCGCTCGTTGACCTTGATGTACGCCAGGCCCTTGGCACCGTAGATACCAACGAACTTGGTGTAGTCGTCGATCTGTTTGCGCGGCATGCTCGCGCCGCCAGGCACACGCAGTGCGGCGATACGGCATTTAGGGTCGTTGGCCGGGCCGCTGAACACCTTGAAGTCGACTTCCTTGAGTTGGTCAGCCACGTCGACCAGTTCCAGCGGGTTACGCAGGTCTGGCTTGTCGGAACCGTAGCGGCGCATGGCTTCTTCGAAGGTCATGTGCGGGAAATCGCCGAACTCCAGGTCCAGTACTTCCTTGAACAGGTTGCGGATCATCTGCTCGGTCAGGCCCATGATCTCTTTTTCATCGAGAAAGCTGGTCTCGATGTCGATCTGGGTGAATTCCGGCTGGCGGTCGGCGCGCAGGTCTTCGTCGCGGAAGCACTTGGCGATCTGGTAGTAGCGATCGAAGCCGGCCACCATCAGCAGTTGCTTGAACAGCTGTGGCGATTGCGGCAAGGCAAAGAACGAACCGGCGTGAGTACGGCTTGGCACCAGGTAGTCACGCGCGCCTTCCGGGGTGGCCCGGGTCAGGATCGGCGTTTCAACGTCCAGGAAGCCGTTCTCGTCGAGGAAGCGGCGGATGCTGGTGGTCATGCGCGAACGCAGGCGCAGCTTCTCGGCCATTTCCGGACGACGCAGGTCCAGGAAGCGGTAGCGCAGGCGGGTTTCTTCGCCGACGTCGGAATATTCATTGAGTGGGAACGGCGGGGTTTCCGACTCGTTCAGCACTTCCAGCTCATAGCCCAGCACTTCAATGCCGCCGGACGCCATGTTCTTGTTCACGGCACCGGCCGGACGCAGGCGAACCTTGCCGGTGATTTTGACCACGTATTCGCTGCGCACGCGGTCGGCGGCGGCGAAGCTTTCAGCGCGGTCCGGGTCGAACACCACTTGGGCCAGACCATCACGATCACGGATATCGAGGAAGATTACCCCGCCGTGGTCGCGGCGACGGTGAACCCATCCGCAAAGGGTGATTTCCTGACCATCCAGGGTCTCGTTCAGTTGGCCGCAATAATGGCTGCGCATCATGGTAGTGGTTTCACTTCTCGTAATTCGAAATTCGGTGGAGGCCTGCCTCGTCACCGTACATTAAAAGCAGGGGACGGATAATGCAGGAGCCTGCGCGTAGAGTTCAACTCAGTCTGCTTTGTCGCCGCCCGCGATATTCTTCTTCGCGCCGGTCTTGAAATCGGTTTCGTACCAGCCGCTGCCGCTCAGGCGGAAGCCTGGCATGGACAACATCTTCTTGAGTTCCGGCGCCTGGCAGGCCGGGCAATCGACCAGCGGCGCTGCGCTGATCTTCTGAATGGCTTCCAACTGATGACCACAGGAAGCACATTGATAGTCGTACATGGGCATGGCGATGTCTCGGCGATCGAACGTTACTGCGCTACGCCTGTTTCGGGGCAGGCCCGGCATGCGCAGCAAAGCGCGGGATTATATCTGGTAAATCGAGGCAGCGCAGCCGGCTTTCTACCCGGTGCCTCACCCACCGGGGCAGTGGACGAGCACCGGGACCGCTTGTTAGGTCAGGGTTCAACACGGCCTTTGAGCAAGTGAACCACACAGACCACCCTGACCAGCCCGCTGAAGTTTTTCACGCCGCCGTAGCGCAAGTGCACTTCCCGATCGACATAAGACAGCAAGGCACTCACGGAACAGGCATTGAGCCTGGCGATTTCCGTGAGGATATTCCAATAGATCTGCTCAAGCCTCAAACAGGTGGAAAACCCATTGAGCCTTACCGATCGAGACAATGGCCTGGCCAACCCCATGTCGAACCCCCGTGTAAAAGGGTCGACCTTCAACTTATGGAAACCACCGGCTTCCACTACTCCACTACCTGTTGCGCGCGACATACACCTGACACTCCATTGCCAAACAGCAGTCCATGGGGCATCCCACTGGACGATGGTCCTATAAAACAGCAGGCAGACAAGCACAGCCAGAAGACGGGGAGTTTATAGGCGTAGGACAACGCCAGGAAATGCACGGAAACAAGCGAGCGGCGCCAAGAAGGCGCCGCTGCGGGCGGACGATTATTGGTTTTCGAGCAGGGACCGCAGCATCCACGCGGTTTTCTCGTGAACCTGCATGCGCTGGGTCAGCAGGTCGGCAGTCGGTTCATCACTGACCTTATCAAGCAGCGGGAAAATACCCCGCGCGGTGCGAGTAACGGCCTCTTGGCCTGCGACCAACTGCTTGATCATTTCCTCAGCACTGGGCACGCCCTCTTCTTCCTTGATGGAAGACAGTCGCGCGTAGATCGAATAAGCGCCAGGCGCCGGAAAACCCAAGGCGCGGATACGCTCGGCAATGGAGTCCACCGCCAGCGCCAGCTCGTTGTACTGCTCTTCAAACATCAAGTGCAGCGTGCGGAACATCGGGCCCGTGACGTTCCAATGGAAGTTGTGGGTCTTCAGATACAACACGTAGGTATCGGACAGCAGCCGTGAAAGCCCATCGACGATGGATTTACGGTCTTCTTCACTGATACCAATATCGATTGCCATGTTTTTCCCCTTCAATTGACGAGTATTCATTGATCAGGTGCAGGACCACTCTAGCAAGAGTGCCGGTAACGCGCCGCCCCATAAGCCCAGGCAATCTGCGACAAATCGCCCCTACCCGGCGTCCAAGCCAACGACAGGCAAGCCTCTGAGGGGTGTAGGAAATCTCACCAGCAAGTCAGGTAAAACACCTGCACCTCTCTAGGACAAGCGTTTGCTGCAGAAATGCCCTACCCCGCCCAATGCCTGTAACGGCTTGATTTGAGTAGGCACAGCCTTTGCTGTTAAATAGGCGGCGTGTCGCTGCCGTTACTTTTCGCGCCAGCGCCATAGGCTGATACCCGTGCACGTGCCCAACGCCTTCAATTGTTCAGAAGCGAACCGTGCCCGTCAGCTCTTCCTCGTGATCCGTCTTAACGTGAGTTAATCAAAATGTTGAAAATCGTCCACCTGCTAACGGGCGTTGCAGCTTTGCTGCTGTCCTTTATACCGAGCTTGCAACAGGGAAGCCCTCCCTACCTGGAACAACACGACGCTCTGTACCTGGCCTTGTTCGGCCTTCTTAACCTGACGCTGGCACCGGTGATTCCTTACTGGAACAAAGGCACACGTCATCAACTGCAAAACCTGGTCAGTGCGCTGTTGGTGCTGACTGTTGTCGTACAAACCCTCACCCTCCTGGCACCCATGCCTGAAGTCGGCGGCCACCCGGCCATCCTGCTCAGCCTGGTGATCGCTGTGGTCGCCATCGTTCTTCACCTGGCCATCAGCTTCTACCGTTCGTCCCCTGCGGCCTCGTCGCAAAACTACGACATGACCAATCGGGATACCGGTACCGTCAAGTGGTTCAACACCTCCAAAGGCTTCGGCTTTATTTCCCGTGATTCGGGCGACGATATCTTCGTCCACTTCCGGGCCATTCGCGGCGAAGGCCATCGCGTCCTGGTGGAAGGCCAGCGCGTGGAGTTCTCCGTGATGAATCGCGACAAAGGCCTGCAGGCCGAAGACGTGATCGCAGCACTGCCGCGTCGCTGATCCCAGCCTCGTAGCAAAAAAAAACCGCGACCCAGCGCTGACTGGATCGCGGTTTTTTATTGCCTTTATATTAATGCCCTTATTTAGTAGTGCGGCGGCGGTGCTTCTTCTTCAGATGTTTCGAACTGGCCGCCCATCTCTTCCTGGCGCTTGAGCAGCGCCGTCATCTGCAATTGCAAGCGCTCGACGGTCCGCTGCTGGGTGACGAGGATGTCATTGAGGGTCTCGATGGTGTCGTCCTGAAAAGCCAGACGGCTTTCCAGGTCGGTGACGCGATCTTGCAAATCCATAATTCAACCCTGGGTAAAGATGAAGTCGGCGGGCAACAACTCGCGCAGGCGTGCGCGGATCGCACTCACTTGCACGTCGCTGTAAGGCTTGGCCGGGTGCTTACCCCATACCGGCGCAGGCCAGGCCGCATCGTCACGCTTGCGCACAATCACGTGTACATGAAGCTGGCTGACCACGTTGCCCAAGGCGCCAATATTCATCTTGTCGGCAGCCAGGCCTTCATTCAGCAGTTGCGCCAAGGTGGTGGTTTCTTGCCATAACCGCTGTTGGTCGGCGACATCCAGCTGAAACACTTCGCTGATAGCGTTGATACGCGGCACCAGGATGAACCAGGGGTAGTTCGAGTCGTTGGACAGCAGCAGGCGGCTCAAGGGGAAGTCCCCGATAACCACTGTGTCTTGTTGAAGGCGTTGATCTAAGGCGAACACCGCAGGCACTCCGTTCGGCAGGTCAGGTTCAAGGCGCAAGCATACCTGCGAATGACTGAGGCTTCACGCTGGCCTATCTGCGCCGTCGCATGGCAGGACGAAAAAAACGCACCATTTCGAGACGGACACGTTTTTCAACTACGCTCATTGTCCAACCCACCTGCCATTGTGCAGGTCGAGATTGAAAAGCTGTTGCAAGAAGCCCGATACAGAGGCCTCACCAATCAAGGCATTGAGCCATCATTGAAACGCGAGGCATGTTCAAGGGCCTGCACCAAAATGACCCACCACGCCTCATAGAGATCCGCCGTTTACCCACCGTAAGGGGTGAACGGGTAACGTTTTTCATAGGTTGCGCATTTATGTCCCACCAGGCAGCTACAGAAAATGCTCATCAGGGCCAAACCAATCGGCGTAAAAACCCCGCGCTTATGCGGTTTTCACGCCGCCTGAACATTTTTCACGAAAAAATGACATTCCGTTACCGGTTTGGGCGCGCTTGTTGCATTCATCCCCCTATCGTCGGCAACAGCCCCGAATGGAAGCGGGTGCTCCGCGATGAAATGCAACAGCGGTTCAATACGCACTCAGGAAGATTTGAAACTTTGAAAGTGATGCCTCAGGCGTTCTTTTAATGATTCAAAACAGTATTGAAGTTGTCAGCCTCGCTACAGTTGAGGCTGTGAAATTGCGACACGGACATAGCAATTTACGACCCGCTCGTAAAGAAGCTGAAAGGAAAGTTGGTCAAGTATCGCCAATATTGTCAGCGTGATATAACTTTGCGCCGACACAAAAAGAAAGAGCCGCCCAGACAAAAATACAGGTGGGACGGCAGTACTCTTCCTAAAACCAAAGGAGCAAATCACGATGCGCGTGATGAAGTGGAGCATGATCGCCCTGGCTGTTTCAGCAGGCACCTCGCAGTTTGCAATGGCCTCCGCCCAGGATGATTCCAAGGGCTTTATCGAAGACAGCACCTTCGGCATCAATACCCGTGCGCTGTACTTCAGCCGTGACTATCGCAACGAGCCGCTGGAAGGCTACAACACCATCAATGGCAAGCGCCAAAGCCGTTCCGAAGAATCCGGCCTGGGCTTCAACGCGCTGTATGAGTCGGGCTTTACCCAAGGCACCATCGGTGTCGGTGTCGACGTCATCGGCCTGCTGGGCGTGAAACTGGACAGCGGCAAGGGCCGCGTTGGCACAGGTTTGTTCCCGGAAGGCTCCGACGGCCGCTCCCAGGATGACTACTCCAAAGGTGGCGCCGCCATCAAGTTCCGTATCTCCGATACGGTCCTGAAAATCGGCGATCAATACACGACTGCGCCTGTGTACGCTTCCGACGACAGCCGTTTGCTGCCGGAACTGCCACAAGGGATCTCGATTACCAGCAACGAGATCAAGGGCCTTAAGTTGGAAGGTGGTCACTTCACTTCCAGCGTGTCGCAAGCCCAGACCTATCATGACAGCCTCGGCCTGACCAAGACTGACTTCGTTGGCGGCGTCTACTCGTTCACTCCAGAACTGACCGCAAGCCTGTACTACGCCAAAACCGAAGATTACTTCCGCAAGTACTACAGCAACGTCAACTGGACCCACGCCATTAGCGACGACCAGTCTTTCGCTCTGGACTTCAACATCTACGATACCAAGAGTACCGGTGATGGCCTGGCCCGTGCCTACAAAGACTGGGAATTGCCACTGGGCGAACGCACCAAGATCGACAACCGCGCGTTTAGCCTGCAAGGCGCGTACACCATCGGTGCACACACCTTCACCCTGGCGGCACAGAAAGTTAGCGGCGACGGCGACTATGCCTACGGCGTTGACGGCGGCGGTACTGTCTTCCTCGCTAACTCCGTTGCCCGTTCCGACTTCAACGCCGAAGGCGAGAAGTCCTACCAGGCTCGTTACGACATCAACATGGCAACCTTTGGCGTTCCTGGTCTGAGCTTCATGGCTCGCTACATCACCGGTAGCGGCGCGAACATGGCAGACACCAGCAACGGCAAAGAGTGGGAACGCGACCTGGAAGCCAAGTACGTCATCCAGAGCGGCCCGGCCAAAGACCTGAGCCTGCGTGTGCGTCAAGCCACCTATCGTTCGTCCGATGGCGTTTACTACGGTTCTTCGTCGATCGACGAACTGCGTCTGATCGCCCAGTACCCGCTGAACATCTTGTAATCAGCTAACTGACTACAACGATGACTTAAGGCTTCGGCCTTAAAACAAAAAGCCGCCCCCTTGCGAATAAGGGGGCGGCTTTTTTATTACAGTATCGTTACAGCAATCAAATAACTAGCAAGCTAACTAACGAGATTAATCCCGCCGTTATAAACCTGACCTATCAGCCAAATTTATCGCCATCACTTTCCTGCTGTTTCCTGCATGACACGAATAACTCGCTGTGGAAACGGGATATCAATGCCCGCCGCTTTCAAGCGATCCCGTGCAAGTTCGTTCAACATGAACATCACGTCCCAATAATCCGCCGTCTTGGTCCAGCAGCGCAGGGACACGGTAATCGAGCTATCACCCAAGGTCGACACTACCGCCACCGCGCCCGGGTCGGTCAATACACGTGGGTCTTTGGCCAATTCGAGCAACACTTCACGGGCTTTTTGCAGATCTGCCTCGTAGTCCACACCCACATCAAACACGACTTTGCGGGTTGGCTGGCGGTTAGTGTTGGTGATGATGCCATTGGACAAACTGCCATTTGGAATGATGACCGTCTTGTTGTCCCCGGTGCGCAGCACGGTGTGGAAGATCTGGATGCTGTCCACGGTACCCGAAGTGCCTTGGGCTTCAATCCAGTCACCAATGCGGAACGGGCGGAACAGCAGGATCAGCACGCCACCGGCAAAGTTCGCCAGGCTGCCTTGCAGAGCCAGGCCGATGGCCAGGGTAGCGGCACCGATGGCAGCAACGAACGAGGTCGTCGCCACACCGATCATCGAGGCCACGTTGACCATCAGCATCACTTTGAGCGCGATGTTGGCCAAATTGGTGATGAAGTGTTGCAGGGCCATGTCCGCATTACGCAGCGCCAGCAAGCGCCCTACGCGATTGGTCAACATGTTGATGAGCCACCAGCCGATGGCGAGGGTCAGGACGGCCAGCAGTACACGGCTGCCGTATTCCATGATCATCGGAATCCATGACTGGGACGTCTTGATCAAGTGATCCATTTCAGCGTTCATATCCATCTACTTTCTCCTGTGAAACGCAATTGAACACCCACTAACGCAATTGAGCCCCGTAGGGCTCAATGGTGGGCGCAGGGTCTGGGGCGTGGGACGTCAAAAACCCCCGCAGGTTCCCAAAGGTGCCATCAGTCGCGGAAGTTATTGAACTGCAGCGGCATGTCGAAGGTCTTGGCGCGCAGGGCCGCGATGGCGTCTTGCAGGTCGTCACGTTTCTTGCCGGTGACACGCACCTGCTCACCCTGGATGGCAGCCTGAACTTTAAGCTTGGCATCCTTGATGTGGGCGACGATTTTCTTCGCCAGCTCTTTGTCGATACCTTCCTTGAGCACGGCTTCCTGCTTCATCAGCTTGCCGGAGGCGTAGGCGTCCTTGATTTCAAGGCACTGAGCGTCAATCTTGCGCTTGACCAGCGACAGCTTGAGGATCTCGATCATCGCTTCCAGCTGGAAATCGGCTTCAGCGGTCAGGTTGACGGTCAGTTCCTTTTCCTTGAATTCGAAGCTGCCCTTGCCTTTCAAGTCATAGCGGCGGTCCAGTTCCTTGACGGCGTTCTCGACGGCGTTGGTGACTTCGTGTTTGTCCAGTTCGGATACCACGTCGAACGAAGGCATGTCATTTCTCCAATATAAGGGGCGGGCTCAGTAAAGATGGAGCGCGCCCGAGCTAAAATGCCGGGGCATTATAGCGGTTCTTTCACCGCGTTCACTGCGGGCGACCTTACGGAGCACAAACTGATGTCGACCACCTGGCATATTCTCGGCGCTGGCAGCCTGGGCACACTCTGGGCCGCGCGCCTGGCGCGGGCCGGAGTGCCTGTGCGGCTGATCCTGCGCGATGCGGCACGCTTGGCCAGTTACCAGGCTGCGCCAGGGCTGACCTTGGTGGAACAGGGCGTGGCGCACACCTACCCTGTGATCGGCGAAACGCCCGACAGCCCGCAACCCATTCATCGCCTGCTGGTGGCCTGCAAAGCCTACGATGCACAAAACGCTGTCGCGCAACTGCAACACCGGCTGGCACCGGACGCCGAGCTGATCCTGCTGCAAAACGGCCTCGGCAGCCAAGACGCTGTGGCTGCACAACTGCCACAGGCCCGCTGCATCTATGCTTCCAGCACCGAGGGCGCGTTTCGCGACGGTGACTGGCGCGTGGTGTTTGCCGGCCATGGCTACACCTGGCTGGGGGATGCGAGCCACCCCACTCCACCGCTGTGGCTGGACGACCTGCAAGCCGCCGGCATCCCCCACGAATGGAGCACCAACATCCTGACCCGCCTATGGCGCAAGCTGGCGCTCAATTGTGCAATCAACCCACTGACCGTGCTGTATCAATGCCGCAATGGCGAACTGCAGGCCCATCAGTGCGAAGTGGCCACCCTGTGCGCCGAACTGGCCGAACTGCTTGAGTGTTGCGGCCAACCCGACGCAGCCGTAGACCTGCAACATGAAGTGGAACGAGTGATCCACGCCACCGCCGCCAATTACTCCTCCATGTATCAGGATGTGGCCAGCGCCCGGCGCACCGAAATCAGCTATCTATTGGGCTATGCTTGCCAGGCGGCGGTCCGTCATCAATTGAGCCTGCCCCATTTGCAACAGCTGCAAGTGCGCTTGGTCGAGCAACTGCGTGCACGCGGATTGCCCCGCGACTGAGCCACGCGCTACCCTGCCCGCCTGTCTATCACCTGGGAAAACCCTGATGCCGCTGCGCCAGCGTCTTGAAAATCTACCGGTAGGGCAGAAACTGCTGGCCGCCCTGCTGGTGCTGTTGACCACTGTGTTGTTGGTGGCCAACCTCACGTTTATCAGCGCCGCCTACTGGATCTCCCAGGAAAGCATGGCCCCCCAGGCTCTACAGGCCATCGGTCGCCTGGTGTCCAACCCGGCCCTCGCGGCTGAAGCCCTAGAGTCACCCGACAAGGCCACTGCCTTGCTCAATGAGCTGACCAGCTATTCACCGTTGCGCGCCGCCGCCCTGTACGACAGCGAAGGCAACCGCCTGGCACAGATGCAACATGGCGACCGCCTGCACCTGCCGGACACCTACCGGCATATCGAGGCCTGGCGCGTTACCGAGTTTCGCAGCAACCAGATCATCACGCTGCCCCGTGCCGGCCAGCCGCCCGGGCACTTGTTGCTGGTGGCCAGCAGTGAGCTGCCGGTCGCGTTCTATACCGGCACGTTGACGGCCAGTCTGGGTATCCTGATTTTCAGCGTGTTGTTGTGGCTGATCATTGCCCGGCAGATCAAGCGCCTGATCACCCGACCGATCCATGAACTGGAGGAACTGTCGCGCCAAGTCACCCGCGAAGAAAACTACGCCCTGCGCGCCGGTCGCGGCAATCACGATGAAATCGGCAGCCTGGCTGAGGCCTTCAACACCATGCTGTCGCGTATCGAAGCCCGCGAACAGCAACTCAAGCGCGCACGTGACGATTCCCAGGCCGCTTACGACCAAGCCCAAGGCCTGGCCGAGGAAACGCGCCATACCAACCGCAAGCTGGAGTTGGAAGTGCAGGTGCGCAGCAAGATCGAGAAGAAGCTCACCGGCTTTCAGAATTACCTGAACAGCATCATCGATTCGATGCCCTCGGCGCTGATCGCCCTGGACGAACAGCTCTACGTCACGCAATGGAACCAGGAAGCCAGCGCCCTTTCCGGCACACGCTTGGACGAAGCCTTGAACCAGCCGATCTACCTCGCGTTCCAGCCGCTCAAGCCCTTCCTGCCGCAGATCCGGGCGACGGTGGAGCAACACACCGTTGAGCGCATCGAGCGCGTCACCTGGGTCAAGGACGACGAAGCCAAGCATTACGCCCTGACCTTCTACCCGCTGATGGGCGGCGCCGGGCGCGGCGTGGTGATTCGTATCGACGACATCACCCAGCGCCTGTCCCTGGAAGAAATGATGGTGCAGTCAGAGAAAATGCTCTCGGTTGGCGGGCTCGCAGCCGGCATGGCCCATGAAATCAACAACCCGTTGGGCGCGATCCTGCATAACGTGCAGAACATCCGCCGGCGCTTATCACCCGACTTGCCAAAAAACCTGGAACACGCCGAACAGGCAGGCATTGAGCTCGAGACGGTCAACCACTACCTGCAAAGCCGCGAAGTGCCGCAACTGCTCGACGGCATCCAACAGGCCGGCGCGCGCGCCGCGAAGATCGTCACCCATATGCTCAGTTTCAGTCGCCGCAGCAATCGGCAAATGGCCCCGTGCGACTTGCCGGGGCTGATCGATCAAGCGGTGGAAATTGCCGGTAACGACTTCGACCTGGCCATCGGCTTTGACTTCAAGGGCCAGGCGATCACCCGCCAGTTTGATCCGCAGCTCGGCCCGGTACCGGGCACCGCCAACGAACTTGAGCAAGTGTTGCTCAACCTGCTGAAAAACGCTGCCCAGGCCATTCACTTGCGCGGCGACGACAGCGAGCCGGGGCGCATCATCCTGCGCACCCGCCTCAACCCGCCGTGGGCAGAAATCCAGGTGGAAGACAACGGCATCGGTATGAGCGAAAACGTGCGCAAACGCACGTTCGAGCCGTTCTTCACCACCAAGGAAATCGGTCAAGGCACGGGGCTTGGGCTGTCGGTGTCGTACTTCATCATCACCAATAATCACAAGGGCCAGATGGAGGTGCATTCCACCCCCGGCCAAGGCACGTGTTTCACCCTGCGCCTGCCCTTGGCCGGCAGCCAACTGCCGCCTTACGACCTCACCCAACTGGAGCAATGACCATGGGCTTTCGCCTGTCGAAGATCTACACGCGCACCGGCGACAAAGGTGAAACCGGCCTCGGCGACGGCCGACGTGTGCCCAAGGATCACCCTCGAGTGGAGGCCATCGGTGAAGTCGACACGCTGAACAGCCAACTCGGGTTGCTCTTGGCCACGCTGGAAGAACAGAGCGGCAAGTACCCTGAACTGAAAGATGTCATTGAAGTGCTCACACCTTGCCAGCACCGTTTGTTTGACTTGGGCGGTGAGCTGGCGATGCCGGTGTACAAGGCGCTGAATGCCGCCGAAGTGGATCGGCTGGAAGCGGCGATTGATCGCTGGAATGAAGAGGTGGGGCCGCTGGAGAATTTCATCCTGCCCGGTGGTTCGGCATTGATTGCCCAGGCCCATGTATGCCGTAGCCTGGCGCGTAGTGCCGAGCGCAGGTGTCAGCAGTTGAATGCGGTGGAGCCGTTGGAGGGGGTTGGGTTGGCGTATATCAATCGGCTGTCGGATTTGTTGTTTGTGGCGGCGAGGGTGATTGCCAAGCGCCAAGGTGTGGCGGAAGTATTGTGGCAGGCGGCTGCCAAGCCACACTGATGTTTATTTAGTGCCTGATCGGGCCCTATCGGGGGCAAGTCGAATCGTCGCACCGCCCCTCCCACACTTAGATTTGTGAATGCAGTAAATGTGGGAGGGGGCTTGCCCCCGATGAGGCCCTTCAGAACAGCATCAAACCTGCGGCCAGAACGCCCGAATCCCAGCTACCCCCTGAGCCCCAACCGCCCAAGCCTGCTCCCGCTCGGCAGGCCCAACCCCACCCAGCAGAAACACCGGCTTGCTGAACCCACGGATCAATTCCCCCGCCTGCTCCCAGCCCAACGGCTGCGCATCGGGGTGAGTCTGGGTCGGCTGCACCGGCGACAGCGTGACGAAGTCCGCGTCCATCAACTCTGCCAGCGCCAGTTCCTCAGCGTTGTGGCACGAAGCCGCCAACCACCGATCCTTAGGCAATGGCCGACCTTTGCTGGCGTATTTACGCAGCTGCGCCGAGGTCATGTGCCACCCGGCCGAAGGAAAATCCCCCAGCCATTCAAACGGCCCCTTGAGCATCAACTGCGCCTTACCCGCACACAGGCCCACCGCATCTACCGCCAGGTCGCGGTATTTGGGGTCGTAACCATTGGGCGCACGCAGTTGAATCAGCTTGATGCCACCCGCGATGGCTTTCTGGATACCGCGCAACAATGTTGGTGTTTCCAACTCGCCCGGCGTGATCAGGTACTCGGCGGGTAAACGCGCAGCAGCAACGATGGGCGCGTTGGCCGCCGGGAACTCGTAGTTGGGCAGGTCACGAGGAGCCACCCATTCCAGCGGCTGCCCTTCGGCGCCATGGGGTTCGCCGGCAAAGGCCGAGACTTCCCAGACATCCAGCAACACCTGCTTGTCCGGGTAGTCATGCTGCACCTTGATCAGCGGCCGCGCCGTGGTGACCTGGATGCCCAGTTCTTCCTGCAATTCGCGGGACAGCGCGGCGGCGACCGATTCATCGGCCTCCACCTTGCCGCCGGGAAACTCCCACAGGCCGCCCTGATGCGCAGTGTCAGCGCGGCGCGCCAGCAAAATCCTGCCGTCGACACCGCGGATCACCGCTGCTGCTACATGCACTCGTTTCACGCCCTATTTCCTCTTGTCGTCCCCTGTAGGAGCGAGCTTGCTCGCGAAAAGCGAGCAGGCGACGCAGGTTGCCTGAAAGCACTGCGTCATCGTTGACGATCTTCGCGAGCAAGCTCGCTCCTACAGGGTTTGTGCGATCACATCAGGTACGGTATTCCGCGTTGATCTTCACGTACTCGTGGGACAGGTCAGTGGTCCAGATGGTTTCGCTGCACCCGCCACGACCCAATTCGATACGAATGGTGATTTCTTCTTGCTGCATGACTGCCGAGCCCTGGGCTTCGGTGTAGGTTTCAGCGCGGGCGCCACGGCTGGCAATGCACACATCACCAAGGAACACGTCGATCTTGCTGACGTCCAGGTCCGGCACGCCGGCACGGCCGACGGCGGCGAGAATGCGGCCCCAGTTCGGGTCGGAAGCGAACAGCGCCGTCTTGATCAGCGGCGAGTGGGCCACGGTATAGCCCACGTCCAGGCATTCCTGGTGGTTGCCGCCACCGTTGACTTCAACGGTGACGAACTTGGTGGCGCCTTCGCCGTCGCGCACGATGGCCTGGGCGACTTCCATGCACACTTCAAACACGGCCTGCTTCAAGGCGGCGAACAACGGGCCGCTGGCCTCGGTGATTTCCGGCAGGTTGGCCTGGCCGGTGGCAATCAGCATGCAGCAGTCGTTGGTCGAGGTATCGCCATCGATAGTGATGCGGTTGAACGACTTGTTGGCGCCGTCCAGGATCAGGCTGTGCAGCACGTCGCGGGAGACTTTGGCGTCAGTGGCGATGTAGCCAAGCATGGTGGCCATGTTCGGGCGGATCATGCCCGCACCCTTGCTGATGCCGGTCACGGTGACGGTCACGCCTTCGTGCTCGAACTGGCGGCTCGCGCCTTTTGGCAGGGTGTCGGTGGTCATGATGCCGGTGGCGGCTGCAGCCCAGTTATCCACAGACAGGTCATCCAGCGCGGCTTGCAATGCGCCTTCAATCTTCTCGACGGGCAGTGGCTCACCGATTACACCCGTGGAGTACGGCAGTACTTGGCTGGCATCTACGCCGGTCAGTTGGGCCAGTTTGGCGCAGGTACGTGCAGCGGCCACCAAACCTGGCTCGCCGGTACCAGCGTTGGCATTGCCGGTGTTGGTCAACAGGTAACGGATGGTGCCGGCGACGCGTTGCTTGGCCAAGATCACTGGCGCAGCGCAAAAGGCGTTGAGGGTGAACACGCCGGCAACGGTCGAGCCTTCGGCACAGCGCATCACCACTACATCCTTGCGCCCCGGGCGCTTGATGCCGGCCGAAGCGATACCGAGCTCAAAACCGGCAACCGGGTGCAAAGTGGGCAAAGGACCAAGACCAACAGCCATGAATGCGCTCCTCAAAAATTAGGTGATGTCTGTGCCGTCGTAAGCGACGGCGAAATTAATGGCAAAACGCCGCGACGGCAAAGGCCGGTCGCGGCGCGGGGTGTTGCAGCGTCAGGGCAAAATCTTATTCGATCTGGCCGTGGCAGTGTTTGAACTTCTTGCCCGAACCGCAGTAGCACAGCTCATTGCGGCCCAGTTTCTGGTCATTGCGAACCGGCGTGTGAGCCACGGCCACATCGACCTCTTCGCCGAGTACTTCTGGTTGCTCAAGACCCGGGGCTTCGTCGTGCTGGAACTGCATGCGCGCAGCCAATGCCTCGGCTTCCTGGCGCAGGCGGGCTTCTTCCTCGATCGGGTCTTCGCGACGCACCTGAACGTGGGACAGCACGCGAATCGAATCGCGCTTGATCGAATCCAGCAGTTCGGAGAACAGCGTGAACGACTCGCGCTTGTACTCCTGCTTCGGGTTCTTCTGGGCGTAGCCACGCAGGTGGATGCCGTGACGCAGGTGGTCCATGGTCGACAGGTGGTCTTTCCACAGGTCGTCCAGCACGCGCAGTACGATTTGCTTCTCGAAGGTGCGCAGTGCTTCGGCACTCGCCTGCTCTTCTTTCTCGTTGTACGCGGCCAGCAGCTCGGCCATCAGTTTTTCGCGCAGGGTTTCTTCGTACAGGTGGTCGTCTTCGTCCAGCCACTGCTGAACCGGCAAGTCCACACCGAAGTCGCTCTTCAACGCAGCTTCCAGGCCGGCAACATCCCACTGCTCTGGCAGCGATTGTGGCGGGATATGGGCGCTAACGGTGGCGTTGAGCACGTCCTGACGGAAATCGGCGATAGTCTCGCCAATGTTGTCAGCGGCCAGCAACGTGTTACGCATGTGATAGATCACTTTACGCTGTTCGTTGTTGACGTCATCGAACTCAAGCAGTTGTTTACGAATATCGAAGTTGCGGCCTTCAACCTTGCGCTGTGCCTTCTCGATGGCGTTGGTCACCATGCGGTGCTCAATCGCTTCACCGGACTGCATGCCCAGGGCTTTCATGAAGTTCTTCACACGGTCCGAGGCGAAGATACGCATCAGGCTGTCTTCCAGCGACAGGTAGAAACGGCTGGAACCGGCGTCACCCTGGCGACCGGCACGGCCACGCAACTGGTTGTCGATACGGCGCGATTCGTGACGCTCGGAAGCGATCACCTGCAAGCCGCCGGATTCCAGCACGGCCTGGTGGCGTTTCTGCCAGTCGGCCTTGATCTGGGCGATCTGCTCAGGCGTCGGGTTGTCCAGCGAAGCCACTTCCACTTCCCAGTTGCCGCCCAACAGGATGTCGGTACCACGACCGGCCATGTTGGTGGCGATGGTCAGTGCGCCTGGGCGACCGGCCTGGGCGATGATCTCGGCTTCTTTTTCGTGGAACTTGGCGTTGAGGACCTTGTGCTCGATACCTTCCTTGTTGAGCAGGTTCGATACGTGCTCGGAAGTCTCGATGGTGGCGGTACCCACCAGGATCGGACGCCCCTGTGCCATGCCGTCCTTGATGTCGTTGATGATTGCTGCGTACTTCTCTTCAGCCGTCAGGAACACCAGGTCGTTGAAGTCTTTACGGGCCAGCGGCTTGTTCGGCGGGATCACCATCACAGCCAGGTTGTAGATCTGGTGGAATTCAAACGCTTCGGTGTCGGCCGTACCGGTCATGCCGGACAGTTTGTTGTACAGACGGAAGTAATTCTGGAACGTCGTGGACGCCAACGTCTGACTTTCAGCCTGGATGTTGAGCACTTCCTTGGCTTCGATGGCCTGGTGCAGGCCTTCGGACAGACGACGACCCGGCATGGTACGGCCGGTGTGTTCGTCAACCAGCACAACCTGGCCGTCCTGTACGATGTATTCAACGTTGCGATGGAACAGCTTGTGGGCACGCAGGCCAGCATATACGTGGGTCAACAGGCCCAGGTTATGCGCCGAGTACAGGCTCTCGCCTTCAGCCAGCTCGCCGATCTGGGTCAGCATCTCTTCGACGAACTGGTGGCCGGCTTCGTTGAGTTCAACCTGGCGGGTCTTCTCGTCGATGGTGAAGTGACCTTCTTTGGTCACCACGCCTTCGACTTCCTCGATGTGCTGCTCCAGACGCGGGATCAACTTGTTGATCTCGGTGTACAGGCGCGAGCTGTCTTCGGCCTGGCCGGAGATGATCAGCGGGGTACGGGCTTCGTCGATAAGGATGGAGTCGACTTCGTCGATCACGGCAAAGTTGAGTTCGCGCTGGAATTTTTCATCCATGCTGAACGCCATGTTGTCGCGCAGGTAGTCGAAACCGAATTCGTTGTTGGTGCCGTAGGTGATGTCACACGCGTAGGCGGCGCGCTTCTCTTCAGGCGGCTGGAACGGCAATACCACACCCACGGTCAGGCCGAGGTATTCATACAGCGGGCGCATCCAGTTGGCGTCCCGGCGAGCCAGGTAGTCGTTCACCGTCACAACGTGCACGCCCTTGCCGGACAGTGCGTTGAGGTAAACACCCAGGGTCGCTACCAGGGTCTTGCCTTCACCGGTACGCATTTCGGCAATCATGCCTTCATGCAAAGTCATGCCGCCAATCAACTGAACGTCGAAGTGGCGCATGCCCATGACGCGCTTACCGGCTTCACGGGCGACCGCAAAGGCTTCAGGCAGCAGCTTGTCGAGGGTTTCACCTTTGGCTATGCGGGCCTTGAACTCTTCGGTCTTGGCGCGCAATTGCTCGTCCGACAGAGCAACCATCTGCTCTTCGAAGGCATTGACCAGCTGCACCGTCTTGAGCATGCGTTTGACTTCGCGCTCATTCTTGCTTCCAAAAAGTTTCTTTAACAAAGGCGCAAACATATCGGCAGGTTCTTCCACACATAGGGATGGAGGGCGCACCGTGAGTGGCCCGAGCAGCCCTCACGGCCGCATGCGAACGCGCATTCTACCCGGAATCGTGGGTGAGGAAAGTGGCGTTGTTCCCCGATGCTGGCATGGTGCTGTGAGAGGGCTTGTTTAAAATAAGGGCTTTTGCTGGAACTTCAACCCATGGAGTGAAGAAGTTACCCATTGATTTCACAGGCTTTGCCCCGCCGATGCATTGCCAAGGGGCGTACGGGCGCTTTCTGCTAAGATGGCGGCTCTGTTACTTTAGGTGTCCGCTCATGGCATTTCGCCCTCTTACAGCCCGCGCGCCCAGCGTGTTGCTTCGCGAAGCCAAGCCGTTGAAAGCCATCTTTGGCCATGCGCAACGCTTGGGCCATCTGCAACGCCTGGTCGAAAGCCAACTGCAACCGGCGGCACGTGAACATTGTCATGTGGCATCGTGGCGTGAAGGTAATTTGCTATTAATTGTCACCGACGGCCATTGGGCGACCCGCTTGCGCTATCAGCAAAAACGCCTTCAACGACAATTGATGGCATTTGATGAGTTCGCCAGCCTGACGCGCATCCAGTTCAAGGTCCAGCCACCTACCGTCCAGCAAGGCGTGGTGGGGCACACCATGGATCTGTCGGAAAATGCCGCTGAGACCATTCAGGCAACGGCCGACGGCATCAGCGACCCGGGCTTGCGTGCGGCGCTTGAGCGACTGGCCGCCCACGCCAAGCCCAAGGCCTGAACGCCTACTTACGTTTGCCGCCGCCCAGCAACGACCCCAACAGTCCCCGCACCAACTGACGCCCCATTTGATTGGCCGCTTGTTGCATCGCTGACTTGAGCGCCTTGCCCGCGGCAGTCCCCAGGAATGCTCCGGCCTTGTCAGTAAAGCTCGGCTCGTCGGCTGCGGTCGTAGCGTCTTCGGTCGGGCCCAGTTCCTTGCGTGCCATCAGCACTTCATAGGCTGACTCCCGGTCGATCGGCTTGTCATAGCGCCCCTGCAAGGGCGAACTGGCGATCAGCACCGCGCGCTCCGCCTCGCTGAGCGGCCCTATCCGCGATTGCGGCGGGGCAACCAGAACGCGCTGGACGACTTCCGGCGTGCCTTTTTCCTGCAACGTACCCACCAGTGCCTCACCCGTGCCCAGTTCGGTCAGCACCGACAAGGCATCAAAAGCGGGGTTTGGCCGAAAACCGTCCGCCACTGCCCGCAGCGATTTTTGCTCTTTGGTGGTGAAGGCCCGCAGGCCATGCTGGATACGTAGCCCCAACTGGGCGAGTACGCTGTCCGGCAGGTCGCCGGGCGACTGCGTAACGAAGTACACACCGACTCCTTTGGAACGGATCAGCCGCACCACCTGCTCCAGACGCTCCTGCAACGCCTTGGGCGTATCGGCGAACAGTAAATGGGCCTCATCGAAAAACAGCGCCAACAGCGGTTTTTCCGCATCGCCGCGCTCCGGCAGCTGCTCGAATAATTCTGCCAGCAGCCACAGCAGGAACGTCGCATAGACCTTCGGCGCCTCGTGCACCAGCCGGCTGGCGTCCAGCAGATGGATGCGCCCGCGACCATCGCTGGCTGGCTGCAAGATATCTTCAAGTTGCAACGCCGGCTCGCCAAACAAGGCTTCGGCGCCTTGCTGTTCCAACACCGCCAGGCGGCGTAATAGCGCCTGGCTGGAGCCGGTGGTCATCAACGCGGCATCGTCGCCCAGCAGTTCCGGGTGATAACGCAGGTGATTGAGCAGCGCCTTGAGGTCCTTGAGGTCGAGCAGCAACAGGCCTTCCCGGTCGGCCACCTTAAAGGTGGCGTAGAGCGCCGACTGTTGGCTGTCGGTGAGTTCCAGCAGAGCACCGAGCAACAGCGGGCCCATTTCGCTGATGGTGGTGCGTAAAGGATGACCGGATTGCCCGTGGATATCCCACAGCGTCACCGGATAAGCCTTGGCTGTGTACCCAAGGAACGGCATGCCGGCAATACGCTCCGCTACCTTGCCTTGTGGATTGGCGGCAGCACCCAGGCCACACAGGTCGCCCTTGATGTCAGCGGCAAACACCGCCACCCCCGCGTCACTGAAGGCTTCCGCCAGGCGCTGCAAGGTGACGGTCTTGCCCGTACCGGTGGCCCCGGCGATAAGCCCATGGCGGTTGGCCAGGCGCATGGCCTGGGCGATTGGCCGGCCTTCAAGGTCTGCGCCGATCAAAAGTTGCGTGGCGTGAGGCATTTTGTCACCCATGGTTAATCTTAAGTGCCGCCAGGTCGATATAGACGGATGTGAGACCCACGAAGTCTAAAAACAGGTCAGATAGTTCCTACAGGAGGCGGAGGAGCTTTCACAAGAAATATCACACCTTTTTTGACGCTGCCATTCTGCGCATCCCACAAGGGCGCACATTGATATTAAGACCTTAGCGGACCCTACAAGCCATGAATAAAAATCTGCGTTTCAGCCACAAAATCCTGCTTGCAGCCTCCCTTATCGTCATTGCGGCTTTCGCACTGTTCACCCTCTATAACGATTACCTGCAACGCAATGCCATCCGCGACGACCTCAACAGTTACCTGCATGAAATGGGCGACGTCACCGCCGGCAGCATTCAAACTTGGCTCACCGGGCGCATTGCCCTGGTAGAGAACGCTGCACAAAACATCGCCACCGCTCCCACGGCCGCTGCCAGCCTCCTGGAACAGAAAACCCTGACATCCTCGTTCATGGCAACCTACGTGGGTGACAGCACCGGTGCCTTCACCATCCGACCCGATACCAAGATGCCGGACGGTTTCGACCCGCGTGTGCGCCCCTGGTACAAGGGCGCGCAAAGCAGCAATGGTTCAACGCTGACCGAGCCTTACATCGATGCCGCCACCGGCCAATTGATCATTTCCATCGCCACTCCAAGTAGCAAGGCCGGCCAGAACATCGGCGTGGTCGGCGGTGACCTGAGCCTGCAGACCCTGGTTGATAACATTGGCGCACTGAATTTCGGCGGCCTTGGCTATGCGTTTCTGGTGAGTGCCGACGGTAAAGTGCTGGTACACCCGAGCAAAGACCTGGTGATGAAAACCCTCGCCGACATGTATCCGAAAAACACGCCGAAGATCAGCAGTGACTTCAGCGAAGTGGAGGCCAACGGCAAAGACAACATCGTGACCTTTATGCCGATCAAGGGCCTGCCGTCGGTGAACTGGTACCTCGGTATTTCGGTGGATAAAGACAAATCCTTCGCCATGCTCAGCGAATTCCGTACTTCGGCCGTCATCGCCACAGTGATTGCCGTCGTGATCATCATCGCTTTGTTGGGCATGCTGATCCGCGTGCTGTTGCAACCCTTGCACCTGATGACGCGTGCCATGCAGGACATCGCCGACGGCGAAGGCGACCTCACCCGCCGCCTGACCATCCAGAATCACGATGAGTTCGGCACGCTGGGTGATGCCTTCAACCGCTTCGTGGAGCGGATTCACACATCGATCCGCGAAGTGTCCTCGGCCACCGAGCAGGTCAATGAAGTGGCACTGCGGGTGGTCAGCGCGTCCAACTCGTCGATGGTCAACTCAGACGAACAGGCCAACCGCACCAACAGCGTTGCCGCCGCCATCAACGAATTGGGCGCCGCTGCCCAGGAAATCGCCCGCAATGCGGCACAGGCGTCGCACCAGGCCAGCGATGCACGGCATCTGGCCGAAGATGGCCAGCAGGTGGTCGAGCGCAATATCAAGGCGATGAATCAGCTGTCGGCAATGATCAGCGCCTCTAGCAGTAATATCGAAGCGCTTAACAGCAAGACGGTGAATATCGGGCAGATTCTCGAAGTGATCACCAGCATTTCCCAACAAACCAACCTGCTGGCGCTGAACGCCGCCATTGAAGCAGCGCGGGCCGGGGAAGCCGGACGCGGGTTTGCGGTGGTCGCCGATGAGGTGCGCAACCTGGCGCACCGCACTCAAGAATCGGCCCAGCAGGTTCAGAAAATGATTGAAGAGTTGCAAGTGGGCGCCCGGGACTCGGTCAGCACCATGGGTGAAAGCCAACGCCACAGCCTTGAAAGCGTAGACATCGCCAACCTGGCCGGCGAGCGCCTGAACAGCGTGACCCAGCGCATTGGTGAGATTGATGGCATGAACCAGTCGGTTGCCACGGCCACTGAAGAACAGACTTCGGTGGTGGAGTCGATCAATATGGACATTACCGAGATCAATACCCTCAACCAGGAGGGCGTGGAAAACCTGCAATCAACCCTGCGCGCCTGCTCTGATTTGGAACAACAAGCCGCACGCTTGAAACAACTGGTGGGCAGTTTCCGGATCTGATTGCAGGGCGTTTAGTCGTCCGAGGGTTCGGACTCGCCCCGCTCACGCTCCCATAACTCGGCGGCACCTGGAAATTCGGTGCCGTCGTCTGCGTCCAAGTCATCCGGATCATAACGACTCAAACACCCCTCCCCCAAGGTCGCCGGGGCTTTGGATGTGGCTTTGTCCAGCGGGTCGCTCATCGCTCAATCCTCAATGACAGGCAAAGAAAAAGGGCCTGGGACGATTTAACGCCCAGGCCCCTCTTGCTTCAATCACAATCGGTCGATTAGAACACGACGGTCTTGTTGCCGTGCACCAGCACGCGATCTTCCAAGTGGTAACGCAGGCCACGGGCGAGGACCATCTTCTCGACGTCACGGCCGAAACGCACCATGTCTTCAATGCTATCGCTGTGGCTGACGCGTACGACGTCCTGCTCGATGATCGGGCCGGCGTCCAGCTCTTCGGTGACATAGTGGCAAGTCGCGCCGATCAACTTCACGCCACGCAGGGAAGCCTGGTGGTAAGGCTTGGCACCGACAAATGACGGCAGGAAACTGTGATGAATGTTGATCACCTTGCCGGCGTACTCACGGCACAGCTCCGGCGGCAGGATCTGCATGTAGCGCGCCAGCACCACGACGTCGGCGTCATGCTGCTTGACCAGGCGGGAGACCTCCGTGAAGGCCGGCTCCTTGTCCTGTGGATTGACCGGCACATGGTAGTACGGAATGCCATGCCATTCGACCATGCTGCGCAGGTCGTCGTGGTTGGAGATTACGCAGGCGATTTCGCAATCCAACTCGTCGCTGTGCCAGCGGTGGAGCAAGTCGGCCAGGCAGTGGGATTCACGGCTGGCCATCAACACCACGCGTTTTTTCTGCTCGGTGTCGGTGATGTGCCACGTCATCGAAAACTCTTCGGCGATCGGCGCAAAGGCCTCGCGGAAAGCATCGAGACCGAACGGCAGCGAATCGGCACGAATCTCGTGACGCATGAAGAACCAACCGCTGAGATTGTCCGAGTGATGGCTCGCCTCGGTGATCCAGCCGTTGTGGGACGCCAGAAAGTTACTGACTTTGGCAACGATACCTACCCGGTCCGGGCAGGCAATCACCAGCCGAAAAGTGCGCATTAGGGGGAGACTCCAGAACTTCGCAAAGGCCGCCATTCTAGCGATTGCGCAGCAAAACTGCATTATTCGTTAACGTTTATTCTGATCCCTTGCCACGGGTTTCCCCCTTAATAATCTAAGGGTTTACCACCTTATTATGGTTTACCGCGTCATGCTCTGCGCGGTTTCTCCTTTGCAGGGAGGTTATTTTTAGGCATACGACCTAGTAATTAACTCGATTGCAGGGGGCCGCTACAAACATCCAATGTAATTCACATAAATGCCGCTTAAATGTTTACTTGGGGAAACAGCCTGACTATTATTGGGCCACTTACCCTGTCAATCAGCGCTCTACATAAGGTAGTCCACATGTCTCTGATCAACGAATACCGTGCCACTGAAGAAGCTATCAAAGAGCTGCAAGCCCGTTTGAAGAACCTGTCCCAAGACGACAAACTGCAAACCGAGCTGGAATTCGAAGGCAAACTGCGCACCCTGATGGGTGAATACTCCAAATCCCTGCGTGACATCATTGCACTGCTGGACCCGGAGTCGAAAGTTAAAGCACCTCGTGGCGCCGTGAAAACTACCGGTACCAAGCGTGCTCGCAAGGTAAAACAGTACAAAAACCCACACAACGGCGAAGTGATTGAAACCAAAGGTGGCAACCACAAAACGCTGAAAGAGTGGAAAGCCAAGTGGGGCGGCGACGTGGTTGAAGGCTGGGCTACCCTGCTGGGCTAAGCTTTGCCAGGCTCACGCCTGATACGCGAGACATTGAAAAACGCCAGCTAGCTGGCGTTTTTTATTGCCTGCCCGTTGGGCAAAACTGACTACAAATTCACACGGGCGGCTAAACAGTCCGCATACTCTTGCCATTGGTCCAAAACCCCGAGCTGAAATGGCGTCGCACTAACTGCCAACTCCAGCCGCGCATTATTAAATGCTTCCAAGGTATTCGGCGCCCCCCACTCCGGGTTTGCCAAACGCTGCTGACAGAAAAGTTTCCAGTTTTGTTGCTCCTCGTTGTTCAAGGTATCGGGGAAGTTACGCGCCCGGTAGCGAAACAATAATTCAGGCAAACGAGGATCATCAAAAGGCCACTGCTGACGTGCTAATTGCTCAGGCTCAGCCGCCCGGACTTGTTCGCATAAACGCCGGTCTCGGTCACCAATAAAACCTTCGTAAAGCTGCTGTTCCGGGTCAGTGGTGGGTGCGAATTCTTCTTCGGCATAAATAGCTGGCAACTTATCGCGCCAAAGTTCCTGTGCGGCGGTTAGCCGCAGTGCCCGCTCCTGGTAACTGTCCATATCCAATTGCAGGCGCTCACGATCTTCGGCCCGCAGAACGTTCAATGGGGCAACCACGGGGCAGCGGTTGATGTGTACCAACTTGAGGGGCACCGGCAACTCGCCTGGGGCAAGGTCATCACGGCGGGTATAAAGACGCTGGCGCAAAACACCCGCGTCCGTGTCCAGCAGCCCCTGGGGGTCGAGCCCAAGGTCGCAGACAATCAACGCATTGCGGTTGCGCGGATGCCAAGCCAGCGGGAGCACCACGCCCAAGTAATGGCGCTCAGCCGAAAAGCGCCCGGAGATATGCACCATCGGCTGCAACAGACGCACCTGATCCATCACTCGTTGCTTGCTACGCAGTTGAAACAGCCAATCGTACAACTTGGGCTGTTTTTCACGCACCAATCGGGCCAGCGCAATCGTCGCACGCACATCGGAGAGCGCATCGTGGGCTTGACCATGATCAATGCCGTTGGCTTCGGTCAAGCGCTCGAGCTTGAGCGTCACCCGCCCATCCTGTTGCGGCCACACGATACCTTCGGGCCGCAAGGCGTAAGCGGTGCGGACGACATCGATCAAGTCCCAGCGACTGTTACCGCCCTGCCACTCACGTGCATAAGGATCGAAGAAATTGCGATATAGACTGTAGCGCGTCATTTCATCGTCAAAACGCAAGGTGTTGTAGCCGGCGCCGCAGGTACCGGGGGCGGCCAGTTCGGCGTGTACACGGGTCATGAAGTCCGCTTCGGCCAGACCTTTTTCAGCCAATATCCTTGGGGTAATACCGGTAATTGCACAGGCGGCCGGATGGGGCAGAATATCGTCACTGGGCTGGCAATAGAGATTGACCGGTGGGCCGATCTCATTGAGGTCGTGGTCTGTACGAATACCGGCTACCTGGAGGGGGCGATCACTGCGCGGATTGATGCCGGTGGTTTCATAGTCGTACCAGAAAATGGAGGTCACGGGCTATTCCTGTGCTGAAGATCGACAAAGTCTAGGCGCTGGACAGCCCCCTCGGCCAGCGTCAATTAAGCTGTACAAACATCCAGCAAAATCTTGAATGGTTGCTTCCACCGCCGACACTGCTAGCATCCGTGTCTCCCAAACGCTCAGCACTGCCAAGGATCGCGATGCCATCAGCCCCATTGGATACCCGCTACCAGATCGAGACCCCGGAGGGTATTGACCTGCCGCTGCGCCCAGCGGGCCTGATACCTCGCGCACTGGCCTTTGCTTTCGACCTGGGTGTACGCGGGGTGATCATGGGCGTGCTCCTGGTGCCACTGGCATTGCTGGGCAACATCGGTATCGGCCTGGGCTCGCTCTTATTGTTCCTGGTCAGTTGGTGGTACATGGTGCTGTTCGAAGTACTCAACCAAGGGTGCTCGCCGGGCAAACAGGTCATGGGGCTGCGCGTCGTTCAGGACGACGGCACGCCTGTCAGTTGGTCCGCGTCGCTGATCCGCAACCTGCTGCGCTTTGTCGACATGCTGCCCTTCGGTTACTTTCTCGGCGCAATCAGTTGCCTGCAACATCCTCACTTTAAACGCCTTGGCGACCTGGCCGCTGGCACACTGGTGATCTACCGTGAACTGCCAATGATGCGCCCACAGGTGCCTAATGCTGCAGCCCTGCGCCTGCCCTTTGCACTGGATCTGAGCGAGCAAAGGGCGATCCTGGGCTTCGCTGAGCGCCAAGGTGAGTTGTCCGCAGAACGGGTCCACGAGCTGGCCTCGATCCTGGCGACGCCGTTGCAGGTATCTCCGGCCCGCGCCGCGGAGCAACTCAATGGCGTGGCCCGTGGCCTGTTGGGGCCGACATGAAACAGAGCGTGTTCGAAAGCCGTCACCAGCCCCAGTGGCAAACATTCACCGATCTGCTCAAGCAGTTGGAGCAAGGCAAGGTCAAAGCCAGTGACGTTGCCGATTTCCCCCATCAATACCGGCGCCTGTGCCAACACCTCGCCCTGGCTCAAGAACGCGGCTATAGCAGTTACTTGGTAGACCCACTGCAACAGCTGGCCCTGCGCGGCCATCAACAGCTGTACCGCCATCGCAGCCAACTGGCCGCCAATGTGCTGGGCTTCATACTGGCCGATTTCCCTCGGCTGGTGCGCGAACAGTGGCGGTTCGTGCTGATCGCCAGCCTGCTGTTTTTCGGCAGCCTGATCGGCATAGGCTTGCTGGTCTACCTGTTTCCCGACCTTATCTACAGCATCGTCAGCCCTCAACAGGTTGCCGAGATGCAGGGCATGTACGACCCCGATGCCAGCCGCCTGGGGCGCGCAGCGGAACGTGCATCGAGCGAAGACTGGATGATGTTTGGCTACTACGTCATGCATAACATCGGTATCGCCTTCCAGACCTTTGCCGCTGGCTTGATGTTTGGGCTGGGCAGTGTATTTTTCCTGGTTTTCAACGGCCTGATCATCGGTGCAGTTGCCGGGCACCTGACTGAAATCGGCTACGGCCAGACCTTCTGGTCGTTCGTTATCGGGCATGGTGCCTTCGAGTTGACCGCTATCGCCTTGGCAGGTGCAGCAGGTTTGCAACTGGGCTGGGCGCTGATTGCACCCGGGCAATTGACGCGTGGTGAATCCTTGCGGCTGGCGGCACTCAAGAGCGTGCAGATGCTATGCGGTGTGATGGTGTTTCTGTTGATTGCAGCATTTATCGAGGCCTACTGGTCGTCCACTACCCAGGTCGCTCCCTGGATCAAATACCTGGTGGGCGCGGTGCTTTGGTTGGTGGTGGCCGCCTACCTGACCCTTGCAGGACGGACTCGCCATGCGCCTGAGTGATGCCAGCGTAGTGATTCGCCCACGTACCTCCTGGGAAGCCATGGACCTTGGAGTACTAATGGCTCGGGAACATCGCCTGCTATTGATGAGTAGTTGGGCATTGGTGACCTTACCGGTGTTTGTCCTGCTGACGGTATTGCTGTGGAAATATCCGTCTACCGCCATCTTCCTGTTCTGGTGGTGCAAGCCGGTGTTCGACCGATTGCCGCTGTATATCCTGTCCAAAGCATTATTTGGCGAAACGCCCACTCTGAAACAGGCCGTGCGCCAATGGCCACGACTACTGAAGGGGCAACTTCTGGCCAGCCTAACCTGGCGACGACTCAGCCTGAGCCGCAGCTTTGTCATGCCGGTGAGTCAGCTCGAAGGGTTGGATGGCGATGCGCGGCAAAAACGCCTCGGCGTGCTGCTGCAACGCAACGCCGGCGGCGCCCGTTGGTTGACCATCATTGGCGTGCACCTGGAAATCGGCCTGTGGTTCGGCTGCATGGCATTGTTCTATCTCTTGATCCCGCAGCACGTTGAACTGGGCTGGGACTGGCAGCGCCTGGCACTGGCGTCAAGCTCGGAGGGTTTATGGTTGGAACACCTGAGCAATGCGTTCTACGCCCTGATCCTGATATTTTGGGAGCCGATCTATGTCGCCTGCGGGTTCAGCCTCTACCTCAATCGCCGAACCACTTTGGAAGCCTGGGACCTGGAGCTGGTGTTCCGCCGTCTTCGCCAGCGCCTGAGCAGCGTGGCGCCAGTGTTGCTGCTGGTCGTCGGTCTGATGCTGTCTTTCCAACCGCCCGCCATGGCTGATGACGCCAAACCGCTGAGCCCTCAAGGTGCCAGCGAATCGATCAAATCATTGCTGGATAAACCTCCTTTCAAAAATCCGGAGACCGTGACCCGCTATCGCTTCGCCGAAGAAAAACCGGCGACCCCAAGCAAAGCGCACCGTGATGGAAAGCTTCCAGCGTGGCTGCAAGCACTGCTCGACGGCCTTAACAGCAACGCCTTCAAGCACGTCGCCCAAGGCCTGGAGGTGCTGTTGTGGAGCTTGTTGGTCATTGGCTTGGCGTTGCTGGTCTGGCGCTATCGTGACTGGCTGCACGCCTTTGTCAGCCGAAGGTCATCGCCCACCAAACAAACACCCAAACCCCTGCCTACTCAATTGTTTGGGCTGGAACTGGCGACCGAAACCTTGCCCGACGACATCCCCGCCCTCGCCGAACAACTCTGGCCTACCCAGCCACGGGAAGCCCTTGGCTTGCTGTATCGCGGCCTGCTGAGCAAGTTGTTGCACGACTACAACGTGCCACTTAAAAGCGCCGACACTGAAGGCCAGATCCTCGACCGTGTTCACCTGTTGCAACAACCGCAGCTACTGGCCTTCAGCGATGAGCTGACCCGACACTGGCGAAACCTTGCCTATGGCCATCACCTACCCCCAGCTTCTGCCCAGCAACAACTATGCAGCGATTGGCGCGCGCTGTTTAGTTCGGGGGGCGCGCAATGAGCCGCCTGTTGCTGTGGGTTACCCTGCTGTTGGTGTGCCTGTTTGGGGCTGGCGCCTTTTACGTCTGGCATAAAGCGATTCCCTATGAAGAAGTGATAGACCGTGGCCCTTCTCCGGAAGCGCTGGCGAATACCTACCTGGCGGGCGAGCAATTCCTGCGCCAGCAAGGGGTGGCCGTGGAACACGCCAATACTCTGGAGCGGCTTGCCACCCTGCCGCCCAAAGGCAATAGCCTGTTTTTGCTGGGAGAGCGTAGCAACATGGCTCCCCGCCAGGTTGAGCAACTGCTGGCGTGGGCCAGGGCTGGCGGCCATCTGTTGTTGGTCGCCGAAGCATTATGGGATGAAGAAACCGGCAAGAGCGGCGACCTGCTGCTAGATCGCCTGCACCTCCATCAGGTGTTGAGCGATGAGCCCGAAGAGCCTGCCCAAGCCAGTAATAAACAGGCCCGTAAAAAGAAAGCACCGGACCTTACCAAGCTGTACATCGACAATGAAACCGCGCCGGCCAAATTCAGCTTCGACACCGACTTCAACCTCATAGACCCCAGGCATCAGGCCCAATTTTCTGCCAACAGTGCCAACTCAAGCCATCTGATGCAGATCAACCTCGGAAACGGTCGTGTAACGGTTATCACCGACAGCAACCTGTGGAACAACGCCAACATCGGTCAACACGACAACGCCTGGCTGCTGTGGTACTTGGGTCAAGGTACAGCGGTAACCTTGCTGTTCAACAGCGACGTGGATGACTTGTTGACCCTGCTGATCCGTTACTTTCCCCAAGCCCTGGTTGCACTGATTGTCCTGATCGGTCTCGCGCTCTGGCACGTGGGCATGCGCCAAGGCCCGATCCAGGCCCCCGCCCCCAACGCCCGTCGGCAGTTGCAGGAACATCTAAAAGCGAGCGCCGATTTCCTGCTGCGCCGCAACGGCCAGGGCACGCTGCTGCATGCCTTGCAGCGCGATATCCTGCGTGCAGCACGCCGTCGTCACCCCGGCTTCGAACACCTTGATACCGCGCAACAAGGGCAGGTACTTGAACACCTGACCCATCAACCCTCTCATGTCATCAGCCAGGCCCTCGGTCCCCTCCCGGCAAAACGGCTTTCCAGCGCCGATTTCAGCCGCCAGGTGGCATGCCTGCAAACCCTCAGGAATGCCCTATGAGTGAATTTTCAACGGCCACTGCCCTGACCAGCGAAACAGTGCAGCGCGCCAGCCAGCAGGCCCAGGCCCTGCGCGCTGAATTACGCAAGGCCGTGATCGGCCAGGACCGGGTGATCGACGATGTGCTCACCGCACTGTTCGCTGGCGGCCATGTGCTGCTTGAAGGCGTGCCCGGCCTGGGCAAAACGCTGCTGGTACGCGCCCTGGCGCGGTGTTTCGACGGTGACTTCGCACGCATACAGTTCACCCCGGACCTGATGCCCAGCGATGTCACTGGCCACGCAGTCTATGACCTGCACACAGAGCAATTCAAACTGCGTAAAGGGCCGGTATTTACTCACTTGTTGCTGGCAGACGAAATCAACCGAGCCCCGGCCAAGACCCAGGCCGCCCTGCTTGAAGCCATGCAGGAACGACAGGTAACGCTTGAAGGGGAGGCGTTGCCGATTGGCCAGCCGTTCATGGTATTGGCGACCCAGAACCCCATTGAACAGGAAGGGACCTACCCGCTGCCGGAAGCAGAGTTGGACCGATTTATGCTCAAGGTGCGCATGGATTATCCCGACGCGCAGCAGGAACTGGAGATGGTGCGTGAAGTGACGCGTTCATCCCGGGCCGACATGCTGGACGTGCATCCGCTGCGCACGGTGCTACAGGCTCAAGATGTACTGCAATTGCAACAGATTGCCAGCGAACTCGCCCTGGACGAACAGGTACTCGACTATGCCGTACGCATCGCCAGGGCTACCCGCAGCTGGCCCGGGCTTGCCATCGGTGCCGGCCCGCGGGCGTCCATCGCGCTGGTGCGTGGCGCCCGCGCCCGTGCGCTGTTGCGCGGGGGCGAATTCGTTACTCCGGATGACATCAAGGGTTGCGCGCTTGCCGTCTTGCGCCACCGGGTGCGCATCGCGCCAGAATTGGACATAGATGGGCTGGAGGTCGACCAGGTGCTACAGCAGCTGCTTGATCAGATCCCGGCGCCCCGCCAATGAGTCGTTCATGAAACCCACCCGTCTACTGCTGAACTGGCTAGGCATTCTGCTGGGCTTGAACATTTTGCTTGGCGCTGCGGCAGCGTTGCAGTTCAAGGTGCCCGAAACCTTGCATTCCGTGGCGTGGGGATTGCTGCTGGCACTTGCGCTACTGGCTATGCTTGACGCCGTACGCCTGCGTCGCCGGCCGTCTGTTCGGGTGCAACGGCATATGCCTGGCAGCCTGGCACTGGGTCGTTGGGGCGAAGTGCGACTGACACTGGAACACGACAATCTGCAGCCAATGACGGTTCAGGTGTTCGACCACGTTCCTGACGGGCTCACCGTGGAGAACCTGCCTCAGTCCATCGAACTACGCCCGGGTGAACGCAGCGAACTGGGCTACCGCTTGCGCCCTGTGCGGCGTGGGCATTTCAGCTTCAATCGCTGCGAAATCCATCTCCCCAGCCCGCTGGGGCTGTGGTCGACTCGGCGTTTTATCGATACCAGCGACTCTACCCGGGTCTATCCAGACTTCGCCCGCCTCTACGGGGCACAGTTGCAGGGTGTGGATAACTGGCTGAGCCAATTGGGGGTACGCCAACGCCAACGGCGTGGCCTGGGCCTTGAATTTCATCAATTACGCGAGTTTCGCGAGGGCGACAGCCTACGCCAGATCGACTGGAAGGCCACCGCGCGCCAACGCACCCCTATCGCCCGGGAATACCAGGACGAACGTGACCAGCAAATCGTATTCATGCTTGACTGCGGCCGGCGCATGCGCAGCCAGGATGACGAGCTGTCGCATTTTGACCACGCCCTCAATGCCTGCCTGCTGTTGAGCTATGTCGCCGTGCGCCAGGGCGATGCAGTGGGGTTGTGCACGTTCGCGGGCGAGCAGTCTCGTTACCTGGCGCCCGTTAAGGGGGGCGGCCAATTAAATGTACTGCTTAATGCGGTCTATGACCTGGACACCACACGTCGAGCCGCCGACTACGAGGCGGCCGCCAACCAACTGCTGGCCCGCCAGAGACGCCGAGCATTGGTGATTGTTGTTACCAATTTGCGGGATGAGGACGATGAGACCTTGTTGGCTGCAGTGAACCGTCTAAGTCGTCAACATCGGGTGTTGGTGGTCAGCTTGCGCGAAGAAGTCCTCGATCAGCTGCGCCAGTCCCCCGTACAAACCCTGCCCGAAGCCCTGGCTTACAGTGGCACCGTCGATTACCTCAATACCCGGGACGAATTGCACGACCGCTTGAACGCCCATGGGCTTGCAGTACTGGACACCTTACCGTCTGAACTTGGCGCAGCCTTGGTCACACGCTATTTGGAGTTGAAAAAAGCCGGGGTATTTTAAGGAAAAAGAGCCCACGGTCACGGTAGGGGTAATACACCCAAACCGTGCCGACGACGTGCTGTAGCTAGGCCGAAGCCTGCAAGGGGTCAAAACAGAAGTAATGCGTCAAGATGTTGATCAGTTGCCCGTACTCCTGGGGTGGCTGGAGCACACTGAAGCCTGAATCGTAATGTTGCGGGTTTATATCTTCGTGACTCCACAAGCAAGTCGCCTTGAAGTCAACTGCATGGAAGGTGCCGTCAATTCCAGGAATCTTCAAGCGCAGCTCAAACTCTACGTCAACCATCATAGGCAACTGGCTGATGAGCATCAGCCCGTCCTCCGAGATGTTGCCCAAATAGCCAATGGGTTTTTCGGTGAGGCGGTTAAACACCTGCAAGAAGTACGGTAACTGATGCCGCTCGATCCGTCGGTCGGTAAACATGGTGAGATCGCCATACTGTGGCCATACGTCTGGCCTTGCCAGTGATTCGGAACGAGCAAAGCTGCTCGCTCTCCCTGGATCTCGGTGTGACAAAAGACAACGCATCGTCACTGGACAGCTGCCGAATCCGGGCCTTGCATGCGTTCGAATAGAAACTTGTACAAATGAACATTCAAAGAATAGCCCAAGACTGGCAGCAGGCCAGTTATGAGATGACGAATATCATCACAGGGACGCTGGACGCGGTTGGGCCACCCTCGCACCGGGGTAGTGCCCCAGTTGTTGCAGGGTGTCGAGCCGTGCGCGGGCACGGTAGGCGTACTCGCTCGATGGGTACTGATTGATGATGAATTGGTAGGTTTGGACCGCATCCACGAACAGTTTTTGCCGCTCAAGGCACTGCCCTCGCAACATCGAAACCTCGGGCTGCACATAACGACGGGTACGGCTTTCGCGGTCGACCTGGGACAACTCCAGGGTGACACGTTCGCAATCACCGACCTTATAGGCGCGGTAAGCATTGTTCAAATGGTGGTCCATCGACCAACGGGTGCAGCCGACAACACTGACGGCCAGGGCTGCTACGAGCAAAATTCGCATGAGGGTTCTCCTGTCATGTGCAATGTATCGACCCCTCGTCAAAAATCTTCAAGGTTGTTCGCAATCGGCCGCAGCGAAAACAAGTCAATCGTCGATAAGTAGTGCAAACGAACAATGACTACAACGAAAGAGCATAGTAGCCTTCCCCAGCGCTTGAACTCAGGAGTCTGTGCATGTCCGTCCGTCGTACCAAAATCGTCGCCACCCTTGGCCCGGCCAGCAACTCGCCGGAAGTCCTCGAACAGCTGATTCTGGCTGGTTTGGACGTTGCCCGTCTGAACTTCTCCCACGGCACCCCGGACGAGCACAAGGCTCGCGCCAAGCTGGTGCGTGACCTGGCCGCCAAACATGGCCGCTTCGTCGCACTGCTGGGTGACCTGCAAGGCCCGAAAATCCGTATCGCCAAATTCGCCAACAAGCGTATCGAGCTGAAGATCGGTGACAAGTTCACCTTCTCCACCAGCCACCCGCTGACCGAAGGCACCCAGGACGTCGTGGGTATCGACTACCCGGACCTGGTCAAGGACTGCGGCGTCGGTGACGAACTGCTGCTGGATGACGGCCGCGTTGTGATGCGTGTCGACACCGCCACCGTGACTGAACTCAACTGCACCGTGATCATCGGCGGCCCGCTGTCGGACCACAAAGGCATCAACCGTCGTGGTGGTGGTCTGACCGCCCCAGCCCTGACCGAAAAAGACAAGGCCGACATCAAGCTCGCCGCCGAAATGGAAGTGGACTACCTCGCCGTGTCCTTCCCGCGCGACGCCGCTGACATGGAATACGCCCGTAAACTGCGCGACGAAGCCGGCGGCACCGCTTGGTTGGTGGCGAAGATTGAACGCGCCGAAGCCGTAGCCGACGACGAAACCCTCGACGGCCTGATCAAGGCTTCCGACGCTGTGATGGTTGCCCGTGGCGACCTGGGTGTTGAGATCGGCGACGCCGAGCTGATCGGTATCCAGAAAAAGATCATCCTGCACGCACGCCGCCACAACAAAGCGGTGATCGTTGCGACCCAGATGATGGAGTCAATGATCCAGAACCCGATGCCGACCCGTGCCGAAGTGTCCGACGTGGCCAACGCCGTGCTCGACTACACCGACGCCGTGATGCTGTCGGCTGAAAGTGCTGCTGGCCCCTACCCGCTGGAAGCTGTGCAAGCGATGGCGCGTATCTGCATCGGCGCTGAAAAGCACCCGACCAGCAAGACCTCCAGCCACCGCATCGGCAAAGAGTTCGAAAGCTGCGACCAGAGTATTGCCCTGGCCGCCATGTACACCGCCAACCACTTCCCCGGCGTGAAAGCGATCATCGCCTTGACCGAAAGTGGCTACACGCCGTTGATCATGTCGCGTATCCGTTCTTCGGTGCCGATCTATGCGTTCTCCCCGCACCGCGAAACCCAGGCCCGCGCGGCTATGTTCCGCGGCGTGTACACCATACCGTTCGACCCGGCTTCGCTGGCTCCGAATGAAGTCAGCCAGGCGGCTATCGACGAGTTGGTCAAGCGCGGCGTTGTGGAAAAAGGCGACTGGGTCATCCTGACCAAGGGCGACAGCTACCACACCATCGGTGGCACCAACGGCATGAAGATCCTGCATGTGGGCGACCCGCAGGTCTGAGTGATCGGCTGCTGAAAAACAAAAGCCCCGCCATGTGAATGGCGGGGCTTTTTGCGTTTAAGGCCAGCTGGTGTAGTGGCTTCAATGGCCTCATCGGGGGCAAGCCCCCTCCCACCTTTCAATGTGTGAACGCCGTCAAATGTGGGAGGGGGCTTGCCCCCGATAAGGCCCGATCAGCCACCACACCTTCACCGCCGAGTGATAAAAGCCGATAACGCCGCCACCGCCTCCGGCGACTTCAACCGCTGGGTAAACAGCGCTCCCTCCTCCTCAATCACCTGCCGTAGCTGCTCGCGATCCACACTTCTCATCAATTGTTTGGTCACCTGCACCGCGCCCGGCGCCAAGCTTTCAAAGCGCAGCGCCACTTCCCGCGCCTTGGCCAACGCCGCTTCACCGCTGCCCAGCGCCTCAGTGGCAATCCCCCACGCCGCTGCCTGCTCGCCGCTAAATCCCTCACCCAGAAGCAGCAGTTCAGCCGCCTTCGCATGCCCCAACAAGCGCGGCAGGATCAGGCTCGACCCAAACTCCGGACACAGTCCCAAATTGACGAATGGCATACGTAAACGCGCATCGCGGCTGACATAGACCAAATCACAATGCAGCAACAGTGTCGTTCCAATACCCACAGCAGCGCCCGCCACCGCGGCAATAACCGGCTTGCGGCAATTGAGCAGGCTCTGCATAAAATGAAATGGAGGGCTGTCGAGATCGCTGGGCGGCTGTTCGAGAAAGTCGCCAATATCGTTGCCCGCAGTAAAGCAGTCACTACTGCCCTGGATCAGCACACAGCAAATATCCACATCCGCATCGGCCTGTTCCAGCGCTTGGGCCAGTTGCGTGTACATGGCGCGGGTCAGTGCGTTTTTCTTGTCGGGACGATTGAGCTGCAAGGTCAGCAGCCCGCGCTCACGGCGCTGCAAAATGGCATCGGTCATGGCAAATCTCGCGGCGGTGGAATTCAGCGCTCAACCACGGGACAGGAACACATCGGCCAGCAGTTGATTGCGCGGCAATCCTGCCAGGAACAAGCGCTTGGAAAACGCTTCGACACTGGCCGGGTGCCCGCAGAGTAAAGCCAGCGTTTGTCGCGAAACAAGCCGCAGTTGCGCCAATGCCTGGGTCGAGTCCGCCGCCGTCCACAGCTCCACCGCGAGGTTTGGGTGATGCGCGGCCAATTGCGCCAAGGGTTCAGCCAGATAATGCCCCTCGCCATCATGGGCCAGGTGAATGACGCGGATGTCACCCTGGTGATCCTGGCGCAACGCTTCACGCAATACGCCCCACAACGGCCCCAACCCGGTGCCGGACGCCAGCAGCCACAACGGCCGAGCCTGCCAGTCCGGGTCGTATTGCAACGCGCCGCCGCGCAATTCGCCCAAGCGCAACATGTCGCCAACCCGCAACTGCCGGGCACGGTCACTGAATTCGCCGGGCAATCGGCAATCGAGGTGAAACTCCAGGAACGGATCTTCCTGGGGCAGGCTCGCCAGCGAGTACGGCCGCGCCACCTGCCCCGCCCACAACACCAGGTGCTGCCCGGCCCGATAGCGCAAGCCGCGCTCCGGTTGCAGGCGCAGGCGCAACACAGTCGGACTCAGCCAGTCAGCACCCACCACCTTGGCCGCCACACCATCACGCGTGGGGTCAAACGCTTCAACCCGCAGATCGCCACTCACCTGGCACTGGCACGCCAGACGCCATCCCTCCTGGCGTTGCGCCGGGCTCAAGGCGTCGGGTTGCGGGTCCTGGACCTCACCCTCGCAGCGCACCAGGCACGCATGACAACTACCGGCTCGGCAACTGTAGGGCACGGCCACACCCGCCTGGTTCAGCGCATCCAGCAGATTGCTGCCGGTGGCGACCGACCAGTGGCGTTCGCCGACGTACAGTTCAGGCATATAAAGGTCTCATTCACAGCGGATGGGCACAGGGAATCATGCCTGCGACAGTTTGACCATAGTCGGGTGTATCGGCCACCGCGCCGGGTTATACTGCCGCGCCTTTTTAGCGTCGCGCCTGCAGCACATTGGCGTGCCTTGGAAAGGTGGACTCAGCCGACCGATACACCCCACTGAGCCCACCTTTATTGAATGTTCCCTTATAGAGGAGCGCGACTCATGACCGTGATCAAGCAAGACGACCTGATTCAGAGCGTTGCCGACGCCCTGCAATTCATTTCCTACTACCACCCCGTTGATTTCATCCAGGCCATGCACGAAGCCTACCTGCGCGAAGAATCGCCAGCGGCCCGTGACTCCATCGCCCAGATCCTGATCAACTCGCGCATGTGCGCCACCGGCCATCGCCCGATCTGCCAGGACACCGGTATCGTCACCGTGTTCGTGCGCGTGGGCATGGACGTACGTTGGGATGGCGCCACCATGGGCCTGGACGACATGATCAACGAAGGCGTGCGTCGCGCCTACAACCTGCCGGAAAACGTCCTGCGTGCATCCATCCTCGCCGACCCGGCAGGCGCGCGTAAAAACACCAAGGACAACACCCCGGCGGTCATCCACTACTCCATCGTCCCGGGTAACACCGTGGAAGTGGACGTGGCGGCCAAGGGCGGCGGTTCCGAGAACAAGTCGAAAATGGCCATGCTCAACCCGTCCGACTCGATCGTTGACTGGGTGCTCAAGACCGTTCCGACCATGGGCGCCGGCTGGTGCCCACCGGGCATGCTGGGCATCGGTATCGGCGGCACCGCCGAGAAAGCCGCCGTGATGGCCAAGGAAGTGTTGATGGAGTCCATCGACATCCACGAGCTGAAAAAGCGCGGCCCGCAGAACCGTATCGAAGAGATGCGCCTGGAGCTGTTCGAGAAGGTCAACCAACTGGGCATCGGCGCCCAGGGCCTGGGTGGCCTGACCACCGTGCTCGACGTGAAGATCATGGATTACCCGACTCACGCAGCCTCGCTGCCGGTGTGCATGATCCCCAACTGCGCCGCCACCCGTCACGCACACTTTGTGCTCGACGGCTCGGGCCCGGCATCGTTGGAAGCGCCACCGTTGGACGCCTACCCGGAAATCGTCTGGGAAGCCGGCCCATCGGCCCGTCGCGTCAACCTCGACACCCTGACCCCGGAAGAAGTGCAGAGCTGGCAGCCGGGCGAAACCGTGTTGCTCAACGGCAAGATGCTCACCGGTCGCGACGCGGCGCACAAGCGCATGGTCGAGATGCTGAACAAGGGTGAAACCCTGCCGGTGGACCTCAAGGGTCGTTTTATCTACTACGTCGGCCCGGTTGATCCGGTGCGCGAAGAAGTGGTTGGCCCGGCGGGCCCGACCACCGCGACGCGGATGGACAAGTTCACCCGTCAGATCCTGGAGCAAACCGGCCTGTTGGGCATGATCGGCAAATCCGAGCGCGGCCCTACCGCCATCGAAGCGATCAAGGACCACAAGGCCGTGTACCTGATGGCCGTGGGCGGCGCAGCCTACCTGGTGGCGCAAGCCATCAAGAAGTCCCGCGTGGTCGCCTTCGCCGAGTTGGGCATGGAAGCGATCTACGAGTTCGACGTCAAAGACATGCCGGTCACCGTTGCGGTGGACAGCAAGGGCGAATCCGTACACATCACTGGCCCTGCCATCTGGCAAAAAAAGATCAGTGAAAGCCTGGCGGTAGAAGTGCAGTAAAAGGCAACTGCAATCCATTGTGGGAGGGGGCTAGCCCCTTCCCACAATAATGGTATGGTGCCATCCCCTTACTGCGCCTGTTTCATCATCGTATGATCGTGATCCCCCGCCCCCTGCGCCTGACCTTCTATTCCCTGCTGATCGTCGCCGGCGCACTGCTGGCCGCAGCCTTGGCCACCCGCCACGCCGAACGCCAAGCCCTGGTCGACGATGCCGCCCGTGCCAATCAGCAGCTCGCGTTGTACGCCAATTCCCTGCACACCCTGATCGAACGCTACCGAGCCCTGCCCGCCGTGCTGGCGTTGGATTCGGAAATGATCAGCGCCTTAAAGGGCCCGCTGGATGCCACCACCCAGGATGTGCTTAATCGCAAGCTCGAGCGCATCAACGGCGCCGCGCAATCTTCGACCCTGGAACTGATGGACCGCACTGGCTTGGCTGTGGCCGCCAGCAACTGGAACCTGCCCAGTAGTTATGTCGGCCACAACTATGCGTTCAGGCCGTATTTCAGCCAGACCTTGAGCCAAGGCACCGGGCGTTTCTACGCGGTGGGCGTGACCACAGGCGTGCCGGGGTACTTCCTCTCCAGCGCCGTGGTGGATGAACACGAGCAGTTCCTCGGCGCCATGGTGGTCAAGCTGGAATTCCCCGAGCTTGAACGCGAATGGGCCCAGGGCAACGACCTGTTGCTGGTCAGTGATGCGCGCGGCATCGTGTTTATCGCCAATCAGCCAGGTTGGCGCTACCGCAACTTGCGCCCACTGTCAGCCACCGACCTGGCTGAACTCAAGGCCACCCGCCAATACGACAAGAAACAACTGCAGCCCCTGGACACCCAAGCGCTGCAACGCTTCGACGACAACAGCCACCTGATGCGCGTCAACGGCCCCGACGGCAACGCCAATTACATCTGGGAGTCCTTGCCGCTCAAGGCCGAAGGCTGGACCCTGCACCTGCTGCGCAAACCGCAGTTCGCCTTCGAAGATCAACGCAATGCCGGCCTTGCCGCTGCGGGCTCTTGGCTGGCACTGGTGTTTCTGGTGTTGTTCCTCACTCAGCGCTGGCGCCTAGCTCGTTTGCGCCAGCGCAGCCGCGAAGAGCTTGAGCAACTGGTGGAAGAACGCACCCAAGCCCTGCGCACCGCCCAGGATGGCCTGGTGCAATCGGCCAAGCTGGCAGCGCTGGGGCAAATGTCTGCCGCCCTCGCCCATGAAATCAATCAGCCGCTCACCGCCCAGCGCATGCAACTGGCGACGTTGCGCCTGCTGCTGGACCACGGCCGCGTGGACGATGCTTACAAGGCCCTCACCCCGCTGGACGAAATGCTCACGCGCATGGCCGCGCTCACCGGCCACCTCAAGACCTTCGCCCGCAAAAGCCCCAGCGGTCTGCGCGAACGCCTGGACCTGGCGCTGGTGGTCGACCAATCCCTGCACCTGCTTGACGCACGCCTGCGTGATGAAGGCATTGGCGTGGTACTCGACCTGACCCGCCCGGCCTGGGTACGCGGCGACGCGATCCGCCTCGAACAAGTGCTGATCAACCTGCTGCGCAACGCCCTCGATGCCATGGCAGACAAACCGCGCAAACGCCTGGAAATCCGCCTGCAGGCTGACCAGCAACTGTGGCAACTGACCGTCAGCGACAGCGGCGGCGGAATCGCCGAAGAGCACCTGAACAACGTATTCGACCCGTTCTTCACCACCAAACCGGTAGGCGACGGTCTCGGCCTTGGGCTGGCGGTGTCCTACGCCATCGTGCATGAACTGGGCGGCCGCCTGATCGTTGGCAACCGTGGCGATGGTGCGGTGTTTACCCTGACCTTGCCCATCGCACTGGAGACGCCCGACTTATGTTGAACTCGGTGATTGTGGTCGATGACGAAGCCAGTATTCGTACGGCCGTCGAGCAATGGTTGAGCCTGTCGGGATTTGACGTGCAACTGTTCAGCCGCGCCGAGGAATGCCTGGCGCAATTGCCGAGGGACTTCCCCGGCGTGATCCTCAGCGACGTGCGCATGCCTGGCCTCAGCGGCCTGGACCTGCTCGCCGAAGTGCAACGCCGTGATGCGGATTTACCAGTCATCCTGCTCACCGGTCACGGCGACGTGCCGATGGCCGTCGAAGCCATGCGCGACGGTGCCTACGACTTCCTGGAGAAACCCTTCAGCCCCGACGCCCTGCTCAACAGCCTGCGCCGGGCCCTGGACAAGCGCGGGTTGATCCTTGAAAACCGCCGCCTGCACCAACATGCCGACGATAAAGCCCAGTTGGAGTCGAGCCTGCTTGGCGTGTCCCGAGGCTTGCAGAACCTGCGTCGCCAAGTGCTGGACCTGGCGAGTCTGCCGGTCAATGTGCTGATCCGGGGTGAGACGGGCAGCGGCAAGGAGCTGGTCGCCCGCTGCCTGCATGACTTTGGCCCACGGGCGAAGAAACCGTTCGTGGCGCTCAACTGTGCAGCGATCCCCGAGCAACTGTTTGAAGCCGAGCTGTTCGGCCATGAAAGCGGCGCGTTCACCGGCGCCCAGGGCAAGCGCATCGGCAAACTGGAATATGCCCACGGCGGCACGCTGTTCCTCGATGAAATCGAAAGCATGCCCCTGGCCCAGCAAGTCAAACTGCTGCGGGTGTTGCAGGAGCAAAAATTGGAACGGCTGGGCTCCAATCAAAGCATTCACGTGGACTTGCGCATCATCGCCGCCACCAAGCCAGACCTGTTGGACGAGGCCCGCGCCGGACGTTTTCGCGAAGACCTGGCTTACAGGCTGAACGTGGCACAACTGCGTTTGCCACCTCTGCGCGAACGCCGCGAAGACATCCCGCTGCTGTTCGACCATTTCGCCCACAGCGCTGGCGAACGCCTGGGCCGCAACGTCGAGCCGTTGAGCGGCGCCCAACTGGGGCGCCTGCTCAGCCATGACTGGCCGGGCAACGTGCGTGAGCTGGCCAACGTCGCCGAACGTCAGGTGCTGGGGTTGGGCGACCCGGAGCCGGAAGGCATTGAAGCGGGGCAATCGTTGGCGGCGCAGCAGGAGGCGTTCGAGGCGCATTGCCTGAAGGCGGCGCTGACCCGGCATAAAGGCGATATCAAGGCGGTGCTGGCGGAGCTGCAACTGCCACGACGTACCTTGAATGAGAAGATGCAGCGGCATGGGTTGGTAAGGGAGATGTTTCTCTAGGCCATTTTTTTATTGCCTGACAGGCCGCCATCGGGGGCAAGCCCCCTCCCACACTTGAATGTGTTCACAGATCAAAATGTGGGAGGGGGCTTGCCCCCGATGAGGCCGGCTGCCATAAGCGGATTTCCGCTCATCATCCTGTAATCATCAGCAACTTTCCGCTCAAAAAAATCTTCCAACCCTTCTAGACCGGGCCTTCATCCACCTGGCACAGCTCCTGCTATAGCCCAAACCAGGCTGTGCCCAGGCACGCTCCATAAAAACAACTAGATGAAGGTTCCTTAAATGGATAATTCCAACGCCCTGCCTCTGGGGTCGGCGACTGCGCCGGCAAAAGAGCGCACCACCTCCAGCCGCATCAAATCGATTTTCAGTGGTTCGGTCGGCAACATGGTCGAGTGGTACGACTGGTACGTCTACGCCGCGTTCTCGCTGTACTTCGCCAAAGCCTTCTTTCCCAAAGGCGACACCACCGCCCAACTGCTCAACACTGCCGCGATCTTCGCCGTGGGCTTCCTGATGCGCCCTATCGGTGGCTGGTTGATGGGCCTTTATGCCGACAAGGTTGGGCGTAAAAAAGCCCTGATGGCCTCGGTTTACCTGATGTGCTTCGGCTCGCTGCTGATCGCCCTGAGCCCGGGCTATGAAATGATTGGTATCGGTGCGCCGATCCTGCTGGTGTTCGCCCGCTTGCTGCAAGGCCTGTCGGTCGGCGGCGAATACGGCACCTCCGCCACCTACCTCAGCGAGATGGCAACCAAGGAACGTCGCGGTTTCTACTCCAGCTTCCAGTATGTGACCCTGATCTCCGGCCAGCTTATCGCCCTGGCGGTGTTGATCGTGCTGCAACAGGTGCTGACCACCGAGCAACTGTACGCTTGGGGCTGGCGTATCCCGTTCGCCATTGGCGCCCTGTGCGCAGTGGTCGCGCTGTACCTGCGTCGTGGCATGGAAGAAACCGAGTCGTTCACCAAGAAAGAAAAAGCCAAGGAAAGCGCCATGCGCACCTTGATGCGTCACCCCAAAGAGCTGTTGACCGTGGTCGGCCTGACCATGGGCGGCACCTTGGCCTTCTACACCTACACCACCTACATGCAGAAATACCTGGTGAATACCGTCGGCATGAGTATTTCCGACTCCACCACCATTTCGGCTGCAACGCTGTTTCTGTTCATGTGCCTGCAGCCGATCATCGGCGGTCTGTCCGACAAAGTGGGCCGACGGCCGATCCTGATCGCCTTCGGTGTGCTCGGCACCCTGTTCACCGTGCCGATCCTCACTACCTTGCATACCATCCAAAGCTGGTGGGGCGCGTTCTTCCTGATCATGGCGGCACTGATCATTGTCAGCGGCTATACCTCGATCAATGCGGTGGTGAAAGCTGAGTTGTTCCCGACCGAAATCCGTGCACTGGGCGTAGGCCTGCCGTATGCGCTGACCGTGTCGATCTTCGGCGGTACCGCTGAATACATCGCGCTGTGGTTCAAGAGCATCGGCATGGAGACCGGGTACTACTGGTATGTGACGGCGTGTATTGCGGTGTCGCTGGTGGTCTATGTGACCATGAAGGACACCCGCAAGCATTCGCGGATCACCACGGACTAGTTTTCAGACGCTGTAAAAATGTGGGAGCGGGCTTACCCGCTCCCACATTGGTTATGATGCGTGCCCCAGAACCGAGTACGGAACAGGCCATGTCTGACGATATCCACTTCTACGAACCCGCCAACGGCCACGGCCTGCCCCATGATCCGTTCAATGCCATCGTCGGCCCGCGGCCCATTGGCTGGATCTCGTCCCACGACAGCGAAGGCCGCCTGAACCTGGCGCCCTACAGCTTTTTCAATGCCTTCAACTACATTCCGCCGATCATTGGTTTTTCCAGTGTTGGGCGCAAAGACAGCCTGAACAATATCGAACAGACCGGCGAGTTCGTGTGGAACCTGGCAACCCGCCCGTTGGCCGAGCAGATGAATCAGAGCTGCGCAGCGGTATCGCCTGAGGTGAATGAATTCGAGTTGTCCGGGCTGACGCCGGTGGCTTCGAAAATCATCAGCGTGCCGCGCGTGGGCGAGAGCCCGGTGTCGTTTGAATGCAAGGTGACGCAGATCATTCAGTTGCAGCGCGCCGACAAGGGCTTGGTGCCAAGCTGGCTGGTGCTGGGTGAGGTGGTGGCGGTGCATATTGCCAAGTGGTTGCTCAAGGATGGCATCTATGACACGGCGGCGGCAGAGCCGATTTTGCGCGGGGGTGGGCCGGCGGATTACTTCCAGTTGGGGCCGGAAGCACTGTTCAAGATGTACCGCCCAGGTGCCACAAAACCCTGACTGAAATGCACTCAAAATGTGGGAGGGGGCTTGCTCCCTCCCACATTTGAACAGTGGTGTTGTTTAGATTGAGGCAGTAGCCCAAGACAACTCGCCGTCTTGATCTACATCGACCAGACATTCGAGTTGCAAGGTTGCCGCATCATCGGCATCGGATGCCGTCTTGAACTTCTGCCCATCCAGAATCTTGTGAAACCTTGGCGCCCCCATGCCATCCAGTGCCTTGACGGCGACGGCGGCGCTGTAGCCACCCTCCCCCGGTACAACGGCGGAAACGGCTTCGTGGTGGGCAAATGCTTTACGTGCCATGTTGCAGGTCCTGGCCAATGAGAAGTCGACCATTCTAACCCGCCAGTTGCAGGTACTCGCCATAGGCATGGGCAGCGGATGCATCGGTGAAAGTCTGGAAGTCCATGCTGCGCACAACCATGTCATTCAACAACTCGGTAAAGATCATCAGGGCCGGCGAGTTGAAGTAGGCGCTCATGGCCTGCTCGCTGCTCCAGAAACCTGAGACCAACCACACATCGGGGTCAACCTGGGAGTGCTGCAACGAGAATTGCAGGCAACCCTGAGCCTGACGGCCCGGTTCGATCAAACTGCTCAAGCGTGCACCGAGCTCGGTGCTGCACCCGGTACGGGCACGAATAAAGGCCATATGGCTCGCGGGAATGGGGGTGGACATGTTCGACTCTCCCGTTGAGAAGTGATGCTCGGCAAGCACTGTGAGGGCGTGCTGCCACAGGATCAAAGATAGCGGCGCAGGGGTGGGCGCAGTTAGTCGATTCCTGCCGGCTTATTGCACAATCCTGCGAGAAGCGTAGCTAGGACGTTTGGGCCCCGGTGTTTATTCCACTTCCATGCGCTTTGTTTCAGGGCGATGACAGCCGACCTGCTTGCCCAATTCAGAAGATGCCGCAGGATCAGGCAAGGATTGTGCAGAATCGAAGTAACACATTGTGAAAAGTCGCCACTAATCTAAGCCCATCAAAAATGCCTGTAGAGGACGCCCCATGTCGTCGCCTGATTACCAGTCCACTCCCCTCGACGCCGAGATGGAAAAGCAGCGCGCCGAACTGGCCAGTATTGTGCAACGGCATACCTGGGAGGACGGTTCCTACGGCACCGCCATCACCTCGCTGTTCCTCAACCGCCACAATGCGCCACGTGACTTTATGCCGGTGCTGGTGGAGCCTGCCCTGTGCATCCTCGCCAGCGGCAGTAAGGAAGTGCGGCTGGCCGACGAAATCTTTGCCTATGACCCGCTCAATTACCTGGTGTTTTCTGTCGCAATGCCGGTGGCCGGTCGCATCATCGAAGCCACGCCAGAAGATCCAAACCTGTCGATCCGCATCAATATCGACCCCGCGCAACTCACCGCGCTGATCGCCGAGGCCGGGCCGATGGGCGTACCTTCGCGCCCGACTTCCCGTGGCATGTACGTCGACCGCATCGACCACCTACTGCTCGACGCGGTGCTGCGTCTGGCGCGCTTGCTGGATACGCCCAAAGACATCGCCATGCTCGCGCCGTTGATCAGTCGCGAAATCCTCTACCGCTTATTGCGTGGGCCGCAGGGCTATCGGCTGTATGAAATTGCCGTGGCCAACAGTCAGAGCCATCGTGTGAGCCAGGCGATCAAGTGGCTGAACGGCAACTACGAACAACCGCTACGCATTGATGACCTGGCCAAGGAAGTGAACCTGAGCGTCTCGACCCTGCACCACCGCTTCAAGGCGATTACGGCCATGAGCCCGTTGCAGTATCAGAAGCAGTTGCGCTTGCAGGAGGCCCGGCGGTTGATGATTGCCGAAGGGCTGGAAGCATCGGCTGCGGGGTATCGGGTGGGGTATGAAAGCCCGTCGCAGTTCAGTCGGGAATACAGCCGGTTATTCGGTGCACCGCCCCTGAGGGACTTGGCCAGACTGCGCCAAACCATCTGAATGCAGTGGGATTAAAAATGTGGGAGGGAGCAAGCCTCCTCCCACATTTGCCCTGTCTGTATTCAGTCTAATCCGCGGGGCAGTTGCAGGGTTACGCGCAAGCCGCCTTCGCGCAAATTCTGCAAACTCACCTCACCCCCGTGACTGTGGGCAATGTTTCGCGCAATTCCCAACCCCAGGCCATAGCCCTGTTGCTGCCCGGCCAGCCGAAAGTGGGGCTCGAACACCTGTTCCAACCGCTGCTCCGGCACTCCTGGCCCCTCATCATCCACATGCAGGATGAAATCAACGCCATCGTCTTCGATGTGCAAATGGGCGTTCTGCCCATACTTCAGGGCGTTGTCGATCAGGTTGCCGATGCAGCGCTTGAGGGCCAGCGGCTTGCCTGGATAAGTGGTCAGCGCACGCCCGTGCTGGGTCACGCGGCCATTGCCGTTCGGCGCCAGGTACGGCTCCACCAGGCAATCGAGCACATGGTTGAGATCCACCGGCTCGATGTTCTCGTGGATATCCGTGTCTTTCACGCACTGCAGCGCGCCCTTGACCAGCAACTCCAACTCATCCAGGTCGCGGCCGAATTTGGTTTGCAGGTTCTCGTCTTCCAGCAGTTCGACACGCAGGCGCAGGCGGGTAATGGGCGTGCGCAAGTCATGGGAAATCGCGCTGAATAATTGGCTGCGTTCAGTCAGGTAGCGGCTGATGCGCTCGCGCATGGCGTTGAAGGCGCGGCCGACTTCAACCACTTCGCTACCGCCGCCTTCGGCCACCGGCTCAACGTCGGCGCCCAGGGACATATCCCGCGCCGCCCGCGCCAAGCGCTTGAGCGGCCGGCTTTGCCAGTGCACCAACAGGCCGATAAACAACAGCAGAAAGCCACTGGTCAGCACGATAAACCATACCTGCTGGGACGGCAGGCCTTGTTCTTCGAGGCTGGTGTAGGGCTCGGGCAGCAGCGAGGCAATGTACAGCCATTCGCCGGGGGCAAGTTGGATCTGGGTGACCAACACCGGCGGGTTCACGGGTTCCAGGGTCAAGGCGTAGTGGGCCCAGGAGCGCGGCAATTCATCGAGTTTCAAGCCGGCATTGAAGATGCGCAGGTCTTCGGCGCTGACGAACTCCACCGAGATGTGTACGTCGGCGCCGAGGGTCTGGCGCAGCACTTCGTCCACGGCCACCAGCACGGCTTGTTTGCGCGGTGTTTCCGGCAGCACCTGCATGTCCAGCGGGCGGTCGTTGAGGGTCACCACAAATCGAGTGCCGCCCATGCTGCGCAATTGGTCGAGGACCAACGGGCGATAGGCCACCGGCAACGAACGGAAATAACTCACGCTGGCGGTCATCGAGTGCGCGAGGCTGCGGGCACTGGTAACCAGGCCTTCGAGTTGGGTTGCGCGCAACTGCGAGACCCAGATCACGCTGGACAGCGCCTGGGCGAACAGCACCGCAAGCAAGGTCAGCAGCAACATGCGCCCCAGCAGCGAGCGCGGCACCGGAAAGCGCCGGCGACGCTCGCTCAGGTGTTCGCCCAGTGGCTCAGTGTGCATTGCCGGCAACCACGCTGGCTGCCAGTTGGTAACCGCTGCCACGCACGGTGCGGATCAGCCTCGGCGGTTTTTCGGTATCGCGCAGGCGTTGGCGCAGGCGGCTGACGGCCATGTCGACAATACGGTCCAACGGCATCAGGTCGCGGCCACGGGTGGCGTTGCCGATGGTGTCGCGGTCGAGGATCTGTTGCGGGTGATCCAGGAACAATTTGAGCAGGGCAAAATCGGCACCGGAGAGGATCACTTCTTCGCCATCCACATGGAACAGGCGGTGGCTGATCATGTCCAGGCGCCACTCATCGAACACCAGCACGTCACTGCTGCCCTTTTGCTCCTGGCCAAATTGGGCGCGGCGCAACAGTGCCTTGATGCGCGCTTGTAACTCGCGAGGGCTGAAAGGCTTACCGATGTAATCATCAGCGCCCAGTTCCAGGCCGATCACGCGGTCGGTTTCATCGGAGCTGGCGGTGAGCATGATGATCGGCACCTGGGCCTGGCGTGGGTGCTGGCGAATCCAGCGGCAGAGGCTGAACCCGTCTTCGTCCGGCAGCATCACATCGAGGATGACCAGGTCGCATGGCGCCTCGTTCATCGCCTGGCGGAACCCCGCACCATCCGGCACGCCACGCACCTGGAAACCGGCGCGACTGAGGTAGGTTTGCAGCAGTTCGCGGATTTCCTGGTCGTCGTCGACGAGGAGAATGGACTTACTGATTACGCTCACGGGGGCCTCCTTGTTGTTATGGCGAAGCTTAAGTCATTTGGTGCCCTTGAGGCCGCCATCGGGGGCAAGCCCCCTCCCACACTTTGAATGTATTCACATATCAAAATGTGGGAGGGGGCTTGCCCCCGATAGGGCCATCACTGCCTACGCAAAAGCCTGCTCAAGTGCCACACCCGCCCCAGTCAACCCGGAATACGGCGCCGTCACCAACCACACCGGAATCCCCTTGAAGTAGTCACTCATGCAGCCCTTGTCGCGAAAGCTCTTGGCGAAACCACTGGTGATAAAGAAGTCGGCAAACCTCGGAATCACCCCGCCCACGATATACACACCACCGCGACCGCCGGTGGTCAACACGTTGTTACCCGCCACCCGGCCCAGCCAGATGCTGAACTGGTCCAGAACTTCCATGGCCACCGGGTCGCCGGCCAGGCCAGCCGCCGTGATGGCTTCTGGCGTGTCCAATACCGGCGTGTGCCCGTCGACCGCACAAATGGCCCGGTACAGACGCGGCAAGCCTCCACCGCTCAGGGCGGTCTCGGCGCTGACATGGCCGATTTCACTGTGGATATGCTGCCACAGCTGGGTTTCACGCGGACTGCTCAGGGGCAGGTCGACATGGCCGCCCTCCCCCGGCAGCGCGGCAAAGCGGCCAGCTCCGAGATCCAGCAGGGTGCCGACACCCAGGCCGGTGCCCGGGCCGATCACCACCGCCGGGCGCAACGGTTCCGGCGTGCCTGCGCAAACCACGCGAAATTCGTCAGGCTTGAGGCGGGTCATGCCCAGGGCCATGGCCGAGAAGTCATTGACCAGCAGCAGTTCATCCACCTGCAACGTCTTGCAAAACGCCGTCTTGCTCAAGCGCCAGTGGTTGTTGGTGAACTTGAATTCATCGCCACTCACCGGCCCTGCCACCGACAGGCACACTGCACCGATAGCGCCGATGTCCAGGCCTTCTTCCATGAGGTACACCTTGATGGCGTCCTCAGGGCTCGGGTAATCCGCCGTGGCGTGCACGCGGATCGAATGCAGCTCCTGGTCCCGCCACAACGCAAAACGGGCGTTGGTTCCACCAATATCACCGACCAGCGCAAGCTTCACTTAAGCGTCTCCAAGGCAGAGGTAAAGGCGCTGGCGCCTTGCTCTGCGGAGCTTGCGGCCATGCGCATAAATGCAAACAGCTCGCGACCGGCCCCCACGTTATTGCCCAACAGGCCCGTGGCGGGTGCGCGCGCTGCAAATTCTTCGGCGTCCACCTTAAGCTCCAGGGTGCCCTTCACGCCATCGACGCGAATGATATCGCCATCACGCACCCGCGCGAGTGGCCCGCCGCTCTGGGCTTCGGGGTTGACGTGGATCGCGGCGGGAATCTTACCCGAGGCGCCGGACATCCGCCCGTCTGTCACCAACGCGACTTTAAAACCACGGTCCTGCAACACGCCGAGGAACGGGGTCATCTTGTGCAATTCGGGCATGCCGTTGGAGCGCGGGCCCTGGAAGCGCATGACCGCAACGAAGTCTTTTTCCAGTTGGCCGGCCTTGAATGCGTCCGCCAGGTCTTGCTGGTCCTGGAACACCACCGCCGGTGCTTCGACGATCTGATGCTCAGGGGCCACGGCCGAGACTTTCATCACGCCACGCCCGAGGTTGCCTTCCATCACGCGCAAGCCGCCTTCTGGCGAGAACGCACGAGCCACCGGGCGCAGGATGCTTTCGTCGAGGCTTTCGATCGGGCCGTCGCGCCAGATCAACTCGCCGTCCACCAGAAACGGTTCCTGGGTGTAGCGGCTCAAGCCCTTGCCGGCCACGGTGTTGACGTCTTCGTGGAGCAGGCCGGCTTCCAACAGTTCGCGGATCAGGAACGACATGCCGCCCGCCGCCTGGAAGTGGTTGATATCGGCCTTGCCGTTTGGATACACGTGGGACAGGGTCGGCACTACCTCGGAGAGGTCGGCCATGTCATCCCACGTCAGAATGATGCCCGCCGACATGGCGATGGCTGGCATGTGCAGGGTGTGGTTGGTGGACCCGCCCGTGGCGTTGAGCGCGATGATGGAGTTGACGATGGACTTCTCGTCGACGATCTCGCCGATCGGCGTGAAGTTGCCGTTGACCTTGGTCAAGCGCGTGACCTGGTGCGCAGCTTCGCGGGTGAGCGCGTCACGCAGCGGCGTGTACGGGTTGACGAACGAGGCGCCGGGCAGGTGCAGGCCCATCACTTCCATCAGCAGTTGGTTGGTGTTGGCGGTGCCATAGAACGTGCAGGTGCCGGGGCTGTGGTAGGACTTCATCTCCGATTCCAGCAGCTCTTCGCGGGAGGCCTTGCCTTCGGCATAGCGCTGGCGCACGTCGGCTTTCTGCTTGTTGGAGATACCGGAGGGCATCGGGCCGCCAGGGACGAAGATCATCGGCAGGTGGCCGTAGCGCAGCGCGCCCATCATCAGGCCCGGCACGATCTTGTCGCAGATACCCAACATCAGCGCGGCGTCGAACATATTGTGGGACAGCGCTACCGCCGTAGACATCGCAATGACTTCGCGGCTGAGCAGGCTCAGCTCCATGCCGGGTTCGCCTTGGGTGACACCGTCGCACATCGCCGGGGTGCCGCCGGCGAACTGGCCGACCGAGCCGACTTCGCGCAGGGCTTTCTTGATCTGTTCGGGAAAATGTTCGTACGGCTGGTGCGCCGAGAGCATGTCGTTATATGACGAAACAATTGCCACGTTGGCGGCATTCATCATGCGCAGACTATTTTTATCTTCAGTGCCGCAACCGGCTACGCCGTGGGCGAAGTTAGCGCATTGCAGCTTGCCGCGCATCGGACCGTCGCTGGCTGCGCCGCGAATAAGCGCAAGGTAAGCCTCGCGGGTGGCGCGGCTGCGGGCGATAAGCCGTTCGGTGACCTCAAGAACGCGGGGATGCATGTGTAGAACTCCAGGCTAACGGATGTGGCGACCTGAGTGTCTATGCTGATCAAACGCCCGCAGCGCATGGGATGGCAGGGTGTCGTTTGAATCATCGGACCAGTTGATTCAGGTCACTCGTTGTAGATTGAACAAAATATTGCCACTAAAAAGGCTTGTTTTCTATTTTTATGCGAATAATCTTGTAATTCTTACAACAAATCGACGACAGGCACTTTCCAATGACTCTTCGTATCGCAATCAATGGTTTTGGCCGTATCGGCCGTAATGTCCTGCGCGCACTGTATACCCAAGGCTACCGCCAGGATTTGCAGATCGTCGCCATCAACGACCTGGGCGACAGTTCGATCAATGCCCACCTGCTCAAATACGACACCGTCCATGGCACATTCGAAGCAGAGGTCGCTCACGATCAGGAAAGCCTGACCGTCAACGGTGACCGGATCGCCGTCAGTGCCATTCGCAACCCCGCCGACCTGCCGTGGGCTGCGCACAAGATCGACGTGGTGTTCGAGTGCACCGGTCTGTTCACCGACCGTGACAAGGCTGCCGCCCATATTACCGCCGGCGCACGCAAGGTGATCATTTCTGCACCAGCCAAGGGCGCAGACGCCACCGTGGTCTACGGGGTGAACCATGACATTCTGCGTCAATCCCACCAGATCATCTCCAACGCATCGTGCACCACCAACTGCCTGGCGCCGGTCGCCCAGGTATTGCATCGCGAACTGGGCATCGAAAGCGGCCTGATGACCACCATCCATGCTTACACCAACGACCAGAACCTGACCGACGTCTACCACACCGACCCGTACCGCGCGCGTTCGGCCACCCAGAACATGATCCCAAGCAAGACCGGCGCCGCCGAAGCGGTCGGTCTGGTGTTGCCGGAACTGGCGGGCAAATTGACCGGCATGGCGGTGCGTGTACCCGTGATCAACGTGTCGCTGGTCGACCTTACCGTGCAGTTGAAGAAAGACGCCACGGCCGAAGAGGTCAATGCGCTGCTCAAGGAAGCCAGCCAGCACTCGAAGATCCTCGGCTACAACACCCTGCCGCTGGTTTCCAGTGACTTCAACCACAACCCGTTGTCGTCGATCTTCGATGCCAATCACACCAAGGTCAGCGGCAAATTGCTGAAAGTACTGGCGTGGTATGACAACGAGTGGGGCTTCTCCAACCGTATGCTCGATAACTGCCTGGCGCTGTGCAACGCTGAATAACTGGCGTTATATAGGGCTCCTTGTGGGAGGGGGCTTGCTCCCGATGGCGGTGGCTCAGTCATACATAAATTGACTGATACACCGCCATCGAGAGCAAGCCCCCTCCCACATTGGTTGTGCGCTGGCTCGCGGAAATAGCCACTTGCCATTTCAGTTGATGATAAGCATTATCATTAACTGCAAATCGGTCTGGTATCACTGTGAGCCAATCTCGCTTCAACCAAGTCTTTCTCACCCAACGGGTGATTCTGCTTCGCACCTTGCAGCGCATGGTGAATAACCACAGCACCGCCGAGGACCTGTTGCAGGAAACCTACCTGCGCGTCACCCGGGCCCTGAGCGAGCGGCCCATCGATCACCTCGAACCCTTCGTCTATCAAACCGCGCGCAATCTGGCGCTGGATCACCTGCGCTCGCGCCGAATCCAGGCCCGTACACTGCAGGAAGATGTCCCGCTGGATGTCCTGCAAAGCGTTGCCGCCCCCATCAGCACTCCCGAAGATGCGACACAGGCCGAGCAGATGCTGGAAGCGCTGAGCGTCAGCCTCGGTCAGCTGAGCGCGCGCCAGCAACAAATCTTCATCCTCAGCCGCCTGCACGGCTGCAGCTACCAAGAGATTGCCGATCAGTTGGACGTGTCCTTGAGCACCGTGCAAAAGGAGCTGAAATTGATCATGGCCATCTGCGTAGGTGTGGCCCAAAGGTTGGATCGGTCGTAAGCTTCATCCGACCCGAGCTGTAGGAAGATTGATTAAAACGTGGCGAAGACCCGAGGCACACCGTGACCGACCCGATTAAACCGCATCCCCATGCGCTGGCTCATGAGGTGTTGCAAGATGTGGCTATGGACCAAGCCCTCGACTGGCTGATCGCCCTGCAGTGCCCGCAGCCCGGGCAGCAGGCCGAATTTGAAGCTTGGCTCGCCAGCGATCCAACCCACGCCGAAGCTTTCGCCAAGGCGCAGGCTGCCTGGGGTGGCGCACCAGTGCACAGTGCCGCCGTCGCCCTGGCCGCCCCCCGCAAGCCGAGCGCCTGGCGCCGCATCAAACCCCATTGGAAACCCCTGGCCACCGCCGCCGTGCTGCTGATCGGCCTGTTCAGCTTCAGCAACCTGCCGGTGCGCCTGCAAGCCGACCACCTTACCGTGGTGGGCGAACGCCAACGGTTGCAACTGGACGATGGCTCTAAAGTACTGCTCAACACCAACTCGGCGTTTTCCAGCAGCATCAAGGACCATCAACGCATCGCCCGCCTCTACCAAGGCGAAGCATTTTTCGAAATCCTGCCCAATCACGGCCTGCCCCTGGAAATCGACGCCGGCCCGGTGCGCGCCAGTGTGCGCGATACCGACTTCGCCGTGCGCTACCTCAATGGCGAAGCTCAAGTGCAGGTGCAGCGCGGCAACGTGGACTTGAGCAACACCGTCAACGACGCCCGGGTACGCCTGAGTGCCGGTGAGAGTATCCGCATCGGCCCTAAAGGCTTTGGCGCACCTGCCAAGGTTGATGCCAACAGGGACTTGGCGTGGGTACAAGGCCGACTCATCTTCGAAAACTGCCCTATGAGCGAGGTGCTCACCGAACTGCGCCGCTATTACCCGGGTTGGATCGTCAACACCAACGACCAGCTTGCCAGTGTCGCCGTCACCGGCAACTACCGACTCGACCAGCCCCTGGACGTGGTGCGCTCGCTGGCACACATCACCTCGGCCAAGCTCACGGAATACCCCGCGCTGGTGATCCTGAACTAAATGAGAATTATTTTTACTCGATAGCCACCCACGGTACGTCTCGTCTTAGCCAATGCAACTGATTCCTATTTGTTCAGTTCGCAACTATAAGATTCGTACCCCGGAGCGCTCTCGATGTCCTCTCGTTTCAACCGCCGGTCTTCTTCGCCCGTGCTGTCCTTGCTGACCACCGCCATCTTGCTGGCCGGCGCGCCGATGATGACCGCCACCGCCGCCGAACCCGCGTCGCGCAGCCTTGGCAACTACAACTTCAGCATCGCGCAACAACCGCTGGTCTCGGCTCTCAACGCCTTCACCACCGTGACCGGCTGGCAAGTCGGCTTGCCGGCGGAGCTGGGCCAGGGTGTGTCGTCCCCAGGCGCACGTGGCCCGCTGTCGCCGGAGAAAGCCCTGGACCAGTTGTTGGTGGGGACCAACCTGAGCTACCGCAAACTCGGCAATAACAACATCGTGCTGGAGAAACGCGCCGCCGGCAGCACCCTCAACCTGCAACAGGTGACCATCAGCGCCACCCGTCACGAACAGGACGTCACCAGCGTACCCAGCACCGTCAGCGTGCACGACCGCCAGGAACTGGACCGCCTCAACGTCGGCAACAGCCGCGACCTGGTGCGTTACGAGCCGGGCGTCTCCGTCGGTGGCGCCGGTACGCGCTCCGGCAATGCTGGCTTCAACATCCGCGGCATCGACGGCGACCGCATCCTCACCCAGGTCGATGGCGTCGAGGTACCCGATCACTTTTCCAACGGCCCTTACGCACAAACCCGCCGTAACTACGTCGACCCGGAAATCGTCAAGCGCGTCGAGATCCTGCGCGGCCCGGCCTCGGCCCTTTACGGCAGCAGCGCCATCGGCGGTGCAGTGAGCTACTTCACCCTCGACCCCGACGACATCATTAAACCCGGCCAAGACGTCGGCGCCCGCCTCAAAACCGGCTACAGCTCCGCCGACGAAAGCTGGCTCACCTCCGGCACCGTCGCCGGTCGCGTGCAGGACTTCGACGGCTTGCTGCACCTGAGTCAACGCAACGGCCACGAAACTGAAACCTATAACGGCAACAACCTCACCGGCCTGAACCGTACCGGCGCCAACCCGGAAGACGCGCGCACCACCAACGTACTGGCCAAGCTGGGCTGGAACTATGGTGATGACAACCGCCTGGGCTTCACCTACGAAAAATACAAGGACGACCGCGACACCAACCAGAAAAGCGCCGTAGGCGGCCCCTACAACACCGGGTTCAACAGCAACCTGTACCGTGCGCGCTCGGGCAACGACACCATCACCCGCGAACGTTTCGGCCTGGAAAACAGCATCTCCGTGGACACGCTGTTCGCTGATCGCATCAAGACCAGCCTCAACTACCAGATCGCCAAGACCGACCAGTCCACCGTCGAACACTACGTGTCAGGCGCACGCAACTTGCAACGCAATCGGCAGACGCTCTACGAGGAAAAACAATGGGTGTTCGATGCCCAGCTGGACAAAGCATTTGCCATCGGTGACACCGACCACGTTGTTACTTATGGCACCACCCTCAAGCAGGCGAAAGTCACCGGCTCACGCACCGGCAGCGCCACGTGCCTGACCGTCAGCGCCTCTTGCCCTGCCATTGGCGGCCCGAGCACCAACCCTAACGACCGCGTCGTACCGGCCAGCGATTTCCCGGACCCGACCATCAACACCTACGCGCTGTTCGTTCAAGACCAGATCAACTGGGGCAAATGGACCTTCCTGCCCAGCGTCCGTTATGACTACACCCAGCTCAAGCCCAAGCTGACCGAGGACTTCCTCAACGCCACCGACCCGAACCGGGAGTTTTCGCACGACGACAGCCCCAAGACCTGGCACCGCGTTTCACCGAAATTCGGCCTGACCTACGCCCTGACCGACAACTACACCTGGTTCGGCCAATACGCCGAAGGTTTCCGCACGCCGTCGGCAAAATCCCTGTATGGCCGCTTTGAAAATCTGCAGGAAGGCTACGTGGTAGAGCCCAATTCGAACCTCAAGCCCGAAAGCAGCAAGAGCTTTGAGACCGGAGTGCGCGGTAATTTTGAATCAGGCAACTTCGACGTCGCGGTGTTCTATAACAAGTACGACAACTTCATTAATGAAGATGCCGTGCAGCTATCCCCCACCGGCGCCGTATACAAGCCCAGCAACATCAAGCGCGCCACCATCCAGGGCGTAGAAGCCAAGGGCCGTCTGAACCTCGACGCCTTCGGCGCGCCACAGGGCCTGTATACCCAAGGCTCGGTGGCCTATGCGTACGGCCGCAACGATGACACCGGCGAGCCGATCAACAGCGTCAACCCGCTCAAGGGCGTCTTTGGCCTGGGCTACGAGCAGGATAACTACGGCGCGCTGGTCAGCTGGACCCTGGTCAAGAAGCAAAACCGTGTCGACAGCGCCACCTTCTTCTCCCCCGACGGCGACACCACCAAGGCACCGTTCAAGACCCCAGGCTTCGGCATCGTCGACCTGACCGGGTTCTACAAGGTCACCGATGACGTCACCCTCAGCGGCGGCCTCTACAACCTGACCGACAAAAAATACTGGAACTGGGACGACGTGCGCAGCTTCGACAGCGTCGGCGAAGCCGGCGTGACCGCGCCCGCCAACATCGACCGCCTGACCCAGCCCGGCCGCAACTTTGCGCTCAACCTGATCTGGGACATCTGATAACGCCGCGCCCTCACTTCGTCGAAACTTCCTCGACGAGGTGAGGATTTTTTACTGTGCCGCGTCTTCTTGTTCGTCTAGTTGATAACAGCTCTCTTTTGAGCAAAAAGGCGCTCCCCTTCTCAAGGACTTTTTCCATGACCGCATCCCCCACCGCAGAACGCCCAAGCCTGCGCTCCCAGCGCCTGAACCAGATCACCAACGAGCCGCACACCAAGCTGGATGCGTTGGTAAAAGCCCATGCCCCGTTTGAGACCCAGGCCAACTTTGCCCGTTTCGTGGTGGCCCAATACCTGTTTCAGTCCGAACTGGTGGCCCTGTACACCGATGCCGAGCTGATCAAGGTCATCCCGGACCTGGCCGCACGCTGCCGCGCCGACGCTGCCAAGCTCGACCTCGCCGACCTGGAGACCGAAGTGCCAGAGCCCGTATCTGGCGCGGTGAAAAACCCAAGCAAGGCTGAAGCCCTGGGTTGGTTGTTTGTGTCCGAAGGCTCCAAATTGGGCGCCGCATTCCTGATCAAGCGCGCCGTGGGCCTGGGCCTGAGCGAAACCTTCGGCGCCCGCCACCTGGGCGAGCCGGCCGGTGGTCGAGCAGAAGGTTGGAAGAGCTTTACCCGCACCCTGGATGCACTGGAATTCAGCGCCGAAGAAGAGGCTGCCGTGGAAAAAGGTGCGGTCGATGCGTTTGTACGCTTCACCGTCTTGCTCGAACAGGCGTACGCTAGCGCCCCTGAACTGGCCTGATTCCTAAAATTGGAATGCCTTCCAATGTGGGAGGGGGCAAGCCCCCTCCCACAGGTTGATTCTATTCCAACCTGACTTCTCTTTTTTGCACACACCTATGACCGGCAAACCCCAATCCACCTCAAAAATCGCCCGAATCCTCTTCGGCCTGCTGGCCTACGTCAGCCTGGGCATCGGGTTGGTGGCGATTGTCATACCGGGTTTGCCCACCACTGAATTCATCCTGCTCGCCGCCTGGGCCGCCACCAAAAGCTCACCGCGCCTCAGCGCCTGGCTGGAAAACCACCGGTTGTTCGGGCCGATCCTGTTCAACTGGCGCAACGGCAAGATCATCGCTCGCCGGGCCAAGGTCAGTGCCACGGTAAGCATGCTGCTGTGCGCGACGTTGATGCTGGTGATGCTCGACCACGGCTGGCCGATCTACTTGGCGATCGCCGGGATGAGCCTGGGCAACCTGTGGATCTGGTCCCGACCGGAACGGCTCGCACAGCCCATATAGCGGGACATGTAGGCCATTTCCTACCGCTCATCGCCTCCTCCTCATGAAACATCCTGCTGCGCCGATGTTCCAGACATAGCGCTGAATGGACTCTGCCGTGCTGTGCACATCAACAAGTCCCTTCGCGAGTGAACCTATGTTCGACACCCTCTCCATACGTCTGAAAATCGTGCTGTTGTCCGGCCTATGCCTGTTGGGGGTGATTGCGCTGATCATCAGCGTAAACCTGTATGAAACAGATCAGAACGACCGACTGATCAGCGATTCCAGCTCGCGCATGCTCACCAACAGCGTGCAGAACCTGCTGCAATCCAAAGCCGCCGAACAGGCGGTGCAGTTACAAAAAACCTTCGGCGAAAATCTGCTGGCGGTCACCACCCTCGCCGACCAGGTCAAAGACCTGCGTGCCCTCGCTGCCCAGCGCTCGCTGGACGCTGGCGCCCTGCGCGAAGCCCTCAACCAGAGCGTAAAGACCGTCTTTGAGCGCAACAGCAAGGCGCTGGGCATCTGGCTGGCGTTCGAACCCAATGGGCTGGATGGCAAGGACAGTGAGTTCGTCGACGACAAGGCCCGCGTCTCCAATGAAAAAGGGCGTTTCGCCAGCTATTGGAGCCGTGCCGGAGGCGCTGGCGTGAACACCATCATGGTCGAAGACGACCTGACCAAGACCAGCCTCAACCTCAGCGGTACGCCCTACAACATCTGGTACACCTGCCCACGAGACAGCCGCAGCACCTGCCTACTCGACCCGTATGAAGATACGGTGGCCGGTAAATCGATGCTGATGACCACCATCTCGCTGCCGCTGATCGTCGACGGCAAGACCATCGGCGTGGTCGGTATCGATATCGCCCTCGACACCCTGCAGGCCACCACCGATGCCGCGCAAAAAGCGCTGTTCGACAGCGCCGCGCACCTCGAGATCTTGTCCAGCAGCGGGCTGATCGCTGCCTACAGCGGCGAGCCGGGTCGGGTCGGCAAGAACCTGATCGACACCCTCGGCGCCGAGGGCAAAGAGATCGTGCAACTGCTGGCGAGCGACACCCGCACGATCCGCGAACAGGACGACACCATTCGTGCCGTGTACCCGGTCAAGCCGATTGCCGATGCCAAGTCGTGGGGTGTGTTGGTCAAACTGCCCAAGCACGTGATGCTGGCCGACACCGTCAAACTGCAAGGCCTGCTGGACAAGGCCCAGGATGCCGGCACCCTCAAGGCCCTGCTGGTAGGCGCCGCAGCAGCTCTAGTGGGCCTGTTGCTGATCTGGCTGACCGCCACCGGCGTGACCCGTCCAATCAACAGCGTGGCCGCCATGCTCAAAGACATCGCCAGCGGCGACGGCGACCTCACCCAACGGCTGAACTACACCAAGAAAGACGAACTCGGCGAATTGGTGAACTGGTTCAACCGCTTCCTCGACAAACTGCAACCGACCATTGCGCAGATCAAGCAAAGCATCACCGAAGCCCGGGGTACGGCGGATCAATCTTCAGCCATTGCGCTTCAGACCAGCGAAGGCATGCAGGTGCAGTTCCGCGAAATCGACCAGGTGGCCACGGCCTCCAATGAAATGAGCGCCACCGCCCACGACGTCGCCAACAGCGCCTCCAATGCGGCCAGCGCAGCAAAGGGCGCCGATCAGTCTGCGCGCGAAGGCATGGCGATCATCGAGCAAAGCACCCGCGACATCACCACCCTGGCTGAAGAAGTCAGCAAGGCCGTGGGTGAAGTTGAAGCCTTGGCGGTCAACAGTGAGCAGATTGGCTCGGTGCTCGAAGTGATCCGCAGCATTGCCGAGCAGACCAACCTGCTGGCCCTCAACGCGGCCATCGAAGCGGCCCGCGCTGGTGAAAGCGGACGAGGGTTTGCGGTGGTGGCCGACGAAGTGCGCAACCTGGCCAAGCGCACCCAGGATTCGGTAGAAGAGATCCGCCATGTGATCGAACGCATTCAGAGCGGCACCCGAGGCGTGGTGGCGACCATGCATTCGAGCCAGAGCCAGGCGCAGAACAATGCCGGGCAGATTCATCAAGCGGTGCAGGCCCTGGGCAAGATCAGTGATGCCGTGACGGTCATTAGCGACATGAACCTGCAAATCGCCAGCGCCGCCGAGCAGCAGAGTGCGGTGGCCGAAGAGGTTAACCGCAATGTCTCGGCGATTCGCACCGTGACCGAAACCCTAACCGGCCAGGCCACCGAGTCGGCGGCCATCAGCAGCCAGTTGAATGCATTGGCCAGCCAGCAGATGAAGTTGATGGATCAGTTCAGGGTGTAAGCCAGATATCAAAAACACCCTAGGTCCAATGTGGGAGGGGGCTTGCCCCCGATAGCAGTGTGTCAGCCAATACATAGCTGACTGACACACCGCTATCGGGGGCAAGCCCCCTCCCACATTTAGATCACATTGGGCTTAAAGACCGGGCCAGGCTTGGACGAACGCCGCCACATCTTCCTTCTGCGCCGTACGCGGCGGGTTCTGCGGCGTACCCAGGTAAAGGAAACCAATCACCTCCTCACCCTCCCCCAGCCCCAACCCCTTGGCAACATGCGCCGAGTACGACAACTCCCCCGTACGCCACACCGCGCCAATGCCCTGTGCATAAGCCGCCAACAAAATCCCGTGGGCCGCACAGCCTGCCGCCAGCAATTGCTCGGATTTCGGCACCTTGAAGTGCTCCTGCAACCGCGCAATCACCACTACCACCAGCGGAGCACGCAACGGGCCATTCTGGGCCTTGTCGATCACGGCTTGCGGCGCGTCGGCATCCTGTAGTCGCGCGGCTTCGGCGAGCAGGGTGCCCATCTGCTCACGGGCAGCGCCTTCGACGGTGAGGAAGCGCCAAGGGCGCAACTGGCCGTGGTCCGGCGCACGCATGGCGGCGGCGAACAGCACATCGCGCTGCTCCTGGGTCGGTGCCGGTTCCAGCAGACGCGGCACGGAAACACGGTTGAGCAAAGCGTCGAGAGCCTGCATTGGCCACCTCCAGAATAAAATGTGCGGTCATTCTAGCGGGAATGCAGCGCCGGCCACCAAACGATAATTGCTCTTATTCATTCGGCCCTGCCCTGTTAGACTTTGCGACCTTATTTTTCGCCTTCGTCCGGGAAACTCGATGTTCCGTTCGCTTTTTCGCCTATGCGCGGCATCACTGGCCTTGAGCCTGGTTGCCTGCGATGACGCGCCCAGATTTACCAAGGCCGAGCCGGGTGAATCACGGGCGGGTGGCGCTGCGACGGTGAACAAGCGCGACCAGAACGCGTTCTCTCTGCCTTCGGCCAACCTGTCGCCCACCCGTCGCGTGGATTTCAGCGTCGGCAACAGCTTCTTTCGCAGCCCCTGGGTGATCGCGCCGTCCACCACCACGGCCCGTGATGGCCTGGGCCCGCTGTTCAACACCAATGCCTGCCAGAACTGCCATATCAAGGACGGCCGCGGGCATCCGCCGTTGCCCGACGCGGCGAATGCAGTGTCGATGCTGGTGCGCCTGTCGATCCCCGATCAGCCTGCCTATGCACGGCTTATCGAACAAAACGGCGTGGTGCCCGAGCCGGTCTACGGCGGGCAGCTGCAAGACATGGCGGTGCCGGGCGTGGCACCCGAAGGCAAGGTGCGCGTGGACTACACGCCGGTCAACGTGACGTTCAAGGACGGCACCGTGGTGGAGTTGCGCAAGCCAGCCCTGCAAATCACCCAACTTGGCTACGGCCCAATGCACCCCGACACCCTGTTTTCGGCACGGGTCGCGCCCCCGATGATCGGCCTGGGCCTGCTCGAAGCCATCAGTGACGTCGATATCCTGCGCAACACCGACGCCAAGACCGCCGACAAAGAAGCCATTGTCGGCCGCGCCAATTGGGTCTGGGATGACGGCCAGCAAAAAACCGTGCTTGGGCGTTTCGGCTGGAAAGCCGGGCAACCCAACCTCAATCAACAAAATGTTCACGCGTTTTCTGGTGATATGGGCCTCACCACCTCCCTGAGACCCTTTGATGACTGCACCGACGCCCAAGTCGCCTGCAAACAGGCGCCCGATGGCAATGGCCCGAACGGCGAGCCGGAAGTCAGCGACAACATTTTGCGTCTGGTGCTGTTCTACACCCGAAATCTCGCCGTGCCGGCACGCCGGGGCGTGAATACACCGCAGGTGCTGGCCGGCAAAAACCTGTTCTATCAAGCCGGTTGCCAGGGTTGTCACACACCCGCATTCACCACGGCCGCCAACGCTGCCGAACCTGAGCTGGCCAGCCAAGTGATCCGCCCCTACAGCGACCTGCTGCTGCACGACATGGGCGAAGGCCTTGCCGACAACCGCAGCGAATTCAAGGCCGGTGGCCGCGACTGGCGCACCGCGCCGTTGTGGGGCATTGGCCTGACGCAAACCGTGAGTGGCCACACCCAGTTCTTGCATGACGGCCGCGCCCGCAACCTGCTGGAAGCCGTGCTGTGGCACGGCGGTGAAGCACAAGCGGCGCAGCAGCATGTGTTGTCCTTCAATGCCGAGCAGCGTGCTGCGTTGCTGGCGTTCCTGAATTCTTTATAAGCTTTGCCCCACTTACAGAAGGGAGCTCGACATGTTCCGTCCCAAGTTGTTGTTCACCAGCCTGGCCGCCCTCGCCCTCGGCGCCTGCTCGCCGCAAGACCCGCAAGCGGTGACCTCGGCGGCCATCGCCAAGCAAGTGATCCTGCCGACCTACAGCCGTTGGGTCGAGGCTGACCGCCAACTGGCCGTCAGCGCCCTGGCCTACTGCCAAGGCAAGGAGAGCCTGGACACCGCCCGCGCCGACTTCCTGCACGCGCAAAAAGCCTGGGCCGAGTTACAACCGCTGCTGATCGGCCCACTGGCCGAGGGCAACCGTGCGTGGCAGGTGCAGTTCTGGCCAGACAAAAAGAACCTGGTCGGTCGTCAGGTTGAACAACTAGTGACCGCCCAGCCGCAGATCGATGGCGCCGCACTGGCCAAGTCGAGCGTTGTGGTTCAAGGCCTGTCGGCTTACGAATACATCCTTTACGATGCCAAGCCTGACGTCGCCGACGAAGCCCAAAAAGCCCGTTACTGCCCGCTGCTGATCGCCATTGGCGAGCGCCAGAAGGCGTTGGCCGAAGAGATCCTGGCGAGCTGGAACAGCACCGACGGCATGCTCGCGCAGATGACCAAGTTTCCGAATCAGCGCTACGCCGATTCCCACGAAGCCATCGCCGATCTGCTGCGCGTCCAGGTGACCGCACTGGACACCCTCAAGAAGAAACTCGGCACGCCGATGGGCCGCCAGACCAAGGGCATCCCGCAGCCGTTCCAGGCTGATGCCTGGCGCAGCCAGTCGTCCCTGCAAAGCCTCGAAGCCAGCCTCGCGGCGGCCCAGACCGTGTGGGTCGGCGTCGACAATAAAGGCCTGCGTGGCCTGCTGCCGTCCGATCAGAAGCCATTGGCCGACAAGATCGACGCCGCCTACGCTGCGTCGCTTAAACTGTTCGCCAGCAACCAGCGCAGCCTCAACGAACTGTTGAGCGACGACGCCGGGCGCCAGCAACTTAACGATATCTACGACAGCCTCAACGTCGTCCACCGCCTGCACGAAGGCGAGCTGGCCAAGGCGCTGGGCATCCAACTGGGCTTTAACGCCAACGACGGTGACTGATGATGCTCAGGCGACAGGCTTTGGCGGTTGGCAGCGTGCTGCTCAGTGCAATTACGCTGGGTGGCTGGACGCTGTTCAAGGGGAAAGACAAGGGCCCGCTGCTGCTGTCGGCCCGCGATGATGCCGATGGCAAGCACTACGCTGTGGGCTACCGCCTGGACGGCAAGCAGGTGTTTGCCACCCAGGTCGGCCAGCGCTGCCACGACATCATCAACCACCCGACGCTGTCGATTGCACTGTTTGTCGCCCGGCGCCCCGGCACCGAGAGTTACCTGATCGACCTGCGTGATGGCGCGTTGCTGCAAACCATCACGTCCAAGGCCAATCGCCACTTCTATGGCCACGCGGTGATCCACAAGAGCGGCGACTGGCTGTACGCCACCGAGAACGACACCTCCGACCCCGGGCGCGGCCTGCTCGGCGTGTACAAGTTCGAAGGCGAGCGGCTGGTGCACACCGGCGAGATTTCCACCCACGGCATTGGCCCTCACCAAGTGTCATGGATGCCCGACGGCGAAACCCTGATCGTGGCCAACGGCGGCATTCGCACCGAAGCCGAAAGCCGCGTGGAGATGAACCTCAACGCCATGGAACCCAGCCTGGTGTTGATGCATCGCGATGGCAGCCTGATCAGCAAGGAAACCCTCGGCCAGCAGATGAACAGCGTGCGCCATATGGGCATCGCCAGTGATGGCACCATCCTCACCGGCCAGCAATTCATGGGGCCGTCTCAGGAGCGTTCCGAGTTGCTCGCGATCAAGCGTCCCGGGCAACCGTTCGAGGCGTTCCCGGTGGCCGATGAGCAATTGCAGGCGATGGGGCACTACACCGCCAGCGTCGCGGTGCACAGCGAATTGCGCCTGGTCGCGTTGACTGCGCCGCGGGGTAACCGCTTCTTTATCTGGGACATGGACAGCGGCGAGTTGCGGCTGGACGGGCCGTTGCCGGACTGTGCCGGCGTGGGCGCGGTGGCCGACGGATTTGTGGTGACCTCAGGTCAAGGGCGATGCCGATTCTACGATTGCCGCCAGAAACAGTTGGTTGCAAAACCGTTGGAATTGCCCGCAGGGCTCTGGGATAACCACCTGCACCTGATCTGAGCCTGCCTCTCTGACAGGGCCAGTATGGGCCCTGTCACGCGTCAAAATTACCGGCTGGAATCCCCACTACACTCGGAGTAATGTTCCGGGCTTGTCTGTCTTCGTCTGTCTCAGTTTTTCCAAGGAATCGGAAATATGCTGCGCCGTCGCATGCTGATCATGTTGGGTCTCGTCCTGTTAATCGTCCTGCTGCTGGGGGGCTATAAAGCCTTTTCCATCTACCAGCAGATCCAGGTCTTTTCACAGCCAAAACCGGCGGTCAGCGTGGCGGTCGCGACGGCGGTCGAGCAACCCTGGCAACAACGCTTGCCGTCAGTCGGCACGCTCAAAGCCCTGCAAGGCGTCAACTTGAGCCTGGAGGTTGCCGGCACCGTGAAAGACGTGCAGTTCGAGTCCGGGCAGAAGGTCAAGGCCGGGCAACCCCTGGTACAACTCGATAGCGCCGTTGAAAGCGCACTGCTGGAAACAGCCCAGGCCGACCTGGGCCTGGCCCAACTCGATTACGGTCGCGGCAGCCAATTGGTCGGCAGCCAGGCCATCTCCAAGGGCGAGTTCGACCGCCTCTCCGCGCAACTGCAAAAGAACAAGGCCACGGTCAACCAGCTCAAGGCCTCCCTGGCGAAAAAACACATCGTCGCGCCGTTCAGCGGCACCATCGGCATTCGCCAGGTAGATGTGGGCGACTACCTGGCCAGCGGTACGGTGATCGCCACCCTGCAGGACATCAGCAGCCTCTACGTCGACTTCTATATCCCCGAACATTTCGTCCCCAAAGTCGCCCTTCGCCTACCCGTGCAGGTTGAGGTCTCGGCCTACCCCGGCCAGCAGTTCCCCGGCAGCATCAGTGCGATCAACCCAAAGGTGGAGAACAGCACGCGCAACGTGCTGGTGCGCGCCACATTGGCCAACCCCGAGAGCAAATTGCTGCCCGGTATGTTCACCAGCCTGGATGTGTTGTTGCCCAACCCGACTGCACAGATCGTGGTGCCTGAGAGCGCAATTACCTACACCCTCTACGGCAACTCGGTGTATGCCGTTGCCGAGAAAAAGTCCGAGAGCGGCGAGGTGGAAAAAGACACCAACGGTCACCCCATATTGATTGCCGAGCGGCGCTTTGTAGAAACCGGAGAACGGCGTGGAGGCCTGGTACTGGTGAGCAAAGGCTTGAACGCCGGAGAGCAAGTGGTCAGCGCCGGCCAATTGAAACTGGACAACGGCACGCCCATCGCCATCAGTGCAGATAAAAACCTGCCGGCTGGGCATTGAGTCATGAAGTTCACAGACGTCTTTATCCGCCGTCCGGTGCTAGCCATGGTGGTCAGCCTGCTGATCGTGCTGCTGGGCATACAGGCCTACAGCAAGCTGCCGCTGCGCCAATACCCGAGCATGGAAAACGCCCTGATCACAGTGACCACCGCCTACCCCGGCGCCAATGCCGAGACGATCCAGGGGTATATCACCCAACCCTTGCAACAAAGCCTGGCGAGCGCCGAGGGCATCGACTACATGACCTCGGTGAGTCGCCAGAACTTCTCGGTGATCTCGATCTACGCGCGTATCGGCGCCAACAGCGACCGCCTGTTTACCGAGTTGCTGGCCAAGGCCAACGAGGTAAAGAACCAACTGCCCCAAGACGCCGAAGACCCGGTGCTGAGCAAGGAAGCGGCTGACGCCTCGGCACTGATGTACATCAGTTTCTCCAGTCAGCAACTGAACAACCCGCAGATCACCGACTATTTGTCACGGGTGATCCAGCCCAAGCTCGCCACGCTGCCAGGCATGGCCGAAGCGGAGATTCTCGGCAATCAGGTATTTGCCATGCGCATCTGGCTCGACCCGGTGAAGCTTGCAGGCTTTGGCCTGAGCGCCAGTGACATCACCGACGCCGTGCGCCGCTATAACTTCCTATCTGCCGCCGGGGAAGTGAAAGGTGAGTTCGTGGTTACCAGCATCAATGCCAACACCGATCTCAAGTCGGCGGACGCCTTTGGCGCCATTGCGGTGAAAATCGATGGCGACAGCCGGGTACTGCTGCGGGACGTGGCACGGGTGGAAATGGGCGCGGAAAATTACAACGCCATCAGCTCGTTCGGCGGCACGCCGTCGGTGTATATCGGCATCAAGGCCACCCCTAGTGCCAACCCGCTGGATGTGATCAAGGAAGTACGCAAGATCATGCCGGAGCTGGAGTCCCAGTTGCCGCCCAACCTCAAGGCCGAAATTGCCTACGACGCTACGTTGTTTATTCAGGCGTCCATCAACGAAGTGGTCAAGACCCTGTTTGAAGCGGTGCTGATTGTCATCGTGGTGGTGTTCCTGTTCCTCGGTGCCTTGCGCTCGGTGGTGATCCCGGTGATCACCATTCCGCTGTCGATGATCGGCGTGCTGTTTTTCATGCAGTTGATGGGCTACTCCATCAACCTGCTGACCCTGCTGGCAATGGTATTGGCCATCGGCCTGGTGGTAGACGATGCGATTGTGGTGGTGGAGAACATCCACCGGCATATCGAGGACGGCAAGACACCGCTGGACGCGGCACTCGAAGGTGCGCGGGAAATCGCCCTGCCGGTGGTATCGATGACTGTCACCCTGGCGGCGGTGTATGCGCCCATCGGTTTTCTGGAGGGGCTCACCGGCGCGTTGTTCAAGGAGTTCGCCCTGACCCTGGCCGGGGCGGTGATCATTTCCGGTATCGTCGCCCTGACCCTGTCACCGATGATGTGCGCGCTGCTGCTGCGCCACGATGAGAACCCCACAGGCCTGGCCCATCGCCTCGACCGCATCTTCGACAGCCTTAAACGCCGCTACCAGCGCATGCTCCACGGCACCCTGAATACCCGGCCGGTGGTGATCGTGTTTGCACTGATCGTGCTGTGCCTGATCCCGGTATTTCTCAAGTTCACCCAGTCGCAACTGGCCCCCGATGAAGACCAGGGCATCATTTTCATGATTGCCAGCGCGCCGCAACCGACCAACCTGGAGTACCTGAACACCTACACCGACGAGTTCATCAAGATCTTCAAGGAGTTCCCGGAGTACTACTCTTCGTTCCAGATCAACGGTTTCAACGGCGTGCAATCGGGTATCGGCGGCTTCCTGCTCAAACCGTGGAACGAGCGCGAGCGCACTCAGATGCAGATCCTGCCCGAGGTGCAAAGCCGCCTGGAGCAGATTCCCGGCCTGCAGGTGTTCGGCTTCAACCTGCCCTCCTTGCCGGGAACGGGTGAAGGCTTGCCGTTCGGCTTTGTGATCAACACGGCCAACGATTATGCATCGTTGCTGGAAGTGGCCAACCGGGTGAAAAAGCGTGCGATGGAGTCGGGCAAGTTCGCCTTTGTCGATATCGACCTGGCGTTCGACAAGCCCGAAGTGGTGGTGGACGTCGACCGTGCCAAGGCGGCGCAAATGGGCGTGTCGATGCAAGACCTCGGCGGCACGCTGGCAACGTTACTGGCAGAGGCGGAAATCAACCGTTTCACCCTGGATGGACGCAGCTACAAGGTCATCGCCCAGGTCGAGCGTGCGTACCGCGACAACCCTGACTGGCTCAATAACTACTATGTGAAAAACGCCCAGGGCGAACTGCTGCCGCTGTCGACCCTGATCAGCGTGTCTGACCGCGCCCGGCCTCGGCAGTTGAACCAGTTCCAGCAACTCAACTCGGCGCTGATCTCGGGGTTCCCTATCGTGAGCATGGGCGAAGCTATCGATACCGTGCGCCAGATTGCCATTGAAGAAACCCCGCCCGGTTATGCCTTCGACTACAGCGGTGCGTCTCGGCAGTTTATCCAGGAAGGCGCGGCATTGTGGGTGACGTTTGGCTTGGCCCTGGCGATCATCTTTTTGGTGCTGGCGGCACAGTTCGAAAGCTTCCGCGATCCGTTGGTGATCCTGGTGACGGTGCCGTTATCCATCTGCGGTGCGCTGATTCCGTTGTTCCTGGGTTGGTCGAGCATGAATATCTACACCCAGGTTGGCTTGGTGACGCTGATTGGCTTGATCAGCAAGCACGGTATTTTGATCGTTGAGTTCGCCAATCAACTGCGCAAGGACAAGGGCCTGAGCCCACGCGAGGCGGTGGAGGCAGCCGCAGCCATTCGTCTGCGTCCGGTGTTAATGACGACTGCCGCGATGGTGTTTGGCATGGTGCCGTTGATTTTAGCTACGGGCGCTGGGGCGGTGAGCAGGTTTGATATTGGGATGGTGATTGCGACGGGGATGTCTGTCGGCACGCTGTTTACGCTGTTTGTGTTGCCTTGTGTTTACACCTTGCTGGCCAAGCCAGACAGGGCATGAAAGGTGGGCGCTTGCGCGCGTGGCGGCCTGACAGGCGACCGCGTATTACAGGTGTAAATCTATCTGAATGTGGGAGGGGGCTTGCCCCCGATGGCTATGTGTTGGGCGCTGGAGCTTCTTGGTCGGAGTACATATCCGTTATTTGGGTAACGGCTGCTATGGGTTCCGCTCTTACAGCGGCTCACTTTTGGAAAGGCCGGAATGCCGGCCCAGCCAAAAGTAAGCAAAAGGCCTCCGCCCCACCACTCGGCACCTCGCCTAGGCTCGGTGTGCCCTCACTCCGGCTTGAATCCGTGGGCCGCCGTCATGGGCCATCCTTGGCCCAGGACGGCTAACCCGGCGTCCTGCCGGGTCACCCACGGATTCAAGCCTGCGTTCGGCCAGCGTGGTTAACGGGGCGCCTAAGATCAAGATCAAAAGCCAAATCAAAAGCCAGAGCCAGAGCCAGAGCCAGAGCAACGCAAAAAAAAAGGCCTCGCATTGCGAGGCCTTTTTCTGGGGGTTTGAATCGTATCAACTCTGTGGCCTCATCCCTTGAGACATGCCAAACATGAACAGCAACAACTCATGGTCAGGCTTGACCGCCACACTCGCCTTGGCCACGCGCGGCAGCAGGCATTGCCCGCTGCTCTGCGACGCACTGAGCACCTGTGTGCGAGGTTGTTCCCACGCCGCGAGTGCCAAGGCTGCAACGCCCAACGCCCCGACCAAGAACACACCTCGTGCTATTTCTAGCTTCATCTGGTTAAACCCTTGATAGCGCTGCCAAACGCCGTCTCGTAAAAGTAGCTGAGTTTGTTCCAGTCGTTGCTGTTCCACGACGAATGGCGCCGCAGTTGCCGCATGTCATGGGACGCCGCCCGATGGGCGGTCAGGCGCTGCCGGCATTTCTCGAAATCCAGCAAGGCTATCTCCACATTGGCAGCTTCACCCTGCCCCGTCACCCGCACAAAGATATGCTTGCTGTAGAGGCAACCATGCTGCCAACGCCCTTTGTGCATACGGGCCAATGTTCCAGCCAACTCCTTGAGTACGCGCTCGTGAACCCCCTCGCCGTAGCGTTCACGGCCACCGGCGGCGTACCAGTTTTCGATTTCGTCGAAGCCATCCAGGGCGGCTGTGACCAGCAATGCCTTCCATTGGTGCTGCGGGTCGCGCCGCGCCTCGCAAAAGACCATGTCCGGGACGCGCACATCCAACAAACGCAGGCCTTTGATTGCATCCCGCTCGCGCAATACGGTGGGACGACCGAACGGGTGCAGCCAACTGCGGTAGATATGCCCGGTCTGACGCTTGCTGTAGAGCAAATTGCCGTTGTCGCTCAGCACACGCTGCACACCACTCTCACCTCCGCGCCGGCGGTTGGGCTCTTCGACCCACTCGCCTTGCTGGCGCCAGAAATAATCAAATCGTTCTTCGGGAGCTACGTGACTGCCTGCTACGCACTCAACTGCCATCGTGTTACCTCTTTCGCAATACATACACTCGCCACATGGCGTACAGCGGCATGAAATCCAGCGATTCCTGAACGCGGAAACCGGCCTGCTCGAATTCGTCTTCAACCGTAGCAGCTGGTAACACAAAACGATTTTGGTAACTTTCCTGCTCACCTTTCTTGCGACGCTGTCCTTCAAGGCGCTTACGCTTCCAAGCCTTGAAATTGCCATCCACCCACAGCGAAATGATCACGCTATCGCGTGTAACACGCTGAAACTCACGGAGTATCGCCAGCCGGTGCGCCGGATCACCGATATGGTGCAACAGCCGCATACAGAAAATGCTGTCGACCGAGTTGTCCGGCAAATCGATATCGAAGGCAGATGTCTGCAAGGGCCGTACCCGTTTCACGACTTCGCCAGGTTGGGCAGCTGTTGCAACCTTCAACATCGAGGCCGAATTATCGGCGCCGATGATCACTCGATTGGGTTTCTCCGCCAGCAACGGCCAGAAACGCCCTGCCCCGCAAGGCAGGTCCAGCACCAGGCCCGGTTCACCGGCCATGGCCAGCGCACCACGGGCCAATTGCTCGTCGCGTTTGTGGGACAACCGGCGAGCCAAGTTGTCCTGATGCTTGAGCAAATATTCTTCGGCGTGCTGATCGTCGTACTTATCGGAAAATTCGAGCTTGATCGGGGTAGACATCAACGGATCTCCAGTTACTGATGCCTACAACCTTAAGCACCCAACTGTGATCAACAGGTCAACCCATTGTGAAAAAGTTGTCCTGTCTAACCCCATACATTTCAAGACTTTACAGACACATTCAGTATCACGGGGCCATCTTCGCCGACAATCGACGCAGGCTTGTCGCAGCATAACGACAAGCCTGCGGCTCAGGTGTTGACCTGGCTCAGCTCAACGTGGAAGCGGCAGCCATGGGGCTCCATGGTGCTCAGGCTCACGATCCAGCCCTGGTTTTCGCAGATGCGTTGCACCAGGGACAAGCCAAGGCCCAAGCCTTCCCCGCGTTTTTCGCTACCGCGCACGAAGGGTTCGAACATCGCCTCCCGCTTGTCCTCCGGGATCCCCACGCCACTGTCTTCCACCACAAACCCTGTGGGCTCCAGGGTCAGGCGGATAAAACCTTGCTCGGTGTAATGCAGGGCGTTGCGCAGCAGGTTGCCCATGACCGCGTGCAGGAAGGTGGTGTTATAGCGCGTGTCCAGGGGGCTGCCGGGCTGGTAGATCAATTCCAGGCCTTTTTGCTCGATGGGCTCACGCCAAATGCCGAGCAAGTCGTCAGCGACCTGGGCCAAGGTCACCTGAGGCGACATGGTGGCTTCATCATGTTCAGCACGGGCGAGCATCAGGAAGGTCTGCACCAGCTCACGCATCTCTTCACAGGCTCGAGCGATGCGCTGTACCTGGTTACGCCCACGCTGATCGATCGCAGGGTTTTCCAGCAGCAGTTCGCAGGAACTGGCCAATACCATCAAGGGGGTGCGCAGTTCGTGACTCACATCGCTGGTAAACAGCTGCTCGCGGGACAACGCCTGGCGCAGCCGCCCCAGGGTGGCATCGAAGGCCACCGCCAGTTCGCCGACTTCATCGGCCGCGTAATCCGGCGCAAGCGGTGGGGCCAGGCCAAGCAACTGGTCGCGATGGCGCACTTGGCGAGCCAGGCGCACGACCGGCGCCATCACTTTGCGCGCCAACACCCAGCCCAGGAACACGGCCAGTGCCAGGCTCAGCACAAAGCCCACCAGCACCACGGCAAACAGCACACGCTCGCGCTCTTCAAAATCGCTCTGATCCTGCAGCAGCACATAGCGCCGCCCATCGATCACCTCAACCATCGCGTGATACGACAGCGCCTCGCGAAAGACTTCATGAAAGCCTGGCTCGAGATGACGCAGGTCCTTGGGCAACTCGAAATCCCCAGGCCCACCGCTGAAATAAAACAGTTGGTCCGGCTCCGGTCGGTGCCGCCAATCCTCGACGGTATCCATCAACAGCAGGCGCTGCAGGTCACCGCCCAGGCCCGCTGAGATCAACTTCTCTTCCACCAGGTGCACGGTCGCAACAATGCCCATGGCGAAGGCCCCCGCCACCAACGCACTCATCAAGGCAAACGCGATGATGATCCGTTGGGCAAGGCTTTGCTTAAACTCCATCTCGACCCTCGGCCAGGCGATAGCCCACGCCATGCACCGTTTGCAGCAACGGCTTGGCGAATGGCTTATCGATCACTTGGCGCAGTTGGTGGACGTGGCTGCGCAGGCTGTCGCTGTCGGGGCAGTCGTCGCCCCACAGGGCTTCTTCGAGGATTTCCCGGCGCAGTACGTGGGGGCTCTTTTGCATCAGCACTGCCAACAGTTTCAAACCCACCGGATTGAGCTTGAGCAGGCGCCCTTCGCGAGTGACTTCCAGGGTATCGAGGTCGTAGCTCAGATCGCCCACTTGCAGGGCACGGCGCCCGCCGCCCTGGGCCCGGCGCAGTACGGCTTCGATGCGGGCGGCCAGCTCCGACAGGGCAAAGGGCTTGAGCAGGTAGTCATCGGCACCGGACTTGAAGCCCTGCAACCGGTCATCCAATTGGTCGCGAGCGGTGAGCATGATCACCGGTGTGTCGCGGCGCGCGTCTTCGCGCAGGCGTTTGCACAGGGTGTAGCCGTCGATGCCGGGCAGCATGATGTCGAGCACGATCAAATCGTAATGCTCGGTCGCAGCCAGGTGCAGGCCCGACAGACCGTCTTGCGCACAGTCCACGGTATAGCCTTTGAGCCCCAGGTAATCCGCCAGGTTGGCCAGAATATCGCGGTTGTCTTCAACCAATAAAATTCGCATGGGCAGTGTCTCCGTACGCGGTAACGGCCGTGTTGGCTCGCGCAGCTTAAGGCCAAGTGTGGCTCAGGGATAGAGCTGGGGGGTGTGCCGATATAGGTTTTCAACCGATATTTGGGTTGAACGAGATTTTCACTATGGCTTCACATATTGGTGACAGGGTTGGGGGGATATTTGGCGGTTGGTAGATGGAGCGCCAGTACGATATAGGCATTTGTTGCGCTCAACCTGTGGCGAGGGAGCTTGCACCCGTGGCGGCCTGACAGGCGACTAAGTTTGTTGGGCTGTGAATCAAATCAACTGTGGGAGGGGGCTTGCCCCCGATGGCTATGTGTCAGGCGCTAGAGGGTTTGGGCGGGGTACATATCCGTTATTTTGGTGAGGGCTGCTATTGGTTTCGCCCTTACGGCGAGTCACTTTGGAAAAGAGCCCCAAAGTAACCAAAGGGCTCTTGCCCCACCACTCGGTGCCTCGCCTAGGCTCGGCATGCCCTCACTCCGGCTTGAATCCGTGGGCCGCCGCCACGCGCCATCCATGGCGCGGGGCGGCTAACCCGGCGTCCTGCCGGGTTACCCACGGATTCAAGCCTGCGTTCGGCCAGCGTGGTTGACGGGGCGCCTAAGATCAAAAGCCAAAGCAAAGCAAAGCAAAGCAAGAGCTTCGCCTTCAGGTCCCGGAGTGGTGTGATATCAACGCCCTGTAGGGGGAATAGATTGTTCAATCCGTGGTCTGTAGATCAACTCAGACCAGGAACTGACCATGCTTTTTCCCCGTTCACGCCTTTTGCTGATCCTGCCCTTTTTTGCTGGTTGCCAATACCTACCCAAGACCTATTACTTCACCGCGCCCGAAAACGAGCCGAACCCGGCTTATGTGCGCATCGTCGATTTCACCCAGCATGCCGATATCTACCAGTATGAAAATGGCGTGCGCTCAGGCGGTGTGGTGCGCAGTGGGCCCCTGCCCTTTATTCACACCCAGGACATCGGCATGCCCAAGGCCGGCCAGGACCTGACGTTCGATTACTACGAAACCAAAGTGCGGCCCGGGATCGAAACGCGCATAGGCACGTACTGGGAAGGCGAGCGTACCCAATCGTGCTCTGTCACGACGGTCTTCACGCCGCAACCTGGGCGTTATTACCAGTTTGAAATGACCTCGGGCTCAAGCGGCACCTGCAAGGTCTACCCGTCGCTGATCGAGCGCGACGAAGGAGGTACCGGCTGGCACCTGACGCCCAACCTTGAGGTGACCTACCCTCACGAGGGCCCCAGGGCCAAGGCCTATTACCGCGATGATCGCTACAAGGACTCCAACTACAAGCCGTTCACACCGGGGCAGCCGCCGTACTAGGAGGCCTGATACAGGCGCCACTCACCTGATCATGGCGAGCCAAACCCGCGTGATAGACGCCTTGGCAGTCACTGGAAAGCCGAGGGAACCTCGAGCAGCCCACGCCCTCAAAAAGTTTCAATCCGCGTTCGACTCACGTCTCAACAGGAGGCATCTGCGATGTCTGAACCACGCATACCCACCCTCGAGCTCAACGATGGCACCTCCCTGCCGGCGATTGGTTTTGGGACCTATAAACTCAATGGTTCCGAAGGCGTTGAGGTCATACGGGCTGCCATCGGCTCCGGCTACCGCCTGCTCGACTGCGCGGTGAACTATGAGAACGAAGGCGCGCTGGGTGAAGCGGTGCGTCGCAGCGATGTGCCCCGCGAGCACCTGCGCATCACCTCCAAACTGCCCGGTCGACACTATGAGTTTGAGGCGGCGTTGACGACGATTGAGGAGTCGCTTTATCGCAGCCAGCTCGACTATTTCGATCTTTACCTGCTGCACTGGCCCAACCCGAGCAACGGTTTGTACGTGCAGGCCTGGCGGGCACTGGTGGAGGCTCGCAAACGTGGCTGGGTGAAGAGCATTGGCGTCTGCAATTTTCTGCCGGAACACTTGGAGACGCTGATCAAAGACAGCGGCGTGACCCCGGCCGTAAACCAAATCGAATTGCACCCGTTTTTCCCGCAGCACGAGCAATTGGCCTGGAACAAAGCCCACGGCATTGTCACGCAGTCGTGGAGCCCCTTGGGGCGAGCCAATCACCTGCTCAAGGACCCCTCGCTGCAAGGCATCGCCGAGCGCCTGGGTAAAAGCATCCCGCAAGTGATCCTGCGCTGGCATTACCAACTCGGCACAATTGCCGTGCCCAAGGCCAGTTCGGTGGAGCGTCAGCGCGAAAACCTGAGCCTTTTTGATTTCGCCTTGTCTGCCGATGACCTGGCCGTGATTGCTCGGCTCGCCAGCCCCACCGGCCGTATAAACAATCAGGATCCGGCAGTGTACGAGGAGTTCTGATCGCTGTCGCAGGGGCTGTCGAGTTGTCTAGCGATAGCCCCGTGCCTGAACGTCGAACAGCTCGGCATAACGCCCTCCCGCCGCCATCAGTTGGCGGTGGCTGCCCTCCTCCAGAATCTGCCCAGCCTCCAGTACGATAATGTGATCGGCACTGCGCACACTGGAGAACCGATGGGAAATCAACAGCGTCATGCGGCCCTTGGCGTGCTCACGAAAGTGCTCGAACACCGCTGCCTCAGCGCCGGCATCCAGGGCCGCCGTGGGCTCATCGAGGATCAGCAGGTCGGCATCCTGACGCATATAGGCCCGTGACAAGGCGACTTTCTGCCACTGCCCGCCTGACAGTTCCTGGCCACCGAACCAGCGCCCCAACTGCGTTGAATAGGTTTTACTCAAGCGCTCGATGAATTCGGCCGCGACGCCTTGGGTGGCTGCGCTGCGCCAGCGGGCCTGGTCGTTCATGGCGTCGACATCGCCCACGCCAAGGTTCTCGCCGACGGTCATCTGATAGCGGATGTAATCCTGGAATATCACCCCGATACGCTGGCGCAGGGTCTGTTCATCCCACTCCTGCAGGTCGCTGCCGTCGAGCAGGATACGGCCTTCATCCGGGGTATACAGACGGGTCAGCAGTTTGATCAGGCTGGTCTTGCCCGAGCCGTTTTCACCCACCAGCGCCAGGCTTTGCCCCGGCGCCAAGTGCAGGCTGATATGACGCAGCGCAGCGGATGTGGCGCCTGGGTAGGTGAAACTCACCTGCTCGCAGCGCAAGCCATCGCCCGGTCTGGCCCCTTGGGTGAGCCGGCCATGGGGAATGATCACGGGGGTTTCGAGGTATTCATACAGGTCAGAGAGGAACAGGCTGTCGTCGTAGAGCCCGGCGATTGCGCTGAGGCTGGCGGTGATCGCGCTTTGCCCCTGCTTGAACAGCACGATGTACATGGTCATCTGGCCCAGGCTGGTCTGGCCGCGCACGGTGTCGAGTACCACCCAGGCATAGGCCAGGTAAAACGCTGCAGTGCCCAGCAGGCCCAAGCCAAAGCCCCACGCGTCGCGGCGCACGGTCAGCAGGCGGTCTTCTGCATACAGGCGGTCAGCGTTGTCGCGGTAGCGCTTGAGCAACAGCGGCGCCAGGCCAAACAGCTTGACCTCTTTGGCATGGGCCTCGTGGGACAGCAGCGATTCGAGGTAATTCTGCTGACGCGTCTCGGGGGCGCGTCGGTGGAACAGGCGGAATGCATTGCCCGAAAAATGCGTTTCGGCGAAGAACACCGGCAACGCGCCGACCACCAGAATCAGCAACGCCCACGGCGAAAAATGCACCAGCAACACCGCAAAACTCACCAGCGAGATGAGGTTCTGCACCAAGCCCAAACCTTTGGTCACCAGGCTCAGCGGTCGCGTCGAAGCGCCCTGGCGCACGCGCACCAGCTTGTCGTAGAACTCGGCGTCTTCAAACTGCAGCAGCGAAAGGGTCTGGGCTTTTTCCAGCACCATCAAGTTGACCTTCACCCCCAACCTCACCCGCAACAGCGACTGCTGCATCGACAGCGCCCGTTGCGCAGCGGCCAACAGCGCCAGCACACCAGCCTCGGCCAAAACGTAACGCATCACCGGCCACACCGGTGCCTGGCTGCCAGTGGCGTGCACCTGCATGGCGTGCACCACTCCATCCACAATGCGCTGGCCGATCCAGGCCGCGAGTGCTGGCAGCAGGCCCGCGACGATTGTCGCCAGCAGCAGGCCCAGGAACAGGGGGCGTGAAGTGCCCCACACCAACCCGAGTGCCCTGCGCGCCTGGATGGAGAATGCGCTCAAACGTTTGAACAGCAGCATGAATGAGGTGGGCTCCATATGAAGTGTGGGATCAGTCAACCGCTTGCTCCAGCCACCGTGAATACAGGCGAGGGAAGCGCTGACTCAACCAGTCGACAAACGCCTGAACCTGCGGGGCAAGTTGCGACCTGCTGGGGTACAACACCGAGACCGGACGCGCTCGTGGGCGGTACTGATCAAGCACTTCAACCAAAGAGCCGTCGGCCAGATAACGCTCCAGTGTAATGCCAGGAGCCTGAAGGACACCAAAACCTGCGACTCCGCATTGCACGTACGCATTGGACTCATTGACGATGATCCCATGACGACTGACGTAACTTATATCCTGCCCATCCTGCAAGAACTGCCACGGCAATGGCCGATGATTTTGACCGGACAAAAAACTCACGCCCCGATGCGCGGCCAAGTCATCCGGGGTCGCTGGCGCCCCGTGAGCCTGAAGATAGGCAGGTGCGGCGCAGGTGACCATGGTTGCCATACCGATACGCCGAGCGATCAGGCTGGAATCGGGCAAATCACCGATCCTGATTACGCAATCCACGCCCTCTGCCACCAAGTCCACCGTCCGATCGGTCACGCCCAATGCCATCTCAACCTCCGGATGGCTGTCAGAGAACGCCAACAGACTCGCGATAAAAGCGGGTTGGGAAAACGCCGTGGGAATGTCGATGCGCAGTTTTCCGCGCAGTGAAGCACCTGAGCGGGCGAACATCGACGTCGTCTCGGCGACACTGACAAGAATGCCGACTACCCGCTGATAAAACTGCTCACCTTCGGTCGTCAGCCTGACCTTTCGCGTGGTGCGCTGGAACAGTCTTACCCCCAGGGAAGCCTCCAGATCCTGAATGGCCCGCGTGATCTGTGGGCGGCCGAGTTGCGCCGCATCTGCCGCTTTAGTAAAGCTGCCCAGTTCAGCTACATGGGCAAACACCTGCATTGACTGGAGCAGTTCCATGACGGGCCTGTAGTGGTTTTGTTGCGAAAAAATGGCTTGATCCATAAAGGATTGTTGCGCCGGATGATAACAGTGCGTTGATGCCGGCGGCATTTATCCCGCGCCATTGAGGGAGAAAAATAGCTGCACCTCATCGGACATCGCCGGTGACTCTCTTGGAGAAACGATATGAAAGCCTGGCTCCTCAAAGACTTCGGCCTCGACAACCTGACCCTTGGCGAAACGCCGACCCCCGAACCGAAACCAGGCGAACTGCTGGTGAAGGTTGGCGCGGTGTCGCTGAACTTCCGTGACAAAGCCATCGTGGACGGCATCTATGAGCCCCATAAGGTGCCCAAGTCGCTTATTCCGGTCAGTGATGCAGCGGGCACAGTCGTGGCGGTGGGCGCAGGCGTGAGCCGCTTCGCGATTGGCGACCGCGTTAACTCGCACCTCTACTCGCGCTGGATCGAGGGGCCGCCCGGCCCGAATGAACCCGACTATTGCTTCGGCTCTCCCCTGCCTGGCGGCCTTGCCGAATACATGATTATTCATGAAGACAGTGCCGTGAAGGCCCCCCACAACCTGTCCGATGAAGAAGCCTCGACCCTGCCGATTGCCGCACTGACGGCCTGGTACTCACTGGTGGATTACGGCCAGATCACACCCGGTGACACTGTGTTGGTGCAAGGCACAGGCGGCGTCTCGATATTCGCCGTGCAATTGGCAACCGCACTGGGTGCCAAAGTAATCGTGACGTCGAGCAGCGATAAAAACCTGGAGGCCGCCATCGAACTCGGCGCCGTGGCAGGCGTGAACTACCGCACCCATCCCGACTGGGAGACCAAGGTGCTTGAACTGACCGAGGGCAAAGGCGTTGACCTGCTGCTGGATGTGGCCGGCGGCAAGGGCGTCAACCAGTCCATTGCGGCGACCAAAGCGGCGGGCAAAATCGCACAGATCGGCTTTTTGACCGGCCAGACCACCGAGCTTGCCTTGATGCCATTGATCTTCCGCCAGACCACCCTGCGAGGCATCGCTGTAGCGCCCCGCTCATCCTTTGACCGGATGAACGCGTTCCTCGGCGAACATGCGATTCACCCAGTCATTGAGAAAGTCTATGCGTTCGAGGACGCACGACTCGCCTACGAACACCTGGCGAAAGGGGCGTTTGGCAAGATTGTCATCAAGGTTTCCTGACGCCACGAGCGCACATGACACCTTAAAGGAGCCGCCTCCTCTACTGAGCCCTCAGCAACCGCTTTACCAGCGCCCGGAACCCTGCGCACAGCGCGCGTGTCACTATGGTCTCTGACCTTCTTCGCGCCTGACGCGGCTACCTGAGCGAAACATGGAAAAAGCATTGAGTGAACTCAATCGTGATCAGCTGGAAGCAGAGATCGCAAGGCTGCGCGCTCAGCTGGCAGGAGGCGCTCGCGACCGAGTGCCGGACGTCGCCGATGCGCACGTCCAGGGCATTTCGATTGCACAAACCCAGGAACGTTATCGACTGGCCGTCAAAGCCACCAGCGATACGATCTGGGACTGGGACATGCAAACCGACCAGATCCTTTGGAACGAGGCGCTGCAAAGCACGTTCGGCTATTGCCTGGCGACGTTGGACACATCGGGTGAATGGTGGATCAGCCAGATCCACCCGGACGAGCGTGAACGCGTGCGCAGCTCTATCTTTGCCGTGATCAACGGCAGCGGCACGGCCTGGACCGAGGAATATCGATTCCGCCGCCTGGATGGCAGCTACGTCGATGTGCTCGACCGTGGGCATGTGATCCGCAACGCCGAGGGCAAGGCCCTGCGGATGATCGGTGCGATGCTCGACCTGTCGCGCATGCGCATTGCCGAGTCCGCACTGCGTCAGAGCGAGGAACGTTTTCGCACGATTCTGGAGACAGTGGAATCCGCCTTCGCCATCGTCAAAGTCAAGTTCGACGCCGATGATCAACCGATCGACTACTGCTTCGTGGAAGCCAACCCCGCGTTTGAGCGCCAGGCCGGGGTGAACCTGCGCGGTAAATGGGTCACCGAGTTCGCCCCAAACCTAGAGCGCTTCTGGTTCGAAACCTACGGGCATGTGGCCAAGACCGGCGAGCCCGCCACCTTTGAAAACTACGCCGAAGCCTTCAAGCGCTGGTTCGACGTGCGAGCGGTGCGCGTAGGTGCGCCGGCCGACCGGCAGATCGCGATCATTTTCAGCGATGTCACCGAACGCAGGAATGCACAGGAGCGCCTGCGCATCAGCGAAGCCGTTGCACGGCAAAACGTCCAGCGTGTGCAAATGGCCCTGGCGGCTGGCGCAATCATCGGCACCTGGCACTGGGACGTGCCCAACGACCGTTTCACCATTGATGAGGCCTTCGCCCACGCGTTCGGCCTGGACCCTGCTCTGGGCCACGAAGGCCTGAGCATGGCCCAAGTGGTAGCGTCGGTGCACCCCGAGGACCGCGAGGGGCTGGAGGCTGCCGTCAACGCTGCCCTGCTCAGGGGCGGCGCCTACGCGCACCAGTACCGGGTACGCCGGGCAGACGGCAAGTATTACTGGATCGAAGCCAATGGCCGCGTCGACCTTGCCGACAACGGCTCGGCCGTGAGCCTGCCGGGGGTGGTCATCGATGTTGAGGGCCGGCGCTCGGTTGAAGCCGAGCGCGACCGTGCCACGACGGCACTGCGGGTGTTGAACGAAACCCTCGAACAGCGGGTCGCCGAGCGCACCGCCGATCTGATCCAGGCCGAGGAAAAACTGCGCCAGTCGCAAAAGATGGAAGCCGTCGGCCAACTGACGGGGGGCCTGGCCCATGATTTCAATAACCTGTTGGCCGGCATCTCGGGGTCCCTGGAGTTGATCGCGATGCGAATCGCCCAAGGTCGATGGCCAGAGGTCGACAAATACATTGTGACCGCCCAGGGCGCGACTAAACGGGCGGCGGCATTGACCCACCGCTTGCTCGCGTTCTCCCGCAGACAGACCCTCGACCCCAGGGCCACGGATGTGAACCGGCTGGTGGAAGGCATGGGCGAACTCATCCAGCGTACGGTGGGCCCCAGCATTACCGTCGAGCCTCTGTGCGCGGCGAATAGCTGGCCGACCCTGGTGGATGCCAGCCAGTTGGAGAATGCCCTGCTGAACCTGTGCATCAATGCCCGTGACGCCATGCCCCACGGCGGACGCATCCGCATCGAGACCGCCAATGTCAACGTCGATGCAGAAATGGCCGTCGCCCACGAGATCGCTGCCGGGCAATACCTGTGCCTGAGCGTCACCGACACAGGCATGGGGATGACACCCGACGTACTGGCCAAAGCCTTCGACCCGTTCTTCACCACCAAGCCCATCGGCCAGGGCACCGGCCTGGGTCTGTCGATGATCTACGGCTTTGCTAAACAGTCTGGCGGCCACGCACGCATCAGCTCGCAGGTGGGCCAAGGCACATCGATCAATATTTACCTGCCGCGATTTGACGGCAGACCGTCTGAAGACAATCGAGAGATCAATCATGCTTCGGCCACTCCCGCCAAGTCTGGAGAAACCATTCTGATCGTGGATGATGAACCGAGCGTACGCATGCTGCTGATGGATGTGCTGGGCGGGCTCGACTACAGCTTGATAGAGGCCGGCGACAGCGTGGCTGGCCTGAAGGTGCTGCAGTCCGACGTGCATATTGACCTGCTGATCACTGACGTCGGCTTGCCCGGCGGCATGAACGGCCGCCAGATGGCCGACGCCGGTCGCGAGGTCAGGCCGAACCTGAAAACCTTGTTTATCACCGGCTACGCCGAGAACGCCGCCATCGGCGAGGTGAGCCTTGGGCCGGGCATGGAAGTGCTGACCAAACCTTTCGCAATTGAAGCGCTGGTGGCGCAGGTAGACACGCTGATCAAGCGTTGAGGCGCGTGGTTTTGAGCTATCGTGTCACACCAGTACAAGGACATTTCGATGCTCGGACGCAAACAGCCAAAGACCCAGGCGCACAACATCACTGAAGCGGTCGCCTTCGCAGCCGTAAGCCCCGGTGCTGCGTTTCGCCTGACTGTTATTTTCATGCTCACGGTGATCCTGGCGTTCCTGGCCGTGGAAGGCTGGCGGACCTGGCGTGACTATCACGCTGCCTTCGCCTCGGCCCGCGACTCTGTGACCAACCTGGCCCGGGCAACGGCGCAGCACGCCGAAGATGCGATTCGACAAGTCGACGTACTGACGGCCGCGTTGGGTGAACGGGTGGAGGGCGACGGGCTGCAGACCATCAACGTGCCGCGCATCCACAATTTGTTGGTCCAGCAGGCCAAGCTGATGCCGCAATTGCATGGCTTGTTTATCTATGGCCCGGATGGGCACTGGATCGTGACCGACAAAGAAGTGATTCCAGAACCTGCGAACAATGCCGACCGCGATTACTTCCAGTACCACCGCACCCACACCGATCGAAACGTGCGCATCGGCGAGGTGGTCAAGAGCAAGTCCACCGACGACCTCATCATCCCCATTTCACGCCGCTTGAATAACCCCGATGGTTCATTTGCCGGGGTGCTGCTCGGCACGATCAAGGTCAGTTATTTCGTCGACTACTACGGCGATTTCAAGATCGATGACAAGGGCGCGTTGGTACTTGCGCTGCGCAGTGGAATCATTCTGGTACGGCGCCCGTTTATCCCGTCGATCGTCGGTAAAAGCCTGGCGGACAGTGCAATCTTCAAACGCTTCCTGCCCCTGTCCAATGAAGGCATCGCTGAGGTCAAAGCGGTGGTGGATGACACCGAGCGCGTGTATGGCTACCGAGCGTTGACGACCTACCCGCTGGTGGTTGAAGCCGGGCTTTCGCGCGAATCCATCATTGCCCCGTGGCGCTGGGACCTGTTTAAAACCGGGTTCGTGTTGTTCTTCCTGATCAGCGCCTTCACGGTGTTCGGGCTGATTGTGCTGAACCAATTGCGCCAGCGAATGGTGATGGAAAAAGCCTTGCGCGTGGCCCATCAATCCATGCGCGACATGGCCTTGACCGACAGCCTTACAGGGCTTGGCAACCGTCGACGCCTGGACAGCGCCCTGGTGGATGAGATTCTGCTGGCCAAGCGGCAACGCTCCCATCTGTCGTTGATCATGCTGGATGTCGACTATTTCAAACGCTATAACGACACCTACGGGCACGCCGCCGGCGACGACTGCCTCAGCGCCGTGGGCGAGGCGATTGCACGCGCGGTAAAAAGGCCTGGCGACCTGGCCGTGAGGTATGGCGGCGAAGAGTTTGCCGTGCTGCTGCCCAATACCGACAGCCTGGGCGCTGCCGTGGTCGCCAAGGATATCCTAGAGGCCATCCGGTCCCTTAAAATCGAGCACAGTGCCCACCCACAGGGCTACGTGACAGCCAGCGCCGGAATTGCCGGCAGCCAACCCTGCGAGCAGCCCGTGACGCCCAGCCTGTTGATTACCTCGGCGGATAAAATGCTCTACACGGCCAAGCAGAACGGCAGGGATTGTTACTGCGTGGCGTCCACGCCCATTCTTCAATGAAACATTGCCGAAGGACACACCGATGGCCCTTTCCAGCTCACGCCTGACTTATCGACAGCCTGAACCCGCAGACCTGCTGCGGCTGTTCGAGATCTACGGTGACCCCAACACCCAGCAATTCAACCCCGCCGGCCCGCTCGTGAGTATCATTGACGCGCAGCGCGTACTGGATACCTGGCTTGCGCACTGGCAGGAGCATGGGTTTGGCTGGTGGGCTATAGCGCAGAGTGAATTGCCGGAAACCGTCATAGGCTTTGGCGGCATCGCTTACTACAACTATGGGGACGAGCCCAGGCTAAACCTGGGTTACCGATTCGCCGTAGAGGCTTGGGGCAAAGGATTTGCGACGGAATTAGGCGCGACCGCTATCAGCCACGCCTTTGAATCCCTCGGGTTTGATCGCGTTTGGGCACTGGTGCGACCCACCCACAGCGCTTCGATCAACGTCCTGGAAAAGCTCTCGATGGAGCAGTGCGGGTACCTGGATGACGTACCGGGACAAGCCCCGAGCCTGGTCTATGCCCTCGGCGAGTGAGCGCAATCAACTGCAGGGTTTTCTGCCGCATATCCAATTCATGCGTTGGGTATCGCGCTGCGAGAAGACCAGCGGCGCAATGATCTCCTGCACGCCCGAACTGTCCGTAATCGGTGCGGAATCACCCATCGAAATGTGCGACGCTGCCTTCATGACCCAACTGTCGACATTGGCATCACCCGAACCTTGGACCAGGGTCACCTGCGGTGTACCGCTGTCTGACGTGAAGAGATAAAACAACTTAACGTTCCTGGTTGCGCCCGAGTCATTGACCGCGTCGAACACCTCCCGAACAGCCATTCGGCGGTTTTGCTCCCTGAGGAAACCCGACATCCAGATTTGCCGGTAGCGAACCGCCTGCGCCTCACTCAACGCCACCCCTTGTTTACGCAAGCGGACCACCGCCTCCCAAGGATTGTCGCGCCAGCGCTCGCTCGACTCCAGATAGAGTGCCAAGGCGCCCGACAGGTCCTGCGGGCCACCTTTGCCCTCCTCCATCAAGCGCCCCAGCGGTATCACCGCGTTCTTGCCCGAGAGACGATAGAACTGCCGCGCCTTGGCGTAGTCCACCGGCTCGCCCTCCCCGCGCTCGGCCATTTGCCCCAGCAGGATATTAGCGGCGGGTTCGAGCTTGGCAGACTCGACAAACAGTGCACGCGCCTGGGCGAAGTCCTGATCAACGCCGTAGCCTCCCTCCTGATACATCTTGCCCAACGCGGTCTTGCACATGCCATTGCCAAAACCGGCATAGCGCTCGATGTAGAGCAGGTTGTCACGCTTGAACGGCTTTTCACCGGCGATCAACATGCAGCGCATCCCAACGATCGGGGAGTCGGTGTCAGCCGGCCGGGTCAGGCTCTGGCAGCCGCTGATCGTGGCGCAAAGCAGTAGGAAAGATAAGGGTTTGAACATAGCGTCCTTGCATCCGTTGACGATAAAAGGTGGGGATTATCACGCAACGCGGCCAGCAAAAAAACTGAATCATTTGCCCCTGCGTGCCTCTCTCTTAAACGACTGAGTGAGGTAAGGAATTATCTTGAGCGATGTGGATTGGGTGCAGTGGCCTGCCATGGCAGTGACCGTGGCGGCGGCGTGGCTTATCGGCTCTCAACGCCCGGCACGACGAATGGCAGGGTTCTGCTGCTTCATCGTGAGCAATATTCTGTGGGTGATTTGGGGCGTCTACGCACACGCGTACGCACTGATCGTGCTGCAAATCTGCCTGGGTGCGATGAACCTGCGCGGGTTTAAAAAGAATGTTCAACGACGGTAGGTGGCCTTCAATCGCAGGCTTGGTCGCTGCGCTGGTTTTTTCTGAAGCCCCGCGCGTTCATGCCCAACAAAATGCATTCGAGCACGATTAATCCGAAGGCGTTGGCGTTCCAGCCCCAGACGATCCAAAGGAGATTACTGAGGATGAACCCCCAAAACGCAAGCATGCGCCGGCGAGGTCGTTGAGAGCCGATATACCAGGCCGAGATAACCGTGACCATCATGGCCGGCCATTGAATCCAGTCGATCGCGTCCAACGGTCAGCCCAACCCGAGCGTGGCATCTGCGCTTATGGAAGGCTCCAGCTGCGTAGTACGCGTCACCAGGCTCGACAGGTATTCGCCAAAGCCACCGCGACACTTAAAGTCGCGCCGCGCACTGGTAATCACCGGGTTGGTGGCGGTCCAGACGATCCGTGCCCCGACCCGCTCAAGGTCTGCCACCAATTGCACGTCTTCGTGCGCAACCAAATGCTGAAACCCACCTGCCTCGCGATAGGCGTCGGCACTCAAGCCAAGGTTGGCCCCATGGATGTGCCGATGATTCTCGACGAACTGATACCGCGCCAGGTATTGAGTACGCACGGCCTCGTCATAGGCACTCCAACTGTCGACCTCCACCGTACCGCACACCGCGTCGGCGCCAAACCCGATCTGGCGCGCCAGCCAATCGGGCGGCACAACCGTGTCGGCATCGGTAAAGGCCAGCCACCGCGCACCCGCTTCGAGTAGCTGCTCAGCGCCAATGGCCCTGGCTTTGCCCACGTTTCGAAAACAAGCCTCTATGGAGGTGACGCCCTTTGCCAACACCACCGCGTGCGTATTATCGGCGCAGTCATCCAATACGACGAGTATCTCGACCTGCTGGTGTTTAAGCGCCGGATGCGCTGCGGCAAGGTGGAGGGAGTCGAGGCATGCACCGATGTGCCGTTGCTCGTTATGGGCAGGTATCACAATCCCTATCATTGACGTTCCCTTCACCTGGCAATGTGTCTTGAGCAATCGACCCTGCGCTTGAACAGAAGGTTTAAAGTATTTGACTGCGAGGTAGCTGAATGGACGGAGCGCCCACGGGGTCTAAGCATCCATTTGCACAGTCCAGATCTTTAGTAGCACCCTTTCGGATACATGAGCGTAGGGTCATTGAACCTGCCCCCGCTGGCGGCGCCTTCCACGGCGTGACCGACCAGGCACTCGCCCGTATCGGCACATCGCGGCGCGTGACCGTGTCGGTGACCAGCTTCCTGGTCCTGCCCAAGATCCTGCGCAACAGCGACATGATCACCGTCGTGCCTCGGCGCCTGGCACTGCACGCCGAAGGCCTGGTGATGCGTGAGCCACCGGTTGAGATACCGGGGTTCAGTAAGACCGTGGCCTGGCATGAGTGCGTTGTTGATTGACTTGGTAGCGGGATTGAAGAGGCCTTAGGGAGGAAAAACGGGCAGGCCTTCAGCCCGCAGCGATACTGGCTTTGCTTTGGAACATGGCGGTGTCGGCCTTGAAAATCAGGTCGTCCAGACCTTCGCCATCTTCCGGATACCACGCCACCCCTAGGCTGGCGCTGACCTTGATCTGGCTGTTTTTCCAGGGAATGGGCAGGTCGATGGCCTTACAGATTTCATGGGTGATGCGCTGGATATCGCTTCGGTGATGCGCGCCGTCGAGCAGCACTACGAATTCGTCACCGCCCATGCGCGCAGCTATTTCGAATTCGCGAAGATTGGATTTGATGGCCGTGGCGACGTGGATCAGGATGGCATCGCCTGCCTGGTGGCCAAAACGATCATTGACCTGCTTGAAGTGATTCAAGTCGATATAGCACAGGGCCAGATGTTCTCCACGGCTCTTCGCGGCCAGCAGCTTCTGACTGGCAAAGGGAATAAAACTATTGCGATTGGGTAAGCCCGTGAGGCTGTCATAGAAGGCCAGCTTGCGTACTTCCTCTTCAGCGAGTTTGCGCAACTTGATCTCGTTGCGCAGATGGCGCTGGGCATTCAACAGCACCAGAGCGAACATCAGCACAAGCGCACAGCCGATACTGATCAGCACAATGGTCTTGCGCAGCCGCTCGACAAGGTGTGGCGGGTTGGGATCGTAAATGAAGTTTTCCAGACCGGCGATAGTGTCGACCATACCCAGCTCGAGGAAAGTTTCAGCCATACGTTGCCAGCGCCCTGGGTTCATATGACCGATCTCGATCAGGTCAGACACCACCAGCGGACGCATGGCCTGAGCTTCAAATTGCAAGTGTGCGCGACTTTTATCCACCGAATACTGGTCGAGCAGCAGGTCTATGATTTGCTCGGGGTTATCCATCGCGTAGCGCCAGCCACGCAGGGTCGCGCGGCGGAAGGCCTCGACCCGCTGTGGATGCTCGTCAATCTCGGCCTGGCTGGTGAACAGTATGTCGCTGTAGAAGTCGATCCCGTAGGTGGCGGGCGAGATGATGTTGTATTCCACGCCCCGCTGCTGCAGGTAGAAGGGCTCGTTGGTCAGGTACGAGTTGAACGCCGCCACTTTACCGCTGGCCAGATCCCCAATTTGAAAACTGCTGGGCAGCAGTTGCAGTTTTTCGAGGGGTATACCCTCGCTACGGAACATCGCCAGAAAATCCGCATCTGTCTGTGCATCCATCAGCATCACCGGCTTGCCGATCAGGTCGTGCACAGTGCGAACACCTTGGTCTGTGCGCGCCACGAGCACGGAAGGCGAGTGCTGAAAAATCACCGCCAGCGCAACCAAGGGCTTGCCATGCAGGCGTGCGTAGAGCAATTCACTATTGGCTTCGCCGTATTGGGCACGCCCAGAGAGCACTTCTTCGACCGGTGTGACCTTGGGGCCACCTTCGTGCAAGCGCACGTCCAGCCCTTCTTCGCGGTAATAGCCCTGGGCGATGGCGGCGTAGTAGCCCGCGAACTGGAACTGATGTTTCCAACGCAGCTGTACATCAATCACCTGTTCGGTGCCATTCGGCTGAGGGCTAGGCTCCGCCCACGCAGCCTGATTCCAGAGCAGCATGAAACACAGCAGTCGACGCAGCCGAACTAGGAGCAGTCTCTTCGATGGGCCTAGCGTGTTAGAGCAGCAACAGAGGCTGGGCATGGTGAGAGTCCGTGAATCGCGCTTGACGTTGAGCGTGTGAGGGGTGGCGGGACATTGTGACATTACAGGTGCGGGGGCAGCAATCGGGGAGGTACTGGCCGATTTCAGCCCTTCGTATACGTCGGGAAGCGGCCAGCAGCGGTCAATTGATGGGTCTACGAAAGTTGGGGCTATTCACTCCTCATATTTCATCTGACATGGTCCATCTGCTTCAAGAATTTGGTTCAGGCTGAACGCTACTTCATACTCAAAAAGCGAGACATTAGGCACTGCCACGATAGCGTGACGTAGGTTTGAGCTGATGGATTTCGCAACGATGACGCCCTTCACAATCTTCCCATGCGCGAGGTTCTTCTTGATCCAGCCCATGTAGCGGCTGATCTGACCGATGGCACGATCTGCCACACGTCCACGTTTCAGTTCAAAAATCACGAACGCGTCATCTGAATCAAGCGCGAGTATGTCGATTGGCCCAACTTCGGTAGGGTATTCAACTCCATCACGACCTTGAGGGTCGACATAGAGGCGAAGAGATTTACCTTCCAGTTTCAGTGATTCGATGTTGTGAGATATGAAGTCGCGTAACTGCCATTCCAGTTCAAAAACTGTCTCTCGATCTGAATCTGGCGTGTCTTCGTCTCCAAGAGCCAGATCTTCGTCTTCGATGGATTGGATAGCTGTTTTAGGTGTACCGGGATGAAGGACCAGAACCTGTGTTTCAGTTTCTTCAGTTATCCATCCCATTCGAGTGAATGCACGACGAAGCTGCTGAGAATTCGTATTTGGATCGATAGGTGGTGCTTCATTGGGATTCTGACGGCACCATTCTTTCATCGGGTAGAGCGTATGCCTACCATCTGAAGCGACCAAAACAACAGAGTATTTCTTAGGTGGCTGCATCTAGGGGCGTCCATGACTGATGGCTAAGACTGGCAGGTTAGCTGGTGGGGATGAGAATACCAATGTGGCGACATTGCTCGCCTATCGCCACCGGTAGCAACGCGCAGCTGTCAGCTGATCATGGCTACTCTCGTGCCGTTCTCCGGACGGAAGCTGGTCGGCTAAGCGTCAGCTTCTGGCCAAAAGCGGACCTTCATGAACCGCCACTATCTGCTAACGAGTGCGCAAATGCTCCCGTCGCAGCGGCCCCCAAAGAACCAGAGAACCTAGCGTCGAATTCGCAACAGCGTATCGAATTACCCAAATCGCCCTTCACAAACACCAGCATTACATCGCCATTTACACTTGCTGAAACGTTTCATCGGGATTATAAAAAGCACACAACTCCAAGAAAGGCTGCTCCCATGACCCCGCTCAAATTCGTTGTTGCCCTTAGCGCGCTGTCCGCTGCCTCCCACGCCATGGCTTGGGATTACGTTCTGCTCGACAGTGACAAAGCCGCTCAGAACTGGCAGATCACCAGCCAGCAACTCGGCATAAAAACCGACAAACCCTTCAGCGTTACCCTGCGCACCCTGCATGGCGGTCGGCAGGAGGGTGTCAGCATTGTCGAAATAGATAACGGTACGATGAAGCTCTCGGTCGTGCCGACACGGGGGATGAATGTCTTGCAGGCCTCGGTCGGCGATGTGCGCATGGGCTGGGATTCGCCGGTCAAGGAAGTGGTCAATCCGTCCTTCATCGAACTCAATGGCCGCGGTGGTTTGGGCTGGCTGGAAGGTTTCAATGAGCTGGTCACCCGCTGCGGGTACGAATGGGTCGGCCACCCCGGTGTCGACAATGGCGAACTGCTGACCCTGCACGGGCGAGCCGCCAACATTCCTGCGAGTAAAGTCACCCTACACATCGATGAAAAACCACCGTACGCCATCACCCTACGCGGCGAGCTCAAAGAGCAGGCGTTCAAGAAGGTCGACTTCTCCGTCGCGACGGAGCTGGTCACCGAACCCGGCAGCGTAGTGTTCGCCCTCAACGACACCCTGACCAACAACGGCGACTATCCGAAGGAATACCAGGCGCTGTATCACAGTAACTTCAGCACCCCGTTCCTGGAACAGGGCGCTCGTTTCGTCGCGCCGGTCAAGCAAGTGTCGCCGTTCAACGACAAGGCCAAGGGCGATCTGCCCGAGTGGCAAACCTACCGCGCACCGACCAAGGACTACGACGAAACGGTTTACAACGTGGTGCCTTACAGCGATGCCAAGGGCGATACGTTGACCGTGTTGCATAACAAGGCCGGCAGCCTGGGGGTTTCGGTGGGTTTCAATACACAGGCACTTCCGGTGTTTTCCCTGTGGAAAAACACCGATACCCAAGGCCAGGGGTATGTCACGGGGCTGGAGCCGGGGACAAGTTTTTCCTACAACCGCCGTTATCAGCGGCCACTGAACCTAGTGCCGACCATTGGGCCGAAGGAACACAAGCAGTTCCGCATCAATTACAGCTTGTTGGCGAATAAGGCGGCAGTGGATAAGGCCTTGAAGCAGGTGAGCGAGATTCAGGGTGGGCGCGAAACCGAGGTGCGGCAGACGCCGTTGGTTGATCTGACCAAGGAGTGACACCGGCTTGGGCATTGTCGGCCGATGGGCAACTCGCAATGACAGAGACTGTTGCCTCTTGGCCGGCAAGCGACACATTCAGCGGCGTGTGATTGGCACGATGTGGGTCGCGTGAGCGTCTTCTGTTCACTGAATATCGATTGTGTCACCCGCAACGTAATAGAGAATGTACTGAGGAATGTCAGCGACAACCCAATCGGTATTGGTCAAGGGGCGCGGGATACCAGAGCGCTGCATCATGTCCACAGCGCTAGCAACGTTTGCTTGGTAATCGCTGATTAAAATGGCGAGTCGGTTATTCATACAGCCTCACGTTGAAAATAAGCCGTACCAGGTCTAGAGACCGCCGAGAGTAGCATTCGCAGAGCGGTTGTGGATTTCTCCCGCAGTATCGAGTTTTACTTGGGGCTGCCCAGCTTGCTTAAGCTAATTTATGGGCATGTCGGCTTATCGCGTATGTCGATTCAACAGGAGGGCCTCAATGGATCTGAAGTTCAGTCACGTCGATGTACTGGTTAATAACCTCGAAGAAGCCTGTGCTTACTACGCGCAGATACTTAATGCCCGAATTTCCAAAACGCTCGTCTGGGAACGAGGTGGCCTGCATGTGCGCTACGCGATTGCACTGATCGGCCAGGAGCGTTTCATGTTGGTACAGCCATTGGCGGGAAACCTGAGGGAGCTGTTGGACTCCTCGGGAGAAGGGATGATTTATTGCCACTGCTATTCGACGCCGGATATCGAGAAGGCCTATGACGAATTGGTGGCCGCCGGTGTTCAGCCAGAGGACGAGAATGGCAAGCCATTGGCTCGCGAGGGCCTGCAAACCCCGTCGGGGGCACGCATTATTTGGTTGCCTAAGCGTTTTGGGCATTTCTCGATCGAAATTCTGGAACATAAAGCGCTGGAGGCTTTTGTAGAGGCTGCGTTTACTTGAGGGGTGGTGAGGGTGGTTTTTCGGCCCATGTCAGTCATCTGAGCCGCGATTGATAGAGCGTGATCGACATATTTTCACGCTGCCAACGATACGCGGTGGTGATGTCGCGAAGCCTGCCCTGCCTGCGTCCAAACGCCGCAGCCGGGCACTCTTGGAAAAAAACCCACAAGCCGTAGAATCCCGCGCTCTCTTGCATTGGCTTGGATAAAGCAGGCGCAGAGGCGCACGTTGCGCTTGTCTTTTTCCCGAGGTTTTTATGTCTCCGCGTTTGCTGGCCATGGCGCTGGCGCCCCTGCTTGGGCTGTTCATTGTTGCGTTGGGCAACGGCTTTCTGTCTTCCCTGACCACCCTTCGGCTCGACGCAGCCGGCGCGTCAGCCACGATGATCGGGGTCGTTTCATCGGCCTACTTCATTGGCCTGACGCTGGGCGCCGTCTTCAATGACCGGCTTATTCTGCGCATCGGGCATATCCGCGCCTACGGCAGCTTCGCGTCACTGATCGCGGTGACCATTCTGCTGCAAGGGTTGTTCTACGACACTTGGGGCTGGTTCGCGCTGCGTTTGATCAACGGCTGGGCCACGGTCGGGGTATTCCTGGTGATCGAAAGCTGGCTGCTGTTGGCCGGTGACGCGAAGATTCGCGGGCGCTTGCTTGCGCTGTATATGATCGTTTTGTACGGCGCGGGCGTGCTGGGTCAGGCTGCGCTGGGGAAAATCACCGGCTTGAGCGACAGCGCACCGTTCATGGTGGCCGGCATGCTCGCTTCATTGTCGGTGCTGCCGATTGTAATCCTGCCACGGGTGTCGCCGATTCTGGACCAGGTCGAACCCCTCAAACCACGGCAATTGCTGGGCGTGACGCCGACCGGGCTGGTGGGATGTTTCGGCTCCGGTGTCACCATTGCGGCGATTTACACGCTGCTGCCGCTGTACCTGCAACGAGCCGGTCTGGATGTCGGCGAAGTCGGCGGCATGATGGCTTGGACGATCCTTGGCGCCATGCTCCTGCAATACCCGGTCGGGCGCTGGTCCGACCACAAGGATCGCTTGCAAGTGCTGACCCTTTTGACCATCGCATGCACCGCATTGTCACTGCTGATCGTACTGCTGCCCTTGTCTTCGACGACGCTTGCCGTGCTGCTGTTCCTGCTTGGCGGCGCGGTGTTCGCGCTTTACCCGGTGGCTGTCAGCCACGCCGCTGACCGCGCCCCTGCCGAAGCGCTGGTGCCGATGATCCAGGGGCTGTTGCTGATCAACTCGCTGGGCTCGGCAATCAGCCCGATGATGATCTCGCCGGTGATGAATTCGTTCGGCGCAAACGGCTTGTTCTGGGTATTTGCGCTGGTCAACCTGTGCATGGTCACCTTCTTCCTCTGGCGACGTGGCAAACGCCCTGTCCCGGCCAATCCTGCACCTTTTGCGGCAGCGGCAACCTTCTCGCCGACCGGTGCAGAACTGCGGGTCACCGAAGATTTGCGTCAGGCAGTGCAGGAACACCCGCCCATGGTCGATGCATTGAGCGGTGAACCTAGCGTCTAAAGACTCCGAACGCGGATGTCAGAACTGAATGAGCAGCGCTGACAGTGTGCAGCCGCTACGGCTTGCAGCTTTCGGCCCAATAGCGAACCTTCAACCCAGCGAGCTCCCACTCGATATGTCTTCGGAGACACAGACCACGCCATCAAACAACAACCGGGCAGTTCGCATCAGTCCGCAAGAGCCCGGTTGACCCGCGCGAAGACGTAACGCTACGGTAAATTCTCCCGTCGGATGTTCCACCGATAACTGCCTGACATCGCCCGCCCCCACATTCGCCAGATCTTCGACAACGCTGCCCGGAATCAAACAGGCAGCGGCCACGCTGACGGCGCCGAATACCCCAATGCTGGTGTGGCAACGATGGGGAATGAAACTGCGCGTGCTAAGTGCTCCCCCGCCTTGGGCCGGGGCGGCCAAGCACATTTTCGGCACGTTGCGCCGGCTCACATCGCCTAGATTCATCCGCCCCCCCGCCTGCAGGCGAATGGATTCGAGACGTGTTTTAAGCTCAGTGTCAGCGTCCAGTTGCTGCGGGCTTTCATAGCCGCTGCAACCCAGGTCTTGCGCACGGATCAGCACCACCGGCATACCGTTATCAATGCAGGTCACCTCGACCCCGTCGATTACGTCCATTGCCTGGCCGGTGGGCAGCAGTGCACCGCAACTGGACCCGGCCACCTCTTCGAACTCGACGACCAACGGCGCTGCATACCCGGGCACGCCATCGATTCGGGCGTCCCCGCTATAGCGGACGCTGCCGTCGAGGGTAGGCACCTGAGCGACCGCGATCTGCCCGGTGTTCTCCATAAAGATGCGCACAGGCGTGAGATCACCCGTCACCGCCACCAGGCCGCGCTCGATGGCGAACGGCCCGACCCCGGCCAATATATTGCCGCAGTTCTGGCCGTAATCGACGCGGGGTTCTTCGACAATCACCTGGGCAAACAGGTAATCGACATCGGCTTCGGCGCGCGAGGACTTGCGAATGATCGCGACCTTGCTCGTCAGCGAGTCGCCGCCACCGATGCCATCGATCTGTCGCGCATCCGGCGACCCCAAGGCCGCCAGCAGCACGCGGTCGCGCACCGCGGGCTGTGCGGGCAAATCATCCGCCAGAAAGTACGCGCCCTTCGATGTTCCGCCGCGCATCAACAGGCAGGGTATGCGTGTCTGCGCCATTTCAATCTCCGAGCTCTTCAAGGTTGTCGACATAGCGCAGCCCTTTCTCAGCCAAGCGCTCACGCATGTTGTAGATATCCAGGCCCAACTCTCTATTGGCCAGGCGCACGGCTTTTTGCGTTTCCAGAGCGGCCCGTGCGCGGCTGGATTCGACCACCTGTGGCACTTCAGCCCTACGCACGACAACCACACCGTCGTCATCAGCCACTATCACGTCGCCGGGATGGACCAACTGACCGCCACACACCAGCGGCAGGTTCACCGAACCCAGGGTTTCCTTGATTGTGCCCTGCGCGCTAATGGCTCGCGACCAGACGGGGAAACCCATTTCGCGCAAGGTATGGGTGTCACGCACACCGGCATCAATCACCAAGGCGCGCACGCCATGGGCCTTGAGCGAGGTAGCCAACAGGTCGCCAAAGTAGCCGTCGGTGCACGGTGAACTGGGGGCGACCACCAGCAGGTCGCCGGGGCGGCATTGCTCCACCGCCACATGGAACATCCAGTTGTCACCCGGCGCCACCAACACGGTGACCGCAGTGCCTGTAACCACGATGCCCTGCTGGATCGGTCGGATCGACGCCCCCAGCAGGCCCTTGCGACCCTGGGCTTCATGCACGGTCGCGACGCCGAAACGCTGCAGTTCGTCGATCAACGCCTGCTCGGCCCGGCCAATGTTTCGCACCACGATACCGGTCTTGCCGATGTACTCGCTCATGCCAGGTTCTCCGTCACTCGCGGGAAAATGCTCTGATAACCCTCGCCATAAATGATGTCGCGGGTGGAGGCGATGCCGACGTTGCGCTTGGCTTGCACGCCGCGCTGCAGGGCGACGCGGGTGTAGTACTCCCAAAGGTGCTCCTGGCCGGCCATGCACTGGATTGCCGCGTACTTTTTGTCCCACACCTGGGAGATGTCCAGCAGCACGTCCGGACGCCATTCGCACTGCTCCGGCTGGTGCGGTTCAAAGCTATACACCGGCGGTGCGCCAACGATTTTTTGCCCCGGCTTATAGCCTTCGGCTTGGGCGATGATGCGCGCCTCCTGGGTCAGGTTCATCGCCAGCGGGTGGTCATAGTTGTATGGATCTTTCAGCGAATGGCTGAGGACGAACTCGGGCTGCACCCGACGGAACACGTCCGCCAGGCGGAACAGGGTGTCCTTGTCGGCGCGCATTGGGTAGTCGCCAATGTCGAAGAACTCGACGCTAGCTCCCAGGATATCGGCAGCGGCCTGCGCTTCCTGGCGCCGCGCGGTCTTGACCTTGTCTTCGCTCATCTCACCCTTGCGCCACAACTTGGCCGACTCCCCACGTTCGCCGAACGATAGGCAAACGATGTGCACCTTGTAGCCCTGTTGCGCATGCAGCGCGATAGCGCCGCCGGCGCGCCAGACAAAATCGGCAGAGTGGGCGCTGACGACTAGCGCGGTTTTAGGTGACTCGATCATTGCGGATTCTCCTCCTGCATTTCGAACGAGGATCGCACCGCGACACCGACAAGGCGTAATGCATTACAGTGCTTGAGGTATGCGTTTTTTTTATTGCCATCCCTACAGGCCAGCTGCATAGTCCTGCTCAACTGCCGCCTTGCAGAGCCCATGCCCCATGGAATCCACCGAACTACCGAGCCTGATGCACGTGCGCGCCTTCGTCCGGGTGGCCGATCACGGGAGTGTTTCCAAAGCCTCAGTCGCACTGTTTCGTGCGCAGTCAGTGGTGACACGGTCAATCACCGAGCTGGAGGCACGGCTCAATGTGCCGCTGTTTGAACGCCACACTAACGGCATGCGCCTGACCGACTTCGGCGAGCGGCTGCTGCCGCGAGCACGTCGTGTGCTCGCCGAGCTGGACAGCGTGCCGCGGCTGCTAGGCGGCGGAGATAAACGCGCGGTCGAACCGCTTTACCTGTTCCAGGCCCGGCGCCTGCAAGTGTTCGTCAAACTCTGCGAAACCCACCATATGCAGACTGTCGCCAGCCTGCTCGGCCTGAGCCAGCCCGCCATCAGCTCGACGATCAAGGTGATGGAAAGCGGATGCGGCCAACCGCTGTTCGAGCGCACGCCTCGCGGTTTGCAGCCAACACGCGCCAGTCATGACATTCTTTTTGCGATTCGTCGGGCGCTGAACGAGTTGCGTCACATCGAGACCGACCTCACCGCGCTGCGCGGCACCTTGCAAGGTGTGGTGCAGGTCGGCGCCCTGCCCTTGGGCCGTACCCGAATACTGCCCGAAGCTATCGTGCGAATGATGGCCGAGCACCCTGGCATCCAGGTGATCACTAACGAAAGTCCGTTTGACTTACTGGCGACAGAACTGCGCACCGGTGATGTCGATTTCGTCTTCGGCGCCCTGCGCCCCGGGGCCTACGCCAGCGACTTGACGGGCGAAGCGTTGCTCATGGAGGACATGGTCGTGCTGGCGCGGCGCGGTCACCCACTCGATTCGCAAGTCGTGCCGCACGATGAACTGGGCGCCGCCCGATGGGTGCTGCCTCGTGCCGGTTCGCCGGCCCGGCAGATGCTTGATGAATGTTTCAACAGGTACGGCATTGCGCCGCCCCGACCGGTCGTGGAAAGCGGCGACATGGCGATCATTCGCGGCCTGTTATTGCGTTCTGACATGCTCGCCGCAGTGTCCGCTCATCAACTGGAACAGGAAATCGCCTCGGGCGAGTTGTGCATTCTGCCCCTGGAACTGAACCAGACCACACGTGCTATCGGTTTGACTTATCGCAACGGCTGTCTGCACTCACCGGTGGCCCTGGCCTTGATGAATATGATTCGCCGGGTGATCCTCGAACAGGTTCACGCCCACAGTTGACCGCGAGCCAGTGCCGGAGCACGCCTGCTCGCGATTGGGTCTGGGAAAGAGCAGGCTCACTCACCGCCGATGATCAGCGCGGCGTTTTGCCCGCCACCGAGTAGAGCACTTGCTGGTTTCGGGTTTTCATGAAGTCCTCCAGGCTCTGTCCACGCATGGCGGCGTAGACCTGCAAGTTGGGAATCCCGAGTACCGCGGCGAGTTTCTCCAGCACAAAGAAGATCGCCCCGTACTGGATAAGTCCACGCCAGTCACGGCGGCGCAACAGGTCCTGCTCTTCATCGCTCAGGCCACTTTCTTCAAACAACGCTTGCGGCGCGTCTAGAAAACGCTGGCGCCATTGCGGCTCAACCATGCGATGCAGGAACTTGTTCAGGCGATACCCCTTGGCGCTGCGCTCCAGGGTGAAAGGATAGGTGCCTTCGAGATTTTCGATGCCGGCCAACTGGTGCTGCATGTGCTGCAAATGGCGGGCGTTGACGTCAGCAGGCACCGCTCGATCCTGATTTTCCAGCAACAGGGTCGCGATACCGGTCATGGAGGGCAGGTAATAGTCTTGGTGCAGATTCTTCACCGTGGCCGACAGCGCACCGCGCATGATCAGCCAAGTAATCACCTCAGAACCTTCCATGCCGCCGAGGGTGGCGTACTCGGCGTGGGTCATTTCGGTCAGGCGCTGCGGGTCGTTGACCAACAGATCGATGAATTGCTCGTCCCACTGAGGATTGTTGTAACCACAGCGTTCGCCGTGCACCTGATGGGACACTCCACCGGTGGCGACAATGGCTACCTTCAGGTCTTCGGGATAGCTTTCAATCGCGCGACGCAGTGCCTGGCCCAACTTATAGCACCGCAACGCACTGGGTATCGGAAACTGCAAAACGCCCACCTGCAGCGGTACGATTTGCACCGGCCACACCGGATCACAGGGCAACAGCGCGGACATTGGCGAGAAAAACCCGTGGTCCAGCGGCTTGTCGCGGAAGAAACTCATGTCGAATTCATCGGCCATCAGGCTTTGCCCAATGTGCCGCGACAGTGCGGCATGCCCACCCACTGCGGGCAGCGCGCGCGGGTTGCCGCCTTCGTCGGCAACCTCGTAACGCTCATCTACACCGAGGGAGAATGCGCCATAGTGGTCGAAGAAGAACGACGTCACATGGTCGTTGAAGATGTAGAACAGCACATCCGGCTGCTGCTCCTTCAACCACACCTTGATGGGTTCGAAGCCTTCGAAAATCGGCGCCCACGCCGCTTCGTTCTGCTTATCGTGATCGACAGCGAAGCCGATAGTAGGTGTATGGGAGACAGCGAGGCCACCGATGATGCGTGCCATGAGGAACTCCTATGTTCGAAAAAGATTATGGCGCCAATAAGGCCCGGTTGACTCGACGCCGTGCATGACCGTTGGCCAGGATAGCCAGTGCAGCAATGAACGCTGGCACGCTCAACAGCGCGAACAGGAACGGCAGCCCCAACCCGAGGCTCAGCACCGCCCCCCCAATGAGAGAACCAAAAATACCGCCGAAACGGCCGATACCGAGCATCCAACTCACACCCGTTGCACGAAAATCCGTTGGGTAATAACCCGGCGCAAACGCGTTGAGGCCAGTCTGCGCACCGCTCATGAAAAAACCGGCGGCGATCACGCCAAGCGCCAGCAGGCTTGACTCCAGGCTGAAAGCGCCCAGCAGCAGGATAAACACACCGCCTACTGCGTAAGAGGTGGCGATTACGCCATTCGGATTACGTCGGTCCATGATCCAGCCCACCAAGATCGCACCGACGGTCCCGCCGATCTGGAACAGACCGGTGATAGTCGCCGCCCGCTCGATGGACACACCGCCTTCGCGCAGCAAGGTTGGCATCCAGCCCATGGTCAGGTAGATCACCAGCAGCCCCATGAAATAGGTCAGCCAGAGCGCCAGGGTGCCGGCCCGATAGTGTTCAGTGAACAACATGCGCACCGGTGCCTTGTGCTGGATCTGGGGTTCGGCGAGGGTAAAGTTCGTGGCTGCGGTGAATGTGCCGCCGAGCTTGTTCAGTACGTTGGCGATCTGCGCGGCGGGAGCCTGACGCGCAGCCAGGAAACGAGCGGACTCAGGCAAAAACAACCAAAGGAAAGGCAACAGCACCAGGGGCAGGATTCCGCCGGCGAGCAACACCGATTTCCAGCCATACAACGGAATCAACCAGGCCGCCAACAAACCACCCAACCCTGATCCCATGTTGAACCCGGTAAACATGATGGTAATGAAGAGCGAGCGATTGCGCTCCGGCAAATATTCGGCCAGCAGCGTGGTGGTGTTGGGCATCGCAGCCCCCAGGGCCACACCGGTCAATAACCGCAAGGTCGCCAGCTCATAGGGGTTACGCGCAAACGCACACGCCAGGCTCAACACACTGAACCCGGTCACCGCCAGCAGTAACACTTTCTTGCGCCCCACGCGGTCGGCGTAAGGGCCGGCAGTCAGCGCACCGATGGCGAGCCCGACCATCCCGGCACTCATGACCGGGCCAAACGCCGCTTTGGACAACCCCCACTCCTGAATCAATGACGGCGCGATAAAACCCATCACTGCTACATCCAGCCCATCGAATAGAACAATGAAGAAGCACAGACTCATGATGAGCCACTGATAGCCGGCAACCGGTCGGTTGTCGATCCACGCCTTGATGTCGACCGTCTCGTGACGCATGTTTTCACCTTATTATTTTTGTAGAGATACCGACCAACCTAGAGATTGGAGCCGACCAGTAACCGCCCGGTTGGCCGAACGCTGGCGCTGACTTTAAAGCCGCAGCGGCGTGCGCCGCCTCTGGGAAATCCTTAAACGGGTATCTGTTTTTCTTATCGGAGAGATTTGCAGCGCATTCCAGGATGCCGAATGGCTTAGCTTCAAGACGCCGGCCTATGCTCAGGCGTCTGTCGGTCGTGGGGAAAGCCCCATAAAAAAAACCGATACCTGCTTAATGAGTTCACAGACGACGCTCGGCAAGCCCTGCCTTACGATTGACCCACAGCCTTGACGACGGCAGCGGTCATTGACTGTCTGTCGCTGCAAATACTAATAAAATAAGGGTTTGAACATGACCACGCGTGCCGCTGACATCCGCTTATCCCGTCGCTCACTGCTCAAACAAAGCTCCGTGGTGCTAACAGCCAGCGCCGCGCTTGGCCTTCCGATGCTCAGCCAGGCCTCGCGGAACAGTCTGCAAAACGCAGGCAACCAAAGCACCGATCATTTGCCCGGTACGGTTATGGACTCCCAACTGCTTAGCCTGTTTTCGCAACCCAAGATCGACTGCCATCATCACGTGATCGACCCTGCCCAATTCCCCTATCCCGCTGACTCCACCTACCAACCGGCAGGCTCGGAGGTGGGCCCTGCAGCCTATTACGAGCAGGTCATGCAGGCCTATGGGATTCAGCATTCCGTGATCGTGCAACCGACCTCAGCGTATGGCTACGACAACAGCTGCCTACTGGACACGCTGGCGCGCAACAAGGGGCGCCATAAAGGTGTAGTCGTGGTGCCGAACGACGTCCGCAGCGAGACGCTCGCGCAATTCAAAAGGCAGGGTGTGATCGGTGTTGCGCTCAATGCTGCGCTGCTCGGTCCTGAGCGTTTTCTGAAGATCGACGCGTTGATGGGACGCCTGGCCGAGCTGGACCTGTATGCTCAGGTTCAAGTGAAGGACGATCAGTTACTTGCGCTCTTGCCGATGCTCAAGCGCACCACCCCCCGCGTGCTGATCGATCACTCCGGCCGGCCCGATGCCAATGCCGGCTTGCAACAACCAGCCTTCCAGGCATTGCTTTCACTGGCAGACAACGGACGCACTTACGTGAAACTTTCCGGGCTATCGCAATACTCCAAACAAGGTTTTCCCTATACCGATGCAAAGCCCTATCAACAGGCACTGTTGCAGGCGTTCACTGCCGAACACTGCATGTGGGGCACTGACTGGCCATTCTTGCGCGCCCGTCAAAACATGGAATTGGGCACCGTGCTGAGCACCTTTGGCGAGATGTTCCCGAGTGCGAGTGATCGCCAGCAGATCCTTTGGGACACCCCCAAGCGGCTGTTTGGATTTGACGTTTGACTCGATAAGTAGCAGGCAAAACAATTCAACACCGCTCTTTTTGGGCGGCAACCGTTCGATCCGCAAGATACCCAGTAATGGGTTATGGAGCTTGAGCACGGGCAAGGCAACCACACGACGAAGTCACGCGTGGTTGCCGTCAGCCTCTATGTGCCTCCTACGAATATTCAACCTTATCTGTGGACGAGCACAGCGACCTACTGACCGGGCAGTGGCGCCGTATGAATCTCGTCAAACATTGCGGTTGCCACTGAAGCAGCATAAACAATGTATTGCACATCACTTCCCTCACGCTTGACTTTATAAATCTCACAAAGAAGACTTCTTTTGTCTTTGGGCAACGCTGCAGGCGACCATGATGAAGGGCTCTTGAAGTTATGCTCAGGGCCTTTGTAGGTTAAAGACCTTATGCCCACCACCATGCGCTTATAGTCTTGCCTATCCGCTCTTTTGTAGTTTTCATAGCGACCCCTAAATGCTTCCAGGGAGCCAGAGACGACATCTATGCACGCCTTATCGAGTGCCGTCTCATAATCACCAGCCGCGTAAGTTCCCACTTGCCCGTGGTCAGAATAGAATTTTTCACGTGGCGACAATTTTTCTTCTGGGTATCGTGGGGTGTACTCATCACCCTCAAAGTAGTATTCGATATACCCTCGCGAAATATCTACCCTACTGTACGTGCTTCTCTTTTCTATCACTTCGTCAAAAGAATACCAGCGTTGCTCATGACGCGTATGCTCGACGTCTAGTGCGCCCGCAAAAGCGCTGAGAGAAAGCATAGAGTTAAACAAAATAGAGGCAATCAAAAGATTTTTCATGGAATCGCCTAAAGCAAGGTTTTAAATTTGTTTCAATCAAAACACGATCAAGATTAGCAAGCGACTTGATCAGGGTTTATCAAATCGCTGCCTCAATATCGACGAAAGCTGAAGGTGGCCAGAGCACCATGACAGCTTCACTCTTCGCCAGATCAAGTCGCTTATTAACGGATGGTGATGTCTCTGCCGAAATATTCCTCGGCATCATATTTTCCGATCACTTGCTCCAAGGTCTCGTTGTTATTGTCCATGACCAATTTGTGTGAAATGGCGCTGAGTGCAATCAAGATATCTTTACATTCAATACGTGCTTGCATAACTGAATTTGACGTATTGACGAGAACTTGAGAAAGCAACTCATGGTTCTTTTTAATGAGGGACAGGATAAAGTTGGTTATGACTTCCGAGAATAAATCCACGTCTTCGATTTCAGCTGGCACAATAACCTTTTCTACAAAATCCTCATCTCTACCCGCGGGGACAAATCTTTGAACCCAGTAAAAATAGGACTCGTCAAAGAGGATAGATTTGATTGATTTTATTATTTTTTCATCAGAAGCTATCTTTTGGAATAGAGTACTTATACGGTCATCAGACACATCAATCAATTCATCGCCATATTCATTATTGAGCGCGACGTTCATTGCGTGAAGTTCTTTTAGTAGCGATACATTACCCGCCCCCATTTTATTGTAGGCCTCGCCAACCTCATCAATATTGCGCTTAAACACGCCAATATACTTATCACCCTCCTTAATGGCGTCAAGCAGGGGAATCAAGCTGTAGCGTCTTACCTGAATAAGCTCATAAAATTGGCCTAACTCTTCACGAATATCTTGTAGGCGATCGACCGACGTATTTAAAAAATTTCGGTCATCTCTTATCGCTTTGTTTAGTCGCGTGAAATCCAACACATCATTAGACCACCGCACACGCAGATCAATACTTTTTTCAAACGCCTGCGTCTTACTGATCAGTATTGAATACTTGTCTTCAATTTCAAAAAGCACATCTTGAACTTTTTTAAGGCCTGTTGACCTCGCGTGCTGATTGATGCCGCGAATCTTTTCAGCTTCAGCTTGCTTCCTCTGCCCAATAACCCAAGTAATTGCCGCACCTACAATCGTCAAGCTTGTTGCCATATCAAAGCCAAGCTGGATACTACTGAACCATGTGCTCATTTCATTCCCTTAACTATCATTTGTTATGGCCGCCTGCATCGTAATAACTGATTTCAAATCAATTTTCACGCCGCAAAAACGGCCTTGTCGTGCTTTTTGGATCGTGTTCTGGCACTGCGATGGCACACCGCCAGTAACGACCTACGTGATGTATCACGTCGCTCGACCGCAATCAAATGTTCGTGCCCCCTTTGAATTGGTCGACTGCTCACCAGGAGCACTGCATGAGTGAATCCACAGATATCCGCCTGACGCTGTCAGGAAGTAGCACTCTGAGGTACTGCCGTATTGGAGGAAATGCAGGACAGGCCGGCGTGAACGTCTTCGCCTCGTTCTTACACCCTCAGGGCCGAAAGCAGTCTGCTTGATCGTGCGAAGGTCACAGATACCTGTTTCAGGCTTTACTACAATGGCTTGTCAAAACGAATGTCACGCGCCTGTCGCCGGTAGCGGTCAACCTGTTCAGTTACGCGAGCAGCCTGGAGGGTACGCCCACTGACTAGGCAGGGCTCAGTAGCCGGGCCACGGCCTCGGTGACCTCCTCGCCCAATCGTCGGGTGTCCACGTTCAACAACGTACCGTTGCGTTTGAGCAGGCGTCCATCGGCGAACACCGTGTCGACCTGAGCCGCACTGGCCGATTGCACCACGCTGGCGAAGGGATCGATGACGGGGCTCATGCCAATTCCACGAGTATCGATCAACACCAGGTCGGCGCGCTTGCCCGGCGTGATGGAACCGATTTTCGTGCCAAGGCCCATGGCCTCTGCACCGCCCTGTGTCGCCCAATGCAGCACATCCCGCGCGGTCAGCGCCTGCTCGTTGCCGCTCATGCCGCTCGCCAGGTTGAGCAACGTCTGCATCAGCATGAAGGGGTTGGCATTGCCACTCAGAACCAACGTGTCGATACCCACGCTGATGGGAATTTTGGCTGCGTGCAGCGCATTGACCGGGGCCAGGCCGTAACCCACGCGCATTTCAGTCAGCGGCGTAAGACATACAGAGGCCCCGCTGCGCGCAATGCTGTCGATGTCCTGCGCGTTGACGTGCGTGGCATGCACCAGTTGCACGTGCCGATCCAACAACCCGCGTTGCGCCAGCTGCTGCACCGCGCGTTTTTGCTGCATCGCCTGGGTGACGGCAATATGCGTGGACACCGGCAGGCCCTGGGCCTTGGCGAAGGCAAACTCGGCCGTCCAAATCGGCGCTTCAGTGCGTTCCGGACCGCGAATTGCCAGCCCAAGATCGAAGCGCTGCCCGGCGGCCTGGAGTTGCTGCTGAACCCGCTGAATATCGGCGAAATCCATCGGTGCGGTGGGCGCCAGATCTTGCGCGTAGCCGTACCAAAAGCGCCCGCGCACCCCGCTGTCCTGCAGTGCGCGCAGCTCGGCATGGGCAAAGGATGCATCCCTGAGGTTATGCGCCCAGTTGTTGACCGTGGTGATACCGGCGTTAACGGCCTCCGCCAGCCCCAGTCGCACACCCAACGCGGACAGGTCGGCGGTGAAGCGCTTGCTGGTGGCCAACTGAGACTTGAAAAACGGCTCGCCGGCAGGCGCGGGTGCGCTATTGCGCAGAAGGCTGTTCCACAGGTGCCAGTGCGTATCGACCAACCCGGGGATGACGATCATGCCGCTGGCCTCCAACAACTGTGCGCCGGGGGCCATCAACCCCTTCCCTACAGCCACGATCACTCCGTCGCGCAGCTCGATGTCTGCGTCGGACAATTCTCCAATCTGTGGGTCCATGCTCAGCACGGTGGCGTGGCGTATCAACCAATGAGCGCCGTCCGACGCCGCGGGCGCTGTGGGCAAGGCGGCAGCGGCGGGCAGTGCCATGGCCGAGCCAGCCAGGGCTGTCAATTTCAGCAAGGTGCGTCGGTTCAGCGCGGTCTGGATCGGCATTTAAATCTCCCGGTTGAATGCAAAAGCGTGGGGACACCTTAGCCAACTACGGTACGCGTGCGACGCCGACGAAACACCACGAAACATCTGAACAGCTGAGGCGACCCGGGAGGGTCCAGCAACAATACGAAAGAATATGAGTCGTTCCGGAAAAAAGTACTCAATACGGTACTTAAACTTGACTTCAATCAACGTCCCCGAGCAAAAAATCAACGCGGTAATCGAAGCGATGGAGTCAGACTTGAATACTTACCTTGCTACTAAAGTTCATAGGATGGCGTTCATGAAGCTGATGCAGTAGTCACGCAGCGCCTTCTCTTCTCTAAGGGGAGCGATCCTTCATCGGATGGCATCCCCGGACTACGCCTAGGCTTAACCTCCCCCTACATCCCAGTTTCAGCAAACGCCATTGCAAAACGCTATGTTCCCGATTGCATCAGCTCATCCGCAATTGTCTGAATATGCTCGCGCATCCACAGCTTGGCCAACCAATCCTCCGGAATACCCTGCGCACCGTAATACGCACCTGCCACCTGGCCGACGATCGCTGCTGTGGTATCCGCATCATCCCCCAGATTAGTAGCCGCCAATACGGCCTCGGCAAAGCTATCGGTATGGTGAAAGCACCACAGCGCAGCTTCCAGTGATGCCACCGCGTAGCCAGAACCGACAATGTCAGCGCGTTCCTTTTCCCGGTATAGCCCCTGCGCAATGGCAATTACCTTGGGTTCGATTAGGTTGGAGTTCTGTACCTGCAAAATCTCTGCTTTAGGAGTGCCGCGCAGCGCATTGGCAATGATGTCCGACAACACCAGACAACACTCAACGGCCTCTGAAGCGGCGTGAGTCGTACGGGAGCTGTCAGCTGAAAAAGTCCAAATTCGGTCAATCTCGGGGAAGTAAAACAGAACGATCGGGGCCAGACGCATCATTGATCCATTGCCGGCGCTACGGCGGTTCGTCGAGCCTGCAAAGGGATTGCGATCTGTTTGAAAACTGGCCAATGCTTCTCGCACTGTCATGCCAATATCAAAGCATTCGCCGGTAGAACTCATATACCCCGACGTCCACCAGTTCAGATAACGCTCCATCTGATCGGCGGCGTCAAAGCCGCCTTTTTGCAGCAGGCTTTCGGCCAGACACAGCGCCATGGAAGTGTCGTCAGTCCACTGACCGGGCTCAAGCTTAAAAGGACCGCCGCCTAGCATGTCCGTGACAGCTTCAAATGAGCCACGAGGCATAAACTCGACAGTGGTGCCAACGGCGTCACCGCAGGCCAAACCGAGCAGACACCCACGGAAACGGTCGCGAAGGGAGAGGGGCATAGGTTTTCCTGGCAAATGAAATGATGTCATAAAGCTGACTGCACACACCTGGTGCTAGGCAGCGCTGCGATCACAAGCATCCGACCACCCTAGCAAAATCAGTTGCCCTGCAATGTCAGATCTTTCTCCGCAAGACGCTTTGACCCGTCATGAGTGATCTCCCTTTCCTCGACAAAACGATCGGGCAAGTATCACCACAACCATCTACCACCCCGACAAAGAGCCGACTGACTAGATTCACCCTCCCTTGCCATCGGCCTGTGCCGGTTGTGCAGATTCTGGAGCGTGAACCATGACCATCGGATCCACCTACGACTACCCTGCCCTCATCGCCAAACGCTTACCGCCCCACGATCCCTCAGCATGGCGTGGTCGCTTCCCCAGCCCGCCGGACCTATGTTTCAACTACCGCAAGATCGTTGAGCAAGAATCCGGTATCGCCACCGCCACCCAGCCCGACTATAAGATCTGCATCGTCGGTGCTGGCGTCACGGGCTTGACCGCCGCTCGCGAGCTACTTCGATGTGGATTCAACAACGTCACATTGCTGGAACAATCCCAGCGGATTGGCGGTCGCCACTTGACAGTGCTCAACTCCGGACAATCTGCCTTTTTAGGCCAAACTCCCTTTGAAATGGGCGCCATGCGAATGCCCATGTTCAACCGGGTTGGCGAAGCACCGCTGGAGGGTCAGTCGCTACTGGCTCACTACTGCAAGTGCTTTGAGTTGCGGCTCTCAGACTTTCCCAACCCAGGTTCAGCCCATGTGCGCAATACCGGTATTTACCTGCGTGAAGGTTTGCTGGAGGGGCAGTCAGAACCGCAAATGCTGATTTGGAAAAACCCTGAGGGCGACACTCCACCCCCAACGGAGAAACTGCAGCAGGTGTATGCCAAGTGGCGCCACTTTGCCGATCAGATGACTCGCCAAGTCGCGCAGGTTTACGGCGCACCGCAATGGGAAGGCTTGTGGGCTGCCATCGTCGCGCGCTACCAAAACCTGTCCTTTCGTGACCTGGTGACCTTGCCGAGCCAGACCTGGAATGCTGATCACCCCGATGATTTTGGTGGTCTCGGCATGAGCCCGGAAGAATCCACGATTTTCTATTCCATCGGGATTGGCGACGGCAGTTGGGGCGCGTTTTACGATGTCTGCTGCCTCTACCCCCTACGCACGGCGATCTTCGGTTTTAGCAGCCAACTGCAATTAGTGCATGGCCGCGTGGACGCCGCAGGCAACCCCAAGCCTTCACCGTATCTGGGCGCACCATCGCTGGATGACTGCAATGGCCTAGCGTTTGACCCACCGCGTTATCTCGGCCTAGCTGCGCTGGATGAGTGCTTGTTATTTACACCAACCAAAGCCCATGGCCCTTCGTTTTACGACCATTGTCGGCAGCGTGGTGAAGGCTTTTTGACCGACAGCTCAGTGACCCGACTGACCAAACTGGACGACGGCAAAATCCGCGTCACCTATGACTGGAATGCAAGCAATCCCAGCGGTAAATCGGAGCGCTATCAAGACTTCGACGCCGTGATCATGACCCTGCCCTCCTGGATCATCGAAACTCACATTCAAATGGAAAATTTCAGTCAGGCAATGCTGCCCTACGCCACCACCAACGCCTACAAAACCGCGCATTGGGAAACCAGTTGCAAGGTCTACGCCCCGCTGAAAAAGAGCTTCCTGTCGAAAAACAAACAGATCCCCCAGATTCTGGTCACCGACAGTTTTGTCCACGACGTGTACACCTACCGCTACCACGACGCCTACCCCTACGACTGCATTTTGCTCAGTTACACTTGGGAGGATGACGCCAGCAAATTAGCCTCGTTTGACGATAAAACGCTGGTCAAAAAATGCGTCGCCGAGCTGGACCGCATCCTGTTGCGATCTAGCAATATCAAAACGCCGATTTCGCCGTATGTCGCCACCCAGCACGCGGTGGTTCAACGGTGGATGACCGACAAAAACGCCTTGGGCTGCGCCAAGCTCTACCGTGCCGGTACTTACTACGATGCCGTCAGCTTGATGAAGTACAACCGATATTACGCTCACGTCTCGGGGCTCTATTTGTCGGGCGAATCTTTTTCCGTCGATGCAGGCTGGACCGAACCCTGCCTGCGCGGCGCTATCGATGCGGTTATTCATCTGTGCAACAACACTCAAGCCAACTTCAATGGTGGCTTTACCCTGGACAACTACCCGACGTACCAAGCTTAGCCCTTTCGGCAACAACCTACGAGCCAAGCAGAAACGTACTACTGACGACCACACAACAAAGACCTCTTACTTAAGCATCCGCCTACAACGGCGGGTTCATAACAATAAAAAAGAGGTCTGAGCCATGAAAGAAGCTACCAGTCTCGCCCGCGTCGCTGTTGTGCAATTCGATCCGCAAGTCGGCACACAAAACCGCCAATCCAACCTCGACACCAGCCTCAGCATGGCTCTGCAAGCCGTGAACAACGGAGCCAACCTGATTGTGCTGCCGGAGCTGGCCAATACCGGTTACCTGTTCAGCAACCGCCAGGATGCCTTCGAGCATGCCGAGCAGATTCCAGACGGCCCGAGCGCACGGGCCTGGATGGATTTTGCGCGGGACCGAAACGTGTACCTTGTCGCCGGGCTGGCGGAGCGCGAGGGCATGCAACTGTTCGACACCGCCGTACTGATGGGCCCTGATGGTTTTATCGGCAAGTACCGCAAGGCGCACCTGTGGAACAAGGAAAAGCTCTGGTTCACCCCAGGCAACCTGGGCTTCCCGGTGTTTGAAACACCGATAGGCCGCATCGGCCTGCTAATCTGCTGGGACATCTGGTTCCCCGAAGTTCCGCGCATCTTGACCCAGCAAGGCGCCGATATCATTTGCAGCCTGAACAACTGGGTATGGACCCCGCCGCCGCTATTCGACGAAGCCGGAAAATGCATGGCCTCATACCTGACCATGACCGCCGCCCACGTCAACAATGTGTTCATCGCGGCCGCCAATCGGATCGGGGAGGAACATGGCGGGCGTTACCTGGGTTGTTCACTGATTGCCGGCACCAACGGCTGGCCCATCGGCAAGGTCGCGTCGCCCAATGAACAGGCGATTCTGTACGCGGATATCGACCTGTCCAGCGCCCGCAGCGCACCGATCTGGAATGACCTGAACGACCTACAACGCGATCGCCGTATCGATCTGTATGACGGCATGCTCGGCTATTGCCAGCACCCGTGCTTGCCGCGCTGACGGGGGCATGATCATGGACTCTATTTCGGCAAGTCCGTCGCAGGGCTCGGCTGCGCGTTATCTGGTGATTTTGGCTGCAGTGACCGTCGCTACGGTCGGACTGATCGCCGGCCTTGCGGTGGTGTATTCAACCTCTGCAACAGTCTACTGGCCCGGCTACAACGATAGGGTGACCAGCCTGCCCTCGCCCATTGCTTGGCTGCGGTGGGTGGTCGGCGATATCAGTGAAGTGGCGTTTTACAAACACGAGTTTGCCTCCATTGGTTTGCTGCTGGGCGGTGCGTTCGGCCACTGGACCAGTCGTTATGCCCAGGGATGGCAGGGTTTCAGCATCGCCTATGGCACGGGGCTTTGGCCCTGGCTGGTGACGAGTTCACTGCTGGGGCTATTGCTGAGTAATGCGCTGTGGGGCTGGACGGTGACGGCCGAGTCCTGGCAGCCCACCTTTGCGGCATTTGTGTCGTTGCCGGCGGCGATGGTGTTGCTGTTTGGTGGTGGGTGGAAGGTCACGCTGAATGGCGCCCTACTGGGTGCGGTTCTGGTGACGCCGAGTTGCCTGTTGTTCGTGAATTACCTATGCATCCCGCTGGGGCTGCCAGTTGTGATCGGGAATGTGCTGGGGATGGCGCTGGGTAGCGTGGTAGCGTTTTTGCTATGCCGTGCACTACCGGGGTTGATCAGCCGTCAGCCAGAAGTCATGGACGACACCCCGCTACCCACACCCCTGCAAACGCCTGACTACGGCATACGCTGGACATTACGACGGGTGTTGGCGGATTTTTCCGAAGCACCGTTTTTTGGCAATGAGTGGGCGAGCCTGGGGTTGATCGTAGGAGTTTTCCTCGCTTACGCATTAAATCCCCTGAGCCCGGCGTATGGATCAGGCTGGTTGCCGCAACTGGTCGCCGGCCAGGCGCTGACTTCGTTGCTGGGCATCCTGTTATGGCGGCGGCAGTGGCAAAAGCGCGGGTGGTATCCGACCTATGTGCCGTTGGTGTCCGTGGTGCCGGCCGCGGTGCTAACCCATGGAGGCAGTCCAATCGTCATAGTCGTCAGCGCCTTGCTGGGTGCTCTGATCGCCCCGCCGCTGGCCTGTGCGATTGCCGGGCGGCTGCCGGGGTATATGCATCCGTATATCGGCAATGTGCTGTCGATGGCAATCAGTACGGCGTTGATCGTGCCGGTGATTGGCGTATTGCTGGCGCTTTAGCTCGCGGTACCAGGCGAGTCTCTATTGGAGACTCGCCTGGTACCTCAGTCCCCCGCTGCCGAAGCCAAACGATCTGCCGGGTATTGCCTCATAAATCCCATACTCTCCGCCGCCGGCGCCCTCAACCAATCGGCGTACAACCCTTTGGGCAAAATCACCACCATGCGCTTCTCATCCTCCGGCCGATGAAAGTTGCGCATCAGTTCGTTATTGCTGGCATTGACCGTCAGCATCGAATAGCTGAACACCTCCTCGCCCGCTGGATCGGTCCAACACTCCCACAACCCGGCAATCCCCATCGGCTCGTGATCACGGCGGGTAATCCGCATCGCCACCGCTTTGCCCGAACGCCAGTCCGGTTCATAAATCGCTTGCGCGGGAATAATGCAGTGTTGCGCACGCCGCCAGGCATTGCGAAACGACGGTTTCTGCGCCGCCGTCTCCGAGCGTGCGTTGTAAGTACGCCGAGCGATTTTGGTGTCCTTGCTCCAGCCAGGGATCAGGCCAAATGAGCCGTTGAGCAACTCGTACGCTGGAGCGGCCTCATCGTGCTCATCCTGATCCACCGCCGCTCTCAGGAAAGGTCCGCTGTACCCAGGCCAGAGGTCCAATACCCCCTGTTGTGGAACAGCGACCCCAAAACCGAGCGCAAGCTGCTCTGCCGCGGGTGATTCATAGTGACTGCACATGCCAAATCCTCCAGGTCTCACACGGGCATTTCGCCATCGACGACCCGCTTGTCGAAATTGCTTACAGAAAAATTGACCGCAAGCCTCCTACAAAGTTAACTGTACATTCGTACAGTATTTTGTAAAAGGGCAAAACCATGAGCTTTTCCATTCGAGGCCCCATCCTGGAGGGCGGCGCGCCATTGCCCTTTTACTCCTTCCAGGTGCCGGCTGGGTTCCCCTCCCCGGCTGCAGACCATATCGAGCAACATATCTCGATGGATGAGGTGCTGAACATCCGCGCGCCCCACGTCTACCTCATCACCATCACTGGCGAGAGCATGCAAGGTGCCGGGATCTACGAGGGCGACATCGGCATTGTCGACCGCTCCATCGAGCCAGCCCACGGCCATATCGTCGTCGCCGTGCTCAACAACGAGCCCATTTGTAAGCGGCTGTGCAAACGTGGGAAAGAGGTCGTGCTGCTGTCGGACAACCCCAAATACCCTGCCCGCTACATCCTGGAGGGCGACGAATTGTCGATCTGGGGCGTGATCACCAGTACCGTGCGCAGCCATGTCTAAGCCCGCGCCGGTGTTCGCCCTGATTGACTGCAACAGCTTCTATGCCAGTTGCGAGCGAGTATTCCGGCCCGACCTGGCTAAGACGCCAATTGTGGTGCTGAGCAACAACGACGGCTGCGTGATCGCCCGCAGCTATGACGCCAAGCCCTTTGTCAAAATGGGCGCACCGTATTTCCAGATCAAACACACGCTCAAGCAGCACGGCATCGTGCCCTTCTCCTCCAACTACGCGCTGTATGGCGATATGAGCGAACGGGTCATGAGCCTGATCGAAGCCATGGTACCTACGGTGGAGGTGTACAGCATCGACGAGGCGTTCGCCGACCTGACCGGGATGACTGAACTGGATGCGCTCGGGCGTCGTATTCGTAGCCAGGTGCTGCGTTGTACCGGCATTCCCGTAGGGGTCGGCATTGCTAATACCAAGACGCTGGCGAAGCTGGCCAATCACACGGCCAAGCGTCTGCAAGGGCAAACCGGCGGCGTGGTGGATATTTGCTCGCCAGAGAAACGCGACTGGGTGCTGCGTAATACCGATGTCGCCGAGGTTTGGGGCGTTGGGCGAAAAATGAAACTGCATTTGGGCGGCCTGGGTATCAAATCCGCGATGGATCTGGCCAAGGCTGACCCGTCGATGCTGCGTCGCAAATTCAGCGTGGTGATGGAAAAGACCGCGAGGGAGTTGGCGGGCACGCCCTGCCTGGAACTGGATGAGCCTGACCCACCGAAACAGGAAATCTGCTGCAGTCGCATGTTCGGCAATCGCTTGACTGAACTGGCGCCGATTCAGGAAGCGGTGGCCACCTACATGATGCGTGCCTCCGAAAAACTGCGGGCGCAGCAATCATTGTGCAAGAAGATCCGCGTCTCCATTCGCACGGGGATGTTTAATCCCGATGAGGCGAAATATGCCAATGGCATGGTGGTGGACCTGCCCTACCCCACCGATGATGTGCGGCTGCTGACTCGTGCGGCAACGGAGGCTGTGGGGCAGGTGTTTCGCGCGGGGTTCAATTACAGCAAGGCGGAGGTTTTGTTGCTGAATCTGTGCCAGCCTGGCGAATACACCGATGATCTATTTGCGGTCTCCCAGCCGGTGGCAGCTACGCAGGTAATGACGGTGCTTGACCAGATTAACGGGCGCTGGGGAAGAGGTACATTGAGGTCGGCCAGTGTGCCGCAGAGTCCTTCCTGGGCAATGCGACGAGAGATGATGAGTCAGAGTTATACGACACGGCTGGATCAGTTGTGGGCGGTGTCTTGTGAGTGATGGTTTGTCCCGCTTCCGGTCCGGAGCAGCCCGCCACGAAGGGCAGCAATCGATCAAAAGCATCTGCTCATTCGCGGATTTGGCGGCGAGGAAAATTTAGACGCCTTGAACATCAATGACTCAGCGCTTATAGAGCAATGCTTCAACGACAACGCCAAACGCTGATGAGTGTTCACGGCGATTGGGGTAGTAGAGGTGGTAACCGGCAAAGGGTTGGCACCAATCTTCCAGCACCCGTACAAGGCTACCGTCGGCAAGCTCCTTTGCCACCATATCCTCCGGCAGGAAACCCAAGCCACATCCCGCCACGGCCGCACGCAGAATTGGCACGCTGCTGTTGAATGTCCATTGGCCTTCAACGCGGGCCTTGAGTTCGTGGCCATCCTTTTCGAAGTCCCATTGCATCAGGCTGCCATGAGTCGGCAGGCGCAGGTTGATGCAATTGTGCGCCGCCAGATCTCTGGGATCTACCGGGTAAGGCCGATGCTGGAAATACTGCGGCGAGCCAACAACGGCGATGCGCAACGAAGGCCCGATCGGCACGGCGATCATGTCCTTGGCCACCTGATCACCCAAGCGCACGCCTGCGTCGTAACGCTGCACAACTATGTCGGCGAGGGCGTAGTCGACGGTGATTTCGACTTTGATGTCCGGGTAGCCGGGCAGCACCTTCAGCAGCTTCGGCCAGAGGATATTGTTCGCTGCATGTTCCGACGCCTGAATCCGCACATTGCCGGCCGGGGTGTCGCGAAAATCGCTGACCGCCGCCAGTTCCAGTTCAATCTCATCAAAGCGCGGCGCCATCGATTGATACAAGCGTTGACCGGCCTCGGTCGGGGAAACGCTACGCGTGGTCCGCGTCAGCAAGCGCACGCCTAGCCGGGTTTCCAGCGCACGCATGGTGTGGCTCAGCGCCGACTGCGAGACGCCAAGCTGCGCGGCAGCACGGGTAAAACTGCCTTCGCGAGTGATGACCACAAAGGCTTGCAGGTCGTTGAGATTGGGGCGGGACATTGATGAAAGCTTCTCATGAGGAGCGCGTGATTATTCCATGAAAGCAAGTCGCGCACGGATGCGCGACCCCGGGCGCGCTTATCATAAAGTGCGTGCGTAAAACGCCGTCAGCTTGCCGATCGCCGCGTCGACATAACGGGGCACCCAATAAGTTTCGATATGCGTGGCGCCCTCAAGGATAAACACTTCCTTGTCGGTGGTACCGGTGGCTTTTGGGAACGCATCCTGGGTCATGTACAAGCTGTCGGCCTTGCTGCCAGCGATCATCAGCAACGGTTGGTTGATCAGTTCGATTTGGTCGGTGGCGTCGAAACGCATCAAGTCGAGCAGGCTGCTGGTGGTGTATTTGAAGGTCGAGTTCGGGTGCGCGTGGGTCTTCCAGTAATACTCATAACCTTGGCGATACAGCTCGAAGGGCAGTTTGGCAATCTGCTCGTCGGTGAGGTTGGCATCGCCCGAATACAGCACCGCCCCACCGGCCGCTTCTTGCGCGCGGGCTGCTGACGCCTGATCCAGACGTTGCTGGATGCTGTCCATTTGCGAGTCGTTGTAACCGTTGCGGCGCACGCGGCCCGAGTTGAACATGCTCACCGTCGCCAGGGATTTGAAGCGTTTGTCGGTTTGCGCCGCGACCAACGAATAACCGCCGCCGCCACAGATGCCGAGCAGGCCCAGACGCTTATCATCGACACCCGCGTACTGGCTGATGAAGTCGGCCATGCCATGAATGTCTTCGATGCGATAGGCCGGTTTATCGACGCTGCGCGGTTGACCACCGCTGGCGCCCTGATAGGCCGCATCGGCCGTGATGGTGATGTAACCCTGTTCGGCCAGGCGCTGGGCATAGAGACCCGCGACTTGCTCTTTTACGCCGCCGTTGGGGTGCGCGACGACTACGGTCGGGTAGCTCTTCTTCGCGTCGTAGTTGGCCGGGGTGTAGACGTTGGCGGCGATGTCCAGACCGTTGAGCTTGTAGCTGACGGGGTGGATGTTGACCTTGCCCGGTTCGTTGCGGTCGATCGCGCCATCGTAGGCGAGGGTGAACGGGTTCTTCTTGTAGTCGGCGGCCAGGGCTTCGCCTGCCGAGAGGCCGACCAATGCCGACATGAGCGTGGATTTGAGGGTGTTCTTCACGTAAAGCTCCTGAGCAAAAAAGGGTGGCAGTTGCGAAAGTGTCTGGGTCAGTCCAGCTGTTTTTCTTTGAGGAACTGCGCGACCAGGTCAGCGATCTGCACGTTGTTCAGATCCGACATGGGGAAGTGGGTATTGCCGTGAATGCCGATCTCCGGCAAGTGGATCAGTCGCACATCACCACCATGGCGATTGACCGCGTCACGCCAGAGCCGGGCCATTTTCAGGCGTGCGCGCCAACTGTCCTGAGCGGGCAGATCGACTGCCTGTTCCGGGATGTTGTCGCCGTAAAGGATCAGCACCGGAATGCGCGTCAGTGCCATGAATTGCTCCATCGGCACCGCGGCGCCTTGCACCGTGTCGAACGCGCTGGGGATCGGCGCCGGCACTTCACCGTCAGCAAACACGAAACTGCTGCCCGGTTCGAACGCCACGATGGCTTTGACCTTGTCGTTCTTGATCGCCGTCAACCAGCCCGGCCCGCCACCCTGAGAATGTGTAAACAGGATGCCAGGGCCGATTGTGTCGAACAGCGCCGACACGCCATCAGAGACCACACCCATGTCAAACGGCCCGGTGTTCGGCGTCATTGCCCGGAAAAACTGCTCGCGGGTCTGGGCGTCCTGTGCCACTTGCACGCCGTTGAAGTAGTGGGGCCACAGGCCGATGCGGAACTGGTTGAACCACAGCTGTTCGTCCGGCACAGGCTTGAGGGTGGTCTCGACCATGCTACGACCGGCATCACCACGCCGGGGCTGATCGATCAGATAGACGCCGTAGTGGCGTCGCAGAAAAATGTTCTGAAAGCCCTCACGACCATCGGCGGTGGTTTCCCAGGTCTTGGAAAACTGACCGGCGCCGTGCCACATGACGATGGGCAGTTTTCGCGCATTCACCGGGATTTGATAGAAGGCGTAGGCGTGGTCGCCGTGGTAGGTCTGGCCGTTGGGCATCATCGGTTGGCGCGGGTTGAAGGTGCCTGGTGCCGTGGTCACCGCTCCGCCGGCGGCGAAACTGCCTTGTTTCTGAATCAGCAGCGGGCCCGCGGGTTGGTTCGCGCAGGCCGTCAACAGGCTCAACAACGTGATGTTCAACAGATACTTTCCAGATCTCATGTCATTTCCCTAAAGCCGTGAGGGCTTGGACCAGCGCTGCGTTAGCCCGCTCGGCAGTCTGTGCATCGGTATGTGTTTTCAGCAGCTCAGCGAGCTGGTGCAACTGTGACGCGCTGGTTGCGTGGCGGTTTGCCGCGGACGTGCCCGTCGAGCCGCTTCGATACATTCCGTAACTTTATTGGCCGGCGTATTGCGCCTCCGAGACCTGGTCCGCCCATGTGACGGTCTTGCCCTCCTCGGCTTCAGCAATGGCGATGTGGGTCATGCCGTTGCTGGCCGTGGCGCCGTGCCAGTGACGGGTGTTCGGTGGAATCCAGACACTGTCGCCCGGACGGATTTCCTGGCGCGCGCCACCTTCTTGCTGCACATAGCCGACGCCGGCAGTGACGATCAGCGTTTGCCCTAGCGGATGGGTGTGCCACGCCGTGCGTGCGCCCGGCTCAAAGGTCACCGTGCCGCCGCCGATACGCGCGGGCGCATCGCCTTTGAACAGGCCATCAACGCGCACCGTGCCGGTAAAGTTTTGCGCCGCGCCCTTGACCGAGGGCTGCGAGCCGTTTGGCGTTATGCGGATTTCGCTGGCGGCTTGGGACTCCGCCCCCATCAGTGACAAAGCAACGAGTGGTGCAATCAATCGGTTCATCGGATCAGCTCTCCGGTCAGACAGGGAAAGCGGCGCCGCACATGGCGCCGCGTTGGGCAGGCTCAGAGCCCGGTCATTTTCAGTGCCGACTCCGGCAGACGTTCACCGTGCACCTGGATCTGCGCCACCTGCTCGTTGATCACGCGCAGTTCGTCGTCGGCCAATTGCAGCTCGACCGCGCCCAGGTTTTCTTCCAGGCCATTGCCCAACGTGCGGATTTCCATAATGTCACTCCTTACAGAAGTCGATTAGCGCGTGAGGGGGTGATCGTTCAACCAGCCATTCACGCGCTCCATCGTCTTGCGCTCCTGCTCACCCTCCATCACAAAACCCTCCAGCACTTTGGCCTTCGGCGCGTGCTTGACCAGCACGCTGCGGCTGTTGCCCAAGCCATAACCGCCGTGGGTGTTGAAGGGGACGAGGGTCTTGCCGGTCAGGTCGTGGGCGCTGAGAAACGCGCGCACGATCGGCGGAGCGGTTTCCCCCCAGATCGGAAAGCCAAGGTAGATCGTGTCGTAGGCGCTGAGGGCGTGAACCTTGTTTTGCAGCTCAGGCTCGAAGCCGCTGTCACGCTCCTGACGCGCCTGCTCCACGGTTTGCAGATAGTCCTCGGGGTAAGTGTGGGCCGGGCGAATCTCGAACAGATCGGCACCCAGTCCACGCTGGATCATCCCGGCAACCACGCGGGTATTGCCCGAGCGAGAGAAATACGCGACCAGAATCCGCGAGCCTGAACGCGGGGTTTCACTGGGGCTCTGCGTGTCGGCGAGCGACAGCAACGGGGCGCTGGCCAATGCGGCGATCACCGTGCGCCGCAGCGGATCGTGATCGTTGCTCATCGGCCGACGCGCGCCTTGAGCGCCTCGGGATAGCGCTCGCCTTCAATGCGGATTTGCGCCAGCGCTGTATCAATGGCCTTCAACTCGGCGGCATCTAGCGTGATGTCCGCACCGCCGAGGTTTTCTTCCAGGCGATGCAGTTTGGTCGTGCCCGGAATCGGCACAATCCAAGGTGCCTGCGCGAGTAACCAGGCGAGCGCGATCTGGGCCGGCGTGGCTTGCTTCTGCGCGGCGATCTGGCGGATCAATACCACCAGCCCCTGATTGGCCTGCAGCGCCGACTGACTGAAACGGGGGACGATGCTGCGGAAATCGTCGCTGCCGTAAGTGGCCTCGGCCGACACGGTGCCGGTGAGAAAGCCTTTACCCAGCGGACTGAACGGTACGAAGCCGATGCCCAGTTCCCAAAGGGTCGGCAGGATTTCCTCCTCGGGCTCACGCCACCACAGCGAGTATTCGCTTTGCAGGGCTGTAACCGGCTGCACCGCGTGCGCTCGGCGAATGGTTTGCGCACCAGCCTCCGACAGGCCGAAGTGCTTGACCTTGCCTTCGCTGATCAGGTCTTTCACCGCCCCGGCTACGTCCTCGATCGGCACGTCCGGGTCGACGCGGTGCTGGTAGAGCAAATCGATGTAATCGGTTTTCAGCCGACGCAACGAACCCTCGACAGCAACCCGGATGTGCTCGGGGCGGCTGTTGAGAATCTGCTGCTTATTGTCATCACCGAAGGTAAAGCCGAACTTGGTGGCGATCACCACTTCATCGCGAACCGGTGCCAGTGCCTCACCTACCACGTGCTCGTTTAGGTAAGGCCCGTAAACCTCGGCGGTATCGAAGAAGGTGACGCCTCGATCCACTGCGCGACGGATCAACGAAATCGCTTGTTGGGTGTCAGTCGCCGGCCCGTAGCCATGGCTCAAGCCCATGCAGCCCAAGCCCAGGGCTGACACTTCGAGTGTGCTGTTTCCGAGTGTGCGCTTGTGCATTTGGATCTCCCGACATTTGGCGTTGGGAGAACAGTAAGCGAGCTAATGGGTGGGGACTAGACGGTTAAATCGGCAAGGGTTCATGAGGTTTTCTCATCAGTCCAAAAACGAGGGGGTGGCGACCGTGTCTTCATGGGCTCCTAGGCGCTCTGAACGAGAGCTCAAAAACTCGGCCAGTCGAATCCCTTGGACATCGCGCGCAAGCGGCTGGCTTTCATCTGACTACCAGGGCTGCCTGCCGTGACTTCCAAAAAAGCCACCGGTAGGGCCATCGGGACCCAGCAGCGACATCTTGATGACTATTTGTGCCCCTTCTTCAGGCGTCAATACGCCCGAGTTGCCATTGAGATCTGTCCGCACATGCCCAGGCTCGACGGCATTCACCTTGATTCCCAGCGGCTCAAGCTCTTTTGCAAAAGAGACCGTTACGGCATTCAGTGCCACTTTTGACGAGGTGTAATCGAGAAGGTTGACGCTCGAATAGATCGATGTGGGATCTGTTATCAACGTGAGCGAACCGACGCCGCTGCTCATCATGACGATCCGGGCCTGGTCGGCATTTTTCAGCAAGGGCAGGAACGCTTGGGTGACGCGCACCGGTCCAAACAGATTGACCTCGTAAACAGCTTTCATGTCCTGCATTCGCACCTCACTGGGTGCCTTGGTCATGTCGACCGCGATCCCGGCATTGTTGATCAGGACATCAAGTGCACCTATTTGCTCAGACAGCATCGCTGCGGCTCGGTACACGCTGTCGTCGACCGCAACGTCCAGTTCCAAAAGGCCTGCATCGAGCCCGGCATCACGTAACTGGGCGACGGCCTGCTCGCCTCGGCTCTGATCGCGGGCACCGATCCAGACAAAAAACCCTGCCTCGGCAAGCCCCTTGGCAATCGCCAGTCCGATACCTTTATTGGCGCCGGTGATGAGCGCCTGTCGTTTGATAGTCATCGTGGTAGTCCTTGGGATTTCAAGGTGCTCTTAACGTGGTGCTGAAGGTCCCCCGCAAAACGCAAAGTCACCTCACGACGCGTGAAACGCCACTCACCATCATGCAGCTCGAACTGGTCGAGGTACTTGCCGGCGCAGATAGGCTGCAAGGGGAATGCGTCGAGCTGCTGATGCACGGTGTAGTAACTCTCAGAACTCGCTTTATCCCCCGAAGGCGCGACGTCAATCAGCACGTTGGTGATCGAATGCCAGGTGCGCGGCGTACCGTCGGCGTGTACCTGAAGGCCCGCCTCGAAAAAACCTAGCAAACCCTCAACCGTGGAGGCCTCAGTGCCTAGCACATGAATCACCGCATGCTGAAGCACTTGGGCCACACCCGCGAAATCCCCGCTGTCCAGACGATGGATGTAGGTTGCGTGAAGGCGGTGAATGGCACTCTCGGCGGCGAGACGTGCGAGGATTTCTGGTGAGTTAGTCATGACTCTCTCCTAGGCTTCAGCCCACAAAGTAAGGGTGTATAGCGGCGGCCATACATTTGATGTGCTCGGCAGACGACCTTGGCGATAATCCAATTTGGCGTCTGACGAGCAATGATTTTGATGAGCGAATTATCAGTCTTGTGGCTGGCGCCGGAACGGGGTCAACACTTGCGGTGAACCCCGGGCCCCGCAGCCATCCAGTGATCTAGCACTGCGATGCCCCGCCATCCGCGAACAGTTCAACGCCGTTGATGTAGCTGGCTGCGTCACTGGCCAGGAAGGCCACGGCAGCGCCAATCTCATGAGCCTGGCCGATACGTCCGATGGTGCTCTTCTCACTCAGGGACTCGATCACTGCGTCAGCGTGTTCCGCTAGCATATGACGCAGTGACGGGGTATCCACAGGGCCTGGGCTCAGGAGGTTGATGCGTACCCCGCTGCCTTTGATATCGAGCGTCCAGCTTCGGACCAGCGTGCGCAGTGCTGCTTTGGTGGCGCCGTACACGCTGAGGCCAGGGCCGGGATCAATGGAGGCAGTAGAACCAATGATGACAATGCTGCTGCCTTCGCCCATGAGCGGCAGTGCGCCCTGAACAGTGAAGGTCACACCCTTGACGTTGGTGCTGAATACTCGGTCGAAATAGGCCTCGGTGATGCTGCCAAGCGGAGCGATTTCACCCATACCTGCGTTGGCGACCAGCACATCGATTCGGCCGTGACGGGCCTTGATTGTGTCAAATAGCACAGCGAGATCGGCTATCACCGAGACGTCCGCGACCACTGCGCTGGCCCGGCCCCCGAGCTTCGATAAAGCCTCCTCCAATTGCGCCTGCCGACGCCCGGTAATCACCACCGTGGCCCCCTGCCCTGCCAACTCTTGGGCGATGGAAAGGCCCAATCCCGAGGACCCACCCGTGACGAGAACAACTTTGTCTTGAAACTGCATGCTGATACTCCCGTATGTGTTGAGGGCGAACGAATTTATGTAGCGAACACTACATATAGCTCGCAAAGGATGCAAGTTATTTAGTAGTCGCTATATAAACCCACCGCTCAACTCAGCGCAGTTGCCCCGGGATATAGCGGTCGCTACAATCACGAACACACCAACGAGATCACCATGACTGACAAAATCCGCCAACGCCGCCCTGCTTTCGATAGAGAGGCTGGAGTCGCCATTGCCCAAGCCATGTTCCACGAACACGGCTTCGACGCGGTGAGCCTCACGGATCTGGTCGAAGCCATGGATATCAAGCCGCCCAGCTTCTATGCCGCGTATGGCAGCAAGGCTGAGTTATTCGAGAAGGCCATGCTGCGCTACACCCTCGAGCACGCTTTGCCGCTGGACAAACTGCTGGCGCCGGACCGACCTGTGCCTGAAGCACTCGCTGCCTTGTTGGTCGCGGCAGCGAAGCAGTATGGAAACGACAGTGTGTTGCGCGGTTGCATGGTCACCGAGGGCACGCGTGCGGACGACGTAGTAGCCCGCCAGATGGCGCAAACTCTGGCGGACGCAGGCGTCAAGGCGATTCGGGATTATCTTGATCAGACACTGCCCGAAAAGGCCCAATGCCTCACTGACTACCTTTCGATTACCCTGCGCGGGCTATCGTCCGCGGCGTGTAACGGCATGCCCCGCAAACGGCTAATCGAGGCTGCGCAGACGGCGGGCCGGTTCATTGCTCACGAGCTGGGTAAAGAACAGCAGACGGCACGCTAACCCATGCGCCCACAACCGAACTGAATGAACGTGGCGTTCCTGCGTGCACTTGCGCGGGTCACGGATCGAAGCCGATATGAGCAGTCCTTTGGTCGACCTGATCGGCAGGCATGATCACACCGTCACGCAGCTCGATGTCGGCTTCGGTCAACTCTCCAATCTGGGCGTCCATGCTCAGCATCATGGCGTGGCGAATCAATCAATGCGCGCCGTTGAGCGTTGCAGGCGCTGTGGGCAGGGAGGCACCTGCGGGAAGTGCCATGGCCGAGCCGGACAGGGCTGTCAATTTCAGCAGGGGGAGGGTCCAGCAACAATACAAACGAATATGAGTCGTTCCGGAAAAAAGTACGCAAGACGGTACTTAAACGTACCGGATGCTCTGGTTTCCAGTAGTTTTGCGCAGAAACGAAAAAAGACGCCGAAGCGTCTTTTTTCGTGAATCCCAGTGCCCAGTGGACATCTGTAGATCTATGTTTGGAGCGGGAAACGGGATCTGCATTGGGTGCTTTGATCATTGATTTATAACAGGTTTACTTTATTACGCTGATGCAAGAGTACTTGATGTTGTACTCATTTTTTTTGCTGTGCAACGGCGGTTGGACGAGCGGTGGGAAGCAAATCACTTGAGCCGTGAGTCGCAACATCAGGCATTGCCCCGAGCAACACTGCTTGCAACTTGCCCGCAGCAATCGACTGACGTTTCTTGTGATCATGGTATGACCCGGCTGGCAAAAAAAAACTAAAACCTTTGGTACCGGGCAAGGCCGCCCTTCATTAGAAAGCGCTGGGCATGCTGAACCATTTACAATCCCGAGTAACGCGTTCACTTGCCACTATATTGCGTTACTGACACCCCAAAAGGACAACACGCGCCCCACTCTAACGAATACTTTAGAAGTCCCTATTATCTCCCTTGGAGCTCGGCGGCAATCACTTTGACAATCTTGGCGCGTGAAGTGGCTCGCTTGGCCAGAATCTGCGCTTCACCTGTTTGATCCAACCACTCTCTAAAACGCTGGAGCGCGTGGCGCGTTTGCGATGCATCGCGACAGTTGGCCAGGAACGCAAACTGTACTTTCTGCACGTCATCAGCGACAAAAATCCCGAATGAACCGCTGACAACCGTTGCATCAGGAAAGCCGAGCAACGCAGTAGCCTGAGTCTCAGTTGCCCCACGATGACAGGCGATCAAATGCAACGGTCCTTCCGCACCTTTCAACAAATCAGCATATTCATGATCACGTAGAAAAGGTTTACCTACTAACTCGCGTGCCGCAGCAACCGTGAACGCCGCAGGGATTGCATGGACAAGCACGGCAACGCTCACTCCAGCAATTGCAACAAAGGCGAACGTATCACTAACAGGAGCTTTGCCACCGTTGAGCGCTTCAAGTAATACCGTTTCCATCGCGCGCTTGCGTTGACGGAAGTCCATTCTTGTCCAATCCAGTGCCTGGCCCATATCGAAGCGGTTCGAAGCTGCGGCGCTAACACCTCGCTGTGCCAGCACAACCAGCGCATCAAGAAGCGCTTCCTGAACTCGTGTACGCAGTTGATCCACCGTAGAGACCAGTCCCCCTCGAAAAGGTGTCTGCTGTGCAATAAACGCCTGGAAGCGCTGGTTACGCGCGGCCTCAGCTTCCCGGCCATCGTCCACTGGGATATTTGGCATGGCGATGAAGCGCACCTTCCCCCGGGTGGTGGCGAGCCCCTCCATGTACTCCGCATGGCAAATACCAATGTCGCCGTCACCACTGGCCCAGCCGGCATTGCCGTTGGACAGCACCAGTAGCACATCGCAATCCCTTACGGCCTGCAAACAGGCGTCCCAACTATCCTGCATGCCATCAGCCGGAGGTGCATCTTCGTTAATCCAAACTTCAAATACCTGTTTGCCAAATAGCTTCGTGTCTTCTATTTCACGCTTGAGCTGCTCTCGGATACTGCTGAGCGTTTGATCGCTGCCTGCGGGAAAACGGTCGTTACAACGACTGGACAGCATTACTTTGATTCGCTTTGACTGCGCCATCCCTGCTCCTGCGCCTATTTTGAGGCCTCAAAACTGTCTGATCGATGAAAATCACTGCCAATGTCCGAACTCACCTGGAGGTATTCAGCCAAGGGTCGGAATCCAGCCAATCGGGCCCGTTATAGCTCGCCTCAGATAATGGCCATCTCCTGCACGCGCCCCTTGAGAGTATCAGAAGGCAACTCAGCAAACTGCCGACGGTATTGCTCGGCAAAACGCCCCAAATGAACAAAACCGTAGTCCAGAGCCAGTTCTGTGACGCTGCGTACATTACAACTAGGGTCAGCCAGGCACGCCTTGATCCTCGACAGCTTTTGCTCACGGATAAAACGTTGCGGCGTGGTGTGCATATGCTTTTCGAACAAGGCGTAAAGAGAACGCACACTGAGCTGCGCCTGGTCGGCCAGGCTTTGTACATTGATGTCGGACTTGAGATTACACGTGATGTAGTCCACCAAGCGCTCGAACGTACTGTTGGAGCACGCCAGGTGTTCACGCAGGACGTTATTGCGCATCAACGTCAGCATTTTGCTCGCGACGATATGCGCGTAATGCTCCTGGACCCTGGCCAAGGCGGCACCGTCTTCGGCCTCAGTACAGATGGTCGCCAGCAGCGGTACAAATGCCTGCAGTTCATTCAGCGAGTAACGGTGTTGCAGGAAGCGGATGCCTTCAGGCGGATACAGCCAACGCTGCTCCTGGCAAATCGTTTCCAGTAATCGGATCGGAACTTTGAGAATGAATTTCTCGCAGTCATGCGAATACGTCAGGTCTACCGGATCATCAGGATTGATCAGCAGCAACTCACCTGGCACCAGATGATGCACGCCAGCGGGGCCGCGCCACAGGCAGTCACCACGCAGCAAGACCTGCAGGTGAAAGATATCTTCCAGCGCATCTGAGACCACGCGCACGCTTGCGCCGTAGCTGATACGACAGAGGTCCAAGCTGGCAAATTTTCGATGATTGAGGTGCGCGTGGGCGAGCGCTTTGCGCGGCAGTTGAATGCAATGGCTACCAACATGCTGGTTCACATAGCCAGACACAGCGTGGGGATCGGCGTTCTTGAACACCTCACTCCGCTCGCTTAGCAAGGGCGTATTCATGGCGGTCACTCTTATATTATTTTTATCAATCAGGCTTGAAACAATAGAACCACGGCAGGTAAGCCATTCGATTCTTTACCACGAACCGCTTAAATACCAATACAAATAGGGTTGATCACGATACCTGCCAAGTATTCTGACCGTCTTGCGAGGACAGCTGCATGTCACAAAAACGGGGAGGTTTAGACACCCTCCCCGCGCTGCCTCAACTGTTCTGCAATACCCGAGGACGATGGCTACGCTGTTCCGCAGCCGGACGCACGGCAGGTTGTAGCTGGAAGTCGAATTCAAGTTCAGCGAAACGCTCATTCAGCCCGCGAGCCTGAGCCGCCTGTTGATCGTCAACGAACACCACTTGACCAACCAGCCCATCACGGGTTGCAAATGCAAAGTCGTCCCACAGGTATTTATCACCTGACAGGTTGATCTGGGTGGTCAAGTGCCGAAAGCCCGGTGCCGAAATGAAGTAGTGGATATGGGCCGGGCGCTGGCCGTGGCGCCCCAGTAGATTGAGACACTCTTGCGTCGGGCCTTCAGGGTTGCAGCCGTAACCGGACGGTACGATGGACCGTGCACGGTAGCGGCCTTGAGCATCGGTAACGATACGGCGACGCAGGTTGTAGTCCGTCTGGCTGCTATCAAAATATGAATAGGTGCCTTGAGTGTTGGCATGCCACAGGTCGACAACGGCACCAGGGACCGGATTGCCTTGGGTGTCTCGTACCACGCCCTCCAGGAACAGCACCGTGGCAACGCCTGCTTCGCTGCCATCGTCCAGCCTGGCTTCGCCTTGACTCAATGGGGCGCCGGCGACGTACAACGGTCCTTCAATCGTGCGCGGTGTGCCGCCGACCTGCCCGGCCTGAGCGTCCTTGGCGTCCTGCAACAGGTCGAGAAAATGCTCCACGCCAAGCCCGGCCGCCAGCAGACCCGCCTCGTTGCGCGCACCCAAGCGGTTCAGGTAATCCACTGCGGCCCAGAATTCGTCGTCGGTCACCTCCAAGTCTTCAACGATCCGTGCAACGTCGTTGACCAGCCGAAACAGTAACTGTTTGGCCCGCGGACTACCTTGGTCGCTGTATGCACCGCTGACGGTCTTGAAAAAGGCTTGAAGTTCAGGCGTTTGAGAAATTTTCACGGTCATGGTTGTCACCTCTTTTTATTGATTTAGCAATTGGCGAACATCTACAGGGCGAGCGCGGCCCGGATTACTCGCGGCTCAGCCCAGGTCACCACCGCCAACGGGCAGCGTGACGCCGGTGATGTAAGACGCCTCATCTGAGGCCAGGAACAAAATGGCGCCGACTTGTTCATCGATCGTTCCGTAGCGCTTCATCAAGCTGCTGTCCTTGGTCTGGTCGATGATTTGCGCGTACCACTGCTGTTCCTGCTCGCTTGGCGCAGCACTGTTACGCGGGATGCGCCGAGGCGGCGCATCCGTGCCACCGGGGGCCGTCGCATTGACGCGTACGCCGCGCCCGGCGGTTTCAAAGGCCAGGCAAGCAGTGAGCGCATTGACGCCGCCTTTGGCTGCACCATAAGGCACACGGTTGACCCCACGGGTAGCAACTGACGAGACGTTGACGATCACGCCACTGCCCTGCGCCAGCATCGTCGGCAACACGCAGTGGCAGCACCACAAGGTAGGGAAAAGCGACCGACGCACCTCTGCCTCGATTTCATCGGGCTGATAGTGCTCGTACGGCTTGGCCCAGATAGTCCCGCCGACGTTATTGATCAGGATGTCCAGCCGGCCAAAATGCGCCAAGGCCTGACTGACCACGCGCTGGCAATCGGCGTAATGCTCCAGGTCTGCGGTCAGCGCGAACACGTCGGACGGTAGCTCGTGCACCAGTTCGCTGCGGTCAACCGCCACCACCTTGGCGCCTTCCAGTAACAAGCGCTCAACTACTGCGCGACCAATGCCTTGCGCCGCACCGGTGACCAACGCGATTTTTTGGTTAAATCTCATGCTCATGGCGACCTCGGTAATCTGTACTGTGAGCACGTATTTATGCCGCGCTGGCAGCAAACTTTTCGTAGTAGAAGTTGGCCGGGGAAATACCCTGCTCACGAATGTAATGACTCACGGCTTCCACCATGGGCGGCGGCCCGCACAGGTAGATATCAACGTCGCCGTCATTAAGATGCTCGGGCGCAATGTGCTGGGTGACGTAGCCTTTTTGTGGCCACGCGCTTTGTGGGTTGGCCACGCAGGCGCTGAAGGTGAAGTTGGGGATACTCGCAGCCAGGTCCTTGAGTCGGTCCATTTCCACCAGGTCAAAATCGTTGGTCACGCCGTAGATCAGGTGCAGCGGGTGATCACTGCCCTTCTCGGCGATGGTTTCAAGCATCGCTGTGAACGGCGCCAGGCCCGTGCCACCGGCCAGCAACAGCAACGGCCGCTTGATGGGGCGCAGGTAAAAACTGCCCAGGGGCCCCGCCAGACTCATGTGGTCACCGACCTTGGCCAGTTCGGTGAGAAACTGGCTCATCAGGCCACCGGGCACATTGCGGATCAAAAAGCTGACGCGACCGTCTTTCTGCACTGAGCTGAACGAGTACGCACGGGTTTGATCGCTGCCCGGCACTTGCAGATTGACGTATTGGCCCGGCAGGAACGTCAGGTCCGTCAGCGCCTCGCCCTGGATAGACAACGCAAGTGTGCTGTCGGACAAGCGCCGTACTTCCTGAATGGCGCCTTCATACGTCGCCTGCTGGGTCTTGCACACATCGGACGAGGCTGGAATGCGCACAACGCAGTCGCTCTTGGCGCGCATCTGGCAAGTCAACACGAAGCCTTCGACGGCTTCTTCGGCGGTCAGTGCATCATCGATGTATTCCCCACCCAGCTCGTATTCGCCGGATTCAGCAAAGCATTTACAGGTTCCGCAGGCGCCGTCACGGCAGTCCAGCGGAATATTGATGCTTTGGCGATACGCCGCATCAGCAACGGTTTCACTGGCGGTCGCGTCAATGAAACGGGTTACGCCGTCTTCAAAATTCAGGGCGATTTTGTGGCTCATGGCAAACCTCGCATGACTGCTCGCCCCCACCGATTCGGCGGGCGGCGCAACGCAGCCCGATTCACAGGTGGTAGATATCGATGACCTGACGGACATAATCGTTTTTCAGCACGACTTTCTTGGCCTTGATCAGCGGCTGCTCACCGCGAGTGTCCAGGGTGTAGAAACTGGTGCCGAAATAACTGTCGACCGTCTTGTAGCGAAAGCTCAGGGTGTGCCAGTTGAACCGCACCACGCACTGGCCTTCGCTCTGCTCGGTGATCTCGATATTGCTCAAGTTATGGGACGTACGCGTGTCCGGAATGCTCGCACTGGAGCGCTCGGTCTTGATCCGAAAAATGCGGTCCTCCAGCCCCTCGCGGCTGCCGTACCAGATCAGTGAAATTTCGCTTTGCGGATCTTCGGTCAGTTCATCGTCGTCATCCCACGATGGCATCCAAAACGTCGCGTCGGCGGCGTAGAGTTCCAGCCACTGGTCCCACTGTTTGTCGTCGAGGTGGCGGGCTTCGCGAAACAGAAAGTCGCGCACGGTCGAGTAGGCAATGCTCATTGGACCTCCCGCGCAGGAATCTTGCCTGCCTGTTCAGTCGCCACGGCTTGGCGCATGGTGTCTTTCCAGTATTTGTGCTGTTCCACGAACAGCCCTTCATCTTCTGTGCGCACGCCGCTGAGCAGTGGGTGCAGATCAATTTCTCGTGCCGCTTCATCCGGGCCTTCGACCCAATGTTCGGCGCCGCGCGACATATCGTTCCAAGCGGTGGCGCTGCCCTGGTAACCGATCTGGCAGGAGCGGAACTCTTCCAGGTCATCGGGGGTTGCCATGCCGCTGACGTTGAAAAAATCTTCGTACTGACGAATGCGGCGTGCACGGGCTTCGGCGCTCTCGCCCACCGGCGCGATGCAGTAGATGGTGATCTCGGTCTGGTTGACCGAAATCGGTCGGGCAATACGGATCTGTGAACTGAACTGGTCCATCAGGTAAACATTGGGGTACAGGCACAGGTTGCGTGAGTTACCGATCATCCAATCGGCACGGGCCTGGCCGAAGTCGCGGGCCAGTTCGTCACGGCGCTCATACAGCGGCCGGTCCTCAGGGTTAGCCCAGCGGGTCCACAACAACATATGGCCTTTGTCGAACGAATAGAAACCGCCACCGCTCTTGGCCCAACCACCGGCGCTCATGGTCGGATTGGTGTCGCCGGACTGACGCTCTTTACGCTGGTTTTGCGTGGCGGCGTAGTTCCAGTGCACGGAGCTGACGTGGTAACCGTCCGCGCCATTTTCGGCGGTTAACTTCCAGTTGCCCTCGTAGATGTAGCTGGAGGACCCGCGCAGGACTTCCAGCCCTTCGGGAGATTGATCGACGATCATGTCGATGATCTTGGCTGACTCACCCAAGTGCTCAGCCAGCGGCACTACATCGGCATTCAGGCTGCCGAACAGAAAACCACGGTATGACTCAAAACGCGCCACTTTGGTCAGGTCATGGGAGCCTTCGCAGTTGAAACTGGAGGGATAGCCGGCATTGCTGGGGTCTTTGACCTTGAGCAGCTTGCCCGAATTGTTGAACGTCCAGCCATGGAACGGGCAGGTATACGAGGATTTGTTGCCACGTTTGTGTCGGCACAGCATGGCACCACGGTGGCTACAGGCATTAAGGAAAGCATTGAGCTCGCCATCTTTGTTGCGGGCGATGAAAATCGGCTGGCGCCCCATTTGCAGGGTCACGTAATCGTTTTTCTGTGGGATCTGGCTTTCGTGGGCGAGGTACAACCAGTTGCCTTCAAAAATGTGCTTCATTTCGAGGTCAAACAGGCGGGGGTCGGTGAACATCTCGCGCTTGCAGCGGTAGATGCCTTCGTCACGGTTTTCTTCAAGCAAGGAATTGAGATACTCGACGCCAATGGACATGGTCTGAGCTTCCGTTGTTGTTATTGGTAGGCTCAGTGTCACCGTCCTGACGCGCCGGCAATATCCGTTGCGTGCAGACCGTTATCCACATTGTGCAAATCAGAACAGCTTTCAGGTGGGGTGGACCGCTGCCAGCGTACTGTGGCAGCCCGTTTGCCTACTGATTCGGGTTCAGTTGGGTTATCCAGTCCAGGCACTGACGCAGCAGTGCCGACTCATCTCCCGCTCTGTAACTGACCACAATTGGCGACGTCGCAGCCGGGTCCAGCAAAGGCGCATAGCCGATATCATCGCGGTGCAGCCGCTGGACAGACGCCGGTACCAGCGTGATACCAATACCTGCCGCCACCAGGCCGATTGCGGTCTGCAACTCGTTGGTCATTTGCGCCACGGAGATCTTCAGATTGTTGCGCGCGAACAGTTGAATGACGTGATCGGCATAGCTGGGCCGCACATTGCCGGGATACAGCACAAAGGCTTCCTGCGACAGTTGCTCCAAGCTGACGGCAGCACCCAGCAATGGATGCCCAGCCGGTAGCACGGCCACTAGCGGGTCGAGGCGGATGATTTTCTGAATGACCGCTTTATCGTCCACGTGGATACGTCCGAAGCCAATATCGATGCGCCCGCTCTTGAGTGCTTCAACCTGCTGCAAAGTGACCATTTCCGACAAGCCCAGCTCGACACCACCGTCGCTGCGCAAGCGGCGAATCAACTCAGGCAAGGCGCCATACAGTGTCGACGGTGCGAAACCGATACCCAGCCAGCGCCGTTGGCCGGCGTCTATTCGCTTGGTGTCATCACAGACACGTGCCAACTGCTCCAATAACTGCTCAGTCTGTTCATAAAAAAAACGCCCGGCATCGGTCAGGCGTAGAGGCCGGCTGCGCTCCAGCAGCGCCACGCCAAGCTCTTCTTCGAGCTGTTGAATCTGGCGGCTCAACGGCGGCTGCGCCAAATGCAGTTGTTCGGCAGCCCGAGTGAAGTTAAGGGTTTGTGCGACGACGCGGAAATAGCGCAAGTGACGTAATTCCACGATACCTCCAAGGTATTAAAGCAGACCCTTTCAATATTGGACCCCCGTCAGCCCGCAATGCAATCTTTGGTGCGTTCGAATAAAAACCCAGGGGATATGGACATGCGCCATAACGCCCGATCAGGACCTGCCAATGATCACTATCACCCGTCTCGAAACCCTTATCGTCGATCTACCGACTATTCGCCCACACAAACTGGCCATGCACACCATGCAAAACCAGACGCTGGTGATCCTGCGCCTGCACTGTAGCGACGGCATCGAAGGCATCGGGGAAGCCACAACCATTGGCGGCCTGTCCTACGGTAATGAAAGCCCGGAAAGCATCAAGACCAACATCGACAGCTACTTTGCACCGCTGTTGATCGGGCAGGACGCCAGCAACCTCAACGCGGCAATGCTGCGGGTAGAGAAAGTTGTGCGCGGCAACACCTTCGCCAAATCGGCGCTGGAAACCGCATTGCTTGATGCCTTGGGTAAACGCCTGGGCCTGCCTGTGGCAGAGTTGCTTGGCGGGCGCGTGAGGGATGGCCTGGAAGTGGCCTGGACACTGGCCAGCGGCAATACTGAAAAAGATATCGAAGAAGCCGAGCGTATGCTCGACCTCCGTCGGCACCGCATTTTCAAACTCAAAATCGGTGCAGGCGAACCCGCCAAGGACATCGCCCATGTGGCGGCAATCAAGCGTGCGCTCGGCGATCGCGCCAGCGTGCGTGTGGACTTGAACCAGGCATGGAGCGAAGCCGTTGCCATCCGCGGTTGCCAGATGCTGGGCGATGCCGGTGTCGATCTGATCGAACAACCCATCCCCCGCCAGGACCGCGAAGCTCAGGCCCGTGTCAGCGCCCGTAGCCCGGTGCCGATCATGGCCGACGAAGCCATTGAAAGTGTCGAAGACAGCTTTGCCCTGGCACGTGCAGGGGCTGCGCCCGTGTTTGCACTCAAGATCGCCAAGAACGGCGGGCCGCGTGCCGTTCTGCGCACCGCCGCCATCGCCGAAGCGGCCGGCATTGCGCTGTACGGCGGCACGATGCTCGAAGGCGGCGTGGGAACCTTGGCCTCAGCCCACGCCTTTGCCACTCTGGGCAAAATCGAATGGCACACGGAGCTGTTCGGCCCATTGCTGCTGACCCATGACGTGCTCACAGAGCCGCTGGTGTATCGGGATTTCCAACTGATGATTCCGACCGCACCCGGCCTGGGTGTGTCACTGGATGAGGCGGCCCTGAAGCGTTTCGCCCGCCATTAACACTTGATACTCGTCATAAGAGGATTAACACGATGCTATTTCATGTGCGTATGACCGTTAAGCTACCCCACGATATGTCGCCGGACCGCGCTGCGCGACTCAAGGCCGATGAGAAGGAATTGGCGCAACGCCTGCAACGCGAAGGCACCTGGCGCCACCTGTGGCGCATCGCTGGGCTGTATGCCAACGTCAGCGTCTTCGATGTGCCGGATACTCAAACCCTGCACGACACCCTGATGCAACTGCCGCTTTACCCGTATATGGAAATTGAAGTCACAGCCATGTGCCGCCACCCTTCGTCGGTGCATGACGACGACCGTTAAACCGATACGCGTTGATTCAACGCCCGATACAACGGCGTGCGCGACACGCCGAGTCGACGCGCAGCCAGGCTGACATTACCGTTGGCCTCCTGCAGCATTTGCTCGGCGTACTGGCCCGAAACCGCTCGCAATGCCCCCTTGAAGCCACTGCTTTGATCGTCCTGCCCGACGCAGACCTCGACCAAACCGTCGAGCAACTCATCTTCGGCAAGTTCATCAACAGCGGCCAGACCTGTATCGCCCCGGTTTACCTTTAGCAAGCCTGGCGCGCACTGGTGGAGTCTCGCGAACGCGGGTGGGTCAAGAGCATCGGCGTGTGCAACTTCCTGCCGGAGCATCTGGAAATCCTCATCGCCGACAGTGGCGTAGCCCCGGCGGTCAACCAGATCGAGTTGCATCCGTTTTTCCCACAGCATGAGCAACTGGCGTGGAACCAGGCACACGGCATCGTCACGCAGTCATGGAGCCCGTTGGGGCGCGCCAACCATCTGCTCAAAGACCCATCGCTGCAGGCAATTAGTGAGCGGCTGGGTAAAAGCCTCCCGCAAGTGATCCTGCGCTGGCATTACCAATTGGGGACAATTCCCCCGCCCAAAGCCAGTTCGGTTGAGCGCCAACGCGAAAACCTCAGTCTCTTTGATTTCGCGCTGTGCGAAAATGACCTGGCGATCATTTTCCGCCCGTCCACGCCTGCCGGTCGTTTGAACAATCAGGACCCGGCGGTGTATGAGGAGTTCTGATCCCTCCTGCACGGGCTCAATCTGACTATCACTCTTATCGATTAAACTTATCTTGGCAAATCATTAGGATAGCGTCGGCCATTAGCGTCTCATGCAACAACTTTTTGTTGCATGACCCGCTGGAGCTGCACGTGACGCCATTTTTTTCTCGCCTCAAAACCCCTCTTTGTTTTTTCGCCCTAAAACTGCTGCTGATCGGCTTCACCTTGTGGATGATCTGGTTGGATATCGCGGTCTTTCAGACACAGATCCTGGAGATCTCCTTCACCGAGGTGTCCCAAGAACTGATGCTGTTTGCCTGCGCCCTCCTGTTCGGGTGTGCGCCCAATAAAGACGGTCGCGGCTTTAACTTCCTGGCGGCTGGCTTTTTCGGCTGCTTGCTCATGCGTGAACTTGATGGCCTGTTCGACCCGATCAGCCACAGCGCCTGGTGTGTGCCCTTCCTGGTGATTGCCGGCGTCGCCCTATTCAATGGTTTTCGCAAGCCCAATCGAGCACAGACACTGGCGCAGCTTGAAGCATTTTTTGCATCGCCGATCTTTGCCACGATGTCCACCGGTTTCGCGATCCTGCTGTTTTCCCGAGTGTTCGGCATGGGCAGCCTGTGGCACTTGGTGCTCGGCGAGGGTTACGAACGGCTGGCGAAAACCACGGTTGAAGAAGGTATTGAACTGTTGGCCTACAGCATGTGGTTTGCCGCGAGTATTGAGTCGTTCTTGCGCGCCAGAAGCGCAATGCAACTTAGCCAACGCGCTCCCGCTGCCTTCGCTTCAGGCCAGGTATCGCCCGTGCGCCGCGCGGCCTGACGAAAAACACCCAGCTTTGCAATCAGCGCCGGTGAAATGATTGACGGGCCAACGGTCGACTTGGCCGCGTCCTTGCTAACCGGTGTGTCTTACGACACTGCCGGTTGTTATGAGTGATACCACGGCGATTCCCATATGGGTTACACACCAGAGAACAGCGTTGATGAACATTCGAAAACACCCGAAGTCGGTGGCCGCTCATGCCAGGCGTGCATCCGTCCTCCAGGTATCAGCGCTCGTGCTGTCGATCCTGCTGGCCGGTTGTTCCTATCGTGATTTGAAGCCCCAGTCGCAGTTGCAGGCTGCTGGCGACGCCGAAGAAACCCTTGCCCAAAGTGGTATCACCCTTTCGCCCGCCGCATGGCCAACGGAAAGCTGGTGGACCAGCTTCAACGACAAGCAACTCGACAGTTTGGTGAATGAGGCCCTCGCCCAAAGCCCGACATTGCGCTCGGCGGCCGCCCGCGTACGCCAGGCGGGCGCATTGGAGGCCATCGAAGGCGCTTCGCTGCTCCCGCGAGTGGACGGCTCGGCAAGCACCATTCGAGAACGATTCAGCGCCAACGGCACCACCCCGGCACCGGTGAAAGGTACTTGGCAGAATGTTGATCAGGCCACGCTCAACGTGGGTTACGAACTGGATTTCTGGGGCAAGAACCGCGCAGCCGTCGAAGCCGCTGTAGGCCGCCGCCATGCCGTTGAGGTTGACAGCCGAGGGGCTGCGTTGATGTTGTCGGCGTCGATCGCGCAAACCTACATCGCGTTGCAGGACACTTACGAGCAGTTGGACGTCGCGCAAGCGTTACTCGACCAGCAAGTCCATATCGAAAAACTGACGCAACAACGCTTCAGCGCCGAACTGGGTACCCAGATCGATATCAAGCAATCACAAGCTTCGCTGCCAGCGAGCCGCGCCAACATCGCCGCGCTCAAAGAGATGATTGAGCTCAACCAAAACAAACTCGCCTCATTGCTGGGTCAAGGCCCCGACCGTGGACGCACCATCGCCCGCCCTCACCTGCGGGCCAGCGACAGCGTAGTGCTACCGAGCAATATCCCCGCCGAACTGGTGGGCCATCGTCCGGATGTGGTCGCTCAACGCTGGCGCGTCGAAGCGTCCGGGCATGAGATTGAGGTGGCCAAGGCGCGCTTCTATCCCAACGTAAACCTGACGGCGTTTGTCGGCTTGCAAAGCCTGGCGTTCGATACGTTCAACGATCACAGCAGCCGAATTCTGGGTTTTTCGCCGGCGATCAGCCTGCCGATCTTTGAGGGCGGCCGTTTGCGCGGCAACCTGGATGCACAAGACGCCGCCTACGACCTCGCGGTGGAAAACTACAACCAGACCGTCGTCGATGCACTGCGCGATATCGCCGATCAACTGGCCTCGCTGCGCTGGCTTAAAGAGCGCATGGCTCAGCAGAAGGAAGCTGTGGACACCGCACAGGCCGCCTCCGACCTGGTCAATTTGCGCTACGGCGCGGGGCTGGCCACTTACTTGCAAGTGCTGTCCACGCAAAACGCGACGCTCGTCCAGAAACGCCAGTTGGTCACCTTGCAATCACGCGCCCTGTCGCTGCAAGCCAACTTAAGCCGAGCGCTGGGTGGCGGTTACCGGCCTGAGTTCTCCGCGAATGCTCCCACCCTTCCTAACGTAGTTGATCAATCATGAGCACCCCAACCCCCACCTCCGTCGATACCGCCCCAACCAAACCGTTCTACCGCGCGCAGTGGCTGCTGATCGTGGGTATCGCACTGCTCCTGCTGGTATTGGGCGGCTGGTACCTCTTTGGGCTGGGCAATGAGGCCACTGACGATGCCTACGTCGATGGCAATATTGTTCAGGTCACGTCCCAGGTCAGCGGCACCGTCACGGTGATCAGCGGTGACAACACCGACCATATCGACGCTCATGCGCCGTTAGTCACGCTAAACCCTGTGGATGCCGAGATCCAGTACCAACGCGCCCAGTCCAACCTGGCCCGAGCCGTACGCCAGGCGCGTACCCAGTATTACCAGGTACAGCAGCTGCAAGCGGAAGTCAGCCAGCGCCAGAATGACGTGCGCAAGGCCCAGGACGATGTGCGTCGACGCAGCCAACTGGCCGCCAGCGGCGCGGTGTCCCGCGAAGAAATCAGCCACGCCGAGGAGGTCCTCAAAAACGCCGTAGCCGGTCTTGACGGCACCCGACATGCCTTGGCGGTGCGCCTGGCCATGGTCGATAACACCACGCTGCGCACCCATCCCGATGTATTGGTGGCGGCCGCCAACTTGCGCGATGCCTATATTGCCCTGCACCGCACGCAAATCTACTCGCCCGTCAGCGGCTTGATCACCAAGCGCAATGTGCAAGTCGGTCAGCGCATCAATCCGGGGGTGGCGCTCATGTCCGTGGTGCCCATTGACCAGGTGTGGGTGAATGCCAATTTCAAGGAATCACAAATCGAGGATCTGCGCATTGGCCAACCCGCTGTGCTGCGCGCCGATGCGTACGGGCGCAAAGTGGTTTTCCACGGCACCATCGTGGGGCTGGATGCGGGGACCGGCAGCGCGTTTTCCCTGATGCCTGCGCAAAACGCCACGGGCAACTGGATCAAAGTCACCCAGCGCGTGCCCGTGCGTATTGCGTTGAAACCTGATGAGATTGCCGTCAACCCGTTGCGATTGGGCCTGTCCATGCGCGTGTCGGTTGACACTACTGATACCAGTGGCCAGGTACTCAACAACAAATCACCGTTGCAACCGGCCTACAGCACCAACGTGTTTGAAAACGAGCTCAAGGACGCCAATGACGTAGTGGAACGCGTCATCAGTGCGAATGACGACCGCGGGCAAAGTGCTCAGCGTTTGAAGCCTTGACGGGGACCTTCATGTACCGGAAAAACGCTGCGCTTCTGATTACGGTCGGTCTGCTGTGTGCACTTGAGTATCTGCAAGCCGGCATGATCGCCTTTGCCTCCGCCCCGATTCGCGGCGAGATCGACGCAAGCCCAGAAGAATTCACCTTGGTGGCGGCGCTCTATGCGTGTATCGCAGTGGTGGTCATTTCCAAACAGCGCTGGTTGGTTGAGCGACTTGGCTGGCGCAACTTCATGCTGGGTTCCATCAGTGTTTACGTGTTGGGTGCGCTGGTGTGTGGGGTCAGCGGTAGTTTGACCACCTTCACCGTCGGCCGCGTGATCATGGCGCTGGGGGGCGCATCCTTCATGACCTCCGCGCGCCTGATGGTCAACTTGCTGCCCGCCGGGCCTGGCCGCTTTGTGGGGGTTAAGGTGTTTGCCACGGGGCTTGCCTGTGGCACGGCGGCGGCGCCGTTTCTGTCCTCACTGGTGGTGGTTGAAGACACATGGCACGCCATTTTCTGGCTGCTGATCGCCGGGGCGACGGCAGCGGGCGTGCTGTGCACCCGGTTCTTGCCCATTGCACCGATTCACCAGGACGAGCGCTCTCCATCCAGTCCGGGCAATATTTTGCTCTTGGCTGTCAGTACCTTTTTCCTGCTGTATGTGCTGCAGCGTTCGTACTACGACTTCTACAACGAGTCGATCATCCTGGTGGCGTTCGCGTTACTGGCCGCACTCGGCGTGTATATTTTCTTCCACGCCGAGCACGCTAAAGATGCGCCGTTCCTCAAGGTGAAAGACTTGATGAAGTCGCGCTACATCCTCGGCGTTGGCCTGTTCTGCTTCACCTATATTGTGCTGGGCAGCAACAACTACATCTTGCCGTTTTTCCTGCAGACGGGCCTTGGCTATTCATGGGATACCATCGGCACGTTCCAGGCATTTGGTCTTGGCGGCGCGTTGATCACCTGGTTTGCGATGGCGCTGATCATCCCAAAATACCCGGCACCCAAAAAGTTCTTTGTAGTTGGCTTCGCCGCCCTTATCAGCTTTGGCCTGCTGCTGGCGTCACTGACCCTCGACGCCAATATGTGGACCAATATCCTGCCCGCGCTGGTGCTCAACGGCTGCTTTGTGATGCTGGTACTCGCCACCGCAGCCATGCAGACGTTTCGCGATGTCACTCATCACGACACCTTGTTCGCCCATGCCTACCAGATCAAAAGCATGCTCGGGCAGATCGCCATGGCTATCGGAACCACGGTCGCAACCTTGTTCCTGCAATGGCGTACAACGCTGCAATACAACAACCTCAACGGGCACTTCAACGCGGGCGACGCGCTGTATCAGGAAAGCACTCAACACCTGGCACAGGCACTCACGCCTGCCATAGGGGCTGGCCCGGCCAATCAGATTTCAGTGGCGACGCTGGCTCAAGAACTGCACCAGCAGGCAACACTGGTTGCCAGCATGGAGTACTTCTGGGCAATCATTGCGGTTGCAGGCCTCGCACTCGTGGTCTCCCTGATGCAGAAGACTTTCAAGTGAAGCCATGTGAAGGGATCAGTTGACCGGCCACCACTATTTGCATCGCAAGTGGCGCCGGTCATCGGTGGGGGATCAACTATCTGCGGTGTCGTGGGCTTGCAAGGCTGACTCATGCGCAGCAAGGATCACAGGTATTCGACGACGCAAGACATCCAGCCAGGATTTCATCTTCGCATCCAGATATTGACGCGAAGGATACAGGGCATAAAGGTGCTGTTCTTCCAGCCGGTGTCCCGGTAGCAGCCGCACTAGCGAGTCGTTGAGCAACCCTTCGATGGCCATGTAGACCGGAAGCACCCCGACGCCCATACCGGCGGCGATTGCACGCTTCATTGCCTCAATCGAGTTAGCCTGGAATGCAGGATTTTCGATCTGAATGGTCTGCTGCCCCTTACGGCCTTCGAACAACCACCTATCAGAAAGCAGCACGGAGCTGACGTGCCGTAAACATGTATGGGCTGCCAGGTCCGACGGCTGTTTGATGGTTTTATTGGCGCGGACATAACCTGGCGACGCGCACACAATGCTGTAAGTCGTCCCCAGGCGTTGGGACACCATGGCTGAATCCGGTAGTTTGCTGGCTAGAATCATGGACACGTCATAGCCCTGCTCCAGAAGATCAGGCATACGATTATCCAGCGTCAGCTCGACTTCAACATTCGGGCTCTCGGCACGGTATCCGGTAAGGGCGTCCATGACCAAATGCATACCGACGCCAATCATCGCGTGGATTCTGAGCTTGCCTTCGGCATTGGCTTGCGTGCCTCTGGCGTCGAGTTCAGCAGCCTCTATCGCCGCCATGATGTGGTCGCAGCGAAGCAAAAACCGTTCACCCGCAGCGGTCAATGTGATCCGTCGTGTGGAACGGTCCAACAGACGTTTTTGCAGATTGCGCTCTAGTTCGGAAACATTGCGGGAAATGCTGGCTGTGGCTGCGCCAAGTTCATTCGCTGCAAGCGTGAAACTGCGCAGCCTTGCGACGTGCATAAAACTTCGCATGTGGTTCAACGTTGCCATGTAGTTTCCAGTGAAGTGAGCGCCATTCGATGAGTGCAATGCCAACAGCGTGAATTCATAGACATTCACTTTCAGAGCCTGGCGCGTACAGGTGAATCGCTCGATTGAGCCATCTCACATCATCACCGGCTGCCGTCTGAAGCGCAGCCGCCCAAGCAACCGACACCGCCTGGGCGGCGCGGTGGTAAATGGCCTCTCCTGCTGGCAAAAGCTTGAGCGTAATGAACCTGCGGTCGTGGCTCTCGCGAACTCTGATAATCAGTCCAAGTGTTTCGAGTTTGTCCATGATATGGGTCATGGCTGCTGGCGTAAGGTTGATCGCACGACTGCATTGCGCAGGTGAGCAGGCTCGCCCGGATACGAGTGCTTCCAGTAAACGAAATTGCCCTACACTTAAATCGAAATCTTGCAGCCCTACGTGTGTACACCGCTGCAATAAACCGTAAGCATCACTGATAAGGTGATTGATTTTAAAATATGAAACGTTCATCGATAAATCTGCGCCCCACAGTCAAATGTTCAGGTCACTAGTGCCTAGACGGGCACGTCGTTGGGCACGCACAAGTCTGCATTACCTGCCAACAAACAGCGCAGCAGTATTGGCAGTCACGGCTGAGATACCAAATTGTGAATATCGATAACGGCTATCTAAGTTAAAAATGTCGCAGCGCTGTTTTCACGTTGTTTATCACCCTGCTGCACATAATTTTGGCGATCGCCGATGTACTGCAAGCTGGTCGCCAAAAGCTTCGGCAAAAAATTGCTCAAGTGCCCGATCCAACTACGAACACACACATCTTCCCTCAGGTGTTCAGGATAAAAAGCGTGAATACCCTGAGAAACCAGTCGATAGTCCGGAAGAATATTGATCAAGCGCCGCTCGCCAATCATCTGTGTCGCCTGGGCCATGGGCACGCAACCTATGCCTAGACCTGAGCAAATGGCTTCAATGATGGCGTCGCCTGAGTTCAACTGAAGTGAGGAAGGCGGAATGTACACATTGACAGCACCGTACGGACCTTCAAACGCCCAAGTGTCGGTAGCCTCCATGGGCATTTCGCTAGGGGTCAGGCACTCATGCCTAATCAGATCGGCGGGCACGTGTGGGTAGCCATGACGAGTCAGATACTCTTCAGACGCGCAGAGCATGCTGTACATCGCGCCTAAATTCCTTGAAAACAAGCAGTCATTCCCGGGCGGTACTAGTGAGATGGCCACGTCAAAATGCTCTGAGTGCAAATCGGGCACTCGGTCCTCAACCACTAGATCAATCGTGACGCGGGGGTGCTGACGCCGGTAGTCAGCGATGGCCGGTATTAAATAACGCTTTCCGATCTCATTCGTCGCATGAACCCTAATATGTCCCTCAGGCAGAACATTGCTGTCAGCCACAGCGCTTAGCGCCGCGTCGATATTGAAAATTATCTGACTACAACGCAGGAAGAAGTCCTGCCCCACAGGGGTAAGTTGAATCTGTTGCGACGCTCTGTTCAGAAGCGCGGCATTCAGATGTCCCTCCAGCCTCACGATGCTTTTTGAAACCGTCGGCAATGTGATGTTTAAAGCCTGTGCTGCGGCACTGAAGCTGCTCAGCCTGGCAACGGATACGAACGTTCGCATATGGTCGAGCAAATTCACGATCAATCCTTAAATAATCAAATTAAAAACAACCGCATCCGCGTGCGACGGGCAAAACAACAAAGGAAGCGAGTCCCTACGCCATGACGTGAAGGGAATCGATAACCCGTGATGAGGCACGAGAAAGAATGAATGGGTGTGCACTTTACCGGCGTCGCTACCAGTGCATTTATGAGAAATGTCGATTACGGCTATCGAGCACTTTTAGCCACATGAAAATACGTTCATGTTGGGCTCCGTTCATTCAGGTTTCCGATTCATCTGCCGTCAGCGCACAGTCCTGGGGAGGTTCAAAATACTGAGGTCTCTCACGTCGAAGCGCTGGACTGCATGCGGCCAGCATCCATAGACTGACTACCGGCCTTTCTCTCCAGGAAGGCACGATGACGAAAGAAGGACGCGTTAGCGATGAATCGAAATGAACTGCGCAAGGCCGACATCAATTTGATGGTGGTGTTTGAAACCCTGATGCTTGAACGGAACGTGACACGTGCCGCCGAAAAGTTGTTTCTCGGGCAGCCCACCATCAGTTCAGCACTGAATCGCCTGCGCGCACTGTTCAATGATCCGTTGTTCATCCGCGTAGGTCATCGTATGGAGCCCACCGCACGCGCCAATGAAATTATCGTTCACCTTTCGCCAGCCCTTGACGCTATGTCGACCGCGCTGAGCCTGACCCGGGACTTCGACCCCGCCAGCAGCACTATGACGTTTCGTATCGGGCTCTCCGATGACGTCGAGTACGGGCTGTTACCCGGCTTTCTAGCGGCACTTCGTGTGGAAGCGCCCAACGTGGTGATCGTCATCAAGCAAGCCAACTACTGGAATATTTCCGAACTGCTGATAGCCGGTGACATAACCGTCGGCGTCTGCCTGACAAAAGAGTTGCCAGCCAACGCCAAGCGAAAACTGTTGCGGACCATGAAGCCCATGGTGGTGCGAGCGGACGCGCCAGGCACACCGCTGACGCTGGAGGAATACTGCGCCCGACCGCACGTTGTGGTGTCGCACGTAGCCAATATCTCCAGCTTTGCCGATGAGTGGCTCGCGGCAGTGGGCCAAAAACGCCGTGCGGTGCTTTCCGTCCCCCAGTACACCACGCTGCCGGCGATCATGGCCGGCACCGACCTGCTGTGTAACCTGCCCGATTATTTGAGCGGTGCGCTGAGCCAGTCAGGGCTGCTCCACGGAGAACCCCTGCCCTTCATTACACCCGAACTGGAACTGGATATGGTCTGGCTGAGCGTGATGGACTCAGACCCCGCCGAGCGATGGCTACGCAAGAAGCTGGAGCAGTACATGAGTGACAGGAGCAGCGCCTGATACTTGGCGCCGCTGGATTTTTTCGCCCTCAATCGCTGGCGATTTAAGGCTTCGATGCGGGCAACATGCCCTTGAGGATCTCGTCTTTGTCGACGAAGTGATGCTTGAGCGCTATCAGCACATGCCCACCAACCAACGCTGCGCAGAACCACGCAGTCCAGGTGTGGATCAGCTTGGCCAGATCATAGAGGTCAGGATTGGGCGCGACTAACGGCGGTAAAACAAACAGGCCAGCAACCAGAATGGCCTTGTCCGCTACGGAGCTCCAGTACCAGCCAGACACAGGCAGCGCCATCAAAGCCAACGCATACAAAAGCACATGCCCCAATACCGCTCCGCGCTGCATCAGCGGGCTCATGCTGGCAGGCAACGCGGGTGGGCGCTTGATCAAGCGCCAGAACACCCGCAGCACAATTAGAAAGAGCAAGGTGCTGGCCACCGCCTTGTGTAGAAATGTCAGCTCGTGGTGAGGGTTTAGCTCCTCACGCCAATGGCTGGCGAGAATGCCCACACACCAACTGCCGAGCCAAATCAAAGCCATTCCCCAGTGCAGCCACTTAGCAGTGCCGGTATAGCCCTCGGTTTTTGATTCCGTCATCGTTCATCCCTACTCTCTAAATACCTGATGCAATCCACGCAGTACGCGCGCGATGCGATCCTATAGAGCTTTTCAGCACGGATAAACGCCGACAAAATCGCCGCTGCGTAGAAAAAATCTCTACTTATCGCTAAAGAGGAATGGTCAGCTTGACCCAGTACGCCTCCCCTTCCGGACGGTTGCGTACCTCGCTTTCCTTTTGCCATTTGGCGGTCACAAACCAGCCGGAACTGCTCGCGTATTTGATTGATGGGCCAATGGCAAACGCGCGCCCGCGATTGCCCTCAATGCGTGCGCCGTCTTGATGGTCGTCGGTGGTCTGTCGATACATATAGCCCCCAACGCCCACGACCCAGCCATTACCCAAGCCCCAGCCCAGCGAGTAGTCAGCATGCAGTTCCTGCCCAGAGCGATAGTCAGTGGCGCGGTTGCGCAGGTTGAAGTCATACATCACTTTGATGTCGGCATTCACCCCCGCAGGATCAACGTACGAGAATGCTGCGATCGGCTCGAACGCCCAGTAATTGCGGCCGATATTCGCCAGATCCCCGCGATCATAACGACCGGTCGGCGCGAAGATATCCAGCGCGTAAATCGCATGGAATTTCTCACTGTAGTGATAACCGAGCGCGGGGCCAAAGATGATATCGCCCATGCCTGTTTTCTTCTGGTGCTGGCCGTTCACGTCCACGCGCAGGTCGACCAGGGGGACGTTGAGGTGGAATGCCAGGTCGCCGTCGAGGACCTTTTGCTCCGTCACCCAGATCAACCGCGGAGCAATCACATCGGCGCTCAGGTGAAAATCATCCAACGCCGACTTGCCCCGGTTATCCAGGAGCCGATCAGCGCGATAACTCTCTGCAAAAACCTGGGTGTAGAACCCCGGAGGCGGCATGGCCCCGGTCATGTAGTTTTCGGCGCCCATGGGGTAGGAGGAACCACCCCCCTCAGTAGCCTGGGCGGCAGGCAGACAAAATGCCAGCGCGCAGCCCGCCGTCAATGCAGGCATTTTGGAAAGGACAGTCACAGCGGCAACGGTTTTTTTATTATTCATTGTGGCAACCATAGGTGCGTTGAGAATTCGCAGGCAGCACCGGGCGCGACACCCGGAGTGCCGTGTTCTGTTCAGGCGTAGTAAGCGCCGGCTCCGTGAAGCCGGCCTGTAAGCGTTGTCGTTAGAACGGATAAGGCTGGTCGGAAGGCTCGACTGTTACCCACTTCACTTCGGTGAATTCTTCAATGACTGCGCTACCGTCAAATCGGCCATAGCCACTGTTCTTCATGCCACCGTAAGGAGCCTGGGGTTCGTTTTGCACGGTCGCGCCGTTAATGTGCACGCAACCGGCATCCAGGCGGCTGGCGAGGTCGAGGGCGAGGCTGACGTTACGGCTGAAAATCGCCGAAGACAGGCCAAATGCCGTGTCGTTGGCGACTTCCAGTGCCTGCTCGGCGCCTTTCACACGCACGACCGTGGTCACGGGGCCGAAGGTTTCCTCATCGTAGATGTCCATGGCCGACGTCACACGATCTACCAAGGTTGGCGCCATCTGCGCCTGCTCCGCCAGCCCACCGGCGACAATCAGGGCGCCTTTACCAATGGCATCATCGAGCATCTGATTAATGCGTTGAACCGAACCGTGGGCAATCATCGGGCCTACCACACTGGCAGGATTGGTCACGGGACTGCCCTGCTCCAAACCACGAATGCGTTCTGCGAACTTGGCGACGAAGGTGTCGGCAACCGCTTCATCGACCACAAACCGCTCGGTCGACATGCAAATTTGCCCTTGGTACAGGAAAGCCCCGAATACGGCAGCATTAACCGCACCATCCAAGTCAGCATCCTCCAGCACAATAAACGGCGCCTTGCCGCCCAACTCCAGCAAGCAACGCTTGAGATGTTTGGCGCAAGTCTGGGCGATCATTCGGCCTACGTTGGTCGAACCGGTAAAATTCACTCGACGGACTGTGTCGTGGGCAATCAAGACTTCGGTAACGGCACCGGCATCTTCAGGGGCCGAGATGATGAAGTTCACCACACCCGGCGGAAAACCTGCTTCATAAAAGGCTTGGGCCAGCAGTTCATGGGTACGCGGGCTGTTCTCCGAACCTTTGAAGATCACGGTATTGCCGCAGGCCAAGGGATACGCAATGGAGCGCGTGCCCAGGATCACCGGACCGTTCCATGGCGCGATGCTTAACACCGTACCGGCGGGCTGACGCAAGGTCATGGATAAAGCGCCCGGCTTGTCGGTCGTCAGTGTTTCTCCCTTGATTTGCGTGGTCAGCGCAGCGGCTTCGCGCAACAGGTTGGCTGACGCGCCCACGTTAAACTGTGACCACAACCGCGACGCACCGATTTCTTCGGCCATCACGGTGCAAAACAGCTCCATCTTGCCTTCAAGCGCATCAGCGGCGGCCAGCAGTAGCCGGCGACGCTCGGTTGGGCCGACCTTCGACCACGTCTTGAACGCTTGCTGCGAAGAGGCCGCAACTTTGCGCGCGTCATCCACACTGCAAGCGGCACCCGTGGTGACAACCTTGCCGCTGATCGGGTCGATACGCTGATAGGTCTTACCGTTTGAAGCCGCTTGCGCGACGTTGTCGATTACGAGTTGAACAGTCATCAAGAATTCCTTTGAATGAGCCTGAGAAATCACGCCAGGTCGGTCGCGGCCGGCATGCGCAGAATCGGTTTGATGGTGATGCCGCTTTCGCTGTCCGCCATGGCTTCGTTGACTTGGTCAAAGGTGTAAAACCGGCACAGCTTGTCGAACGGGAAGCGGCCTTGCAGGTGCAGGTCGACCAGCGTGGGAATAAACGCATTGGCAACCACATCGCCCTGGACAATGCCCATGATTCGCTTGCCGGGGATCATCACATCATTGATGTTGAACGCCACTTCCGTGCCCATTTTCGTCGCCCCGACGATTCCACAGGTGCCCAGGGTAGTGAGCGCGTCGATGGCCTGGCGCAGCACCTCTGCACGACCGGAGCATTCAAGGCTGTAGTTCACGCCGCCGCCGGTGATTTCACGAATGCGCTGCACTGGATCCTCTTCACGGCTGTTGATCACGTGAGTTGCACCCACCTCAAGCGCAAGGCTCAAGCGGCTGGGGGTTACATCGACGGCAATAATCGTCGTAGCACCTGCCACTTTGGCCGCCATCACCGCCGCCAGGCCCACGGCGCCGGCGCCAAATGCCGCAAAGCTGGCGCCTGCCTCGACTTGCAGAGCCTTGAGCACCGACCCCGCCCCCGTCTGAATGCCGCACCCCAGTGGCCCCAACAATTCCAACGGTGCCTTTTTCGACACTTTCACCACACTACGCTCGCTGGCGATCACATAGGTCGAGAACGAAGACTGGCCAAAGAAGTGGTCATGGATGGGCGCCGCGTTGTCGCAGCTGCAGGTCGAGGTACTGCCATCCAGCCGCCCGCCGCCGAAGTTCAGCGGGTGCATATGGGAGCAATGCGCGGGGTGCCCGGTTTCACAAGGCAGGCACAAACCACATGACATGTAGGTCATGACCACGTGATCACCGGGCGCGATGGTGGTCACCGCGGCCCCTACCGACTCCACAATTCCCGAACCTTCATGGCCCAGCACGATTGGCAACGGCGTCGGAAACAGCTGGTCACGCACGACCATATCAGTGTGGCAAACACCGGTTGCGACAATACGCACGCGTACTTCATCAGCGCGCGGGACGCCCAGTTCTGCACGTTCAAGCTGGAGTTTGCTCCCGGCCTCACGCAATACGGCAACTTTGATTTCAATGGGTGCAAGGGTGCTTTGGGACATCTACTTATCCTCTTTAATCGTTCAGGTTTGACTGTGTCGACCTACGCGGTTTGCAGTGCACGCGGGCGATTGCTGCGCTGTTGCGCTTCCAGGCTGGTTGCCGGGCGCAACTGAAAATCGAAAGTCATGTGTGCATAACGCCCTGGCACATCATGGGCAGCGGACAGCGCCTGGTCGTCGATGAACTGCACTTCGCCGATCAACCCATCACGGGTGGCATAGGCAAAGTCGTCCCAAAGGTACTTGTCGTTGGACAGGTTGATTTGGGTAGTGAGGTGCTCATAACCGGGAGCCGACAGGAAGAAATGGATATGCGCAGGTCGCTGGCCATGGCGTCCCAGGTGATTGAGGCATTCCTGGGTCGGGCCTTGTGGGTTGCAGCCGTAGCCCGAAGGCACGATGCTCCGGACCCGGTAGCGCCCGTCAGCATCGGTGACGATGCGCCGGCGCAAGTTGTATTCGGACTGGCTTTTATCGAAGTGCGAGTAGTTGCCTTTGCTGTCCGCTTGCCACAAATCGACAAGGGCCCCCGCGATAGGTTGGCCTTGCAGATCCAGGATTCGTCCTTCAACGAAAAACGGGGTGGCGATACCGTCTTCCGAGCCATCGTCCATTCGCGCAAAACCTTCGCGCAGCGGTGCGCCCGCTACATACAGGGGCCCTTCAATCGTGCGCGGCGTGCCTCCGGTACGACCGGCCTCGGCTTGCTTGGCATCGTTGAGCAGATCGAGGAAATGCTCGACGCCCAAGCCTGCCGCCAGCAGCCCCGCCTCGTTGCTCTTGCCGAGTCGGTTGATGTATTCGACTGCGGCCCAGAACTCATCATCGGTGATCTCCAGCTCTTCAATGAGCCGGGCGGTCTCTTGCAGAATACGCAGCACGATGTGCTTGTTGCGCGGGTTGCCAGCGGCGTTTTTCAACCCGGCTGCATCGCGGAAAAATTCAAGCATATCGGGGGTATTTGAAATACTGACGGTCATGGTCGTTTAACCTTTTTTATTGTGGGTCTATCGCGCCAGTCACTGAGTGCTGGTGCCGTATGCACTTCAAACAGCCTCGGCCCACCCGAGCCGAGTACGGGCCTGTGCCAGGTCCGATTGCATATCGTGGTTCCACAGCCAATCGAAACGACTGGCCAACGTCGTCGACAACAGGGACTCCTGGCCTTCGACATGAGGGGCTCGGTATTCGTAGAGTTCGCCCGCTTCCCATGACGTACGTTGCACCCGGCACGCGCGCGGTCGGCGGATCTCGTCATACACCTGCAAGACGTTTTGGGCGTTGCTCTCAAGGACTCGCGGGTCGCCCAACAGGCGCGCAAGCAACCAGGCATCTTCAAGCCCTTGGCCGGCGCCGGCGCCTTGATGGGGCAGCATGGCGTGGGCAGCGTCACCGATCAGGCCGACGCGGCCATGGGTGTAGCCTGCAAGCTCATCCAGTTCATGCAGTGCCCACAGCGTTGGCGCAGGGATGCATTCGAGCAGTACGCGTACGGCATCGCCCCAATGCGCGAACGCCTCCAGCATCTGTGCCTGGGTGGTGCTCTTGACCCATGGCGTGTCTTGCGGCCACACCGGGTTGGGCTTGGAGCGATCGGAGACGAAGGCCACCACATTGATCAGCCGACCTTGCTTGACCGGGAACGTAAGGATATGAGCGTCGAGCCCCAGGTACATTTGCGGAACATTGATCAGGTGCTCATCGACGCCAGCCGCGCGATAGGCCTGGCGCAGCTGCTCGCTATCAATCATGCCGCGGTAAGCGCAGGTACCACTGAACCGAGGTGCGACAAGAGGCAGGCCCAGGCCCTGGAGCACATAGTCGCGAAGGGATGATTTGATACCGTCGGCAGCGATCAGCAGGTCACATTCGTAGTCAGTGCCATCGGTAAATTGGACGCTGACCCTGTCGCCGGTCTCACGCACGCTGACGGCGCGCTTGTCGAAGCGGGCAATACCGTCCGGAAGTTGCTGGGCCAATGCATCGAGAAAATCGGCGCGATGCACGGAGGACTGGCCCACGCCATCAGCAATGCTGGCACCCAGGTAGCCGGCATCCACGCCGCGGCGCCATTCAAACCAAATGTCTTGCCAGGGTTGTGGGGTGCGGTCAGCAATACGCTCGTAAGGCGTGCCGATTCCCAGGCCTTCAATAGCGCGCACGGCATTTGCGCCGAACGAAACACCAGCACCCACTTCACCGAAGGCAGGTGCGGCTTCAAATAACGTCACGTCCAGGTGCGGATGACGGCAGAGATCAAGTGCCAAGGCCACGCCAGCGATACCGCCGCCGACGATGCCCACTTGCAAGACAGAATGAGGGCTAGTCATGGGAAAACCTTATGTTTGTTTTTGGAATAGCCCGATCATGACTATTCACAAACCATTGATAAATGCCCTGCCCTCCATACAAACTATCACCAGCGTGAATATAAAAATAATGTCACCCGCCCTATGTCCAAGAGAACCGACGATGAATCTGCGTGAGCTGGACCTGAATCTTTTGGTGATCTTCAACCAATTGCTGGTAGATCGAAGTGTGTCTGTGTCGGCTGAAAGCCTTGGCCTGACTCAGCCGGCCGTCAGCAATGCGTTGAAGCGTCTGCGTGTCACGTTCAACGATGAGTTGTTCGTGCGAACCCCCAACGGCATGCAGCCAACCCCATTCGCAGTGCAGCTGGCAGAACCGGTATCCCAAGCGATCGGCCTGTTGCACGGTGCGATAAACCGCCACGACGAATTCGATCCGGCCACCAGCCGAAAACGCTTTGTGGTTGCGATGACCGACATCGGGGAAATTTATTTCGTGCCGCGCCTGATCGACGCGCTGCTCAAACTGGCCCCAGGCATTTCGGTGAGTACGCTTCGAAGCAATGCCCAGCTATCTGAAAGCCTGGCCAGTGGCGAGGTGGATCTGGCAGTTGGGCTGCTGCCAGACCTGCAAGCGGGCTTTTACCAGCGGCGGTTGTTCCACCATCGCTATGTATGCCTGTGCAGAAAAGATCATCCATTGACCCAACAGCCCATGACCCGTGAGCGTTTCTGTGAGTTTGGGCACGTCAGGATCGTTGCGGCCAGCACCGGGCATGGCGAAATCGACATGCATATGCAGCGTGCGGGTCTGCAACGTGAGATTCGCTTGGAAGTGCCGCACTTTGTAGCGGTCGGGCATATCCTGGAAAACACCGACTTGATCGCGACCGTTCCCGAGCGGTTCGCCAACAGCTGCGCGCAGCCGTTCGGGCTTACCAGCCTGCCGGTCCCGTTGCCCTTGCCCGAGATCGCCATCAACTTGTTCTGGCACGGCAAATACAACCGGGACCCCGCCAATAAATGGTTCCGACAACTGATGTTCGAGCTGTTCAGCGATTAACGGTGCGTGCAGCCTTTACTGCCAATGCGCACACAACTTGACCAACTCGTCGACCACATACCGAACCTTGGGGCGCAGGTGCGACACTTTGGGCCACACCGCATGTACATCAACCGCTTCAGGCTCATAGGCTTGCAACACCTCGACCAGCCTGCCCGCCTCGATATCATCCTGGAACAGGCTACGCGGCATTTGGCATAAGCCCGTACCCGCCACGGCGGCCAGAATCATGGCTTCGCCATCGCCAATCTGATGGGTTGAAGGGGGCGCGTAACGCACGGTTTTACCCGCTTGCATCACTCGCCATGAAAGCGGCTGGCCGCGCCGATGACCGACGATGCAGCGATGCTGGGTCAGCTCTTCCAGGGTTTGCGGGGTTCCGAAGCGCGCAAGGTAGCCAGGTGACGCACAGACAGCCCAGCGTTGACGGGTCAATCGCCGTGCTACCAGGCCGCTGGTGTCCTGCAACTCGCCGAAGCGCACCAACAAATCGATACCTTCTTCAAACGGGTCCACCAAGTGATCGGAAAACGTCAGGCTCAATTGAAGCGCCGGGTATTTGTTGGCGATCTCAAACAACAGTGGCGCGACGACCCGGCGTCCAAACGCCACCGGAATATCCACCCGCAAGCGGCCCGAGGGTTCACCGCCACCGGGGCCCAGCCCGCTTTCAGCGGTACCAATTTCTTCCAGCGCCGTGGAGCAGGCTGCGAAGTAGGCCTCGCCATCGGCGGTAAGGGAAATCCTGCGGGTGGTGCGATGGAACAACTGCGTGCCCAGCCGTTCTTCCAAGCGCGCGATGGCCTTGCCCACAGCAGATTTGGACAACCCCAATCGCTCGGCTGCCTGGGTAAAGCTGGAGGAGCGCGCCGCCACAACGAAGGTGATCACGCCTTGGAAGGAATCGATAGGAACCATGCCACACCCATCATTGTAGAGTTTTGATCTACCCAGATTATAGTTGTAGGCCGTTTATCGCCACCTCATTCAACAGTACGATGGATTCCAGTCAGACAACGGTGCATTTCGTGCACCTCTTCCAGATCAATGTCCCAGAAGGAATACATCATGCCCGTCGTACGTGTGAGCTGGTTCGAAGGTAAAGAACATGCGCAGAAAGCTGCTGTTGCAGCTGATATCACCGAAAGCATCGTTAAACACACCGGTACCGATGCCAATTACATCTACGTGATTTTCGAAGACGTAGCCGCATCGGATTGGGCCGGCGCCGGCAAGCTATTCGGGGAAGCACCCGAAAAGTCTTGACGCCCCTGACCTGCACCGCATGCACCGGCTGATCCAGCGATGCTGCCGTGCAGGTATTTGTCGTAAACCTGCCGGAGACCACCCCCATGCATCCCCATATTTCCTGCCTGTTCTCCCTTGCGGTCAAACCCGCAGAGTTCGCTGAATTCAAAGCACTGATCGCCACCATCGTTGCCGCTACCCGCGCCGAACCTGGCACATTGGTGTACGAATACAGCGTCAATGAAGACGACAGCACCGTGCACATCCTTGAGCGCTATAACGTGGATGCCGTGGTCAGCCATGTCGACACCACATTCGCGCCGTTCGGCCAACGTTTCCTGGAGCTGTGCACCATCACCAGCCTCGTGGTCTACGGCACGCCCGACGCCGAAATCCGCAAGCGCCTGGACCCGTTCGGCGCCGTTTACATGACCCCGTTCGACGGTTTCAGCCGCTGAGTTGAAACAAGGCGCAGGCTCAAGAGTGACAACCGTGTCCTGCGCAAACCTATCCCGCACAGAGACCATCATGTCCGCTATCGCTGAAGTTATTAAGTCCCGCATCTCCGCCAACAGCTACGACACTGAACGTTCGTTGACGGACGCCCAGGTCGCCGAACTGGTCAACCTGGCCACCCACGCGCCCTCCGCCTTTAACCTGCAAAACTGGAAGTTTTTGGCCGTGCGCAGCACCGAAGCCAAAGCGCGTCTACTGCCATTGGCTTTCGGCCAGCAAAAGGTCATGGATGCCGCCGTGACCTTTATTGTCTGCGGCACCCTGAACCCGCATGTAACCCTGCCGGCAGCCTTGAAGCCAACCCTGGACGCCGGAATCATTGACCAGGCGATCTACGACATGTGGGTAGGTGCGGCGCAAGGCATGTACCAGGAAAACGCTCAATTGCAGCGCGACGAAGCCATTCGCTCTGGCTCACTCGCGGCGATGACCCTGATGTTGGCCGCCAAGGGCCAAGGCCTGGTTTCGACGCCCATGATCGGTTTTGATCAGGCCGCAGTGGCCAAGGAGTTTGGTCTCTCCGATGAAGAAGTACCGGTGATGTTGATCACCGTTGGCTACCCGGGCGCAGCCAACTGGCCACAAAAGCCGCGTAAAGCCGTGAACGACGTATTGCAGTTGGTATGATCTGCCGCTGCGCATGTCCGGTTTATCCGGGCATGCGCAGCCTGTGCATCTACTTCAGCCCTTGATCCAACTTCCGTCCTTTTGTGCGTCAATCGCGATATCGAACGTTTGGATATAGCCTGACAACATCCGATAGTAGCCAATCACGATAATTGCATCGCTTAATTCCTGGAGAGAAAAGTGCTCCAAGGCGTGCTTGAACAGAACGCCCGGTGCTTTACCTTTCGCAAGAATAGCGTGACCAAACCGCAGCAGCACTCGCTCGTCGTCTTTAAAAGCATGGATATCCTCCAGGCTACCCTCTGCGATGGCAATAAACTGGTCCTGACGAACACCCGCAACTTGAGCGATGGAGACATGCTGCTCCCACTCATAGGCAACGTTTTCGTGTGCAGCCGTGAGTAAAACCATCAGCTCCTTGTGATAGTCGGAAATCGTCAGATCCTTGAATATCGCATTGGTCAAATCGATGATCGGATTGAATGCGCCCGGGCTATGACCGAGCATCCGGAAAAAGTTGACCTTCGTTGGCAGCCTCTCAAACTTTTCCTGCACATGGGTGGGTAACTGTGTGAAGTCCGGGTAGTCAATGTCGACCTTCGAGCTGACTCTGTCATTCGAGCCGGTAAGCTGCGTCATAAAAACTCCTTTGAGTTGAGGCCAGTAAGTCAGAGATAGCTGGGAGTCAGCCGTTTACGGGCGACCTGGTCGCCTGGTTCACCCAGTGATTCACGGCGATGCAAGCGGTCAGAACGACCGCAGACACTATCATTGCCGTCGATAACCCTGCGGAAAACGCAGCGGGCTCGGTGCTGGTGATCATCCCCCCAAACACGGCAACGCCGATGACACCGCCCAACTGTCTGGCGGACGCCATCAATCCCGAGGCAATACCGGCGTCATGCGAAGACACCGACGAAAGCATCGAATTGGTGATCGAGGGCACGGATGACGCGCTACCAATACCTACGACCATCAAGGCAATATTCAGGTACCACAGCGATGTCTCAGGCGTGACGCGGGCCAACGCCACGAAGCCGGCTGCCTGGATCAGGAAACCGATGGTAATGATGCGCTGAGCGCTCACATACCTGGCGATCCGAGACGAGATCATCGTGGAGAGGGTCAGCACTGCCGTCAGCGGTATGAACGCCAGCCCCGTCCTGAACGCGTCGTAATGCAAGAACGACTGAAAGTAGATGCTGAATACAAAAACGGTGCCATAGAAAGTGAAATTGATGGCAGCGCCGGCCAATGCAGTAGTTGCCAACGTTTTGTTCCGGGCCAGTCGGCCTGGAAGCATGGGATCTGATGCACGTCGTTCAATCAAAACGAACGCCACCGCGCAGAACACGGCCATTGCCAGAATTGAAAACGTTTCAGTCCCCCAACCCTTGGAACTTGATTCAGTCAGTGCATAGGTCAGAGACGCCAGTAAAATCCCGATGCTGACTTGCCCTGGAATGTCTACTTTCTTATCGACCCGAGGAGAGGATGGTGCATATCGGATGATCAAACCGATGGCAATCAAGCCGAGGGGGACGTTAAGCAAAAACACACTTGGCCAGCCCAGCGACTCGATCAGCAGACCTCCCACTATAGGCCCCGCGGCCAAAGCGATGCCTCCACAGGCACCCCACGCCGCCACAGCGGAACGCCTTTTAGCAGGGTCCTCAAATGCCAGCCGTATCAATGTGAGTGAGGTGGGTACCAGGAAAGCGGCCCCCACTCCTTGGATAATGCGCATACCTATCAGCATGCCCATGCTGTCGGACAGGGCGCAGCCTACGGATGCGAGAGTGAAGACCGCAAAGCCTGACGCGAACACAGTTTTGGCACCGAACTTGTCACCGCCTGCGCCTCCCAAAATCAGCAGCGCCGAGAATGCAAGCGCATAACTGTTGATCACCCATTGCAGGCCTGTAAGGTCTGTATCGAATGCGATTTTCAATGCTCCCAAACCAACGTTAACCACGCTAACGTCAAGTTGGACGACTAGAAAACCAAGACAGGCCGCGATCTGGATCGCTACCAAGGATGTATTTTTGGAGGGTGCGCTGGACATGATTGGCGGTCGCTGTGAGTTGATGGGCAAACGGTAGCGCTTGACTTGCCATGCGTAAATACTAGTATTCGCAAACATTCAATGCATAAAAGCATGGTTCATGGACTGGGAAGATCTGCGTTTCTTTTTGGCAATTGCCACGGCCGGCAGCCTTTCGGGGGCTGCACGTACACTCAATGTGAACCAAGCCACAGTGAGTCGGCGGCTAGCGGCCTTAGAAGCCCAACTCAATGTGCGTCTGGTCGACCGGCTCTCTCGCGAGTCGCGCCTAACAGAAATAGGTCAGCAGATACTGCAGGACGTATTGGACATTGAAGCCAAGGCATTCGCGGTGGAACGCAAATGCTCGTCATCCAAGTCGGCTGTGCGGACCAACGTCACCATCACTGCACCACCTGTCCTGGCAAGGCATTTGCTCACACCTAACCTGGCTGAGCTCTGCGCGAAGTTTCCACAGGTGCAGCTATCTATTCTTAGCGAACCGCACTTTGTATCTCTGGCCCGCCTCGAAGCTGACCTGGCATTGCGTCTTTCGCCACCTGTAGAAGATACCGACATCACCAGAAAGGTCGGGCTGATGCAGTTTGCGCTGTACGCGGCGGCTGGTTACGCCAATGCGCTGGATGAGGACAAATGGGAATTCGTTGGCTACACTGATCGGCAAGGTGACTTTGCCCATAAGCGTTGGCTTTACAAATTGATCGGTCCGAGACGCGTTGTCTGCGAGGTCACAGATTTAAGCCACCAATACGAGGCCGCGTGCACCGGCGTCGGCGTTGCAGGATTACCGTGTTTTATCGGTGACAATGACGATCGTCTGGTCAGGCTACAGAGCCAGCGATCAATGCTTGAACTCGACATTTGGGTCGCCATGCACCCGGACCGCCGTAATGACCAAGTGGTGCGCAACACCGCAGAGCTGATCGTGCAATTACTCGAGCCTATTGGCTTGGGCATGTCGTTGAAAGGTTGAGCCACAGCGGCTCGACATGGGCGGGCACTTTCGAATCCATACGTGTCCCGCCAGCCTTTAAGCCCTGTCAGACGATATCGTCTACCACACCACCATCGACTCTCAATGAAGCGCCGGTGGTGGCCGATGCCTGGGTAGAGCAGACATAGACAATCATGTTAGCCACTTCCTCAACGCTGGCGGCGCGTTGGATGATCGAGCTTGGGCGATGCGCCATGACAAATTCGGCGACCACCGCTTCAAGGGATTTTCCGGTGCTCTCGACTTCGTCCTTCATCATGTCGGCGACGCCGTCAGACAGCGTAGGGCCTGGCAGCACGCTATTGACCGTCACACCACTGCCAGCTACGCGTTTGGCCAACCCTCGGGCCAGTGCCAATTGGGCTGTCTTGGAAACGCCATAGTGAATCATGTCCGCAGGAATGTTGCGTGCCGACTCGGACGCAACGAACACCACCCTCCCCCATCCGCGATCAACCATGGCGGGCAGCAACGCACGGCTCAAGCGAACGCCTGACATCACGTTGGTATTCCAGTAATCGTCCCACACGTCATCGCCGGCTTCGAAGAAATCCAGCGGCTCGTAAATACCGGCGTTGTTTACCAAAATGTCGATATCACTGATACCGGCCAACAAGGTTGCCACCCCTGGCGCGGTGCTTAGGTCTGCCGCCACACCACTGATACTGGCCCCCGGCACTTCTGCCAGCAGACGGGCAACCGCTGCATTCACTGAGCCTTCACTGCGACCATTGACGACGACGGCGGCGCCTGCCTCGGCAAGCCCCTTGGCCACCGCAAAACCGATGCCGCCAGTCGAAGCGGTAACCAGTGCGCGTTTCGTCTTCAGTTGGATATTCATCATTTCTCCATCAAGAATGTACGGGCCTTATGCCCGCCATCAGTTCCTACCGTTATGTAGAAAACAAAGCGGCCACTGTATGGCTTAGCCGCTCCTGGATAAATGTCAATTCCGGTTGGTGATCTACAACAGCCTGTTTCAAAAGGACTCAGGTTCTACGGAGTCGGCACCGAAGTTCTGCATGGCGAAGTCAAGGAAACTGCGCAGCTTGGGGGTGAGCTGGCGGTCGGGGGCGTACAGCACGTGCAAAGGGCGAATGGGTGGCGGGTAATCCGGCAGTAATGTGACGAGCGCCCCAGCAAGAAGCGATTTTCGCACCAGTTCCACTGGCTGGAGGAGTATCCCCAGCCCCGCCAGGGCGGCGCACAGCAGCGGTTCGCCGTGATCGGCCATGAACCGGCTGCCGACGGGAACAACGACGGTTCCTTCAGGCCCATTGAACGTCCAATGCGTGCGCAACTCAGTGTGGGAAAACCCCAGGCACTCATGATTCTGCAGGTCCCAAGGCGTCTCTATCGGGGTCTTGCCTTCAAGGTAAGACGGCGCGGCGCACAACACTAGCCTGTAAGGTGCCAGTGCCTTGGCAACCAAGCCACTGTCGGCCAACACCCCGACTCTGAACACCACATCAAAGCCCTCATCGATCAGATCGACTGCACTATTGGCCAGGCTCAGTTCTACGCTCACCTGAGGATTGGCCTCCATATAGGCCGGCAGGCAGGGCGAAAGGGACTGCATACCAAAACTGACGGGCGCGTTAATGCGCAGTCGTCCGCTTGGCGCAGCCTGGGTATGCGCTGCCAGGTTTTCGGCGGTTTCAACTTCGGCCAGGATGAATTTGCAACGCTCGTAAAACTCGCGGCCGAAGTCGGTGAGGCTTTGCCTGCGCGTAGTACGGTTGAGCAAGCGCACACCGAGGTGCTGCTCAAGATGATGCACGTGCTTGCCGATCAATTGCGCCGACATCTGCAACGCATCACCCGCGGCACTGAATGACCCCATTTCAACGGCTTTGACAAATGCCGCCATACTGCTCAGACGATCCATTACCAATGATCCGTTTCGAATGTTCCGGCATTTTGGGTATTTATCCTCGAACTGTCCAAGCCCTATCGTCGCTCGACCGTCATTTGAATCGACACAGGATTGGACCGTGAAGTACCCCCTGATCAAGCAATCGCTCCCAGCCCTGCTCGGCGAAGACTTTTACTTTCCCCACGAAATCATCGGCCAGGCCTTCCGCACCTCGGACTTTCCCGACCTTAAAGTCAGCAGCTTCAGTACTAGTGACCGCGTCAATCTGGCGTATTGGGAAGCAGGTGAAGGGCAACCGTTAATTTTTATCCCGGGTTGGTCGGCCAACGGTGCGATGTATTTCCACCTCATGCATATCCTCAGCAAGCACTATCACGTCTACGTGCTGGATGTGCGCAACCAGGGCTTCTCCGAAAAAACCGCGTCGGGTAATCGCATTTCCCGCTATGCCATGGACGTCAAAGAGTTTGCCGAGCACTTGGGTTTGCCTGAGGCACACTATTGCGGTTGGTCGATGGGGGCGTCGGTGATGTGGGCGTACATCGATCTGTTCGGAACCCAAGGTATTCGCACCCTGAGCATCATCGACCAGGCACCTTCAGTCTACTGTCACGCCGATTGGACTGAACAACAGCGGCTGGATGCCGGGGCTTTCACCACATCACCGGAGCGCATGATCGACTCCTATGTGAACATGACCCCGACCAACCAGTTGGTTTCACGAACGCGCGTACTCGAACGCGCTATGGCACTCGACTCACCTTATTTTCACAATGCAATCAGCTTGGTCCAGGCGGCCATAAACGACGACATGGCGTTCACCGGATTGGTGCTTTTCGATCATGTCACCAACGATTGGCGAGACGTCATCCAAACCAAGATCGACGTGCCCACCGCGATATTCACCGGGGAATACAGTGACTGGCTGGACAGTCAGAAGTGGATGAATTCAGTGATCCGCGATTCGGTACTGCATGTGTACGACAAAGCCGAACAGGGCGACCACTTTCTGGCGTTCAAGAATCCGCAAAAGTTTGCCGCGGACCTGCACAGTTTCTTGCAGCGGTCCTGATGCGCGCCAATTAAACCCTCTAGCGCTCCCACTCGGGATCGGCGAACCGTTCAGCCAAAAAGCTGATCAGTGCCCGCACCTTGCTCGCCAGGTGCTTGCGCGTGGGATAAACCACGTAAATGCCCAACTCGATGGAGCGGTATTCAGGCAAGATTTCCACCAGGGCTCCGCTGCGTAAATCCTCACCGACCATAAAGCTTGGCTGCAAGGCAATGCCCCCACCCGCAAGGGCGATACTGCGGCACGTATCGCCATTGTTGCAGCGCACGCTCGACCGGGTGCGCACGCTGACGCGGCCATCGGGCCCGTCGAATTGCCAGTCATTGCCCGTCGCAAAGTTGGTATAGGCGATGACGCCGTGTTCAGCCAGGTCCGCCAGTGTACGCAGCGGGGGATGGCTCGCCAGGTAATCGGGCGACGCACACAGGCACATGCGCGTGCCTGCCAGCCGCCGCCCAACCAGCGATGAATTCTCCATGCGCGCAATGCGTATCGCAGCGTCGAAGCCCTCATCCACCAGGTCTACCAAACGGTCATTCAAACTGATATCCAACTCAACGTTCGGGTGCGCACTCATAAACGCCCCCCACAGCGGCGCAAGGTGCAAAACGCCGAAACTGACCGGCGCATTCACCCGCAACACACCGCTGGGTTCCGGGGCTGCAGACGATACAGCCTCCTCTGCCTGATCCATCAGCGCCAGCACCTCCCGTGCCTGATGGTAGAACTGCCTACCCTCCTCCGTCAGCGAGAGCTTGCGCGTGGTGCGATGCAGCAGCCGCGCCCCCAGGCGTTCCTCAAGGGCACTCACATAACGCGAGATGGCCGCCTTGGACATTTCCAGGGTGTCGGCCGCGCCTACGAAAGTACCTTTGTCGACCACGGTGCAGAACACCTGCATCTCCAACGCTCTGTCCATTACTGTCTCACTTAGTGGAACTATCAATCACATTTGGCCTTATTTATCTCAAAATCTCAATCTATAAACTGAGCCCATCGAAACACACACCAACGCTTAAGAGGTCGATATGAAAATTACAGTAGTGGGTACCGGCAACATGGGTTCAGCGTTCGCCAAGCAGCTGTCTGGCGCTGGTCACGTGGTCCGTATTACGGGGCGTGACATCCAGAAAGCAGAAGCGCTGGCAGCCCAGTTCGAACAGGTGACTGCCTTTAACGCCGAGCAGGCGCTGGGCGACAGTGACGTGGTGGTGCTTGCCACGGCCTACGCAGACGCCGTCGCGGCGCTGCAGAGCCTGGGCGATCTGAGCGGCAAGGTCATCATCGATATCACCAACCCACTCAGCGCCGATTACATGTCGCTGACCATCGGCCACGTCACCAGCGCCAGCGAAGAAATCGCCAAGGCAGTGCCACAGGCCCAGGTCGTCAAAGCCTTCAACACCTTGTTTGCTCAGGTACTGGGCGATGGGCCGACGTTCGCCAATGACCAGCGTGGCAGCGTATTCGTGGCCAGTGACAGTGAACGCGCCAAGCAGACGGCCATAGCCCTGGCTCGCAGCCTGGGTTGGAACACCGTCGACACCGGCGCACTGATCAACGCTCGCTACCTGGAGCCGTTGGCAGGTCTGAATATCTACCTCGGCTATGGCGCCGGCCTGGGCACGTCCATCGCCCCGGTCTGGCTTAGCAAGTAACCCCAACGGAGCATTTCACCATGAACACCCCGTTTCCCCTGCTGTTTGTGTCTCATGGTGCTCCAATGTTCGCCATCGAACCTGGCCTGGCGGGTCCCCGCCTGGCTCAGGTCGGTCGCGAGCTGCCGCGACCTGACGCCATCGTCGTCCTCTCTCCGCATTGGATGACGCGCGGCGAAGTCCTTGTCACGGCGAGCACCGCGCCTGCGACCATCCATGATTTTGGAGGGTTTCCCGACGCACTGTATCAATTGAGCTACCCCGCACCGGGCGCTCCCGCCCTGGCTGGGCATATCGTAGACCTGTTGCAGGCTGCCGGCTGGCAGTCGCGACTGGACGCTCAACGCGGCCTGGACCATGGCGCCTGGGTGCCGCTGTTGTACCTGGCACCCGAAGCGGATATCCCGGTGGTGCAGGTCTCCATGCCGGCCAGCCTTGACACTCATCAGGCCTGGAAGCTGGGCGACGCGCTCAAGCCACTGCGGGATATGAATGTGCTGATCGTCGCGTCAGGCAGCCTGACCCACAACTTGTATGAGTTCCGCGGCGCCACCCGCGAGAGCGCTGCCTACGTCGATGCGTTCGCCGCGTGGACCGCTCAAACCCTGCAGGACGGTAACACCGGACAATTGCTGGACTTCAAGCAGTACGCGCCGTCGGCTGAGCGGGCTCACCCTACCGATGAACACTTTCTGCCCTTGCTGATCGCCCTCGGCGCAGCCGGGGAAGGCTATGAGACACAGGTATTGGAGGGCGGCGTGACCTACGGCGTGCTGGCCATGGACAGCTACTTGTTCTCATCGGCCCCGTCCACTGGCTACGAACCTACTCAACTGACTCAAGGCACTATTGACCATGCGTGACACTACATTTTCCGACGCAGCCCGCGAACCACAGACGGGTCTGTTTTTCCGCAAAGGCTGCAGTACTTTCACCCCGAAAGGCCGCTTGATTCTGCTGCACGGTGTGGGTTCGAACGAAGGCAATCTTGCTGCCTTGGCCGAATCACTGCCTGAAGAGCTGGAAGTCATTCTGGTTCGCGCCCCCTTGCAGGTCGGCCCACAAGGCTTTGCCTGGTACCAGGTGAACTTCACCAGCAATGGTCCGTCGTTCAACCAGGAACAGGCGGAAGCCAGCCGCCTGCTGTTGCAGCGGTTTATCGAAGCGCTACCTGCCTTGCCGACGGTCATCGCAGGCTTCAGCCAGGGCGGCATCATGAGCGCGAGCCTGGGCGTCACCGAGCCGGAACTGGTGGCGGGCTTCGCGATATTGAGCGGCCGCATGCTGCGCGAAATTGCCCCCCGGATCGCCTCAGCCGAACGCCTCAAGTCGGTCACGGCGTTCATCGCCCACGGCCACCAGGACGCTGTCCTGCCGATTGACTGGGCGAGCGAGGCAGATGCCTGGCTGGATCGCATCGGCGTCAAACACGAAACCCATTTCTACAACATGGCCCACGAGATTATCGGTGAAGAACTGGCCGATTTCTCTCAATGGCTAAGCCACACGCTGTCCCTTGCCAACTAAATAAAAGGAGCTACACCATGATTGATTCTCGCACTGCACCCTACGCTGCATTCGTGATGCGCCTGGCCCTCGGCATCATGTTCATCGCCCACGGTTTGACCAAAGTGCTGGTGTTCACGCCAGCCGGCACCGCAGGCTTTTTCGAGTCCATCGGTTTTCCAGGCTTCCTGGCTTATCCGGTCATGGCATTCGAAGTGATCGGCGGCCTGATGCTGGTATTGGGCGTGTATGCACGCTGGGTAGCGGCACTGGCAGTGGTCCAGCTGTTTGTCGCGGCAACCGTGCACTTCGGTAACGGCTGGAGCTTCACCAACGCCAATGGCGGCTGGGAATATCCAATCTACTTGAGCGTGACTGCACTGGTCGTTGCATTGCTGGGTGAAGGCGCTTTTGCGGCCAAGCCATCCAACAATGCGTGATTGAGCCTTACGCAACCGCTGCCGGCGCTCTGGTCAACCAGTGCGCCGGCAGTTGCGTTTGGCGCGCTGCAGCGGTTCACGTCAGGCGTGAGGCCATGAAACTGACAAACGCCTTGATCTTGGGCAGCGGCTGTCGGCTGGACGGCCACAAGATGCTGAACGTGCGGTGATCGCTGATGTACCGGTCCAATACCGGCACCAAACGCCCTGCCGCGATGGCATCCTCGATAAAAAAGTCGGGCAGGCAGGCGATGCCCTGCCCTGCTTCTGCCATTGCCAGCAAGGCTTCAATCGCGTTCGACGTCGCCGATTGGCCCAGCTCCAGCGCGTCTTGCCCTTTCTTCGTCACCAATGGCCAAGGATCAAGCTTTCCGCTGGTGGGATAGCGGTATCGCAGGCAAGCATGGTTCGAAAGGTCCGTCGGCCGCGCAGGCACACCTCGACGCGCAAGGTAGTTTGGCGATGCGACCAAGCGGTGGCTGTAGCCGTTGAGCTTACGCATCATCAGTCGCGAGTCATCGACCTCGCCAATGCGCATCACGGCATCGAAGCCTTCCTCAATCACATTCACCAGGCGATCACTGAACTCCAGTTCCAATTCCACTTCTGGATACGCCTGCTGAAACGCAATCAAATGAGGCATCAACCGCATGCCCAGTTGTGGCAAGCCAAGGCGCAGTTTGCCCTGCGGGTTGCCGGCCGCTTGAGTGAGCTCACGCTTGGCGACTTCATACTCCGCAAAAATCCGCTGACAACGCTCCAGAAAAAGGCTGCCTTCCGCCGTCAATGTGATTGCGCGGGTAGAGCGATGAAACAGCCGCACGCCCAACTCTTCCTCCAGCCGCGCCACCGCCTTTCCAACAGCCGAGGAAGAAACCCCGGTTCTGCGCCCGGCCTCAGTGAAGCTGCGGGTATGTGCTGCCTGAACAAATGCGCTGAGCGCGCCGAAATGATCCATGAACAGCCTCATTTATTTGAGCGTTATTTTCACAAATGATCGGAATTTAATCCTGTTTTTCTTTCCAATCATAGCGCCTATAGTCCCCTCCATCGTGACTTTATGGCGCGCATCTCGCCTTCAATGTCACCGCCATCCGCTACTACGAGCGCACCCCGATGACCTCTCAACCTTGCGCACGCGCAATCGCTCCGGAGCTACAGCAGCACCCGGGCTATGCCCGCGTATTCAAACAAGGGCATTTGACCTTCGGTTTTATTGCCCCACTGGAAAGCTACCCGAACAGCCCAGGCCCTACCCTGCAAGATCACGCGCAGATGGCTCAACGTGTGGACGAAGCTGGCTTCTCCGCAATCTGGCTGCGGGATGTACCGTTCTATGACCCTAACTTCGGGGATGTCGGCCAGATCCTCGATCCATTGGTCTATGCCGGCTACCTGGCGGCCGTGACCAAGCATATTGCGATTGGCACGGCGGGTATCGTCCTGCCGTTGCGCGACCCACTGATTGTCGCCAAGCAGGCCGCCAGCGTGGACCAATTGCTGGGCGGGCGATTCATCCTGGGGCTGGCCACCGGCGACCGGCCGATCGAATACCCGGCGTTCGGCTTGGATTTTGATAACCGCGCCGAACGCTTTCGCGACGCGCTAGATATCATTCGCGCGACCACACAAAGCCATTGGGCCACACATACATCGCGTTTCTATGGCCGGTTGAACGGTGAAATTGACCTGGTGCCAAAACCTGTCGGGACGCGCTTGCCCACCCTTATCGTCGGCCACGCCGGCCAAACGCAGGAATGGATCGGCGAACACAGTGACGGGATTCTCTCCTACACCTCCAACCCTGCGCTGATTCCCCAGGTGATCGAACGCTGGCGTGCCGTCTGTGGCAACGATGTGCACAAACCCTACGGCTACGGCACGTTGTTTGATCTGGATCGCGACCCGAACCATCCCGTGCAGGCCGGCCGGGTATTGCGCGCCGGGCGTAATGCACTCATCGAGCACTGGAAACGCCAACAGGATCAGGGGGTGGGTCATGTTGCTCTGCACTTCAAGCCGCAACGCCGCCCTGCCGCTGAAGTTATCGATGAGCTGGCTGAATACCTGCTGCCGCACTTTCCCAGCATCACCCTCCCTGTCGCCTCTCAACCTATGCAGGCTACCCCATGAATCGCGCCCTTCACCACATGGACCTCATCTTCCAGACCGCCATGGGTACCTACCCCTTGGCGGCACAGTGCGAAATGCTCGCCGAACATGGCTATCAAGGCATGACGATGTCGGCGTGGAGCCAAGACCTGAAGTCGATTCCTCAGGTCAAACCCACCTGGGGCCTGGACGTGGGCGCGGTCTACTTGATCTACCGCAAAGGCCTCGAAGCGTTCGTGACCCAGGTATTCGAGAGTCTTGAAGGTTGCACCACGATTGAACTGGCGCTGCATTCAGGTGAGGAAGTCACCAATTTTGACCGCCGCATGCTTGAGCGCCTATTGCCTATCTGTGAGCGCAGAGGCCTGCACATCAATCTTTATCCGCACGCGCGCTATGGCCTGCAAACCACCACCGAAGCCATTGCACTGTGCCGGGAGTTCAACCACCCCCGACTGAATATCGTGTTCAACGGTTATCACTGGTACGCCACTGAAGAAGGCAAGTTGGAAGAACGCCTTGATGCGCTGTGGCCCTGGCTCCAGCACGTAAACATTGCCGGCACACGTCGCTCTCCATTGGGTTGGGGCGGCCTGGCGACCATCGAACCGCTGGATGAAGGCGAGATGGATAACTTCGTTCTACTCGGCGCCCTTGAACGCCGAGGTTTTACCGGTCGTGTCGGCGTGCTGGGATGGCAAAGCATGGGTGGCGACGTTTACGGCAACCTGCGCCGTTCAGCCACGGCCTTTCGCTCCATGGAGCAACGTCTGGCCGCACACCCTGAATGGGCCCTATTGACCGAAATGCCACGCTAGGCAAGGAGACAGACCGTGGCCCATCGCGTCCATGCACTCGATTCATGTTTTTACTCTTCAATGGGTGTCTACGCCTTTCAGTCGCAGTGCGAAATGCTCGCCGAACTGGGTTTTGATGGCATCACGGTGTCAGCCTGGGGCGGCACGCCGCTGACCGACCTGCGCCTGCTGCCGCGCGTTCGCGAGCAGCATGGTCTGCGGGTTGAAGGCCTGTATTTGGTGCTGCACGAAGGGCGCAATGATCACCTCATAAGGCGAATCATCGAAAGCGTCGAAGGCGTGGAACTCATCGAACTGGCAGTCCAAACCTCGGTCAACGGTAGCTCGGCCATCATGCGGTTCATCGAGTCGGTACTGCCCATCGCAGCGCGGCGCGGCTTGAGAATTGCGCTGTACCCCCATCTTCACCACGTCACCCAAACCACGGCTGAGGTGGTGCAGATCTGCGAATACTTCGCTCACCCGCACCTGGGCGCATCCTTCAACGGCTATCACTGGTACGCCAGTCAGGAGGGCGAACTTCAGCAACGCCTTGAAGCCATGCAACCCTGGTTGATGCAAGTCGTGCTCTCAGGCAGCACGCTCAGCGAACTGGGCTGGGGCGGCGTGGCCACGATGGAACCGGTAGATCGAGGAGAGTTGGACAACTTCGCCGTGGTCGCAGCGCTAAACAGCGTCGGCTACACCGGCAGCATTGGCGTGCTCGGCTGGGACTACGGCGGCGATATTTATCTGAAGCTGCAACGCTGCCTGACAACCCTGCGCGATATTGATCGTCGCCTGGAACGTCATCCGCACGGGCCTGACTTTACATCGCTGTAACGCCCTCTCCACCTGATATGAAAAAGGAGCCTGCAATGACAGCCCTCTCTGTGCTTGACCTAATGATGATTGGCGACGGTAAAACTTTTACGGACACACTGAATGACGCGGTCGCTTTGGCGCGGCATGTGGAAGCCCACGGTTACAAACGTTACTGGGTCGCCGAGCATCATGACCTGCCGGGCATTGCTTCCTCGGCAACCACGTTGCTCGTCCAGCATCTGGCAGCGGCCACCCAGACACTGCGCGTGGGCTCCGGCGGCATCATGCTGCCCAACCACTCGCCCTTGATGGTAGCCGAGCAGTTCGGCACATTGGCCACCTTGTTCCCTGGCCGCATCGACCTGGGTATCGGTCGAGCACCAGGTTCAGCGGGGGCGGCCATTCGAGCCTTGCGCGGTGACGCTTCAGAGCGTGATTTCACGCAGGATATTCACGATGTGCAGGATTACCTGGCGGACAACGGGCATCAGCCGGTGCGGGCGATTCCCGGCCCCCACGAGGTGCCACTCTGGCTCCTGGGTTCAAGCATGAACAGCGCGGACCTTGCCGCCAAGCTCGGGCTGCCCTATGCCTTCGCCTCACACTTCGCACCGCGCTTTCTGATGGATGCGATTACGCACTACCGTACGTCGTTTCGCCCATCGGCGGCGCTCAAACAGCCCTATGTGATCGCAGGCGTCAACGCCTTTGCCGCCCCGTCACGGGCCGAAGCCGATTACATCGCCAGCTCTCACCGGCAGTGGGTGTGCAACCTGTACGCCGGCAAAGCAGGCCCGCTACCGCGTCCCTCGGAGGGTTTTATGGACAGCCTTACCAACATTGATCGGCACACCCTCAACCAGGCGATGCTGTGCACGGCGACAGGTGACCAGGACGACGTCGGCAGTTGGCTACGCCAGTTCATCGCAACGACCCAAGCGGATGAAGTGATCATTGATGCACGCATCTATGACGCCAAAGCGCGTTGCCGATCCTATCAACTGATTGCCGAATCCCTGGCCGACATGCTGGGCTGATCCAACTGGCAGCAATGGGACAGTCCATGTGTAAGCAACAGCAGAAACGCCCCCGGCTTCACGTCGATGCCGCCGTACGTGCGATTGCCCATCCGCTGCGGCGGGAAATCCTGAAGTGGTTAAACGCCCCACAGCTGTATTTCCCCCTGCAAAAATGGGACGTAGAACGCGGAATCAGTGTCGGCCAGATCACCCAGCGATGCGGCCTGTCCCAATCGACCGTGTCCCAACATTTGGCAGTGCTCAAACGGGCGGGGCTGGTTGATGGCTGTCGGACGGGGCCCTTTCACTTCTACCGGCGCAACGAAGCGGCAGTCGAAGCGCTGGCCAACTCGCTACGTGATCAACTTCAGCGTCATCCTGCTCCCTAGCCAATGCCACCGGCGCCTTGTGAGCATTACAAACATATTGCGATCAGTCCCCAAACGAAACGCCCATGTATGTTTGCAAGGCGGGCCAATATACTCCCAGCCAGTATATTCACATACTCCCCCTCAGTACCGGCGTACACTAACCACCACGCCTATACTGGAGTCGTTCAATGCCACATTCGCCCGCTGAAAAAAAACGTGTATTAGGCAGAGTCAATCGGGTCAGAGGCCAACTGGATGCCCTGCAAGCTGCACTTGAACAAGGTGCTGAATGCGGCCCGGTTCTGCAACAGATCGCAGCGCTGCGTGGCGCGGTAAACGGTTTGATGGCTGGTGTTCTAGAAAGCCATCTCAGGGAAGAGTTTTCACAGCTGACCGACACGTCGCAGGCACAGCGTGCCTCGATCGATGAAGTGGTTTCACTGGTGCGCACTTACCTCAAGTAAGCCCCGAACCCTTCAGGCCCTACGTTGCACCCGCCATACGAGCCTTACTACTTGGAGAAACCTTTATGAAATCCCGTGCTGCAGTTGCATTTGAACCGGGCAAGCCACTTCAAATCGTCGAGATCGATGTGGCGCCGCCGCGCAAAGGTGAAGTGCTGATCAAAATCACCGATACCGGCGTATGCCATACCGATGCCTTCACCTTGTCGGGTGATGACCCTGAGGGCTTGTTTCCGGTGGTTCTGGGCCATGAAGGCGCAGGCATCGTCGTGGAAGTCGGCGAAGGTGTCACCAGCCTCAAGCCGGGCGACCACGTTATCCCGCTGTACACCGCTGAATGCGGCGAATGCCTGTTCTGCAAGTCTGGCAAGACCAACCTTTGCGTGGCGGTCCGTGAGACCCAGGGCAAGGGCGTTATGCCCGATGGCACCACACGGTTTTCCTATAATGGCCAGCCGCTCTATCACTACATGGGTTGCTCGACATTCAGTGAGTACACCGTGGTGGCGGAAGTCTCTGTCGCGAAGATCAACCCAGACGCCAACCCTGAGCACGTATGCCTGTTGGGCTGCGGCGTAACCACCGGGATTGGCGCAGTGCATAACACCGCCAAGGTTCAGCCGGGTGACACCGTTGCAGTATTCGGTCTCGGCGGTATTGGTCTTGCCGTTATTCAAGGCGCGCGCCAGGCCAAGGCCGGTCGCATCATTGCCGTGGACACCAATCCGGGCAAGTTTGAACTCGCCAAGTCTTTCGGTGCGACTGACTGCATCAACCCGAAAGACCATGAAAAGCCGATCCAGCAAGTCATCATTGAAGCGACCGGCTGGGGTGTGGACCACTCGTTCGAATGCATCGGCAATGTGAATGTCATGCGCGCCGCGCTGGAAAGTTCGCACCGTGGCTGGGGGCAATCCATTGTCATCGGCGTGGCCGGTGCAGGTCAGGAGATCTCCACACGTCCCTTCCAGCTTGTGACTGGTCGTACCTGGAAAGGCTCGGCGTTTGGCGGCGTCAAAGGCCGTACGCAACTGCCGAAAATGGTTGAAGACGCGATGAAAGGCGAAATCGAGCTGGCGCCTTTTGTCACCCACACCATGCCACTGGAACGTATCAATGAAGCGTTCGACCTGATGCATGAAGGTAAATCGATCCGCACTGTCATCAAGTACTGATGTGAGGCCCGGGGGGCGGTAAATCCCTCGGGCATTTCGAATTCCTTAACGATCTGGAGATACACAGTGAGCGACATCAAACTTCATCCATCACTGGATAACGGTCTATCCCCTGCTGCCGCTGACTTCACAGGTGGCACTCTGCAGTGCCTGTGCGCCGCGGATAAGGTCGAGGTGACCATCGCTGCCCAGACCCTGCATAACCATGCATGCGGTTGCAGCAAATGCTGGAAACCGGCGGGCGCGACATTTGCCGTCATCGCGGTGGTTCCGCGTGATGCTGTCAGCGTCACTGCACATGCAGAAAAACTCGCAATCGTCGACAAGAACGCAGCCATTCAACGCCACGCCTGCACCGCGTGCCACGCGCATCTGTACGGGCGTATCGAGAACAAAGATCACGCCTTCTATGGCCTGGACTTCGTCCACACTGAACTGTCGCCACAGGCTGGTTGGTCTACGCCGGGGTTTGCGGCGTTCGTTTCTTCGATCATTGAAACCGGCACCCCTCCTGAGCAGATGAAGGGCATTCGTACACGCCTGCGCTCAATCGGCCTGGAGACCTACGACTGCCTGTCCCCGGACTTGATGGATGTTTTGGCAACCCAAGTCGCCAAGCTTAAAGGCATCGCGCAGGCTCACTGATACGGATAACCGTCAGTTCTGCACAAAAAAAGGCGCCGCCAATCGAGTTGAACGATTGACGGCGCAAAACCGTTTTTAGCGTTGTAGACGCCTCAAAACGGGTACCCAATCAAGTGGCTAGTGCACAGCCTTTTGTCGCTTGAACCCATGCAGCAATGCGTCAGTCGCCACGATCGCGTCATACACCAAGTTCGGCGTCACCGTGAAAGGCATGTTGTGCATCGTGTCGTTTTTATCGCAGGCCAACTCGGCAACTTTTCTCCATTCCGCTTCTTTGAAGTGTTTGAGCCCCAAATCTTCGAGCGTCAGAGGCAACCCCACGGCCATGGCAATGTCCACCACCTCCTCAATCTCCGCCATTGGCGCAGCTTCCATCACGAGCTGGGTGAACAGGCCAAACACGACTTTTTCCCCGTGTTGTGCACCGTGCAGGTCATGCACGTTGGTCATGCCGTTATGGATCGCATGCGCAGCGGCGCACCCACCGGACTCCGCCCCGACCGCCGACATGTAGATGGTGGCCTCAATCGTATTCTCCAGGGCAGCCGTGATGGCGTTGTTCTGCACCGCGAATGCCGCTTGGGCCGAATATTTTTTGATGGTCTCGTAACACGTTTGCGCAATCGCAAATCCGATCAATGTGGGTTTGAGCATCTTGCCGTCATTGCCCAGGATCAGATTGTCGCGCTGGGCGGCAAAGCACGCTCGCGCCTCGAAATACGTGGCCAGACCGTCACCCACACCCGCAGCAAAAAACCGCGGGGGCTGTTCGGCCAGAATGCGTGTGTCGGCTAATACAACGTCCGGGTTTTTGGATAAAAACAAATAGCGATTAAACGTATCGTCGTCGTTGTAAATCACCGAAATCGCCGTACAAGGCGCGTCGGTAGAGGCAAGCGTCGGCAGGATGAGTATGGGTTTTTCCAGGAAGTGTGCAGCCGCCTTAGCGGTATCCAGGGTTTTCCCGCCCCCTATCCCCACGACATAATCGGCGCCGCGTGCCGCCTCCACGTGCCGGTTGATTTCACTGTCTGAACATTGCCCACCAAACACGGCCAACTCCGCACGTTGTTCGGTCTTGAACCCCGGCATCGCCTTCTCATGCACACGGCCGACGATAAATTGATCGCAGATCAAATAGGCATTCGCCCCGAAGGCTTTGCCATGCAGTGCTAAATCCGCTAGCGCATCGGCCTGGACCAGAAATTTGGCCGGCGATGCAATGCCTTTGGTAATTGTCATCTCATTCCCTCACGTCGCCTGCGCAAAACGCTCAACGTATGCACGCTTGAGCGTTCCCCAGCGCTGATGAAAAATCAGTTAAATACCATTCCGCCATCAATGATCACGGCCTGGCCGGTCATGTAGTTGGAATCAGGGCCGGACAAGAACGAAACACAGGCCGCCACATCTTCGGGCTGGGAAAGTCGCTTGAGGGTGATGTATTGGGCAAACTGTTCCATTCCCCATTCAATGCTTTGATTGGCGTTGTCGGCCACATCCTGGGCGACCTTGCGCATCATGGGGGTGTTCACGATGCCAGGGCAGTAGGCGTTAACCGTGATCCCCAGGTGCGCCAGTTCCCGGGCCGCCGTCTGGGTGATACCACGCACGGCAAACTTGGTCCCACCGTACACAGCCAGGTCTGGGTTGCCGATATGACCTGCCTGCGAAGAAGCACTGATGATTTTGCCGCCGTGACCTAACGCCTTGAACGCCTTTACTGCTGCCTGTATGCCCCAGAGCACACCGCCCACGTTGATGTCGAACGTGCGGCGATAGATCTCTGGCGTGATCGACTCGATGGGCGCAATGGGCGCAATGCCTGCGTTATTGATGACCACATGCAGGTCACCCAGGCCATCCACCGCCGCCTGCACGGCCTTGAATACATCCTCGCGATCGGACACATCGACCTTTATCGCCAAGGCTTTACCGCCGGTTCTGCGGATGTTTTCAGCGACCTCACAGGCTGTTTCAAGGTTCATATCGGCACAGGCTACGGCGAAACCATCGGCCGCCAAACGCAAGGCAATGGCCTCTCCGATCCCTTGACCGGCACCGGTTACAAAAGCAACTTTTCCCAAAGACTTAGTCATGCGGGTGTTCCTTCTTATTCGTGATGAGGGTTACAGACTGCTCACATATATGCCCAGGCTCAGAAGCTTGCCTGCAGCTTCACACCGGCGACCCAGGCATTGTCCACCTCGTAGACACCCCCTGGATTGCGCACGTACTGCACGTTCGGGCGCACGGTCAGCCAATCGGTCACGTGTACGCCGTAGTTGAGTTCGATGTTGTATTCGCTGTGCTGCACGGGCACGTACTGCGGGTCGTCGTAGTCGCTGATGCCCGTGCTTTCATTGATCAGACGCTGGCGCTTGGTGACGTCGTCATTGACCTTGAGGCGTGCGATGCCCACGCCGAGGTCATCTTGGGGCCGCGCATCAAACGGGCCTTTGTAGACCGCGCCGATATTCTGGAAGCTTTCGATACCACTGGTGGCTTTGTCGTGCACGGTCAGGCTGGCAAATACGCTCAGACCACGCGAAGCATCGCCGTTATGGGTTGTAAGCTGCTGTTGGCCAATGACCCATGCGCCGTGTTTGCTGCTGCGTGACTTTGGCGCCTGGCCGGTCAACACCTGCGGGTTACCGTTGACGTCGTCGTACAGATCGTTGGCGCTGGCACTGCTGTGGTAGTAACCCAAGCGGTATTCACCGGGTAAGGCATCTTTACCGACGATGGGTTTCCAGATGACCTCAACCGGCACCAACGCGCCTTTGGTGCCACTGCCGCTAAGCTTGAAACCGTTGCCTGTCTCCAGGTATGACGGATTTTGCTCATACGCCCCCACTTGTACCGCCCAGCGATCATTGAGGTTATAGCGCACGCGCCCGCCCCACTGGCTCACTGGCCCGCTGTACCAGATATCCCCAGCGACGTTGCCGATGGGGGCACTGCAAAATGACAGGCTCTGGAAGTCGCAGGGGAAACTGGCGAAATCCTCATTGACGCCCACGCGGCCGAACTTGAGATCCAGGGCGCTATTGAAAAACTTCTGGCGATACCACATCTGGGTCAGGCGCCAAGTCTGCCCCCTGCCCCACACCTCCTGCACCGAACTGAGCTGTGGCGCACGCGGATCGGAAACGCGCTCGTTGGAGAGGTTGTTGCCGTTGCGTTCAGTTACCAGCAGCTGGAACTCAGCCTCATTCCAGCCGAGCAACTTTTGCAGATCCAGGTGCGTGCCCAGTGCCCATTGCGCGGTATAACGCGCCGTGCGGTCATGGTTATAGCCTCCGTGGACATTGGTGGCGGCTTCGCCGACGTAACCGACGATTACATCAACGCCCTGCTCCAGTAGCTCACTGCGTACCCCTCCCCAATCTCCGGTTCCCCATTTCGAAGAAGCGTCCTCGGCAGAGGCAGGCACGGCGATGCATGACAGGAGCCCGAGCCCCAGCGGCAATTTCCAAGCGATGTTCATGTCGATTTTTCCTATTGTTTTTATGTTTTACGACACAGCGTTGACCGGACCGCAGGGCAACGCCCTGGCGGTCACTCAAAAAAGCAATCAGTTGAAAAATGGGTCGCTACAAATCAAATGCCGGCCAGGCACAGGTATTTGATCTCCAGGTAATCCTCCAGCCCGTATTTGGAGCCCTCCCGGCCAACACCCGATGCCTTGACCCCACCAAACGGCGCGGCCTCAGAACTGATAATCCCGGTGTTGACCCCGACGATGCCGTACTCCAGCGCCTCACCCAGACGAAACACCCGGCTCAGGTTCGCGGTGTAGAAATACGCCGCCAGGCCGAACTCGGTGTCATTGGCCTTAGCGATGACCTCGGCGTCATCGAAGAAGCGAAAGACCGGTGCAAGCGGGCCGAAGGTCTCCTCTTTGGCGACACGTGCGCTGTCCGGCACATCCACCAAGATGGTGGGCTCAAAGAAATTAGCGCCCTGGGTATGTGCCCCACCGCCCTGGACGACCTTGGCGCCTTTGGCCAACGCATCCTCGATATGCTCACGCACCTTGGCGACAGCTTTCCCATCAATCAGCGGCCCAAGGGTGACGCCCTTGGTAAAACCATCGCCAATCTTCAGCGCGCCGACCGCTGAGGTCAGTTTGTCGACGAAGGCGTCATACACCTTGTCGTGCACATACAGACGATTGGCGCAGACGCAGGTCTGCCCTGCATTGCGAAACTTCGATGCGAGTGCGCCTTCTACGGCAGCGTCCAGGTCGGCATCGTCGAAGACGATAAAGGGCGCGTTGCCGCCCAGTTCCAGAGAGACTTTTTTGATGTCGTGAGCGCACTTTTCCATGATCTGGCGCCCGATCTCAGTAGACCCCGTGAAGGAAATCTTGCGCACAACCGGGTTGCTGGTCAGCTCCTCGGCGATCTCTGCAGCGGCGCCGGTGACCACCGATAGCACGCCCTTGGGAATGCCTGCCTGTTCGGCGAGGTACACCAGCGCCAATGCCGAGAACGGCGTCTGGGAGGCCGGTTTGATCACCATTGTGCAACCAGCGGCCAGCGCTGGCCCGGCTTTACGGGTGATCATTGCGCTGGGGAAATTCCACGGTGTAATGGCAGCACAGACACCCACAGGCTGCTTGATGACCAGCAAGCGTTTGTCCGTTGCGCCCGGAATAATATCACCGTAGACCCGCTTGCCCTCCTCTGCATACCACTCGATGTAAGAAGCGGCGAAGACGATTTCACCCAGCGCCTCAGGTAGCGGCTTGCCCTGCTCCAGCGTCATGATGTGCGCCAGGTCATGCTGGTTTTCAATGATCAAGTCGTACCAGCGGCGCAACGCATTTGCGCGCGCCTTGGCCGAAAGCTCACGCCAGGCCGGCAACGCGTGCTCAGCCGCTTCGATAGCACGGCGTGTTTCAGCCTTGCCCATGCGCGGCACCTGGCCGATGGTGGCGCCCGTCGACGGGTTGCTCACCGTGATTGTGGCTTCATTGTCTGCAACCAGCCACTCACCGTTTATAAAGGCTTGATGACGCATGAGTTCGGGGTTATTCAAGCTCATTGCAGGTTCTCCGATACACGGCGCTTGGGCGCGCCTTCGACACTGACGGCCTTGAACTTGAAGCCCCGGTAGTCATCGCTCTTGACCGCTGCCAACTGTTCGTTGAAGGCGCCCAAGCCGCCCATGTAGAAGTACACCTTGTTGCTTTTGCCGGGAATATTGGCGCCGAAGATCCACGAATCGGTCTTGGCGAACAGCGTTTGATCGGCAATGTCCTGGCAGGTCTTGCCCCATTCCTGCTCGCTTTGCGCAGAGGGTTCCACGCAGGCCAACTCGTTTTGCTCCATGAACCCAACCAGATCGGACACCCATTCCACCTCGGTTTCAATCGTCGGCGGAAGGTTGGTGAACGGACCGTTTGGCCCCAGGATCATGAACATATTCGGGAATTTGGCGGTGGCCACCGATAAGTAGCTGGACGGGCCATCAGCCCAGTGATCCTTCATCGAAGTGTTGTCACGCCCACGGATATCGATGCGCTTGTAGTTACCGTCCACGGCGTCAAAGCCGGTAGCAAACACCAGCACATCCAGCTCGTGCTCGACCCCGTCCGCGGTACGAATGCCCTTGGCGGTAATCTCGTCGATCGGGTTGGCCTTGACGTCAACCAGCGACACATTGGGGCGATTGAACGTGGCGTAGTAACCGCTGTCGCACAGCGGGCGCTTGGCGTAAAGATCGCGGGGCATCAATTTGCGTGCTGTCTCCGGGTCCTCGACGATCTCGGCGATCTTCTCGCGAACGAAATTTTGCGCCTCGATATTGGCCTCTTCACTGGTGGCGATATCGTTAAAGGTCTGGAACATGTAGCGGAAGCCACCGCCGCCATCCCAGGCGCGCTGGAAGATGGCTTTGCGTTCGGCAGCGTCCACACTCATGGTGGGAATATCGCTTTCCGGGAAGCCGAACGCCAGGCGCGACGACCGCACCTCCTGCCAGATGGCGTCGTAATTGCGCTTGATGTCGTCGACGTAGTCGCGACTGACTGGGCCGTTGCCTACCGGCACGGTGTACTGCGCAGAGCGTTGGAACACTGTCAGGTGGCCGACGGTCGGCGCGATCGCAGTGATGACCTGGCAACCTGTCGACCCCGTACCGATCACACCGACGCGCTTGCCTTCCAGCACAGCATCGGCCGGCCAGTTTGCAGTGTGGTACATGCTCCCTTTGAATTGATCGAGGCCTTTGATCTTGGGCACATTGGTTGCGGACAACAGGCCCAACGCCGTCACCAGGTATTTGGCGCTGTATTGATGACCGTCGTCGGCCGTGACCAACCAACGGCTGCTCTGCTCGTCGAACACCGCAGCGGTGATGCCTGTTTCCAGCTGAATATCGCGGCGCAGGTCGTGACGATCCACGGCGTGGTTCAAGTAGGACAGGATTTGCGGCTGGGTCAGGTAGCGTGTGGTGATGTCCCATTCCTGGCACAGCTCACGGTCCCAGGAGAAGCAATAGACGAACGATTCGCTGTCGGATAACGCGCCGGGGTAGCGGTTCCAAAACCAGGTTCCGCCAATACCACCGGCCTTGTCGAAGGCACGCACTTTCAAGCCCAGTTCATCGCGCAATTTCTTGAGCATGTAAATGCCGCCAAAACCTGCGCCGATCACAATAGCGTCGTAGTTGATAACGTCGGTGCCAACGGAACGTTTGGCCAGAACTGTAGTTGTCATTATGTTCTCCTGTTTCGATCAATGCGCCTGCTGGCTTCACTCAGAAACAAAGCTGCAGGCAAGCCGTATCCGCTCCCCTGAATCAGGATCCAGGGGACATAAACTTGATTAGTGAACGGGGTCAGTTAGAGCGAGAAGCCGCCATCAACAGCGATCGCCTGCCCGGTAACGTGGGGCGCACACGCCAGGTAAACGGCCAATTGGCCCATGTCTTCCACGGTTTGCGCTTCCCCTTGAGGCAGCAGGCTGGACTGGTGCCGCTCCCAGGATTGCACTTCGCTTTCGCCGGGTTGCGCCCAGCGCGCGGAAAGCCCCTCATCACCGCGCCACATACCGGTGCCCACCACACCTGGGCAGAGCGCGTTGACCGTGATGCCTTCGCGGGCAACTTCCTTGGCAAAGGCGTTGGTGAACCCGATCACCGCGAATTTGGAGGCGCTGTAGTGAGAGAGGTCCGGGAAACCGACTTTGCCGGCAATCGAGGCCAAGTTGATGATGCGGCCGAAGTTATGTTCGCGCATCAGTTTGAGTTCGGCCTGGCAGCAGAGGAATACACCACGGGCGTTGATATTCATGATGCGGTCCCACTCGCTGACAGCCAGCTCATCGACCCGACCGAGGCTGACCACGCCCGCGTTGTTGACCGCCACATCCAGGCGGCCAAATTGCGCCCTGACCTGCTCGATCAAACTGGTGACGCTCTCAGGTTTGCTGACATCAACCTGCAGGGCCACAGCCCGACGACCCAGTGCCTGGACCAAGGCGGCAGCCTCTTGTGCGATCCCCAGGTCGTAATCGGCCAGTACCAGGTCTGCGCCGGCCTGCGCCAGGCTCAGCGCAATGCCCTGGCCAATGCCACGACCAGCGCCTGTTACCAGGGCAACCTTGCCGGTCAGGGAGAAATTCACAGCGTTGAATTCGCTCATGTACTGCCTCTGTCGTTATTGTTGTTGGGATGCGACCGTTCGACGCGGCCTGCTGAGACTGACAGAGCAAGTCGGATGCCAACACCTTGAAACTCGGCCATAACGCCCGGAATAGAGGGATCAACGCGTGATTGGACGCAGCCCCCTAGGCCATCACCGCAAGACATAACCGCTCGTGTCTCTCGTGGGACGCTGCGACTATTGAGCGGTTATGTCTCACCGACACCGGCTGACGGATTCCGCTTGTAGGGATCGGCCAAGCCGCCTTTAATGGCCATCAACAGAAAAATAAGATCCAACCTTCGGAGGTACCATGTCCTCTGGTTTTTCGAAGACTCATGTGGAACACGTGAGTCGTGTACTGCGCACTGCCCAGAATGCCCCGACGCTGCCGGTGCCCAACGCCATCCTCGATTCCTGGCGTCGCTCGGTTCAGCATTACAAGCTCGACCCGGGATCCCTACAGGGGCCCAGGGTGCTGGAGGCTCACCAGATCAACGAGCACCGCCAGCGAGTGGACGACTTCCTGCATTTGGCAGGTGATGAAATGTCGCGGCTGCACGGTCGCGTTCGCGACGCCGACTACTGTGTGATGCTCACCGATACGCTGGGATGTACCGTTGACTACCGGATCGACTCGGCCCTGCGCGGCGAGTACCGACGTTCCGGGATGGACGTCGGCACCTGCTGGTCGGAGAAAGAAGAAGGCACGACAGCCGTCAGCGCGGTGTTGATCGACAAGCTGCCGGTCACCGTGCACAAGCTCGATCACTTTCGTGCAGCGTTCATTGGCAATACCTGCTCTGCGGCGCCGATATTTTCACCCAGCGGCGAGATTCTTGCGGTATTGGACGTTTCTTCAGTGCGTGCTCCCGATGACAGGCGCAGCCAGCATTTGATTCGTCAGATGGTCATTCAAAGCGCTACCGAACTCGAAAATGCGTACTTCATGTACAGCACCCAAGATCTATGGGTATTACGGGCACACCCCCTGCCAGGCTACGTCGACAGTCAACCGCAATGCCTGTTCGCCTGGGACCGGGATGGCCGCATCGAAGCTCTCAACCCCGCAGCACGGCGACTGCTGTTACAGCGTTGTGGCCGAATTCCCGCGCATATTGACGAAGCCTTCGCCTCAGCAAAGCTTCCCGCCGCCGGCGACGACAACATCCACTTTTTGCCGTCGATGGGGTTGCACGTGCGCCTCAAGGCGCCCCGCCGCCCCATCAGCGCCCCAATGGCCAGCAGCCCGGCCTCAGCGCTGGACCCCAAGGTTGCTCAGGCGATGGAGCTGGCGGTACGCGTCAAGGATCGCGGTTTGCCTGTGCTGATCCATGGTGAGACCGGTGCGGGCAAAGAGTTTTTTGCCCTGCAACTGCATGCTGCGAGCAAACGTCGCGACAAGCCCTTTGTCGCGGTGAATTGCGCGGCGATCCCCGAGAGCCTGATAGAGAGTGAATTGTTCGGTTATGCCGCTGGCGCCTTTACCGGCGCTTCGACCAAAGGCATGCGCGGTCTGTTGCAACAGGCTGACGGCGGCACGTTGTTTCTTGATGAAATCGGCGACATGCCCCTGGCCCTGCAAACCCGCCTGTTGCGCGTACTCAGCGAAGGCGAAGTGGCACCGTTGGGCGGTGCGCGCGCCCAGGCCATCGATATTCAGGTGATTTGTGCCAGCCACCGCGATATTGCCACGCTGGTTGAAGCCGGAAGCTTTCGTGAAGACCTGTTTTTCCGCCTGAGTGGCGCACGTTTCGATATTCCTCCGCTACGCGAGCGCATAGACAAACTGGCGTTGATCAACACACTGTTGGACGACGAGTGCGAGCGCTCGGGCGAGCGCGTAGAACTGAGCGAGTCTGCGTTGGAAATGCTGTTGAATTACAGCTGGCCCGGCAATATGCGACAACTGCACCACGCGCTGCGATACGCGTGTGCCGTGTGTAAAAGCCCGGTGATCGGAGTAGATGATCTGCCAGTGACACTCGGTGCGAGTGCGCCGGTGAAGGGCCAGGAGACTGTCAGTGGCAGCCCGGAACGCCAGACGTTGATCGACACGCTCGTGCGTAACCGCTGGAAACCCCTGCTGGCCGCACGGGAACTGGGGATTTCCCGTGCAACGCTGTACCGCAAAGTGAACCTGCATGGCATCACCATGCCCGGCAAGGGTTCGTACGACTGAACCTGCGGCAGACGAGCTACGTGCTCGCCTGCCGATGGCTCCTTACACGGCCTGCCGCAACGCAGGTACGGCTTCGAACAAGTCCGCCACCAGGCCGTAATCAGCTACCTGGAAGATCGGCGCTTCTTCGTCCTTGTTGATCGCAACGATCACTTTGGAGTCTTTCATACCGGCCAAGTGCTGGATCGCGCCGGAGATACCGACGGCGATGTACAGCTGTGGCGCCACGATTTTACCGGTCTGGCCGACCTGCATGTCGTTGGGTACGAAACCTGCGTCGACGGCCGCGCGGGAAGCGCCGACCGCAGCGCCCAGCTTGTCGGCCAGGGCGTACAGGTGCTTGAAGTTGTCACCGTT